>JAXLRB010000055.1:0-2264 GCA_046331325.1 Vicinamibacterales bacterium | reverse complement strand
TGCGGGCTTTCGGCCGACGCCGCCGAGCGGCTGTTCGCCGCCGCCGCGTCTCTACAGCTGCTGGAGCGCCGGCGCGACGGCCGCGTCGCGCTGGGGCGGCGCGGTGCCGCGATGGTGGGCAACCCGGGGCTGGCGGCGATGGTGGAGCACCACGCCACTCTCTACAGCGACCTGACCGACCCGCTCGCCCTGCTGCGCGGCGAGAGCGACCGCGCGATGGCGGCCTACTGGCCCTACGCCGCCCATGGCGCCAACGGCGAAGCGCCGGCGGCGCTGGCGCCGGACCGGGTCGCGGCCTATTCGACGCTGATGTCGGCGTCGCAGCCTCTGGTGGCGCAGGAACTGCTGGCCGCCTACCCCTTCGAGCGCCACCGCGTGCTGCTCGACGTGGGCGGGGGCGAGGGCACCTTCCTGGGCGCCGTGGCGCGCCATGCGCCGGCGCTGCGGCTGATGCTGTTCGACCTGCCGGCGGTGGCGCAGCGCGCCCATGCGCGCTTCGCCGCCTGGGGCCTGCTCGAACGCGCCCAGACTTTCGGCGGCGACTTCTTCGACGACCCCCTGCCGACCGGCGCCGACCTCGTCTCGCTGGTGCGGGTCTGCTTCGACCACCCGGACGAGCGCGTGATGCGGCTGCTGCGCAACGTGCGCCGCGCCTTGCCCGACGACGGCCACCTGGTGCTGGCCGAACCGATGGCCGGCGTCGCCGGCGCCGAGGCGATGGGCGACGCCTACTTCGGCTTCTACCTGCTGGCCATGGGTCGCGGGCGCCCTCGCACCGCCGAGCGCCTGGGCGAGATGCTGGAAGCCGCCGGCTTCGAACAGGTGCGCCGCCTGCCCGGCCGGCTGCCGATCCAGGCCGGGGTCATTTCTGCCCGTTGTCGTCGCGCGTAAACCCTGACCGAGACAGTCGTCAATCTAACTTGACACTTGTACTCGTCGGCGTAGGATGACACTGTGATCTTCGACACGGATGCATGCCGACGAAACCCCCTCGAGAGGTCCGGTAACGCCGTGAGCGGAGCGACACGCAGGAGGCTGGAATGAAGACGATGGCCATCGTGCTGGAGAAGCCCGAGCACATCGTGTTCGGCGCGCTCGATCTCACACCCCCGGGCGAAGACGACCTGGTCGTCGACATCGAATACAGCGGCATCAGCACCGGCACCGAGAAGCTCCTGTGGAACGGCCGCATGCCGGCCTTCCCGGGCATGGGCTACCCGCTGGTTCCGGGCTACGAATCGGTCGGCCGCGTGGTGGCCGCGGGCGCGAAAGAGGAACACCGCATCGGCGAACGCGTGTTCGTGCCCGGCGCGCGCTGCTACGGCGAAGTGCGCGGGCTGTTCGGCGGTGCCGCCTCTCGGCTCGTGGTCGGCGCCTCGCGCGTGGTGCCGGTGTCAGAGACCCTGGGCGAACGCGCGGTGCTGCTGGCCCTGGCGGCCACGGCCTACCACTCGGTGGCCGGCGGCGGCAAGCGCACGCCCATCGTGCCGCCCGACCTGATCGTCGGCCACGGCGTGCTCGGCCGCCTGCTGGCCCGCATGACGGTGGTCGCCGGCTTCCCCGCGCCCACGGTCTGGGAGACGAACCCGCACCGTGCCGTCGGCGCCGAAGGCTACGCGGTCGTCCATCCGGACCAGGATCCGCGGCGCGACTACCACGCGGTCTTCGACGTCAGCGGCGATTCGCAGATCCTCGACCGCCTGGTGGCGCGCCTGGCGCGCGGCGGCGAGATCGTGCTCGCCGGCTTCTACTCGGACCCGCTGCAGTTCGCCTTCGCACCCGCCTTCATGCGCGAAGCGCAGATCCGCTGCGCCGCCGAATGGCAGCGCCCGGACCTGCTGGCGGTGAAGGAACTGGCCGAGACCGGGCGCCTGTCGCTCGACGGCCTCATCACCCACCACGAGCAGCCCGAGCACGCCGACGCGGCCTACCGCACGGCCTTCGGCGATGCCGACTGCCTGAAGATGATCCTCGACTGGAGACATTGCCAATGAGCACCCACGCGTCACCGGTCATCTTCATGCGCGACGAGCGCCTCAAGGCGGAAGCCGCGGTGGAACCCGAAGCGCCGAGCGCGGCGCCGGTGACGAAGGCGACGCAGATCATCGCCATCTACGGCAAGGGCGGCATCGGCAAGAGCTTCACGCTCGCCAACCTGAGCTACATGATGGCGCAGCAGGGCAAGAAGGTGCTGCTCATCGGCTGCGACCCGAAGAGCGACACGACGAGCCTGCTCTTCGGCGGCAAGGCCTGCCCGACGATCA
>JAXLRB010000054.1:0-2695 GCA_046331325.1 Vicinamibacterales bacterium | reverse complement strand
GCGCGGCAGCGCGCGGCGGCCGCCGCGCCGCGGCCGTAGGCGCCGCTTCGGTTCAGTACACCAGCCGGTCGGGCCGCAGGTCGCGCAGGATCGTCGTCGCGATCTCCTCGATCGACTTGTGCGTCGACGACAGCCAGGCGATGCCGCTGCGGCGCATCATCGCCTCGGAGGCGTGCACCTCGTAGCGGCAGTTCTCGATCGCCGCGTACTTGCTGCCCGGCCGGCGCTCGTGGCGGATCTGCGCCAGGCGCTCGGGGTCGATCGACAGGCCGAAGCACTTGGCCTTGTAGGTGGCCAGCGCCGACGGCAACTGTCCGCGCTCGAAGTCCTCGGGGATCAGCGGGTAGTTCGCGGCCTTGATGCCGTGCTGCATCGCCAGGTACAGCGAGGTCGGCGTCTTGCCGCTGCGGCTGACGCCGATCAGGATCACGTCGGCCTGGTCGAGGTTGCGCGCCGACTGGCCGTCGTCGTGCGCCAGCGAGAAGTTGATCGCGTCGATGCGCTCGTCGTACGCCTCGCTCTTGGCGACGTCGGGGAAGCGGCCGATGCGGTGGTTCGACTTGACGCCGAACTCCTGCTCCAGCGGCTCGACGAAGGTGCGGAACATGTCGAGCACCAGGCCCTTGCAAGACTCGCCGGTCAGCACGTCGCGGATCGCCTCGTCGACCAGGGTGATGAAGACGATCGGCCGCTTGCCCTCGCGCTCGGCGGTCCGGTTGATCTCGCCGTGCACGCCCCAGGCCTTGTCGACGCTGTCGATGAACGGCCGGCGGACGTGCCGCGGGCGCGCCGGGAACTGCGCCAGGATCGAGTTGCCGAAGGTCTCGGCGGTGATCCCGGTGCCGTCCGAGACGAAGAAGACGGTGCGGCTGGGCATGGGTCGCGCGGGCAGGGCGCCGCCTGGGGTGGGGACCGCTCGATGATAGGCGGGGCTTCCGTAGAATCGCGCGCCATCCAGACCCCGGCTCCAGGACCCCCGATGCCAGCGCGCGGCCCGACGATGATCAGAACAGGCGCAGCCGCGCGCCGCGGGCGTGGACGGCCGGGCGCACCGCCTTTTCCACCTCACGGAGCCTTCCCATGTCATCCACCCACCTGGCGACCGCCCTGGTCGCACCGCTCGACCAGCTGAGGATGAGCGACGTCGAGGCGGTCGGCGGCAAGAACGCCTCGCTCGGCGAGATGATCAGCCAACTGGCCGCCTCCGGCGTCAGCGTCCCCGGCGGGTTCGCCACCACGGCGCATGCCTTCCGCCAGTTCCTGCGCCACGGCGGGCTCGACCAGCGCATCGACGCGCGGCTGAAGACGCTCGACACCGACGACGTGCGCGCGCTCGCCGAGGCCGGCGCGCAGATCCGCGGCTGGATCGTCGACACGCCGTTCCCGGCCGACCTCGAGGCCGCGATCCGCGCGCAGTTCGAGCGGCTGACGCGCGACCATCCCGGCGCCTCGTTCGCCGTGCGCTCGTCGGCCACCGCCGAGGACCTGCCCGATGCCTCGTTCGCCGGCCAGCAGGAGACCTTCCTCAACGTCGTCGGCATCGAGCAGGTGCTGCACAAGACGAAGGAGGTCTTCGCCTCGCTGTACAACGACCGCGCGATCAGCTACCGCGTGCACAAGGGCTTCGCCCATGGCGATGTCGCGCTGTCGGCCGGCGTGCAGCGCATGGTGCGCTCCGACCTCGGCGCGGCCGGCGTGATGTTCACGATCGACACCGAGTCCGGCTTCGAGGACGTGGTCTTCGTGACCTCGAGCTTCGGCCTGGGCGAGACCGTGGTGCAGGGCGCGGTCAACCCGGACGAGTTCTACGTGCACAAGCCGATGCTGCGCGCCGGCAAGCACGCGATCATCCGGCGCAGCCTCGGCAGCAAGCTGATCCGCATGGAATTCGCGCCGCCGCAGGCGCCCGGCGCGGGCGGGCCGCTGGTGCGCACGGTCGACACGCCGCCCGAGCAGCGCAACCGCTACTCGCTGACCGACGCCGAGGTCGTCGAGCTGGCGCGCACCGCGCTGGTCATCGAGCAGCACTACGGCCGGCCGATGGACATCGAGTGGGGCAAGGACGGCGCCGACGGCAAGCTCTACATCCTGCAGGCGCGCCCGGAGACGGTGAAGAGCCAGGCCGCCGGCAAGGTCGAGCAGCGCTACCGGCTCAAGGGCGACAAGTCGAAGAACGTGGTGCTCGCCGAAGGCCGTGCGATCGGCCAGAAGATCGGCACCGGCCCGGTGCGGCTGATCCGCTCGCCGGCCGAGATGGAACGCGTGCAGAGCGGCGACGTGCTCGTCACCGACATGACCGACCCGAACTGGGAGCCGGTGATGAAGCGCGCCGCGGCGATCGTCACCAACCGCGGCGGGCGCACCTGCCACGCGGCGATCATCGCGCGCGAGCTGGGCATCCCGGCGGTGGTCGGCTGCGGCGACGCCACCGAGCGCATGGCCGACGGCGCGCTGGTCACCGTCTCGTGCGCCGAGGGCGACACCGGCTATGTCTACGACGGCCTGCTCGAGGCCGAGGTCAGCGACGTGCCGCGCGGCGAGATGCCGTACTGCCCGGTGAAGATCATGATGAACATCGGCAACCCGCAGCTCGCCTTCGACTTCGCGCAGATGCCGAACTCGGGCGTCGGGCTGGCGCGGCTCGAGTTCATCATCAACAACAACATCGGCGTGCACCCGAAGGCGATCCTCGACT
>JAXLRB010000053.1:0-3120 GCA_046331325.1 Vicinamibacterales bacterium | reverse complement strand
TCGTTGGCGACGATGAGATCGACGCCCTTGCGGCGGCGCTTGGCGTCGGCGTGATCGAGCACGTCGTGCGTTTCCGCCGCGAAGCCGATGAGCACGGGACGACGGTCCGCGCGCGACGGCAGCGCCCCCAGCGCGGCGAGGATGTCGGTGGTGCGCTTCAGCGGCACCGTCCAGCCGCCGTCGGCCTTCGCCACCTTCTGCGCCGCCACGGCCTCGGGCGTGTAGTCGGCCACGGCAGCGGCCATCACCACGGCGTCGACCGCCCCGGCGCGCACCATCACCGCGTGATGCATGTCGGCGGCGCTGCGCACACGCACGACCTCGACGCCAGCCGGTGGATCGAGATGCGTCGGCCCGGTGACGAGCGTGACGACGGCGCCACGCCGCGCCGCTTCGGCCGCCACCGCGTAGCCCATCTTGCCGCTGGACCGGTTGCCGATGAAGCGCACGGGATCGAGATCCTCGAACGTGGGCCCCGCCGTGACCATCACGCGCCGCCCGGCCAGCGGCTGCGCGCCGGTGACGAGCTGATGCGCGGTCTCGACCACCTCGGCCGGCTCGGCGAGGCGGCCCTTCCCCACCCAGCCGCACGCCAGATAGCCCTCGCCGGGCTGCACGAAGCGCACGCCACGACGCGACAAGGTGGCGAGATTCTCGGCCACCGCCGGGTGTTCGAGCATGTGCGTGTTCATCGCCGGCGCCAGCAGCACCGGCGCGGTGGTGGCGAGGAAGAGCGAGCTGAGGAAGTCGTCCGCGAGACCGTGCGCGAACTTCGCGATCGTGTTCGCGGTGGCCGGCACCACGAGCAGCAGATCGGACTGGTCGGCCAGCGCGATGTGCTCGATGTCGGCGTTGAGCCCCGGCGCCCACTGGCTCGACACCACGCGCCGCCGCGTGATCGCCCCGAAGGTGAGCTCGCCGACGAAGCGGCGGGCCGCCCGCGTCATCACGACGGTGACGTCGTGGCCGCGCTTCTGCAGGCCGCGCACGACTTCCACGGCCTTGTAGGCGCCGATGCCTCCCGAGACTCCGACGGTGATGCGTGCCATGGGCGGGTCCTTACGCCTGCTGCGGCGTGTCGCCGAAGAACGTCCTGACGATGGCGTCGGCGACGCGCGTCATGCGGTGCACGCGCGAGCGCTCGGCGGCGATGATCTCCTGCAGCCGCACCACCGTGGCCTCGAGGTCGTCGTTGACGACCACGTAGTCGTACTCGCGGTAGCTCGACACCTCGGCCCGCGCCGTCTCGAGACGGCGCTGAAGCGCCTCTTCGGTGTCGGTGCTGCGGCCGCGCAACCGCTTTTCGAGCACCGGGAACGTGGGCGGCATCACGAACACCGCCGTGTGATCGGTGCCGCGCTGGCGCACCTGCCGCGCCCCCTGCACGTCGATCACGAGCACCACGTCCTGCCCCTGCGACAGCATGCGTTCGACGTCGGCGGCGGCGGTGCCGTAGTAGTTGCCGAAGACGTCGGCCCACTCGAGGAAGGCGTTGGCGGCGATCATCGCCTCGAACGACATCCGCGAGATGAAGTGGTAGTCGACGCCTTCGCGTTCGCCGGCGCGGATGGCGCGCGACGTGTACGAGCGCGACATGCGCAGGTTCGGCAGGATCTGGACGAGCCGCTCGACCAGCGTGGTCTTCCCCGTGCCCGAGGGGGCCGAGATCACGAAGAGCAGACCGCGCTTACTCGACATTCTGCACTTGCTCCCGCATCCGCTCGAGCTCGGCCTTCAGGTCGATCACGTGGCCCGACACCTGCAGGCCGTCGGCCTTGCTGCCGATCGTGTTCACCTCACGGTTCATCTCCTGCAGCAGGAAATCGAGCTTCCGGCCGCAGGGCTCCTCGCCGTCGGTGAGCGCGTCCCAGTGATCGAGGTGGGCACGGAACCGCGTGACTTCCTCGGCGATGTCCGAACGCTGCGTGGCGCGCACCACTTCCTGGGCCAGCACCGCCTGGTCGATCGGCAGCGTCGCGCTCATCTCGCGCGCCCGTTCGAGCAGCCGCGTCTCGAGCGCCGCCCGGCCGGCCTCGGCCGCCACGACGACGGCGTCGATGAGCGTCGCCAGCGTGGCCTTCCGCGCCGACAGATCCGCCTTCAGCGCCGCCCCTTCCCGCACGCGCATCTCGTCGAGGGCGGCGATGGCGCGACCGAGCACGGCATCGACGACGTCGCTCCAGCCGGGGCTGGGCTCCGTCTCCGGCGCGCGTTCGCGGATGGCCAGCGCCTGCGGCAGGCGCAGCAGGTCGCCCGGCGTGAGGGGGCCCTGCACGAGGCCGGCGGCGCGGGCGACGTCGATGGCCGAGGTGACGGCGGTGACGAAGCCCTCGTTCAGCTCGACCACCGGCGCGGTGACGGCGCGCGTCTGCAGGGTGGCCTGGAACTCGACGCGGCCGCGGGCCAGATCCTTCTGCAGCCGGGCCCGCACCCGCGGCTCGAGGTCGGCCAGCGCCGGCGGCAGCCGCAGCTGCAGATCGAGGAACCGGTGGTTCACCGCGCGGATGGTGACCGAGATGGTGCCGCGATCGTCGTCCACGGCGGCGGCGGCGAACCCGGTCATGCTTCTCATCATGCGTCGTCGTTCCTCGTCGTCCGTCAGCCGCGCGGTCCGGCCGGCACCGGCCGGCCCACCTTCGCGTCGCTGAACTGGGCACGGTGCAGACGGGCGTAGGCCCCGCCGCGCGCCAGCAGTTCCTCGTGGCGGCCGGCGTCGACGACGCGGCCGCGTTCGAGCACCACGATCATATCCGCCCGCTGGATGGTCGACAGCCGGTGCGCGATCACGAAGGACGTGCGCCCCCGCATCAGCACGGCCAGGGCGTCCTGCACCAGGCGCTCGGATTCGGAGTCGAGCGACGACGTCGCCTCGTCCAGCACCAGGATCGGCGCGTCGCGCAGGAGTGCCCGGGCGATCGCCAGCCGCTGCCGCTGGCCGCCCGACAGGCGCTGGCCGCGCTCGCCGATGGCCGTCTCGTAGCCGTGCGGCTGCGCCACGATGAAGTCGTGCGCGTGGGCGGCCCGGGCCGCCGCTTCGATCGCCTCACGCGACGCCTCCGGCATGCCGTACGCGATGTTGGCGGCGATGGTGTCGTCGAAGAGGACGGTTTCCTGCGTGAC
>JAXLRB010000052.1:0-3341 GCA_046331325.1 Vicinamibacterales bacterium | reverse complement strand
TGAAGGGCACGAACGTCGACGTCGTGTGGCCGCAGATGGTGGCGCTGGTGATCTTCGCCACGGTGATGCTGGGCATGGCGTCGCTGCGTCTCAAGCGGGAGTGGCGATGATGCCGGCCGGACTACATCGACTGCTGCACCTCGTGCGCAAGGAGCTGATCGAGCTGCGCGCGGATCCGCGGCTCTTCGGCATCGTCATCATCGCGCCGATCCTTCAGCTCACCGTGCTGGGGTACGCCGCCACGACCGACGTCAAGGACATCCCGCTGCTCGTGGTCGACGGCGACCGCAGCACCTCCAGCCGCCAGCTCATCGAGCGCTTCGACGCCTCGTCGAACTTCTACATCGTCGACGTGGTGACCGGCGACGGCAGCCCCGAGCAGCATCTGTCGCACGGCACCGCATGGATGGCCCTGACCATTCCCGCCGGATTCGGCGAGCACCTCTCGGCCGGGCGTCCCGACACCGTGCAGGTGATCGCCGACGGCACCGACTCGAACTCCACCGGCGTGGCCCTCGGCTACGCCAGGAATGTCGTGGCGGCGTTCTCGGCCGAGAAGACGGCGGACCTGCGTCCCGGCCTGCCGCGCATTGCGCCCATCGACGCCGACATCCGCGTATGGTTCAACCCGCGCCTCGAGAGCCGCGATTTCATGGTGCCGGGCATCGTGGCGCTGCTGCTGCTCGTGGTCACCACGAACCTGTCGGCCATGGCCATCGTGCGCGAACGCGAGGTGGGCACGCTCGAGCAGCTCAACGTGACCCCGCTGGCGCGCTGGGAGCTGATCGTCGGCAAGCTGCTGCCGTACGCGCTGATCGGCATGTTCGACGTGGTGCTGGTGACACTGGTGGCGGTGTTCTGGTTCCAGGTGCCGTTCCTGGGTAGCTTCCCGCTGCTCTTCGCCTGCAGCCTGATCTATCTGCTCAGCACGCTCGGTCTCGGCCTGTTCGTGAGCACCATCTCGCAGACGCAGCAGCAGGCGTCGATGACGGCCACGTTCTTCTTCCTGACGCCGATGATCTACCTGTCGGGATTCACGTTCCCGATTGAAAACATGCCGTCGTGGATTCAGTGGGTCACGTACCTGATCCCGCTGCGCTACTTCCTGGTGATCGTGCGCGGCATCTTCCTGAAGGGCGTCGGCGTGGCGGTGCTATGGCCGCAGATCGCCGCGCTGCTCACGTGCGGCCTCGTGCTGATCGCGCTGGCCACGCTACGGTCGAGCAAGCGGCTGGCCTGAGTCGGGGTATGCTGTCGCGCACCCCCGATGCCGCGCTACCTGCACACGAACGTCTTCACCGGCGAACAGACCTGGAAGGAATACGACGAAGGCACGCCCGTCGAAGACCCTGAGACCGCCCGGCTCCTCATCGCGCTGACGGGCCTGGCGCTGTCGCCGTGGCTGTATCCGCTGATGGCCGCCGTGGCGGGCGCCGTCGCGTTCGTGGCCGCCGAGATCGCTGATGAGCTGCGCCTGCAGCCGCCCGTGAGCTACGCGGCGATGCTCGTGCCTGCCGCGCTCGTGATGCTGCTTGGCATCCGAGTCGAGCAGCGCCTCGGGTCGTTCGCGCCGTATCGCTGGTTGCGTCACGTGATGCGCCTGGCCGTGCCGGTCGCGCCGCTCTACCTCGCCGGTGTCGATACTGGCAGCCCGATCAAGACGGACGTGCTCGGCGGCATGGTGTTCGTAGCGGTGATCGCCCAGGTGATCCTGTGGTTTGCCAACAGCCTGCGCGACGACTGGCACGTGGCCCTGCGCGTGATGCGCCTGCGCGCGCGGTCGTTGGCGGACTGAGCCCGCCCAACTCTCAGCGCGACCCTACGCCGCGATCCTCGCCCCTGCGCCCTGAGCTCCGCCGCCCGCGGCCGCCGACGCTCCAGGCGCCACCACCGGCAGATGCACCGTGAACGTGGACCCCTGCCCGAAGCGGCTCTCCAGCGTGATCTCGCCGCCCATCAGCCGGCACAGCCGCTGACTGATCGCGAGGCCGAGACCAGTGCCGCCGTACTGGCGCGTGTACGAGCTGTCGGCCTGGGTGAACTGCGTGAACAGCCGCGACATCTGCTCGGGCGTGATGCCGATACCGGTGTCGCGCACCGCCACCACCAGGCGATCGCCGTCGTCGCCCCGCTGCCGCGTGCACACGAGGCGCACCTGGCCGTTGCTCGTGAACTTGCACGCGTTGCCCACGAGGTTCAGCAGCACCTGCTGCAGCTTCAGCGCGTCCGACTGGATCGTGCCGAGATCGTCGAGCCCTTCAACGCTCAGCACGTTGCCCGCGGCGGCCGCCAGCGTGCCGCTCGTATCCACCACGCGCCGCACCACCGCCGCCACATCCACGGTGTCGACGTGCAGCTCCATGCGACCCGCCTCGATCTTCGACAGATCGAGCACGTCGTTGATCAGCGCCAGCAGATGCCGGCCCGCCGCGGCGATCTTGTCGAGGTCGTTCGCGGTGTCGTCTGATCCGTCGGCGCGGGCGTCCTCGCTCAGCATCTCGCTGTAGCCGAGAATCGCGTTGAGCGGCGTGCGCAGCTCGTGGCTCATGTTGGCGAGGAACTCGCTCTTGGCCACGCTCGCCCGTTCGGCCACGGCGCGCGCGTCCATCGCTTCGGCCACCGCGTCGGACAGGCGCAACTCGGTGCGCAGCAGCGACGCCGTCTCCGTGCCGGCCCGCACCACCGTGGCGATCAGCGCCATGGTGCCTACCATCATCGCCAGCCCGCTCACGCGCACCACGTGATCCGGCTCGACCACCATGATGCCGGCGATCGGGCCGAGGATCAGCACGATGAACGTGACGGCCGACGGCAGGTGCGACGCCAGCGAGTTCGAGCCGATCGCGGTCACCGCGAACATCATGATCGCGAGCATCAGCGTGGCCAGCGGCGTGGCGTCCACCACGAGCAGCAGCGCCGACGCCGACCAGGCCACGGCGGCGAACGTCGTCACCAGCCAGTAGCGGATCGTCCACTCGCGCAGGCTGCGTGGACCGAAGCCCGAACGGCTCCACGCGCGCCACAGGATCCAGCGCGCGGCCGTCGCCGTCCACATCATCGCCAGGATGGCGCCCAGCTCGCGCTCGGGGAACAACGACCGCATCAGCGCGATGAACACGAGCGGCACCGTCAGCGACAACGCCACCAGCAGCGGCAGTCGCCGGTACGCCAGGTCGAGCTGGCGCGTGCCAACGAGCAGTTCGAACGCCTGACGGTCGTGGGTCACAGGTGCGTCGCGCGACGCGGCGCACCGGCGCACACGTCTTCCCGCGATCGAGCAATCGGCGGGGGGTGCGCGCCCTTGAATGGCCGGGCTGGCGCCGCTCGCCACACTGTGCCGA
>JAXLRB010000051.1:0-4038 GCA_046331325.1 Vicinamibacterales bacterium | reverse complement strand
CTCGAAGTACACGTAGCCGACCATGCCGAGCAGCAACGACCCGGTGACGAGCCCCACCGCCGTCGCCACGTGCAGCACCATGCGGCGCACGAAGCGCGGCATGGCGATGGGCCGGTGATGTCGAGGCTCGTACATCGGCGCGTGAACCAGTTACGACAGCGCGGCGAGCAGGCGGTCGATGTCGGCCATGTCGTTGTAGATCGACGGCGAGATGCGCACCCAGTACTGCGCCACGCGCACGTCCACCTTCGCGGCCGCCAGCTTCTTGGTGAGCCCCTCGCCGTCCTTGTGCGCGAAGGTGACGATGGGCGAGGTGCTGTCGCGCGGCGTCTGCGCCACGAAGCCCAGGCGCGGCATCTCGTCCTGCAGCTTCTTCAACAGCGGCTGCCGGTGCGCCTGGATGTTGGCGACGCCGAGCGACTGGATGTACGGCAGCGACGCGCCTAGGGCGAACGCGACGCCGCTGGCGACCGTGCCCAGCCGCGCGAACGCGCCGGCGCCTCGACCCGGGCGGTAGCTGACCGGGTTCGGCGCGGCGGGATCGGTGGGCGCCCAGTGGATGTCGACGTCGGTGGCCGACTCGTAGCTCCAGTGCGGGCGCTTCAGGCGATCGAGGTGCTCGGCCTTCACGTAGAGGAAGCCGAGGCCGAAGTCGCCCATCAGCCACTTGTAGGTGGAGGTGGCGGCGAAGTCGACGCCGGTGGCCTTCACGTCGAGCGGCACCGCGCCCACGCCCTGGATGATGTCGGCGTAGACCAGCGCGCCCTTCGCGTGCGCCAGATCGCACACGGCCTTCAGGTCGTGCTGGAAGCCGTTGTACATCGCCACGAACGACACCTCGACCAGCTTCGTGTTCTGGTCGATCACCTTCTCCATGTCGGCGAGGTCGATGCGGCCGTCGCGCGGCATCACGACGCGGACGTCGAGGCCCTGCTTCTTCCGCTCCATCAGGTGCACCAGCGCACCCTCGAAGTGCAGCGCGTCGGTGACCACGTTGTCGCGGCCCGGCTTCAGGTCCAGCGCCTCGACCACCAGGTTCTCGCCGGTGCTGGTGTTGGGAATGAGGCCGATCTCGTTGGCCTGCGCGTTGATGAGCGACGCGAACAGCGGCCGCACGTCGGGCGTGGGCACGAACTTGGCGCCCACCGTGGTGCGGCGGCGCACGGCTTCGCGGAACACCTCGGCGGCCGCGGTCGGCATCGGATGCGTGAACGCGCCGTTGATGTAGGTGACGCCCGGCTCGAAGGCGAAGTCGGTCTTGCGCGGGAAGCCGCGGCCGGCCGGGGCCTGCGCCGCGAGGTCCGCCGTGGACGCGGGCAGCGCGGCGGCGCCAATCGCGCCCGCCATGCCGGTCAGCACCTGCCGCCGATCGATCTGCATGGCAGGTAGTGTGACGCCGGGCGCCGGCGAAGGCAACGCCGGCGGCAGCACGAGCGTGCGCTGGTGGCGTCTACACGCGAACGGCCGCGTAGTAGTGATTCTCGCCGTCGTCGGTGGGCATGGCGTCCACGACGAGGCCGGCCGCCTCGAATGCCAGGATGTACTCGGCCCGCCCGAGCGATCGGCACTCGAGGTTCGTCGTGGGATCGATCCACGTGGCGGTCTGCCACGGCGCCGTCACGAGCACGCGCCCGCCGGGCCGGGTGGCGCGTCCCATGTGTGCGATCACGGCGCGCTGCGTGGCTTCGTCGTTCAGGAACAGCAGGCCGATCGAGACGATGGCGTCGAACGGACGCCCGAACCACGCGGACGCCTGCACCGCCTCGCACGCCACCTCGGCCTGCGGGAACCGCGCGCGATAGGCGTCGACGAGACGCGGCGATCCATCGATGCCGGACACGCGGAAGCCGAGATCGACGAGCGTGGTCGATACTGGCGCCCCGGCCCCGCACGCCAGATCGAGCACGGACGCGCCCGCCGGCAGCGCCCTCGCCCACTCGCGAAGCACGGCCACGCCGGTGGTCGACTGCGCGCGATGGCCGATCAGTAGGTCCGCAGCAGCGTCCCACCCGCGCGAGGCGTCAGCAGGCGTCACTGGCCGGCGTCGAACGCGGGATCCGTGGGCACGCCCAGCGCGGCCACGAGCTGATTGGTCTTCCCCGCCAACCCGATGATGGCCAGCATGTCGGCGTGCTGCGCGGCGGTCATGCCCTTGGCCTTCGCGGCGGCGGTGTGTGAGTGCACGCAGAAGTCGCAGCCGTTGGCGGCCGACACGGCGATGAACACCATCTCCTTCACCACCGGATCGAGCGCCGACGGCGTGGCCATCACCTGCTTCACGTCGGCCCAGGTGCGCTCGAGCAGCGCGGCGTCGAAGGCCAGCGTGCGCCAGAAGGCGTTGATGTAGTCGCTCTTGCGGGTGGCGCGCATGTCGTCGAAGACGGCGCGCACGCGCGGATCGGATTCGGGATCGGCCGGCGGCCGCACGGTGGACATGCGGCCCAGTGTATCGGCGTCAATCCACGATGAACAGCGTGGCGCCGGTGCTGGTACGCGAGCGGTGCGGCTCGGCCTCGTCGGCCACCTGATAGCTGGTGCCCGGCGTGAGCGTGAACGAGCGGCCGTCTTCGAGCTCGGTGTAGAGCTCGCCCTCGAGACACAGCAGGATGTGCCCCTTCGAGCACCAGTGATCGGCGACGTAGCCGGGCGAGTACTGCACCATGCGCACGCGGATGTCGCCGAACTGCCGCACGCGCCACATCGCGTGTCCCGACTCGCCGTCGTGACGCGTGGCCGGCACGGTGGCCCAGTCCGTGGTGCCGAACGGGATGTCGCTCATGCGCATGACGCGGCTCCGCGGGTTACGACAACCAGCCGCGCGCCGACGCGGTGCCGGCCATGCGGACCAGCAACAGCGCGATCACGAGCACCATGCCCTGCAGCACATAGACGGCGGGCGAGATCGACACGGGGCTCAGACCGAAGAGCGCCGCGTCCTGCACGATCAGTCCGGCCACCGACGCCATCAGCGGGATCGACGCCCAGCGCTTCTTCAGCACCAGCCCGAGCGACCCGAGCGCCCCGCCCCACACCGCGATGGCATACGCCGCCACCGCCCACATGGGACGCGCGGCATAGAGCGCCTGCTGGTCGGCCGGCATCTGCGCCACGGCTTCGGGCGTCAGCATCACGTCGCTGAGATACGCCGCGCACCCGATCAGGTTCCACAGGAACGCGAGCACGGCCACGGGCATGAACCACTTCGGCGCCTGAGTCATCGGATGGTCTCCCGCCGTCACGGATCGCGGCGAGGGGCGATTCTACGACGAGCAGGAGCCGTGTGCCGCGGCATCGCGCCATCACGTCTCCCGCCAAGGCGCCGGGCCTCGCCCGATCGCGGCGCTCCCGACGTGGCATCTCTTTCGGCTCCACCCTCGCGCGCCGTGGATGCGCGGCGACTCTGGTGGACCACACGCCGCTGCTCGGAGTTCCGCCGCAAGAGACACCACGCCGGAAGCACCGCTCGCTGTCGTGTTCCGGCGTAACATGCGCCCACCGCGCTGAGTTGTGCGGACGGAGGAGACGTATGCGACGCGAGTGGATGCTGGTGGTGGGCGGCTTCGCGGCCGGAATGCTGGTGGCCACGGCATGGTCCGCGCGCGTCGATGCGCAGGACCGCAAGACCGAGACGAAAGACCTGCTGAAGCTCGACCTGGGCGCGTGGTGCCCCGGCAAGGAGGTGCTGATCTCGCACCTCACGAACGGCGTCGGCAGCAGCGGCCGCCACTCGCATCCGGCCTACTCGTTCACCTACGTCATCGAAGGCGCGCAGGCCGTCACGCCCGACGACGGCGCCCCGTACACCGCCCGCGCCGGCGAGCTGCAGCAGGAACGCCCGGACGAAATCAGCGCCACGCGCACCGTGGAGCCATCGAAAGTGCTGGTGTTCCGCATCGCGGAGAAGGGCAAGCCGGTGACCGTGCCGGCGAAGTGACCCTGCGGTCGTTGATGGGCCGCGGCATCGCGCCTTCACGTCTCCACTCAAGACGAGGGGACTTCAGCGGTTGAGACACGACTTCAGGGCGACAGCGCCTTGAG
>JAXLRB010000050.1:0-5209 GCA_046331325.1 Vicinamibacterales bacterium | reverse complement strand
AGCGATCGTCGGTGTAGTCGACGCGACCTCGATAACTGGCGCCATCGACGGTGCGGCCGGTGCGATCGGGCACCCGCGTCTTCGCCCCGTAGCCCGTGAGGTTGATCGACTTGAAGAACAGCAGCGTGGCGTCGGCGCCGATGGTGTAACTGGCTTCGCCGCTGCCGCGCGCCGCCGGCGTGGAGATCGCGGCCGGACCACGGCGCGTGGCGATCACGCCGACGTTGCTGCGCCGCAGTACGTTGCGTTTCAGGCGGAGCGCGGTGAAGCCGGTGGCCGCGGCGCCCGCCGCCGGGGCGTCCTCTGTGTGGATGTCGAGCAGGCCGATGCTGTAGGCGCCCTGCCGGCCGGTGAGCCGCGCGCCGCCGGTGACCGGCACGGCCTGGCCGTTGGCGAGGCCGATGCGGCGGCTGTAGAACATCAGCGGCACGTCGCCAGGACTGTTGCCCGCCTGCACGCCACCGAAGTCGAAGATGCCCTGCCCCTCGATGAAGAAGTCGCGCTTCTCAGGGAAGAACAGGCTGAAGCGCGTGAGGTTGATCTGCTGCAGGTCTTCCTCCACCTGCGCGAAGTCGGTGCGGTAGGTGGCGTCGACGATCAGGCTGCGCGTGAGCCCGTACTTGAAGTCGAGCCCGGCGTTCTTCCCGAACGCCGAATCGAGCGCGCCCGACCGCCGCACGGCCGTGGAGGTGCCGAGCACGTATGGCTTGATCTCGAGGTTCTTCGACTGCGCCGGCGTCTCGATGCCCTCGATGGTCGCCGCCGAGGCCATGCGGCTCACGCCGGTGGTGCCGAGCGCGGCGGGCACGAGCGACAGGTACGAGAACTCGTTCTTCCATTTCACCAGCCGGCGCAGGTTGATACCCCACGTCTGCGGGCCGCTGCCCTTGTAGCGCAGCGTCTTGAAGGGAATCGCCACTTCGAGCGTCCAGCCCTGGTCGAAGGTGCCGGTCTTCACGTACCAGATGCCGTTCCAGGCCGAGTTCTGCTGGTCGTCGGTCACCGTCATGTCGCGCAGCGCGCCGAGCGGGTTGGTCTGGAAGAGATAGCCGTTGCGCTTGTCGTGGAACGTGTCGATGACGAACGTGAAGTTCTCGTTGCCGAGGATGTTGCCGTTGTCGCGCCGCAGCTCGTTGGCCACCTCGCGTTCGGGATGCGAGTCCCAGAGCCGCGCGGCGATGTAGAGCGTGGTGTCGTCGAAGAGGATCCAGGCCTCGGTCTTCTCGGTGGCCGGCTGCCCTTCGCGCGGCTCCTGCTGCAGGAAGTCGGTGAGCGGCGCCACCGTCGTGTAGATCGGCTCGTCGAGCTTGCCGTCGAGGGTGAGCGGCGCCGTGCGCGCGGCGCGGGCGGCGAGCTTGTCGGCGGCGTGGCGACGCACGAGCGACGGCGATGGCTGTGCGCCCGCTACGGCGCACAACCCGAGTACGAGGGCCAGCGCCCCCAGCGATCGCGCGCGGGACGTCATCACGCGTCGCGCTCGAGCTTCACGCTGAGATACGGGATGTGCAGGAAGGCCAGCATCACCCAGCCGCCGGTGGGAATGCCGTTGGTGCACTTCACGCGCACGTGTTCACCGGGCGCGGCCACGAACTCGAAGGTGTCGCGGAACAGCGTGTTGTGCACCTTGATGCGGTGCGGACCTGGCGGAATCTCGAGGCTGAGCGGCACGCCGTAGCGCAGCTTGCCCACCGCCTCGCCGTCGATCCACACGTAGACCTGGCGATCGCGGAAGTCGTGGGGCGCGTTGCGCAGCAGGGTCAGCTGCGCGCGGGTCTCGTCGCGCCCGGCCTCGGGGAGGTCGTCGCGCACCTCGCGCCACGTGCGCGCGGCGACGTCCCGGGGGACGACGCCGTCGAGCACGGTGCGTTCGAGGGCCAGCGCCAGCATGGCTGGCAGGATACCCCGGAGGCGGCTCCGAGGCGAGCGGAGCTACACGCCTTCAGTCGATGAACTCGCGCTGTTGTCGGCCGCGCGACCGGTGATCTGCCGCATCGACGCCACGTCGTGCACCCAGGTGTCGTCGAAGAAGGTCACCTCGCCGCTGGGCAGGTCGTGCTTGGCGCCGATGATGGCCACTTTGCCGGCCTCGATCAGCCGCTCGAGGATGTAGCTGCGGTTGACGATGGCGCGCACCGACCGGCGCACGTTCAGGTCGGCGACGTTCTCGACGAACGTCGTGTTCTTCGAGTTGCGCAGCGCCGGATTCGAGGTCTGGTTCTCCTCGTAGACGGCCGGCTGGATCTTCGAGAGCAGCTCGGTGAGGTTGCCGATCTCGACGTGATCGCAGGCGCCCTTGATGGCGCCGCACGAGGTGTGGCCGAGCACCACGACCAGCCGCGATCCGGCCACGTGGCAGGCGAACTCGAGGCTGCCGATGATGTCGGTGTTGATGACGTTGCCGGCGATGCGCACCGAGAAGATGTCGCCGAGCCCCTGGTCGAAGATCAGCTCGGCCGAGGTGCGACTGTCGATGCAGCTGACGATGGTGGCGAACGGGAACTGCCCGTCGCGGGTCTCGTTGGCCTGCTGCAGCAGGTTGCGGTTGATCCGCAGGTTGCTGACGAAGCGCTCGTTCCCCTCCTTGAGGATCTCGAGCGCGCGATGGGGCGTAATCGTCGCCTGCGAGTCGAACGTATGGGCTTTCATGGGTCTCGGACCTTCCTGACTATGACGTACATCCGGCACGCCGACAGCGCGCCGGCCCGCTGGCGCCCACACGGAGGGCGCGGCGGCAAACGGCCTGCTGCGGCACTGGGAGCGGGCGGACGTCAGGCAGGAGGACCACGGGCCGGCCGGGGACGCGTCGACCAGTGGGGCGGCAGCACGGCAGCGGCGGTGGGTCGCCCGGCCGTCACCGCCTCCGGCCGCCACAGCGCCACCGCGGGCGGCACCACGGCCACCAGTCGGCGCGGCCCGCGCGGTTCGCCACCGGTGCCGGCGTGGCTCGACAGCGCGCCGTGATCGGGATCGGGCGCGATCGCCCGCGGGCGCTCGCCCGGTCGCGCGCTCAGGCGCTGCGCCGAGGCGCGCGTGGCCGACTCGCGATGCACCGCGCGCAGACGCGGCGTGGCCGCGCCGCTGGCGACGACGAGCGTCACCACCCACACGAGGGGCAGCAGGCGGCAAGGCGTGCGGGTGAGGACGACGCGCATCGAGGCCCTACAGGATACCGGCACGTCCCGTGGCCACCGCGTCACGGGTTGCAACCTACGGCCGGGTCGGCGCGACGCGTATCATGCGGGCATGACGCTCGAGGCCGCGCGGTTCCGCCGCGTCCCCGAACTCGGCGAGGCGATCGACGCCGACGCCTGGCGCGAGATTCCCGAGGTGACGCTCGCCACCACCTGGCGCGGCGACGACGCGCCCGCGGCGCTGCGCACCACGGCGCGCCTGGCGTGGTCGGACACGCATCTGTGGGTCGCCTTCACCTGTGGCTACACCGAGCTCGACGCCGACACCGGGCCCGCGATCGACGTCACGACCAAACGCGTCGCGCTGTGGGAGCGCGACGTGTGCGAGGCGTTCGTCTGGTGCCCGGCTGAGCCGCGTCACACGAGCTACAAGGAATTCGAGGTGGCGCCCACCGGTCAGTGGTGCGACCTCGCCATCCACGAGCCGCGCGTGCATGTCGACATCACGTGGCGAAGCGGGATGGAGACCGCCGCCGCGATCGACACCGCCGCCGGCACATGGCGGGCCGTGATGCGGATGCCGTTCAGCGCCTTCGGCGTCGTGCCCGCGGCTGGCGACACGTGGCGGGCCAACCTGTTCCGCATCAGCCGCCTCGACGGCAGGCGGCAGTACCTCACGTACTCGCCGACCGACACGCCGGCCCCCGACTTCCACGTGCCGGCCGCGTTCGTGCCCCTCGTATTCGCCTGATCGCGCCGCGGCCTCGCGCTCACGACTTCTGGGCGAGGATCTCCCGAATGCCGGTGACGACCTCGTCCACGGTCGCCTCGTAGGGGAAGGTCATGCGCACGCGGCCCTGCGCGTCGAGCGCGTAGACGCTCGTCGTGTGCGAGATGGTGTACTTCGCCGCCGATTCCGGTGTCGGCACGATCTCGTAGGCCGCGGCGTACTGCTTCACGACCTTGTCGATGTCGTCCTTCTTCCCGGTGAGGCCGATGGCCCCGATCGAGAAGTTCTCCATGTCGGCCTTCAGCACCGGCGGCGTGTCGCGGTCCGGATCGACCGAGATGTAGAGCGCCTGGATCTTCGCGCGGTCGTCGCCGAGCTTTCGGGCGACGCTCGACAGCTTCGACAGCGTCGTCGGGCAGGCGTCGGGACACGAGCTGTAGCCGAAGAAGATCAGCACCACCTTGCCGCGCAGCGACTGCAGCGCGAACGGCTGGCCGTCGTGGTTGGTGAGCGCGAAGTCGCCGCCGATCGGCAGCACGGGCAGTTCCGGCGCCCCCGGCCCCGACTGGCACGCCGCCGACACGGCGAGCGCGACGGCCGTGGCCGCCGCGCGCAGCACCGTGCGCCGCGTCACTGCATCGTCCCGGCCTTGCGGACCTGGGCCTCGGTGGTCACCTTCGAGCCGTCGTCGAACGTGAAGGTGAGCGAGATCTTCTCGCCGTCGGCGATCTTCTTCTTCACCTCGAACAGCATCACGTGGAACGAGCCGGGCTTCAGCTCCACCTTGCCCTTCGCCGGCACGTCGACCTTCTTCACCGGCGACATCTTCATCATGCCGTTCTCGTTCTTCATCTCGTGCAGTTCGACCTTGTCGGAGATGTCGGACGAGGCGGCGACGATCGCCTTGGTCGTGGCGCTCGAGTTCTCGACGACGGCGAAGGCGCCCGTCATGTTGCGGCCACCCATCGGCTCGCGCACCCAGGCGTCATGCACCGTCACGGCCGGCGTCTGGGCGAGGGCGAGCGACGAAGAGATCACGACGGCCGCGATGGCGGCGGTGAGGATTGAGAAGGTGCGCTGGGACATGGTGGACTCCTAACGGCTCGTGGACTGCGTGTGAAGCGACATGACGTACAAGGCGAGCGACTGGCGCTCGACCTCGGAGAGGTGCGGGAACTTCGGCATGCCCTGCTGGTGATGCACGGGCGCGCCGGTGGCGCCGGTGGCCGGCGCCGCGTGCTGCAGAATGCCCTCGGCGATCGTGGTGGCGATGGCCTGCACCTCGAAGCCGTTCTTGAAGGCGCTGACGTCGCGGAAGTCGCGCGGCTTTGGTTCGAGCGTGGCGGCG
>JAXLRB010000049.1:0-6443 GCA_046331325.1 Vicinamibacterales bacterium | reverse complement strand
AGTTCCAGGACCTGATCGCCGACGTGCCCGAGGTGCTGGAGTGCTACTCCGTGACCGGCGACTTCGACTACGTCATCAAGGTCATCGCGCGCGACCTGAAGTCGCTGTCGCAGCTGCTGATGGACCGGCTGATGCGGCTGCCGGGCGTGGACAGCGTGCGCTCGAGCGTCTGCCTCGAAGAGATCAAGTGCACCGGCGCACTGCCGCTGCCACGCTGACGCCCGCCCCGACGCAGATTGCCTCCGGCCGCGCCGGGCGTGGCGGCCCCGGCGCGGCCGATGGATGAAAGCGCCATGCCGGGACGTACCACAGGCTCCCACAACCCGAACACCGGAGACCGTTCATGCCCTTCAAGACCCGCATCGCCGCCCTGACCGGCCTGACGGCGCTGTTGCTGGCAGCCTGCGCCACGCCGCCCGCCACGGGGCCGATGAGCTTCTTCGTGACCAGCGCCGGCAGCGGCAAGGGCGCCGACCTCGGCGGGCTCGCCGGCGCCGACGCGATCTGCCAGAAGCTCGCCACCGCGGCGGGGGCGGGCGGCAAGACCTGGCGCGCCTACCTCAGCGCCCCCGGCACGAACCCGTCGCAGGCCATCCCGCAGGGTGTCGCATCGGTCAACGCGCGCGACCGCATCGGGACCGGCCCCTGGTACAACGCCAAGGGCGTGCTCATCGCCGCCAATGTCGATCAGCTGCACAACGGCAACAACCTGAGCAAGGAGACGGCGCTCGACGAGAAGGGCAACGTCGTCAAGGGCCGCGGCGACAACCCCAACGAACACGACATGCTGACCGGCTCGCGCGCCGACGGCACGGCGTTCTCCCCGGCGACCGACACGACATGCAAGGCCTGGACGAGCAGCGGCGAGGGTTCGGCCGTCGTCGGCCACCACGATCGCACCGGCCCGCTGCCGGAGAACTGGGCCAAGTCCTGGAACTTCTCGCACCAGTCGGCGGGCTGCAGCCAGGAGGCGCTGGTGCGCACCGGCGGTGCCGGGCGCTTCTACTGCTTCGCGGCCAACTGACCGTCGTCCGCGCCGCCGCCGGACCGGCGCGGTCGCCGCTCGAATCTTCTTGCCGCCGCTCGCCGGGACCACGCGCCGCACGCCGTAGCATGGCGGCGCGGCGCGCCTTCGCGTGCCGGAGGCACGAGGAGGCAGCATGCCCGGCGAACACCTGGTCGGATCCATCCGCCAAGCCATCGAGTGGGCGGCCCTCGCCATCGAACTGCTCGGCGCGGTCGTCATCGTCGCCGGCGTGCTGCGCGTGGCGATCACCCGCGGAACGGTGCGCTTCCTGCTCAAGCTCGACGAGCCGGGCGCCTACGAGAGCTACAAGCACCAGATCGGGCGCTCGCTGCTGCTCGGGCTCGAATTCCTCGTCGCCGGCGACGTGGTGCGCACGGTCGCGCTCGAGCCGACCCTCGTCAACGTGGCGGTGCTCGGCCTGCTCGTGCTGGTGCGGACCTTCCTGAGCTGGACGCTGACCGTCGAGATCGAGAGCCGCTGGCCCTGGCAAGCGCGCCCGGCGCACCGGGCTCCGGCCGACGAGGCGGTACCCCCCGCGTAAGCCGCCGCGCCCGGTGCGGCGCCCGCCGCCTCGGCCATCCGGCGGCACTGGGCGCGCCGGCGGTGGGACACCACCCGAATCAGGGGGTTGCCATCATTGACAGCACTTTGGGGCGAGTCCAGCATCGAACCCCTTCGCGCCTATGAAAGAAGTTACATATCAGGCGTGGACAGGGCGAGCGAGGTCGTGCGGCGGTTGCCGCGTCCATCGACGCCACCCTGGTCTCGAAATTGCAGCGAGTCCCGCAAGGCCGCTGAGTGCAGGGTATCCATCGCCCCGGCGACCGGGGCACTACAGGAGTGAGCAGCATGAGTGATCGTCTCTTCAAGCGCGCGGGAGCGTGCGCGCGCGCGTTCTGTCTCGTCGCCGCCGGTGGCGTCGGCCTGGCGACCCAGGCCTGGGCGGGCGCCGGCATCGTCACGACGAGCGTGGCTCCGATGGCGCCGAACGTGAGCTACGCGACCACGGGGAGCAATCCGCTGGTGACCTACATCGGCTACACGGTGACCATCGGCAGCGACCCGACCAATACGAACACGATCAACAACGTCGTCTTCACTGGCACGGCGTCGGCCACCGATTCCGCGGAGAAGCCGATCTTCTCGAGCGCGGACGGGGCGACCTGCACGACGACCAACACCGACAAGACGGCGATCAGCTGCTCGATCGGCCAGTTGCGCGCCGGCCAGACCTATCCGACGTTCGCCATCTTCTTCAAGGCGCCGGCGAAGGCGACGAACGGCGTGGCCGACGGCGCGAACGAGGACTCGGCGCTGTTCTCCGGCATCACCTACTACGCCGAGGGCACTGGCGGCGTTCCGCAGTCGCCGCCCACCAACTCGACCGTGAACTGGAGCGCCGCCGGCGTGGTGCTCGGGACGCCGAGCCCGGTCAACGTCAAGTCGTCGGTGCCGAAGGCTGGCGGCAACTTCTTCACCGGCAACGGCGTGAGCACGGCGGGTGATCCGTTCGCGACGACCGTCGCGGTGCCGGCCGCGCCGACGTACACCGCCGAAGCTTCGATCGACGAGGCGACGTTCACGACCGTCGTCTCGGGAGGGCCGTCGCCGACGACGCTCACCTGCGTCAACTTCACGCCGTGCTATCAGTCGGCCGTCACCGTGCCGGGCTCGTTCGAGTACCTGCAGATCATCCTGCGGCAGGACGCTTCGACGATCAACTCCGGCGTCAAGATCGGCAGCGTCAGCATCTGGTACGACGGGTCCGACACGTTGAGCGACAGCTATCACGGCTACCTCGGCCAGTGCCCGAGCCCGACGACGCCCTTGTCCGACCGTCCTTGCATCGCCTCGTCGAAGTACTACAAGAACAAGTCGGTTCCTGGCTGGACGGCCGACCTCGACGGCGACTTCGAGTGGACGATCATCACCAAGAAGAACGGCGGCTTCAAGGTGGGCGTCTGACACTCTGTCCGATCGCCTGAGCTCGCCGCTTTCGCGAGGCCGCGCACGCGAGTGCCGGCCTCGCTTGCGTTCAGAGGCGGTCAGGCCCGGGCCAGTTCGGCAGCCCAGGCCGTGCAGCGAGCGGCCGACACCACATCGCCTTTGGACCCATAGGCCAGCATGGCCTCGTCCATCGCCTGCCGCGCTTCGTCGGGCCTGCCCGCGATGCGCAGCACCTCGGCGAGTTCGGCCAGCGCGTCGGCGAGCATCATCGGCGCCTCGGTGCCGCGAGCCAACTCGACGGCGGCTCGCGCCAGCTCCTCGCCCTGCGCCACGTCGCCGGCCCGGGCCACCACCGGCGCACGGATCGAGCGCCACAGGGCCTGGGACTCGACGTCGTCGTCGGAGGTCGCGCCCTCGGCCACCTGGGTGAACTCGAGTGCTTCGCCGTCGCGTCCCTGGTCGCGCACCAGCCGCGCCAGCAGCGCCGCCATCGTCGACAGGAAGTAGGTCTCCCCCATGCGGGTCAGGAAGTCGTAGTCGGCACGGACTTCGCGCTCGGCCAGGGCCAGGTCGCCGCCGTGCAGTTCGGCGCGTGCCAGGTCGAGGCCGGTGGACGCGGCGTTCACGCCCTGCCCGAGCTCGCGCAGCATGGCCCGACCGCGCCGGTAGTGCTCGCGCGCCTGATCGATCTGGCCGTTCATCGCCTTGAGCTGCGACAGCGTGCACAGCACGCTGCCCTCGACCTGCCGGTCGCCGATCCCCTCACCGATCATGGCCTCGCACTGCGCGATGGCCTGCGGCACCGGCATCGGGCTGTAGAGCGCGCTGATCGCCAGGATCAGCCCGTTGCGCGCCAGGAGCCGCTCGTTGCCGGTGTGGCGCGCGTGGGCGATCGACCGCTCGGCCGCTTCGTTGGCGAGCCGGTACTGCCCCGCCATGCCGTGCACGAGCACGATCAGGCGCCAGGCGTTGGCGAGTTCGCCGTGCGCGTTCTCCGCTTCGAGGACCGGGATCAGCGCCTGCGCCGAGCGCAGCGCCTGATCGGCCCAGTCTTCCTGCTCGCCGCTGTGCAGGCTGACGAAGAGGCCGATGAGCTGGCAGGCGGCCTCGATGCGCCGGTTGCCGATGCGACGGGCAGCATCCGAAGCGTCTTCGAGCACCGCGCGCGCGCCGGCGTAGTCGCCCAGGCTGAGCAAGGCCTCGGCGAGGTCGGGGAGCATGTCGATGCGTTGCGGCGCGTCGGCGGCGAGCATCGCGGTCGCCCGCCTGAACAGGCTGGCGGCGGCATGCATGTCGCCCCGCGCGTGGGCGCGGCGGGCGGCATTGCCCAGTCGCCCTGCGGCGTCGCGGCCGATCGCGAGCCCGGCCTCGTCCAGCGGACCGAGTTCGCGCAGGTAGCGGTGCGCCTGCTCCAGGTGGTAGCCGAGGATCTCCTCGAACTCGAGTGCGCGGTCGCGGTCGGCGTTGATCTTGTCGGCCCAGCCGACGAAGCCGATGTGCAGGTTGGCGCGCGCGCGCTTGAGCAGCCCGTTGTAGACCGTCTCGCGCACGAGGTGGTTGTGGAAGCGGTAGATCGCGTCGGCGTGCGTCGCGCTCGAGGGCTTGATGAAGTGCTTGCGCACCAGCGTGCCCAGGTGCTCGGGCAGGCTCGCCCGCACGGCGTCGGGGGCGAGCGCCTCCAGCGCGGGCCGCGCGAACTCGAGGCCGATCACCGCGGCCGGCTCGACCGTGGCCCGGTCGGCGCGCGGCAGGTTGTCCAGTCGCGCCTCGAGCAGGGCCTGGATCGTCGGCGGCACCTTGACCGCGCCGTAGGCCGGGGTCGTCACCCAGGCATCGCCCTGCTGGCGGATCGCGTCGCCGTCGATCAGCATCGACAGCGTCTGCTCGATGTACAGCGGGTTGCCCTCGGCGGCGCGGATGACGTGCTCGAGCGCCTCGCGCTGCAGCGTCGCGCCCTTGAGCAGGTTGGTCACGACCTGGGCCGACGCGGCGTCGGTCAGCGGCAGCAGGTCGAGCCGCGTGCCGCCCTTCTTGTCGCCCCACTGGGGATGGCTCTCGTAGAGCTCGTGCCGCGCCGTCGCGAGGATCAGGACCGGCGCGTCGGTCGCCGTCTCGAGGATGTGCTCGAGCATCTCGAGAAACGCGTGCTCGGCCCAGTGGATGTCGTCGACGAGCGCGACCACCGGGCTGCGCGCGGCCAGGCCGGTCAGGAACCTGCGCGCCGCCCAGTTGAGCTCCTGCATCGGAAAGCTCGCCTTGCTCAGGCCGATCGCGCTGGCCAGGCGATCGGCGACCTCGGCGTCGCCGACCGTGGCGAGGATCTTCGAGCGCGCGAGTTCCGGCGCGTCCTCCTCGAGGATGTCGGCGGCGCCCCAGACCATGCCCACCAGCGGCCAGAACGTGACGCCGTCGCCGTAGGGCAGGCAGCGCCCCCGCAGCACGACCGCGCCGGTGGCGATGCGCTCGATCACCGCGCGGGCGAGGTGCGACTTGCCCTGGCCGGCGTCGCCGACGATGGTGAACAGGCGCACTTCGCGCCGCGCGCACAGCTCGTGCCAGGCCCGGTCGAGCGCGGCGAGCTCGTCGTCGCGGCCGACGGTGGGGATGTCGGCGCGGCGCACGTGGCCGTCGAGGCCGCTGGCCGAGACCAGGCGGTACGCGGCGACGGGCTCGGTCTTGCCCTTGAGCTGCAGCGGGTCGACGGCCTCGACCTCGATCGCGTCGCGCGCCAGCCGGTAGGTCGTCTCGCCGAGGAAGATCTCGCCGGCTGGAGCCGCCTGCTCCAGACGCGCGGCGACGTTGACGGCGTCGCCCGTGGCGAGCTTCTGGTCCGCCGTCGGGTCGTCGTTGGCGACCACCTCGCCGGTGTTCAGTCCGGTGCGGTTGGCGAGCTGCACGCCGTAGCGCGTCGCCAGGTCGACGTTCACGCGCGCCAGCGCCGTGCGCATGCCGATGGCCGCGCGCAGCGCGCGCAGCGCGTCGTCCTCGTGCGCGCGCGGCAGGCCGAAGACGGCCATGATCGCGTCGCCGATGAACTTCTCGATCTTGCCGCCGTGGCGCAGGATCTCGGCCGACATCGCGCCGAAGTAACGCTCCTTGACCTCGTGCAGGGCTTCGGAGTCGAGGCGCTCACCGAGCGCGGTGGAGTCCTTCAGGTCGCAGAAGATGACCGTCACCGTCTTGCGCATCTCGCGCACCGGCAGCGCCGGCGACGCCGCCGCCAGCGGCGTGCCGCAGTACCCGCACAGCTTGAATTTGGGCGGGTTCTCTTCGCCGCAGCCGGGGCACTTGACCATCCGCCGCAGTTTAGCGGCGCAGCGTCAGACGGCGTGCTCCATCACCATCAGCCCGGCCGCGGTGTTCGAGATCGGGATGTGGTAGTTGGCGTGCACCTTCTTCACGCTGCCCGTCAGCGCGCCGCGGGCCGCCAGCCACATCAGCAGCTCGACCCCTTGCGTGCCGGTCAGCT
>JAXLRB010000048.1:0-8913 GCA_046331325.1 Vicinamibacterales bacterium | reverse complement strand
CACCCCGGCGAGCGGACTTCACGATACTCGATCCACCCCGGCACTCCACACGGCGTGACTCCGCGCCCGGATGCGTGTCGTATGATCGCCACCATCGTGCGCCGGTCCCCCTCGGACGCGCGGCCATCGGCCGGAGGCCCTCATGCGGTTGGACGATCAGCGCGCCAGTGACAACGTCGAAGACCGGCGCGGCAGGCGCGCGGGCGGGGGACGCATCGGTGGCGGCATGGGCCTCGGCACGATCGTGGTCGTGCTGCTCATCAGCTGGGTGACCGGCACCAATCCGCTCACGCTGTTCCAGCTGGCCGGCGGCCTCAGCGGTGGCGGCGGCAGCGCACCGGTGGAGCAGGGGCGGACCGGCGCACCCACCGACGATCCGCAGGCGGTGTTCGCGGCGCGCGTGCTCGGATCGACCGAGGATGCGTGGAGCGGCATCTTCCAGGCGTCGGGCGAACGCTACCAGGCGCCGACGCTGGTGCTCTTCGACGACGCCGTGCAGTCGGCGTGTGGCACCAACTCGGCCGCCGTCGGTCCGTTCTACTGCCCCGGCGATCAGAAGCTCTACATCGACCTGTCGTTCTTCAAGCAGCTCGACGAGCAGTTCGGCGCGCCGGGCGACTTCGCGCAGGCCTACGTCGTGGCGCACGAGGTCGGCCACCACATCCAGACGCTGCTGGGCATCTCCGACAAGGTGAACGCGGCCCGCCAGCAGGCCGGCGAGGTCGAGAGCAACCGGCTGTCGGTGCTGCAGGAACTGCAGGCGGACTGCTTCGCCGGCGTGTGGGCGAACCACGCCAACGATCGTCAGCTGCTGCAGCCGGGCGACGTGGAAGAGGGCCTGCGCGCCGCCGCCGCGATCGGCGACGACACCCTGCAGAAGCGCGCGCAGGGACGGGTGTCGCCCGAGTCGTGGACGCACGGCTCGTCGGAACAACGCGTCACCTGGCTGCGCCGCGGCATGACCGACGGCTCGGTGAACGCCTGCGACACGTTCGGCCAGGCGTCGCGCCGCTAGACCGCGCTACCAGATCTTCACGCGCTGCTCGGGCGCCAGGTACAGCTTGTCCGTCGGCGTGATGTCGAACGCCGTGTAGAATTCGGGCACGTGGCGCAGCGGCGCCACGGCGCGCACGGGATCGGGCGCGTGCGGATCCGCGAGCAGGCGCTGCCGCACCGACTCCTCGCGGTCCTTGGCGCGCCAGGCCTGCGTCCAGCCGGCGAAGAAGCGCTGGTCGCCGCTCAGTCCGTCCATCACCGGCGCCGGCTTCCCGCCGAGTGACGCGACATAGGCGCGATGCGCGATCACGACGCCCGTGAGATCGCCGATGTTCTCGCCCAGGGTGAGGTCGCCGTTCACCTTCGCGCCCGGAATCGCCTCGATGCCCGAGTAGAAGGCGGCGAGGCCCTTGGCGCGGCGCTGGAACTCCTCGCCGTCCTTCGCGGTCCACCAGTCGCGCAGGGCGCCGGTGGCGTCGAAGCGGCGGCCCTGGTCGTCGAAGCCGTGGCCCATCTCGTGACCGATCACGGCGCCGATGGCGCCGTAGTTCACGGCGTCGTCGGCGGCCATGTCGAAGAACGGCGGCTGCAGGATGGCGGCGGGGAAGACGATCTCGTTGCGGATCGGGTTGTAGTAGGCGTTGATCGTCTGCGGCGTCATGCCCCAGTCCTCGGGGTCGACGGGCTTGCCGACCTTGGCGAGCTCGAAGCGGGCGTTCGCCTCCAGCGCGCGCAGCATGTTGCCGGCCAGATCGTCCTTGCGGATCTCGACCGCCGAGTAATCGCGCCACTTCGACGGATAGCCGATCTTCGGGCGGAACGCGGCCAGCTTCGCCTGCGCCTCGCGACGCGTCTCCGGGCTCATCCACTCGAGTTGATCGATACCGGCCTTGAACGCGCCGCGCAGATTGGCGACGAGCTGGTCCATCCGCGCCTTGGCGGCCGGCGAGAAGTGCTTCTCGACGTAGAGCTGCCCGAGCTGTTCGCCGAGCGCCGCATCGAGGTTGGCGATGGCGCGCTTCCAGCGCGGCTGCAGCGCCTGGATGCCCTGCAGGGCCGTGCCGCGGAACGCGAACCGCATGTCGACGAGCGCGGTGCTGAGGTACGGCGCGAAGCGGTCGACGGTGTGGGCGATGAGGTGCGACTTCCAGCGCGGCAGCGGCGTGGCGTCGACGGCCTTGCCGAGCGCCACCATGAAGCTCGGCTGCGACACGATCAGGTGCGGCGCGTCCTGCACGCCGAGCGTGGTCGTCCACGCGGTCCAGTCGAGGCCGGGGAACTTCGTCGCCAGGTCCTTCACGGCGACACGGTTGTAGGTCTTCACGGCGTCACGGCTCTCGACCTGCGTCCAGTGCGCGCGGGCCAGCGTGGTCTCGAGGGCCAGCACACCGTCGGCCTCGGCCTTCGCGCCGGCGACGCCCGCCGCCTCGAGCAGCGCGGCGAGATAGGTGCGGTACTTCGCCCGCACCGCCACGAGCTTCGGATCCGACGAGAGGTAGTAGTCGCGGTCGGGCATCCCGAGGCCGCCCTGATACAGGTACAGGACCGACTGCGTCGGCGCCTGCGCATCGCCCTCGACCTCGCCGGCGATCGGCGCGCCGTCGACGCCGAGCATGAACTGCCGTGCCATATAGGCGGCGAGGTCGCGCTTCGACGACAGGGCGTTGATGCGATCGAGCTCCGCCTTCAGCGGCGTGAGGCCCAGCGCGTCGGCGCGCGCCTGGTCCATGAACGCGGTGTAGAAGTCGCCGATCTTCTGCGACGGCGAGCCCGGCGCGCCGGGACTGGCGGCGGCGGCTTCGACAATCGCCTTCAGCTGGTCCTGTGTGCGGTCGTAGGCGTCCATGAATCCGCCCACCGACGCCTTGTCCGCCGGGATCTCGGTGCGCGCGAGCCACCCGCCGTTGACGTAGCGGAAGAGGTCGTCCTGCGGACGCACGGTCTTGTCGAACGACGCGACGTCGAGGCCCGAGGTCAGCGGCGCAGGCGCCGGTGTCGGCGCCGGCGGCGGGGCGGCGGGCTGCGAACAGGCGACGGCGGCGCAGAGCGCCACCGCCGGTACGACGAGGCGGCGAACGACGGGAAGCAGCATGGCGCCATCATACCGGCCGGCCCGCGTGCCTGGGCAGGGCGGTGACCCGCATCGCCGGGACGGGCGGTGGGCTGCACTACACTGGCCGGATGGTGCGGACGATCGATCTCCAGTTCCTGGGGCGGCCCGGCGTGATCGCCACGGGTGTCTTGCCGTGCGACGGCGGCGTGCTGCTGGTCGACCCCGGCCCGTCCTCGTGTCTCGACGCCCTCACGCGTGGGCTCGCCGGCCACGGCCTCGGGTGGCCGGACGTGCGCGGTCTGCTGCTGACGCACATCCACTTCGATCACGCCGGTGCGGCGGGCACGCTGGTGCAGCGCCATCCGGGCCTGCCGGTCTACGTGCACGCGTTCGGCGCGAAACACCTCGCGCAGCCCGAGAAGCTCGTGGCCAGCGCGACGCGGCTCTACGGCGCCGACATGGACCGCCTCTGGGGCGCGTTCCTCGCCGTGCCGGTCGAGGCCCTGCGTCCGCTGGAGGGCGGCGAGACCCTGACGCTCGACGGCCGCGTGATCGAGGTCGCCTACACGCCGGGGCACGCGTCGCATCACGTCTGTTACTTCGACCGCGCAAGCGGCACGGCGTTCGTCGGCGACACCGGCGGCGTGCGGGTGGCCGGACCGCATGCCTTCGCGCCCACGCCGCCTCCGGACATCGACATCCCGACGTGGGTGGCGAGCGTCGATCGCATCGCCAGGTGGTCGCCGTCGTCGCTGTTCGTCACGCACTTCGGGCACTACGACGACGCGGCGGCGCACCTGACGCGCTTCCGCGACACCCTGCAGCGCTCGGCCGTGGTGGCCCGCGATCTGCTCAGGGCGGGCGCTGGAGTCGACGAGGCGACCCTGACCGCGCAGTGGGTGGCGTGGCTGCGCGAGGACGTGCGTGCGCACGGAGCCACCGAGGCCGACGCCCAGGCCGCGGAGGCGGCGGCGCCCTTCGATCAGGTCTGGCAGGGGATTGCGCGGTACTGGCGGAAGCGGGTCGAGCGGGACGGGGTGGGGGCGCTCGAGGCGCCCCCGGTCTAACGCGGTCTCAGCAGGCGGCGGCCATGTCCGGCACCGTGTAGCGCGGTGCGGCCGCGGCGGGCGTCTGCGCCGGGTCGAGCATGAAGCGGAGGGCATAGCCCTGGGCGGCGCCGGTCGAGGCCTTTTCGACGCGCCACACGGCGGCCAGCACCCGATCGGCGGCCAGGGGATGCCCGCTGCCGACGGCCGACGGCTCGAGCTGGAGGTGCACCAGGCGGAACAGGGGAAGCGGCGCGCTCGAGGGGCACTCGACAAAGGCGCCCGTGTCGCTCAGGTCTCGCGTGACGACCGAGGCGAATCGCACCGCGCCGCCCTGGTCTTTCCAGGTGAGGCGGGCCGGCAGGGCGACCCGCTGACGCGAGTTGGTGCGCTGGGTGGCGCTGACGGCGGTGGTCGAAATCGAGTTGGCCACGGATTCCCCCAGGGTGAGCGGCCCACATGGCCACTCGAGCAACGCTCTCCCTGTCTCCAAGATCCGCGCCCACACGGCCTGTATACTGACTAAATGCGCAACTAAAGAACTCTAAGCGACAAAAAACTCTTATATGGTTCAGTCGACACAGTCAGAAGGCTGGCCGTGAAGCATACAAAGTATCCATGTATGCTTTCAAACGGATACTGACTACTCAGAGCTGAGCCGGACCGGAGTCGATGCCAAGGCGCTTGAGCTTGAGGTAGAGCCCGCGCCGCGTCAGGCCCAGCACGCGAGCCGTCTCGGCGATATTGCCGCCGGCCTTGTCGAGCGACTCGGCGATGAGGCCCCGCTCCACCTCGTCCACGAGATCCGCCAGCCGCTGGCCCGCCTTGAGCTTCGGCGTGCCGCTCGACGCCCCGTTGGCGGCGGCCGAACTCTGACCGGCGGGCACCTCGGCCATGAGATCGGGCGACAGCTGCTCCGGCGACACGGTGCTTCCGGGCGCCGCCAACGCCACGGCGCGCTGCACCTCATTCCGTAGCTGCCTCACGTTGCCCGGCCACCAGTACGACGCGAAGAGGCCGAGCACCTCGGGCGACAGGCCGACGTCGGGCTTGCCGAGCCGGTCCGCGGCCTCGCGCAGGAAGAACGTGGCCAGGTGGGGAATCTCGTCGCGGCGCTGGCGCAGCGGCGGGATGTGGATGCGGATCACGCTGAGCCGGTAGTAGAGATCCTCGCGGAACTTGCCTTCGCTGACGCGCTGTTCGAGGTCGGCATTGGTCGCCGCCAGTACCCGCACGTCGACCTGCTGCGGCCGTGTTTCACCCACTGGCAGGATCTCGCCCTGTTCGAGGAAGCGGAGCAGCTTGGGCTGCACGTCGAACGGCAGGTCACCGACTTCGTCGAGGAAGAGCGTGCCGCCGGCTGCTGCCCGCACGAGGCCGGGTTGCTCGGTGACGGCGCCGGTGAAGGCGCCCCGGCGGTGACCGAAGAGCTGCGAGTCGGCCAGCTCGCGGGTGGTGGTGGTGCAGTTGTAGGGCAGGAAGGTGCCGGCGTTGCGCAGCGAGCCGACGTGAATCGCCCGCGCCACGAGCTCTTTGCCGGTGCCGCTCTCGCCGGTGATGAGCACGGTGAGGTCGTTGCCCTGCAGGCGCTGCACCTGCTCGACGACTCGCTGCATCGATTCCGACGCGCAGATGAACCCCGTGAGCAACGGCTCGAGGGGGCGCTCCGACGCCGACACCCGCGCCGCCACGGGACGCTCGCGGGCGCTGCACAGGTCGAAGCCCTGGCGGGCCACGGCGGCCAGCATCCGGACGCGTCGCAGTGCCAGGTCGCTCCACGGTCGCGCCGACGCCACCGCCAGCCAGCGCGGCCCATCGGGGTCGAGGCCGAGGGGCCGCACGATCACGGGGTGACCGGCGAAGGCACTGCCGGCCAGTGCGGTCGTCGCCACCGTCTTCGCGGCCACGGCGTCGCCGCCGGCCGTGGCGACGATGCGGACATCGCCGCCGGGAGGCGCCACGTACACGGTGGCCAGTTCGGCGAAGACGGCTTCGCGCGCCGCCATCACCAGCTCGTGTGCGAGCAGGTCGGGCAGCACCGAGGCGTTCACGAGCCGCTGCACCAGCGCGTCGTCGGCGTCGGCGGGCGAGCCGAGGTAGACGCCGCTGCCGGCCGGCGCCGGCTCGTCGAGCGTGCGCTGCAGGTCCTCGAGATCGCGGGCCGAGCCGAGGGCGCGGAACTCCTCGAGCGCCTGCCGCAGGTGCCGGTCGGAAACCGAGCGCGCGCCGGCCTGACGAGCGAGGCGGCCGAGCGCGGCGTGGCTCACCGCGGCCTGGTAGCGTTCGCCGACCAGGTCGAACACGCTGACGCTCTGCGCGATGTCGTGGTACGCCTCGTTGGGCCGCCCGTCGGCGGCATGGTGCAGGCCGCGCACGCGAAGGAACTCGCCCCAGGCGCCCGGCGTGCGGCGCGGGTCGATGCGGCTCTCGACGGCCTGCAGGCGCGCGTCGGCCTCAGCAGGCCGACCCGAGAGCAACAGGGCTTCGGCGGCGATCAGCTCCGCCTCCAGGCCTTCGGCGGGAGGCGCCCCCTCGGCCTGAATGAGGTCGTCAGCGTCCCTCAGCGCGTCCTCGGGCCGGCCGCGCCGGTTGGCCAGCCGCGCGGTGATGAGGCGGACCGACCACTCGTACCAGCGGCTGGTCTCGCGCCCGTAGTGCCCGTACGACTCGGAGGCGTGCTTGAGATGGTCGGCCGCCGACTCGTAGTCGCCACGCATCAACGCGATCTGGGCCAGCGTGTCGTAGATGGCGCCGTTGATCTCGTGCGCCCGCAGCATCGCCGTGCCGTTCGAAATCGAGAGGGCGCGGCGCAGCGCGGCTTCAGCGGCATCGAGCTGGCCGAGCTTGACGTTGATCTGGCCGAGGGTGGCGAGCGAGGCGGCGAGACGATGCGGCTGGTCGACCGAGTCGTGCAGCGTGACGGCGCGCTCGGCGAGCGCCACCGCCTGGTCGTAGCGGCGGCGCACCTGCGCGACGTTGGCCTGGTTCACGTAGGCCAGCGCCAGCACGTCGTCGGCGCCGACCCCCGACGCCAGACGCTCGGCGTTGCGCAGGGCCGCCTCCGCGTCCTCGTACCGGCCCTGCTGCGCGAAGAGCACGCCCGACGCCGAATGCACCTCGGCGAGGTGCCGCCGATCGCCCGCCGCATGCAGCGCGGCCGCCGCCTCCGTGAGGTGCTCGCGGACGATCGCCTGATCGCCGAACTTGCGATAGCAGTTGACCAGCTCGAGGTGGGCCAGGCCGATGCCGCGCGAGTCGTGCGCGGCCTCGGCGTGCTTCAACGCGCGGCCGTGCAGCGCGATGGCGCGCGACGGCTCGCCGCGCGCGGCCGCCACCTTGCCGTGCAGCCGCCAGAGCGTCGACAGCAGCGCCTGCGGGACCGTCTCGCGAATCTGATCGGGCGGCCGGCCCAGCGTGTCGGCCGCCTGCACCGGATCGCCGCGCAGCAGCGACGCCTCCGCGAGGGCCGCGCGGATCACGAGCTCATCGAGGCGCTTGAGGCTGCGAGCCTGGAGGAGAGGTTCGAGCAGCTCGGCCGCCGCCGAGCCACGCCCGCGATCCAGGAGGGCCGAAGCCCGCGCCAGCACGGGCTGGAGGGGCGTGCTGATCACGGAGGGAGTATACCGGCGGTTGTCGGCGCCGCGAAACGCCTGTACCCTCGTTTCGTGGCTCCGGACCCTCGCGCCCTCGTGACCGCCGCCGGTGCGACCGACACCGGCCCGGTGCGTACGGCCAACGAGGACTGCTGGTACGCCGACCCGGCGCGCGGCGTCTTCATCGTGGCCGATGGCATGGGCGGGCACCAGGCCGGCGAAGTCGCCTCGCACCTGGCGGTGGCGGAGGTCGTCGCCGATCTCACCGCGTCGTCGCGGGAGGGCTTCTCGTGGCCGCACGGGCGCAGCGACCAGCCGCTGGCGCAGGCCCGCGTGCGCCATGCGCTGAAGCGCGCCAACGACGCCGTCTTCGCGGCGGGGGCGGCGGACCCGGCCCTCGTCGGCATGGGCACCACCCTCACGGTGCTGCTGCTCGACGACGCGTCCGGTGTTGTCGGCAGCGTGGGCGACAGCCGTGCCTATCTGGTGCGCGGCGACACCGTGGATTTGGTGACGCACGACGACACGTGGCTGGCGAGCGTGCTCGGCCGCGACGGCGCGCGCGACGCGGCGGCACGCGCGCACCCGATGCGGCACGTGCTCACGAGCGTGATCGGCGCGCGCGTGGCCGCGGATCCGGAGATCGTCCAGGTCGGCATCGCGGCGGGCGACATCCTCGTGCTGGCGTCCGACGGCCTGCACAACGTCGTCGACGACGCGCGGTTGGGCGAGCTCGTGCGCGGGGTCTCGGCCGACGCCGGCGCCCGCCAGCTCGTCGACGACGCCCTCGCGCGCGGCACGACCGACAACGTGACCGTCGTGGTCGTGCATCACGCCTGACACGGGAACCGGCAGGCCCGCCTCCTCCGTCATAATGTGCGAACCATGAGGGACGCGCGACCAATCGCCGTGTGGCTCGCGGCCAGCCTGACACTGGCCGCCTGCGGCGGGCCCCAGGCCTCCGCGCCGGGCCCCCGGCCTTCCGCGCCCGCCGCGGTCTCGGAAGCGGCGCCGGCCTCCACCGCCTCCGCACCGGCGGGCGAGGCGGTGGCGCCCCGCGCCGATCGCCGTATCGTGTTTCTCGGCGACAGCCTCACGGCTGGACTGGGCGTGGCCGTGGACGAAGCGTATCCGTCGGTGCTGGCGCGGCGTCTCGAGTCGCGGCAGCAGGGCTGGACGGTCGTGAACGCCGGCGTGAGCGGCGACACCTCGGCCGGCGGCCTGC
>JAXLRB010000047.1:0-14546 GCA_046331325.1 Vicinamibacterales bacterium | reverse complement strand
GCGTAACGCCCCGCACGGCCCTTCCGCACCGCCGTACACGACAACAGGCCCGCCTGCGCGTGAGCGCCTGCGGGCCTGCGATTCGTTGAACGGATGGCGTGGGAGCGAGAGCGGCGCGTTCAGCGGGCGTCGGCCGGCCGCTTCTCCTGCTTCTGGCGTTCGAGCTGTTCGATGACGTCGAAGAGCTGGGTCGGCAGCGAGAAGCCTACCGCCACCGTCTTGCCCTCGCCGCCGAGCTGCAGCGAGTCGGCCAGGGCGCGCAGTTCCGGCTTGTTGTCGGCCTGCATCTTCACCATCGCCATCACGCCGCGCAGCATGTCGCGCAGGTTCTTCGCGGCTTCCTCGTCCTTCGCTTCCGCCTTGAAGGTGCCGCTGACGCCGCCGTTGAGGTTGCCCGCCGCCGAGAACCACGACAGCGTGGGCACCCGCTGCTGCAGTTCGCCTGGCAGGCCGGCCGTGGTGGCCACGGCGTCGAAGCGGCCCACGGCCCAGGCGTTGGCGTTGTCGAGCTCGCTCACGAGGCGCATCATCTCGGTGTTCGACAGCACGTTGCGGCCGCTCTGCTTGGCCTGCACCGCCGCCTGCACGCCCTCGAGGCTGCCCACCGCCACCACGCCGGGGGCCAGGAAGCCGACGGCCATCGTCTCGTGGTCGCCATGGTGGGCCACGACGCGGACGCCCTGGTAGTCGCTCACTTCACCGCCGTGCTCGCGGGCCAGCCCTTCGATGCGCACCTGATCGAAGCGGCCGCGGGCCAGCACGAGCGGCCGGTGGTCGTCGGCGGCGGCGCCGGGCATCATGGCCGCGACCACCGCATCGATGTCACGTTCCACGTTCACGCCGGTCTTCTCTTCGAAGTCGTGGCGCTCGGTGGAGGCGTCGGGATTGTTGGCGGATTCCGCCTCGTGGAGGCGGCGGAGGCGCTGGAGGGCGTCGGAGGCCATCACCTGCTGCACGTCGGCATAGGCGACGGCGACGGCGTCGGGAGGCACGAAGGCCAGGTCGTCAGGACCGGCGCCCCGGGTGAGGGCCACTGGCAGCCCGCCCATGTAGGACGCCACCAGACCGGTCGTGAGGCCACCGATGAGGATGGCGAAGGCCGTGAGCACGAAGTAACGGGTCTTCGCGGTCATGTGGGTCACTCCCTTTGATGGATTATACGGAACGGGTCCGCGGCGGGTTCGGGCTTTCGTCCCACCCCCGTGCCGGGCGCCAGCCTACTGCTCGAGCACGTATTCGCGGTGTGTCACCGTGCGCATCGCCAGCCACAGGAACACCGCCGTGAGGGTGGCCAGCCAGGCCAGGGCCGCCGGCAGCGACGGGGTGTCCTTGAACAGCCCCTGCAACAGGCTGAGCGCGCCGTCGCTGGGCATGGCATGGGGCACCAGCGCCTGGAGGTGGCGGGCCACGGTGAACTGCCGCAGGTAGCCCTGCAGCGCCAGGGCCAGCGGCTCCCACCCGAAGGTGAAGACGAGCCCGCCCACCAGCGGCCGCTTCAGGCGGGCGCCGACGAACGCGAACACCGCCCCGTAGACGGTCAGGCCCAGCGCCAGGATGCCCAGATCCAGCACCAGCGGCCCGAAGGTGCCCGGCACCTGCGCAAAGGGCACGGTGAGGAAATACGTGAGCATCACCGACGGCAACACGACCAGCGCCGTGCAGGCGAGGTAGGCCAGGTACTTGCCCAGCAGCACCGCGCCGCGCGGGATGGGCCGCGAGAACAGATACGTGATGGTCTTGTCGTCGACTTCGTCGGCCATCAGCGAGGTGCCGTAGAACAGGCCGAGCACCGGCACGATGAAGCGGACGTAGAGCATCCAGATCATCACGCCGAACACGCTGCCGCCGGCCACCCGCGTGCCGTTCACGCGCAGCGCCGGCGCGCCGAAGGCCTCGACGATGCGGAAGATCACGGCCAGCAGCACCGGCCCGCCGACCACGAGCGCCATGAAGATCGTGCGCCGCGACCACAGCATCTCGCCGAACGAGAGCTCGAACACGCGCCGCGCGGCGGCGGTGAGCGAGAGCGGCGCGGGACGCGCGGGCGTGATCGACGGCGAGCTCATTGACGCACCAGGTAGCTGAACACGGCCTGCAGGTTGTCGTCGGGCGAGGTGACCTCGGCGATGGCGCCGGCGTCGCCGCTGGCCGCCAGATCGGTGAGCCGCTGGTAGAAGCGATCCGGCTGCCTGGTCTCGACGGTGAGCGTGCCTTCGTCGAAGGCGATGCGGGTGACGCCCTCGTCGTGCAGCACGCGCGCGGCGAGGGCGCGCGGATCGGCGGCCTTCACGTGCACCGTGTGCGGGTGCGTGTCGATGAGCTCGCGGATCTGGTGCACGTTGCCTTCGGCCAGGATGCGGCCGTTGGTGATGAGCAGGATGTTCGAGGTCATCGCCTCGATCTCGTGCAGGATGTGACTCGACACGATGACGTGCCGCCCACGCTTCGCCCAGTCCTTCACGAGGCGGATGGTGCGGCGGCGCTGCAGCGGATCCATGCCCGTGAGCGGCTCGTCGAGGATGAGCAGCTCGGGGTCGTGCACGAGCGCCTGGGCCAGCTTCACGCGCTGCCGCATGCCCTTGCTGTAGGCGCCGATCTTCTTGCCCGCCGCATCGGTGAGCTCGACCATCTCCAGCGCGTGCCGGGCCGCGGCATCGGCCTCGGCGTCGGTGTGGCCGTTCAGCTTGACCAGGGCGGTGACCCACTCGAGGCCGGTCATGCGGTCGTAGAAGGCATCCTGCTCGGGGCAGAAGCCGACGCGCGAGAACGCCGCCGGCGTGTCCCACAGCGACGTGCCGAGCACGCGGATCGACCCCTGACTGGGCTTGAGCTGCCCGGTCATGAGCTTCATGAACGTCGACTTCCCCGCCCCGTTCGGACCGAGCAGGCCGGTGATCCCGGGGGGAATCGACACGGTGACGTCGTTCAGGCCGCTGATCTGGCCGTACCACTTCGACAGGTGGTCGGCCTGCACGATCGGCTGGAGCGCGGCGTCCATCAGCTCACCACCTCCACCGCGCGCACCCGCCGCTCGAGCACGAGCGCCGACACGGCCACCAGCAGCACCACCACCAGAATCGCGCCCCACGCCGGCAGGTCGTAGCGCAGCGGCATGCGGAAGATGGCGTCGCCGACGAGCTCGAGCGCATCACCGGGCGACAGCCACACGAACGACGACTGGCCGGTGACGCCCTTCACCGCCTGGAAGAGCGCGCGGGTGAAGAAGAAGAGCCCGGCGTACAGCACCGCCACGAAACGGCTGCTCTTCGAGAGCGACGACAGGGCCAGCATCGTCGCCGACGCCAGCATCACCTGCAGCAGCGAGTAGAGCGTGATGGCGGGCAGCAGATAGAGGTTGGCGGAAAGAAACGACAGGTTGCCCGCCAGGCCGATCTGCACGAGCAGCAACAGGATCGCCGGCACGAAGGTGACGGCCAGCAGCAGCGTGACCAGCACCGCTGCCTTGCCGGCCACGTATTCCCAGCGCGACAGCGGCTTGGCCAGGTAGATTTGCAATGCGTTGGCGCGGCGGTCGGCGGCGATGAGCCCGGCGCCGACGAACACGGTGAAGAAGAAGACGAAGATCGCCTGCACTTCGAGGAACTCGCGGAACGTCTCGGGCTTGATGGCGAGTATGGCGGCCTGCGGGATGTTCGACGCAAAGTAGGCCTGACCGACGCGCACCACGAACTGTGCCCACGCCACGAGCATGAGACCGAGGTACTTGCGCTGCGTCAGCACGCTGAGGATGCCGGCCCTGGCGATCACGAGCCAGGCCGCGCCGGTCTGGAACCGCGCGCCCTGATAGCGCTGATAGCCCTGATCGTGGATCGGCATGGGGCTACTCGGCCCCCACCGCGCGCGCGAACGCGTCTTCGAGCGTGGGCGTGCTCTGCCGCAGGTGCCGCACCTGCAGGCCGTGCGTGGAGGCGAGGCGGAAGATCACCTCCGCGCCGCCGTCGCCCGGCACGAACACGCGCATCATGTCCTCGTCGGTGTCGTGGCACTCGCACCCGGCGTCGGTCAGCAGCGCCGCCATCCGTGCGGCGCCGTCCTTCAGGCGCAGCTCGAACACGCGGCCCTGGGGACCGCGCACCGCGTCGAGCGCCCCCTGGGTGGCCACCGCGCCCTTGTCCATCACGATGACGTGATCGCAGGTGTGCTCGATGTCGGGCAGCAGGTGCGACGAGACGATGAGGTTCACGCCCTTGTGGTGCGCGAGATCGTCGATGAGCACCAGCATCTCGTCGCGGCCCTTCGGGTCCATGCCGTTGGTGGGCTCGTCGAGGAACAGCAGGTCGGGATCGTGCACGAGCGCCTGCGCCAGCTTGATGCGCTGCTTCATGCCGGTCGAGTAGGTCTCGACGTTGCGGTAGCGGGCCTCGCCGAGGCCCACGTAATAGAGCACTTCGTGCGCGCGCTGCATGGCGTCGGCCGGCGGCAGGCCGGCGAGCTGGCCGCAGTAGGCCACGAAGGCCACGGCCGACATGCCGGGCATGTGGGCGTCGCTCTCCGGCATGTAGCCGAGGCGGGCGCGGATGTCGAGCGGCGACGTGGCGACGTCGAGGCCCAGCACGCGCATCGACCCACTGGTGGGAATGACGAAGCCCAGCAGCGCCTTCAGCATCGTGCTCTTGCCGGCGCCGTTCGGCCCCAGCAGCCCCACGGCGCCGCGCGGAAACACCGCCGAGACGTCGCGCAGGGCCGCCTGCCGCCCGTAGACGACGCTCACCCCGCGCAGCTCGACGACGGGAGCCGTCGCGGCCGGCGTGGCGCCGTCGGGGGAGAGGGCGGGCGACTGCATGTGCTCGTAGATACGGAAGGACCCGGGGCCGCGTTCAGCCGGGCCGGCTCAGAGCGTGCCGCGCAGCCCCAGCGCGTCGGCCTCGGCGCGCATGAACGTGATCACGTTGGTGACGTGCTCGGCCAGCGGCAGACCGACCAGCTCGGCCCCGCGCGTGAGATGTTCGCGCGGCACCGCCCGGGCGAACGCCTTGTCCTTCATGCGCTTCACGACCGACGAGGCCTCGAGGTCCATCACGCTCCGGCTCGGCCGCACCAGCGCCGCCGCGGTGACGAAGCCGGCCATCTCGTCGCAGGCCACGAGCGTCTTCTCGAGCGGGGTCTCGGGATGCACGTTCGTGATCTCCCACGCGTGCGACTGGATCGCCTTCATCACCCACTCGGGATAGCCGAGCGAGCGCAGGTGCTCACACCCCTTGTTGGGGTGGTCGCCGAGCGTCGGATAGCGCTCGTAGTCGAAGTCGTGCAGCAGGGCCACGACGCCCCAGTCGTCTTCGTCGGCGCCGGCCAGCCGCGCGTAGCCGCGCACCGCCGCCTCCACCGCCAGCGCGTGCTTGCGCAGGCTCTCGCTCGCCGTCCATTCCGTCAGCAGCGCCCACGCTGCCTGTCGATCCAACGCCATGGCCGAGATCCTACCCGCCTTCCGCCTCGTCGCGAATCCGAAAAGCGCGCGCGATCACGGCCGCGGCGAACGCGTTGACGCCCAGCGCCGCCACCTCGTCGCGGGTCGCCCAACGCGCATCGGCGGCGTCGTCTCCGGGCCGCAGCGTGCCCCCGGTGACACGACACAGGAAGTCGACGATGACGAAATGAAAGCGAATGCCGCCGGCGTCGTCGCGATGCACGCGATCGAAGACCTCGACCAGCGGACCGACCTCGACCTCGAGCCCGGTCTCCTCGCGCACCTCGCGCGCGACGCCGTCGACGAGCGCCTCGCCGAGCTCGAGGCGCCCGCCCGGCAGCGACCACTCGCCCTGCCGCGGCGGCAGCGCGCGACGCACCAGCAGCACGCGATCGCCGTCGAGAACGACGCCGCCCACGGCGGCGACCGGCGCGGTCGGATACTCGCGCGCCATCGCTCAGCCCAGCGGCAGCGACGGCGTCGCGTTCAATCGATCGCCGGCGAACACACCGCGCGCCACCAGCCGCAGGCCGGCGGCGGCGATCATGGCGGCGTTGTCGGTCGAGAGCGACACCGGCGGCACGAACACCGGCAGGCGCCGCGTCGCGCCCTTCGCGGCGAGCTCTTCGCGCAACCGGCGATTCGCCGACACGCCGCCGGCGACACCCACGGCCCGCGCCCCCACCTCCCCGGCAGCGGCGAATGCGCGCGAGACCAGCGTCTTCACGACCACACGCTGAAAGCTGGCGCACACGTCGGCGATCTCCGCATCGGGCAGCGTGTCCACGCCGAGCGCCGCCTGCCGTGCGCGCACGTGGCGCAGCACCGCCGTCTTCACGCCGCTGAAGCTGAAGTCGAAGGACGAATCCCGATCGCGGGCGTTGCGATCGGGATGCGTGAGGCGCGTGACCGGCAGCGCGATGGCCTCGGCGTTGCCAGTGGCCGCCAGGCGATCGACGATCGGCCCACCGGGATAGCCGAGGCCGAGCAGCTTCGCCACCTTGTCGTAGGCTTCGCCCGCCGCGTCGTCGCGGGTCCGGCCGAGCAGACGATACGTGCCGGCCTCCGGCACGTGATACAGGCTCGTGTGGCCGCCCGACACGACGAGCACGATCGCCGGCGTCGGGATCGGCCCGTGCGCCAGCCACAGCGACTCGAGGTGTCCGGCGATGTGGTGCACGCCCACCAGCGGCAGTCCGCGCGCCCACGCCGCGGCCTTCGCGAAACTGACGCCGACGAGCAGCGAGCCGACGAGGCCCGGCCCTTCGGTCACGGCGATGCCGCCGAGATCGCGCCACCCGACGCCGGCGTCGGCGAGCGCGCGCTCGACCACGCCGCAGATGTCGCGCACGTGCTGGCGCGAGGCCAGTTCCGGCACCACGCCGCCCCACTCGCGGTGGATGTCGACCTGCGAGGCGACGACGTTCGAGCGCAGGCGCCAGGCGCCGCCGTCGTCCTCGACGACGGCGGCGGCCGTCTCGTCGCACGACGTCTCGATGCCGAGGATCAGCACGCCTGGGTCGCCAGCGACTCGACGAACGGCGGCCGCAGCACGCCGCGTTCGGTGACGATCGCCGTGATGTAGCGCGCCGGCGTGACGTCGAACGCGGGGTTGCGCACGGCGGCGCCGTCGGGCGTGACCTGCGTGCCGGCGAGGTGTGTCACTTCCTTCGCGTTCCGTTCTTCGATCGGGATGCCGGCGCCGGTCGGCGTGGCGAGATCGATCGTGGACCACGGCGCGGCGACGTAGAAGGGCACGCCGTGCGCGGCGGCGATGATCGCCAGGCCGTACGTCCCGATCTTGTTGGCGGCGTCGCCGTTGGCGGCGATGCGATCGGCGCCGACCACCACGAGATCCACCTGCCCCGCCGCCATCATCGCGGCCGCCATGTTGTCGGTGATGACCGTCGTGGGGATACCGTCCTTCACCAGTTCCCACGCGGTGAGGCGCGCGCCCTGCAGGAACGGCCGCGTCTCGTCGGCCATCACCGTCACGCGCTTGCCGGCGTCGATGGCGCCGCGGATGACGCCGAGGGCCGTGCCGTAGCCGGCGGTGGCCAGCGCGCCGGCGTTGCAGTGCGTGAGCACGCGGGCGCCGTCGGGTACGAGATCCGATCCGTGGCGGCCGATGGCGCGGCAGCTCTCGACGTCGGCGTCGTGAATCGCGTCGGCTTCCGCGCGCAGCCGTGCCCGCAGTTCGGGCACGCCCTCGCCGGCCTGTACGCCGGCGGCCAGCGCGTGCTTCATCCGCTCGATGGCCCAGAAGAGGTTCACGGCGGTCGGTCGCGTCGCCGCCAGCACGTCGGCCAGCTTCTGGAAGTCGACGGCGAACGCCTTGGTGCCGGTGGCCGTGCTGCGCTGCGCGCCGAGCGCCAGGCCCATCGCCGCCGCCACGCCGATCGCCGGCGCGCCACGGATCACCATGGTGGTGATGGCTTTGGCCACGTCGTGGCCGGTCTTGCAGGTGACGTAGATCTCGCGCGTCGGCAGCTTGCGCTGGTCCACCATCACGATCGTGTCGCCGTCCCAGGCGATGGTCGGGAGCATGGGGACATTCTAGCGGCTAGGGCTAGCGGCTCGCCGCGGTCGACGCGTACGCTCCGCGCGGCGCTAGGCCTTCAACAGGCGCGCGTCGAACGGCAGCGGCAGCAGCGCGGCGAGCTGATGGCGCGCGGTCTCGCGGGTGAGATTCGCCATCACCACTTCGATGTCGCCGCAGTACTCCCACAGCAGCTGGCGGCAGGGACCGCACGGCGGCGTCGGGGCGTCGGTGTCGGCGACGACGGCGATACGCACGAACTGGTCGCGGCCTTCCGACAGCGCCTTGAACAGCGCGACGCGCTCGGCGCACACCGTGAGACCGTAGGTGGCGTTCTCGATGTTGCAGCCGCTGACGATCGTGCCATCGGCGCACTCGAGCGCCGCGCCGACGAGGAACCCCGAGTAGGCGGCGCGGGCGTGCAGGCGCGCCGCGCGAGCCGCTTCCACCAGCGCGTCAGAGCCGGCCAACGATGCCCTCGAGCAGCTGGATGAACTGGCCGCGCACGCGCGTGGTCACCGCCATCACGTCCTCGTGGTTCAACGGCGCGTCGACCACACCAGCCGCCGGATTCGAGATGCACGAGATGCCGAGCACCTCGAGGCCCATCTGCCGCGCCACGATCGCCTCTGGCGCGGTGGACATGCCGACGGCATCGGCGCCGAGCACGCGGAAGGCGCGGATCTCGGCCGGCGTCTCGTAGCTCGGCCCGTGCACGGCCACGTAGATGCCGTGCTCGATCGGGATGCCCTGCGACGCCGCCACCTCGGTGGCGAGCGCGCGCAGACGGCGCGAGTAGACCTCGGTCATGTCGGGGAAGCGCGCGCCGAGCGCCGGATCCGACGGCCCGATGAGCGGGTTGCTGCCGAGCAGGTTGATGTGGTCGTCGATGAGCATCAGCGCGCCGGTGGCGAAGCGGGTGTTGATGCCGCCGGCGGCGTTGGTGAGGATGACGCGCGGCACGCCGATCGCGCCGATCACGCGCATCGCGAACGTCACATCGGTGAGCGGGTGCCCCTCGTAGAAGTGGGCGCGCCCGGAGAGCGCGAGCACTCGGCGTCCGCCGACCAGTCCCGTGGCGAGCACGCCGGCATGGCCGATCACCTTGGCGGCCGGCCAGTGCGGAATCTCGCCGTAGGGCACGCGCACGCCGCCGGGCAACGTCTCGGCGAAGGCGCCGAGGCCCGACCCGAGCACGATGGCCACGTCGGCCCCGTCGATACCGCGGGCCCGCAGGGCGTCCGCCGCTTCCGCAATCCGATCCGTGTATGCCGACACTGGGTCCTCGATTCCGTCAGGGCGCGACGACGTCGCCCTCCACCGTCACCCGCGCCCGCACGAGCGGAGTGTCGTCGGTGCGGCCGTTGAGCGTGATGGCCTGCCGGGCGACGTCGCGCGCCGCCGCCAGGTGCGCGGCATCGGGGCCGTGCAGGTCGAGCACCGGATCGCCCTGGCGCACGCGCTGCCCCACGGCCGCGCGCACGACCACACCGGCGGCGGCATCGACCGGATCGCCCTTCTTCTCGCGTCCCGCACCGAGCAGCACCGACGCTTTCCCCACGAGCGCCGCGTCGAGATCGGAGACGACGCCGTCCGCGTCGGCGACGATCGTCTCGACCATCGCCGCCCGCGGCAGGCGCGCGGGGTCGTCGATCACGGCGGCATCGCCGCCCTGCGCGGCCACCATGCGGCGCAGGCGATCGAGGCCGGCGCCGCTGGCGATGGCCCCGCGAATCAGCGCCCGGGCCGCGTCAGGGGTGGCGGCACGACCGCCGAGCAGCAGCACGCGCGTGCCGATGGCCTCGACCACCGCCACGAGGTCGGCGGGGCCCTCGCCACGCAGGGTGTCCACGCACTCGCGAATCTCGAGCGCGTTGCCGACGGCGCGGCCGAGCGGGTGGTCCATGCCGGTGATCACCGCCTCGGTGGGCACGCCGTGCGCCCGGCCGATGGCCACGAGCGACCGCGCCAGGCCGCAGGCGTCGTCGAAGGTGCGCATGAAGGCGCCGCGGCCGCATTTCACGTCGAGCACCAGCGCCCGCGAGCCTTCCGCGAGCTTCTTGCTCATGATCGAGGCCGAGATGAGCGGGATGCTCTCGATGGTGGCGGTGACGTCGCGCAGGCCGTAGAGCACCTTGTCGGCCGGGGCGATGTCGGCGGTCTGGCCGATGAGCGCGCACCCCACCTCGCGCAGCACCGCGAGAAACCGTGCTTCCTCGAGATCGACGCGGAACCCCGGGATGGCCTCGAGTTTGTCGAGGGTACCGCCGGTGTGCCCGAGGCCGCGCCCCGACATCTTCGCCATGGTGACGCCGCAGGCGGCGACCACCGGCGCCAGCACGATCGACACCTTGTCGCCGACGCCGCCGGTGGAGTGCTTCCCCACCGTGGGGGTGCGCAGACCCGAGAGATCGACCCGGCGGCCCGAATCGAGCATCGCCTCGGTGAGCACCGCGGTTTCCTCCGCCGTCATGCCCTTGAGGACGATCGCCATGAGCAGCGCCGACGTCTGGTAGTCGGCCCAGCCGCCGTCGAGCACCCCGCGCACGAACGCGCCGATGGCCTCGGGGCTCAGCACCTCGCCGTCGCGTTTGGCGCGGATGATGTCGACGGCACGCATGCGATCGAGGCGAAGTATAGCCCCGGTTTGGCGTCTATAATCTACGCGGGTCGGCTCCCCCTGCCGGACCCGACGTCCGGCGCCCATGTCCAACGCGACCGAGCCGCTGTCGGCCGACACGAGCAACAAACTGCTGGATCTCGCCCGTGCCTGCAAGGCGGCGGCGCGAGTGGTGTCGATGTATCCGGCGACCCACCCGGCGATCCAGGACGCACTCGGCCGCATCACCAACGCCGGCGCGAAGGCCGTCGCCGACGGGCCGTTCCTCGTCACGGTCATGCCCGACACGCTGCTGGTCGGCGGCCGCGCGCTGCTCCGGCCCGATCAGGCGGTGACCGAGCTGGCGGCGATGCTGCACGCGCACAGCGTCGGCGAACTGAACATCACCGGCGCGCTCGAGGCGCCCGCCTGGCACGCGTTCCTCGTGCTGATCTCGCAGTCGCCCGCGGACATCCGCGACGAGGGCGGCATCACGCGGGCGTGGGACGCCGCCGGCGGCGGCGCCCTCGAGGTGCGGCAGATCGACTACGGCGAGGTGCTGCGCGAGCGCGCCGGCAAGGACAACTCCGACTGGGAGAACATCCTCACCGCCTACCTGCAGGGCGAGCAGACCGACCTCGACGACTCGATGCTGCAGGCGCTGCTCGAGATCGCCAACGAGCCGCAGCGGCTGGCCACGCTGGTCGACAGCCTGGTCGAACGCACCGGCGCCGACGGCCAGTGGCAGACCAAGCAGCGGGCGCAGCTGGCGAAGCTGCTGCAGGCGCTGGCCGCGTTCATCACCCGTTCCGATCCGGGACAGCTCGATCGGGTGCTGCGCAACATCGCCAACGCCGTGGCCCGGATGTCGCCCGAGATGGTGCTGTCGCTGCTCGAGACGCCGCAGCCGGTCGACGAGAACGGGCAGCCCGAGGGCATCGATCTCGCCTTCGAGCTGCGACAGCGCGCCGACGAGTCGATCGTCGCCAAGTTCGTCGCCGCCTCGGTGGCGCGCGATCGCGCCGCCACCGCCCGCCTGGCCCAGGCGTTCCAGTCGCTCGTGCCCGACCCGACGCAGCGCGAGCGCGTCCTGGATCTGGCCGGCGCCAACGCCCAGGCCGGCCCGATGGGCCGCGAGCCGAACTTCAGCGACCTGTGGAAACAGGCCGCCGACATCCTGTCGTCGTACACCGACGAGAAGTACATCTCCGAGGACTACGCCCGCGACCTGTCGCAGGCGCGCATCGTCGCCGTCGAGATGGACAAGATCGGCGACGACCCGGCGGAGCGCATCGCGGCGTGGGTGGCCACCGTGTCCGACGAGCAGGTGCGGCGGCTCGACCAGCAGGTGCTCGGCGATCTCATCGTCGTCGAGTCGCGTCCCGACGAGTGGCGCAAGGTGCTCACGCTGGGGCTGGCCCGCATCGAGCAGCTGGTGCTCGTGGGCGATCTCGCGCCGGCGCAGGACCTGCTCGACACCGTGCTGCACGTGTCGCGCGACCAGGCGTCGCCGTTCGCGCCGGCCGCCCGCGACGGCGTCACGCAGCTGGCCGCCGGCGACGTGATGACGCACGTGCTGCTGTTCATCCGTCAGGCCGAAGACGCCGAGCTGCCGCGCGTCACGCGCTTCTGCCTGTCGCTCGGCAAGTCGGTGGTGGGCCGCCTGGTCGACGCGCTGCTGGTCGAGGACGGCGCCCGCACCATCCGCCGACTGCGCGAGGTGCTGATGTCGTTCGGCTCGGCGGCCCGCGCCCGCGTCGCCGAGCTGTGCGCGTCGCCGAATCCATCGGTGCGCCGCACGGCCGTCGAACTGGTGCGCGCGGTGGGCGGCAGCGAGACGCTGCCGCTGCTGCTGAAGCTGCTCGACGACGAGGAACTGCAGGTGCAGCGTGACGCCCTGCGCGGCATCGTCCAGATGGGCACCGACGACGCCTTCGTCGCCCTGCGCGACGCCCTCACGTCGGGCCCGCCGCGCACGCGCGACATGATCACCGGCGCGCTCAACACGCTGCGCGACGAGCGCGCCGCGCCGCTCTTCGTGTTCATCGTGCGACAGGGCCCGAAGAACGAGAAGGCATTGTCGGCGCTCGACGCCCTCGGCGCGCTGAGGGTCGCGGACGACACCACGATCGCCGCCCTGCGCGAGGCCGCCGGCCAGGGGCGTGGTGGAACCTGTTCCAGGCGATGCGCCTGCGTGCCGCGGCGGTGAAGGCCCTGCGCAACATCGGCTCCGCCGAGGCCTTCGATGTCCTCGAACAGCTCGCGCGCTCGGGCCGTTCGGCGCCAAGGGCTCCGGCGGCCGCCGCGCTGCAGGGCCCGCGCGTCCTCGCCGGCCGCCTGCGGCGCCCCCTCCGACACGCTCGCCGACGCGGATCCCGCCGCCGGCGGCGGTCGAGTCTCCCAGGAGTGATTCGTGAGCGACGCCGCCAGGCAGCTCCGCCAGGCCGACGAGTTCGTGCGGCGTCTCACCGCCGCCGTGCGCGCCAACCAGCTCTACGCGCCGTCGCATCCGCTCGCCGGCCGCGCCCTGAAGGCCCTGGCCGAGTCGGCCGGCCAGATGCTCGCCGACGACCCGAGTCTCGCCGTCGGCTTCATCGAGAACGAGATCGTCGTCGGCGAGATCCCGCTCGTGCACGCCGGCGACGCGTTCACCGAGCTGCTGCGCCGCGTGCGTCAGGTGGGCATCGAGCGCATCACCTTCGATCGCGGCGTCACGCCGGAGGAACTCGGCCTGCTGGTCGAGACGCTCGCGCATCCCGAACGTGCCGGTGTCACCGGCCCCGGCCAGGTGGCCGATCCGCTGTCCGTGCTCGGCACGCTCACCCGCGTCCGCGTCGGCCGTCTGTCGCTCGACGAGCGCGTCGAGGCGTCGGCCGCCGACGTCGCCACGATCCGCCGGCTCTACACCGACGGCGTCTCGATCGCCGGCGCGCTGTGGGAGATGACGCAGAAGGAAGGGATGCCCGATCCCAACCAGGCCAAGCAGCTGGTCGACTCGCTGGCCCAGGCCGTGGCGCAGAACCGCACGGCGCTGATGGCGCTCACCGCGCTCAAGGACTACGACAACTACACGTTCACGCACATGGTGAACGTGTCGATCCTGGTGATGGCGCAGGCGCGCAGCCTCGGCATCGACGGCACGCTGCTGCGCGAGTTCGGCCTGGCGGCGCTGATGCACGACATCGGCAAGGTGCGCACGCCGCTCGAGATCCTGACAAAGCCCGATCGCCTCACCGACTCCGAGTTCGCGATCATGCGCATGCACGTGGTGGACGGCGCCGAGATCCTGCGCCGCACGCCGGAGATTCCGGCGCTGGCGCCGGTGGTCGCCTTCGAACATCACCTGCGCATCGACGGCTCGGGCTACCCGATGGGCGTGAAGCGCCAGTCGCTGAACCTCGGCACGATGCTGTGCAGCATCTCCGACGTCTACGACGCCATGCGCTCGCAGCGCGCGTATCAGGGCGCGCACGCCACCGACCGCATCCTCGCCGTGCTGCAGAAGAGCGACGGCCTGCACTTCGACCAGCACCTGGTGCGGCGCTTCTCGCAACTGATGGGCCTCTACCCTCCCGGCAACATGGTGCGCCTCGACACCGGGCACGTCGGCGTGGTGATCCGCACGTTCGCGCCCGATCCGCGACGGCCGCGCGTGCGCGTCATCATCGACCCCACGGGCACGCGTCTGCCGCGCCCGTTCGACGTCAACCTGTGGGACGTCGACAGCGAGACGGCCGGCCCGCGCGCCATCGCCGCGCCCGTGGACCCGAAAGACTTCGGCATCGACCCGCTCACCTACCTCTGAAATGCGTCTTCCAGCTTCGCGCCGTCCCTGGCACGCCGTGGCGGCCGCCGCCCTCGGCTGTCTCCTGCTGCCCGCCCCCCGTCCCGCGGCGCAGTCCGCCGCCGGCCGGCCGCGGCTGCTCGTCATCGTCGTGGTCGATCAGATGCGCGCCGACTATCTGGCGCGGCTGAACAGCCGC
>JAXLRB010000046.1:0-14682 GCA_046331325.1 Vicinamibacterales bacterium | reverse complement strand
GTACTGCAAGGGCGACACGGCCGCCAGCGGCGTCGGCATCCGCCACGGCATCGCCGCCGCCGATCCCACCCTCCTGCCGCTCGGCTCGGTGGTGCGTGTCGAGACGTCCGACGGCCGCTACTCGGGCGTGTGGACCGTGCTCGACACCGGTCCGGAGATCCAGGGCCGCGAGCTCGACCTCTACGTGTGGAACTGCACCGAGGCGCTCGGCTTCGGACGGCAGAGCGTGCGCGTCACCATCCTGCGCCTGGGGTGGGATCCGGCGCAGAGCGCGCCCGGGCCGGTCGACCAGCTGTTCCGGCGGCGTGAGCGCGCCCGTCCGGCTGCTCCCGCCGCGCCGTCCACGCCGCCCGCAGCCACACCGGCCCCGCCGCCCGCATCGACGACGCCGGAGGCCCCGGTGACGCCGCCTGCCCCGGGTCCGGCCGCGCCATCCGCGCCCGCCGAGCCGGTGAAACCGCCGTCGCCGTCCCTGCGCTAGCGCCGGCCGTCGGGGGCGCATGGCCGGCGGTCCAAGACATCCGGAGACCGGATGGAAAGGACCACCGGATTCGACGGGTGTTTGCTATCATCCCGGCTCTATGCACGCGTTGTACATCGTCCTGCCGGCCCTCTGCATTCTCGCCATCGCCTACCGCTACTACAGCGCGTTCATCGCGACGAAGCTGTGGGTCATCGACGACACCCGCCAGACGCCCGCGCACGAGAAGTACGACGGCGCCAACTTCTACCCGACGTCGCGCTGGGTGCTCTTCGGCCACCACTTCGCGGCCATCACCGGCGCCGGTCCGCTGGTGGGCCCGATGCTCGCGGCGCAGTTCGGCTGGGCCCCCGGCCTCATCTGGCTGGTGGCCGGCGTCTGCCTCGCCGGCGCCGTCCACGACTCGATGATCCTGTGGGCCTCGACCAGGCGCGGCGCCAAGTCGATGGCCGATCTGGTGAAGATGGAGATCGGCGGCATCGCCGGTCCCGCCGGCACCATCGCCATTCTCGCGGTGCTCGTCATCGCCATGGCCGGCCTCGGCATCATCGTGGTGAACGCCCTCGCCGATTCGGCGTGGGGCACCTTCACCATCGCCGCCACGATTCCCATCGGCATGTTCATGGGCCTGTGGATGTACGTGTGGCGCAAGGGCAAGATCACCGAGGCGACGATCATCGGCGTGATCGCCATGCTGGCCGCGGTGGCCGGCGGCGAGCCGCTGAACCACCCGGATTCGTGGCTCGGCAGCTTCTTCCACCTGTCGCGCACGCAGCTGGTGATCTCGCTGTGCGTCTACGGCTTCTTCGCGTCGGTGCTGCCGGTGTGGCTGCTGCTGGCGCCGCGCGGTTACCTGAGTTCGTTCACCAAGATCGGCACCATCCTGCTGCTCGCCTTCGGCGTGATGGTCGTGAACCCCGAGCTGAAGATGCCGGCCCTTACCCAGTTCGCCGGCGGCGGCGGTCCGATCATCCCGGGCCCACTTTTCCCCTTCTGCTTCGTCACCATCGCCTGCGGCGCCATCTCGGGCTTCCACTCGCTGATCAGCTCGGGCACCAGCTCGAAGATGCTCGACAAGGAATCCGACATCCGGCCGATCGGCTACGGCGCCATGCTCGTCGAGGGCGTGGTGGGCATCATGGCGCTCATCGCCGCCACCTCGATGCCGCCCGGCGACTACTTCGCCATCAACGTGCCGCCGGCCGCCTACGAGAAGCTCGTGTTCGACGGCCAGCCGCTCACGCACGACCTGTCGACGATCGAAGCGGAAGTCGGTGAGAAGGTGGTGGGCCGCACGGGCGGCGCGGTGTCGCTGGCGGTCGGGATGGCGATGATCTTCAGCTCGCTGCCGGGCATGAAGAGCCTGCTCGCCTACTGGTACCACTTCGCGATCATGTTCGAGGCGCTCTTCATCCTGACGACGATCGACTCGGGCACACGCGTCGGCAGGTTCCTGTTACAGGAGGCCCTCGGGAAGGTCTATGCGCCGTTCCAGAATCCGAACTGGATTCCCGGAGCGGTGATCGCCACGTCGCTCATCGTCGCCTCGTGGGGCTACTTCATCTACACAGGACAGATCGACACCATCTGGCCGATGTTCGGGGTGGCCAACCAGCTGCTCGGCTGCATCGCCCTGGCCGTCGCCACGACGATCCTGTTCGCGCAGGGCAAGGCCCGCTACACGTGGGTCACCATCGCGCCGTTCCTCTTCCTGGCGACCAACACCCTCTACGGCGGCTTCCTGAACATCCGCGACAACTTCTACCCGAAGGCGCTGAGCGCGGTGCCGGCGGTGTCGTCGCAGGGCTGGGTGCTGACCATCTGCACGGCCATCATGATGGTGCTCGCCATCATCGTGCTGGTCTCGGCGTTCGCCCGCTGGGCGAGCCTGGTGTCGAGCGGCGGCGAGCCCGTGCCGGCCGAAGGCTAGGCCCGCCATCGAGATATCCGGGGCCGGCCGCGAGCCGGCCCCGGGGCCTCCCCCGGCCACGCGGCCACGTCACTGCCCGCCCCGCCTCTTTCCCGCACCACCCCTGTAGTCCGGACGCGTTTCGACCGATACTGCCCATGTTGGCACTGGCGGCGCGTCTCCCCGCGGCCGGGCCCGTTGCGACAGTCGTCGCACCCAGGGGGTCGCTCCGCATGTTCCGAACCGTCACGAAGTCGCTCACGTTCGCCCTCGCCGCCGGCCTGCTGCTTTCCGCCGCGCCCGCCCAGGCGCAGTTCCAGCCGCGACGCGGCACCGACGTGGTCGGCGAGGACTACCACATCGAGCTGTCGTACAACTTCTGGAGCCCGACGCCGGAAGCCATCGTGAACAGCGAGGCGCTCGGCATCCTCGGCACCGACGTCAACCTGGTGACCGACCTCGGCATCGAGAAGCAGACGCTGAAGGACATCCGGGTGGTGCTGCGGCCGGCCAAGAAGCACCGCTTCCGCATCAACTACCTGCCGATGAACTACGACGCGTCGACGACCATCACGCGCGAGTTCATCTTCAACGGCCTGCGCTACCGGCCCGGCCTGCCCGTGCAGACGACCGCCCAGTTCAAGGCGTGGCGCTTCGGCTACGAGTACGACTTCCTGTATCGCGAGCGCGGCTTCCTCGGCGTGCTGCTCGACGCCAAGTACACCGACGTCAACGTCGGGCTGCTGTCGCCGATCGGCGACGAATTCACCAAGGCCGTCGCGCCGCTGCCGACGATCGGCCTCGTCGGCCGCGCCTACGTCGCGCGGAACATCGCCGTGAACGGCGAGATCACCTACTTCAAGGTGCCGGAGAGCGCCTCGAAGGACTACCAGGGCCGCTATCGCGACTTCGACATCTACGCGTCGTACAACGCGCAGAAGAACGTCGGCGTGCAGGTCGGCTATCGCAGCATCGACGTCTTCTACCTGGCCAAGAACGACACCGGCAGCCTGACGTTCAAGGGCCTGTACTTCGGCGGCACCGTCCGCTTCTAGCGTCGCCTACGGCGTGGCCGGCGCCGCCGGCCACGTCACGTAGACTCCCAGCCAGCGCACGTCGTTCCCACCGAAGGCCGAGGGGCGGAAGCCCTGCACGCTCTCGATCCCGAGCGTGGCCGGCGCCAGCGCCTCGGCCGGCAACGGAACGTCCACCGTGGCGTCGGGGGCGAGCGGCACCGTGGTCGTCCACGTCCCGGCGCTCAGCCGCACCTCGTTCGCCACCGGTCCCGCCTTCAGCCGCAGCGTGGCCGTGGCGCCCGCGTCGGGCTGCACCACCACGCGCGCCACGCGCTCCGCCCGCGTCCAGAAGGCCCCCGGCTCGAGATACGCGTAGTCGTCGAGGGCGTACACCACGACCCGGCCATACCGCGCCGCGCGCAGCGCCTCGGGACGCTCCCCCGCCTTCGCCAGCGATCGCGGACGCAGCGACAGCGAGGTCAGGGCGCGCCGCGCCGGCCCGTCGCCGACGATCGAAATCGAATGCGCGTCGACGGGCAGCGACAGCGTGAGCCCGCCGTAGCCGGCGCGCAGCCCGTCGAGGCGCCATTCGGCCATCGCGAACTCCTGGCGGCCCTGGCGGCCGAGCCGCACCGTCGCGGTGCCCGTGGGCGCATCCGGCGCGTCGAGGAACACGTCGTAGTCGCCGGCGGGCACGTTCGGCACCTGCAGCAGGGGCGGCGCGCCCGGCGCCGGTTCACCCCGCGTGGAGCTTTCGAGCGTGAGGCGGCCCGTGAGCTCGGCGGCGTCGAGCCGGCGCAGCGGCGACAGCAGCGCCGTGAGCGGCTCGGCGCCGTCGCGCCAGGCCGCCAGGAAGCGCATCTTCGAGGTCGGCGCGCTCACCACCTGACGCGTGCTGCTCGCCGTGATCACCGTCATCGCCGCCATCGCCACGAGCGGCGTCGCCAGCCAGCCGAGCGCGCGGCCCGCGCGCGGCATGCGCGCCGCGACGGCGACGGCACACACGATGGCGAGCAGCCACACACCGGTGTCGGCCAGCGCGGCCGCCACGCCGTCGCGATGCACGCTCGGCGCGCCCAGCGTCACGTCCACGAGCGGGCTGAGCCAGTCGAGCACCAGCGCGTGACCGTCGCGGCCGTTGTAGATGAACGCGCCGCGATCGACGCCGACGATCGCGGCGGTGAGCCCGGCCGAGACGACCAGCGCGGCGACGATGGCCCCGCGCACCGCCGTGCCGCCCCGCGCCCACAACCAGCCGGCCGGCAGCGCCACGACGGGCGCGACGACAATCGCGAACCGCGCCGGCGAGCTGTAGCCGCCCCACCACATCGGGAACGCCGCCGCCACGCCCAGGTACGGCACCAGCACGACCAGCAGCTCGATCGCGAGACGCGGCCGCTGCACCAGCAGCAGCGCGAGTCCGACGAGACCCGCGCCGAGCGCCGGCGCGTTGGCCACCAGACCGAACTGCTGATCGAGGAACAGGCCGGCCAGGCCTTGCGGCACGAACGACAACCCCGAACCGGTGCCCACGCCGTACGGCGCGCCTGGATCCGGCGTGCCGTAGATGATCCAGAAGTAGCCGAACCAGCCGGCCGCCGACACCATCGGCACGGCCAGCAGTTGGACGACGGCGCGCACGCGGCCCGCGTGCCACGCGCGCAGCACCAGCACCGCGCCGAGCGCGCCGGCGAGCACGGCGAAGCGCGTGTGCAGCCACGGCAGCAGCGCCAGCGCGCTGCCCACGGCGATCCATGCGCGAGCGCTCCACGCCACGCCGGCGTCGCACGACACGAGCGCCAGCAGCGCCAGCGCGACGACGGCGCTGCCAATCGGATCCGGGTAGATGGTGAACGCCAGCAGCACGTAGGGCGCCGCGGTGACGAGCGCCAGCGCGCTCACCCACGCGCCGGCGGCGCTGCCGGTGAGACGAAACGCCGCCAGCCACAGCAGCGCGACGCCGAACGCGACCAGCGCCAGCACTTGCACGACGGCGCCGGGATAGCCGGCGACCGCGAACGCCGGCAGCACCACCACCGACGCGCCGGGCGCGTGAATCGAGTAGATCTGCCGATCGCGGCCGCGGCGCATGAAGTCGGGCTTCAGCGCGCCGTCGAAGTAGGCCAGGTACTGCTCGTCGCGATGGTTGTCCTCGATCTTCAGATCGCCGTCGCGCAGCAGGCTCTGCGTGATCACGAGATAGTGCGGCTCGTCGCCGGCCGGCACGCGCGGACGCGCCACCGCCCACGACGTCAGCGCCACGGCTGCCATGAGTAGTGCCGCCATCCACGGACGAGATCCGGCCCCGCGGTCGTCGGCCGCGTCGCCGGCCCGCACCCGCGATCCGCGCCACGCTTCGATCGCCAACCCGCCGAGCGCGACGAGCCAGACCGCGCCTTCGAGCGGGCCGTCCCACATGAGCCACGTGGCCGGCACGCGGAACGGCAGCCACGGCAACCACGGCAGCACGAGCAGCGACAACGGGCGCCAGACACGGGCCGGCAGGCGCACGAGGCCGCCGGCCACCGCGCCGGCGAGCGCGAGCGCGGCGAGCCAGGCCAGCGGTGGCAACGCGACGACGCGCGTGAGGCGATCGGCGTCGAGCACGCCGACGAGGCCGAGCGACATCCAGGCCGTGGCGCCCGCACCGGCGCCGAACGCGGCGCCGAGCGCCCGGGGGATGGCGCGGGGCGCGGCGAGCGTCACCGCGGCTTCCTCGCGACACACACGACGGAGCTGCCGAACGGCAGGTCAGTCACGCGGAGGAGCCACGACTCCATCGCCAGCATCGCCGACAGCCCGAGATTCACCGGCGCCATCGGCACCGAGATCTCGGCCTCGCTCGGTGCGGCGGTACCGCCGCCCTTCAGGCGTTGCAGGGCCCGCACGGTGTAGATCAGCGGGAAGAGCGTGGCGTGCGTGTAGGTGACGCGCTCCACGACGAGCCCGGCGCCTTCGAGCAGCCGCGACAACGACGCCTTCGTGTAGCGGCGCAGTTCGTTGCTGAGCGTGCCGTGCCCGCCGCGCAGCGACTCGAACGCCGCGACGGTGATGAGGGCGCCGCCGCCGGGTTTCAGTACGCGGGCGATCTCGCGCGCCGCCGCCTGCTCGACCGGATCGGGCAGCCCGTAGAGCACGTCGAACGACGTCACGACGTCGAACTGCGCGTCGGCGAACGGAATCTCGCCGATGCTCGCCCGGGCCACGCGGCGCACGCCGTGGGCACGCGCGAACTCGAGGCCGCGGGCGGTGAGATCGAAGCCGAAGGCGCGGCCGTGCCGCTCGAGCAGCGCCAGGTTGGCGCCGGTGCCGCAGCCGCAATCGAGCAGCGTCAGGCCGGTGCGTTCCCCCGCCGCCTGCGCCAGCAGCGGCGTGACGAATCGACGGAAGCCCCGGAACCAGAAATGGGTGCGTTCGGCGAGATAGGTGAGTTCGAGCAGGCGGTCCATGCGGGACGTACCACCGCGGGCCGCCGGTGGCGGCGATGATGGTACCATACGACTCGCATGCGCCGGGGCGGCCTCCCCGAAGCGGCGTCGATCGCCGCCCTCGCCCTCGTCCTCACGGCGGCACTCACCTATCCGCTGGTCCCGAAGCTGGATCGCATCGGCCGCGTCAACACCGACGACGGGCGGCTCAGCATCTGGAACGTGGCCTGGGTCGCCGATGCGCTGATCGTGCATCCGCGGCAGCTCTTCGACGCCAACATCTTTTTCCCGGCGAAACAGACGCTCGCGTACTCGGAAGCCAACATCGTCGCCGGTGTGGTGGCGATTCCCGCCTGGGGCTTCACCGCCAATCCGTACCTCGCGCACAACTCGGCGGTGCTCTTCGCGTTCGTGATGGCGTTCGCCGGCGCCTACTACCTGGTGCGCTATCTGTCGGGCAGCCGCGACGCGGCGCTCGTCGCCGGGGCCCTCTTCGCGTTCTGTCCGTACATCTTCTCGCGCACCGCGCACATCCAGCTGCTGATGTCGTTCGGCCTGCCGTTCTCGATGCTGGCGTTCCACCGCCTCGTCGATCGACGCACGGCCGGACGCGGCGTGACGCTCGGCGTCGCGCTGTGGGTGCAGGCGCTGGCCTGTGCCTACTACGGCATCTTCATCGCGCTCATGGTCGGCCTCGGCACGCTGTGGTTCGCGGCGACGCGCGGGCTGTGGCGTGAACGCCGCTACTGGCTGGTCATCGCGCTGGCAGCCGCGGTGTCGGTGGGGCTCACGGTGCCGTTCTTCCTGCCCTATCTCGACGTGCAGCAGGAGGGGTTCGCGCGCACGCTCGACGACGCCCGCACCTACAGCGCCAACGGCGGCGCGTGGCTGGCCTCGTCGGCGTGGGCGCATCGCTGGTGGCTGCCCTACATCGAGGGCTTCAGCGAGGTGCTCTTCCCGGGGATCATCACGACGGTACTCGGCGTGCTCGGGGCCTGGCGCGTGTGGCGTTCGCGCGAGGCGCGAGGGACGGCCTCCGACTCCGCCAGCGCCGCGCCCCTCGCCCGCGATGTCGCCGGCTACTACGTTGTGCTGGCCGCCCTGGCCTTCTGGGCCTCGTTCGGACCCGATGCCGGGCTCTACGCCCTGCTCTTCAAGACGGTGCCGGTCTTCGACTTCCTGCGCGCACCGGCCCGCATGGGCCTGATGACGGCGCTGGCGCTCGTGGTGCTGACGAGCGCCGCGCTGGCGCCGTGGTTCCGGCAGCGGGCGCACGCCGGCCGCTGGGCGCTCGGCCTCACGCTGCTCGCGGCGGTGGAGCTGAACGGCGCCCCGCTCACCGTGCTGCGCGACGCCCCGCCCGTGCCCGAGGCCTATCACGCGCTCGCGCGCCTGCCGTACGGCGTCGTCGCCGAGTTCCCGTACTACTACCGCCGCACCGACTTCCCGCGCCACGCCGAGTACATGCTCGGCTCCACGTACCACTGGATGCCGCTCGTGAACGGCTACTCCGACTACATCCCGCCCGAGTGGCGCAAGACCGTGCTGCCGCTCAGCTCGTTCCCGACGCGCGAGGCGTTCGGCATCCTGGGCAAGCTCAACACCCGGTACGTCGTCTTCCATCTCATGCGCTACGACCGCCGCAGTCGCGAGCGGCTCGTCGAGCGTCTCCAGTCGTACGGGCAGTACCTGCGGCCGCTCGTGCAGCAGGACGACGTGTGGCTGTACGAGATCGTCGCGTGGCCGAACTGACGACGCCGCGGGCTGGCGCGTCGCTGCGCGCGCTGGTCGCGTGCGTGGCGCTCTCGGTGCTGCACACGTGGCCGCTGGCGGCGGATCTCGACGGCCAGTCGCGACTCGACAACGCTGACTCGGCGCTCAACACGTGGATCGTGTCGTGGGTGGCCGAGGCCCTGCCGCGCGATCCGGCGCACGTCTTCGACGCGCCGATCTTCCACCCCGAGCGCCACACGCTGGCGTATTCCGAGTCGCTGATCGCGCAGGGCGCGATGGCGGCGCCCCTGCGCGCCGCCGGTCTCTCGCCGACCGCCACCTACAACCTGCTCGTCATCGTCGGCCTGGCGCTGAGCGCGTGGGCGATGTGGCGGCTTGTGGCCTCGTGGACGGGCGACGAATGGGCCGGCGCGCTGGCCGGCGCGGCGTTCGCCTTCAACGCGCATTCGCTCACGCGCTTCGGCCAGATCCAGGGCCTGCACCTCGAGTTCATCCCGATCGTGCTGCACGCGGTCGATCGCCTGGCCGTGCGGACGCGTCCGCGTGATGCCCTGCTGCTGGCCGTGGGCATCGCGCTCGTGGGCCTCACGTCGGTGTACCTGCTCGTGTTCGTCGCCGGCGCGGCCGTGGCCGGCATGCTGGCGCGCGCGGCCGAGTGGCGCGACCGGTCGGCGCGCGCGGGCGCACTCACGCTGGGCGGCGTGGCGATGGGCGGTCTGCTGCTCACGCCGATGCTGCTGCCCTATCGCACGCTGAACGCCGATCGCGGCTTCGTGCGGCCGCTCGACGAAGTGGCGCACTACGCGGCCACATGGCACGACTACCTCGCCACCGGCGGCCGCCTGCACTACGCCTGGTGGAGCGCGCCGCACCACACGAGCGCCACCTCGCTCTTCCCCGGCGTGGCGGTGTTGCTGCTGGCGGCGCTGGCGTGGCGGGGCCCGGCCACGCAGCGCGGACGCGTGCGCATGCTTGCCGGCATCACGGCGCTTGGCGTGCTGCTGTCGTTCGGGCCGTCGCTGCCGGGCTACGCGCTGCTCTACGACACGCTGTCGCCGTTCCGCGCCATCCGCGTCGCCTCGCGCTGGGGCGTGCTGTGGCTGATCGGTCTCGCCGGACTCGCCGGGCTCGGCCTCGCGGCCTGGCGCGCGCGCCTCGCGCCACGAACCGCGACGATCGCGGCCGCCGCCGCGTTCGCCGTCGTCACCGGCGAGGCGATCCGCACGCCGATGGGCTTCACGCCGACGCCCGTGCTGCCGCCGGTGTATCGCGCGCTCGCCGCCGTGGCCGACGCCGTCGTGGTGGAGTATCCGATCTACCCGAGCTGGAATTTCAATCTGAACGCGCCCTACCTGGTGGCGCAGCTCGCGCATCGTCATCCAATCGTGAACGGCTACAGCGGCTTCGCGCCGCCCGACTACGACGCGCGCGTGGCGCACCTGCAGACGTTCCCGGCCGACGAGGCCAGACGCACGCTGGACGACCTGGGCGTGACCCACGTGCTGATTCACCGCTGGCCGTTGCGCGGCGTGCTGACACCCGAGGTGCGGGCCGCGATCGCCGGTGCGCCGTGGCTGCGCGAGGTCTACGCGGACGACGACGCGCAGTTGCTGCAGGTGCTGCGGTAGGCGCGCCTACGCTCCGGGGCGGCGCGGACGCGACGTCGTCGGCCGGCGGGTCGGCCCGGCCGGCCGCTTCTTCACGGGCGGTTTCGCGGGCGACACCTTGGCCGGCGCGCCCGCCGGCAGCGGCGAGGCCTGTGAGGCCAGGCCCGACGACACCGGCGTGAGGATGCCCCCACCGTAGAGGCGTCGGTAGTCTTCCGCCGTGCCGAGGATGCGCTTCACGTAGTTCTGCGTCTCGGGGAACGGGATGTCGTCGATCCACTCGTCGATCGGGAGCTCGCCGCGTTCCGACTTCCAGCGCACCACGCGATGTCCGCCGGCGTTGTAGCCGGCGAGCGCGTAGGCCGCGTGTCCGAACTGCTCCATGAGGTCGGCGAAGTACTGCGTGCCGAGCGTCATGTTCACTTCGGGATCGGTGAGGCGGCGCGTGGTGAACGGCTTCACGCCCACCTTGCGCGCCAGCGCGCGGCCGGTGGCCGGCATGATCTGCATCAGCCCGATGGCGCCGGCCGACGACGAGATGCCGGCGTCGAACGTGGATTCCTGCGCCGCCAGCGCCACGATCACGTAGGGATCGAGCCCCCGCCGTTTCGCGCTGCCCTCGAGCTGCTGGAAGTAGTCGACCGGGAAGATGAGGCGCAGCACATCGGGCGGCAGCGACTCGCCGCCAGCCGCCATCCACTGCGGATAGGCGCGCTTCATCGCGTTGATGCCGGGACGCAGCCGGCCGGCCCGGTACTGCGCCAGGGCCGTCGTGGCCATCAGCGCCGGCGTCTCGCCATACACCCGACGCGCGAACTGCAGTTCGTTCAGCGCCAGGTCGTTGAGGCCCAGCCCCATCAGCAGGCCGATCTGCCGTTCGGTCGCCGGCGGTGCGCTGCGCGCGCCAGCAGCTTCCGCGATGGTCGGCGGCACCGGTGTGTCGGGCCCGCCCAGTTGCCCCAGCGCGAGACGGCCGTAGTAGCTGTTCTTGTAGTCGGCGGCCACCAGCTGGAAACGTGCCCGGGCCCCGGCCGCGTCGCCGGCGCGCTGCTTGGCGCGTCCGCTCCAGTACAACCACGCGGGACGGTAGTCGGAGCGCGGGAAGTTCTTCGCCCCGATCTCGAAGTAGCCGATCGCCGACGCGTCCTGCTTCTGGCGGTACGCCCACCAGCCCGCCTTCCACGCCGCCCGCTCGGCGTAGCGGCCCTGCGGGAAGCGCTGCACCAGCTCGCCGAACACGCCGGCCGCCTGCGCGTCGTCGTCTTCGAGCACGTACCAGACGGCCAGGGCGTTCAGCGCCTCTTCGGTGTACGGCGACTGCGGCTGCGCGGCGACCAGCGCCCGCACCGACTGCACGTAGCCGTTTTCGTCGCCCTGCCCGCGAATGGCCAGCCCGTACTGCCACTGCGCCTCGGCCTGGTGCGCGCCGGAGGCGACGAGGGGCCGCAGGCGATCGACGGCGGCGCGGTACTGCTTGGCCTGAACGTCGCACCCGGCCACGCGCACCAGCGCGCCGTCGCGCACGTCGCCGGTGGTGACGGTGGAGACGTCGAGATAGGCGGCCCGCGCGGCGGCCCAGCGCCGCGCCGCGTACAACGCCGCGGCTCGCGCCCGCAGCTTGTCGATCTGCTCGGGGAACGGCACGCTGCCGGTGTCGAGGCGGGCCAGTACGCGTCCCGACTCGTCGGCATCGGCGGCCAGCGGATAGTCGTAGTACACGAGACGATGCGCGGCGATCGATGCCGCGAGGTCGCCGGCGCGCTCGGCGGCCACGCCGAGGCGGTGTGCCACCTTGTCGGGATCGGCGGGCCCGCTGGCGAGCAGCCGCGCCCACGCCTCGCGGGCCAGCGCGTACTGACCACGCTGCTCCTGCGTTTCCGCGAGGCGCCACAGCGCCTGCTCCTGCACCCAGCTCCGCGTCGATGACGCGGCCACGGCAGTGAAGAGCGTGACGGCGTCGTCGAGCTTCGACTGCTTCAGCGCGATGAGCCCGCGGTAGTACTTCGCGTGATCGGCGAGCGGCGACGCGGCCAGCGCCGGCGCGGCGAGCAGCGGCGCGACCGAGGCGGCGTCGGCACCGGCATCGACCACGAGCGCGGCGCGCGCGAAGTCGCGGAGCGGCTGCGTGAGGGCCGTGGTGGGCGAGGGCGTGAGGAAGAACGCCGCCGGCTGCGCCGGCACCGGGTCGTGCTTCGTGGGGACGAGCGGGTCGGGACCTTCCTGCGGCCCCGCGACGAGCCGCGCGCTACCGGCGAGGGCCAGCATCGTCGCAGCCGCCATCACGCCCCGAAGGGCCCGATGGGCGGCGGCGACGAGTGTGGCCCGTGCCATCACGCAGGCGCACCGACACGTGCGGCCGGACGATTCGCGGCGGCACGGTGCACGGCCAGGCCTTCGAGGCAGCGCGCGGCATGACGCACGAGCACCTCGACCGGCGAGGTCCAGCCGACGGGCGCCGAGTCGGCGCCGGGATCGGCATACACGACGGCCACGGGACGCCCCGCGACCAGTAGCGGCACGGCCAGACCGGGACGGTCGGCCGGCGATTCGCTGAACGTGGGCGCGGTGAGCACCGAGCCTGCGCCCACCATGGCGGGCCGCCCGGTGTTGACGGCGGCAGCGAGCGCGCCGGTGTCGCCGGTGCTGCCCTCGAGCACGCGGGCGTCCTGGTCGTACTGGCCGAAGCCCACCGTGCGCCAGCCGACCAGACGCTCGCCCTTCACGACGAGCATGGCGGCGCGGCCGGCTTCCTTCGCGGCGCTGTGCGTGAGCGCGTCGAGCACCTCGGTGAGCGTGCTGGCGCCGTCGAGTGCGCGGATGCCGTCGAGCAGTCGCACGGTGCCGGTCTGGTGGGCGTCGAGCGCCTGGCTGTGCAACGCGGCGGCCGTCTGCGCATCGGACCGCGCGGACGCCAGCGCCGCTTCGGCGGCCTGCTGGGCCTGCAGCGTCAGCGCCTCGAACTCTCCGCGCAGACGCGACGTGATGGCGTCCACCTCGGCGCGGGCATCGCCACTCGAGGCCAGCGCCTCGTCGCGCTGCTGCGTGAGGCGCGCCACTTCCTCGCGGAGCTGCGACGCCTCGTCGCGCACCGAGGCGATGAGGGCGTCGTAGTCCGCGCGCAGGCGCGCCACTTCCCCGTCGTGTTCCTCGCGCAGGCGCAGCGTGCCGCCCTGTGCCTCGCGCAGCTCGTTGCGAATCGCCTCCACCGTGGCCTCGGCCTCGGTGCGGGCATGCGACGCGGCCTGCTCGGCTTCGGCGCGCAGGCGATCGGCCTCGGCGGCCGCCGTCTCGGCCACACGGGTGGCCTCGAGGCGCGCGGCGTCGGCGGCGGCGGCGATCTGCTGCTCGTGCGTGGCCGCGAGCGCCGCCTTCTCGGCCTCGAAAGCCTGCTGCAACTCGGCCTGCAGGCGCGCGCGGGCGTCCTCCACGGCGGACGACGTGGCCTGTGCGGCCTCGGTGAGCGCCTCGGTCTTCTCGCGCTCGGCCGTGGCCTGGACGTCGGCGATCGTGGCGGCGAACTCGGCCTCGAGGCGCGAGCGCACGTCGGTCATGACCTCGGTGAGCGCGGTGAGAAATCGTTCGTCCAGCGACATGGCAAGTCTCGACTCTGGGGGCACGGGAACGAACGCCTACGCGGCTGGGAGTGCGCGGTCCGTCGGCATGTGGCCCCTCGGCCGACGGGCGTCTCAGTCACCGATCTGTATCGGGATGACGCCCTGTCTGCATTATCGGGACGCGTGCGTGCAGCGTCAAGAAACCCCGCGCAGGGACGCGCGCCACCTCGGCCGGAACCGGGGTGCTACACTCGGAGGTGCGATTGCGCGGCCCGTGACGGGATCCGGACGCGCGGCTGCCTCGTGGGGGCGATCCGGCTTCGACGGGGGTGCAGAATCGTGGGATGCATGCCGAGCCCCACTGACTCGCTAATCCGGTGGGACATCCGTTAACTGCGGACAATCAGTACGCTCTCGCAGCCTAAACCGCTGTGAGCGTCTGCCCCGACCTCGCCAGGTGGTTGGGGGTCAGACGCCATCAAACTGGCTGGCTCTCGCGTGGCGCCACGGCGCGCGAGGGTGAGATTTACCGGGGCTGGCGCCTGACGGTACTTCGCCGCTTCCACACGGCGGGCGCGAGACCCACGAAGCGGACACGCATGTAGAGTCCTGCGGGGACGCATTCTCGGACGCGGGTTCGACTCCCGCCGCCTCCACCAACTTTCCTCAGGAAATCGAGCGATCTAGCTCGATTTTCCCGCCGCCTCCATCAGTCCTCCACGGCTGGACGGCCCCACGAGACTGGGGTCGCCATTTGCCACATCGAGGAGCCGAATGGCAGCGTCGAGGGCTGCCGGGCTCAGGTGCATGTAGCGCTGTGTCGTCGTCAGGTCCTGGTGGCCGGCCAGTTCCTGAATGGCCCGCGCCGGTGCCCCACGCATCGCCAGGTGCGAACAGAACGTGTGCCGCAGGATGTGCACCCCTGGCTTCACGTTGGCTCGTCTGGCGGCCCG
>JAXLRB010000045.1:0-14852 GCA_046331325.1 Vicinamibacterales bacterium | reverse complement strand
GTCACCGGGTCGTTGCTGCTCGGCATGGTCGGCTACGTCTACTTCGAGCACTTCACCTGGATCGACGCCTTCGTGAACGCGTCGATGCTGCTCGGCGGCATGGGCCCGGTGAATCCGCTGCAGACCGACGCCGGCAAGCTGTTCGCCGGGCTCTACGCGCTGTATGCGGGGCTGGTGTTCCTGGCGGTGGCCGGCCTGCTGCTGGCGCCGTTCGTCCACCGGCTGCTGCACAAGTTCCACTGGGAATCGGATCAGGGATAGGACCGCGACATGTCGATTGAATCCGCCGACGACTGGACCGGGCTGCGCGCCTCCGCGCAGGTCACGCGTCGCGTGCTCGATGCCCTCGAAGCGGCAGTGCGGCCCGGCGTCACCACGGCCGCGCTCGACGCGCTCGCCGCCCGCATCCTCGACGACGAGGGCGCGCACTCGGCGCCGGCGCGCGAGTACGGGTTCCCGGGCACGGTGCTCATCAGTCTGAACGACGAGATCGTGCACGGCATCCCCGGTCCGCGTGTGATCGCGGACGGCGACCTCGTGAAGCTCGACGTCACGATCGAGAAGGACGGCTACGTCACCGATGCCGCGCGCACGGTCGTCGCCGGCCAGGGCTCGGATCTCGCCGCCCGTCTGAAGGCGTGCGCCGAAGCCGCGTTCGCGGCGGGCCTGGCCGAGGCGCGGGCCGGCACGCGCGTCAGCGCGATTGGCCGTGCGGTGGACGCCGAAGTGCGGCGTCACGGCTTCCGCGGCGTCGCCGGCCTGTGCGGACACGGTGTGGGCCGCGCCATCCACGAAGACCCGTCGGTGCCGAATCAGTTCGATCCGCGGCAGAAGGACGTGCTCACCGACGGCCTCGTGATCACGATCGAGCCGATGATCGCGGCCACCACCCACCGCCACGTGACCGACGCCGACGGCTGGACGATCCGCACGTTCGACGGCAGCTGGTCGGCGCACTTCGAGCACACGCTGGTCGTGACGAGCGGCGCGCCGGTGATTCTGACGGCATGAGCGCGGCTCTGCACGTCACCTTCATCCCCGGCGCGGCCGGCCGAGGATCGTTCTGGGAACCCGTCGCCGGCGCGCTGCCGTCGTCGTGGACCACGACCCTCGTGGACCTGCCTGGCCTCGGCACGACGCCCGCGATCGATGGCGTGGCGTCGTACGACGACCTCGCCACGCACGTCGCTGCTGGCATGAACGGCCCGGGAGTGGTGGTGGCGCAGTCCATGGGCACCTACGTGGCGCTGCAACTGGCGTGGCGCCGGCCGGATCTCGTGACGCACCTCGTGCTGGTGGCGGCGACCGGTGGCGCGAACATGCAGGAGCTGGGCGCCGCGGATTGGCGCGACGGCTACGCCCGCGAGTACCCGGACGCGGCGCCCTGGGCCACCGAGCCCGTGGGCGATCTGTCCGCGGCGATGACGCTGATGGCGATGCCGGTGCTGCTCATCTGGCCCACACGCGATCCGCTCAGCCCGCTCGCCGTGGCGCAGCACCTGCGATCGCGGTTCATGAACGCCACGCTGCGCACGATCGAGAGCGACGACCACTGGGTGGCGCGCACGCATGCGGCCGACGTCGCCGCCGCCATCGCCAGATTCGTGCGTCCGGAGGGGAACTGATGTCGCGCGTGCTGCTCATCACCGGCGCCAGCCGCGGCATCGGCGCCGCCACCGCCACCATCGCCGCCACACGCGGCTACGCCGTGGGCGTGAACTACCGCGCCAACGCCGCCGCGGCCGAGGCCGTGGTGCGATCGATCCGCGAGACGGGCGGCCGGGCCGAGGCGATCCAGGGCGACGTGGCGATCGAGGCCGACATCCTACGGATGTTCGACGAGTCAGACCGCCGGCTCGGTCCGCTCGACGCCTTCGTGAACAACGCCGGCGTGGTCGATCAGAAGGCGCGCGTCGACGAGATGTCGGCGGCGCGCCTGCAGCGCATGTTCGCCATCAACGTCGTGGGCGCCATGCTGTGCGCGCGCGAAGCCGTGCGGCGCATGTCGACGGCCCACGGCGGCCGCGGCGGCGCCATCGTGAACGTGTCGAGCGTGGCGTCGCGCATCGGCTCGAATGGCGAATACGTGGACTACGCGGCGTCGAAGGCCGCCATCGACACGTTCACCCTCGGCCTGGCGAAGGAAGTGGTGGGCGAGGGGATTCGCGTGAACGCGGTGCGGCCGGGCATCGTGCGCACCGAGATCCACGCCAGCGGCGGTCAGCCCGATCGCCTCGAGCGCATCGCGCCGCTCGTGCCGATGCAGCGTCCGGGCGAGCCCGACGAGATCGCGCACGCCATCCTGTGGCTGCTCTCGGACGAGGCGTCGTACGTGACGGGGATCTGTCTCGACGCGGCCGGCGGCCGCTGACGCACGGGCGCGGCGTCAGGCCGCGCGGGTCTTGCCGGCGGCCGGCTGCCGCGAGCTCATGCGCTCGGAGACCTGGCGGGTGTTCTCGGCCACCTCGCCGATGCTGCGCGTGATCTCGGCGGTGGCGCGCACCTGCTCGCTGACGGTCTCGGCGATGGTGCCGGCGCCGGCGTCGATCTTGTGGATCGCGGCGCCGATGGTCTCTATCAGCGTGCGCACCTCGTCGACGGTGCCGCGGATTTTCTCCACCTGCGTGCTGATGTCGCCGGTGGCCTTGGCGGTGTCGCGCGAGAGCTCCTTCACTTCCGATGCCACCACCGCGAAGCCCTTGCCGGCGTCGCCGGCGCGGGCGGCTTCGATCGTGGCGTTCAGCGCCAGCAGGTTGGTCTGCGCCGCCACCTTGTTGATCAACGCCACCATGCCATCGATGGCGCCCACGGCGGCGGTCATGGCGGCCACGGCTTCACCGGCGCGCTTTGCCTCGGTGACCGTCTGCTGCGTGGCGCGGGCGGCGTTCGAGGCCTCGCGGGCGATGTGGTTGCTCGTCTCGCTCAGCTCGGCGACGGCGTCGGCCACCGTCTTCACGTTCTCGTTGTTCTCGGCGGCGAGACGGCCCACGAAGGTGAGGCCTTCGCGGTTGTCGCGCATCTTCACGCCGGCCGCGTTGATCACGCCGGCGCTCTGCCGGTAGCCGCCCTTCAGGCCGCGGAGCAGGATCGGCCGGTGGAACTGGTCGTGCGAGCAGTTCTCCATCGCCGCCGCCGCTTCGCGCACGAACGAGTCGGCACCGTCGAGCATGGCGTTGATGGCGCGGGCCAGGCGTCCGAACTCGGGGTGATCGACGAGGCCGATGACGCGGGCCTCGAGGTCGCCCTTCGACGCGCGCTCGCACACCTCGGCGATCGCCGCCACCGAGGCCTCGGTGGCGACGGGCACGGCGCGCGTGTTGCGGACGTCGGGCGCGGCGGCGGGCGTCATGCGGCTTCTCCGTCGAGGGTCGTCGAGCGCGACAGGCTGAACACGAACTGGCTGTAGGTGATCCCGTGCTGGGCCAGCAGGCCGGTGAGCATCGCCATGCCGGTCGCCACCGACGCCTTGCGATCGGGCACCGCCTGTTCGGCCTTCAGCACCGCTTCGTAGAGCGGCTTCACCTTGGCCAGCGCGTCGCCATGGGGCACGCGACGGTTCGAGTGGTAGCCCACGAGGGTGCCGCGGGCGTCGTAGCTGGGCGTGACATGCGCGAACACCCAGTAGGCGTCGCCGTTCTTCGCCAGGTTGAGCACGTACGCGAAGATCTCGTCGCCCTTCTCGATCGTGTCCCACAGCAGCTGGAATACCGACCGCGGCATGGCCGGGTGGCGCAGGATGCTGTGCGGGGCGCCGAGCAGCTCGGCTTCGCTGTAGCCCGAGACGCGCACGAACACGTCGTTCGCGTAAGTGATCCGCCCGTGCAGATCGGTCTTGCTGACGATGATCTCGTCGGTGGCGAAGGTCACTTCGCGGCCGGTTGGCGTGGGGCGGCTCACGGTGACGTAATCGACCATCCCGCCGCCACGCTTCAGCCGCCTGACCCGCGGAACCGCGGTTGATTCCTCCGGATGTTCGTCGCAACGACCGCCACTGGGCGCATAATGGCCGAGCTTTGACGCCAGCCCCTCCGCCGGATGGCTCGTCCGATCTGGCTGTCCGCCTCCGCGACGCCGAGGCCCGCCTCGCCGGCCTGCCTGAGCTGCAGGCGCGCGAAGCCCTGCTCGACCTGGCGATGGGGGTGGCCGGGCTGGGCGTGTTCGAGTACGACCACCTCGCCCGGCGACTCTACTGGTCGCCGCGGCTCTGCGAGATCTACGGCGTCGATCCGCGGGCGCCGCTGACCATCGACGACTACATCCGCTTCGTGCATCCCGACGATCGCACGTTGGTGCTGACGTCGATGGCCGTGGCGAACGACCCGTCCGGCAACGGCCAGTGGAGCGAAGACCATCGCATCGTCCGCGACACCGGCGAGGTGCGCTGGCTGGCGGCGCAGGCGCGCACGATGTTCGAGGGCGAGGGCCCGGCGCGGCATCCCGTGCGTTCGGTCGGCGCGGTGATGGACATCACGGCGCGGCGGGCGGCCGACGAGGCGCTGCGGCTGCGCGGCCAGGCGATCGCGTCGTCGATGACGCCGTTCGCCTTCGCCGACGGCACCGGCGTGGTCGTGTCGGCCAATCCGGCGTTCGTGCGCGCCTGGGGATACGAGTCGGAAGCCGACGTCATCGGCCTGCACGCCCTGGCCCTCACCGACCGCGAGACGGCGGCGCCGCTGCTGCGCGAGCTGCAGGAACGCGGCGCCGTGCAGGGCGAGGTGAAGGCGGTGCGCCGCGACGGCTCGACGTTCGACGTGATCTTCTCGGCGCATGCCGAGAAGGACGCCGAGGGGCGGCCGGTGCGCCTGATGGGGTCGTTCGTCGACGTCAGCGAGTCGAAGCGGCTGCAGGCGCGGCTGGCGCAGGCGGAGAAGCTCGAGTCGGTGGGGCGCCTCGCGGGTGGCGTCGCGCACGACTTCAACAACCTGCTGACGGTGATCCGCGGTTTCACCGAGCTGGCCATGCTCGACACGCCGGCCGACGATCCGCGGGCCGAACCGCTCGGCCACGTGATCACTGCGGCGACGTCGGCGGCACGGCTCACCCAACAGCTGCTGGCCTTCTCGCGCAAGCAGGTGATCAAGCCCGAGGTGCTCGACCTGAACGAGGTGCTCGTCGATTTCGAGGCGCTGCTGCGGCGGCTGGTCGGCGAGGACCTCGGCGTGCTGATCGTGCGGCACCCGAAGCCGGTGCGCGTGCGCTTCGATCGCGGGCAGTGCGAGCAGATCCTCGTGAACCTCGTGGCCAACGCCCGCGACGCCATGCCGTCGGGCGGGCGGCTCACGATCGAAACGGGCATCGTGACGCTCGACGAGGCCTACTGCCGCACGCATCCGGACGTGACGCCCGGTGAGTTCGCGCTGCTGGCCGTGACCGACACCGGCGTGGGCATGGACGCGCAGGCGCGTGCGCATCTCTTCGAGCCGTTCTACACGACCAAGACCGTGGGACGGGGTACCGGCCTGGGGCTGCCGATGGTGTTCGGCGCCGTCGCCCAGAACCACGGCCGCATCGAGGTCTACTCCGAGGTGGGGCACGGCACCGCCTTCAAGATCTACGTGCCGCTCGTGATCGAGGCCGTGGCGGGCGCGGCGGCGACGGTCGCCGATGCCGTCGTCCGCGACGCCGACCCCGGCGGCTCGGTGCTGCTCGTCGAGGACCATGAGCCGCTGCGGGTCCTGGCGGTGCGGGCGCTGACCCGGCGCGGCTTCCACGTGCAGGCCTGTGGCAGCGGCGAAGAGGCACTGACCCTGCTCGACGGCTTCACGGGCGCGATCGACGTGCTGGTCACCGACGTGGTGCTGCCGGGCATGAACGGCCGCACGCTGGCCGAACGCATCCGCGAGCGCCGGCCCGAGGTGCGCGTGCTCTTCACGTCGGGTTACACCGCCAACGTCATCGTGCACCACGGCGTGCTGTACGACGGCGTGCGCTTCCTGCAGAAGCCGTACTCGCTCGCCGATCTCTGCGGCCGCGTGCGCGAGACGATCGACGGCGCCGAGCCCTGAGCCGGCCGCTGCGTCGCTACTCGGATCGCAGCGCCGTCGCCACGTCCACGCGGGCCGCGCGCGAGGCCGGAATCAGCGCCGCGGCCACCGCCGCCAGCGCCAGCACGGCGGCCGCCAGCATCGTGGCGCCGGGTCCCGGCAGATGCACGTCGGCCAGGAAGCCGCTGGCCACGCGGGTCAGCGCGATGCCGCCGAGAATGCCCACCACGATGCCGGCGCCGGCGATCACCGCGCCCTCGCTCAGCACGCCGGTGAGCAGGTGGCGCGGTGCCGAGCCGATCGCCAGGCGGATGCCGAACTCGCGCGTGCGGGCGCTGACCGAGAACGCCAGCACGCCGGCCACGCCCACCACCGCGATGAGCAGCGCCACGCCCGAGAAGCCGCCGAACACGAACGCGTTCAGGCGTGTGGGCGACAGGACCTCGGCGCGGATGTCGTCGAGCGTGGCCGCGCGTTCCACCGGCTGCTCCGACGAGATCGACTGCACGATGCGCGTGATCGGCGTGACCAGCGTGTAGGGGTCGGTCTTCGCGTGCACGAAGATGCGGCCGCCGTGGAACTCCTGTTCGTACGGGTGGTACACCGTCATCGTCGGTTCCGGCACGATGTTCTGGTCGTCGAGGTCGGCGGCCACGCCGACGATGCGGCGGCCGTCCTGGCTCACGCCGATGAACTTGGTGACCGGGTCGGTCCACTTGAAGACGCGGTTCACGGCGTCCTGCCCGGGGAACATCCGGCGCGCCAGACTCTCGCTGACGATCACGACCTTCTCGGCGTCGCGTTTGTCGTTCTCGTTGAAGTCGCGGCCGGCCACGATCGGCACGCCGAGCGACTCGAAGAAGCCGGGCGACACGGTGCGGAACTGCGCGCGCTGGTCCTCTTCGCCATTGGCCTTGCTGTAGCCCTCGACCGTGAACTGCGCGGCGAAGAAACCCGGATCGCGCCACGGCACCGCCGTGCCGAGCGACACGCGCTGGACGTCGGGCAGCTCGCCGATGCGGCGCAGCACCTCGCGGTAGAAGGCGTTGGTGTCTTCGGGCTTGCGCGTGAGCGACGTGTTCGGCACGTTCACCGCCAGCACGTTGCCGCCGCGAATGCCGGTCTGCTGCCGCTGCAGGCCGACCAGCGTCGTCAGCAGCATGCCGGCGCCGGCCAGCAGCACGAACGAGGCCGCGATCTGCGCCACGGCGAAGAGGCGCAGCCGTCGATTCGTGCCCGGCGTGAGCCGCACGCTGCCGGCCGAGAGCCCGGGGCCGGCGGCGGAATCCGCGCCCGGCAGGCGGGGCACGAAGGCGAGGCCGATCGCGGCCAGCACCGCCAGCAGCGCGCCCACCCACAGCAGCGTCGAATCCACGGTGACCTCGGCGGCGCGGATCGAGAAGCGCGACGCGTAGCGGCCGAGCACGCCCACCATCGGCCGCGCCAGCAGGATCCCGAGCACGGCGCCGCTCACGCAGAGCACCAGGCTTTCCGCGAGCAGCGTGCGCCGGAGCGCCGCCGTGCTGGCGCCGAGCGCCGCACGCACCGCCAGCTCGCCCTCGCGACGCACCGAGCGGGCGAGGATCAGGTTGGCGACGTTCGAGCACGCCACGATGAAGACGAGCGCCGACGCCGCGAGCAGCACGAGCAGGATCGTGCGTGCCGGCGACACGATCTGATCGCGCAGCGTCACCGTGTCGATCGTGAACTTCGCGTTGTCGGGATAGGCCTCTTTGTTGGCGGCCATGATGGCGCCGTGCGCCGTCTGCAGCTCGGCGCGCGCCTGCTCGATGGTGGCGCCGGGCGCCAGGCGGCCGAAGAGCTCGGTCATGCGGTGCACGCGGCCGTCGACCATGGTGGCGTCGAGGTGGTGCGGGCTCGTGACGACGTTGGCGATGATCTGCGTTTCGGTCGGATACGGCACCGACGGCTCGAGCACGCCGACGATGGTGGCGCTGCGATCGCTGAGCCGCACCGTCTTGCCGATGATCGACGGATCCGCCTGGAACGCCGTGGTCCAGAAACGGTGGGTGAGCACGGCCGCGCCTGCCGCGCCCGGGCCGTCGTCCGCCGGCCCGAGCAGCCGCCCGATCGTGGGACGCAGGCCCATCACCTCGAAGTAGGTGCCGCCGACCACGCCGGCCTTCACGACGCGCGGCTCGCCCAGCCCGACCATCGTGAACTCGATCACCGAGAAGTCGCCGAACGCGCTCACCGTCTTCACCCGATCGCGCAGGTCGCGCAGCTCGGGCACCGAGAAGTTGGCGTTCTCGGCGCCGATGCCGCGGGCGCTCTGGCGGATGTAGAGCAGCGTGTCCTGATCGCGGTTCACGAGCGGTCGCAGCAGCACGCCACGCACCACGCTGAAGATGGCGGCGTTGGCGCCGATGCCGAGCGCCAGCGTGAGCACCACGGTGATCGTCAGCCCGCGGGCGCGGGCGAGCGAGCGGACGGCGAAGCGCAGGTCGGCGAGGAAGTCCATGGCTGGTAGAGTCTCCACCACTTCGTCGAACGGGGATCCGCGATTTCGACACCGACGGCGGCTCGCCCCGGCGTTCGTCCCAGCCGGATGCGTCACGGCCGGGGTGGCGGCGTGGAACCGTGCGACCGTGTGGGCATGACACCCGTCCTGATGGCGGCAGGCCTCGTGTTGATGGCGGGCGCGCCAGGGGCCCAGGCGCCGGCCGACCTGCCGACGTGCTACTCGGTGGACCCGGTGGGCACGGTGCGCCGGCTCGCGCTCGCCGGCGGCGTCGTGGCCGAGCTTCGGCGCGAGAACGGGCTGGATCCCGACGCTGGCGACTGCCACCTCAAGGTCACAGATGCGACGGGGCGGGTCGTGCTCGATCGCGGCGGCTTCAATGTGCGTGTGATGCCCGTCACCGGCACCGACCTCGATGGCGATGGCGCGCCCGACGCCGTGTTCAACGTCGACACCGCAGGCGGCAACCACTGCTGCTGGGACACCACCGTCGTGTCGTTGAAGGCGCCGGCCCGCGTCAGTGCCGAGTCGGAGGCGGCGCTCGGCTTCCTCTTCGACGAGTCGCGCCGGCGCTACGTGGCGGAGGAGGTGCTGGCCTTCTACGAGCTTGGCCCCGACATGGCGAGTTCGCCCACGGCCGTGCGCTTCCATCGCCTGGGCCTCGCGGGATTCGAGGACGTGACGCGCGACTACTGTGGCCAGCTGCTCGATCCGCAGGCGTCTGGCGGGTTCGCGCTCGCGCAGGAATGGCGCGCGGTGTCGCCCGCGCGCCGCCGCGCCGCGCACGATCGCACCGGCGATGCCTACGAGAACGAGCAGACCGGACTTGAGGCGATCTCCCTCGCGCTGCAGTACCACGTGTGGCCGGCCGAAGGACGCCGACGCATTGCTGACCACGGTGTTCCCCGTCGCGCGTCGCCGAGACGCGCCAGCGGGTGGCTGACGCCGTGGCGACGTATCGTCCGCAGTAGCACGCGCTCCGTCGAGGCGCACCGGCGGTCGCGCGGGAATTCTGTTGCGGACCTCCCGGCAGACCACTAGAGTCTGCGCCCAAGGTCCGTCAGGTGCGTTCGTCCCTCCGTCTCGCGGCGCCGTGCGTCGCGCTCACCCTGCTACTCGCCGCCCCCGCGTCCACTGCCGCGGCGCCGGTGTTGCGCGCCGTCGACGCGCGGATCCGCTTCGACTCGGCGACGTCGTGCTCGGTGGCGCTCACGTTTACCGTGCAGGGCGCCTCGCAGGTGGAGCATCGCCTCGAGGTGCTCGACGGCGCCGAGGTCCGGAGCGTGCAGGTGGCGCAGGCCGTGGCCGGTGAGCCGCGCGATGTCGGACGCACGCGCGCGCTGGTGGTGACGCCGTCGGCGGACGGCACGCCCTATACGCTGCGCTACGAGGTGCGGCAGAGCGACGCGCGGGCGCATCGGTGCCCGCTGTGGCTGCCCACGGTGCCCACGGATGGCCGATCCCGGGCCGTGCATCTCGTGACCGAGGTGCCCTCGGGCACGACCGTGGTCGGCGGCATGCCGTCGTTCACCTGGCAGGGCGCGCGCGGCGAGGTCACGTTGGCCCATCTGCCTGCCTTCGTGATCGTGCCGTTCGCGGATGCGGCCGCGCTCCGCCCGTGGGACGTCTCGCGCGTGATGGACACCGTGGCGCTCGGCACGCTGGCGCTGGCGTCGCTCGCGTGGCTGGCGCGGCAGAAGGGCAGGGCGTAGTGGTGGGCTTCGGCTGGCCGTTCTACGGGTTCTTCGTCGCCGCGATTCTGTGGAACGTCGTCTACTTCCTGTGGGCGCGGGCCGCCGCCCGTCGCGATCGCGACGGAGAGCGCTGATGGTCACCGACGCCGTCACGCTCTACTGGGTGTGTGGCGCCTACCTGGCGCTGGTGCTCGGCGTGTCGCTGTGGGGCTATCGACGCAGCGCCACCGAAGAGGAGTTCCTCGTCGCCGGACGCAGCATTGGCCCGTGGGTGGGTGGCGCGGTGCTGGCCGCCACGCAGATCAGCGCCGGCACGTTCGTCGGCACGCTGGGCCGCTACTACCAGACTGGGCAGAGCTGGGGCTGGGCGTGGTTCGGCGTGTGGGCGGGCTGGGTGGTGTCGGCGGTGTTCGTAGCGCCGCGCCTGCGGAAGTTCGGCGCGCTCACCGTCGCCGACTACGTCGGCACGCGCTTCGCCAGCGAGCACGCGCGCACGATCGCCGCCGTGCTGATCGTGGTGTGTTACAGCATCCTGCTCACGGCGCAGTTCCAGGCCATCGGCGAGATCGGCGCCGCCGTGTTCGGCGTGTCGCCGCGCACCGCGATGGCGCTGCTGCTGGCCAGCACTGGGTTCTACACCGTGATCGGCGGCGTGCGGTCGAGCTCGTACATCGAGTTCATCCAGACGCTGGTGATGATTCTCGCGCTGGTGTTCGCCGTGCCCGTGGTGCTGTCGCACACGGGCGGCGTCGAGGCGCTGGGCGAGTTCGTCGGCTCGATCGATCCGCGCATCACCGGCTGGTATTTCACGTGGAAGGAGATTCTCGCCACGGCGCTGGCGTTCGGCCTCGGCATTGCCGCCGCGCCCTACGAGATGACGCGCTACTACTCGATGCGCGACGTGGCCACCGTGCGCTACGCCATCGGCGTCTCGATGCTGCTGCAGCTCTTCATCGCCGGCGCGGTGATGATCCTCGGCATCGGCATGCGCGGCATCTATCCGTACCTGCCGTCGGCCGATCAGGCGTCGAGCATCATGGCGTCGACGATCATGTCGCCGCTGCTCGGGTCGCTCTTCGTCGTGGCGATGCTCTCGGCGATCATGTCGACGGTGAACTCGATCCTGCTCGTGACCGGCGGCGCCTTCGCGCACGACCTCTACAAGCGCCTCGTGCACCGCGAGGCCAGTCAGGCGCGTCTGCTCACGGTGAACCGCATCTCGATCGTGGTGCTCGGCATCATCCCGTTCTGGATCGCCGGCATGAAGCTCGGCGACGTCCAGGCCATCGTGGTGGAACAGGCCAAGTTCATCGCCAGCTTCTTCTTCGTGCCGGTGGTCTTCGGCCTGAACTGGAAGCGCGGCACCAAGGCCGGCGCGATCTGGAGCATGGTCGCCGGCTTCCTGGGCTGTCTCGTGTGGACGTTCACCGGCCAGCGTACGGTCGCCGTGCACGGCATCGACTCGGTGGAGGTCGGCGTCGTGCTGAGCGCCGTGGCGTTCGTCGTCGCCAGCCGCCTCACGCCGCCGACACCGGAGAAGAACCTGGCAGTATTCTTCGACTAACGTACGCAGTTCCTGCCACGAGTTCGGCAACTGTTCAAGGCGGGGCTTGAAAAGGGACAGGTCGGGGCCGGGTCCGGACCCGGCCCCAACCCGGCCCCGAGATGTGGGCGACGCACATGTTCAAGGACGAAGCACTGGAAGCGGCGGCGCGCGAGGCGGTTCGGCTGGACGAATCGAAGGCGCTGCTCGACACGTTCATCCACCTGATTCGCGAGTCGGGCACCGAGGACGAGCGCAAGGCGGCCGACTACATCGTGGGCCGGCTGACGGCGCTCGGCGTGCCGGTGACGGTGCACACGCCGGAGCTGTACATCAGCAACCCCGTGCGCGCGGAGCTGGCGATCACTGCCGGTGGCGCGACGCGCGCGTTGCACGCGCGGCCGCCGGCGATGGGACGCTCCACCGGCGACATCGCCGTCGTGGGCGACATCTGCTACGTGCCGTCGAAGTACGCCGGCGGCACGACGTCGCTCTTCGACCTGCCGGAAGCCGCGAAGGGCGGCGGCGCCGATGATCCGGTGCGCGGGAAGATCGTGCTCACCGAGGGCTTCTCGATGCCGGCCGCGGTTGGCGCGTTCGAACGCCGCGGCGCCATCGGCGAGATCTTCATCCATCCGGGGCAGCACGTGCACGAAGGCATCTGCACCTCCATCTGGGGCGCGCCCACGGCCGAATCGCTCGGTCGCAAGCCGGCGATTCCCGTCGTCTGCATCAACAACCCCGACGGCCAGGCGCTGATCGCCGACATCGAGCGCGGCCAGACGCGCGCCGCGATCAAGACCTGGCTCGACGAGGGTTGGAAGCGCTGCCCGCTGCCGGTGGTCGAGATTCCCGGCACCGAGGATCCCGACGAGTTCCTGCTCGTGCACGGCCACTACGACTCGTGGTACGAGGGCATCGGCGACAACGCCACCGGCGACGCCGCGCTGCTGGAACTGGCGCGCGTGCTCTGGAATCTGCGCGGACGCCTGAAGCGCTCGGTGCGCATCGCGTGGTGGCCCGGCCACTCCACCGGCCGCTACGCCGGATCCACGTGGTACGCCGACACCTTCGCCGACGAGCTCGACGAACGCTGCATCGCGCAGCTCGACATCGACTCGCCGGGCTGCGAAGGCGCGACGGCCTACGAGGAAGTGATGTGGATGGCCGAGGCCGACGAGCTCTGCCGCTCGTCGATCCAGGACGCGCTCGGCGTCTCGAGCCAGCGCGTGCGGCCGCTGCGCGCCGGCGACTACTCGTTCAACCAGATCGGGCCCACCGGCCTCTACATGCTGCTCTCGAACATCCCGATCGAGGAACGCAAGCGCCGCGGCTACTACGCGGTGGGCGGTTGCGGCGGCAACATCGCGTGGCACACGCCGACCGACCTGATGCCGGTCGCCGACCTCGAGATCCAGCGCCGCGATCTGTGCGTGTACCTCACGACCATCGTGCGCATCCTGAACGCGCCGGCGCATCCGTTCGACTACGCGGCGGCCGCCGACGAGATGCGCGAGGTGGTGGCTGGCTACCACACCGCGGCGAAGGGCCTCGTGGACCTGCAGCCCGTGGTCGACGACCTCGCCGGCCTGGCGACGGCGCTGCGCGCGTGGCAGGCGACAGGCGCGCGCGACGCAGCGGCCTCGACCGACGCGCGTCGCGGGCACAACGCCCGGCTGCGCCGCGTGGCGCGGCTGCTCGTGTCGCTCAACTACGCCAAGGGTGAGCGCTTCGATCACGATCCCGCGCTGAAATTCGGTCCGGTGCCGCGCCTCGAAGCGGCTACCGGCATCGCGTCGGCGCCCGAGACGATGCGGCCGTTCATCGCCGTCGGGCTGCGCCGCGAGATCAACAAGGTGCGCGCCACCCTGCGCGCCGTCGCGCGCGAGATCGCGAACTGAGGACGTCATGGCCGACGACGCCAGGGTACTCGCGGATCACCTCAAGGCGGCGATGGACGCGCGCCGCGAGGCACGGCCCAACGACGCATGGCAGCATCTGATCGCCGCCGAGTCGATCTGCCGGTCCACGGGCCGGCGCCGCGATCTCGTCACGACGCTCGCCGGCATGGCGCAGCTGCATCGCGATGCCGGGGATCCCGCCAGCGCGCTGCCGCTCTTCGAAGAGGCGGTCACGCACTGCCAGCAGCTGCGCGACCAGGCGCAGATGGCGCACGCGCTGCGGCATCTGGGCGAGGTGCACCTCGAACTTCGCGGCTTCGACCGTGCGCAGCAGCAACTGCGCGACGCCCTCCGCATGTATCGAGGCCTCGACGACCCGTCGCCGCTCGACCTCGCCAACGCCGTGCGCCCGCTGGCAAGTTGCCTGGAACGGCAGGGCGCCGACGACGAGGCCCGCGCCTCGTGGACCGAGGCCCGCGATCTCTACGCGTCGCTTGGCATCGACGCCGGCGTAGCGGAGTGCGAGGCCGCGCTCGCCAGGCTCGCGCCTCGCCCCTGACGACTACTTCTTCGGCGGCGGCGCCAGCGCGCCCTCGCCGGTGAGCACGCGGCGCAGGTAGTCGATCTGCCCGAGGTGGTAGTTCAGGTGCCCGTAGAGGTGCACCACGAACTGCCGGTTCGTGAGCGGCTCGCCCAGCACGTTCTCGGGGAATGTGTCGTTCCACCGCGCGTCGGTCACGCGCTCGATCACCCCCGGGATGAGCGACGCCAGCTCGGTGAGGGCGGCCGTCAACTCGGCGCGCGGCACGTCCTTCGCGGCGAACTCACGCGGCCGATCGCGCACGTAGGGCACGCCGCCGATCTGGCGGCCGACGTATTCACGCAGGTTGCCGTTGAGGTGCAGCAGCAGGTTGCCGGCGGAGTTGGTCACCCCGGGCAGCACCTGCCACAGGCGCGCGTCGTCGAGGGCGTCGAGCTGACGCACGAGCCGCGCGAGATCGCGGCGGAAGAGGGCGGCGAGTTCGAGGCTCGGGCTGGACATCGTGCCCGGTGAGATGACGGGGCGGCGCCGCGGGTGTCGGCGCCGGTTCCTCGAGCCCTCAGCGTCGCCGACGCTGGAAGAACAGGACGCGCTCGACGCACGCCCGGGCGTTCGGCAGTGTGATTGCGCCGTGCGTCCCCTCTGCCATGAGCGTCAGCGCGGTCGGCGGCGTGAAGTCCAGGCGATACGTGCCCTCCGGCAGGCCG
>JAXLRB010000044.1:0-16305 GCA_046331325.1 Vicinamibacterales bacterium | reverse complement strand
GCGCTATTTCAGCGACGCCGACCGCGTGCTGATCCTGACCCACCACGATCCGGATCCGGATGCCATCGCCAGCGGCCTGGCCCTGCGCACGGTGCTGCGCCGCACCAAGCAGACCGCCATCATCGGCACGATGCAGCCGGTGACGCGGCCCGAGAACCAGCGGATGCTGAAGCTGCTCGACATCCACGTCGAGACGATCACGCCCGAGCAGCTCGGCTCGTTCGAGAAGATCGCGCTGGTGGACGTGCAGCCGCACTACTTCGGCGAGCACCTGCGGCACGTGGATCTCGTGGTCGACCACCATCCCGAGACCACCGGCTGGACGGCGATGTTCAAGGACATCCGCTCCGACTACGGCTCGACGTCGACGATCCTCACCGAGCACCTGCGCGCCGTGGATCTCGACATCTCGGAACGGACGGCGACGGCGATGCTCTACGCCATCAAGTCCGACACGCTGTTCTTCAACCGCCAGGCCAACCGCGCCGACCTCGACGCCTTCTCGTACCTGTATCCGCTCGCCGACGCCGGCCTCATCCGCAAGATGGAAGGCGCGGAAATCACCCGCGAACGGCTCGATTACGTCATCAAGGCGTGGCAGCAGGGCCGCCTGGTGGAGCACGTGTTCTGCGCGTTCCTCGGCGAGCCGCCGCGCGACGACTTCATCCCCTACGTCGCCGACTTCTACCTGCAGCTCGAAGACGTGCAGTGGACGGTGGTGTCGGGCGTGGTGAACGACCAGATGGTCGTGTCCGTGCGCAACCTCGGGTACTCGCGCAATGCCGGCGACTTCGTGCGCCGCTGGTTCAACGACATCGGCTCGGCCGGCGGCCATCGCACGATGGCCAAGGCCGTGGTACCGCTCGAGGCGTTCCAGACCAAGTTCGGCGTGCACGAGGGCAACCGCATCAACCAGCGGATGCTCGACCTCGTGCTCGACTTCCTGCACGAGCTGAACGGGAAGAAGCCTCCCAAGGACGCGTAGCCGCGTCCCCGGCTCGTCGCGGCCCGCGCCCCGTCTACTCGATCGCCTGCCGCAGGTCGGCGATGAGATCGTCGGCGTCCTCGAGGCCCACCGACAGGCGCACCATCCCCTTGGTGACGCCGGCGCGCGCCAGTTCCTCGTCGGTGAGCCCGAAGTGCGAGGTGAGGATCGGCAGACCGGCCAGGCTCTCGACGCCGCCGAGACTCGTCGCCCGCTGCACCACCTGGAGCCGATCGAAGGTGCGGTAGGCCGCGGCCTGCCCGCCCTTCAGGTCGATCGTGAGCATGCCGCCGAACCCGGTCATCTGCTTCGCCGCGATCGCGTGATCGGGATGCGACGCGAGGCCGGGGTACGACACCGATACCAGCGCCGGGTGCCCCTCGAGCGCCTGCGCGATCGCCATCGCGTTGGCGTTGTGCTGCGCGACGCGCAGCGCCAGCGTCTTCATGCCGCGGCCGAGCGCGTAGGCCGGCTGCGGGTCCATGATGCCGCCCAGCAGCCGCCGCGGCCGGATCAGGCGGTCGACGATCTCGCGCCGGCCCGACAGCACGCCGCCGGTGACGTCGCTGTGCCCGTTCAGGTACTTGGTGACGCTCTGCATCGAGAGGTCGACGCCCATCGCCAGTACGGGCTGGTTCACCGGCGAGGCGAACGTGTTGTCCATCACCGACAACACGCCGGCGGCGCGGCACGCCGCCACCACCGGCGCGATCTCGACGACGCGCAGTGTCGGATTGATCGGCGACTCGAACCACACGATCTTCGTCTTCGGGCCGATGAGGGCCGCCGGGGTGCGGAACTCGTCGATCGTGGCCCAGCGCGTGGTCACGCCGAAGCGCGCCGCGAGGCCGTTCAGGATGTGGAACGTGCCGCCGTAGATGGCGCTGCAGCACACCACCTCGTCGCCGGCCGACAGCAGGCCGAAGAGCGCGGTGGAGATCGCCGCCATGCCCGACGCGAACACCAGCGACGCCTCGGCGCCCTCGACCTCCGCGAGCTTCTGCTCCACGGCGACGACGGTCGGGTTGTCGTAGCGCGAGTACAGGAACTTCGTGCTGCGTCCCGCCGCGTAGTCCTCGACCTCGGCGGCCGATTCGAACGTGAACGTGCTCGTCTCGTAGATCGGCACGGTGAGCGGCGAGGCGGCGGGCGGACGCTCGCCGGCGTGGATGAGTCGGGTGGCGGGACGGTGACGGGTGCTCATGCGCGGCCTCGGGATTCCTCGCCCACGCGTTCGCCGGCGGCGCCGAGGGCAGGTTCGATGAACAGGCGGTAGGCGTCCTCGTACCCGCGCGTCACCAGCTCGGCCGGCAGCGCCTGGCGATCGGAGGCCCGATCGTCGGCGCCGTCGAGATCGAGCGGCAGCAGCGGGTTGTGCGTCGGACGAATGACGAACACGGCGTGGAAGTGCGCCTGCGCGTAACGGATCGCATCGCGCACGGCGGCGGCTTCCTGCGCCGCCAGCCACTCGCCCGCGCGTCCTGACGGATCGAGGCGGGGCGGCTGCAGGTCGTGCGGCCCGCCCGGTTCGGCGGCGGCCGTGACGATGAGGGCCTGTTCCATGCCCGCGGCGGCCGCTTCTTCGAGCAGGCGCGACAAGGCGGCCGGGCGATCGGCGAGGCGATGCACTTCCCCACGCCACGGCCCATCGGCGGGGAACGCCACCGGGTGCGGGTCGGACCAGTCGCCGAGCGTGAGGGCGCCCGACAAGGCATCCACGAGCACCGGACGGCCCGCGCCGGACAGATCGAGGGCTTCGGCGCGCCGCGCCGCCGGGCCGGCCGGACCGGGGAACTGCCGACGGCCCGCTTCGCCCGCCATCAGGCCGAAAACGAGATCGCGGCGGGCGTCGAGGTCGTGCACGGTGAACAGCAGATCGCGGTGCCCGGGCTGGCCGACGCCGCCGACCAGATGCTCGGAGAGCCGCTGACTGAGTTCGACGGCCTTCGGCCGCTGCAACGCCGCGCCGCCGCGCAGGAGGTCCCAGAGGGTGCTGGTCGCCGTCGATGCGAAGCGCCGCGAGTCGACCGGCGCGCCGAGCATGCGCCACAGCAGATGCCCGCGCTGGCGCCGGCTTCCCCGCCAGGCCGCGCCGAGCGCGCCCAGGGCCAGTCCCGCGAGCAGCACCGCCGCCACAACCACCACCAGGCGTGCCACCCAGCCCGGCAGATGATCCGGCGCCAGCGTCCAGGCGAGCCAGGTCGCGTAGCGGGCGCTGAGCGGCGTGGCGCCGTCGAGTCCGGTCCACGACGCCACGAGGCCGATCGGCCAGAGGGCGAGGGCCCCAACGAGCAGCACGAGCGGACTGGCGACGAGCCCGCCGATTACCGTGAGAGCGCCGAGGATGGCGCGATACGGCAGGGTGAGGCGGTAGCCGGGGCGCGCGCCCTCGCGGCGCCAGAACCCCTTGGCGTCCCACAGCACGCTGGCGCCGTCGAGCGCGAAGAGCAACGCCCCCAGCGCGCCGACACCGCGGCCGGCCACCAGATCGATCTTCACGCCAGCGCCGTGCAGGGCGTCGAGCACGCCGGCGTGATAGGCGCCGTCGACGCCGGTGCCGCTCAGGATGACGGCGGTGGGCCGTTCAGGGGAGTAGAGCTCGTGCTGGGCGCGGGGGCCGCGAGCCACACGTTACTCGTCGTGAATCGTGACGAGCGTGACGATCTCGAAGGTGCGCGTGCCGGCCGGCGTGGTCACCTTCACCTCGTCGCCCTCTTCCTTGTTCAGCAGGGCGCGTCCGATCGGCGAGGCCGTCGAGATCATGCCCTTCTCCGCGTCGGCGTCCTCGGGCATCACGAGCTGATAGACGATCTCGGCGCCGCCGTCGGCCTTCAGCGTGACGGTCGAGCCGAACCCGGCCTTGCCGTGCGGGATGCGGTCGAGGTTCATCATCGACACGTCGTTGCGTCGCCGGGTGAGGTTGGCGATGCGCGCCTGCACGAGCGTCTGCCGTTCCTTGGCGGCCTGGTATTCCGCGTTCTCACGCAGGTCGCCGAACTCACGGGCACGCTGGATCTCCTTGGGCAGCTCGGTCTTCAGCTCCCGCTCGAGGGCGGAGATCTCGTCGTCGAATCGCTTGAGAATGCGCTCTTTCATCGCTCAGCCGGTAACTGTAGCACACGGGATGCTATGCTCCGGTCGAGGCGCCCATGGCGCCGTCCTGCCGTGTCCCGCACCCTGCCCGACATCACCAGCCGCCGGCATCCGCTCGTCCATGCGGCGCGCGACGCCAGGAACGGCGGCGCCGATCAGCCGCTGCTGCTCGATGGCTGGCACCTGCTGGTCGAAGCGGTCGGCGCCGGTATCGCCGTCGATGCGGTGGTCGTGGATCGCGCCCCGGCCGACGCCGCTGCGGCACGGGCGCTCGAGACGCTCGAGCGCGCCGGCGCGCAGGTGGTGCGGGCGAGTGCCGACGTGCTGCAGGCGATGAGTCCGGTGCGCACGCCGTCCGGTGTGGTGGCCCTCGCCCGCCGCCCCGAGACATCGCTGACGCGCGTGTTCGCGGCGACCCCGGCGTTCGTGCTGGTGGCCGTGGACGTGCAGGATCCCGGCAACATGGGCGCGCTCGTGCGTACGGCCGAGGCCGCCGGCGCCACCGGCGTCGTCGCCGCCGGCGCGTCCGCCGATCCACTGGGCTGGAAGGCGCTGCGCGCGTCGATGGGCAGCGCGTTCCGGATGCCGCTGGCCCGCGCGGGCGACGTCGCCGACGTCGTTGACATCGCGCGCGGGAGCGGCGTCACCGTGATCGCGCTGGTACCGCGCGACGGCGTGCGGCCCGAGCGGATCGACGCCGCGTCGCCGCTGGTGCTGCTGATGGGCGGCGAAGGCCCCGGCCTGCCGCCCGACGTGATCGCCGGCGCGGATCTCGCGGTCACGCTGCCGATGCGGCCGCCGGTGGAGTCGCTGAACGTCGCGGTGGCCGGCGCGCTCGCCCTCTACGCGGTGGCGGCGCGGAGACCGGGGCGATGAGCTCCCTCTTCGACGACGAGCCCGAGGCGAGCGACGGCGGGACCCCGCCGCCTCCCCCACCGCTCGCCGAGCGGAGGCGGCCGCAGAACCTCGACGAGATCGAGGGCCAGGAGGCGCTGCTGGCGCCGGGCCGGCCGTTGCGCGAAGCCATCCGCCGCGACGCCCTCCAGTCCGTGATCCTGTGGGGCCCGCCCGGCACCGGCAAGACCACGCTGGCACGCCTCATCGCCGACGCCACGGCGGCGCACTACGTCGCGTTCAGCGCCGTGCTCTCGGGCATCAAGGACATCAAGGACGTGATGGCCCAGGCCGAGCTGCGCCGGCGCGCGGGACGGCGCACGATCGTCTTCGTCGACGAGATCCACCGCTTCAACAAGGCGCAGCAGGATGCCTTCCTGCCGCGCGTGGAAGCCGGCGACATCGTGCTCATCGGCGCCACCACCGAGAACCCGTCGTTCGAGGTGAACGCGGCGCTGCTCTCGCGCTCGAAGGTCTTCATCCTGCAGCCGCTCGACGAAGCGGCGATCACGCGCATCCTGCGGCGGGCCCTGACCGACACCGAGCGCGGCCTGGGCGCCCTCGATGCGGTGGTCACCGACGAGGCGCTCGGCACGCTGGCCCGCGTGTCTGATGGCGACGCCCGCAAGGCGCTGAACCTGCTGCAGCTCGTCGTGGCGGCGTCGCCGCAGCCGGCGGGACGGCCGAAGGTCGATCTCGAGCTCGTGCGCGAGACGCTGCAGAAGAAGACCCTGCGCTACGACAAGGACGGCGAGGAGCACTTCAACCTGATGTCGGCGTTGCACAAATCGATGCGCAACTCCGACCCGGACGCCGCCGTCTACTGGCTCGCCCGCATGCTCGAAGCCGGCGAAGATCCGATGTACATCGCCCGCCGTCTCGTGCGCTTCGCGTCGGAAGACGTCGGCAACGCCGATCCGCAGGCGCTGCTCGTCGCCATGGCGGCGCGCGACGCCCTGCAGTTCATCGGCATGCCCGAGAGCAACACGGCGCTGGCGCAGTCGGCGATCTATCTCGCCACCGCGCCGAAGAGCAACGCGGTGTACGCCGCGTACGGCGCGGCCGTCGAGGCGGCGACGCAGGACGTCGCCGACCCGGTGCCGCTGCATCTCAGGAACGCGCCGACGTCGCTGATGAAATCGCTCGACTACGGCAAGGGCTACCAGTACGCGCACGACCAGCCCGACGCCGTCGCCGCCATGGACTGTCTGCCAGAGCGGCTGCAGGGCACCGAGTTCTACCGGCCCACCGAGCGGGGCTTCGAGAAGGAGCTGAAGCGCCGCCTCGACGCGTGGAAGGAGCTCAAGAAGCGGCGGCGAACATAGCGCCGCGCACATCGCATGATCGGGTGACCTCGTGATCGACTGATCCATGCCGGGGGCGGCACCAGCCGTCAGATCACGAGATCACACGATGTGGGCATCCGATCACCCGATCACCACATCACGCGATCACGAGATAACGCAGTTCTAGATCCGCTCGAACCTCTTCTCGAGCTCCCGCCGCGAGAGGCGGAACATCACGGGGCGGCCGTGCGGGCACACCGTGGAATACGCGGTGGCGCGCAGCTCCTCGAGGATGTGCGCGATCTTCTCGAGCGTGAGCGGGTCGTGGGCGCGGACGGCACTGTGGCAGGCCATCGTCGCGGCGATGAGCTTCAGCGCCTGATCGGCGACGGTGCCCCGATCGAGGTGCTCGAGGTCGTCGGCCAGTGATCGCAAGGTACGGTCGATGTCGTCGGCCTTCAGGATCGCCGGCACCGCCGACACCCGGACGCTGCTGCCGCCGAAGTCCTCGAGCTCGAAGCCGAAGCGCTCGAGATCGGCGCCGCGCGCCAGCAGCGTGGCGTGGCCGGCGCCCGGCAGGTCGAGGATCATCGGCACCAGCAGCCGCTGCGATGGCAGGGCCGACGCGGTGAGTCGCTCGAGGATGCGCTCGAAGAGCACGCGCTCGTGCGCGACGTGCTGGTCGATGATGACGATGCCCTCGTCGTCGACGGCGACGATGAACGTGTTGCGGAACTGCCCCAGCGGCGTGAGAGGTCGCTCGATGGTGAGGCCGGACGCGCCGGAGATCCCGCTCATGGGCGGCAAGCCCGGGCCAGGCCACACCGGACCCGCGGGGATGTCCGTGCCGACGCCGGCGGCCGGCCACGCGGGCCAGACCCCGTCGCGCTCGCGTGAGACATCGGCGCCGCCACCGGCGACGCCGGACGGTGCGCCCGGCCGGGGCGGCCAGGTGACATCGCCGCTCGGCACCCATGCCGGCGTGAAGGGCGCGCCGAGGCCGACGGGGGTGAGCGCCGAATCCGCCGGCAGCGCGGGCATCACCGCCGTGCCCAGGGCGTCCATCAGGCCGCGCCGCACGATCTCGTGGATCAGCGACTGGTCGGCGAAGCGCACCTCGGCCTTGGTCGGGTGCACGTTGACGTCGATGCGATCGAGCGGCACCTCGAGGAAGAGGTGGATCTCGGGGCTGCGTTCGCGAATCGACGCCGCCTGGTAGGCGTCGAGCACGGCGTGCGCGATCGTCTTGTCCTTCACGATGCGCTGGTTCACGAAGACATGCTGCGGGCCGCGTGTCGGCCCGGTGTCGGCCAGCGCCGCGACGAGTCCCGACAGGCGGATGCCGTGCGTCTCCCGCGTCACCGGCACCAGGTCCGGCCGGTCGCCGTAGATCTGGTACATCCGGTCGGCCAGCGTGGCCGCGGGCGGGCATTCCAACACCCGCCTGGCGCCGTTCAGCAGCGTGAACCCGACCCCGGGATGGCACAGCGCCAGCTGTGTCATCAGCTTCGAGACGTGCGCCGTCTCGGCGCCATCGGACTTGAGGAACTTGCGCCGCGCCGGCAGGTTGTAGAAGAGATCCTCGACGGTGATGCTCGTGCCTTCGGGCCCGGCCACCGTGGTGACGCGATCGACGATGCCGGCCAGCACGCGGATCTCGGTGGCGCGGTCGGAGCCGCGGGCGCGCGTCCGCAGCGTGAAGCGCGACACCGACGCGATGCTCGGCAAGGCCTCGCCGCGGAACCCCAGCGTGGCGATGGCGCCCAGGTCCTCGGCCGTGCGGATCTTGCTGGTGGCGTGGCGCTCGAGACTGAGCCGCGCGTCGTCGGGCGACATGCCGATGCCGTCGTCCTCCACGCGCAGCAGCTTCTTGCCGCCGTACTCGATGGTGACGACGATGCGCGTGGCGGCGGCATCGAGCGCGTTCTCGACCAGCTCCTTCACGACCGACGCCGGTCGCTCCACCACTTCGCCGGCGGCGATCTGGTTGGCGAGATCGTCCGGCAGCTTGACGATGCGTCCCATGCCGGCTACCACCACCCCGATCGGCGGAACCAGAGGAACATCGAGATCGACGACACGCTCATGAGCCCGAGCACCCACCAGAACTGGGCGTCGGCGCCGCCGGGGAAATGCGGCAGCGGCACGTTCATGCCGTACATCCCGGTCAGCACGGTGAGCGGTCCGAAGAGCGTCGCCACCACCGCCACGAGCTTCGAGGTCTGCGCCAGCTGAATCGAGACGCTCGCCAGGTGGGCGTCGAGGATGCCGGTCACCCGATCCTGGAAGATCATGGCGTCGTCGGCCAGGCGCACGAGCTGATCGTAGACATCGCGGAAGCGATACGAGATCTCGAGGGTGATGAGATCGAACTCGCGGCGCGACAGGCGGCCGAGCACGTCGCGCTGCGGCGTGACGATGTGGCGCAGGCCTCGGATGTCGCGCTTCACCGCCAGGATCTCGCCCGTGAGGTCGCCGCGCGGGCTCTCGAGCACCTGCCGCTCGAGATCGTCGAGCCACTCCTCGAGTTCGTTCACCTCGGGGTGGTAGTGATCGACCATCGTGTCGACGATGCGATGCATCAGGGCCATGGGCCCCTCCGCCAGGATGTGCCCGCTCTTGGCGCAGAGATCCGACACGTGGGCGATGCTGCGCCGCTTGCCGTCGTGCACCGTGACCAGGAACTGCGTGGTGACGAAGAAGTCGGTGTCGTGGGTGTCGAAGGCGTGCTCGCTGGCGTGGAAGTTGATGCCGTGCAGCACGACGTACAGCAGGTCGCCGTACGCCTCCACCTTCGGATGCGGCGTCTCGCTGAGGGCGTCCTCGACGGCGAGCTCGTGCATCCCGAACACCTCGCGCAGCAGCACGCCGTCGTCCGCCGTGGGCTCGGTGACGTCGGCCCATACGTAGACGCCGCTACCGGGCTGGAGCCACGCGCGGTCGATCGTCTCGACCGCCGACGTGGCCCCGTCCCGATGCACGAAGTAGCGAACCATGACCGGCCGCCGGGCGCTGGCCGCGTGCGGCTAGTCGCCGACCTTCACCTGCAGCGCCGCCTGCGCCGCCGCCAGACGCGCCACCGGGATGCGGTAGGGCGAGGCGCTGACGTAGTCGAGGCCGACGCTGTTGAAGAAGTGGATCGACGCCGGATCGCCGCCGTGCTCGCCGCAGATGCCGAGCTTGAGGTCGGGACGCACGCCACGGCCCTTCTGCACGGCCATGGCCACGAGCTGGCCGGTGCCGGTGCCGTCGAAGGTGGCGAACGGATCCTTGTCGAGGATCTTCCGGTCCTGGTAGACCCGCAGGAACTTGCCGACGTCGTCACGCGAGAACCCGAAGGTCATCTGCGTGAGGTCGTTGGTGCCGAACGAGAAGAACTGCGCGTGCTGGGCCACGGCATCGGCCGTCAGCGCGCCGCGCGGCACTTCGATCATCGTGCCCACGAGGTACTTGAAGCTGATGCCCTGCTCCTTCATCACCTCGGTGGCGACGCGGTCGACCACGGCCTTCTGGTCCTGCAGCTCCTTCACGAGCCCGACCAGCGGGATCATGATCTCGGGCACCACCTTCAGGCCTTCCTTGTTGCAGCGCGCCGCCGCCTCGAGGATGGCCCGCGCCTGCATCTCGGTGATCTCTGGATAGGTGATGCCGAGGCGCACGCCGCGGTGGCCCAGCATCGGGTTGAACTCGTGCAGCTGTTCGACGCGCGCCAGCAGCTGCTTCTTCGCGGTGTACTCGGCGCCGGTCTTCCCCGTCGCCTCCATCACCGCGAGCTCGACCATCAGCTCTTCCCGCTTGGGCAGGAACTCGTGCAGCGGCGGATCGATGGTGCGAATCGTGACCGGCGTGCCATGCATGGCCTTGAACACGCCGTAGAAGTCGTCGCGCTGCATCGGCAGCAGCTCGGCGAGGGCGGCGCGGCGGTCGGCTTCGTTGTCGGCCAGGATCATGCGCTGCACGATCGGAATGCGGCCCTCACCGAAGAACATGTGCTCGGTGCGGCAGAGGCCGATGCCGCGGGCGCCGAACTTGTAGGCCGTCTCGGCCTGATCGGGCTGGTCGGCATTCGCGCGCACGCCGAGGCGGCGCACCTTGTCGGCCTGCGCCAGCAGCGCCTCGAAGCGCTGGTAGATGTCGGACTCGCTCGCTTTCAGCGTGCCATCGAGCACCTGCAGGATCTCGCTGGGCGCCGCCGCCACCTTCGCCAGCTTCACCTCGCCGGTGAGACCATCGAAGGCGATCCAGTCGCCTTCCTTCACCGTCTGGCCCTTCACCGTGAAGGTCTTGCCGTGCTCGTCGATGGTGAGTTCACCGGCGCCGACGATCGAGGGCTTGCCCATCTGGCGGCCCACCACGGCGGCGTGCGACGTCATGCCGCCGGTAGCCGTGAGGATGCCCTGCGACACCCACATGCCGTGGATGTCGTCCGGCACGGTCTCGCGGCGGACGAGAATCACCGGCTTGCCGGCGGCCTGCCATTCCACCGCGTGGTCGGCCGTGAACACCACCTGGCCGCAGGCGGCGCCGGGCGACGCCGGCAGGCCCCTGGTAGCCACCGGAATGCCCTTCCACTCCTTCGGATCGAAGCCGGGCGCGAGCAGCTGCGACAGCGCTTCCGGATCGACCAGCAGCAGCGCTTCCTTCGGCGTGACCAGTTTCTCCTTCATCAGGTCGGTCGCGATCACCACCGCCGCGTAGCCGGTGCGCTTGCCGCTGCGCGTCTGCAGCATGAACAGGCGATCGTCCTGAATCGTGAACTCGAAGTCCTGGATGTCCTTGTAGTGCTTCTCGAGCCGCGTCGTGATCTGGCGCAGCTGCGCGTAGGCCTTCGGCATCACCTCTTCGAGCTCGCGGATCGGCCGCGGCGTGCGGATCCCGGCCACGACGTCCTCGCCCTGCGCGTTCACCAGGAACTCGCCGTAGAACTCCTTCGCACCGGTCGCCGGGTTGCGCGTGAAGCCGACGCCGGTGGCCGAGCGATCGCCGGTGTTGCCGAACACCATCATCTGCACGTTGACGGCGGTGCCGATCGAGTCCGGGATGTCGTAGATGCGGCGGTATTCCTTCGCGCGCGGGTTGTTCCACGAGCGGAACACGGCATTGCGCGCCATGCGCAGCTGGTCGTGCGGGTTCTGCGGGAACGCCTTGCCGGTTTTCGCCTGCACCACGCCCTTGTAGCGCGTGACCACGTCGCGCAGCGCGGCCTCGTCGAGGTCGGTGTCGACCTTCGCGCCCACCGCGGCCTTCACGCCCTCGAACTCGTGCTCGAAGTCGGCCTTCGCGATCTCGAGCACGACCGAGCCGAACATCTGGATGAAGCGGCGATAGCTGTCGTAGGCGAAGCGGCCGTTGCCGGTCCACGCCTTCAGCCCCTCGACCGTCTGGTCGTTGAGACCGAGGTTGAGGATGGTGTCCATCATGCCGGGCATCGAGAACTTCGCGCCCGAGCGCACCGACACCAGCAGCGGCTGCGTCGACGAGCCGAGCTGTGCCTTGGCGCTCTTCTCGAGCTGCTTCAGCTTGGCGTCGATCTCGGCTTCGATGGCCGGCGTGAGCTTGCCGTGGTTGGCGTAGTAGAGATTGCAGGCGCCGGTCGAGATCGTGAACCCGGGCGGCACCGGCAGGCCGGCGTTGGTCATCTCGGCGAGGCCGGAGCCCTTGCCGCCGAGCACGTCCTTCATCGTGCGGTTGCCCTCGGCCTTGCCGTCGCCGAAGAAGTAGACGTACTTGGTGGCGCCGCGGCCGGCCACGGCCTTCGCCGCCCGCACCACGGCCTTCACCACCGAGCGGACCTTCGCGGCCGCCTTGCCCTTCGCCTTCGCGGCGGGCTTCGCCTTCGCGGCGGGCTTCGTCTTCGCGGCGGGCTTCGTCTTCGCCGCCTTCGCGGCCACCTTCTTCACGGGCTTCCTGGGGGCAGATCGCTTCGCCATGACGTTCGTGACTCCTTAGGCTTCGGTGTGCGGCACCATCTCGGAGATGTCTGCCAGCGTGAGGATGAGGGACTCGAGACGACGTAGCAGCCGCAGCCGGGCCTCGCGCAACGCGGGCTCGTCGGCCATGACCATGACGTCGTCGAAGAAGGTCGAGACCGCGGGCGCGAAGGCCGCCGCCTCGGAGAATGCCTTGCGGTAGTCGCCTGACGTCGCGGCCGCCTCGATCACCGGACGCCGCCGGCCAATCTCGTCGGTCAGTGCCAACTCCGCCGGCACGGTCAGCGCCGTGAGCGCGCCGCCGGCCTGCTCGAGCGCGCGGAAGTCGGCGTCGGGCAGCTGCTTCGCGATGTTGCGCACGCGCTTGAAGAGCTGCGCCAGCGCGGTGAACTCGCGGGTGCCGGTCACGTCGGGCAGGACGTCGAGTCGGCGGCGGACCGTGAGCGGCGTGGAAGCCCCCATGCCGCCCATCACCGCGCGCACGTTCCGCACGTCGGCGCCGCGCTGCTCGAACACGCTGGCGACGCGTTCGCGTAGGAACGTCGCCAGGGCGGCGCGCGCCTCGTCGACGCCGTCGCGTCCGGCGAACGCCGTGAAGGCGCGGTCCGTCAGTGTTTCGATCGCGACCGCGCGGTCGATGCCGGTGAGCTCGGGCAGATCCGCGAGCACGCGCACGAGCCCCTGGGCCGCGCGGCGGATGCCGAACGGATCGCGCGACCCGGTGGGCCGCTCGCCCGCCACGAACATGCCGGCCAGGGTGTCGGCCTTGTCGGCCAGCGACACCGCCGCCCATGTGATCGCGGCGCTGCCGAGATCGGCGCGCGTGGGCGCGGCGCCCGCTTCGACCGCCACCGGCAGGTAGTGATGGTAGATGGCCTTCCACACCGTCTCGGGCTGCCCCTCGACGCGGGCGTAAATGCCGCCCATGGTGCCCTGCAGCTCCGTGAGCTCGCGCACCATGTTGGTGCCGAGGTCGGCCTTGCACAGGCGCGCCGCCAGCGCCGCGTCGTCGGCGGCCTCGGGATGGCCGAGCACGTCCGCCGCGATCCAGCGCGCCAGCGGCTCGAGGCGATCCGCCTTGTCCTTGTAGCTGCCGAGCCCGGCGTGGAACGCCACCGTGGCCAGCCGATCGCGGTGCCGCTCGAGCGGCTGCGTGCGGTCCGCGTCCCAGAAGAAACGGGCGTCGCGCAGGCGTGCCGTGAGCACGCGCTCGAGGTTGCGCGAGACGATCTCGGGCTTCTCCGGCTCCATGTTGAGCACGGCGAGGAACGCCGGCATCAGCGTGTTGTGCGCATCGACCAGCGGGAAGAAATGCTGGTGATGGATCATCGTGGTGGTGAGCACTTCCTCGGGCAGCTTGAGGAACTCGACCGGGAACGCGCCCGACACCACCGCCGGGTACTCGACCAGGTCGGGCACTTCCGCGAGGGCTTCCTGACCCGCCGGCGACACGCTCACGCGGCCGCCACGGCGACGGGCCTCGGCATCCAGCTCGCGGGCGATGCGGTCGTGCCGTTCGCCGCGTTCCACCACCACGAAGTTCTCGGCGAGACGGCGACGGTAGTCGTCGAAGCCCTTCACCTTGATGGCGCGCCCGGCGCGGCCACTGGTGGTGAGGAAGCGGTGGCCGTAGGTGACGGCGCCGGCGCGGATGTCCTGCACGAGCGGGCTCGAGGCGCCGGCCGTGCGGGTGATGTCGAACGGCACGACGCGCCCGCCGTACAGGAACAGCACCCAGCGGATCGGACGGCCGCTGAGCAACTCGCCCTTGCCGTCTTCGAGCAGGGCGTCCCAGCGGAGCTGCTTCGGATACTGCAGGTCGCGCAGCGTGGCGCCGAGCACCTCGGGCAGCACGTCGACCGTGGCCTTGCCGCGCAGCTGCTTGCGGTACGCGAGGTAGACGCCCTTCGGTGTCTCGACGCGTTCGAGCGCCGCGGGCTCGACGCCCTGCTTCTTGGCGAAGCCGAGTCCGGCGCCGGTCATCTGGCCATCGGCACCGACGGCCGCCGACACCGGCGGGCCCATGACGAGCTCTTCGTGATCCGACTGCCGTTCCGGAATGCGCAGGGCGCGGGCGACGAGGCGCCGCGGCGTGCTGAAGGTCTCTATGGGCGTCGCCGACGGCACGCGCGCCTCGGCGAGCCGCGCCTCGAGGCGGGCGCCGAACTGGGTGGTGAGCCCGGGCAGCCAGCGCGCCGGCAGTTCCTCGGTCCCGATTTCGATCAGCAGTTCTCTGTCCATGTCGCTACTCGGCCACCGCCGCCCGTTCGGCGGCGCGTGCCTCGGCCTCGGCCGCGTAGTCGCGACACAGGCGCACGGCGAGTTGCCGCACGCGGAGGATGTAGTTGGTGCGCTCGGTGACGCCGATGCTGCCACTCGAGTCGAGCAGGTTGAAGAGGTGCGAGCACTTCAGGCAGTACTCGAGGGCCGGCAGCAGCAGCTTCGCGTCGGCGAGCCGGGCCGCGAAGCCGTAGTGCGCCTCGAACTGATCGCGGTGGAAGCGCGCGAACTCATCCGCCGGAATCCCCGTGTCCTGGTTGAACGCGTACTTCGACTGCTCGATCTCCTCGCGCAGCCGCACCTGGCCGTATTTCACGCCGGGCGCCCATTCCAGGTCGAACACGTTGTCGACCTTCTGCAGGAACATGGCGATCCGTTCCAGCCCGTAGGTGATCTCGACCGACACCGGCGCGAGGTTCACGCCGCCGACCTGCTGGAAGTAGGTGAACTGCGTGATCTCGAGGCCGTCGAGCATCACCTGCCAGCCGATGCCCCAGGCGCCGAGCGCCGGCGATTCCCAGTTGTCTTCCTCGAAACGCACGTCGTGCTGCCGCGGGTTGATGCCGCAGGCCTCGAGGCTGTCGAGGTAGATCTGCTGAATCTCGTCGGGCGACGGCTTCAGGATCACCTGGAACTGGTGGTGTTTGAAGAGGCGGTTCGGGTTCTGGCCGAAGCGGCCGTCGTCGGGCCGCCGCGACGGCTGCACGTAGGCGACGTCCCAGTGGTCGGGCCCGAGCACGCGGAAAAGGGTTTCCGGATGCGACGTGCCGGCGCCGACCTCGATGTCGAGCGGCTGCTGCAGCAGGCACCCACGCGAGGCCCAGAAGTTCGAGAGCTTGAGGATCAGATCCTGGAAGGTCACCGGAAGTCGCCTATCGGGTTGGCCGGCCGAGCGCCTGCACGACGCGCACCGACTTGAGCTGACGATCGAGATGCGCGCCGAGCAGCGCGCGGTGCGCGGTTTCGAGCTCGCGCAGGGCCGATTCGGACGCGCCGAGCGACGCGGCTTCCTGCGGACCGACGCGCCGGGCGCCACGCACGAAGGCCAGGGCGCGCGCCGAGAGGAAGCGGTCGTCGGTGCCGTGGGCGCCGTGGCACGACCGGCACACGAGGCCGTGACCGTCGACGGCGAGGAAGGCGCTTTCGCCGGCCTCGAAGTCGGTGCCGCAGTCGGTGCAGGTCACGTCGGGCGGGTACACACCCTGGAGGCGCAGCACCCAGTACTCGAAGTAACGCGCCAGCGGCGCCACCGGCGCGCCGGCGGTGAGGGCCTCGAGGGTGGCGGTGCCGAGCCGGTACAGCCGCTCTTCGGGGTCAGCGTCGGCCGCCACCGCGTCGAGCAGCTCGGCGAAGTACGCGCTGTAGCCGAAGGCATCCGGATTGGGCGCGGCCATCGGTGACCGGACGGGTTCCGCGTAGTTCAGGTTCACCAGCTCGCGCTGCTCCTTCTCGAAGTAGGCCACCCGCACCTCGGTCAGCGGCTCCAGCGCGCCCGCGAACTTCGAGCGCGGCCGCCGGGCCGCGGGCGCCACGCCGCGCTTCTTGCCGCGGTCGCGGGTGAGGAAGACCACGATGCGGTCGGCCTCGGCCAGCTTGTAGGTGCGGAGCACCAGCGCGTCAGCGGTATAGAGGGGCACCGACGCCGGCCTCGCTGGTCATTCTATCCGCTCCCCGGCTAGCTCGGGCCCAGATAGCGCAGAAAGATGGTCGCCAGGCCGAGGAACGAGGCGAAGCCGACGACGTCGGTGAACGTGGTGATGAAGACCGACGACGCCAGCGCCGGGTCGACCTTGGCGGCCTTGAGGCCGAGCGGCACCAGCGTGCCGGCCGTGGACGC
>JAXLRB010000043.1:0-18762 GCA_046331325.1 Vicinamibacterales bacterium | reverse complement strand
GTTGCGACGACGTCACCGCCGAGGCGCCGGCAGATTTCGCGGCTGATGGCCAGGCCGAGACCCGATCCGCCGAAGCGTCGCGTCATCGATGGATCCGCCTGCACGAACGGCGCGAACAGCGTGGCGAGCCGGTCGGCTGGAATGCCGATGCCGGAGTCGGCCACGACGAACTCGATCCGCGGTGCGTCGCCATCGTCGACGCGGCACGCCGTGAGGGTGACGCGGCCCTGCTCGGTGAACTTCGCCGCGTTCGACAGCAGGTTCAGCAGTACCTGCCGCAGCCGGGTGGGATCCGAGGTCACGGTGCCGAGGTCGTCACCACAGTGCACCGTGAACGCGTTGCCGTTGGCGTGCATCAGCGGTTGCACGGTCGATGCGACGTCCTCGACGAGGCCGGACAGATCCACGGCGCGCGACTCGAGCTCGAGCCGGTTCGCCTCGATCTTGGAGAGGTCGAGGATGTCGTTGACCAGCGCGAGAAGGTGCCGCCCGGCCGCGGTGATGCGGTTGAGATCGGCGGCCGCGCCCTCGTGCCCCTGCTCGACCGCGTCGTCCGCCAGCAACTCGCTGTAGCCGATCACGGCGTTGAGCGGCGTGCGCAACTCGTGACTCATCGTGGCGAGGAACGCGCTCTTCACCTGACTGGCTTCCTCGGCCTGCCGTCGAGCGGTCTCCAGCGCGAGCGCCGAGGCCTCGAGCGCGGCCATGTGGCGATCGCGCTCCAGCGCATCGGCCTGCACCTGGCCGACGGCGCGGACGCCGTAGGCGATGGCGGTGCCGACGAGCAGCAGCAGACAGGCGGCGATGCCCAGCTCCACACGATAGAGGTGCGCGGCGGCGTCGGCCTGGGCCGCGAGCTGGCGCGACTGCTCCGCCGCGACGTCGCGGGAGAGCGCGTCGATGGCACGACGCACACCGGCGTAGTAGCGGTCCATCGACGCCATCCGCGCCGCCGCGGCTTCGGGGGCGGCTTCTTCGAAGGCGGCGAAGATCGCGGTCGCCTCCGCGCGCATGCCGGCCATGGCTGCGGCCACGGCCTCGAGGTCGGCGGTGAGCGACGTGTCGGCAGCCGACGATGCGTCGCGGGGCCGGTCGCGCAGCAGCGCGAGACGCTCGTCGAACAGCCGGGCCGCCAGGTCGAGGCGCGCCCGCTCGGCCGGCACGTCGTGCGAGTCGAAGACGTCGTTGCCCGGGGCATTCACAGCCGCCGCCAGCGGCCCCAGTGCCAGGTAGCGCAACTGCAGGCTGGCCCACGTCTGGTTCACGCCCACTGCCTCGCGGTACAGCGTGGCCGTGCGATCGCTCAGGTACAGCCCCAGGCCGACCGCGGTCACGCCCAGCGCCGCCAGGGCGACGTAGACGGCGTGCAGCCGCCAGCGCGGCGCGCGGCGGGATGCGCGAGGCTGCACGAGATCGGTGCGGTCCACCACGCCGGTAATCGGCCGCCGGAACGAACCCTGCACATCCCCTCCGTAACCCGCACGGCGGCTCAGCCGAGGCCGAGGAACGTCCGCATGGCGTCCCGTTCAGCCGCCAACGCCCGCGCGAACCCGCGGTCGCGCGGCGCGCGTCCGGCCGCGAACCCGCGGTCGATCACGAGCCGGCCGTCGCGCACTGTGGCGTTCGCCCAGCCGACGACGGCGTCGCGCCACAGGATCGGCAGCGCGTAGTAGCCGAACTGCCGCTTCGGTGCCGGCGTGTAGGCCTCGAAGCGGTACGGCCAGCCCCAGAAGTGCTCGAAGCGGGCGCGGTCCCACGTGAGCGGATCGAACGGCGCGAGCAGGCGGACCGTGTCGGGCGGGTCGGGCGCCGCGGTCGGGTCCTCCGCCGGCGGCCAGTAGTAGGTGACGCCCTCGACGCGGGCCGATGCCAGCCGCCGTTTCGAGCGGGCGAGCACGACCGGGACCGCCGCGCGCCACTGCGGCGCCGCGTAGCGCAGACGCCGCACGAGCCACGACAGCGTGCCCGACGGCACCGGCGCGTAGAGGCCCACCGCCAGGTCGACGAGCGCGTCCTGCCGGACGCGGCGTTCGGCCGCGGATTCGAGGTCCGGCCACGGATCGCGCGCGGCATACACGCGGATGCCGGCGTCGCGGCGCGCCACGCGCAGGTGCCCGCGGTAGTGCAGGTGATCGAGCACGTGCGTGGTGGCGCTCGAGGACCCGCCCCAGTAGTTGGTGACGGCGCCGTGCGCGAAGTGCGCATCGACCTCGCGCGGATGCACGGGGCCGCGCTCCCGCACGAACGCCAGCACCGACTCGCCGACGCGTTTGCCGGGGGCGGGCCAGGCGCCGAATCCCGCGCGCGGATGCATCAGCGCGTGCACGCGGTGCGCGAGGAAGCCGTAGTTGACGAAGAAGTCCTCGTCGATCGCGAGCGAGGGATAGTGCCGCTCGAGATCGCCCGCCCGGTAGCCGTCGACGCGCTGCCGCAGGATCAGATCCTGGGCCCGCGCCGGCGCGCGGATCGGATCCGCCTGGACGAAGCCGAGCGCGTCGAGCGCGGCCGCGAGCGTTTGCGGGGCGGGGAACGTCCGCGCCACCGCGTAGCGGCGCAGCGCGGCGATCGTGAGCGGGGCCATCGCCGTCGTGGTGGCCGCGCGGTCCGGACCGCTAGCCCTTCGCCGGTGATCCGTCCTCGTGCAGCACGTGCCCCGAGAACGACGGATGGAAGAACGAGGCCACCAGCGTCATCAGGCTGCAGACGATGAGGATGAGCGCCGGCGACACATTCGATCCGGTGGCGCCGATGAGGCTCGTGGCGACCAGCGGCGCCGTGCCGCTGAAGAGCGTGAACGAGATGTTGAAGGCCAGCGCCACGCCGCTGAAGCGCACGCGCGTCGGGAAGAGATCCGTCAGCAGCACGGCGTAGGTGCCGTTGATGAGGCCGGCGACGAGGCCGATGCCGACGAGCAGCAGCGTCGGCGACACCGGCTTGGCGGCCAGCGCCACGTAGAACGGGTAGCCGAGCAGCAGCAGTCCGGCGGCGCCGGCGCGCAGCAGCGTGAGCGGCGCGATGCGCTTCGCCATCCAGCCCACCACCGCGATCATCGACGCGTGGATGACGACGCCGATCGTCGCCGCCACCACCGCCAGCTTGGCGTCGTAGCCGAGCACGCGGCCGAGATAGCCCGGCATGTGCGAGAAGTAGAGGCCGTTGAAACCGGCCGACAGCGCCAGGATGCCGATGCCGGTGAAGACGGCGCCACGGTGCGTCTGCAGCACCTCGCGGAACGGCTGCCGCGCCGCCAGTGCCTTCATGCGCGCGAACTCCGGCGACTCTTCCATGGCGCGGCGGGCGATGAAACTGACGATGCCGCCGAGGCCGCCGAGGATGAAGGCGATGCGCCAGCCGTACTCGGGCACCATCTCCGGCGCCATGAACGTGCGCACGCCGACGCTGACGCCGGTGGCGACCGCCACGCCGTAGGTCACGCAGGCGAAGACCACGCCGCACACGAGCGCCGCCTGCTTCGGCGCGGTCTCGACCACGTAGGTCAGCGCCCCGGGCAGTTCGCCGCCGATGCAGAAGCCCTGCAGCAGACGCAGGAAGACCATCAGCGCGCTGGCGCCGACGCCCCACGACGCATAGGTCGGCACGAAGCCCATGGCGAGCGTGGCGCCCGACATCGCGAAGAGCGACAGCAGGAAGACGTTCTTGCGCCCGTACCGATCGCCGAAGTGGCTCAGCACGATGCCGCCGATCGGCCGGGCGAAGTAGCCGGCCGCGAAGGCGCCGTAGGACGAGATCAGCTCGACCAGCGGCACCGAGCTCGGGAAGATCGCCCGCCCGAGGTCGGCGCCGAACACGCCGAAGATGACGAAGTCGTAGAACTCGAGCGTGCCGCCCAGGCTGGCCAGCAGCACGATGCGCCAGCCGGCGCGGGTGATCGTCGACGAATCGGAATTCACGCGCGGCACTATATCGCAAGCGACGCGGCGGACGCGCCGGCGCGTCGGCTCAGCGCGTGCTCGGGTGAGCCGCCGCGTATTCCTCGAACGTGCCCTTGAAGTCGTCCACGCGGCCGTCGCCCACCTTCCACACGCGCGTCGCCACCGAGTCCATCAGGTCCTCGTCGTGGGTCACGAGGAACACCGTGCCCTCGTACTTCTGCAGCGCCGTGCTGAGCGCGTTGATCGATTCAAGATCGAGATGGTTGGTCGGCTCGTCGAGCACGATGACGTTCGGCTTCTGCAGCATGATGCGGCAGAAGAGCAGGCGCGCCGTCTCGCCGCCCGACAGCGCCGCCGTCGGCTTGTAGCCTTCCTCGCCGGCGAACAGCATCTGGCCGAGCAGACCGTGGATGTCCTGCTTGTGGGCATCGGGATCGAACTGGTGCAGCCACTCGACGGCGGTGAGGCCGTGCGGGATGGCGCCGGTGTGATCCTGCGCGAAGTAGCCGATCGACACCTCGTGGCCCCAGCGCACGGTGCCGGCGTCGAGGTCGCCGGGCGACGGCGACAGCCCGGGGCCGTCGGCCAGCAGCGCCTTCAGCAGCGTGGTCTTGCCGACGCCGTTGCGGCCGATGATCGCGATCTTCTCGCCGCGGTTCACCACCGCCTCGAAGCCGTCGATCACGGTGTGATCGCCGAACGCCTTCGCGACGTCCTTGCACTCCATCGCCAGGCGGCCCGACGGCCGGTTCATCTGGAAGCGGATGTAGGGACGCTGGATGTTCGAGCGCGCGAGATCGGTCGTCTGCAGGCGCTCGACTTCCTTCTTACGCGACTGCACCTGGCTCGATCGCGTGCCGGCCGAGAAACGCTGGATGAAGTCATGGAGCTGCGCGATCTTCTTCTCGCGCTGCTCGTTCTGCGCCTCGAGCCGCGAGCGGATCTGCGTCTTGGCCAGCACCATCTCGTCGTAGCCGCCGGTGTAGGTGATGATGGTCTGGTAGTCGATGTCGGCGGTGTGCGTGCACACGGCGTTCAGGAAGTGGCGGTCGTGCGAGATGACGACCAGCGTGCCCTCGTAGCGCTGCAGGAACTCGACCAGCCAGTGGATCGAGTCGAGGTCGAGGTGGTTGGTCGGCTCGTCGAGCAGCAGCGCGCGCGGCGTGCCGAAGAGCGCCTGGGCCAGCAGCACGCGCACCTTCTGGCCGCCCTGGAGCTCCGACATCTTCCGCTCGTGCAGCGACTCGGGGATGTCGAGGCCGTCGAGCAGGATGGCGGCGTCGCTCTCGGCCGAATAGCCGTCGTGCTCGCCGATGGTGCCCTCGAGTTCGCCGAGCCGCATACCGTCCTCGTCGCTGAGCGAGGCCTTGGCGTAGAGCAGGTCGCGTTCCTGCAGGGCGTTCCACAGCGCGGCGTTGCCCATGATGACGGTGTCGACGACGCGGTAGGCGTCCAACGCGAACTGGTCCTGGCGCAGCACGCCGAGGCGGTCGGGCCGGGTGACGGTGCCCTTCTGCGGCGGCTGCTCACCGGTGAGCAGCTTCATGAACGTCGACTTCCCGGCGCCGTTCGGGCCCGTGAGACCGTAGCGCCGGCCCGGCGCGAACATGGTGGTCACGTCGTCGAAGAGCACCTTGTTGCCGAACCGCATCGAGACGCCACTGACCGAGATCATTCGGGCTCACCCTCTCCGTGCGCCCGTCCGCCCGGAGGGGCGGGTGGGCACGGCCACAAACGTCTGATTGTACCAGCCGCGTCGGTCGACGACCGCGCCCGGGGGCGCCGGCCCGGCGGTCGCCGCGCCATGACAAGCAGAGACAAATAAGGGCATTTCTGCACGTCCAATCGGGCCCCGGATCGCGGACACTACCGCGGAATCCGTTGTATCCTTTTCCCACATCTATAAATAGCGTTCGCGGCTCCCTGCTGAGGGCTCAGCGCCAGGCAGTCTAGGTCCGGGAGTGTTGTACATGACGCGTCTCGTGGTGAGAGTGCTGGGTACGGTGGCCGTTGGCACCGCGCTCGTCGCGACGGGAGGAGCCCAGCAGGCGCCTCCGTCATCCCCGAAAGTGGTGCGCGCCGCGGCGCCCGCCGCTGCTCCGCAGGCTCCGGCGCCCGCCGCCTCGCATGCGCTGTCACCGGCGCTCTCGGCGCGGCAGCAGTCCGAGCTGGTCACGACCTACTGCGCCACGTGCCACAGCGAGCGTGCCAAGGCCGGCGGCCTGTCGCTGGCGGGCTTCGACGCGATGAAGGCGCAGCAGCAGCCGGACGTCGTCGAGAAGATGATCCGCAAGATGAGCGCCGGGCTGATGCCGCCGCCGGGCGCCAAGCGTCCCGACGCCACCACGCTGTCGTCGCTCACCGCGGCCCTCGAGACGCGCATGGACGAGCGCGCCGCCAGCAACCCGAATCCCGGCCGCCGCACGTTCCAGCGCCTGAACCGTCCCGAGTACGAGCGCGCGGTGAAGGAGCTGCTCGACCTCGACGTGAAGGCCAGCAACTGGCTGCCGCTCGACCAGAAGAGCGCCAACTTCGACAACATCGCCGACGAGCAGTCGCTGTCGCCCACCCTGCTCGAGTCGTACCTGAACGCCGCCGCCGACATCAGCCGCATGGCCGTCGGCGACAAGCAGGCCGCCAAGGTCGACGTCGTCTACACCAATCCGAGCTACGTGTCGCAGCACCCGTGGGATCACGTCGACGGCGCGCCCTACGGCACGCGCGGCGGCATCGTGGTGAACCACGTGTTCCCGGCCGACGCCGAGTACGAGTTCGAGCTGCTGGTCATCTCGGGTGAGAACACCCACTACGAGGACATCGACATCTCGATCGACGGCGAGCGCGTGGCGCTGGTGAAGTTCGAGAACGGCCCGGCCGCGGCGGCCGACGGCCGCGGCGGCACGCCGATGCGCACCGAGCCCATCGTGGTGCGGGCCGGCGAGCACAAGGTCTCGGCCGCGTTCGTCCGTCGCAGCGACGGTCCGTACGAGGATCTGATCCGGCCGCACGACTGGTCGTACGCGGGCGGCGGATCGGGCGGCGCCGGCATCACCACGCTGCCGCACCTGCGCGATCTGATCGTCGCGGGTCCGCACAACGCCACCGGCGTCTCCGAGACGCCCAGCCGGCAGCGCATCTTCACGTGCCGGCCGACGGCCCCCTCGCAGGAGCGCACCTGCGCGCGGTCGATCCTCTCGCGCCTCGGCGGCGACGCCTATCGCCGGCCGATGACCACCGCCGAGCTCGACAGCCTGATGCCGTTCTACGAGAAGGGCGTTGCGCGCGGCGGCTTCGAGGCCGGCGTGCGCACCGCGCTCGAGGCCATCCTGGCCAGCCCGCACTTCGTGTTCCGCATGGAGCGCGAGAAGCCGGCCGCGGCCGCGCAGACGGCCACGCGCGTGGCCGACCTCGACCTGGCCTCGCGCCTGTCGTTCTTCCTCTGGGGCGCGCCGCCCGACCAGGAGCTGATCGACCTGGCGAAGTCGGGCCGGCTCACGCAGCCGGCGGTGCTCGAGAAGCAGACGCAGCGCATGCTGGCCGACAGCCGCGCCGAGGCGCTCGGCAGCCGATTCGCCGCGCAGTGGCTGCGCCTGCAGGACCTCGACAAGGTGCACCCCGACCCGAACTTCTTCCCGAACTTCGACGACAACGTCGCCCAGGCGATGAAGCAGGAAACGCAGCTGTTCTTCAACGACCTCGTGAAGAACGACAAGAGCTTCATGACCTTCTTCACGGCCGACTACACCTTCGTCAACGAGCGTCTGGCGATGCACTACGGCATCCCCGACATCGCCGGTCCGCAGTTCCGCAAGGTCACCTATCCCGATGCCCGCCGCCGCGGCATCCTCGGCCAGGGCAGCGTGCTGGTCCAGACCTCGCTCGCCAACCGCACCTCGCCGGTGCTGCGCGGCAAGTGGGTGATGGAAGTGCTGCTCGGTACGCCGCCGCCGGCGCCGCCGCCCAACGTGCCGACCCTCGACGAGGGCGCTTCGGCCAAGGACGGCAAGCTGCTGACCACGCGCGAGCGGATGGAGATCCACCGCAAGAACCCGACGTGCAACGCCTGCCACCGGTTCATGGATCCGATCGGCCTGTCGCTCGACAGCTTCGACGTCACCGGCAAGTGGCGCGAGCGCGAGAACGGCATGCCGCTCGACACCCGCGGCGACTACTACGACGGCACGCCGATCAACAACCTCGATCAGCTCTCGGCGGCGCTGCTCAAGCGTCCGGATCCGCTGGTGCGGAACTTCACCGAGAACCTGCTCCGCTACGCCCTCGGCCGCCGGCTCGAGGACTACGACATGCCGCTCGTGCGCGCGATCGCGCGGCAGGCATCGACGACGAACTTCAAGATGTCGTCGTTCATCATGGGCGTCGTGAAGAGCGACGCGTTCACCAAGAAGCGCGTCGACGCGACCCCGGCCACTACGAACGAGGCCGCCGGTCAGGACGCCAGCAAGCCGCAGCGGTAGTCAGTCACCCACTCGAGGAGATTCGCGATGTCGTTCATCACCGGTAAGCAGCTCCCCCGCCGCACCTTCCTCCGCGGCGCCGGCGCGACGGTAGCCCTGCCCCTCCTGGAAGCGATGATTCCCGCGGGACGCGCGCTCGCCAAGACGCCCGAACGCACCCGCCTCGTCTGCATCGAGGAAGTGCACGGGCTGGCGGGCTGCAACGACTGGGGCGCCAAGCAGCTGCTGTACGCGCCGGCCACCACCGGCAAGAACTTCCAGCTCGTGAACGACAACGCGCTGAAGTCGCTCGAGCCCTACCGCGAGCACCTCACCATCGTCAGCAACACCGACGTCCGCATGGCCGAGGCGTTCACCCTGCCGGAGATTGGCGGCGACCACTTCCGGTCGAGCGCGGTGTTCCTGACGCAGTCGCACCCGAAGCAGACGCAGGGCTCGGACATCTGGTGCGGCACCTCGATGGACCAGCTGTACGCCCAGAAGTTCGGGCAGTCGACGCCGCTGCCCTCGATGCAGTTCTGCATCGAGAACCTCGACCAGGCGGGCGGCTGCACCTACAACTACTCCTGCGCCTACACCGACTCGATCAGCTGGGCGTCGCCGAACGACCCGCTGCCGATGATCCGCGACCCGCGCGTCGCCTTCGACATGCTGTTCGGCTCGGGCGCCTCGAAGGAAGATCGCGCCGAACGCCGGCAGTCGCGCCGCAGCATCCTCGACTGGATCGCCGGACAGGTCGGCGACGTGCGCAAGGAACTCGGCGCCAGCGACCGCAACCGCCTCGACAAGTACCTCGATCACGTGCGCGAGATCGAGCGCCGCATCCAGGCCATCGAGGCCCGCAACACGAGCGGTGAGGCGCGCGAGCTGCCGGGCGCCCCGGCCGGCGTGCCCGACTCGTTCTCCGAGCACATGCACCTGCTGTTCGACCTGCAGGTGCTGGCGCTCGAGGCCGACATGACCCGCATCATCACCTTCAAGACCGGGCGCGACTCGCAGAACCGCGTGTTCCCCGACAGCGGTTCGGATCAGCCGTTCCACCCCGCCTCGCACCACGGCAACCGCGAGGACCGGATCATGGAATTCAACAAGATCTGCAAGTACCGCGTCGGCATGCTGCCCTACTTCCTCGACAAGATGAAGTCGACGATGGACGGCGAGGCCAGCCTGCTCGACAAGACGGTGGTGCTGTGGGGCTCGCCGATGGCCGACGCCAACGTGCACAACCACCGCCGCTGCCCGCTGGTGCTGCTCGGCAAGGGCAACGGCATGCTGCAGGGCAACATGCACATCAAGGCCGCCGACGGCACGCCGATGGCCAACGCCATGCTGACGCTGCTGCACAACCTCGGCCTCGACAACCTGCAGTCGTTCGGCGACAGCACCGGGGAGCTGTCGCTCACGCAGACGGCGGTCACGGTCGCCTAGACCGGGAGTCCACGCGATGCGACTTCGTCACACTCTCTACATCGGCGCGCTGGTGCTGGTCACGGCCGGCGTCGGCGCCGCGCCGTCGACCACCGCCGTGGCCGACGCCACCATGAAGGGCGACCGCGCCGCGGTGAAGACGCTCATCCAGCAGGGCGCCGACGTCAACGCGGCGCAGGGCGACGGCATGAGCGCGCTGCACTGGGCGGCCGACAAGGGCGACGCCGAGCTGGCGTCGCTGCTCATCTACGCCGGCGCCAACACCAGCGCCGTCACCCGCATCGGGCAGTACACCCCGCTGCACCTCGCCAGCCGCTCGGGCAGCCCCGCCGTGGTGAAGGCGCTGCTCGCGGCCGGCGCCAAGGTGGATGCGAAGGCGTCGGTCACCGGCGCCACGCCCCTGCACCTCGCCGCCTCGGCGGGCAACCCCGAGGTGGTCACGGCGCTGCTCGACGCCAAGGCCGACGTCAACGCCCGCGAAAGCGAGTGGAACCAGACGCCGCTGATGTTCGCGGCCTCGCTCAACCGCGTCGAGGCCATCAAGGTGCTGCTCGCACGCGGCGCCGATCCGAACCTCACCAGCAAGACCCTCGACCTGCAGAAGCACACGCCGCTCGATCGCGCGGCCAACCAGCGCTTCGCCAAGGTCATCGAGAGCACCGCCGGCAAGAACGGCAAGCCCTCGCCGAGCCAGCAGCAGGCCGCCGTACAGGCCAGCCGCGAGCTGTACGCGTCGGGCAAGCTGCCCGAGCCCGAGAAGGGCGCGCCGGCCGGTCGTGGCGGCGGCGCGGGCGCCGGGGCCGGCGCTGGCGCCGGTGCGGGCCAGGGCGGCGATCCGGCTGCGCAGGGCCAGGGCCAACAGCAGTTCTTCGAAGAGACGCCGGGCCTGTCGAGCAAGGGCGGCCTGACGGCGCTGCTGCACGCGGCGCGGCAGGGCTACCTGCCGGCGGCGAGGGCGCTGCTCGACGGCGGCGCCAATCCGAACACGGTGGGCGCCGGCGACGGCACCAGCCCGCTGCTCATGGCCACGATCAACGGCCAGTTCGACCTGGCGATGCTGCTGCTCGAGCGCGGCGCCGATCCGAACCTGGCGGCCAAGGTGAACGGCGCCACGCCGCTGTGGTCGGCCGTCAACACCCAGTGGCAGCCGCGCACGCGCTTCCCGCAGCCCCAGGAGATGGAGCAGCAGAAGGCCACCTACCTCGACGTGATGCAGAAGCTGCTCGAGAAGGGCGCGGACCCGAATGCGCGCATCGCGCAGCACCCGTGGTACCTCGTCTACAGCGGCTGCGGCAACCGCAACTGCGGCCTGGCCGACACCGCCGGCTCCACCGCGTTCTGGCGCGCCGCCTACGCGACGGACGTCGACGCGATGCGGCTGCTGGTGAAGTTCGGCGCCGATCCCAACATCTGGTCGATGGCGCCGAAGCAGGCCGTGCGTCGTGGGCCCGAGGGCGGCGGTCCCGGCTCGGACGGCTCAAAGCAGGCGCTGACGGTCGAGATTCCGAAGCTGGCGCAGATTCCCTACGGCGGTCCCGGTGCGTCGCCGCTGCACGCCGCCGCGGGTGTCGAGTACGGCGAAGGCTTCGCCGGCAACGCGCACCGTCACGCGCCCGACAGCTGGCTGGCGGCGGTGAAGTTCCTCGTCGAAGAGGTCGGTCTCGACGTGAACGCCCGCGACAACGACGGCTACACCCCGCTGCATCACGCGGCGGCGCGCGGCGACAACGACGTGATCCTGTATCTCGTCAGCAAGGGCGCCGACGTCACGGTGGTGGCGCGCAACGGCCAGACGGTGGCCGACATGGCCAACGGCCCGGTGCAGCGCGTGTCGCCCTTCCCCGCCACGGTGGCCCTGCTCGAGAAGCTGGGCTCGAAGAACAACAACCGCTGCGTGTCCTGCTAGGGCGCGCCACGACGCCCACCGCGCTCGCGCGGCGGCCGGTTCCACCGCACGGGCGGCCTGTCGAGGCCGCCCGTCGCACGTACGGCACACGGACGCGCGTTCCTGCGGCCCCGTCGTGGCGGCAGCGGGTTTGACCGCCGTGGCTCCGGCCCGATACATTACCAAGGAGTGATATGTCATCCGCTCCCCTGCTGACCGTGCTCGGTGGCGCCGGCCTCATCGGCGCGTTGCTCGGGCTGCTCGGCGGCGGCGGGACGATTCTCACCGTGCCGCTCGTGCAGGCCGTGCTCGGCCTCGACACGCGGCATGCCGTGGCCCTGAGCCTGCCGGTGGTGGCCGCGGCCGCCGCCACCGGCGCCCTGCTGCACTGGCGGGCCGGACGCCTCGATCCGCTGCGCGCGCTGGGCATCGCGCTCGCCGCGTCGCTCGGCGCCTTCCTCGGCGCCCGCATCGGACGCGCGCTGCCCTCGGCCACCCAGGCGCTGCTGCTGTCGTCGACGCTGGTCGTCGCCGCGATCGTGATGTGGCGCCGCCGCGATGCCGCCCCCGACGCCACGGCGAAGGTGCGGCACACGGCGGCCCTGCTCGCCACGGGCGTCGCCGTCGGTATGCTGACCGGCCTCGTCGGCGTCGGCGGCGGATTCCTCGTCGTCCCCGCGCTCGTCGCGCTCGGCGGGTTCACCGCCGCCGAGGCGGTCCGCACTTCGCTCGTCGTCATCACCTTCAGCGCCACCACGGCGGCGCTCGGGTACACGGGCGTCGCCGTGCCGTGGAACACTGCCGCCGTCATGGCCGTGGCCGCGTCGATCGGCGTCGCCGGGGGCACCCTGGCCGGCCTGAAGCTGCCGACGCGGCTCGTCAACAGCCTCTTCCCCATCGGCCTGCTGCTCGCGGCCGTGTTCATCGCGCGCTCGCGCTGAGCGCAAGGAACGTCCGTCATGATCGTCACCCGCTTCTACGAACCCGCCATCGCGCAGGCCAGTTATCTCATCGGCTGCGCCGCCACCGGCGAGGCGATCGTCATCGACCCCACGCGCGACATCGCCCCGTATCTCGCGGCCGCCGCGCGCGAGCACCTCACCATCCGCTACGTCACCGAGACGCACATCCCCGCCGACTTCGCCTCGGGCACGCGCGAGCTCGCGCACGCCACCGGCGCCACCATGCTGCTCTCGGACGAAGGGGACGCCGACTGGAAGTACGCGTTCGGCGCCGAGGCGCGCCTGCTGCACGGCGGCGATCGCGTCACCCTCGGCAACGTGCACGTCGACGTCGTCCACACGCCGGGCCACACGCCCGAGCACCTCACCTTCCTCATCACCGACGGCGCCGCCGCCGATCGGCCGATTGCCGCCGCCACCGGCGACTTCCTGTTCGTCGGCGACGTCGGCCGGCCCGATCTCCTCGAGCGCGCCGCCGGCTTCGAAGGCACGATGGAGAAGGGCGCGCGCACCCTGTGGCGCACGATGCGGGCGTTCGACGTGCACGAGGACTGGCTGCAGATCTGGCCGGGCCACGGCGCCGGCTCGGCCTGTGGCAAGGGCATCAGCGCCGTGCCCTACAGCACGCTCGGCTACGAGCGGCGCTTCAACTGGGCCTACGCGGTGAAGACCGAGGACGACTTCGTCGCCGCGGTGCTCGAGGGCCAGCCCGATCCGCCGGTGTACTTCGCGACGATGAAGGCGCTGAACAAGCGCGGGCCGGATCTCAGGCCCACGGCGCTGCCGCCGCGGATCGACGCGACGCGGCTCGCCGCCCTGGTCGATGCCGGGGCCATGGTGGTCGACACCCGGCCGGCCGACGCGTTCGCGGCCGGGCACCTCGCCGGCACGCTCAGCATCCCCGCCGGTGGCGCGTTCGTCACGTGGGCCGGATGGCTGATGCCCTACGACCGGGATGTGTATCTCATCACGCGCGACGGCTCCGACGAAGAGGTCGCCGAGCTGGTCCGGCAGCTGGCGCTCATCGGCCTCGACCGTGTGGCCGGCGTGGCCGACGCGGCCACGATGGCGGCTGCCGCAGGCGGCGCACTGGCGACGATGCCGCAGACGACGCCAGAGGCCCTGGCGGCCGATGTCGCCGCCGGCCGCGTGCACCTGCTCGACGTGCGCGCGATCAACGAGTGGCGCGACGGCCACATCGCCGGCGCGCATCACCTGCCGCTCGGACGCCTCGCCGCCCGCCTCGCCGAGGTGCCGGCCGATCGTCCGGTGGTCGTGCAGTGCAAGAGCGGCGGTCGCTCGGGCATCGCCGCCTCGCTCCTGCGGCGCCTCGGACGCCGCGACGTCCGCAACCTCACCGGCGGCATCGAGACGTGGGCCGCGGCCGGTCGTCCCGTGACGACGGACTGATGGGCGCCGCCCTCACCCGCCGCGAACTGCGCGCCGTCGCCAGCCGCTTCCGTGTGCTGGCGGTGCCGGCCCGCCTGCAGGTGCTGCAGGCGCTGCGCGGCGGACCGTGCCACGTCAGCGCCCTCATCGACGCCACCGGCCTGCGCCAGGCCAACCTGTCGAAGCACCTCGCCGTGCTCCGCGCCCACGGCCTGGTGGCGCCCGTGCGGCGTGGCCGGTTCATCGAATACGGCATCGCCGACCCCGGCGTGCTCGCTCTCTGCGATGCCGTGTGCGGTCAGGTGACCCGCGCGGCGCGCCGTCCCGCCACGTCCACCGGGCCGCGTCAGGCTCGCCGGCCGGGCGCGGCGGCCGTCCGGCGTCGCGCCACGGCCAGCACAGCCGTAACCGCGAAATAGTCCCCGCCGCGCCTCCGCACACTCCGCACCCGCGCCCTCGGCGCCGGCCCGGATGTCCGTGAACGTCTCAGACTTCCGCCGCTTGTTCCAACGGCACGCGTCGTGCTTTTATTCGCGGTGAACGGAGGTGCGTGTGGGTCGAATCAACAGAGTACTGGGTGTGGCGGCGGTCGCCGCCCTGATCGCGGCGCCGGCGCTGGCGCAGGACGTCGAGAAGGGCAAGGCCGTCTACGAAGCGCAGAAGTGCTCGCTGTGCCACTCGGTGGGCGGACGCGGCAATGCGAAGGGCCCGCTCGACAAGGTCGGCGCGAAGCTCAGTGCCGACGACATCAGGAAGTGGATCGTGTCGCCGAAGGAGATGAAGTCCGAGACCGGCCGCAAGCCCGAGATGCGGGCGTATCCGTCACTGCCGGCCGCCGATCTCGACGCCCTCGTCGCCTACGTGAAGTCGCTGAAAGGATAGGTCATGCAGCTCGCCCGCACGCCGCTCGCTGCGTTCGGCGTCGTTCTCACGACGGCGTGCGCGCTGCTGTTCCTGCTCGCCCTCGGCGTCGAGTCGTACGGCTTCATCGAGAATCCGTACGTCGGCATCCTGATCTACGGCGCCCTGCCGGTGGGCTTCGCCTTCGGCCTCGGCCTGGTGTTCCTCGGCAACCTGCTCGGCCGGCGCCGCGGCGTGACCGAGGTGCGCTGGCCGGTGCTCGATCTCTCGAAGCGCGGCCAGCGCGTGTTCGTGATGAGCCTGGTGGCGGCGTCGCTGGTCAACATCGTGATCTTCGCGATGGCCGGCGTGGGCGCCGTCCACTACATGGAGACCCCGGCCTTCTGCGGCCAGGTCTGCCACCAGGTGATGACGCCCGAGTTCGTCGGCCACGCCGAAGGGCCGCACGCCAATGTCACCTGCGTGAGCTGTCACGTCGGCTCCGGCGCCGGCGCCCTGGTGCAGTCGAAGCTCGACGGCATGCGCCGCCTGCGCGCCTTCCTCACCAACACCTACCGCACCCCGATCCCGACGCCGGTGGCCGACCTGCGGCCGGCGCGCGATACCTGCGCCACCTGCCACTGGCCCGAGAAGATCCACGGCACCAAGCTGCGCGTGGTGAAGGAGTACGCCGACGACGAAGCGGTCAGTGAAACGGTGACCACGCTGGAAGTGAAGGTCGGCGGCGGCAGTCATCTCACCGGCATCGGCGAAGGCATCCACTGGCACATGAACGTGCAGAACCGCATCGAGTTCGTGTCGACCGACGCGACGCGGCAGGACATCCCCTACGTGAAGATGACCTCGGCCGACGGCACGGTGCGCGAATGGCGCAAGGAGGGCGTGACCGACGCCCAGATCGCCGCCGGCGTCCGCCGCGTGATGGACTGCACCGACTGCCACAACCGCCCGAGCCACACCTTCTCGGCCAGCGCCGAACGCGCCGTCGACAAGGCGATCGCCGACGGCCAGATCCCGCGCACGCTGCCCTTCGTGCGCCGCGAGGTCGTGAAGGCGCTGAAGACCGACGCCGCGACCGGCGATGCGGCACTCGCCGCCATCGACAAGAGCCTGCGCACCTACTACAGCAGCGCCGAGGTCGCGACGCGGCCGGCCCCCGTCGAGCTCGAGCGCACCATCACGGTCGCCAAGTCGCTCTACAGCGGCAACGTGTTCCCGCAGATGAAGATCACCTGGGGCACCTACAAGAACAACATCGGCCACATGGACGCGCCGGGCTGCTTCCGCTGCCACGACGAGGAGAAGAAGACGGCCGACGGCAAGACCATCAGCCAGGACTGCGACTCCTGCCACACGATGCGTTGAAGATCGACGACCGCTGCCGTACACGACTCGGGCGGCCCCGCCGGGCCGCCCGTCGTGTGTACGTCCGGCCGCGGCCGGAACCCGGCGAGGCGCCTAGAAGCGCGCGGTGACGCCGAGGCGGATGATGCGCGGCGTGAGGATGCGGTTGGGACGCGCCCACGTGCTGCCCAGCGCTTCATTCTGTCCGAGCACGTGGTTGGCGTTCAGCAGGTTGAAGACGTCGACCGAGCCCTCGAGGCTGGCCGGCCCGACGCGGAAGCGCCGGCTGGCCCGCAGGTCGAGGAACTTCGTGACCGTCTCGGTGCGGTCTTCGCCGCGCTGCGCCACGCGCACGGTCTCGCTCGGCTGCGACGTGGTCGGGTTGGTGAACGAAAACAGGATCGTGCGGTTGAGCGGATCGCCGGCCCGCGCCGAGTACTTGGCGCCGAGCATCGTCTCGATCTTCGGCACGAGCCAGGTGCCCGACAGCGTGAGCGTCCACGGCAGCTCGATGAAGACCGAGCCGTCGTCGCGGTTCAGCAGGTAGTTCGGGTTGTTGAAATCGGTGGTGGTGCCGGGGTTGGTGAAGGTGCCGCTGTGGTCGAAGCCGCGGTGCTTCTGCAGCGACAGGCCGGCCAGCGCCTGCCAGCGATGCGACATCTTCTTCTGCAGGTCGATCTGCAGGCCGTTGTAGGTGCTCTCGAGGCCGTCGACGTTGGTGATCACGCGGTCGCGCAGAGCGCCGAACGCGGGCAGCAGCTTGTAGATGGTGATCGATTGCGTGGTGCCGTCGGCGTCGGTGAAGCTGCGCGTTTCCGGCGTGTAGGCCGAGGCCGGGCGGGCCCGGTCGACGACGCCGAGACCGTCGCGGTGATGACGGCGGTGCACGCTCACCCCCACCGCGAAGTTGGTCACGATCTGGTGCTCGACGCCGACGTTCATCTCGTCGTTGTAGGGGCGGCGCGAGTTGGCGTCGACCGGCGGGAACAGCCCGCGCGGGAACGTCGGGATCGGTCCGAGTTCACCGGCGTCGAGGCGCAGGTCGTTGTCGAGGTCGTTCCAGGTGACGTTCAGCGTCGCCAGCGCGTTGGGGTTCGCCGCCTCGAGGATCTCGGACCCGAACTGGTTGTAGAAGCGCCCGTAGTAGGCCTTGATCGCCGTCTGGCCGTTGCCGAAGAGATCGTACGACACGCCGACGCGCGGCATGACGTTGAGCGAATAGTCGAAGACGTCGGTCTTCGGGAACGACCGCGCCGCCACGTAGGTGCCGGCCGGGCTCGCCTGCGCCGGCAGGTAGCCCTTCACGCCGTCGAAGCGCAGCCCGAGGTTCACCGACATGCGGCCGAGCACCCAGCGGTCCTGGAGGAAGGCGCCCCAGGTCGTCAGCCGGTGGTCCGAGACGATCGGGGTGTTGGCGATCTGCGCCTGGAACGGGATGCCGTCGCGCATCTCGAGCAGGATGTCGCCGTTCCTGATCCGCTCATACTCCATCTTTTCCCACGACAACTGCACGCCGGCCTTGAGATCGTGCGTGCCGCCGAGCAGCGCCGGGACGAAGTAGCTGAACGTGCCGTTGGCCTGGTAGCGGTGGTTCGGGTTGAGCGACTGCGTCTCGGCGGCGTTGAAGCGCGTGTTGCGGATGACGTCGCGCAGGGCGATGTCGTTCGGCCCGACCTCGGACTGATAGCGGCTCGGGAACACACCCCACATGCGGCCGACGCGGGCGTCGAACACGCCGGTCCGCCCCACCACCTGGTTCACCTGCACCACGTAGTTCTGGGCCGGCTGGTCCTGCAGTACCGTGGCCTTGTCCTCGACGAACAGGTACGGCGCGTCGCGGCGGTGGAAGCGGTACTTCAGGTTGCGGTTGAACATGCCCGACAGCCGCGTGCTGCCCGTGGCCTGCCACGTCAGCTTGCCCATGTAGTTCTCGATGCGGTTGTCGTCGATGGCCTGCGAGCCGTCCTGATTGCGGGCGCCGATCTGCAGCTGATCGAGCCGCCAGCGGCGCGTGGCGCCGAAGAACCACAGCCGGTCGCGCTTGATCGGCCCGCCCAGCGTCGAACTCCAGTCGTACGAGGTGTCGATGGGATTGCCGGCGGCGCCGGTCTGCGTGCCGGGCGCCAGGCCGAGGCGCACGCGCAGGGCGTCGTCGACGTTGTCGCCCTGCAGGGCGTCGTTCATGAAGTAGAAGTTGTGATCGCTCGCGTAGCGATTGGTGCCCGACTTGGTCACCATGTTCATGTAGACGCCCGACACGTCGCTCTCGGCGGTGCCCGAGGCCGTCTGCATGTTGTATTCGTCGTACATCTCGAAGCCGTAGTACTGCATGGTGGCGCCACCACTGCCACCCGGCCAGTTGGTCTTCAGGCCGTCGATCGAGAACGACTTCTGGCTGTCGGCGGAGCCGAAGGCCTCGAGGTTGTACTGCTGCATGCCCTCGGTGCCGCCGACGTCGAGGCGGCCCGTGACCACGCCGGGCACCAGGCCGGCCATCACCCACGGGTTGCGGCCGGTGGGCAGCG
>JAXLRB010000042.1:0-21711 GCA_046331325.1 Vicinamibacterales bacterium | reverse complement strand
TCGTGCAGCGCGACAACTTCAAGCGCGCCTTCGCGTCGCTGCGCTTCAGCCCGCGTCCCAAGCACTTCTGGGGCGTGCGCAAGTTCACCTGGCAGCTCGATCTCGAGCATCTCGAGAACGGCGCCGGCCGCCTCGAGACGCGCACCCAGGTGGGCAAGTTCGTCATGGAGCGCAACTCGAGCGACCAGCTCACCGTGGAGGCGACGCGCGACTACGAGATGATCGTGCAGCCGTTCCCGGTGGCCACCGGCGTCAGCATCTCGCCGGGCAGCTATTCCTTCGACGACGTGCAGGTCACCTACTCGCTGGGTGCGCAGCGGCGGGTGCAGGGCTCGCTGGGCGCGCAGATCGGCGACTTCTGGAACGGCACCATCCGCAGCCTCAGCTACACGGCGGCGCGCATCTCGGTGCTGAAGCAGTTCTCGGTGGAGCCGACGATCCAGCGCTCGCGCGTCGAGCTGCCGAATGGCAACTTCACCACCACGCTCTTCCGCACCCGCGCCGACTACGCCTTCTCGCCGCGCATGTTCGCCAGCGCGCTCGTGCAGTACAGCGCCGCCGACAAGAACTTCAGCACCAACCTGCGCTACCGCTGGGAATACAAGCTGGGCAGCGAGTTCTTCGTGGTCTACACCGACGAACGCGACACCCGCACCAGCGGCTATCCGGGCCTGAAGAACCGTGCCTTCGTGGTGAAGCTCACGCGCTTCTTCCGCGTGTAGAATCCCGGCCGTGTCGTTCCGCCGCGTCTCCGCCGCCGCCGTCCTGCTGCTGTGGGCGGCCGTGCGCGCCAGCGCGCAGCAGGCGCCCGTCGCGCCTGGCGCTGATCCATCGCCCTCCACCGCGCCGGCGCCCGCGTCCACGGCGCCGGCAACCAACGGCGGCCTCGTCGACGTCCGGACCATCGACCCCGAGTCGTTCCGCGCCATGGTGCTGCGCGTGCCCGATGGCCGCGCCCCGAAGATCGACGGTCACCTCGACGAGGCGATCTGGAGCGAAGCGCCCGTGCAGGGCCACTTCATCCAGCGCGAGCCGCGCTTCGGCGCGCCGGCCAGCGAAGACACCGAGTTTCGTGTCCTCTACGACGACCGCAACCTCTACATCGGCGTGTGGGTGTGGGACAAGGATCCGGCGCACATCCTCGGCAGCGAGCTGAAGCGCGATTCCGGCCTGCGCAAGGGCGATCAGATCAAGATCGCGCTCGACACCTTCCACGATCACCGCAACGCCTACATCTTCTTCACCAACCCGCTCGGCGCCTACAAGGACGCGCAGAGCGTGGAGAACGGCCGCACCATCAACTACGACTGGAACGCGGTGTGGGAGAACCAGACCTCGATCGACGGCAAGGGCTGGTACATCGAGGCGCGCATCCCGCTCAGCCAGCTGCGCTTCAAGGGCGACATCGCCGACGCCACGTGGGGCCTGAACATCTGCCGCATCCTGATGCGGCGCAACGAAGAGTCGTACTGGGTGCCGTTTCCGCGTGAATGGGGCGCCGGCGGCCTGAGCCGCATGGGCAACGCCGGCGTGCTCACCGGGCTGAAGGACCTGCGGTCGCGCCGCCGCATGGAGTTCCTGCCGTACGTGCTGCCGCGCGTCACCGAAGACTTCGGCGCCCCCGCCGCCGCCGTGCACACGCGCAAGACGCGCCTCGAAGGCGGCTTCGACTTCAAGCTCGGGCTCACCAACGAGCTCACCGCCGACGTCACCTACAACACCGACTTCGCGCAGGTCGAGGCCGACCAGGAAGTGGTGAACACGACGCGCTTCAACCTGTTCTTCCCCGAGCGCCGCGTGTTCTTCACCGAGAGCGCCGGCATCTTCGACTACGGCCGCAGCGGATCGAGCCCCGGCGGCGAGGCCGCCACCAACGACCCGGGCATCCTGCCGCTCTTCTACTCGCGCCGCATCGGGCTGGTGGACGGCCAGGAAGTGCCGATCGTGGGCGGCGGCAAGGTCACCGGCAAGATTGGGCAGTTCTCGGTGGGCCTCATCAACATCACCACCGACGCGTCCACGGTCACGGTGGGCGGCCGCCCGACGCGCGTGGAAGGCTCGAACTACACGGCCTTCCGCGTGAAGCGCAACATCCTGAAGTCGTCGAGCATCGGCGCCATCGTGCTCGATCGGCAGGGCGGCCTCACCGACTACAACCGCTCGCTCGGCCTCGACGCCGGCTTTCTCTTCGGCAGGAACGTCACGCTCACCGGCCTCTTCGCGAAGACCGCGACGCCGGGGAAGACCGGCGACGACATGGCGAGCGTGGTCGACTTCATCTGGAAGAGCGACCGCTTCACCTACGGTGCGCAGTACGCCGACATCGGCCGCGACTTCAACGCCGAGATGGGCTTCATCGTGCGCACCGACGTGCGGAGCAGCAAGGCCAAGGCGTCGTGGACGCCGAGGCCGCGCTGGTGGAAGGGCGTGCGGCAGGTGTTCTTCACCGGCACGGTCGACGACTACCGCAACCACGCCGGGAACCTGGTGTCGCGCACGGCCACCGGCGAGTGGTCGATGCAGCGGCAGGACACTTCCACGCTGAAGTTCACCGTGGCGCACGACATCGACGCCCTTAGCCAGCCCTTCACCGTGGCCGGCGGACAGATTCCGGTGGGCCGTTACGAGTGGACCAGCGGCACCGCCACCTACACGATGAACCAGGCGAAGCGCGTGTATGGCACCGCGGCGCTGGAGGCCGGCAACTACTACGACGGCGCCCGGCAGACGGCGCGTGTCAACCTCAACGTGCTGGTCGGCCGCACGCTGCTCTTCGAGCCGAACATCACGCGCAATCGCGTCACGCGCCCGGGCCGCGCGCCATTCGTCAGCAACGTCCTGAACTTCCGCGTGAGCCAGTCGTTCTCGCCCGAGCTCTTCGTTAAGGCGTTCGCGCAGTACAACGACGAACGCAAGACGGCGAGCTTCCAGTTCCTGTTCTGGTACATCTACCGGCCGGGCAGCGATCTCTACGTGGTCTACAACCAGGGATGGGACACGGACCTGCCGAGCGGGCCCGCCGCACGCGTGCGCGGCCGGTCGCTGGCGGTGAAGACCACGTGGTGGTGGGCGCGCTGACACGCTGACGCCCGTGACATCCGTCGAGGCGTAGAATGGCGCGCATGATGACGCGCGCGATTCCGTCGACCCTGCTGGTCCTGCTGCTCAGCTTCGCGCCGGCGCTCGCGCAGGACGGCCCGCCGAAGGATCCGAAGGCGACGCGGAAGGCCGACCTGGTGGAGCTGATCACGCTCGACCCCGGCATCAAGCTCGACATCCGCTACGCCAAGAGCAACAACTTCCTGAAGAAGCCGGTGTATCCCGAGGCGCGGGCGTTCCTGCAGCGTCCGGCCGCCGAGGCCATGCTGCGCGCGCACAAGGCGCTGGCCGCGCACGGCTACGGCCTGCTGATCCACGACGGCTACCGCCCGTGGACGATCACCAAGATGTTCTGGGACATGACCGCCGGCACGCCGATGCAGGAGTTCGTGGCCAACCCGAAGTCGGGATCGAAGCACAACCGCGGCTGCGCGGTGGACCTCACGATGTACGACCTGAAGACCGGCGAGGCCGTGCAGATGCCGGGTGAGTACGACGAGGCCTCCGAGCGCTCGTATCCCACCTACAAGGGCGGCACCGCCGACCAGCGCGCCCGTCGCGATCTGCTCCGCAAGGTGATGGAAGCCGAAGGCTTCACCGTCGAGCCGAACGAGTGGTGGCACTTCAACTACAAGGACTGGCCGCTGTACCCCATCCTGGACATCTCGTTCCAGGATGCGGCGAAGCGGTGATGGGGGTCAGACCCTATTCAAGGCGGGCCCAGAATGGGGTCTGACCCCCATCCGCGTGGTAGCGACTCGCGCGCTACGCTCGCCGGGCTCGCCGCCGTCGGCGGGCTCACCTGGCTGCTCGCGTCGATCCTGCGGGTGGCGAACCCGGCCACCGTCTCCACGGCGTTCCTGCTCGTGGTGCTGGTGGTGGCGGCGTGGTCGACGCTGCGGGCCGCCATCGTCACCTCGATCGCGGCCGTTCTCGCCTTCAACTACTTCTTCCTGCCGCCGGTCGGCACCTTCGACATCGCCGACAGCCAGAACTGGGTGGCGCTCGGCGCCTTCCTCGTCGTCAGCCTCGTGGCCAGCAACCTCTCGGCGGTGGCGCGTGCCCGCACCGCCGAAGCGGTGGCGCGCAAGGACGAACAGGCGCGCCTCTTCGACCTGAGCCGCGACGTGCTGGTGCTGCCCGACGATCGCGACGCCCTCACCGCGCTGGCGCGCTCGGTGGCCCGGCGCTTCGACCTCGAGTTCGTTGCCGTGGCGCTGCCGATCGACACCGGCTGGGACGTCTTCCAGGCGGGCCCGGTCGCCGTCGCGCTCGACCACCGCGAGTTGTCGACGGCGCTGGCGGCGGCGCGGACCACGCTCGAGTTCGATGCCGCCTCGCGGGCCTACTCGGGCCAGCGCGAGATGGCGGTGGGGGATCGCCTCGTGCGGCTGGTGCCGCTGCGCGCCGGCACGCGGCCCATCGGCCTGCTGGCCGCGTCGGGTCGCGCGCTCGAGCCAGGCACGCTCGACGCCCTCGCCGGCGTCGTCGCCATCGCCATCGAACGGGCGTCGCTGCTCGAGGAGCGCAAGGCCGCCGAGATCACGAAGCGTAGCGAGGAACTCAAGACGACCCTGCTGGCCTCGATCGGCCACGACCTGCGCACGCCGCTCACCGCCATCCGCGTCGCCGCCGCCAACATGCAGGACGAGGCATTCAGCGCCGCCGACCGCCGCGATCAGGGCGAGCTGATTCACGCGGAGGTCGAGCGGCTGGCGCGCCTCTTCCAGAACCTGATGGACATGGCACGCATCGACGCCGGCGGCGTGGCGTTCGAGTCGCGACGCGCCTTTCCGTCCGAGATCGTCGCCGCCGCGCGCGATCAGGTCGAGCACGCGCTGGGCCGGCATCGCGTGACCGTGGCCGTCGACCCCGACCTGCCCGTGCGCCTCGATCCGCGGCTCACGGCGTCGGCCCTCGCCCGCGTGCTCGAGAACGCCGCGCAGTACGCGCCCGAGGGCACGGCCATCGAGGTCAGCGCCGGCGTCGACGACGCCGGCCTGACGATCGCGGTGCGCGATCACGGTCCCGGCATCGCGGTCGAGGACCTGCCGCATCTCTTCGAGCGCTTCTATCGCGGCGCCTCGTCGCGGGGACGCAGCTCGGGCAGCGGCATGGGCCTGTGGATCGCGCGCGGCTTCGTCTCGGCACAGAATGGCCGGGTGTGGGCCGAGAACGCGACCGACGGCGGAGCGCGCGTGACGATGGTGGTGCCCGTCGCTGACGAGCCCGCGGCAGGATCACGCGCATGACGGCGTCCGCCCGCATCCTGCTGGTCGACGACGAGCCGGCCATCCAGCGCGCGCTCGGTCCGCTGCTGCGCAGCCGCGGCTACGACGTGACCATCGCTGGAACCGGCGCGGACGCCCTGCGCCTCGTGGGCGAACGCGCGCCCGATCTGATCGTGCTCGATCTCGGGTTGCCCGATCTCGAAGGCACCGAGGTGTGCCGTCGCGTGCGGCTCGGATCGACCGTGCCGATCGTGGTGCTGTCGGCGCGCGGCGCCGAAGAAGACAAGGTGCAGGCGCTGGATCTCGGGGCCGACGACTATGTGACCAAGCCGTTCGGGCCCGAGGAGCTGCTGGCGCGCATCCGCGTGGCGCTGCGGCGGCGCGCCTCGGCGGATGCGGCCGACGCGGGCGCGGTGACCTTCGGCAGCCTCGTCATCGACTACGACCGCCGGCGCGTGATCCGCGACGGCGACGAGATCCGCCTCACGCCGAAGGAACTCGAGCTGCTCTCGCTGCTGGCGCGCAACCACGATCGTGTGCTCACCAGCCGCGCCATCCTCAAGGCGATCTGGGGCGGCAACGCCGTCGAGCAGCCCGAGCACCTGTGGACGCTGATGGCGCAGCTGCGCCGCAAGATCGAGGTCGATCCGGCCAACCCCCGGTATCTCGTGAGCGAGCCGTGGGTGGGCTATCGCTTCGTCAGCGGCACGGCCTGATCTTCAGGAACTTCTCAGGGACTCTTCACGCCCTTTTCAGTCCCGCCTCCCTAGTCTGGTCATGGGAGCCGGGACATGGCAGACGAGAAGGCACGTGAGGCCGTCGACTACGAGCTGGCGGCGCGTCACTTCCACGGCACGCCAGAAGAGGTGCTGCCGGAACTCGACGCGCTGATCGAGTCGCTGCTCGGCCTGCGCAAGTGGCTGGCCGCGAAGCAGTCGCCGCCCACCGGGCTCGCGCATCGGCTCGGCGAGGTGGCGCGCCGCCCCATTCGCTGGCACGGCGTCGTCGCGCTGCTGGTGCTGCTGCCGCCTCTTGCGCACGCGCAGACGCCCGCCGAGCCCGTCGCGCCCCCGCCGGCCAGCGCGGCCGCGACGGCCACCGCCGGTCCGCTCGGCGGCGTGCGCTTCGGCGTCGCCCTCGAGAGCTTCTACGAGTTCAACGCCAACCAGCCGTACGACCGCGTCAACCTGCTGCGTGCCTACGACACGCGCGCCAACACGTTCGGCCTGCAGCAGGCGGCGATCGTCGTGGAACAGGCGGCCGACGTGGAGGCCGGGCGCCGCTTCGGCGCCCGCCTCGACCTGCAGTTCGGCCAGGCCACCGAGACGGTGCAGGGCAGCGCGGCGAACGAGCCGCGGCCCGACGTCTACCGGCACGTGTGGCAGGCCTATGGCACCTACGTCCTGCCCATCGGCCGCGGCCTCACGGCCGACCTCGGCAAGTTCGCCTCGAACCTCGGCGTCGAAACGAACTACGCGAAGGACGACGCGCAGTTCTCGCGGGCGTATCTCTTCAACGTCCTGCCGTTCTACCACTCCGGCCTGCGCCTCAGCCTGCCGGTGAGCGACCGCGTCACGGTGATGTACGCGCTCACCAACGGCATCCAGCAGACCGAAGACTTCAACGACTTCAAGAGCCACCACGTGACGGCGATCGCGAGGCCGATCGACAGCCTCACGTGGACGACGAGCGTCTATGCCGGGCAGGAACAACCCGACGGTGGAGCGCCTGAAGGGCCGGACGGGGTGTTCCGCGTGCTCGACAGCTACGTCACGTGGACGGCCACGCCGGCGGTCTCGCTCGGCCTCGACGTGAACCAGGTCCGCAATCAGCTGCGCCGCGGCGACGAGGCGCTGACGCTGCACGGCGCGGCGGCCTACGCGCGGTATCAGGCCTCGCCGCACGCGGCCCTGGCCGTGCGCTACGAGCGGCTCGACGACGACGGCCTGTTCGCCGGCGTCGCGCCAGGTGCTGCACGAGGCGACCGCCGCGGAATACAAGGCCGCCAGGGGTTTCCTCATGCGCGCCGAACTGCGGCGCGACTGGTCGAATCGGAGGTTCTTCACCGGACCGCGACCGGACGACCCGCGGGCGCGTCGGCTCACGGCGCTGGTCGGCGTCGTGTGGTGGTTCGGGAACAAGGCAGGCGCGTGGTAGCGCCCTCTTGCGCGACGCAGGAGTTGGTGATGCGCGATCTCGTCTTCGTCGGAGCCGGCTGTTCTTCGCGATCGGCGCGGCCTACATCGCGGCGTGCCGTGCCCTCGGCCAGGGAGGTCGGCGATGACCGCCGAAGGCGCCGGTCTGTTGCTGTCGATCGCCCTGCTCGCGTACCTCGTCGCGAGTGCTGCGCCCGGAGAAGTTCGTCGCTGACGCTCAACGGTTGGATCCAGATCGCGCTGTTCCTGCTGACCGTGCTGGTGCTGACGCCGCCTGTTGGCCGGTATCTGACGGCCGTCTTCGAGCGCCGGCGCACGTGGCTCGATCCGGTCCTGACGCCGCTGGCCAGGGGCATCTACCGTCTCACGGGCGTGAACGAGACGGAGGAGATGTCGTGGACCACCTACGCCTCGGCCATGCTGGCCTTCAGCGTGGTGTCGATGCTGGCGCTCTACGCGCTGCTGCGCCTGCAGGGTTCGCTGCCGCTGAACCCGCAGGGCCTGCCTGGCGTGTCGCCCGAACTCGCGTTCAACACCGCCGCGTCGTTCAGCACCAACACCAACTGGCAGGCCTACAGCGGCGAGACCACGATGAGCTATCTCACGCAGATGGCCGGGCTCGCCTACCAGAACTTCGTGTCGGCGGCCGTGGGCATCGCCCTGGCCATCGCCTTCATTCGAGGGCTGGCGTCGCCGGCGCGCGGCACGATCGGCAACTTCTGGGTGGACCTGGTGCGCGGGTCGCTGTGGGTGCTCTTGCCGGCGTGTCTCGTCGGCGCACTGTTCCTCGTGTCGCAGGGCGTCGTGCAGAACCTCAAGCCGTACGACCACGCGCGGCTGATCGATCCGCAGGGCGCGGTGACCGAGCAGGTGATCGCGCAGGGGCCGGTGGCGTCGCAGGAGATCATCAAGCAGCTCGGCACCAACGGCGGCGGCTTCTTCAACGCCAACAGCGCGCATCCGTTCGAGAACCCGACGCCGCTCGCCAACGTCGTGGCCATGGTGCTGATCTTCGCGATCTCGTCGGGGCTCACCTGGACGCTCGGCGCGATGACGAAGTCGCCGCGGCATGGATGGGCGGTGTGGGCGGCGATGGCGATGCTGTTCCTCGCCGGGGTCTCCGCCGCCTACTGGGCGGAGGCGCGCGGCAATCCGCTGCTCGTGGGCACCGACCAGACGCCGGGCGCGATGTGTCCGGGCGGCAACATGGAAGGCAAGGAGTCGCGTTTCGGCATCGCCAGCTCGGTGCTGTTCGCCACGGCCACCACCGACGCCAGCTGCGGCGCGGTGAACGCCATGCACGACTCGTTCACGCCGATCGGTGGACTGGTGCCGCTCGTGAACATGATGCTCGGCGAGGTGGTGTTCGGCGGCGTCGGTGCCGGGATGTACGGCATCCTCGTCTTCGTCGTCCTGGCGGTGTTCCTCGCCGGGCTGATGGTGGGACGCACGCCCGAGTACCTCGGCAAGAAGGTCGAGGCGTTCGACGTGCAGATGGCGATGCTGGCGGTGCTGGTGTTCCCGCTCTTCGTCCTCGTCTTCACCGGCATCTCCGTGGTGGCGCCGTCGTTCGGCACGGCGAGCCTCCTGAACCACGGTCCTCACGGGCTCTCCGAGATCCTCTACGCGTTCACGTCCGCGGCCGCCAACAACGGCTCGGCGTTCGCGGGCCTGGCGGCGAACACGCTCTGGTACAACGTCACGCTCGGGCTCGGCACGCTGGTGGGGCGCTTCCTGGTGATCGTGCCGATGCTGGCGCTGGCGGGCAGCTTCGCCGCCAAGGCGCCGGTGCCGCCGTCGCTCGGCACCTTCCCGGTGACGACGCCGCTCTTCAGCGTGCTGCTCGTGAGCGTGATCGTGATCGTCGGCGTGCTCACGTTCTTCCCGGTGCTCAGTCTCGGCCCGATCGTCGAGCACTTCCTGATGGCGCAGGGCGCCACGTTCTGAGGCGCGAATCGGTCATGGCCAAGGCACAGAAGCTCAGCATCTGGGATCCCGCGCTCGTGCGCGCGGGGCTGGTGGACGCGGTCCGCAAGCTGGATCCGCGCGTCGTCGTCCGCAACCCGGTGATGTTCGTCGTGGAAGCCGGCGCCGCCTTCACCACCGTGCTGCTCGCCGGCCACGTCGCCACCGGTGCGCCGATCGGCTTCGAGCTGCAGATCGTGCTGTGGCTGTGGGCCACGGTGCTGTTCGCGAATCTGGCCGAGGCGATGGCCGAAGGCCGCGGCAAGGCCCAGGCCGACACGCTGCGCAAGGCGCGGTCGGAGACGATGGCGAACCGGCTCGGCGACGACGGCGTCGCGATGCCGGTGCCCGCCAGTCAGCTGCGCAAGGGCGACGTGGTGCGGGTGCGCGCGGGCGAGTTCATCCCGGCCGACGGCGAAATCATCGAAGGGGTGGCGTCGGTGGACGAGTCGGCCATCACGGGCGAGTCGGCGCCGGTGATTCGTGAAGCCGGCGGCGACCGCTCCGCCGTCACCGGCGGCACCAAGGTGCTGTCGGACGAGATCGTCGTGCGCGTGTCGTCCGACCCGGGCCACACGTTCCTCGATCGCATGATCGCGCTGGTGGAAGGCGCCGAGCGGCAGAAGACGCCGAACGAGATCGCGCTCAACATCCTGCTCGCCGGCCTCACGATCGTGTTCCTGCTGGCGGTGGTCACGCTGCAGCCGTTCGCGGTCTATGCCGGCGCGCCGCAGTCGGTGTTCGTGCTGGTGTCGCTGCTCGTGTGCCTCATCCCGACGACCATTGGCGGTCTGCTCTCGGCCATCGGCATCGCCGGCATGGACCGCCTGATTCAGCACAACGTGCTGGCGATGTCGGGCCGCGCCGTGGAAGCGGCCGGCGACGTGCACACGCTGCTGCTCGACAAGACCGGCACCATCACGCTGGGCAATCGCCAGGCCGTGGACGTGGTGCCGATGCCGGGCATCACCGCCGCGGACCTCGCCGACGCCGCGCAGCTGGCGTCGCTCGCCGACGAGACGCCAGAGGGGCGGTCGATCGTAGTGCTGGCGAAACAGAAGTTCGGCCTGCGCGCTCGCGCGGTCGGTGAGCTGGACGCGCGCTTCGTCGGCTTCTCGGCGCAGACGCGGATGTCGGGCGTCGACATCGACGGGCGCGCGATCCGCAAGGGCGCGGTGGACGCCATCCTCAAGTACGTCGCCGCCAGCGGCGGCACGCCACCGCCCGAGCTGATGACGGCGGTGGAGACGATCGCGCGGGCCGGCGGCACGCCGCTCGTGGTGGCCGAAGGCGCCCGCGTACTCGGCGTGATTCAGCTCAAGGACGTCGTGAAAGGCGGCATGGCCGAGCGCTTCGCGGCGCTGCGGGCCATGGGCATCACCACCGTGATGATCACCGGCGACAACCCGCTCACGGCGGCGGCCATCGCGAAAGAGGCCGGCGTCGACGACTTCCTCGCCGAGGCGACCCCGGAAGACAAGATGCGCCTCATCAAGCGCGAGCAGCAGGCGGGGAAGCTCGTGGCGATGACCGGCGACGGCACCAACGACGCGCCGGCACTGGCCCAGGCCGACGTGGGTGTGGCCATGAACACCGGCACGCAGGCGGCGAAGGAAGCGGGGAACATGGTGGATCTCGACTCGAACCCGACCAAGCTCATCGAGATCGTCGAGATCGGCAAGCAGCTGCTGATGACGCGTGGCGCCCTCACCACGTTCTCGATCGCCAACGACGTGGCGAAGTACTTCGCGATCATCCCGGCGATGTTCCTGGCGGCGTATCCGTCGCTGGGCGCGCTGAACGTGATGCAGCTGAAGACGCCAGAGTCGGCGATTCTCTCGGCCGTCATTTTCAACGCGCTGATCATCGTGGCGCTGGTGCCGCTGGCGCTGAAGGGCGTGGCGTTCCGCGCGCTGGGCGCCGCCGCGTTGCTGCGCCGCAACCTGCTCGTCTACGGCGTGGGTGGCGTGATTGCGCCGTTCGTCGGCATCAAGCTCATCGACGTGGTGATCACCACGCTGGGCCTCGCGTAGGAGTCCGTCATGCGCCAGCATCTCGTCACCGCCGTCCTCATGACCCTCGTCACCACCGCGCTGCTCGGCGTGGTGTATCCGTTGACCGTCACCGCACTGGCCCAGGCGCTGTTCCCCGAGCAGGCGAACGGCCAGCTCGTGGTGCGCGACGGTGTGTTGATCGGATCGCGGATCATCGGCCAGGCGTTCGCGTCCGCGCGCTACTTCCACGGGCGGCCGTCGGCGGCGGGCGCCGGCTACGACGCCACGGCGTCGTCGGGATCGAACCTCGGGCCGACCAGCCGCGCGCTGGTCGACCGTGTGGCGGCCGATGTGGCCCGCCGCCAGGCCGAGAACCCGGGCGTGCCGGTGCCGATCGATCTCGTCACCACGTCGGCCTCGGGGCTCGATCCGCACATCAGCCCGGCCGCGGCGTACTTCCAGGTGCCGCGTGTGGCGCGGGCACGTGGCCTCGCGCCGGAGGTCGTGCGCAAGATCGTCACTGACCTGGTCGAGCCTCGTCAGCTCGGCATATTCGGCGAGCCGGTGGTGAACGTGCTGGTGCTGAACCTGGCGCTCGACGCCCGATCCGCCGCGGAGCCGGTGCGGTGACGAGCGACACGCGTCCGTCGGCCGAGGCGCTGCTGGCGCGCCTGCACGAGCGCGAACACGCGCGCCTGCGCATCTACATCGGCGCGGCGCCAGGCGTGGGCAAGACCTACGCGATGCTGCAGGAGGCGCACGCGCTGCGCGCCCGCGGCCTCGACGTGGTGGCCGGCATCGTCGAGACCTACGGACGCCGCGAGACCGAGGCCCAGGTGCGCGACCTCGAGGTGGTGCCGCGGCGTCGCATCGACTATCGCGGCGTGACGCTCGAGGAGATGGACGTCGACGGCATCATCGCGCGTCGTCCGCAGGTGTGCGTGGTCGACGAGCTGGCGCACACGAACGTGCCGGGCAGCCGCCACGAGAAGCGTTTCCAGGACGTGCTGGCGCTGCTCGAGGCCGGCATCCACGTGATGACGGCGGTGAACATCCAGCATCTCGAGACGCTGAACGACGCGGTGGCGCGCGTCACCGGCGTCCGCGTGCGCGAAACCGTGCCCGACACGTTCCTCGATCGCGCCGACGAGGTGATCAACGTCGACGTCACCGTCGAGGAGCTGCGCAATCGCCTGCGCGAGGGCAAGGTCTACAAGCCGGAGAAGGTCGAGCAGGCGCTCACGCACTTCTTCCGCAAGGGGAATCTGTCGACGCTGCGCGAGCTGGCGCTGCGCGCGGTGGCCGACGAAGTGGGCGAGAAGGCCGCCAGCTATCGCGTGCGCGAGGGCCTGGAGCCGGCGCTGATCCCCGAGCGGGTGATGGTGTGCATGAGCTCGAACGCGCTGGCGCCGCGCGTGATCCGCGCCGGGGCGCGCATCGCCGGACGGCTCGGCTCGAAGTGGTACGCGGTGTACGTCGAAACGCCGCGCGAGACCGCCGACCGCATCCGCCCCGAAGATGCGCAGGCGCTCGCCGAGAACATCCGCCTCGCGGAATCGCTCGGCGCCACCGTCGTGCGCGTGCGCGCCGAGCGTCCCGCCGAGGGGCTGATCGCGTTCGCGCAGCGCGAGGGCGTCACGCACGTGATCTTCGGCCAGACCGCGCGGTCGCGGTGGGAGATCCTGCTGCGCGGATCCACGCTGGACCGCTTCCTGGGTGCCGTGCCGGACGCCGCCGTGCAGGTCGTCCCGATCGACGTACGCAGTTCCAGCAACTAGTCTGCCCCCGCCCGGAAAGGGGACAGGTCGGGGCCGGGTCCGGACCCGGCCCCTTTTCTAGCTGGCGATGGATTTCCAGTTCTTGACGAGATGCTCGGCGGTCCGCCACGCCAGCGCCTGCACGGTGAGCGTGGGGTTGTGGGCGCCGGTGGTGCCCATCACCGACGCGCCCAGCACGCCGAGGTTCGGCACCTCGTGCGAGAAGCCGTAGCGGTTCACCACGTTGGTCTCGGGGTTGTCGCCCATGCGCGTGCCGCCGTAGGCGTGCGTGTTGAGGCCCATGGTGCCGATCGGACCGCGCACGATGTCGATGGCGCCGGCGGCGCGATACCAGAGCTCCATCTTCTCCTGGATGAAGTCGGCGATCTTCCGCTCGTTGTCCTTGTAGTCCGCGGTGATGCGGCACACGGGCATGCCCAGCGGATCCTTCACCGTCGGATCGAGGTCCAGATAGTTGTCCTCGTACGGCAGCGTGGACTTCTGCAGATAGGCCGTGTTGGCGCGGTCGGCGTTCTCCTTCACGAACGCCTTCCACTGCGTGCCCCACGACGGTGCGCGGCCGAACGTCTGCATATTCGCGGCGCCGATCGGACGCCGGTCCGAGTACACCCACAGATTGCCGCCGCCGATGAAGTCGAGGCCGCTGTGATCGAAGTTGTCGTCGGCCCAGTTGTCGATGGCGACGCCCTGCGCGGGCAGGCCGTACCACGAGTTGAGATTGAACGGAAACAGCGCCGTCACCGACGCGCCCGTGGACTGCGACATGTAGTGCCGCCCCACCTGCCCGTGGTTGTTCGACAGGCCCTTCGGGAACGCCTTCGACGTCGACAGCAGCAGCACGCGCGAGTTCTCGTAGGTGTAGGTCGAGAGCAGCACCACCTTCGCCGGCTGGAAGAACTCGTCCTTGCCGGTGACGTAGGTCACGCCGGTGACCTTGCCGTTCGCGTCCACTTCGATCTTCGTCACGTGCGCGCGTTCCACCACCTTCAGCCGGCCGGTCTTCTGCGCGCGCGGAATCGTGGTGACGTTCGGGCTGTTCTTGGCGTTGGCGTGGCAGCCGCCGCGATTGCAGAAGCCGTGATACATGCACGCCGACCGTCCGTCGTGCCGTTCGGAGTTGATCGCGGCCGGCCCCGGGAACGGATGCCACCCCAGGGCGCGGCCCGCGGCCGTCATGCGATCGAGGAACCCGGTGCTGCGCAGCGCCGGCATCGGATACGCGCGCGCCCGCGGCGCTTCGAAGATGTTGCCGCGACGATCGATGGTGCCGAGGATGTTGCCCGCCTGCCCCGACACGCCGATCTCGTGCTCGATGCGGTCGTAGTACGGCTCGAGCTCGTCGTAGCCGAACGGCCAGTCCTCCACGGTGGATCCCGCGGGGATGCGCGATCGGCCGTAGCGCGCCGTCGTGGTGCTCACCGGCCTGAAGTCGAAGTGCGAGAGCCGCCAGCTCTGCGCCCAGTAGTGCAGCGCGGTGCCGCCCACGCCGTTCATCATCACGTGACCGGCGGCGCGCGTGGTGGGCGCCTTGGCGTTCACGCGATGCGTGGGCACCTCGTGATTGCACTTCTGCACCGCCATCGGCCAGTCGCGCACGTTGTTGCGGATCTCGTCGGGCGCGAAGTCCTTGTTGGTGAGCCAGGTGCCGGCTTCGAGGCCGATCACGTCGAGTCCGGCCTCGGCCAGCGGCAGCACGGCCACGCCGCCGGCGGCGCCGAGGCCGATCACCACCACGTCGGTGCCTGGAAGGTTAGTCGGCATCGCGATCCTTCCCGGCCGGCTTCTGCTGCACGATGGCCTTGTTGAACATCGGGTTGTCGTAGGCGGAGGCGCGCGTGCGCGTCGGCGGCGTGAGCAGCTTCTGCTCGGCCGGCGTCACCACCGTGCGGACGCCGGGATAGCCAATCAGATCCCAGCCCACGAAGTTCTCGTTGCCGCCGTACACCGGATCGCCGAACGTGCCCTGCATCACGTGCCCGCGCACCAGCGTGAAGAAGGCGGCGGAGCTGCCGTCGAAGCCCACGTTGGCGCCGGTGGCGGTGCCGCTCTCGACGTCGATGAGCAGCGAGATCTGATTCGTCTCGGTAAGCTTCAGGAACTCGGCGCCGCGCGTCTGCTTCGCGTAGCGCTCGAGCGCCGAGAGTCCCACGCGATAGGCCTCGCGCTGATCCGCGAGCGCGCCGGCGAGCGATCGATCGATGTAGCGCACGGCCATCGCCTCGGTCGCGCCCGGTCCGTTCTCGTCGGACGGCACCAGCAGCTCGGCGACGCGATCCAGCAGGTCCGCTTCGTGCGCGGTCAGCGCCTTCAGCGGCTCGCGCGTTGGACGCGTCCGCGTGCGGGCCCGCGTCTGTTCGGCGTCGGTCGCGGCCGCAGCCTCGGTGACCGTGACAGACCCCGTTACAACTGCGCCGGCGGTGCCGGCGAGGCGGAAGAGATCACGACGGGATGGAGCGCGATCGGCCATGTCGACGTCCCGCGATCAGCGCCCGGGCGTGGGCGGCTTGCGTTCGTAGGTCGCCACCAGCTCGCCCTGGCCCACGATGTGGCCGGTCATGGCCTCGGTGAGCTGCGCGCGCGTGAGGCCGGCCGGCAGATCGGCGACGTCGAGCGCGTAGACCACGAAGTGGTAGTGATGCGGTTTGCCGGGCGGCGGCGCCGGTCCGCGGTAGATCGGACGCCGGAAGCCCGAGAGGCCCTGCGTGGCGCCGGCGATCTCGGCGGGCATCGCCGCGGCGGGATCGATGGGGATGTTCGCCGGCAGGCCCTTCGCCTTCGCGGGCACGTTGTAGATCACCCAGTGCACGAACGGCTGCGGATTGGTCGGCGGCAGCAGCACGTCGGGGTCTTCGCAGACCACCGCGAACGACTTCGTCGTGGCGGGCGCGCCGGTCCAGCCGAGGGCCGGAGAGCTGTTCTCGCCATCGGCGGTGTGCTGCTTCGGAATGGGCTGGCCCTCGGTGAGCGTGGGGCTGGTGACCGTGAGGCGGGCCGGGGTGGACTGGGCCGCGGCCGCGGACGACAGGCCCACGAGGATGGCAAGAACGGCGATCGGCGAGACGCGCATGGCGCGGAAGTATATGCGTCCCGGCCCGGCCGCGCGCCATGCGCAGGCGGCGGCGCGCGAGCCCGTACCACTGACGCTTCCCGTCAGCCCATGTCGCGGATTCGTCGCTGGTCCCGGGGCGCGCGCGGCCATGGGCTCGCACCGCTGCACGGATTTCCGCAGAAGTCGCACCGGGCCCGGGATTTGCACATCCTCGCGCCGTGATGACCCGTCCCCAGCGCGTCGCCCTCGTGTGGCTCACCGGAGCCGCCCTTGCCGCCCTCGTGATGACCCTCGCGGGCCAGGCGGCGTTGAGCGCCATCGCCGTGCCGGCCCCCGCGCCGCAGCACACCGCCGGCGCCGGCATCTAGTCCGGGCCGCACCCGCGTGACCGGCGCCGCACCCGCGACCTCCCGCGTCACCCCGCGCGTGCTGGCCTGGCTGGCCGGCGCCGCGACCACCGCGGTGCTCGTGGCCTGGGCAGGCAGCGCCGCCCTGTCCGCGCTCGCCGCGCCCGCCGCACCCACGAATCTCTCCGCCCTGGTCTCCGGTTCCACCGTCGCGCTCACCTGGCAGCCCGGCGCGGGATCCGCGGGCGCCACCTTCTGGCTCGAAGCCGGATCCGCGCCCGGCGCGGCCAACATCGGCGCCTGGCCCACGACGCTTCCGCAGCTGGTTGCTGCCGGCGTGCCCGACGGCCGCTACTTCGTCCGCGTTCGCGCGGTCACCAGCGGCGGCGCCAGCGGCTACTCGAACGAAGTCGACGTGCGCGTGGGCTGCGGCGCGGCCCTGGTGGCGCCGCAAGCGCTCACCGGATCCGTGACCGGCACCGCCGTGGCGCTGTCGTGGACGCCCGTCGCCGGCGCCAGCGGCTATGTCGTGGAAGCGGGCAGCGCGCCCGGACTCGCCAATCTCGCCTCGGTGCCCACCGCCGCCACGTCGCTCGCCGCCAACGTGCCGGCCGGCACCTACTACGTCCGCGTGCGCGCGCTGAGCGCGTGCGGCGCGGGCGATGCGTCCAACGAGGTCGTGCTGCGCGCGGGCGTCACGCCGCCGCCCACCACGCTGCCGATCTGGGGCGTGGTGGATGCCTCGGTGCTCGGCACCTGCAGCGCCCCCACGCACGACGCGTGGACGGTCGACGGCGGCGACGGCTATCGCTACCGCACGTGGCATCCACAGGTGGATCCGAGCGGCTGCGTCTACGCGCACGAACACGGCGACGACCCGGCGCGCAGCACCAACGCCACGATCTCGGCGAGCCCCGTGCGCTTCGGCTACATCGGCCGGCGCATGGATCACGAGGAAGCGCACGAGGGCTTCAAGGTGTTCATCGCCAATCCCGGCGACGTGAACGACGAAGGCCGCGTGAACCGCGTCTACTCGCGCAGCGTGTTCCACATGGGCACCGGCGGACCGAAGCGCTTCGGCATGCCGCATCACTCCGCCGAGATCCGGTTGATCCACCCGGAGTTCGGACTCGCCGCCTTCACGCAGCTGATGATGGACACCGGCGCCACCGGCGCCGTGTGCGACCCGCGCAGCCCCGCGCCGGTGAAAGACGTGATCCAGCTGCAGTCGCCCTGCGAGCTGGGCAGCGCCTACGAGATCTGGAGCACCACCCAGTCGGTGCGCTACCAGGGGCGCGACGTCTACACCGCGTTCGCCACGCCGGCGGTGTTCGATCCGATCACGGTGCTGAATCCCGCCAACCCCACCGAGCTCGTCTACGCGTGGGACGCCCGCGTGGCCGCCATCAAGCTCTTCACCGACGACTGGAGCCACTTCCGCGGCTGCGATCGCGAGAGCTACGCCCAGCCCGGCTACTGGCGCAACGCCGGCGGCCCCACCACGTTCTACACCGACGCGATGGGGAACGAGGTGCCGGCGTCGGATCCGAACGCGCTGGTGCAGCAGATCGCGGCGGTGGACAGCATCGGCGCGCCGGCCACGAGCGACGGGCTCGTGCAGTTCAAGATGCGCCGCAGCTACTGCCAGCAGCGGGCGATGCTGGGGCTGAAGAACTAGCTCGCGCCGTCGCCCCGCGACGTTCAGCGCGCGGCCGGTTTCAGCGCGACGCTGAACAGGTCCACACCACGAGAGATGGCCAGGCACCTCGCATCATGGCGTTGGCACCAGCGACACCTCGACGAGTTCCAATTCCTCACTCGGCTTCCACGTGTACTCGGCCGTGAACGTGCCGGTCAGGCGGCCGGTGACGCTGCGCTGAAGACGGATGTTGGTGATTCGCAGCGTCGACGGAGCACCGTCGTCGGAGACGCCGGTGAGATCGGCGGTCATCCCCGCCGCGGTGCCCGTCACCGGCACGCGTTGATTCAGGCGCAGAGTCAGTGCGCCGGTTACGACGCCGCCCGCTTCGTCGATCCGCAGGTCGAACTCCTTCTCCGGACCCGCGCAACGCACGTCGGTGCATCCCTTGGTTTGGAAGTAACCCGTCCAGCGGCCAGTGAACGACGCGGGCAGCCCGCCACGCGCGGCGCCGAGAATGGTGTACGCCGAGCGGTGCGAACCGCCGAGCGGCTCGAAGTTCTCGGGAATCCACCACTCGTTGGCCCACTGGCCGTCGAGCCCTCCGCTTGCCGTCTGGGTCACCTCGAACGACGTCACGTCCCAGCGACCGCCATAGTCCGGAATGGGCGCGTGCCCGGTGAGGCGCAGGCGACCTTCGGTGTCGACGTCGCCGCCGACGTCCACGCCGTTCAGCATGCCAGTGACGTGCGATCCGATCTGCGCGAGCCGCAGGGTGTGGGTGGTGGCCTGGATGGGCGGACGCTGACAGGTGTAGCGCGATGCCGGAACGCATACGGTCTGCATCGCGGTGATGGTCCACTCGCCGGCGTAGCTGACGGGCATCGGGCCGACCGGAGCCGACGGCGACACCGGCGACGGCGCCGTGGTCTGCTGCGCCCCGCAGCCGATGGTGGCGACGATGCCCGCGAAAAGAAGAACGAGAGAGCGTATGCGCATGGCGGCCTCGGAGGGGGCTGCCGATAGCTGTGATAGCACGTTCCCGCGACCGTGTGCACCCGTCGGCGGCTGAGTTTCGGCCTGAAAGCCGCCTGTGACAAACGCAGACAAGCGGCGGCCGTTACTCGTTGCTACAGTTATCGACTCCATGCGCTCAAGCGGGTGTCTCGTCCTCGCGGCCGTCACCGTCCTGGCCGTTCCCTCGTCCACCTTCGCTCAGTCCAGCAAAGAGCGTCCCTTCATCAACGCCGTGCGCGTGGATCAGGGGCCGCGCGTGGATGGCGCCCTCGATGACGCAGTGTGGCAGCAGGCGCAGCCCGTCGAGGGCTTCACGCAGCAGGAGCCGAGCTTGGGCCAGCCGGCGACGGAGCGCACCGAAGTGCGCATCGTCTACGACGCGCGCACCATCTACATCGCGGTGCACGCGTATCAGCCGGGTGGCGTGGGCGGCCCGGCCGATGCCATGGCCAACATGCCGCCGATGGCGGAGCACAACCACGCGGCCGGCGGCTCGTCGGTGGTGGCCACCGAGATGCGGCGCGATTCGGATCGCCTGTTCGACGAAGACAACTTCCAGGTGATCCTCGACACGTTCAAGGACTCGCGCAACGGCTACATGTTCGTCACCACGCCGCTCGGCGCGAAGCTGGAACAGCAGATCTTCGACGAGGGCGAAGGCGGCGGCCGCGGCACCACCTCGAACATCAACCGCAACTGGGACGGCGTGTGGGATGCCGCCGCGAAGGTGACCGCCGACGGCTGGACCGCCGAGATGGCGATTCCCACCAACACCGTGCGCTTCAAGCCCGACGCCGAGCAGGTGTGGGGCATCAACTTCCTGCGCCACATCCGCAAGAAGAACGAGATCGACTACTGGTCGCCGATTCCGCGCGCCTACACGTTGACGCGCGTGAGCATGGCCGGCGAGCTGCGCGGGCTGCACGATCTCAGCCTGGGCATGGACCTGAAGCTGAAGCCGTTCGTGCTGGCCGGTCCGCGCGTGCGCGACCTGTCGGCCAGCAACCGCAACACCACGTGGTCGCACGACGTGGGCCTCGACGCGCGCTACGGCGTCACCGCCGGCCTGAACCTGGACGTGACGATCAACACCGACTTCGCGCAGGTGGAAGTGGACGACCAGCAGGTGAACCTGACGCGCTTCGGCCTGTTCTTCCCGGAGAAGCGCGACTTCTTCCTCGAGGCGTCGAACTTCTTCACGATGGGCACCGGCGCCGCGTTCACCAGTTCGCCGGTGCAGACGGACCTCTTCTTCAGCCGCAAGATCGGCTTGTCCGACTCGGGACAGCCGGTGCCGATCCTGGGCGGCGCGCGCCTCACCGGCAAGGTGGGGAAGAACAACATCGCCATGCTCGACGTGCAGACCGACAGCGCGTTCAGCAAGCCGGGCGACAACTTCTTCGTGAGCCGCTACAGCCGCGACGTGCTGGGCCGTTCGCGCGTGGGCGCCATCTTCATCAACAAAGACTCGGTGGATGGCAGCGCGCACTACAACCGCACGATGGGCGTGGACGCGAACTTCTCGTTCAGCCGGAATTTCCAGGCCACCGGTTATATCGCGAAGACGCTGACCAATCCCGACCAGCCGTGGCTGAACGGCCGTCCGATCGGCGACGGCAACGACATGGCGCTCTACGGACGCGTGGCCTACCGCGATCCGAAGTGGAACCTGTACCTGAACTACCTCGACGTGCAGGAGAACTTCAACCCGGAAGCGGGCTTCCTGCAGCGCACCGGCGGGCATCGCACGATGAAGGCGTACTTCGGGCCGACGCCGCGGCCGAAGAAGGGCAACATCAAGCTGCTCGAGCCGATGTACGTGCTGACCTACACCGAGAACCGCGAGGGCCGGCTGGTGGGCCGCCTGCATCACCTGATGCTGGGCACGACGCTGCGCGACGACTCGTTCATCAACGTCATCTACCAGAAGAACCTCGACGTGCTCGAGCAGCCCTTCGCGATCCGTCCCGGCGTGAAGATCCCGGTGGGCAGCTACAACATGGACGAGTGGATGTTCACCTACAACACGAGCCCTGGAAAGAAGCTGTTCCAGAAGGTGACGTTCCAGCCGAACACGTTCTACGGCGGCACCCGGCGGTCGTTCTCGTACGGCTTCGGCGCCCGCGCCACCAGCCAGCTGTCGGCGGAGCTGAACTACAACCGCAACGACGTGAAGATGCCGTGGGGCAACTTCCTGGTGAACCTGACCTCGCTGCGCGTGGACTACACCTTCTCGCCGAAGATGACGATCCGCAGCCTGACGCAGTACAACACCGGCACGCACGAGATCTCGAACAACATCCGCTTCAACCTGATCCACCGCCCCGGCAGCGACCTGTTCGTGGTCTACAACGACCTGCGCCAGACCGGCCTGCCCTCTGACGTGTTCCTGCAGAAGGACCGGCAGCTGGTGGTGAAGATGAACTACCTGATTCA
>JAXLRB010000041.1:0-23521 GCA_046331325.1 Vicinamibacterales bacterium | reverse complement strand
AAGGCGACGATCGACGAGCGATTGCCCTCGGGCGTCAGCACGTCGAAGCCGAGCAGGCGCAGGCCGCGCTGCAGACGATCGGCCAGGCCCACGGTGTGCGTTTCGATGCGGGCCACGCCGACCTTCTCGAGGTACGACAGGCCGGCGCCCAGCTGGTAGATCGGGCCGAACGCCGGCGTGGCGTAGTCGAAGCGGCGCGCGTTGGTGTGGAACTCGAACGACGTCGGGCCCAGTTCCTTCGCCGGGCTGTGCCAGCCGTAGCGATCCGGCGAGAGCCGCGACGCCGACGCCTGCTTCACATAGAACGGCGCCACGCCGTAGCTGCCAAGCACCCACTTGTAGGTGCCGATGCACATCGCGTCGACGCCGGCGGCCTTCACGTCCACCGGGAACATGCCCACCGCCTGGATGCCGTCGGTGTAGCAGAAGGCGCCGTGCGCGTGCGCCAGATCGGCCACCGCCTTCATGTCGTGGCGGTAGCCGTTCTGGTGCGACACCCACGCCACCGACACGAGCTTCGTGCGGCTGTTGACGAGCGGCTCGAGTTCCTTCGTGGTGACCGCGCCGTTCACGGCCTTCGCGATGCGGAGGTCGATGCCGCGCGTCTTCGCGAGCTGCGAATACAGCACGAACTCCGACTCGTAGTGCAGCTCGTCGATGACGACGTTGTCGCCGCGCGTGAGGCCCAGGGAGTTGGCCACCACGTTCTCGCCCTCGCTGGTGGCGCCGAGGAACGCGATCTCGTCGGGGCTCGCGTTGATGAGGCGCGCGTACTGCGCCCGCACCTCCTCGGTCTTCTTCAGCATGTCGCCGAGCACGATGGGCGCCACGCCCTTCGCGTCGGCGAACTGCCGCCCCACCTCCATCACCGGCGTCGGCGTGGGAGCGATGTAGGCGGCGTTCAGGAAGAGGGAGGTCGAGGCGACGGGGAAGTCCTTGCGGACGCCGAGGGGATCGCTCGACGGCTGCGCTGACGCGTCGATGGGAGACAGGGCGGAGAGGCCCGCCATGGCCGGCAGCGCCGACAACACGGTGCGACGGGAGACGGCCATGACGGAACCTCCGGAGCGCCGGACCTAGTGTCCGAGCAGCTGCTTGATCTGGCGGACGGCGTACTCGGTCTTCATGTCGAAGAGCTTCTTGCCGAGCTCCGGCGTGCTGCGGCGGCCGTCGCCGCTGATGCCGTTGTTGATGCGCGGCTTCGACGCGTCGGGACGCTGACCGGGCGCCGGCACGGGATCGCCGAGGGCGTCCTTCACGAGTTCCTTGCGCACCCAGCCCTTGTCGCTGCCGAGGTACAGCATCTCCGACGTGTCGGGGATGCCGGCGTGGGCGCTCGAGGGGTAGTTGTTGGCCACGAGGTACTTGTCGAAGTCGCCGTTGGCCTTGGCGTAGACCTCGTCGCAGAACACGACGCGGATGCCCTGCGCCTTGTACTTCTCATCCAGCTTGGTGGCGACGGCCTTCAGCTGATCCTGCCCGCCGCCGTGATCGCCCATCAGCACCACGGCCTTGAAGCCGGTCTTGATCAGCTCCTCGGCGACCTGTTCGTTGATCGCCTGGAAAATCTCGTTGGTGAGGCCGATCGTGCCGGGCAAGTCGGCGCTGGCGCGGTTGGGGGAGAAGGGCAGCACCGGCGCCGCGATGGCGTTGCCGAGCTTCAGCGCGATGTCGCGCACCTGCTCGCGGCCCATCAGCGTGTGGCCGCCGTTGACGTTCTGGGGCCCGCGCTGTTCGGTACCGCCGTTGTACACGAGAGCCGTGGTCTTGCCGGCGGCGAGGGCCGCCTTCACCTCCTGCCACGTCATCATCTCGAACTCGACGTTCGGCGTCCGCGACGCCGCCGCACCGGCGGCCACGCCCTGCGCCGCCGCGGGCATCGACCCGACGAGCAGCGCCGCCATCATCACTCCACCCCACGTGCCGTATCGCATTGTGAATCCCGTGTTTCCCCGCCGCCGGCGTGCGTCGTGCGCCAGCCCCGGCGGCGGCGTCCCAAGCATAGCCGACGCCGTGGCCGGGGGCGGCGCGCCATAATGGACGCGTGCAGACGCGACGGGCTGGCCTGGCAGTGACGCTTCTGGCCGGCATCGCGGCCGCGTGCGGCGGCGGATCCCCGGGCGCGACGCCGGCGCCCGCGGCGCCCGCGCCGACAACCGCCCGGCACCTCGTGCTGGTCACGATCGACACGCTGCGCGCCGATCGCGTGGGCGCCTACGGCTATGCCGCGGCGAAGACCCCGGTGCTCGACGGCCTGGCGGCCTCGGGCGTCCGCGCCACGCAGGCCTACGCGACGGCGCCAGTGACGCTGACGTCGCACGCGTCGATCCTGTCAGGGATGTATCCGCCGGCCCACGGCGCCCGCCACAACGGCGTCGCGCTGGCGCCGGGCGTGCCGACACTCGCCACGATCCTGAAGGCGCGGGGCTTCGCCACGGGCGCCTTCGTGGCCGCGTTCCCGCTCGAGCGACGCTTCGGTCTCGCCACCGGCTTCGACGTCTACGGCGATCGCCTGCCGCGTCTCGACAACGGCAAGCCGGCCGATGAGCGTACCGGCGAAGACGTGGTGGACGAGGCGCTGGCGTGGCGCAAGACCACCGGCGCGGCGCGCACGTTTCTATGGGTGCATCTCTTCGAGCCGCACGCGCCGTATCGCAACGCCACCGATGGCCGTCCCGTTGCCGTGCGCTACGACGAGGAGATCGCCGAGGCCGATCGGCAGGTGGGCCGGCTGCTCGCGGGGCTCGGCGCCGAGCGCGCGTCCACGCTCGTCGTCGTGGCCGCCGATCACGGCGAGGCGTTCGGCGAGCACGGCGAGATCGGGCACAGTCTGTTCGTCTACGACACCACGCTGCACGTGCCGCTGGTCGTGCACGGGCCCGGCGTGACCGCGGGTGTCGAGTCGCGGCCGATCGCGCTCGTGGACGTGGCGCCCACCGCGCTGGGCCTGCTCGGCGTGGCGGCCCCGCCCATGGATGGACGCGCCTTCGCGGGACCGACCGCCGCGCCGGCCGACGCCGGGCGCGTGCTCTACGCCGACACCGAAGCGCCGTGGCGCGACTTCGGCTGGAGCCCGCTGCGCAGCGTGCGCACCGGTGGGCTGAAGTTCATCCAGGCGCCGACGCCCGAGCTCTACGACGTGGCGCAGGACGCCGGCGAAGCCGCGAACCTGCTGCCGGCGCAGACCGCGAGGCTCGCGCCGCTGCGTGCCGCGCTGGCCGAGGCGGTGAAGGATCGCGCGCCTGCCGCGACGTCGGCGGCAGCGACGACGGACGCCGACGCGCGTCGCCGCCTGCAGGCGCTCGGCTATCTCGGCGGCGCCGGTCCCTCGGGACGCGCACCCACGATCGATCCCAAGGATCGCAGGGACGAGGCGGCGCGCATCGCCGAGATCACGTCGGGCGAGCTCACCGGCCTGGCGCGCGAACGCGCGCTGCGCGCGCTGGCGGCGACCGATCCCGGCAATCCGCAGGTGCGCATGCGGCTCGGCTTCGCGCTGGTGGAACGCGGCGAGTGTGCCGAAGCGGTGCCGCACTTCCGCGCCGCCATCGCGTCGCCGGTGGCATCGGTCGACGCGCATCTCGGCCTGGCCGAGTGTCTGGTGGAGGCGGGGAAGGCTGGCGAGGCGCTGAGCGTGCTGCGCCAGGCGTCGACGGTCGAGCCCGGCAACCCGGTGGTGCTGGCCAACCAGGGCGTGCTGCTCTCGGACTCCGGCAAACCGGCGGAGGCGATCCCGCTGCTCGAGCAGGCCCTCGGGATCGACGGCGACTTGTACCAAGCCCGGTTCTTTCTGGCCATCGCCTACGCTCGTACCGGCGACCGGACCAATGCCGGTCGTCACGCCACCCGGCTGCTCGAGCAACTGCCCCCGGACGCGCCACAGGTGCCCGAGGTGCGTCGGCTGATTGACGCCCTGCGCTGATCCGCCGTCACCCTGGTGGCCCGGCCATCCTGAATTTTCCGGCCCACAACCCAATATTCCGGGTACTTGTCCCTGATTGTCTTCGGGCAATTGGATAATTTCGGCCCGGAAGAGCTGGTTGCCACCCACTGGTGCGGCCTGAATTCCGTGATCTGCCCGCCAGGGCCGTCACTGGGACCAACGCAGGGCAGTTGGTCCACGCCTTGCTGTAGAACGACCGTTACGGAAGTTTCGAACTTCTGAGCTGCAAGACACTTCAGGGAGACCCACTTATGAAAAAGCTCATTCTGGCGTTCTTTGCCAGCATGGCCCTGTGCGCGGCCACGGCCGGCGCACAGCCGACGACCGGTTCCATCATCGGGCGCGTGCTCGACGACCAGGGCGCTGCCATTCCCGGCGCCAGCATCACCGTCACCAACCCGTCCACGGGCTTCGTCCGCACCGACGTGACCGACGCCGAAGGCGTGTACCGCCTGCGCGCGCTGCCGGTCGGGTCGTTCGACGTGAAGGTCGAGCTCACCGGCTTCACCTCGCTCGACCGCAAGGGCGTCACGGTGAACGTCGGGCAGACCATCACCATCGACTTCGCGATGAAGGTGGCGGCGCTCGCCGAGACGGTCGTGGTCACCGGCCAGACGCCCCTCATCGAGGTGTCGACGTCGTCGGTGGGTGGCGTGGTCGACATCGGCCGCATCGAGAGCATCCCGCTGAACGGTCGTCAGTTCGCCAACCTGGCGGCGACGCTGCCGGGCGTGGGTCTCGGCAACCACTCCGACCCGACCAAGAGCACGCAGTACTCGCCGCAGATCAACGGCGGCAACGGCCGCAACGTGAACTACCAGATCGACGGCGGCGACAACAACGACGACACCGTCGGCGGCCTGCTGCAGCTCTTCCCGCTGGAAGCGATCCAGGAGTTCAACTTCGTCACCTCGCGCGCCAAGGCCGAGAACGGCCGCAGCAACGGCGGCGTGATGAACATCGTGACCAAGAGCGGCACGAACACCTATCACGGCAGCCTGTTCGAGCTCTTCCGCGACAAGTCGATGAACTCGACCACGTTCACCGAGAAGAACAGCAACTCGCCCAAGCAGGACTACCGCCGCAACCAGTTCGGCGGCAGCTTCGGCGGTCCGATCGTGAAGGACAAGATGCACTACTTCGGCGCCGTCGAGCGCACGCAGCAGGACACCAAGCAGGTGGTGAACACCCGCGGGCTGTTCCCGAGCCTCGATGGCACGTTCGACACGCCCTACCGCGAGACGCTGCTCAACGTGAAGGTCACGTCGAACGTCACGAGCAACCAGTACCTGTCGGTGCGCTACGGCCGGAACCAGAACTCGCAGCCCTACGGCGCCTCGTCGCTGAAGCCGGTCAACGGCTGGGGCCAGAGCAAGAACACGTTCAACTCGATCAACGCCAACCACAACTGGGTGCTCGGCGGGAAGCTGAACGAGTTCATCTTCCAGTACGCCGACTTCGCCAACAACATCTCGGCGAACAGCCAGGATCCCTACGAGTCGTTCCCGAACGGCGTCGCCATCGGCCAGAGCCCGAACACGCCGCAGACCACCGAGCAGAAGAAGTGGCAGTTCCGCGACGACTTCTCGTGGCACGTCACCGGCATGGGCGGCGTGGGCCACGACTTCAAGGCCGGCGTGAACTTCATCAACGAGCCGCGCCTGTTCATCACCTTCAACTCGGGCAAGGGCGTCGTGCAGTACACGCACCTCACCGACGTGGTGGGCGGCCCGATCTCGACCATCACCCTGAACGATGGCGACGCCTCGGCCAACATCCCGCTGAAGCAGTACGCCGGCTACATCCAGGACGACTGGGCGGTGAGCGACAACCTCACGCTGAACATCGGCCTGCGCTACGACCTCATCACCGGCTACCAGTTCGATCAGTCGAAGAACCCGAACTTCGTGCTCATGCAGGCGGCCGGCAAGGCCGGGCGGCTGGCCGGGATCAAGGGGCTCGAGGACTTCGGCAAGGACCCGAAGGACGACACCAACAACTGGCAGCCGCGTCTCGGCTTCGCGTACACGATGCGCGAGGGCAAGGACGTGCTGCGCGGCGGCTGGGGCGTCTACATGGACATGGCGTACACGAACTCGAACGCCCTGTTCGCCGCCAGCGACGCCACCGGCAAGGGCTTCGGCGCCACGGTGTCGATCGACAACCAGGCCGGCATCCGCAATCCGGACGGCTCGCTGTTCCGCGTCGGCCAGCCGCTGGCCAACGTGCTCAGCCAGAACCAGGCCGGCGGCGCCCTGCCGCTCTTCGGCCAGTTCACCTCGCCGCGCCTGCAGATGCCGTACACGCGACAGGCCTCGCTCGGCTTCTCGCACCAGCTCACCGACTCGATGGTGATCACGGTCGACGGCGTGCGCGCCGACGGTCGTAACCTGAACTCGCGTCCGCGCATCAACGTGGGCACGGTGGGCGCCGGCGCCGCGGGCGCCCGCCAGCTGGCGTTCACCGGCATCCAGCCGAACGCCGTCGGCACGCGTCCCGCCATCAGCGGTGCGAAGAGCGACTACACGGCGCTCATCACCGGCTTCAAGCGCCGCATGACCAACAACCTCGACCTCACGGCCACGTACACGCTGGCCAAGGCCAACAGCCAGATCGGCACCGCGGCCGACGAGCTGAACGCCAACAACCTGCAGGATGCCCGTCTGCTCTACGACGACCCGAAGGTCAACGGCCCGACGTCGCGCACCGACGCGCGTCACCAGGGTTCGCTGGCGGCGGTGTACCTGTTCAAGGGCTTCACCGTGGCGCCGACGTTCTTCTACCGCTCGCGTCTGCCGCTGGCGACCATCCAGGGCGTCGACGCCAACCTGAACCGCGAGAACAACGACATCACGGTTCGCGCGTATCAGTTCACGAGCGTGGGCCAGGCGCCGAAGGACATCGGCGAGTGCAAGACCTGGAACTGCAGCCGTGGCGCGTGGCGCACGCAGGCCAACCTGCGCATCAGCTACGACATCAAGCTGCCGGGTGCGGCGCGCGTGTCGGTGATCGGTGAAGCGTTCAACCTGTTCAACGCCAAGAACCCGGCGTTCGCGGTGACGCAGAACCAGCTCAGCACGTCGTTCATGCAGCCGAACGCCTTCGCCGGCGACTTCCAGCAGGGCGAGCAGCGTCTGGCGCAGATCGGCTTCCGGTTCGCGTTCTAACTAGTGGCCAGGGGCTAGCGGCTGGCGGCTGGACGCTGGCGGCTGGTTCCAATCCGGTTCACGCAGCGGGGCGGCTTCCTTCGGGGAGCCGCCTCGTTGTGTTTTCAGCGGCTGGGGGCTAGAGGCTAGCGGCTCGTCCCGGCGGTTCAGGGTCGCGACGCGAGCAGCTTCGTGGCGGCATCCCGCTCTCGCGATCCGCGGGGGGCGCGGCGGAGCAGCTCGCGGAACGTCTGCTCGGCCAGCGCGGCCTGGCCGCTCTGCTGATAGGCGATGCCCAGATTCAGGCGGGCGCCATGGAAGTTCGCGTCGCGCGACAGCGCGCGCGTGAACCAGCCGATGGCGTCGGCGGGCCGGCCGGCCTGCACGAGCAGCACGCCGCGGCCATTGGCGGCGTCGGCGTGTTTCGGATCGAGAGACAGGGCGCGTCCGTAGGCCTCGTCGGCGCGGGTCACGTCGCCGTCGTCGCGGTTGGCGTTGCCGAGGTCGGCCCAGTACGCCGCGTTCCCCGGATCGAGCTCCACCGCGCGCGTGAAGGCGCCCAGCGCTTCGCCGGCGCGTCCCGACTCGGCGTAGAGCAGGCCCAGGCCGTGATGCGCGGCGGCGTAGGCGTCGTCGAGTGCCAGTGCCGCCTGCTCGGCCTTCAGCGCTTCGGCCGCATCACCCGCCTCGCGGGCGGCCACGGCGAGGTCGTGGAACAGCGGGGCGTCCTGCGGGAACCGCGCGACCGCCGCCTTCAGTGCGCGGGCCGCGTCGGCATGCCGGTCGAGTGCCGCGAGCGCCCGCGCGTAGCCGGTGACGAACACGTAGCCCTCGGGATGCTCGCGTGTGAGGGCCTCGAGCGCCGCGACGGCGGCCGGGCCTGGTGGCAGTGCCGTGGCGCGTTCGAAGCGCGTCCACGCGTCGATGACCGTCGCTGGATTCGGCGCGTTCTCCGCGAGGGTCTGTGCCGAGGGCCCCGACGCGTAGCCGAGCGACCGGAGGCGTGCCTGCGCCTCGGCCGACGGGCCGGCAGCCGCCTTCGACGCGCCGGGCAACGCCGCGAGCCGCGCCACGGCCTGGCGTGCGGCGGCGGTGTCGCGGGCGGCGAGGTCCGTGGTTTCGCGGGCGTCGCTGGCCACGTCGTAGAACTCGACCGCCGACGAGCGGATCAGCTTGCGTGACGCGCCGGCGAGCACGCGCAGCGGGTGCCAGCCGGCCACCGCCGGATACTCGGTTTCGGCGTAGACCTCGGCCGCGGCGTCGCCGTCGAAGACATCGCGCGCGGAGGCCGCCGGCAGCGACGCCCCCGATTGCGATAGCCGCAGCACGGCGCCCGCGACGTCGGCGAGCGATACGGGCGCCGCCTGGACGCCCGGCGCGAGTCCCGGCGCCTGCACGAGCAGCGGCACGCGCAGCGTCGCGTCGTAGGCCAGCATGCCGTGCGTGGCCTCGCCGTGATCGCCGAGGCCTTCGCCGTGATCGCCGGCCACGATCACGACGGTGTCGGCCGCGTGATCGCGCGCACGAACGCGCGTCAGCAGGCGACCGGCTTCCGCGTCGGCGTACGCGATCTCGCCGTCGTAGGGCCGTCCCGCGAAGCGCGTGCGATACGGCTCGGGTGGCGCGTACGGGGCATGCGGATCGTAGAGGTGCACCCACAGGAAGAACGGACCGTCCTTCGCCCGGTCGAGCCACGCGATCGCGGCGTCCACCACGGCGCCGGCGGGGCGTTCGGCCTCGAGGCGATCGGCGGCGTCCCAGTCGCGCGTCACCTGGTCGTCGTAGGTCGAGAAGCCACGGGCCAGGCCGAAGCGGCGGTCGAGCGCGTAGGCGCCGACGAACGCCGCCGTCTGGTAGCCGCGGTCCTTGAGCGCCGTGGCCAGCGTCGGCACATCGGCCCCGAGCACCTGGCCGTTCAGGCGCACGCCGTGTTGCGGAGGACGCTGCCCGGTGAGCAGCGTCGTGTGCGAAGGCAGCGTGAGCGGCACCGCGGTGCGCGCCGTCGTGAAGCGCACACTGGTCGACGCCAGGGCCGAGAGCGTCGGCGCCACCTCGGGCGTGAGGCGATCGGCGCGCAGCGTGTCGATCGTGACGAGCACGACCGAACGCGGCGGACCCGCGGGCGCGGCCGGCGTCGGCCCGGCGGACGGCGCGGACGGCGCGCCGCCGCAGCCGGCCAGGCTCGCCATCACCATCGTCAGTCCGGCCAGCCGGGTGGCCCGCACGCGTCGCACGATCGCGATTCTGATCCGCCGGCTCGGCGCGTGTCCAGTCGCGTCACCACGCCAGCACGCGGGTCACCGTCCAGTACGCGCCGACGAGCGCGATGGCGAGCGACGCCGGCACGACGACGCGGGTGCGATACCACGCCCGATCGCGCCAGGGCCCGAGCACGAGCGCCAGCGCCGCGATCACCGTGAGCTGCCCGCCCTCGACGCCGAGGTTGAAGCCGGCGAGGCCGAGCGCGATGTCCTCGCGCGGCAGCGCCAGTCCCGTGAGCACGCCGGCGAAGCCCAATCCGTGCAGCAGGCCGAACAGGAACACCAGCGCCACGCGGCGCGCCGAGAGCGTCGTCGTGCGCAGGTTCTCGACGGCCACGTAGACGATCGACAGTGCGATCAGCGGCTCGACCACGCGCCCGGGCAGCGACACGAGGCCGTAGAGGGCGAGCCCGAGCGTGACCGAGTGCGCCACCGTGAAGGTGGTCACCTGCACGAGCACGGGACCGAGGCGCGCCGCCAGCAGGAACAGGCCGGCCACGAAGAGCAGATGGTCGGCGCCCTTCGGCAGGATGTGCGTGTAGCCGAGCCACAGGTACTCGACGAACCGCGTGCGCCACGGGCGCGCCGTGAGCGTGCCGCCGAGGGGCAGCGCCGTGCTCCACGCGTCGCCCTGCACCCATTCCGTGCGCGTCGAGCCATCCGACAACGTCAGCGTGAGCGGATACGGATCCGCCACCATGCCGTAATACCAGCGCAGCGACCGGGCGCCGGCGGGCAGGCGTCCGGTGAGCGTGTAGGCGGCGAGCGCGAACTCACCTTCGGGTACCTGCGCGGGTGGTGGCGTGTACGTGCTCGTGTCGGGCCGCACCTCGTGACGCACGATCGCGCCGGCCTCGTCGGGGAACTCGACGAAGAGCACCACGCGATCGATGACCGCCGGGGCCTGGGCGCGCAGGCGGGCGTCGCGGGCCGCGGTGTCGGTCGGACTGACGTCCGCCGTGCCGGCGAATGACGCCATCCGCAGCAGCAGCCACGACGGATCGTGGGCGAGACGCAGCGTGAAGGCGCCGTCGGCGGCGACGTCGAGATGGACGGTGGTGCGCTCGAGGTCGTGGGCGCGCACGGACGGGCCGATGACCGCGCCGAGCAGCGCGAAGGCGAGCGCGGCCGCGAGCCGGCGGGCGGTGAAACCCGCGGCCGGGCCCGTGTGCGTGTCAGTGCATGTGCGCATGCGCGTCGCCGCGCCGCAGATGGTAGCGCACGAACACGTGCACCGACAGCGGCGAGCCGTAGCCCTCGCGCAGGTTCGCCGGCACGCGGTAGCCGCTGACGTCGGCGCCGACGCCGAGCTGGCCGGCCCGTCCCGTCAACACGTCGACGACGCCGCCCAGCGTGAGGGCCCCGACGCGCGACACGCGGTGCCGGTGCAGCACGCCGAGCGGGTGGAAGCCGGCATCGAGGATGTCCTTCTCGAGCCACTCGGCGCGCGAGTAGATCGCGCCGTGCGCCGCCGGACGCCACGTGCCTTCGGCGAGCCACGCGTCGAACGAGCCGTGCGACTCGCGGTTCTGGCCGAAGGCGGCGGTCCACGCCAGCAGGCGCACGCCGTCGGTGCGCGCGTACGACACCGACGCCGTGTGGCGCCGTGCGTCGGTGGGGTAGAGACGTTCGGGATGCGTGAGCCACGCCGTCGACACCTGCGCGCTCCAGCCGCCGCGGACGTACGAGAGCTGCACCGCCTGCGAATCCAGGGCGCCGAGGTCCAGGTCCTTCCGCCGTTCGTCGGGCTCCTGGCCGTGGAAGAGCGCCGCATCGAGCCGCACACCGGCGGCAGCGACGGCGGCGTGGACGACGCCCTGACTGATGTGGGTGGCGTCGAGCTGATGGTGCGACAGCGGCACCTGCGGGTTCTCGATCGCCGAGGCGCGGTGCATGAAGGCCATCGGGCCGATCGGCGGTCCGCCCACGAGCGCCGCGCCCGCCGTGATCTCGGCGCGTCCGGCCTTCCGCACGACATCGGCGCCGAGGTGCATCACGAGATCGTGGGGATGCTGGAAGTCGATGAGCGGCGCGTTGCGATACGTCTCGCCCGTCTGGAACACCTGCGGCGAGCCGATCGCGTCGAGCGTGAACGGCTCGAGCGAACCGCCGGCCACGAGGGCGATCGTCCACGGACCCGACGCGCGCTGCGCGCTGCCCATGAACCAGTTCTGCGACTCGAACGCCTGGAAGTCGGTGAACTTGCGGTACTGGCGGTTGTAGCCGCCGAAGGCGTTCACCTCGAGGCTCGTCGTCCACGTGGCGCCGGCCGGCGCGTCGTGCATGTGCGCGTGGTCCTGCGGATCCGTCTGCGCCGAGGCGAGGCGCGTGGCGAGGAGGAGCACCACGACGGCGAGGCGTCGCGCGAAGGGGCGACGCGTCACTGGATCACGATCCGGCCCATGAAGGCCGGCACGCCGATGAATGTGTGGTCGTGGAACTGGCACGACCGCGCCACCGTGAACGTGCCCGTGTCGCGGCTCTGGCCGGCGGCGACGAAGCCCGCCACGTCGATCTCGGGACACTCGGGATGCGACGGATCGGGCCCGCCCGAGAAATCGTGCGGCCGCGTGTCGGCGTTGGTGAAGGTGACCTTCGAGCCGACCGGGATGGTGAGGTCCTGCGGCGAGAGACCGGTGGCGGTGACGGTGATGGTGAGCGCCGGCGCGCCGCCGCCCGTGGTGCCGCCTCCGCCGCCCGTGCCGCCGGACGACGAGGTGGGTTGCTGCGTGGGCGCGGCGGGCGAGTCGCCCACGGCGCCGGCACAGGCGCTCGTGAGCGCCACGAGCAGCAGGATCACGCCGCGGATCGAAAGACGTCGCATGGCCGGCACCCGGCCGGTGGCGCAACCGGTGCGGAGTCGACACCGTAGCACGCGGGCGGCGCGGCCGTCCATGCGCGTCAGGCGAAGTGCGCGGCCGTGAGCGCGAGCGTGTGCGACCCGGCCGGGCTCTCGAGGTAGAGCTGGCCATCCATCACGTTGAGCGTGAGGGCCGACCGGCGATCGAGGCTCGCCGCCACCGGCTCGATCACGTCGCGATCGAACGCGTAGATGGGAATCTCGGCAGCGCGGTGCACGCCCTGGCCGTCGAGCAGTGCCAGCACCTGCCGCAGATCGCGGTGCGTGTAGATGGCGACGCGTCCCGCGAGCTTGCTGGCGCGATGGATGCGATCGGCGGCCGGCATGCCGACGTCCACCCATTTGGTGATGCGCCCCGTGAGGTCGCGGACGACGACGGCCGGTTCGTCCGCCGTCGACAGGCCGTCGCCGAACGCGATGCCGTCCTCGAACTCGAGGCAGTAGGCGAGCAGGCGCGTCAGCAGGTATTCCGCGGTCTCGGAGGGGTGGCGGGCGAGCTTCAGATCGAGCGACGTGTAGACGTGCCGGTCGACGTTCGAGAGATCGACGGTGACGGTGTAGACCGTCGACGTGAGAGCCATGCGGCCCGCATGGTACCACCGCGATCCTGGCGGCGGCACGGACGGGCTTCGCGGTAGAATGCGCCCGCGTGGCGGGGGTCTCGGCACAGCGAACCACAGGAGCGATGGCGCTCGCGCTGGCCCTGCTGCTCGCGCCGGATGCGGTGCGTGCCGGGGCGCAAACCGCGCCTCCCACGCCGACCACCGCCAAGCAGGCCTCGGCCACCCGTGTCGACGCTGGCGCCATCACGGTCGACGGCCGCCTCACCGAAGACGTCTGGCGCACGGCCACGCCGATCACCGACGTGGTGCAGAAAGAGCCCACGCAGGGGGCGCCGCCCACCGACGGCATGGAGGTCCGCTTCGCCTACGACTCGCGCGCGTTCTATGTCGGCGCGCGCATGTCGGCGCACAACGCGCACGGCATACAGGCGCCCCTCGGGCGCCGCGACGTGGTCGACCAGGCCGAGCGCCTGCTCGTGAGTCTCGACACCTTCTTCGACCACCGCACGTCGGTGGTGCTCGGCGTCACCGCGGCGGGCGTGCGGCTCGATCGCTTCCACGCCACGGATGCCGAAGACGCGTTCGATCTCACCTACGACCTCGTGTGGGACGCCGCCACCACGATGGACGCCGACGGCTGGTCGGCCGAGATCTGGATCCCGTTCGCGCAGCTGCGGTTCAATCCCGAGCACGAGCTCACGTGGGGGCTGAACGTACAGCGCTTCCGGCCCACGCTGAACGAAGAGGACACGTGGGTGCTGATCCCGCGCACGGTGCGGGCCTGGGCGTCGCGCTTCGGCGAGCTGCACGGCGTGTCGGACGTGCCGAAGGCCCGGCGGGTCGAGCTGCTGCCGTACGTGGCCGGGTCGAGCACGCTGTATCCGCCGAGCGGCGGCAACCCGTTCCGCGAGGGCATCAACCCCGTCGGCCGCGTCGGCGCCGACGTGAAGATGGGCCTCGGCCCGAACCTCACGCTCGAGGCGACGATCAACCCCGACTTCGGCCAGGTGGAAGCCGATCCGGCGGAAGTGAATCTCACCGCCTTCGAAACGCGGTTCCCCGAGCGGCGGCCGTTCTTCCTCGAGGGCGCGTCGCTGTTCAACATCGGCCATCCGAACTTCTACTACTCGCGGCGCATCGGCGCGCGGCCGGTGGGGCCGGCCACCGGCGACTTCGTCGATTACCCGCTGAACACGACGATTCTCGGCGCCGCCAAGCTCACCGGCCGCCTGCCGTCGCGCACCTCGCTGGCGTTCCTCACGGCGGCCACGGCCGAGGAGTCGGCCGAGATCGCGAGTCTCACCTCGAGCGACATCACGCGCGTGCCGGTGGCGCCCCGCACCTACTACGGCATCGGCCGCGTGCTGCAGGAGTTCGGCACGCAGGGATCCACCGCCGGCATGCTCGCCAGCGTGGTGCATCGCGACTTCGACGAGGGCTCGCCCCTGGCCGACCTGCAGGCCGAGAACGCGCTGGCCCTGGCCGGCAGCACGCTGGTGCGTCTGCACGGCGGGCAGTACGAGTTCCGCGCGTCGGGCGGCGGATCGCTCGTGAGCGGCACGGCGAAGGCGATCGAGCGCGTGCAGCGTTCCAGCGCGCACTTCGCGCAGCGGCCCGACCGCACGTACTCACCGCTCGATCCGACGCTGACGCACCTCGGCGGCTGGTCGGCGCAGCTCAACTTCGACCGCCTGAGCGGCCGGCACTGGCTCTGGGGCGCCAATACGAAGCTCGACTCCGAGAACTTCGAGACCAACGACCTGGCCATCCTGAACGGCGCGGATGGCTGGCTGACCAACGCCAACCTGCGCTATCGCGAGACGCAGCCCGGCCACGTGTTGCGCGCCTATTCGCTGCAGGTCGACGGCCAGACCGACATGACGCTGCGCGGCCTGATTCAGGCCGGCTACGCGCGCTCCACGCTGAACCTGACGTGGGCCAACTTCTGGACGACCACGATCGCCGTGCGCCGCGACCTGCCCCAGACCAGCGTGTCGCTCACGCGCGGCGGGCCCCTGATGCGGCGCGGCCCTGGCGCCACCGCCGTGCTGACGTTCGGCAATCGCGCCGGATCGCAGACGCGCTGGACCGCCACCTCGACGCTCAGCCGCAACGACGACGGCTACCGCCAGCGACGCGTCAGCACGCTGCTCTCGGTGCGGCCGGGGCCGCGCTGGCAGGTGTCGGCCGAGCCGCTCGCCGAACGCGTCACCGAGCCGCAGCAGTACGTGTCGACCCTGACCGGCGGCCGCGCCGCCACCTACGGATCGCGTTACGTGTTCGCGTTCATCGACCGGACCACGATCTCCACGCAGTTCCGCCTCGGGCTCACCGTGAAGCCCGACATGAACCTCGACGTCTATGCCGAGCCGTTCGCGGCGTCGGGGCACTACTACGACTACGGCGAACTCGCCGCCGCGCGCAGCCGCGATCGTCTGCTCTACGGCACGAACGGCACGACCCTGACGCGCAACCCCGACGGCAGCCAGGTGGTGGGCATCGACGGGACGACGATCGCGCTCCGCAACCGCGACTTCAACACGCTGTCGTTCCGCAGCAACGTCGTGCTGCGCTGGGAGTGGCGTCCGGGCAGCACGCTCTACGTGGTGTGGCAGCAGAGTCGCGCCGGCACCGACGTGAGCGGCGAGCCGGTGAACGTGGCCGACATGTTCCGGTCGGCGCGCGCCCAGGGCACCAACGTGTTCGTGGTGAAGACGTCGTTCTGGCTGCCCGTCCGCTAGGCCTTCGGCGGTTCGTCGAACATGTCCTCGAACACGCGGTAGTGCCCGCCGTTCATGCCGAGCGCGGTGTAGACGGCCTGGGCGCGCGTGTTCGTCTCGTCGACGTAGAGGCGGAGACCGCCAGCCCGCGCGGCCATCGCCTCGGCGCGGGCGTGGGCGTAGAGCGCACGGAACACGCCGAGCCGGCGGGCGTCGTCGGCGACGTGCACCGACTGGATCCACCACACGGGGCGGTTCCGCCAGTCGCTCCACTCGTAGGTGATCAGCAACTGGCCGACCACGCGGCCCTCGTGCTCGGCCACCCAGTAGCGGCCGGGCGCGTGACCGGTGAGCACGGCGTGCACGCCGGCGTGCAGCGTGGCGGTGTCGAGGCGGAGGTTCTCGGTCTCGAGGGCCATGGCGGCGTTGCCGGCGACGAGCGCGTCGAGGTCGGCGAGGGTGGCGGCACGGATGAGCACGGGACTGGACATGCGCCTCGAATTGTATCGGGGTCTGTCACGGTCATCATCCGGTGACGGTGACAGACCCCGGTGACACGCGATGACGGTGACAGACCCCGTTACAATTCGTTGTGCCTCCTCGTACGGCTGATGTCGCCATCGTCGGCGCGGGTCTGGTCGGACTCGCGACCGCCCACGCCCTGGCCACCACGCACCGCCTGCGCGTGGTGGTGCTCGAGAAGGACGCGCACGTCGCGCCGCACCAGTCGTCGCACAACAGCGGCGTCATCCATTCCGGCCTGTACTACACGCCCGGCAGCGCACGGGCGCGGCTCTGCACCGACGGCCGCGTGCGGATGGTGGACTTCTGCCGCGCGCACGGCATCGCCCACGACGTCTGCGGCAAGCTCGTGGTGGCGACGCGCGACGACGAGCTGCCGCGGCTCGAGAGTCTGCGCGCGCGCGGACGCGAGAACGGCCTCGACGTGCGCGCCGTCGACCCGCACGAGATGCGCGCCATCGAGCCGCACGTCGGCGGGCTGGGCGCGCTGTTCGTGCCCGAGGCCGGCATCGCCGACTATCCCGGCGTGGCCCGCGCACTGGCGGCCGAGATCGCGGGCGCCGGCGGGGCGGTGGAATGCCGCGCCGCCTTCGTGTCGGCGCGCGAGGAGGGCCGCGAGGTGGTGGTGCGCGTGTCGGACGGCGAGTGGCGCGTCGGTGCGCTGGCGGCCTGCGCGGGCCTGCAGTCGGATCGCGTGGCGCGCGCCTGCGGCGTCACCAGCGACATCGTCATCGCGCCGTTCCGCGGCGAGTACTACCAGCTCACGCCGGCGCGGCAGTCGCTCGTGCGCAACCTCATCTACCCGGTGCCCGATCCCCGCTTCCCGTTCCTGGGCGTGCACTTCACGCGCATGGCGCTCGGCGGCGTCGAGGCCGGGCCCAACGCCGTGATGGCGCTGGCGCGCGAAGGCTACAAATGGGGCGATGTCTCGATCGGCGACATGGCCGACGCGCTCGGCAGCCGCGGTGTGCGGCGGTTCGTCCGCCGGCACCTCGGTACCGGCATCGCCGAGATCCGCCGCTCGTTCTCGAAGGCGCGCTTCACGGCGACGCTGCAGCGGCTCATCCCGAGCCTCACCGCGGCGGACCTGGCGCCGGGCGGCGCCGGCGTGCGGGCGATGGCGCTGACGCCGCAGGGCACGATGGTCGACGACTTCGCCTTCGTCGACACCGGCCGCATGACGCACGTGCTCAACGCGCCGTCGCCAGCGGCCACCGCGTCACTGGCGATCGGCGACCACGTGGCCACGCGCGTGCTCGCGCGGTTGACCTGATCGGTCGACGCGATCAGCGCGGCGCGAGCAGCGACAGGCGATCGTCCACCTGCACGAGGAGCTGGTCGCCGGCCTTCGTGCGCACCACCGTCAGGCGCGGCGTCGACGCCAGCACCTCGTCGTAGTCGACGCGTCCCTCGGCGTCGATCACCTGCAGGCGCGCCCGTTCAACATCCGTCGACGCGCTCGCCACGAGGACGCGCAGTGGCGGCTGTCCTGGACGCGGTCGCAGCGTGACGATGTCCATCGGCCGCATGTGCGCGGGCGCGTCGATCCGCCAACGCGTGCGGCCATCGAGTCCGTCGGCGCGGGCGCCGCAGCCGGGTGTGCCCGAGCAGCCGGTGGCCACCGACAGCAGCACGCGGCCGTCGGTCCAGTCGGCGAGCCGCAGCGGCTGCGCGTCGGCCGGCCACGGCAGCGAGCCCGCCGCCGTGCCATCGGCCCGCCACACCCGCACCGCGCCGCGATACTCGGCCGCGGCCACGAGGCCGGGTCCACGATCCGACGGCGGCAACGTGCCGAGTGGATACGGCGACGGGATGTCGCGTCGCCAGGTCTCGCGGCCCGCGGCGTCGAGCCGCACGATCGCGGCGTTGATGGTGGCGTAGAACTCGGTGACGCCGTCGGCGTCGAGGTCGGCGGCCACGAGCGACGTCGGCGGCAGGGTCGCGTCGGGACGGTAGGTCCAACGCTCGCTGCCGTCGAGACTGGTGACGCGCGTCTCCTGGAAGCCACCGCCGGTGGCGACCACGGCGAGTCCATCGGGCAGGCGCGCCAGCCGCGAATACCAGCTCCACGACGACGGCTGCGCCAGGGTGTGCCGCGCGACCACGTCGAGCGTGGGGAGGCGGCGGATCTCGATCGTGCCGCCGGCCACCGTGGCCAGGGCTTCGTTCCCATCGCCGTCGACGTCGATCGCGGCAGGCCACGCCGTGGCGCCCGGGATCGCGCGTGAGGTCCAGCGATCGCCGCCGGCGACGACGCGCGGGGCGCCAATCGCGTCGAGGGCGCGCTGGCGGGCGAGGCGGGCGGTGGGCAGCTGCTCGGGCCAGGCGACACCGACGATGGTCCACACCGCCATCGCGACGGTCGATACCGCCACCGCCACGCGACCGACGACGCCGCGGGTCCACAGGCGGCCGGCCAGCCAGCCGCACGCCGCGCCCACCGGCATCGCCACCAGGCCGATGACGACCGGCGAGAAGACCAGCGCGACGGCCGCCGTCGATCCGCGCGGGACGACGAACACCGTGAGGCGGACCGCGATCTCGAAGACGAGCGCCGCCAGGCCGGCGCCGCCGATGATCCAGGCCGTGCCCGCCACGCGCGACACCGCCCAGAGCGCGGCGTACGGCGCGGCGGCCCACGCGGCGAAGCCGAGGGCGGCCAGCGGCACCGCGGCACCGGTGATCGATGTCAGGCCGACCACCAGAAGGCCCGCGGTGAGGGTGACAGCGCCGGCGCGGCGGGCGCCGGGGGAGGTGGCGGGGGACGGCAGCTCGGACATCGCGGATCGGCCGGACTATCGGCCGCGCGTGCCCTCAGGCGCAGGGCCGTGCGCGCGCCTTCACGGCCGCCGGTGCACCTCGGTGCGATCGAGGTAATCGCGGCCATCCACCGTGCTGATCTCGGCGATCGCCTCGTAGCGGCCGCCGTCGGTCGCCACGCGGATCGTGCGATGCGTCACGGCGAGCCGTTGCGGCGCCGGGCCCGCCGCCAGCAGCTCGCGGACGACGCGGCCGGTCATCGACGCCGGCACCGGCACGCCGAGCAGCGTGAGGATCGTCGGCGCCAGGTCGGCGTTCGACGTGGGCGCGACGCCGTGGGCAGACCGTCGCACCCCGCGTCCGGCCGCGAGGAAGGTGTTGTGGATGTCGAAGGGGCTGGTCGTGCCGTGGCCGGCCGTGCCCGTCTGCGTCGTCGTGCCGGGCACGCCGTGCGCGTTGGTGGCAGGCGTCCAGTTGCCCGACACGAGTACCGCGCCCGACCGCGCGTGCTGCCAGTGGGCGATCGACGTGGCCAGGGTGCCCGGCACCATGCCTTCGGTGTCGCCGGCACGCCGCGCCGGCGTGAAGATCGCGCCCACCTCGGGACGCGCCTGCAGCGCCGCCACCAGCGCCCGCAGGCGATCGTCGGGCAGCGGCTGCCGCGCGGTGATGGCGCCTTCGGTCACGATGAGATCGGGCGAGCCGTCGGCGAGCGGCCGCGCGAACGGCGCGACCAGCGCCGCCAGCTTCAGCTCACCGGTGTGCGTCGAGAAGCCGTGATCGGAGGCGACGAGCAGCGTGGTCGTGTCGAGCTCGCGGCGTGTCCGCAGCGTGTCTTCGATGCGGCCGATCTCGGCGTCGACCCCGCCGAGCGCCGCGTTCGTGTCCGGCGTGCCGAGGCCCTTCGCGTGCGCGGTCTCGTCGGGATCGGCGAACCAGAAGATCGTGAGATCCGCCGGCGCGGTGGGGGCCAGCGTGCGCCACGCCTCGACCATCCAGTGATTCCGCGCCGTGTTCGGCACCGACTCGGCGGGCCCCGCACCCACCGCCGCCGTCACCGCCGTGGCCAGCGACGCCGGCCGCACCAGCTCGGGATTGACCACGATCGTCGAGCCGGGCAGCGGATGGACGAGCAGCAGCGCCGAGCCGCTCGATCCCGCGGAGTACACGGCCAGCCGGCGGCCGGCCGCATCGAGAATCTGCGCCAGCGACGGTGTCGTGAGCAGGGCCCCTTCGCCGGTCGCCATCGCCTCGAGGTCCGCGTGGCTGGCGGTGTTGACGCCGCGCGTGGGGAACGTGTGCGGCGCGTAGACGGTGTTGCCGAGGATGCCGTGCGTCTCCGGATAGCTGCCCGTCGCCATCGTCGGCGCGTTCACGCGCGTCACCGTGGGCACGGCGGCGTGGTGCGCGTCGAACGTGATGCCGCGCGCGCCGAGGGCGTGCAGCCGCGGCATCACCGCCGCCGTCACCTGATCCGGGCGCAGCCCGTCGACCACGATGAGCACGACGCGGTTGGCCTGGGCGCCGGGCCCGGCCTGCGACGAGGCCTGTCCCGAGGCGGTGCTCACGGCCGCGAGTCCCGCGAGCAGGGCGAGTAGAGAAGCGAACGAGCGGCGCGGCGTCATCGGAGCCTCCGTCGACCGCCGCATGCTATCAGCCGCGGCGGTGTGACGGTGTGACGATTCCGATCCGGATCAGTGCGGGCGGCTGGTGGCCGGCGCGGTGGCCTGCTGCGCCCGGCGCAGATCGAACTCGCAGCGCAGCTGGTCGCCGGCCGGCGCCACGATCCAGCCGGGTTCCAGCGTGGCGGCGAGGTGGGCGGCCAGGGCGCCGAGCTCGCGGCTGCCGCCGGTCTGCAGCGCCAGCATCACCTCGAGGTCGTAGTGCAGCACGCCGCCGGCGTGGTCCACCGCTTCCTGCGCGGAGGTGACGTCGACCGGGATGTGCGAGTGCTGCGACCAGACGGCCGTGGCGCGGAAGATGTCGGCGAACTGCTCGCCCGAATAGGTGAGCTGTGTCGAGGAACGCCAGCGGATCATGACAGGGGGTGCTCACGATCCTACCGTGCCCGCGTCGCGGGCGCGGCACGGCGTTGCATGGAAACTGCGGCCGCGCTGGCGCCACGGCCGGGCTGGGCCGACGACGTCAGTGCGTGGTGAACGGCGCGAGCCCGCGCCACAGGTACCACACGCCCATGGCGAGCACGAAGCCCTGCGACAGGCGATTCATGATGACGCGCCGCTGCAGCAGCACCGCGTCGGCGAGCGACACGCCGGCCAGCGCCGGCACGGTGCCGAGCGTGAACGCCGCCAGCGCGGTGGCGCCGGCCAGGGCGCTGCCGCGCGTCATGGCCGCCATCACGGCGGAGTAGAGCAGGCCGCAGGGCAGCAGCCCGAGCACGGCGCCCAGCAGCACGGGATGGCCGGGCATGCGTGATCCCAGCCGCGCGATGACCCGCGACAGCCACGCCGGTACGCGCGTGGACGCGGGACCGAACGCCGCCAGGCTGGCGAGGGCCGAGAGCACCAGCGCGGCGCCGCCGACGACGGCGGCCGTGCGCTGCAGGCCGAGCAGGGCGCCCACCGACGTGAGCAGGGCGCCGGCGCTGCCGGCGGCGGCGCCGAGCAGCGTGTAGGTGACGAGCCGCCCGGCGTGATACCACGCCTGGGCGGCCGCCGGCCGGTGCGGCCCCGCCGGCGCGACGTAGCGACGGCCCACCAGCATCACGAACGGCGCGCACATCCCGACGCAGTGCGCGGCGCTGCCGAGCAGCCCGAGCATCAGGAACGCCGCGAGGTCGAGCGGCGTGGCGACGGCGCCGTGGATGTGCATCACGACTGGTACTCGAGGCACTCCCGCAGGCCTGGATCGCGCAGCGGCACCGCGTCGTGCCTGGCCAGCGCCCAGCCGAAGACCAGCGTGAAGAGGCCGACGAACCCGAGGGTGGCGGCGAATTCCACCACCGGCAGGTGCGCCGGCGCCACCGCGCCGTCGTGACCGATGGCGGGCCCGACCATCACGTAGAGCTCGAGGAACTGCGCCACCAGGATCAGGATCGCCACCGGCACCAGACGGCCCGGCGCGCGCTTGGCGCCACGCGGGATCATGACGAGGAACGGCACCACGAACTTCAGCAGCGGCAGCGCCAGGATGTAGGGCAGCCAGCCGTCGCCCGTGCGCTTCAGGAAGTACACGGTCTCTTCCGGGATGTTCGCGTACCAGATCAGCATGAACTGGCAGAAGTAGATGTAGGCCCAGAAGCCGGTCCACGCGAACAGCATCTTGCCGAGGCTGTGCAGGTGGTGTTCGTTCACGAAGCCCTTGAGCGCACCGGCGGCCACCAGCAGGCACACGGCCAGCGTGACGTAGGCCACGCCCGTCTGCATCACGTCGGTGAACACCAGCACCGCGAACATCGTCGAGAACCAGTGCGCGTCGAGCGAGAGCAGGAAGTAGAACGCCACCACGCTCAGGCTCAACGCGAAGACGACGAGGAAGGCGCCGGACGCGGTGCGCGCCGTGCGCGACGCGGCGACGCTGCCATCGGCATCCTGACGCCGCGACGCGCCGACGATGATCGAGGCGAACAGCGTCCAGAGCACCACGCTGACGACGGTCAGCGTCGTGAACATCGTCACGTTGAGGAACGGCGACTTGTGGGTGAGCAGCGCGTCGCCCGCCACCGCCTCGGCGTCCGCCCAGTGGTAGAGCGAGTGCACGCCGAGCACGACCAGCAGAGCCAGCACGCCGCCCGGCACGAGCCACGCCGTCATCGCCTCGGGCACGCGCCGCATGGTGATCGACCACGTGCCGCCCGACAGATGCAGGATCGCCAGCCAGGCCACGCCGAACAGGCCGAGGCCCAGCGCGAAGAAGACGCCGATGAGGTAGCTGCTCCACGCGAGCGACGCATGCCCCTGCGAGAAGGCCCAGCCCAGCGCGGCGGCGCCGGCGACGACGCCGGCAGCGGCCAGCCCCTGCACGGCGCCCGACAGCGACAGCCGCTCGGGCCGTTCGGGCAGCGGATAGAGATGACCGTGGCTCATGACCGACCTCCGGGAACCGTGGTGGCCGCGCCAGTCGTCGCAGGTGCGGGCGCCGAGGCTGGGGCTTGCCCCGCCATAGCTCCCGCCGAGGGCGTGACGGGCGAGGCGGGAGCGACGGCGGGCGGTGGTGGCGCCACCGGTTCCTCCGACTGCATCTTGCGGATGTAGCGCACCACCGACCACATGTCGCGCGCGTCGATCTGGCGGGCGTGGCTCGGCATCGAGTTCTGGCCGCGCATCGGCCGATGGAAGATCTCGCCGTCGGGCCAGTCGCGCACCTTCTGCGTCATCAGGCTCGGCGGCTTCGGGAAGAGCAGCGTGAGATGGCCGTCACCGGCGCCCCGTGGGCCGTGGCAGGTGATGCAGACGTTCTCCCACACGAACTTCCCGTGGTCGACGACGTCGGCGGTGTTCGGCAGCGGATTCACCAGCTCGGCGCCGGCCAGCGCGCCCTGTGCCTGGGTGTAGGGATAGGGCGTCTCGTCGGCGGCGATGGCGCCGGTGGGCGGTTCCAGCGTGCCGGTGGGGCGGCCGCCGAAGACGTCGGCGCGCTGGGGCTTCAGCTTCGGCTGGTCGATCATGTCGAGGCGGTTGCCTTCGCGGTGCGGCGTGCGTCCGGCCGGCAGGCCGAGATCGCAGGCGCCGAGGAGCGGCGTCGCCAGCAGCGCCAGGGCGAGCACGCCGTGGCGGAAGGGCCGGG
>JAXLRB010000040.1:0-25333 GCA_046331325.1 Vicinamibacterales bacterium | reverse complement strand
TACCACTGGCCCGGCAACGTGCGCGAGCTCGAGAACACCATCGAACGCGCGGTGGTGCTCTCCACCGGCCCGACGCTCACGCCCGACACGGTGTGGATGATGGGCGCGGCTGCCGCGCCCACGACCGGCCTGCCATCGCTGCGCCTGCACCAGAACGTCGAGTGGGTGGAACGTGAGACGATCCGCCACGCGCTCGAGCGGACGCGCGGCGTGAAGAAGGACGCGGCCGAGTTGATGGGCCTGAGCCAGCGGGCGCTCAGCCATTACCTCGCGAAATACCGCATCGAGTAGCCGGCTTACGCCACGCGTAAGCAGTTACGCCCGCCGTAACCCTGCCTGGTGCGCCGCCCTGCCGCACCTCGCGAAATCCGGAGACATTCGGGGGATGCCCCGCCTTCCGCCGGCGGCATCGTGCTTGCAGTGGTAGAGGTAGCTGCGCCGTGGGCACTCGCGCTCCCGGGCGGCACCGATTCCATGCGAACGATCCTGTTCGTTGCTGTTGCCGTGGCGGGGATGGCGCTCCTCCCTGAAACGCCGGTAGTCGCCGGCGTGGGGAAGGACCCCGCCACGGCATACGCGCCTGTCACCGACGCGACCGCCTCCGGGCAGGACGCGCCGGTGAAGTCCTTCGATGTCGTTGCGAAGCGGTTCGCCTTCGAGCCGTCGACCCTGGAAGTGCAGCAGGGCGATCGGGTGCGGATCGTGATCACGTCGGCTGATGGCGTGCACGGGATCGGCATCCGCAAGTTCAAGGTGAACACGCTCGTCCCGCGCGGCGGGAAGCCGGTCACCGTCGAGTTCACGGCGTCGGAGGCAGGCACGTTCCCCATCGTCTGTTCCGAAGCCTGCGGCGAGGGCCACGCCACGATGCGTGGCAGCCTCGTCGTCGTCGCGAAGTAAGCCCTACAACCCTGAGGATGGATTGCATGCGACTCCTGCGGCTGTTCGTGTGTGTACTGCCCCTGCTGACCCTGGTGGCCTGTGACGAGAAGCTCTCCGATCTCACCGGCCCGACGCCGAACCTGACGCCGAACCTGGCCAGCATCCAGAAAGAGATCTTCAACACGCAGGACTCCAGCGGCCGGCTGGCCTGCATCCAGTGCCACACCAACGTCGGCCGCACGCCGGCGGCGGGCCTGAACCTGGTGGAGGGCGCGTCGTTCGCCGCTCTCGTCGGCCGTCCGAGCGTCAACAGCCCGGGCCAGACGTTCGTCATCCCGGGCGATCCCGACAACAGCTACCTCGTGAAGAAGCTCGAGGGCGCGACGGGCATCGCCGGCGTCCGCATGCCGCGCGGCAACGGCCCCTACCTCACGCCAGGCCAGATGCTCGTCATCCGCCGCTGGATCAAGGAAGGCGCGGCCAACAACTAGCCGCCGCCCAGCCATCCACGACATTCGTTTCCAGGAGCTCAACGTGACGTCAGCCTTCGTGCGCTCGATTCTGACCCTCGCCCTCGTGGCCGGCGCGGTGCCCGCCGCCCGCGCCGCCACCGACCCCACCGATCCGGTGAAGAAGCCCGATACCGCCACGACGGCGCCGGCCGATCCGTCGGCCGCCGCGGCCACCGCCGCCGACCAGGCCGACGATCCCGACATGGACGTCAACCTGGCGCAGCCCGACTTCACGCTGGTCGGTCTGCCCACGTCGCTCCGCCTGCCGGCGATGAAGAGCGCGTTCCGCATCACGCATCGCTTCGGCCGTCCGCTCGGTCAGGGCTCGCTGAGCGATCTGGCGCAGGACGGCTTCGGCCTCGACAGCGGCGCCAACATCGGCTTCGAGTACCGCTTCGGCATCATGAAGGCCACGCAGGTGGTGTTCCACCGGACCAACAACCGCACCATCCAGTTCATGCTCGAGCGCGAGATCAAGGGCCAGAGCGCCTCGTTCCCGCTCGGCCTCACGGTGTTCGGCGCGGCCGAGGGCACCAACAACTTCCGCGACAGCTACTCGCCCACCGTCGGCCTGATCCTGTCGCGCGAGGTCGGTGATCGCGCCGCCCTCTACGTCGAGCCGATGTGGGTGAACAACACCAACCCGCTGCCGAAGGAACTGGCCGACAACAACGACGCCGTCATGGTGGGTCTCGGCGCCCGCATCCGCGTGTCGAAGAGCGTCTACGCGGTGGCGGAACTGTCGCCGCGCGTCAGCGGCTACGATCCCGGCAAGAACCAGGTGGGCTTCGCCATCGAGAAGCGGGCCGGCGGCCACAGCTTCCAGCTGAACGTCGGCAACGGCTTCGGCACCACGTTCGCGCAGATCGCGCGCGGCGGCACCGACGACTGGTATCTCGGCTTCAATCTCTCGCGCAAGTTCTACTGATCCGCGGCGCGCGCGCGAACCGAGGGGCCGTCCGCCGTGGAGGCGCGACGGCCCTTCCCCGTTTCTGCGGGCCGCGTTACGCTAGCACCACTTACGGCAGGAGCACGTCCATGCGACAGGCACTCGGCATCGCGGTTCTCGGCATGGCCTTCGGTCTCGCCCTCACGGCGGCGGCGTGCGGAGGCGGCAGCAGCCCGACCAGCCCGAGCGGCGGTGGCACCAGCGGTGGCGGGACCAGCGGCGGCGGCACGAGCGGCGGCGGCACCGGAGGCGCCACCACCAGCGCCACCATCACCATCAGCAGCGCCGGCGTGGTCTCGCCGTCGTCGGTCACCATCGTGCAGGGTGGCCGGGTGACGTTCGTGAACAACGACACCCGCAACCACGACATGTCGTCGGATCCGCACCCCGAGCACACCGACTGCCCGCCCATGGAGCAGGTGGGCTTCATGACGGCGGGTCAGACCAAGACCAGCGGCAACTTCAACACCGTGCGCACCTGCGGCTTCCACGACCACAACCAGCCGAGCGTCACCGGCCTGCAGGGCCGGATCACGATCGTCGCGCAATAGCACGGCCCGACACGGCCGCGGCCGCGAGGGCGCTGAACGGTCGTTCAACCGTGTGCTACAGTTGAGACGCGCGGAGCGCCCTCCCCGCCCGTCATGCCACCCACACAGACGCCGGCCAGCGCCGACCGTCGCATCGAGATCCTGAAGAGCGCCGCCGCGGCCTTCCGACGCCGCGGCTATCACGGCGCCAGCGTCGACGAGATCGCCAGCGCGCTGGCGATGACGAAGGGGAATCTCTACTACTACTTCCGCAACAAGGAAGAGATCCTCTACGCCTGCCACGAGTACTCGCTCGACATCCTGCTGTCGCTGCTCGACGACGTCATCGCCGAGAACCTGCCGCCCGATCAGCAGCTCCGCAAGCTGGTGCTCGCCTTCGTGCACCTGATCCTCGACGAGCTGCACGGCACCGCGCTCACCCTCGATCTGCAGGCGCTGTCGCCGCCGCTGCTGGCCAAGGTGATCGCGCGGCGCGACGCCTTCGATCGCGGCTTGCGTCGCATCATCCAGACCGGCATGGATCAGGGCCTGTTCGCCGCCGGCGATCCGAAGATGATCGCGTTCGCGATGATGGGCGCCGTGAACTGGATCGCGAAGTGGTACGACCCGAAGGGCCCGATGTCGTCGGTGGCCATCGGCGATGCCTTCGCCGACTACCTGGTCGACGGGCTGCGGCGCGGCACCCCGCCGACGCCGCCCGCCGTGGCGCGCTGAGCGTCGGCCGCTACGCCGCCGTCTCGCCCGGCGCGAGGTGCAGCACCTGGATGCCCGAGCCCGCGAGATGCGTCTCGAGCGCCTGCGGCGTGCCCGTGAGCAGCGGGAACGTGCCCCAGTGCATCGGTACCACCTGCTTCACGCCCAGCCACCGCGCCGCGATCGCTGCGGTGTCGGGCCCCATCGTGAAGCGATCGCCGATGGGCAGGAACGCGATGTCGGGCCGGTAGATCTCGCCGATCATCTTCATGTCGCCGAAGAGCGCCGTGTCGCCAGCGAAGTAGATCGTCTGGCCGTTCTCGAGCCGCACCACGAAGCCCCCGGGCTCGCCTAGATACGTGAGGTCGTCGAAGCTGCTGCTGTGACGCGCGTCGGTCATCGTGATGCGCAGGCCGGCCACCTCGATCGTGCCGCCCTTGTTCATCGGCTGCAGGTTGGTGACGCCCTTCTGCCCGAGCCACGACGTGATCTCGTAGATCGCCACCACCGGCGCGCCGGTCTTCTTCGCGATGGCCGCGGCGTCGCCGGTGTGATCGCTGTGGCCGTGCGAGACGAGGATCAGGTCCGCGTGCTGCGGCTCCTTCCCCGCCGGGAACGTTGGATTGCCTGTGTACCAGGGGTCGAAGAGCAGGGTCTTGCCGCCGGGCGTGACGAGCGAAAAGGCGGAGTGGCCGAGCCAGGTGATAGAGAGATTCTGCATGTGGCGAGCTCGCGATGTGGCGAAGTGGCGATCTATCTGGTGACCGGATGATCGAACCATCGGTGGGTCCAATCACACGATCTGCTGATCGAACCTGGCGATCAGGTGATTGGGACCGGACACCCTGACGCTGGGCTGACTGTCGGGCGCGCTTGGAATTCTGCCATACGACTCAAGACCTGCGATCCTGTGCCGACGCAGGGTACTCAGGTTGCGCGTCGGTGACGTACGCGACTGCGCCGAGCGGCGGCAGCGTGCGGGCTTCCAGGGCTTCGCGCATGTTGCCGGAGACTGCACGCCGCGTGCCGCTCGGTGGTGTCAACGCGATAGGTCACCGGTGCACCCGATCGGCCGATCAACCGCTCGCCGATCGCCCCGATCATCCGATGCGAGCATCCAGATCATCCGATCGCCAAATCGCAAGATCACGCGATAACATGGATCTCGTGGAAGCTCCCCTGCACTTCATCAAGCCGCGCGAGCCGAAGCCCGACTGGCTGAAGGTCCGGGCGCCCGGGTCGGAGAACTACCTCCGGCTCAAGGGCATCATGCGCGACCTGAAGCTGAACACGGTCTGCGAAGACGCCCACTGCCCCAACATCGGCGAGTGCTGGCACCACGGCACGGCCACCTTCATGATCCTCGGCGATGTCTGCACGCGCGCCTGCGCCTACTGCGCGGTGAAGCACGGACGTCCGCCGACGCTCGATCTCGACGAGCCGGTGCGTGTGGCGGAAGCGGCGACGGCGATGCGGCTGAAGTACGCGGTGGTCACGTCGGTGGATCGCGACGATCTGCCCGATGGCGGCGCGTCGATCTTCGCCGGCACGATCCGCGAGATCAAGGCGCGGATGCCCGAATGCCGGGTGGAAGTGCTGATCCCCGATTTCAAGGGCGAGGAAGGCCCGCTGCGCACGGTGCTCGAGGCGCGGCCCGACATCCTGAACCACAACACCGAGACGGTGCCGCGGCTGTATCGCATGGCGCGCTCGGGCGGGAAGTACTCGCGCTGCCTCGAGCTGCTCGAGCGGTCCACGCGCATCGCCCCCGACATCCCGACCAAGACCGGCCTCATGGTGGGCCTCGGCGAAGAACACGACGAGCTCGTGCAGGTGTTCAAGGACCTGCGCAAGGTGGGCGTGGCGATTCTCACGCTGGGCCAGTACCTGCGGCCGTCGCCCGATCACGCGCCGATGACGCGCTACTACCACCCCGACGAGTTCGCCGAGCTGAAACGCATCGCGCTGGGGCTCGGGTTCGTACACGTCGAAGCCGGTCCGCTCGTGCGCAGTTCGTACCACGCGCACGAACAGGCCGACGCGGCGGCCGCCGCCGTCGCCACGCGCTGACGTCCAGCTGATCCGGACGGGCGGAACGGCTGGGATACAATCCCGCCATTCCCGCCCTCCGATGATCACTTCCGGCCGCATCTGGGTCACGTGCGTCCTGCTCATGGCAGGCGCCGCGTGTCGCGCCCGCGAGACGGCCGCGCCTCCGCCACCCGATGCCGCGCTCGTCGGCGCCACCAACACCGGCGTCGGCCTCATGGGCCGCTACGACTTCGATGCGGCGGTCACCGCGTTCACCGCCCTCGCGGCCTCGCATCCGCAGTCGTCGGAGACGTCGTTCAATCTCGCGATCGCGCTGGTGAACCGCCAGCGGGCGGCCGATGCCGCCGAGGCCGAGCGCCGCCTCGCCGCGCTCACCGGCGACGCCCGGGTGGGTACCCGCGCGCGCTACGCGCTGGCGCTGCTGCGGCTGTATCAGGGGCGCGACGCCGAGGCCTTCCCGCTGCTGACGGCCGTGGCCGCTGCGCAGCCGCGCGATGCCTTCCCCGCCTACTTCGCGGGACAGGCCCGCCTGGCGCACGACCCGGCCGAGGCGCTGCGCTGGTTCGACACGGCCGCGTCGCTCGATCCGCGGCTGCGCAGCGCGCACTACGGCGCGTTCCAGGCGCTGCAGCGCCTTGGCCGCGCCGACGACGCCGCCGCGCGTCTGGCGGCGTTCCAGGCGCTCGAGACCGACCCGCGCGCCGTGCTCGCCGAGTTCAAGTACACGCGCATGGGACCACTGGCGGAGGCGATGGTGGTCGATGCGCCCACGCCCGTGGCGCCGACGCCGGCCGGCCCGCGCTTCGCCGCGGCGACCACGCTCGTCGCGTTCACGCCGGCGCCGGCGCGCACCGGCGCCGCCTCGATCACGGTGGCCGACATCGACGGCGACGGCACGCTCGATCTCTTCGCCGCCGCGGTGCGGCCGGCGCCCACGCCGAATCTCGTGCTGCTGCACGCGGCGGGGGGCTGGCGCGCCGACGACGCGAGTCCGCTCGCGCGCGTCACCGACGTGCGCGCGGCCCTCTGGGGCGATCTCGACAACGACGGCCGCCTCGACGTCGTGCTCGTGCGCGGCGCGGGTCGCACGGCCCTCTGGAGGCAGGTAGCGCCGCAGCGCTGGCAGGACGTGACGGGCGCCAGCCGCGCCGCCACGCCGCGCGTCGACGCGGTGGATGGCGCCCTCGTGGATGCCGACCACGACGGCGACCTCGACCTCTGGCTCGTGAACGCGCACGGTCCGACGGCGCTGCTCAACAACAACGGCGACGGCACCTTCCGCGACATCGCCGGTGAAGCCGGCGTGGCCGGCGACAGCCGCCCCGGCGTCGGCATCGCGATCACCGATCTCGACGGCGATCGCGACCACGACGTCGTCGTCCTCAAGGCGTCGCCGCCGCACGAGGTCTGGCTGAACGACCGCGTCTGGACGTATCGCGCGGCGTCGGGCTTCGACGATTTTCGCGCCGCGCCCGCCGACGCCGTCCTGGCCGCCGATCTCGACGGCAATGGACGGCCGGAGCTGTACACCACGGGCCCGGCCGGACTCGCACGCTGGCGCGTCGATGGCGACACGCCGATCCGCGACGCGCTGCTGCCGCCGGTCGACGGGGCCGGGCGACCCTCGCTCGCGCTCGCCGACACCAATGGCGACGGTCGCTTCGAGCTGGTGGTGTCGCGCGGCGACGGCTGGGCCGTGGTCGATGCCCCGGAGGCGGGCGCATCCGCGATCGTGCACACCGAGCCGACGGCGGCGACCGCGTGGACGATCGCCGCCCTCGATCCGGCACACGGGCCGTCGGTGGTGGCGGTCACCAGCAGCGGCCTCAGCGCGTGGATGCCGGGCCCGGGCCGTGCCACCTACCTCGCACTCGGCACGACGGGACGATCGCAGATCAGCGATCAGCGGCGCTCGAACGTCTCCGGCATCGGCACGCGGGTCCACGTGCGCACCGACGCGCGCTGGTCGGCGTTCGACACCGCGGCGCTGCAGTCCGGACGCGGCCAGAGTCTGCAGCCGACGACGGTCGGGCTCGGCGGCGCCGCGCGGGCCGATCTCGTGTCGTTGCTGTGGTCCGACGGCGTGCTGCAGTCCGAGCTGGCGCTCGACGCCGGCCGCGTGCACCTGATCGAGGAAACACAGCGGCAGCTCTCGAGCTGTCCGGTGCTCTTCGCCCACGACGGCACCGCGATGCGTTTCGTCACCGACATCCTCGGGGTCGGCGGCATCGGGTTCTTCGAACGCCCCGGCGTCTACAGTCCCGCGTTCCCCAACGAGTCGGTGCTGCTGCCGGAGAAGGCGCTGGCGCCGTCGAACGGCCGGCTGCAACTCGTCGTCGGCGAGCCGATGGAGGAAGTGGCCTACTTCGATCGCTTCGAGCTGGTGGCGTGGGACCTGCCGCCCGGATGGCAGGTGGCGCTCGACGAGCGCAAGGCCATCGCCAGTGCGCCTCCGACCGGCGCGCCGGTGTTCTATCGCGAGGAGCGCCTGCCGCTGCGCGCGACCAACGATCGCGGCGACGACGTCACCGGCGCGATCACCACGGTCGATCGCCATGCGGCGCCGCCTGGCGCGCCGGACGCGCGGTTCATCGGCATGACGGCGAAGCACGGGCTCACGCTGGAGTTCGATCGCGCGCTCGACGACGGGCCGGGCGCACCGGTGCTGGTGCTCGACGGGTGGGTCGAGTATCCCTACGCGCAGACGGTGTTCGCCGCCTGGCAGGCCAACGCGCCGTACGCCGCACCGACGCTCGAGGCGCGCGACCGCGCCGGTCGCTGGCGCACGATCGCGCCCGAGTTCGGCTATCCGGCGGGCATGCCGCGGCGCATGACGCTGCCCCTGCCCTCGCTGCCCGCCGGCACGACGGCGCTGCGCCTGTCGACCACGCAGGAGATCTACTGGGACCGCGTGGCCGTCGCCTACGGCGAATCGGCGCCGCAGGCCGTGTCGCACCCGCTGCCGCTCACCGCCGCGACGCTGCGTGCGAGCGGCTTCGCGGCCCGCACCACCGGGCCGCAGCGCACGCCGTTCTACGACTACGACCATCGCGCGCCGCTGTGGGACACGCGGCATCCGCGCGGTTGGTACACGCGGTTCGGCGACGTCGCCACGCTGCTCGCCGCGGCGGACGACGCCACCGTGGTGCTCGGCCCCGGCGAAGAGGTGCTGGTGGAGTTCGACGCGCCGGCGGCGCCACCGCCGCGCGGGTGGACGCGCCGCTACGTGCTGAAGGCGCGCGGCTGGTGCAAGGACATGGATCTCTACACGCAGGACGGCGACACCGTGACGCCGCTGCCAGGCACGCCCTCGCCGGCGCGTGACGCCCTGCACGCGCGCTTCAACACGCGCTACGAGGGCGGACGATGAGCGACACGCGTCACGAGGTCCTCGGTCGCGGGGCGCGATGGCTGTGGCGCGCCGTGTATGCGTCGACGGCGGTGCTGACCGCGTCCGCGTTGTATCTCGGCGCGGTGTCGCTGGTGGAGTGGCTGCGCGGCGAGGTGCTGCAGGGCTACGTACCAGTGGGCGCTGCTCGCGCACCTTGGCGTCGGTGTCGCCGTCGTCCTGCCGTTCCTGGCGTTCGTCGCCGCGCACGTGTCGGCGGCGTGGACGCACCCGAACCGTCGCGCCGCCCGCGTCGGGTACCTGCTCGCCGCGCTCGCTCTCGTGGCCCTCGTGACCGGCGTCGCCCTGCTGCGCGTGGCCGGCATCGACCTGCGGCAACCGGCCCTGCGCAGCGTCGCCTACTGGCTGCATGTGGTGTCGCCCGTCGCCGCGCTGTGGGCGTTCGGCCGTCATCGACGCCGCGGCCAGCGGCTGTCGCCGCGCGCGGTCTGGACCTTTGCCGCCGTCACCGCCGCCGCCGTGCTCGTGACCGCGATCGTCGACGTGCGCCTGAGCCGCGACGACACGCCGCCGGGCGAGCAGGCGTCGTTCCTGCCGTCGTTCGCGCGCACCAGCACCGGCCGCACGATCCGCGCCGAGGCGCTGATGCGCGACGACTACTGCGCCGAATGCCACCAGGACGCGCATCGCGGCTGGCTGTCGAGCGCCCATCGCTTCAGCTCGTTCAACAACCCGGTCTACGCCGCGTCGGTGAAAGAGACGCGCAAGGTGATGCTGGCGCGCGACGGCCACGTCGATCCCAGCCGCTGGTGCGCCGGCTGTCACGATCCGGTGCCGCTCTTCTCGGGCGCGTTCTCGCGCGCCGACTTCGACACCGAACGCGATCCCACCTCGCAGGCGGGCATCACCTGCACGGCGTGCCATGCCATCGATCGTGTGAACAGCACGAAGGGCAACGGCGACTACACGCTGCGCGAACCACGGCACTACCCGTTCGCGTTCAGCACCAGTCCGGCGCTGCGTGCGCTCAGCCGGCAGCTCGTCAAGGCGAAGCCCGGCTTCCACAAGGCCACGTTCCTCAAACCGCTGCATCGCACGGCCGAGTTCTGCAGCACCTGCCACAAGGTGCACATCCCCGGCGCCCTGAACCAGTACAAGGAGTTCCTGCGCGGACAGAACCACTACGACAGCTTCATCCTGAGCGGGGTCTCGGGACGCGGCGCCCGCGCCTTCTACTATCCGCCGCAGGCGCAGGATCGCTGTGCCGGCTGCCACATGCCGGTGCAGCCGTCGAACGACTTCGGCGCCCGGCCCTTCGACCAGAGCGGCGCGCTGCAGATCCACGATCACCGATTCGTCGCCGCCAACACCGGCGTGCCGCACCTGCGCGGCGACGCCGCCACCGTGACGGCCACGCAGCAGTTCCTCGACAAGGTCGTCACGCTCGATCTCTTCGGCCTGCGCGAAGGCGGCACGATCGACGGCCGGCTCATCGCGCCGCTCGATGCCTCGACGCCGCCGCTCACCCCGGGACGGCGCTACCTCACCGAGCTGGTCGTGCGCACCCGCAAGGTGGGTCACCACTTCACGCAGGGCACCGGCGACTCGAACGAGGTGTGGGTGCAGGTCACCGTCAAGGCGGGCGACGCCGTGATCGGCCGGAGCGGCGACATCGGCCCCGACGGGCAGGTGGATCCGTGGTCGCACTTCACCAACGTGTACATGCTCGACCGCCAGGCGCGGCGCATCGACCGGCGCAACGTGCAGGACATCTACGTGCCGCTGTACGACAAGCAGATCCCGCCTGGCGCCGCGCAGGTGGTGCACTACGCGTTCGACGTGCCGGCCAGCGTCCGCGGGCCGATCACCATCGAAGCGCGCCTGCGCTACCGCAAGTTCGATCGCACGATGATGCAGTTCGTGAAGGGTCCCGGGTACACGATCGATCTGCCGATCACGACGATCGCCACCGCCACCGCGCAGCTGCCGGGCGCCGGCGCGGCCTCGAACACGCAGCCCGCGTGGGAACGCTGGAACGACTACGGCATCGGGCTGCTGCTCGAGGGCACCTCCGGCAGCGACAAGGGCGAGCTGCGCCAGGCAGAGGTGGCGTTCCTCGAAGTGGAACGGCTCGGGCGCCCCGAGGGGCCACTGAATCTTGCCCGCGTTTATCACAAGGAAGGCCGCCTCGACGACGCGGCGGCCGCACTGGCCCGCGCGACGAAGGCCGGCGCCGTGCCATGGACCGTCGCCTGGATGAACGGCCTCGTGAACAAGGAATCAGGCCGGCTCGACGAGGCCATCGCCAACTTCACGGCGTCGCTCGACGCCACGTCACCAGAGCTGCGCGCCCGTGGCTTCGACTTCAGCCGTGACTACGAGGTGCTGAACGAACTCGGCCAGGCGCTCTTCGAGCGCGCGAAGCAGGAACGCGGTGCCGCGAAGGCCGAGGCCCGCCGCGGCTTCCTCGGCCGCGCGGCAGCGGCGTTCGAACGTACCCTCGCTGTCGACAGCGAGAACGTGACGGCCCACTACGCGCTGTCGCTGCTCTACGCCGAGCTGGGCGATGCCGCGCGCGCCACCGAGCATCGTGACGCCCACCTGCGCTACACCGCCGACGAGCAGTCGCGCAGCCGCGTGCTGGCCGAACATCGCGCCACGCACCCGGCCGCCAATCACGCGGCTCCGGCTATCGTGATCTACGACCTGCAACGCAAGGACGACGCCGCGCCGGCGGCGCCGCCGCAGTCCTGAGGGACGTCGTGCCCATGCGCTCTCCCCGCCTGCTCGCCCTCGCGGTTGCCCTGCTCGTCATCGGCATCGCCGTCTGGACGATGCGCGGCCGTCCCGCCACACCGGTCACGTCCGGCCCGGCCGCGGCCACGCGCGCCATGGCTGCCGCGCCCCCCGCGCGCTTCGTCGATGTCACCACCGAGGCCGGACTCGGCGGCTTCGCCCGCGTGAACGGCGCCGACGGCCAGAAGCTGCTGCCCGAGACCACCGGCGGCGGCGGCGCCTTCGTGGACGTCGACAACGACGGCGACCTCGACATCGTGCTGGTGAACGGGCGCCGTTGGCCGTGGAGCGCCGCCGGTGGCGGCGCCCCGGCCTCGACGGTGGCGCTCTACGTGAACGACGGGCACGGGCACTTCACCGACCGCACGGCTGCCGCCGGTCTCGCGGTGCAGGCCTATGGCATGGGCGTCGCCGCCGGTGACTTCGACAACGACGGCTGGACGGACCTCTACATCACCGCCGTCGGCCAGAACGTGCTGCTTGAAAACGTGGGCGGCCGTTTCCACGACGTCACTGCCGCTGCCGGCGTCGGCGGACACCCCGATCAGTGGAGTACGTGCGCCACGTGGGTCGACGCCGATCGCGACGGCGACCTCGACCTTTTCGTCTGCAACTACGTGCGCTGGTCGCGCGCCATCGACACGGCGCAGGACTTCACGCTGGCCGGCATCGGCCGCGCCTACGGCCCGCCGCGCACCTTTGCCGGCGCCGCGCCGCTCTTCTTCGTGAACCAGGGGAACGGCCACTTCACCGAACGCGCCGCCGCCGCCGGCCTCGTGGTGCAGGATCCGGTGACGAAGGCGCCGGCCGCCAAGTCGCTCGGCGTGGCGCTGGTGGATCTCGACGACGACCGCTGCCTCGATCTCGTCGTCGCCAACGACACCGTCCGCAACTACCTGTTCAAGAACCGCTGCGACGGCACGTTCGAGGAAACGGGCGTCACTGCCGGCCTCGCTTACGACGGCACCGGCAACGCCCGCTCGGGCATGGGCATCGACACCGCCGATGTCGGCGACGAGGGCCGGGTGGCCATCGCCGTCGGCAACTTCGCGAACGAGATGACGGCGTTCTTCGTGCGACAGGCGTCGGGACTGTTCGTGGACGAGGCGATCGTGTCGGGCATCGGCGCGCCCAGCCGCGCCCATCTCACCTTCGGCGTGCTCTTCTTCGACTACGACCTCGACGGCCGGCAGGATCTGCTGACCATCAACGGCCACGTCGAGGATCAGATCGCGGTCGTGCAGCCGAGCCAGCAGCACGCGCAGCCGGCGGCCCTCTACTGGAACGCCGGTCCCGATGCGCCGGCCACGTTCGTGCCGGTGGCCGACACCGGTGCGCTGGCCTCGCCGCTGGTCGGACGCGGCGGCGCCTATGGCGACATCGACGGCGACGGCGACCTCGATCTGCTGCTCGTGCCGACCGCCGGCCTCGTGCATCTGCTGCGCAACGACGCCGCGCCGGCGTCGTGGGTGCGGCTGAAGCTCGTGGGCACGGCGAGCGGCCACGACGGCATCGGCGCGGCGGTCGAGCTCGAGGCGGGTGGCGTGCTGCATCGGCGTCTGGTGACACCGACGCACGGGTACCTGTCGCAGTCGGACCCGTCGCTGACGTTCGGACTGGGCGCGGGCGCGGCCGTGACACGCGTGCGCGTGCGGTGGCCGTCGGGGGCCCTGCAGACGCTGTCGGGCGTGCCGGCGAATCAGGTGACGACGATCACCGAGCCGCAGTAGGCCCGCCGGCCGGCGCGCCGCGTCCCTGCACGATCGTCGCGATCGCGTCGGCGGCGAACGGCCCGAAGCGCTCGGTCGCTCCGCCGGGCCACGTCACGTCCACCGCCTCGATCGCGGTGGTGGCGCCCAGGCCCACGTGCACGCGCGGGTCGTTCGCCGCGAGGTAGCTGTAGGCGCTGCGCACGTCGCGTCGCCAGGTGCGTCCGCCGGCGCGAATCGTCAGCACCGCGCCGAGCGCGTCGCGGCCCTTCGCCGTGCGCACGCTGAAGGCCGCCCAGTGTCCGCGATTCCGCACCACGTTGTGCAGCACGTACGGCGCGGCGTCGCGATTGGCGACGACGATGTCGACGCCGCCGTCGTTGTCGAGATCACCGAACGCCGCCGCCCGGCTGGTGGCGATGAGCGGCGTGGCGGTGCCGCCGCGCGGCGTCACCTCCTCGAACGTCGCGCCGGCCAGGCCGCGGAACAGCAGGTTCGGTTCCGCGTACGGATCGGCGGCGAACGTCTCGCCCTGCAGGCCGACGCGGCCGTTGGCCTCGTAGAGATCGAGGCGGCCGTCGTCGTCGAAGTCGACCATCGCCATGCCGAACCGCGTGAAGCGGCGGCTGGCCACGCGCAGGCCCACCATGTTGGTGGCGTCGACGAAGAAGCGGCCGTCGTTGCGGAAGAACGAGTCGGACTCGGTGTCGAGGTTCATCACCAGCAGGTCGTTGTCGCCGTCGTCGTCGACGTCGGCGGCGTGCACGCCCATGCCGGCCTTCGGCGCGCCGTCCTGATCGATGGCCACGCCGAACGCCAGCGCCGATTCCTGGAAGCGGCCGCCGCCCCGGTTCATCCAGAGATGGTTCGGGGTGCTGTCGTTGGCGATGAAGATGTCGGGCCGGCCGTCGCGGTCGACGTCGTCGACGACGACGCCGAGGCCGTTGCCCTTCGCCGACTGGAACCCCGACGACGCCGAGGCGTCGGCGAACGTGCCGTCGCCGCGGTTCAGGAACAGCAGGCTGGTGGACGGCGCGTCGTAGTTCTTCGGGCTGCAGTAGTCGACCACGCCGGTCAGCGCGAAGCACTGCCGCTCGCGGCCTTCCGACCAGTCGACGTAGCGCGTCACGACGAGGTCGAGATCGCCGTCGGCGTCGAGATCGGCGAAGGCGGCGCTGGTGCTCCAGCCGCCGCCGGCCACGCCGGCCTTCGTGGTGGCGTTGGTGAAGTGGCCACGGCCATCGTTCACCAGCAGCACGTTGCTGCCGAGGTTCGTGAGGTAGACGTCGACGTCGCCGTCGTTGTCGACGTCGCCCGTGGCCACGCCCATGCCGTATCCGGGCACGTCGACGCCGCTGCCGGCCGTGACGTCCTCGAACCGCGCGTGCCCGTCGTTGCGGAAGAGGCGATGCCTGGGCCCGGTGTCGTCGCCACCAAGGCGTCCGCTCTGCACGAGCAGCAGATCGAGATCGCCGTCGCCGTCCATGTCGAAGAGCGCGGCGCCGCCGCCCATGATCTCAGGCAGACGGTAGCGCGAACTCTCGTGGCCGGATCGATGCAGGAAGGCGACGCCGGACGACGCCGCGATGTCTTCGAACCACGGCGCGCTGGCCGCGGGCGCGGACGACGTCGCGCCGGACGACGCCGGCGCGGAGGGCGCGCTGCCACCGCACGCGGCGACCATGGCCGCGGCACCGAGTGCCATGACGAGCTGTGGCAGGCGTGTCATCCTCGTCCCTTCGCAGCCAGACGCGACTCGAGCGTCGCCAGTGCGGGATGCCCCGGCGCCAGGAGGCGGATCTTTCCCACCCAGCGCGTCGCGTCGTCGTGGGCACCCGTGTCGAGCGCCGCCGTGGCCCCGCCCACGAGCGCGTCGACCAGCAGCGGATCGCGCGCCAGCGCGGCACGAAACGCCGTGAGGGCGTCGGCCGGCCGCGTCCGCTCGAGCGCGATGCTGCCGATCCACCCGAGGGCCTTGGCGTCATTCGGATTGGCGGCCGCCGCTTCGCGCAACCAGCGCTCCGCGTCGTCGTATCGCTTGCGGCGCCAGGCGACGACACCGCGGAGCCGCGTCGCATCCGCGTCGCCGGGCCGAAGCGCCAGCGCCTGCTCCACTACGCGCCCGGCGTCGTCGTAGGCGTTGTCGAACAGGTACGCCGTCGCCAGGTTCATCGTGGCGTCGAAGTTCTGCGGGTTCTCGGCCAGCAGCGCCTGCAGCAGCGGTTTCGCGTCGGCCGTGCGGCCGGCCGTGGCGTAGATACCCGCCAGGTACGTCCGCAGCTCCCGATCGTCGGGCCGCTCGCTCCGCAGCCGCTCGAGCAACGCGATGGCGTCGGCGTAGCGGCCGGCCATGCCGAGCGCGGTGGCGTCCTTCAGCATCGACGCGAAGCCGCGTCGATACTCGCCCATTTCATCGAGCCAGGGATCGACCGGCTGCGGTGTGCCCGAGGCGCCGGCGGCCGCGGCCTCGTCGGCCTCGGCGACGCGGCCCAGCGCACGATACGCGGTGGCCAGCACCTGGTAGGCGTAGCGTTCGGTGGGCGCGCGCGCGATGAGGGCCTCGAGCGTCGCCGCGGCGTCGGACGCGCGGCCCGTGGCGAGTTGTACGCGCGCCAGCCCGGTGGCCGCGGTGGCGTCGTCGGGCGCGAGGTTCGCGGCCACGCGAAACGCCGCCTCGGCACCCGCCCGATCGCCGCGATCGAGCAGCAGCTGCGCCTTGCGCCACCGTGCCGGCGCGTAGTCGGGCGACTTCGCGATCGCCTGGTCGAAGGCGGCCAGCGCCGCGTCGGCATCGCCAGCGCGCGCGCGCAGGCGCGCCAGGTGATACCACCAGCGTCCGTGCGACACCGGCAGCGTGGTGGCGACGCGATACGCCTCCTCCGCCTTCGGCGTGAGGCCATTGGCATCGAGCGTCAGCCCCAGCACGCCCCAGCGATTCGCGTCGGAGGGCGCTTCGGACAGCGCGCGCAGGTCGTCGGTGACGAGCGTCGCCACGGCCGGGTCGAGCGTGCCGTACGACGTCAGCTCGGGCACCGCGGGTCCACGCTGGCAGGCCCACGTCGAGCACAGGGCGACGAGAAGACACAGCCTGCCGATGGAACCGGGGAACCGCACGGTGGAGGCTCAGACTACACCACCCGAGCCGCAGCGGCGACGGCGGCTGAGTACCGGTACACACAACGAGCCGGCCCGTAAGGACCGGCTCGCGTGAATCGCTGCGGTGACGGCGGCTACTTCTTCTTCGGCCGGTAGACGTGCGTCGCCTGGCCGAAGAACACCTCGGCCGCTTCCATCACCGTCTCCGACAGCGTCGGATGCGGGTGGATGGTGAGCTTCAGGTCTTCCGCCGTGGCGCCCATCTCGATCGCCAGCACGCCCTCGGCGATCAGCTCGCCGGCGCCGGAACCCACCATGCCCACGCCGAGGATGCGACCCGAGTCGGGATCGATCACCAGCTTGGTCATGCCGTCGACGCGATCGATGGCGATGGCGCGGCCCGAGGCCGGCCACGGGAAGCGCGTCACCTCGACCTTGCGGCCCTGCTTCTCGGCGTCGGCTTCGGTGAGGCCCGCCCACGCCACTTCAGGATCCGTGAACACCACCGCGGGAATCGCCGCCGGCTCGAACACGGCTTTGTGGCCGGCGATCGCCTCGATGGCTACGCGCGCCTCGTGCGACGCCTTGTGCGCCAGCATCGGCTCACCCGCCACGTCGCCGATCGCGAACATCGTCGGCTCGGCCGTGCGGCGCTGGCCGTCGGTCTCGATGAAGCCCTTGGCGTCGACCTTCACCTTCGTCTTGTCGAGACCGTCGATCTTCGAGTTCGGACGGCGGCCGATCGAGACCAGCACGTAGTCGTAGGTCTCGCTGGCCGGCGCGCCTTCGCCTTCGAACGTCACCGTGATGCCGGTCTTCTTCGCGGTCATGCCGGTGACCTTCGTCGCCAGCATCACCTTCGCGAACGTCTTCTCGACGCGCTGCGCCAGCGGCTTCACCAGGTCGCGGTCCGCGCCCGGCAGCAGGCCCGGCATCATCTCGACCACCGACACCTTGGTGCCGAGCGCGGCATAGACCGAGCCGAGCTCGAGGCCGATGTAGCCGCCGCCCACGACGAGCAGCGTCTTCGGGATCTCGGGCAGGTCGAGCGCGCCGGTGGAGTCGAGCAGCCGCGGGCTGTCGACGTTCAGGCCCGGGATGCGCGTGGGATACGAACCGGTGGCGAGCACCACGTAGTCGGCGCTCACGTCCTTCACGCCGTCGGCGGTCTTCACCGACATCGAGGTCGGACCGGTGAGCGTGGCGCGGCCCTGGATGTAGGTGATCTTGCGCTGCTTCGCCAGCTGGCCGGTGCCGCCGGTGAGCTTCTCGACCACGGCGTTCTTGTAGCCGCGCAGCTTGTCGACGTCGAGTTTCGGCGCGCCGAACTCCACGCCCCACGCCGTGGCGTGCTTCGCTTCGTCGACCACCTTGGCGACGTGCAGCAGCGCCTTCGACGGAATGCAGCCGCGGTAGAGGCACACGCCGCCGGGGTTCTTCTCTTCGTCGACCAGCGTCACCTGCATGCCGAGGTCGGCGGCGTAGAACGCGGCCGCGTAGCCGCCAGGACCCGCACCAAGAACGATTACTGAGGGCATCTCGTGATCTCGTGACTAACCGCGCAGCGCCAGCGCGAAGGGGTTCTCGAGCGCGTCCACCACCCAGCGCAGGAAGCGGATGGCATCCGCGCCGTCGATGAGGCGGTGGTCGTAGCTGAGCGACAGCGGCAGCATCAGGCGCGGCTCGAACGACGAGCCGTTCCACTTCGGCTCCATCGCCCCGCGCGAGACGCCGAGAATCGCCACCTCGGGCCAGTTGACGATCGGCGTGAACGCCGTGCCGCCGATGCCGCCCAGGTTCGAGATCGACATCGATCCGCCCGACATGTCGTCGAGCGACAGCTTGCGCGCCTTCGCCTTGTCGGCGAGCTGCTGGATGTCGACGGCGATCTGCGTGAGGTTCTTCTGGTCGGCGTTGCGCACCACCGGCACGAGCAGGCCGTTCTCGGTGTCGACCGCGATGCCCACGTGCACGTACTTCTTGTAGACGATGGCCTCGCCGGCGGCGTCGACCGACGCGTTGAACTGCGGGAAGGTCTTCAGCGCGCTGGCGACGATCTTCGTGAGGATGGCGGTGACGGTGAGGTTGCCGCCGGCCTTCTCGACCTCGGCGCGGTACTGCTTGCGCACCTGCTCGAGGGCGGTGATGTCAGCCTTGTCGAACTGCGTGACGTGCGGAATCGTGTTCCACGCGTGCGACAGGTGCTCGCTGGTCTTGCGGCGGATGCCGCTCATGGCCTTGCGCTCGACCGCGCCCCACTTCGAGAAGTCGGGCAGCGCCACCGAGGCGCCCGAGACCGTGGCCACGGCACGCTGACCGCCGCCACCGAGGCTCGCCATCACCTGCTTGGTGAAGGTCTTCACGTCGTCCTGGCTGATGCGGCCGTTCGGGCCGGTGCCCTGCACCTGGTGCAGGTCGACACCGAGCTCGCGCGCCAGCCGGCGCACCGACGGCGCCGCCGGAGCGATGGGGCCACCCGGCGCGGGCGCCGCGGCGCCGGGACGCGCCGCCGAGAACGCCAGCACGTTCGGGCGATCCGTCTGGTCGCTGCCCTCGCCCGGGCCCGACATCATCATCATCTCGGGACGGTCGGTGGGCTCGTCGGATTCCCCGGGCGGGCCGGCACTCATCGCCGCCGCGGGCGGCGGAGGTGGCGGTGCGGCGGCTGGCGCGGGGGCGGCCTTCTCGGCCGCCGCGGGCGCCGGAGCGCTGGCCGCGGCGCCGCTGCCGGCCTCGTCGACCACGAGCACCACCTGTCCGGGCTTCACCTTGTCGCCCGGCTTCACCTTCACCTCGGTGACCTTGCCGCCCACGGTGGACGGCACTTCGAGGGTGGCCTTGTCGGTTTCCAGTTCGAGGACGGCCTGATCGGCCTTGAGCGTATCGCCCGCCTTCACGAGCACGCGAAGCACGTCGCCCGCGGCCACACCATCGCCCAGGTTCGGCAGTTTGAACTCAGTCACGGCAACTCCTGCGTGTCCCGGACGCGCGGGGGGACCCGCGGCGTCCGGGGCTCGGGGCAGAGCCCCTTACGAAACGGCGGGATCCAGCTTCTCGGGATCGATGCCGAGGTCCTTGATCGCCTGCGCCACCACCTTGGCGTCGACCTGCTTCTCCTGCATCAGCGCGTGCAGCGTGGCCAGCACGATGAAGCGCGCGTCGACCTCGAAGAAGTCGCGCAGGGCGGCGCGGGTCTCGCTGCGGCCGAAGCCGTCGGTGCCGAGGCTGTGCACCTTGCGCGGCAGCCAGCGGTCGATCGCATCCGGCAGCACCTTGAGGTAGTCGGACGCGGCGACGAACACGCCCGGCGCGTCCTTGGTGACCTCGGTCACGTACGGCACGCGCGGCTTCTCGGCCGGGTGCAGCCGGTTCCAGCGGTCGCAGGCGTGGCCGTCGCGATAGAGGTTGTTGTAGCTCGTGACGCTCCACACGTCGGCGCCGACGTTGTACTTCGTCTCGAGGATCTGCTGGGCCTTGAGGGCCTCGTTCAGGATGGTGCCGCTGCCGAACAGCTGCGCGCGCAGCTTCGCCTTCGGCGTGCTGGTGGGCTTCGCGACGTACATCCCCTTCAGGATGCCCTCGCGCGCGCCCTTCGGCATCGCCGGATGCTCGTACTGCTCGTTCATGACGGTGAGGTAGTAGAAGATGTTCTCGCCGTCCTGATACATGCGCTTGATGCCGTCCTCGATGATGACGGCCAGCTCGTAGGCGAACGTCGGGTCGTAGGAGACGCAGGTCGGAATCGGCAGCGCCAGCACGTGGCTGTTGCCGTCTTCGTGCTGCAGGCCCTCGCCGTTCAGCGTCGTGCGGCCCGACGTGCCGCCCACCACGAAGCCGCGCATCCGCATGTCGGCGCCCGCCCACACGAGGTCGCCCACGCGCTGGAGCCCGAACATCGAATAGAAGATGTAGAACGGAATCGTGTTGATGCCGTGCGTCGCGTAGGCGGTGCCCGCGGCGATGAACGACGACATCGAGCCCGCCTCGTTGATGCCCTCTTCGAGGATCTGGCCGTCTTCCGCTTCCTTGTAGTAGAGCAGCGTGTCGCGATCGACCGGCTCGTAGAGCTGACCGGCGTGCGCGTAGATGCCCACCTGGCGGAACAGCGCCTCCATGCCGAAGGTGCGCGCTTCGTCGGGCACGATCGGCACCACCAGCTTGCCGATGGCCTCGTCGCGCAGCAGCTTCGACAGCATGCGCACGAACACCATCGTCGTCGAGGCCTGGCGGCCCTCGGTGCCGGAGCGGAACTCGTCGAAGGCGTCACCGAGATCGGCCTTCACGGCCTCGGCGCGCACGTGGCGCTTCGGCACCGGGCCGAACATCGCCTTGCGGCGCTCGGCGATGTACTTCGCCTCGACGCTGTCGGGCTTCGGCTTGTAGAACGGCGTCTTGGTGACCTCGTCGTCCGAGATCGGGATGCCGAACCGCGTGCGGAACGCCACCAGCTCGGCGTCGTTCAGCTTCTTCTGGTTGTGGGCGACGTTCTTGCTCTCGCCCGACTCGCCCACGCCGTACCCCTTGATCGTGCGGGCGAGGATGACGGTGGGCTGGCCCTTGGTCTCGACGGCGCGCTTGTAGGCGTTGTAGACCTTCACCGGGTCGTGGCCACCGAGCGTGAGCTTCTTGAGCTGCTCGTCCGAGAGGTGCTTCACCATCTCGAGCAGCTTGGGATGCGCGCCCCAGAAGTGCTCCCGCACGTAGGCGCCGCTTTCCACCGCGTACTTCTGGTACTGCCCGTCGACCACCTCGCCCATGCGCTTGGCGAGCAGGCCTTCGTGGTCGTTCTCGAGCAGCTGATCCCACTCCGAGCCCCAGATCGCCTTGATGACGTTCCAGCCGGCGCCGCGGAACGCGGCTTCCAGCTCCTGGATGATCTGGCCGTTGCCGCGCACCGGGCCGTCGAGGCGCTGCAGGTTGCAGTTGATCACGAAGATCAGGTTGTCGAGCTTCTCGCGCGAGGCCAGCGTGATGGCGCCGAGCGCCTCGGGTTCATCGGTCTCGCCGTCGCCGAGGAACGCCCACACCTTGGCATCGGTGACCGGCTTCAGGCCGCGGTCTTCCAGGTAGCGATTGAAGCGCGCCTGGTAGATGGCCATGATCGGGCCGAGGCCCATCGACACCGTGGGAACTTCCCAGAAGTCGGGCATGAGCCACGGGTGCGGATAGCTCGAGAGACCGCCGCCCTTCACCAGCTCGCGCCGGAAGTTCTTCAGCTGGTCTTCCGTGAGGCGGCCTTCGAGGAACGCGCGGGCGTAGATGCCGGGCGAGGCGTGGCCCTGGAAGAAGATGAAGTCGCCCTCGTGGCCGTCGCGGCCGCGGAAGAAGTGGTTGAACGCCACCTCGTAGAGGGTCGCCGCCGAGGCGTAGGTGGAGATGTGGCCGCCGATGCCGTCGTTTTCCTTGTTGGCGCGCACCACCATGGCCATGGCGTTCCAGCGGACCAGGCTCTTGATGCGGCGCTCGATCTCGCGGCTGCCGGGGTACGGCACCTGCTCGTCGGCGTGGATGGTGTTGATGTAGGGGGTATTGGCCGTGAACGGCAGCTTCACCCCGCTCTGCTGCGCGCGGCGGCCGAGTTCGCCGAGCAGGCGGCCGACCCGGGCGGGGCCGCCGTTCTGCAGGACGTAGTCGAGCGACTCCAGCCACTCCCGGGTTTCGAGGGCCTCGAGCTCCGCGGCGTCGGTCTGAGCGGTATTTCTCATGTCTCCCATTACCCTTTCGTCTCGCCCGGCGGCTCGCGCGCCGCCTGTTGAGGGCCCGTACAGCGAAAATCCCGGGCAATTTCGCGCCTTCGGCGCCCAGCGCAGGCGCGGCCGACGACGCGGCGCCAGCGGGCCGCCTCTGAGGCCGACGCGCCCGACTGGCAATCGGACTATTGTACCGCCAGTTTCCGCGGGACGGCCACGTGGTCAGGGCCCCGCTGGACTTTCACGGTGCGACACCGACCGCCCGCTCCGCCAACCCAGGTTATCGGCCCGAAGGCCCTGCAACTGGCTCGTGCCGGCATCGTCGCCTGCACGAGCTGCCCGCGCCTGCGCGCCTACTGCGCGGAGGTCGCCCGCACGAAACGGGCCGCCTACCGGAACGACGTGTATTGGGGATTGCCGGTCCCCGGCTACGGGGATCCGGCGGCGCGGATCTACATCCTCGGGCTGGCGCCCGCCGCGCACGGGGCCAATCGCACGGGCCGCGTGTTCACCGGCGATGGCCGGGGCGGGTCGGGCGACTTCCTGATGGCGGCCCTGCACGGCGCGGGCCTGGCGTCGATTCCGACGTCGCAGTCGCCGGATGACGGCCTGCTGCTTCGCGGCGTGTTCGTGGGCGCCGCGACGCGCTGCGCGCCGCCCGACAACGCGCCGCTGCCCGAGGAGGTGCGCGCGTGCCGCCGCCACCTTGCCGCCGAGATCGCCGCGTTGCCCGATCTGCGCGTGGTGATCGCGCTCGGCAAGATCGCGTGGGACGCGTGGCTGGCCTTCATCGGCGACAGCACGGCCCTGCCCCGCCCGCGCCCCGTGTTCGCGCACGGCGCCGAGGCGCGCCTCGCGCCCGCGGGCACGCCGGGCCCCGCCGGTCTCACGCTGGTCGGCGCCTTCCACCCGTCGCGGCAGAACACGCACACCGGCCGCGTCACGGCCGCGATGTATGACGAGGTGTTCGCGGCCGCCTCGCGGCTCGCGGCTGGCGGCTAAAGATTCCGGCTACCGTCAACCCTTCGGGGCAAAAAGAAAAGGCCTGGCAGGTTTCCCCACCAGGCCTCTTTCGCGTCCCGGGTTCAGACCGGAGCCGCCAGCCGTTGGCTAGGCGCCCGGCTTGAACACGTAGCTGCCGTCGGCCGCCTTGTCGCGGTACTTGGTGTGGCAGCCCATGCAGGTCTTGCCCAGCTCGCCGGCGGCCGTCTTGGCCGCGTCGACGTTGGCAGCCGCGGCGATCGCGTCAGCGGCCTTCTTGCCGGCCTGCGCCATCTCCACCGCGTCGGCCTTGCCGTGGCTCTTCATGAACGCCTCGGTGTCGGCCATCGCCTTCGACACCGTCTGCGCGCCGGCCTTGGCGTCGGCCATGTTGCCGCTGTCGAGGGCCTTGCGCGTGGCGCCGAAGGCCGGACCGAGCGACTTCATCGCCTTGTCGATCACCGCGGGATCCTGCCCCTGCTCGGCGCGCACGCCCACACCCGTCATCAGGGCCACACCCAGAGCCAGTCCACTCACCGCCAGGAACATCCGACGCATGCTTGCCTCCTCGTACTCGCGCGGCCGCTTCGGATCCGGCACTGGATCCGGCCTGACCAGCCGCTGCGAAGTCGTGATGACGACCATCCTGCCTCAAACGGCCGAGTCGCGTAAAGCCCGCGTCGCCCCCTAGACGTGGGCGCGCAGCGGCGGATGCATCCGCCGCCCGTGCGTGAGCGACATCAGCACCACGTCGGAGGTGACCGGCGCCCGCCGGAACGCGTCCACGCCGATGGCCGCCGCGATCGCGTTCAGCACCGCGCCGTAGCCGGCGCCCACGGGCGGCTCGCCCACGCCCTTGGCACCGGTGGGCGTTTCGGGATCGGGGATCTCGAGCGGATGCGCCGCCATGTGCGGCGCGTCGAGGATGGTGAGCGGCTTGTTGTAGTGGAAGCGCCGCGCCAGCGACACGCCGTAGTGCGGGTCGTAGACGAGCTTCTGGAAGAGCGCGTGCGCGATGCCCAGACAGCAGCCGCCGTTCAGCTGCGCCACGAGGCTGCGTGGATGGATCACGGTGCCGACGTCGCCCACCGAGAGGAAGTCGACCAGCGACACCTGTCCGGTTTCGACGTCCACCTCCACTTCGGCGAAGCCGGCGACGAAGCCGTACGTGTCGCCGTCATGGCGGTACGTGTCCTTCGCCACGCCCACCAGGCCCTTCCCCACCACCTGCGCCGACGACGCCTTCGTGAAGGGATGGATGTCGTCGGGCAGCTCGTGGCCGTCGAAGGCGCCGCCGAGTTCGATGGCGCGCTGCGCGGCCTGCGCGTAGCTGAGACCGCGCGACGGATTACCCCGCCGGAACACGCGCGCGCCGCCCAGCTCGTAGTCGTCGGGCGCGCCGCCGAGATCGCGCGCGGCGATCTGCTGCAGCTTGCGCTTCGCGTCTTCCGCGCCGGCCATGTTGGCGCGCGTCATCGCGTGCGTGGTCTGGCTGCCCACCGACATGCAGGTCCACGGCAGGCCCTTCGCCGTGTTGCCCCAGACCACCTCGACGCGTTCCCATGGCATGGCGAGGACGTCGGCGGCGACCCGCGCGAGATCGATCACCGAGTGCGTGCCGAGGTTGCCGACGCCCGACTGCACCTGCAGCATGCCGTCGGGACGAATCACCATGAGGCCGTCGTAACCGATGGATCCCGCGCCGTGCGGGCCCACGGCCACGCCCGCGCCACGCACCTTCGATCCACGACGCTGACCCGATCGCGCCACGCGCGACGGCCAGTCGAAGAGCGCCGCCCCCTTGTCGAGCGCCTCCTTCACGAAGGCGCCGGTGACGTACGCGCGCGTGCCGTCGGGCCGCGCCGGTCCGTACGACGCCTTGCCCTCCGGCGCGTTCAGACGGCGGATGGCGAGCTGATCGATGCCGAGCTGCGCGGCGGCCTTCGTGACGATGCCTTCGAGGATGCCGTTGGCCTGCATCGGCCCCGGCGAGCGCTGCTGCGTGCGCGGCGGCGTGTTGGTGAGCACGTTCACGGCCCGCCAGCGCATCGCCGGCGCCTGGTAGACGAGCGA
>JAXLRB010000039.1:0-28798 GCA_046331325.1 Vicinamibacterales bacterium | reverse complement strand
CGCGGGTGCCGTGGGCCGGGCCGCCGCGTTGGCCAGCGTCCAGCTCGCCTGGTGGACGAGGCGCGCGATCTTCTCCATCTTCACGTAGTTGATCTTCTCGGGGCGGTCGTAGACGGTGTGGTAGTCGGGGTGCAGGCCGGTCATGAAGCCGAGCGCCGCGACGCCGCGCTGCAGGAACGGCCACTGGTCGCTGCGCCGCACGAGGTTCGAGGTGTTGTTGTCGTAGCGCTTGAGCAACGAGAGGCCGATGCCGCCGTTGGCGGCGTCCATCACCGCCGCCAGCTCCGGCACGCGCGCGTAGCCCATCACGTTGAGGGTGTTGGCGTTCGACTCGGCCGTCTGCACCTCGAGGCCGTTGAAGCGCGGGCCGCCACCCACCTGCACCTCCTCGTTCCGGCCGATCATGTCCATGTTCAGCACGCCGGCAATCTTGCCGAGTGGCACGAGCGGCGCCTCGGTGAACGCCCAGGCGCCGAGCAGGCCGCGCTCCTCCGAGTTCCAGGCCGCGAAGAGCACCGAGCGCTTCGGCCGCTGCTTCATCTTCAGCGCCTCGGCGTAGGCGTCGGCGATCTCGAGCAGGGCCACGGTGCCCGAGCCGTTGTCGTCGGCGCCGTTCATGATGCGCGGTCCCTCGGCGCCGTCGTGATCGAAGTGCGCCGTCACCAGCACCCATTCGTCCTTCAGCGTCGGGTCGCTGCCCTCGATCATCGCCACCACGTTGCGATCGGGCACCATGTGGCGCACGACCGACGTCGTGAGCGCGACGCGTGCGCCGGGCAGCGCCACCGCGGCGATGCCCTTCGCGGTCTCGGCCGAGGCGGCGAGTTCGGCGAGCGACTTGCCCGAGCCGGCGACCAGCGACGCCGCCAGCGCCGGCGAGATCTGCGCGGCGGGAATCCGCAGCCGATCGGCCCACGTGGCCAGCATGTAGGTCTTCAGGTGCGGCGGCGTGGCCGGCCAGACGTTGCGCGCGGCCTGTTCGAGGTTCACCGGGTCGGCGTGATTGTGGACGTCGGCGACGTAGAGGATGCCGACCGCGCCGTGCTCCTGCGCGGCCAGGGCCTTGCGCCACGGCGCCGCGGGCTCGGCGGTGACGACGCCATCGAATGGGCTCTTCGGGTCGCGCTCGCCGGGCTCGTGGTCGAGCACGAGCACCACCTTCCCCTTCACGTCGCCGGCGTAGTCGTCGTAGCCGAGCTTCGGCGCCGTGATGCCGAAGCCGGCGAACACCACCGGCGCCGACACGGTGCCGCTGGCGCTGAAGCGCTGCGGATAGAACTCCTGGCCATGCTCGAGGTGCCGCGCCGCGGCGTCGCCGGTGACGACGTCGAGGCGGTTGCCCTCGCCGAGCGTGGCCGTCATCAGCAGGTAGTTCTGGAAGTAGGAGCCGCCGCCCGCCGGCGCCAGGCCCGCGCGTTCGAAGCGCGAGCGGATGTAGTCGGCGGTGGCGAGGTTCTCGACCGTGTCGGTGAGACGGCCGCGCATCGCGTCCGACGCCAGGAAGAAAAGGTCGGCGCGCAGTTCGCTCTGGCGGATCGAGTCGTTGCCGGGTGCGGTCTGCCGGGCAAGCACGGGCACGAGCGCGAGCAGGACGAGGACGGCGAACGACGACACGGCAACGCGGCGCAGCGGCATGGGTGACTCCGGGGTGCGCGGATTGTAGCAGCGGCGGGAGAATCCCCGCTCGCTGGGGAGAAGGTCGCATCCTCGGCGGCACACCGAGGCGCGATAACGGAGATCCGCTGATTTGCGCGCGGCAGCTTTCTTGCTAGTGTCCCGCTGCAACGCGAGGCGCGCCACGTCGCGTGACCGGGTCGAGGAGGCCCGCCCCCATGTCCAAGCTCACGATGACCCTCCTGGTTGTGGGCGCCGCGCTGGCGGTCCCGTCCGTCGCGTCCGCGCAGGCCGACAAGGGCGCGCAGGTCTTCGCCGCGCAGAAGTGCAGCATGTGCCACGCCGTCGCCGGCAAGGGCAACGCCAAGGGACCGCTCGACGGCGTCGGCGCGAAATACAGCGCCGCCGACCTCAAGGAGTGGATCGTGAACGCCAAGGTCATGATGGAGAAGACCAAGGCCACGCGGAAGCCGGCCATGAAGGACTTCTCCACCCTGCCCGCCGCGGACGTCGACAACCTGGTCGCCTACCTCCGCACGCTGAAGTAGCCGTCGGGGCGCCCTGCGCCTTCCCGGGAGGGTCCATGGAATCCCCGCGTCCGTCCGAGTCGACGGCGCTCGTGGTGCCACGCCGCACGGTGCTCGACGCACTGCTCGGCGCCGGCATCGCGTCGTCGGCGGCTGCCGCGCTCTATCCGATCGCCCGTTTCCTGGTGCCGCCGGCCGGCGGCGAAGCGGCCACGGCCAGCGTGGTCGCCGCCAAGCTCGCCGATCTGAAGGTGAACTCGGGCATCGTGTTCCCGTTCGGCAGCAAGCCGGCGATCCTCGTGCGCACGCCCGAGGGCGAGCTCCGCGCGTTCACCGCCGTGTGCACGCACCTCGAGTGCACGGTGCAGTACAAGGGCGACACCTCGCAGATCTGGTGCGCGTGTCACAACGGCACCTACGACCTGTCGGGCAACGTCGCCTCGGGACCTCCGCCGCGCCCGCTCGAGAGCTTCACGGTGGCCGTGCGCGGCGAACCGGGCAAAGAAGACGTCGTCGTGTCGCGCAGCTGAGATCCGGAGGGTCCCATGTGGCAACGCGCACTGGGCTGGATCGAGGCACGCGTCGATCTCAGCACCGTCCGGTATCTCGCCGACCACAAGCGGGTGCCGATCCATCCACACTCGCCGTGGTACTACCTCGGCGGCCTCACGCTGTTCCTCATCGGCGTCCAGATCGTCACCGGTCTGCTGCTGCTGCTCTACTACCGACCGAGCGCCGGCGAAGCCTACGAGAGCGTGCAGTTCATCGTGTCGCGGGTCGAGTTCGGCTGGCTGATTCGGAACGTGCACAGCTGGTCGGCCAACCTGGCGGTCGGCACGGCGTTCCTGCATCTCTTCAGCGTGCTGTTCCTGCGGTCGTACCGGACGCCGCGCGAGCTGACCTGGGTGACGGGCGTCTTCCTGCTCTTCCTGCTGCTGGGCTTCGGATTCAGCGGCTATCTGCTGCCGTGGAACGAGCTGGCGTTCTTCGCGACCAAGGTCGGCACCGGCATTCCCGGCTCGATCCCGATCGTCGGTGAGGCGCTGCAGCGATTCCTCCGCGGCGGCGACGACGTCACCGGCGCCACGCTGTCGCGCTTCTTCGGCCTGCACGTGGCGATGCTGCCGGCGCTGCTCATCGTGCTGCTGGGCGTGCATCTGCTGTTGGTGCAGCAGCAGGGCATGAGCGTGCCGATCTCGGTGCGCAAGCGGCTGCAGCCGGGCGACGAGGTGCCCAGCGTGAAGTTCGTGCCGAACTTCCTGCTGCGCGAGCTGGTGCTCTGGTACATCGCGCTGGCCGGCCTGGCCGCGCTCGCCGCGTTCTCGCCGTGGGAGCTCGGCGTGAAGGCCGACGCGTTCGCGCCGGTGCCACCGGGCATCCGCCCCGAGTGGTACTTCCTCGCCGCGTTCCAGACGTTGAAGCTCCTGCCCTCGCACATCGCCGGCATCGAAGGCGAGCTGCTGGGGGTGCTCGGCATGGGCCTCGCGATGGGGGTCCTGGTCCTGCTGCCCTTCCTCGACCGGCGTTCCTCGCGGGAGCAACCCAGTCCTTTGATCACGGTCGTCGGGGTCATCGCCCTCGTGTACCTGGTCGTGATGACGGTGGTGGGCTATGTGGCGGCGTAATCGCGTTCTCTCGCTCGCGGCCCTCCTCGCCATCGCCCTGCCGGCCGTGGCTCTGGCACAGACGCCGAAGTCGGCGGCCACCGCCGCCGCGAATCAGTGCGCTGCCTGCCACGCCGGTCTCGCCGGCACGCTCGCCGCCGCCGATGTCGCCACGGACGTGCACGGCGGCCGCGGCTTCACGTGCGCCGACTGTCACGGCGGCGATGCGACCGCCACCGACAAGACCCTCGCCCACGCGGCCGCCAGGGGCTACAAGGGGAAGCTCGGCGGCAGTGCCACGGTGGCGGCGTGCGCGCGCTGTCACGCTGATCCCGGCTTCATGCGCACCTACGCGCCGGCCCAGCGCGTCGATCAGGCGGCCGAGTACGCCACCAGCGTGCACGGCAAGCGGCTGGCGAGCGGCGACACCAAAGTGGCCAACTGCGCGAGCTGCCATGGCGGCCACGGTGTGCGGAAGGTCAGCGATGCCAAGTCACCGGTGTACCCGCTGAACGTCGCGGCCACGTGCGCGAAGTGCCACGCCGACCCGGCGCACATGGCCGGCTACACCACCGAGAGCGGCGCGCCGCTGCCCACCAACCAGTTCGAGGGCTACTCGGCCAGCGTCCACGCCAGGGCGCTGGTCGGCAAGCAGGACCTGTCGGCGCCGACCTGCAACGACTGCCACGGCAACCACGGCGCGGCGCCTCCGGGCGCGGGCGCGGTGGTGAACGTGTGCGGGACGTGCCATGCGGTCTTCGCGGAGCGCTTCGCGACCAGCGTGCACAAGGACGTGTTCGACAAGGGCTGCGTCGAGTGCCACCAGAACCACAAGATCGCGCAGCCCTCCGACGCCCTGCTCGGCACGCAGCCCGACTCGCTCTGTCCTACCTGCCACAGCGACGATGCGGGTGCGAAGGCCGCGGCGGCGATGCACACCCAGCTCACCGGCCTGCAGGCCGCGGTGGAACAGGCCGAGCGGCAGTTGCTCGCCGTGCGCAATGCCGGCCTCGAAGTGGGCAACGAGCAGCTGAAGCTGCGCGAAGCGCGCAATCACCTCGTGCTGGCGCGCACCGAGGTCCACACGTTCAATCCCGAGGCGGTCACCAAGGTGACGACCGAGGGGCTCGCCCTCACCACCGGCATCGTCGACGCGGCCGCCGCCGGCGAACGCGAGCTCGCGTTCCGTCGCCGCGGACTCTACGCCGCGATGGTGGCGTTCCTGGTGGTGGTGATCGGACTCGTGTGGAAGATCCGCTCGCTCGAACGTCCGCGGTGATCGCGCACGGCGCGCCCACGATGCGATCCCTCGGGCCCCCGGGTGTGCTCCGCACGCATGCAGACTCACGACAGCAGAACGATCGGCCGGCGGGCATCGGGCAGAAGCAGGCTGGGGCCGCTCGAAAGCGGCCCCAGTGGTGCGCCCGGATGGACCGGGCGCGGAAGGCGCGGACACGAACGAGTGACGAAGGCGGGAACGAACGCGAACGGTGAACCCTGAACGAAATGGACCTAACGCACGGCCGGCAGGCCGGTGGCGGCAGCGCCGCCGAACTGGAACTCCTTCGGAAGGCCGAGGCCGGCGATGGCCACGGCGGGATCGTCGGCCGGCAGGGCCTGCGCCCCGCAGCAGTCGGCCTTCGCCGCCACCTTCTGGTGGTCGGCGCAGCAGTCGGCTTTCATCGCGGCCATCGCCTTGTGATCGGCGCAGCAGTCGGCCTTCTTCGTCGCCGCCTTCTGGTGGTCGCCGCAACACGCGGCCTTGCCGGGGGCCGGCGCCGCGTGCGCGGCGTGGTCGCCCGACGTGGCCGCCCCGCCACAACACTGTGCGGCGGCCGGGGTCACCGGTAAGAGAAACGCTGTGACAAGGGTCGCGCCGAACAGTAGCGTGCGCATGGCTGCCTCCCCGTATGGGAGCCCGAGCTGCGAAACCCGTGCCGGTGACGCAGTGGCCCGTGGCGTCTCGCGCGCCCGACGGTCGACGGATGTCCCCGGGGCCTGGGCCCGGTGCCGCGGGAATTCCCCGCCCCGCCTCAGCCGTGCGATCCTGTGGACCCGATGACGACCCCCCGGGTCCCCTCCGAGGTGGCGGCGGCCGATCAGGCCCAGGCGCATGCCGCGTACGCCCCACTGGCCGCGGCCGGCATGACGCTGGCCGTCGGCGTGCTCGGCGTGGCGTTGTGGCCGGTGGTGCCGCACGGCCCGCTGCTGGCGTGGCTCGCCAGCCTGCTGGTGCCCTTCTACACGCGCACCGCGCTGGCGGCGGTGTGCCAGCGGTCGCCGGCCCGCTGGTCGGGCGCGGCGTGGATTCGCGCCTTCCGTCTCACCTTCCTCGCGCACGGCCTGGCCTGGGCCGGCGGCGCGCTCGTCATCGCGGGTCCCCTCGGCGTCGCCGACCGCGCGCTGCTCGGCTTCCTCGTGGCCGGCGTCACGGCCAGCGCCCTCAACACCTCGGCCTTCGATCTCGTGGCCGGCCTCACCGTGCTTTACGTGGCGGTGGTGCCGTGGAGCCTGCGGTTCGTCATCGAGGGCGGCCGCGTGCAGACCACGATCGGCGTCATGCTGGGGCTGTTCGTGGTCTACATGACCTCGAACGCGCGGCAGGTGCACCGCCGCTATCTCGAGAACGTCGCCCTGCGCTACGCCGCCGCGACCCGCGCCGCGGCACTGGCCGGCTTCCAGGCCTCGTTCGCGCGCCTCTGGCAGACCGGCGAGACCACCGCGGACGCGTTGCTGCGCGCGGTCACGCTGGAAGTCGCCGCCGGATTGCGGCTGCACCGCGCCTGTCTGTTCCGTTTCGACGAGGCGGCCGGCGTCGCGCGCCTCGAGGCCACCAACGACGACACCGGACAGACGCCGGCGATCACCGTGCCGCTGGCCGGCATGCCGCGCTACCTCGCCGCCCTCGCCGACCATGGCCGGCTCGTGTGGAACGGCGTGGCCGGAACCGCCGCCTACGACGAGCTGGCCTCGACACCGCTCGCGCCGCTGCCGGCCCACGCCCGCCTCGACGTGCCGTTCGGCAGTGCCAGCCGCCTCACCGGCGTGCTGTGCTGCGAACGGCCGGCCGGACCATGGAGCCAGGACGAGGTGTCGTTCGCGCTCGCGGCGGCCGCCACGCTGCAGGCCGGCGCCGAGGACGCCCGGCGCCGCGAGGCGGAGCGTCAGCTGCGCGAGCTGAACCAGAACCTCGAGGCCGTCGTCGCGGCGCGCACGAGCGCGCTGGCCGAGAGCGAATCGCGCCTCGCGCTCACGCTCGACGCCACCAACGACGGCGTGTGGGACTTCAACCTCGAGACCGGGGCCGTGTACTTCAGCCCGGTGTGGGCGCGGCTGCTGGGCTACGCCCCCGACGAGGTGGTGCCGTCGGTCGAGACGTTCTACGCGGCCGTGCATCCCGACGACGTGCCCCGCGTGCAGCACACGCTGGATCGCCACCTGCGCGGCGAGCTGCCCACCAAGGAACTCGAGATCCGGATGCGCCTCAAGACCGGCGAGTACCGGTGGTTCCTCGATCAGGGGAAGGTGGTCGAGCGCGGGCCCGACGGGCGGGCGCGTCGCATGCTCGGCACGATCTCCGACATCACCGCGCGCAAGCAGGCCCTCGAGGATCTGCACGAGAGCGAGCTGCGCTTCCGCGCCCTCTTCGACAAGAGCCCGATGATCGTCACGCTGGTCGACACCGAACACGGCCGGATCGCGGAAGTGAACGAGGTGGGCCTGCAGGCCTTCGGCTACGCGCGTGAGGAAGCCGTCGGCCGCTCGACGGTCGATCTCGGAACGTGGGTGGACCCGCAGGCGCGCGAGCACTTCCGGCAGCGGATTCTCGAGCACGGCGCCGTGTCGGGCATGGAGATGGAGGTGCGCCGCAAGGACGGACGCACGTTCTGGGCGCTGGCGAGCGCGACCCTGGTGACCTTCCACGGCCGCCCGTTCGCGCTGAGCTCGATGCTCGACGTCACCGAGCGCCGCGAGCTCGAGGGCCGCGTGCGGCAGGCGCAGAAGATGGAAGTGGTGGGGCACCTCGCCGGCGGCGTCGCCCACGACTTCAACAACGTGCTGACGGTGATCACGAGCACCGCCGAACTGGCGCTGCCGGCGACGCGCGAGGGCGATCCGGCGCACGAGGCCCTGCAGACGATTCACGAGGCGAGCACCCGCGCCGCCCGCCTCACCGGCCAGCTGCTCGCGTTCTCGCGCCAGCAGATCCTGCAGCCGGCGCTGGTCGATCTCAACGATCTCGTCACCAGCCTCGCGCCGATGGTGCGGCGCGTCGTCGGCGAGGCGATCGTCCTCGACGCCCGCACCGCCGAGGCGCCGGTGACGGTGATGGTCGATCGCGGCAGCCTCGAACAGGTGGTACTGAACGTCGCCCTCAACGCCCGCGACGCCATGCCCGACGGCGGCCGCCTCACGATCGCGGTGCGCCGTGCCACGCTCGACGCCGGCGGCGACGGCACGTCGCTCGGCGCCGGCACCTACGCCGCGCTGTCGGTCGTCGACACCGGCACCGGCATGTCGGACGCCACGCGGCAGCGCATCTTCGAGCCCTTTTTCACCACCAAGGACGTCGGCAAGGGCACTGGCCTCGGTCTGGCGATGGCGCACGGCGTCGTGCAGCAGAGCGGCGGCGACATCGCGGTCGCGAGCAGGGTCGGCGCCGGCTCCACGTTCACGATCTACCTCGCCCTCGCCGACGGCACGCCGGCGCGCCGGCGCCGGCCAGCCGCGCCGTCGCCGGGGGACACGAGACGGTGCTGGTGGTCGACGACGACGCCGACATCCGCAAGGTGGTGCGCCGCGCGCTCACGTTCGCCGGCTACGAGTACTGCTGGCCGAGAGCGGCGAGGCGGCGCTGCAGACGATCGCGTCGCGCGGCGGACAGGTCGATCTGGTGCTGACCGACGTGATGATGCCCGGCATCGGCGGACGCGAGCTGGCGGCCCGCGGCGATCGATGCGTCCCGACGCCCGCATCCTCTTCTCGTCGGGCTACGCCGAGAACGCCATCGCCCACCACGGCGTGCTCGCCGAGGGCGTGCAGTTCATCGCCAAGCCGTACTCGCTGCAGGCGCTCACCGCCAAGGTGCGCGAGACGCTCGACGCCTGAAATGGCGAAGGCCCCGCGCCGCCGGTGACCGGCGAGGCGGGGCCTTCGATGTCGAGGCGGCGCCGCGGCGCCGCGCGAACGCTACTTCGCGTTCTTCACCATGAAGCGCTGCACGCGGCGGCCGGTCGAGGCCTCGCCGACGTAGAGGTTGCCCTTCGAGTCGATGCTCATGCCGTGCGGGCGCAGCATCTGGCCGAGCTGACGGCCGCCGCGGCTGAACTCGCCCACCACTTCCATCGTGCTGCGGCGCAGGATCCAGATCTTGTGGTTCGTGCCGTCGGCCAGGTAGAGATAGGTCTGCTGCGGGTCCTTCGACAGCACCGGCACGAAGGCCGAGCCCGACGACAGCGTGGCCGGCGCGATGATCTTCTCCATCACGAACTTGCCCGACTGCTCGAACACCTGGATGCGGTTGCCGCGGCGGTCGGCCACGTAGATCTTGCCGTCGTTCGAGCCGGTGATGCCGTGCGGCGTCGAGAAGAACTTCGGCAGGGCGCCCTGCAGCATCGTGCGCGGATCGAACTTCAGGGTGTCGTCCGGCGGCTCGCCGTAGGCGCCCCAGTGACGCTTGTAGGCGCCGGTGGCGCCGTCGACCACGATGACGCGGCGGTTGCGGTAGCCGTCGGAGATGAACGCCTCGTTGGTCTTGGGATCGACCCAGATGCCCGACGGGCCGCCGAGCAGCTTGGTGTCGTTGCTGCCGTTGTTCTTGTCGCGCTCCCGACCGTCATCACCAGCTTGCCCTGGCGCGTGAACTTCATCACGCGGTGGTGCATGTGGGTGCCGACCCACACGTGATCGGTGTGGTCGACGAAGATGCCGTGCGGGTTGCGCGGCCAGTTGGCCGGATCCTCCTTGGCCTTCTCACCCCAGCCCTGCACGACCTTGCCGGTCTGATCGAGCTTCGATGACCACCGGCGCCTGCTTGCAGCACGTGCCCTGCGGCGGCACCTGCTCTTCGTAGAGTTCCTCTTCGGTGAGCGTCTCGGGCAGCGAGGTGATCCAGACGTGATCCTTCGAGTCGACGAACACCCCTGTCACCGAGCCCATGACCCAGTGGTTCGGGAACTCCTGGGGCCAGGTGGGGTCGACCGTGAAGGTCTGCGGCGACTGGCGGGCGGCCACGGGCAGGGTGCCGACGGCGGCAGCCACCAGCGCGACGAGCAGCGCCGAGGTGAGGGCGAGGGGCGTACGAACGGACATGCGGGGTGACTCCTTGCGCCCGGACAACCGGGAAGGGCGCGGCAGAACGATACCACGCAGCCCCGGCCGGCTCCGGCCCTTGACCGGGCCGGGATCCACCGGGCTAGAATCCACCTGGAGCCGCGCCCTGCGGCTCTTCGCCGCATGCGGCCGGCGGCCCGGGTCCGCGGGCCGGATCTCCAGAGGCTCGCCATGTCCATCACGCTCGAGACCGACGACGGCCGCCGCTGTACGGGATCCTGCTCGGGGAGGACCCCACACCGGTCATCGTCCCCAACGGCACGTACTTCGCCGCCGACCTTCGTGCGGCGGCGCCGCACGGGGCGATGCTCGCCTACGACCTGAGGAACCGCGGTCGCTCCGACGCGGAGACCGATCCGGTCACGCGGGCCCGCGGCATCGCGCAGGACATCGACGACCTCGAGGCCGTGCGACGGCAACGCGGACTGGCGCGCATGACGCTGGTGGCGCATTCCTACGTCGGCGAGGTCGTGCTGCACTACGCGATGCGGTTTCCGGACCACGTCGCGCGGGTGGTCGCCATCGCCCCGAGCGGCTATGCCGTGGGGTATCCGGACCCGCCGCCTCCGGATCCCGTCGCCGCCGAGGCTTTCGCGAGGCTCACCGCGTTCCTCCGCACGCCGGCGGGCGACGACCCGGTCGCCCGCTGCCGGTCGGCGTGGGAGATCCTGGCGCCGCTGTACGTGGGCGACCCCGCACTCGCTTCCAGGATCCAGCCCTGGGGGCGGTGCGAGGACGCCAACGAGCGCGCGTGGCTGGCCACCTGGACGCGCGACGTCGAGCCGTCGCTGCGCCTGAGTGTTCCTGCTGCTGCCGACCTGGCGCGCGTGACGTGTCCGGTGCTGCTCATGCACGGCACGCGCGATCGCAGCGCCCCGTACGCGGCGAGCGAGGCGTGGGCGGCCCGGCTGCCCGACGCCCGCCTGCTGACCATCGAGGACGCCGCCCACGCGCCGTGGATCGAGGCGCCGGCCGTGGTCGGGCCGGCACTGCGGGCCTTCCTCGGCGGCGCCTGGCCGGCCGACGCCGTGCGCGTCTAGCGCAGGCGCGCGGTGCGCGCCGTGATGGCCTCGGCCAACGCCTTGTAGCGCTTCGCGTCGGGCGCGTTGGGCGCCGCGGCGTCGCGCGTCAGGTCGGCGGCCATCCGATCGAGCTCGTCGAGCGTCGCCTTCTGGCGCTTGTCGCCCTGGTCGAGGGCCGCCCGCAGCGTCTTCGAGCGCGCCGGGTCGATGGTCTTCGCGCGATCGAGCTGATCCAGGTATGCCTTGGCCACCACGAAGCTCGGCGGCCACACGTAGCGCGGCTGGTTCTGCGAGTTGAATTCCTGGAAGCGCACGAGCTTCGCGGCGTCGATCTCGTTCTGCGTCAGGTAGTCGCTCGGCAGCAGCTGGAAGATGTCGATGCCGCGCGCGATCTCGGCGCCGTAGATGTAGCCGTTGTACCAGTACGACGACCAGTAGCCGCCCGACAGCATGCCCTTGTCGCTGAGCGGGCCGCGGTCGAAGAACGCGATCTCGACGGGCTTGGTGGAATCGGTGAAGTCGAACACCGACACCCCGCCCTGGTACCACGACTGCACCATGATGTCGCGCCCGGGCACCGGGATGAGCGAGCCGTTGTGCGCCACGCAGTTCTCGTTCTCGGTCTGCGGCGCCGGCATCTTGTAGTAGCCGCGGTGCACGAGCTTCTTGTCGACGATGTCGTAGATCGCGTCGGCGCCCCACGTCAGCGGATCCGTCGCGCGGCAGCGCGGCCGGCCACCGCCGCCCCACTCGTCGGTGAACACCACCTTGGTGCCGTCGTTGTTGAAGGTCGCCGAGTGCCAGTAGGCGAAGCCCTTGTCGCTCACGTAGTCGAGGCGCTTCGGGTGCTCGGGATCCGAGATGTCCATCAGGATGCCGTTGCCCGAGCAGGCGCCAGCGGCGAGCCCGATGTCCGAGTACACCGTGATGTCGTGGCACTGGTTGGTCTGGCTGGTGCGCTGCGTGCCCTCGCCGTGGGTGCCGCCGGGCCACAGGCCGGCGATGGCGCCGGTGGCTTCGTCGGCGAACAGCCGCGGCCGGCCGACGATGGCCGCCTTCTCGGGGTTCTTCAGCGGCACCTTGATGACGTCGATCGAGAAGAGTGAGGTGTTCGGGTCTTCCTTGGCGTCGAGCCCCGAGCAGCCGGCCAGCTCTTCACCCGAGCGCACGGTGCTCGTGCCCGATCCGTAGAGGTAGAGCGTGTTCGGATCGTTCTTCACCGGCACCAGCGTGTGCGTGTGCGATCCGCGGCACGTCTGGATGGCCGCCACCTGCTTCGGGCTCTTCAGGTTGCTGATGTCGAAGATGCGGATGCCGCGGAAGCGCTCGGCACTCACCGGCGCGGTGACGCCGCCAGTGCCGCAGTCGAGACGGCCGCGGGTCTGCTCGACCGACATGAACAGCAGGTGGCCGTAGATCGACACGTCGCCCTGCCCGCCCGGGCACACGATCGAGGCAATGAGCTTCGGCGACTTGCCGTTCTCGATGTTGTAGGTGTTGAAGCCGTGGTAGTTCCCCACCACCGCGTTCACGCCCTGGAACGCGAGATCGGAGTTGGTGAAGCCCGAGCCGCGCGGCGGCGGCGGAGGCGGCGCGTTCGGATCGCGCGGCGGCGGCGCCGGCGCGCCTTCGGGCCGCTCGGGTGGCGCCGGCTCGCCGGCCGGGAACTCGGGGTCGAAGAAGCCCGGCGGCTTCGGCAGGTTCGACACCAGTTCCATGTTCCGCGCCGCGAACGCCGCGTCGTGGATGCCGGCCTTCAACCCGATGCGCGGGTCTTTCGGATCCGGCGGCGCCTGCTGCGCCTGCGCGAACACCGCGCCCATCGTCACTGCGATCGCCCCAGCGAGTGCCGTCCGCATCCGCGTCATCGTCGTGTCTCCTCGTGGCCCCAGTCGCGTTTCCAGCCGCCAGCCCCCAGCCGCCAGCCGCACGGCCCGGCGCAGCCGGGCCAGTACATACCACGCGCGCGGCCCGGGGGATCCCGAACCGCGCGCAGGGTGAAGATGGTCGAGCTGGCTAGCGCAGGCGCGCCGTGCGCGTGCGAATGGCGTCGGCCAGCGCCTTGTAGCGCGCCGGGTCCTTCGACGCGGCGGCGTCCTTGTCGAGATCCGCGGCCGCCTTGTCGAGCTCGTCGAGCGCGGCCTTGTTGCGCTTGTCGCCCTGATCGAACGCCGCGCGCAGCGTCTTCGCCCGCGCCGCGTCGATGGCCTGGCCGCGCTCGAGCTGATCGATGTAGGCCTTGGCCACGATGAAGCTGGGCGGCCAGGTGACCTTCGGCTGGTTCTGCGAGTTGAACTCATCGAAGCGCACGAGGTTGGCGGCGGCGAGTTCGTTCTCGGTGAGGAACTCGCTCGGCGTGAGCTTGAACACGTCGATGCCTCGGGCGATCTCGGCGCCGTAGATGCTGCCGTTGTACCAGTAGGCCGACCAGAAGCCGCCGACCACGAGGTTCTTCGCGTCGATCGGCCCGCGATCGAAGTAGGCGATCTCCTTCGCGTTGGCCGAGTCGGTGAAGTCGAACACCGAGATGCCGCCCTGATACCAGGCCTGCACCATGATGTCGCGGCCGGGCACCGGCACGAGCGAGCCGTTGTGGGCCACGCAGTTCTCGGTGTCGCCCTGGGCCGCCGGCATCTTGTAGTAGCCCTTGAACACGAGCTTCTTGTCGACGATGTCGAAGATGGCGTCGGCGCCCCACGTCAGCGAGTCGCTGGCGCGGCAGCGGGCGCGCGTGCCGCCGCCCCACTCGTCGGTGAAGATCACCTTGGTGCCGGTGTTGTTGAACGTGGCCGAGTGCCAGTAGGCGAAGTTCTTGTCGGCCACGTAGTCGAGGCGCTTCGGGCTGGCCGGATCCGAGATGTCCATCAGGATGCCGTTGCCCGAGCAGGCGCCGGCGGCGAGGCCCGCTTCCGGCATCACGGTGATGTCGTGGCACTGGTTGGTCACGCTCGTCTTCTGCGTGCCGGGGCCGTGATCGCCGCCCGCCCACAGGCCGGCGATGGCGCCGGTGGTGGCGTCGGCGAAGATGCGCGGACGAGCCACGATGGCGGCCTTCTCGGGGTTCTTCAGCGGCACCTTGATGACGTCGATCGAGAAGAGCGCCGAGTTCGGATCTTCCTTCGGGTCGAGGCCCGAGCAGCCCTCGAGTTCCTCACCCGGACGCACCGTGCCGGTGCCCGAGCCGTAGACGTAGAGGTTGTCGGGATCGTTCTTCGTCGGCACCAGCGTGTGCGTGTGCGAGCCGCGGCACGTCTGCACCGCCGCCACCTGCTTCGGGTTCTTGAGGTCGGTGATGTCGAAGATGCGCACGCCGCGGAAGCGCTCGACGCTGACCGTCTGCGACACGCCGCCGGTGCCGCAGTCGATGCGGCCGCGGTTCTGCTCGACCGACATGAACAGCAGGTGGCCGTAGATCGAGACGTCGCCCTGGCCGCCCGGGCAGGCGATGGCGGCGACCAGCTTCGGCTTCTTCGCGTCTTCCACGTTGTAGGTCGTGAAGCCGTGGAAGTTGCCCATCACGACGTTCACGCCCTTGAAGGCGAGGTCGGAGTTGGCGAAGTCGAGGCCGCTGCCGGCGCGACGCGCGGGCGCGGCCGCCGCTCCGGCGGCAGGCGCGGGCGCGGGCGCCGGAGCCGCGGCGCCGCCCGGCAGTTCCGGCGGCATGCCGTCACCCGCGGGCGCCTGCGGATCGAAGAAGCCGGTCGGCTTGCCCATCGACGACACGCGCGTCATGTTCTTCGCCGCCTCGCCGGCGTCCTTGATGCCGGGCTTGAGGCTGGTGCGCGGGTCGGTCGTGCTCGGCAGCGGGCCGCTGCCCTGCTGGGCGCGGGCCACGCCAGCCCCGGTGGCGACGGCGGCCGCGGCCACCAGTGCCCACACCGCGCGACGGGACGCGCGGGACGACGGAACGACAGGTCTCATGGGTTTCGGTCCTCGGGTCAGCGGGAAGCGCCCGGGCCCTTGGGGGGACCGAGCAGGGCGCGCATGCGGTTGATCTCCATGCGCTGATCGGAATCGACGTCGGCGGCGAAGGCGTTGATGTCGCCTTCCTGCGCGGCGCCCGGCGTCTTGATGAGCTCGTCGACCATGTCGAGGGCGCCCTGATGGTGCTGGATCATGCCCTTCAGGAACAGCTGATCGAAGGCGTCGCCCTTGGCCGCGGCCAGTTCGGCCATCTGTTCGGGCGTGAGCATGCCGGGCATCATGCCGCCGGGCATGTGGTGCGCGTGTTCCGACGGGATCTCGGCGCCGCGCTTCTTCAGCCACGTCTTCATCATCTCGATCTCGTCGGCCTGCGAGACGCTGATGCGCTGTCCGAGCAGCAGCATCTCGCGCTTCGCGGTGCGTTCCGGGATGAGCGCCGTCATCTCGAGGGCCTGCGAGTGGTGCCCGATCATGCCCTGCATGAACTTGATGTCGGCGGCCGTGGCCTGCACCTTCGACAGGTCGGTGGCCTGTTCGCGCGACAGCACCTTGTTCGCCTGGCCGGGCGCGCCGGGCTGGATGATGGCGGGAGGCGCCTCGGCCGGCGTCGCCACGGCGACCGGGCCGGTGGAACGGCAGGCCGCGCCGGCCGCACAGAGAACCGCGAGAGCGAGTGCGCGTGTCATGGCAGTACTGCCAAGAATACACATTCGGCCCCGCGACGGCACGTCGCAGGCAGGGGGCGGCCGGGTGGGTCTGGGACGGGCGCCGGGACCAGCCGGCGCCCGGATGGAGCCGCCTACGGGACGACCGTGAAGGTCGACACCCGGATCGGCGTCAGCAGGTTCAGCGTGCCGGGAGCGGCCAGCGCCGAGAGCCACGTGTACTGGCCCAACGGGGCGCCGGCGGGGAGCGGCAGGCTGAGCAGCGGAATCGTCGAGGCGCCGGTGACCGTGGTGCGCAGCAGCGGCAGGATGCCGGGCACGAGACCGTTGGGGGTCAGCGAGTAGTACTGCCCCGTCGGGAACTGGAGGACGGTGTAGGCGTCGACCGCCGTGGCCGTGTCGCCCGGGGAGAACGTGGCCGTCGTGACGAACGGATCGCCGGTGCGGAAGGTGCTGGCGTTCACCGCGGTGGTGAAGTCGAGCACCGTGGGCACCACGGTGTCGAGCTGCGGCAGCACCGGATCGACAGCATCCGCCGGCCGATCGCCGAGCAGGCCGAGCACCTGCACCGGGCTGGACGCCGCAACGTGCACGCTGCAAGCGGCGGTGCAGCCTTGCGGGAACAGGTCGGTCACCCCGATGGAGATGCGATAGTTCTCCGGAAGCGAGAAAACGACGGAGCCAGCGGGCGCACCACCGTTCACGAGCCGCACGGTCAAGCTGGAGTCGGCTCCAGAGGTGTTCTGAAGCGACAGGCCGAACGCCTTTCCCGCCGTCGGGACGGGAAACGACACCTTCGCCCCGTGCCACGACAGGCGCTGGAACGCAGGTTCAACCGCGCTGAACAGCGCGTCTTTAGTGAACTGAATTGGCGTAGTGCGCTGGTACGAGTAGTACGACAGGCTCTGCCGATTGCCGCCGTTGCCATTGCCCGAACGCACGTCCATCAGCACTTCGGTGCCGTGCATCGTCACCGCGCGCGACGGGACGACCCGAATCGTGTTGTCGTCAATGACGGTGAACGTCGAAGGCGTGCCCTTTAACGTCACGGTGTTGACCGTGCCCGACGTGAATCCGCCGCCCGTAATCGTGATGACACCACCGGCCGGCACCGTGGCGCTGCCGGGCGTGACGTTGCCGATCCACGCGCCTTGGGCGACGGTTACGATGCCAGGCTGGGGAACAGTCGGGATCGCCGCGCCTCCGGGCCCCGTGAACGAGTCGATGCCGAGACTGACCACCGTCGTGTGTCCCACGTTCAGGGATGACGGCACGCGGAGCGCGGTGACGAGGATCGGATAGTCGATCTGCGCCAGGTCGTTCGACGGCGCCACCATCCGCACCTTCAGGTTGGCGCCGCGCATCACGCCAACGGCGGCGGAATCCGGAGAGCCGCCCACGGCCAGCCCGAGGAACTGGTCGTAGTCGTTGAACGACCAGCCGCCTCCGCCCGTGAAGATGGGCCGCGGCTCGGTCACTTCGAGCTTCATCTGGACGACGCCGCCGGGCACCGCGGTTTCATCGGCGGTGCGGACTTCCATGGGCAGGGTCTGGGCGCCAGCGGAGCCCGCGAGCAGGCACACACCTGCCACGGCACCCCGCAGCGTGCGGAGGGTCACGCGCATTCGGTTCGTCACTCAGTCATCTCCCCGACGCAGGCGCTCCCGCCGGCCGCACTCGCGCCCGGGTGTCTCCCGAGCTGACGATGGTGCGTCCACCGGCATCCCGCGCCTCCACCCGCCAGACGAGGGTCCGGCCGGGCAGGAACGCGGCGCGCGCGTCCGCAGGCACGGAGACCGTTGGGGAGGACGTGGCGGTGTGCCACAGTTCCGTGCCGTCGACTTCGAGCAGGCGCAGGTCGTAGTTTACCGCGCCGTCGACGGCCGTCCACGACAGGGATTCGGGCGCGGCCGCGAGTTCCCCCGCCGAGTCGATCGTGATCTGCGCGCCGCGATACACCGGTGCCGTGTCCGGCACCGCGACCGGACCGGCGGGGCGCATCAGCAGGACGGCGCCGCCGGCGATCACCGCGACCGACGCCGCCATGAGCGCCCACGACCGCAGGCGCCACGCGGGACGCACGGCCGGAACCGGAGCGGCGGGCGTCAGTCGGCGCTTCGTCTCGGCGGCGATCCAGGCGACGGCGAGGCCTTCGCCCTCGACCGGCGTGTTCGCCTCGAACGAGCGGAACAACTCGAGCTCGGTCTGGCAGCGCGCGCAGCCGGCGACGTGGGCCGTTTCGGCGGCGGTGAGCGTGGCGTCGAGTCGCTCGGTCGGCAGGCAGTCGGGACCTGGGGTCAACGCCTCGTGCCACCGCGCGCTCGCCGACGCCTGCCCCGGGGGAGGGAGAGTCGTCACAGTCGTCCTCCGCGCGCCGCGATGCGTTTCACCGCGCGCGCCAGCTTGCGTTTCGCACTCACGACGTAGGCCTTGGCGCCGCTGGCATTGTCCAGCCCCAGCGTGCGCGTGACGGTGTCGAGCGGGAGGTCGTCGCCGTAGTGCAGCACGAAGACCGCGCGTTCGGTCGGATCGAGGGTGTCGAGCAGCACGCGGTGCGCGTACTGCCCGTCGCTGGCGCGGGCCAGCTGGGCTTCGGGGTCGTCGTCGGCCGAGGGGACGTCGGCGAGCACCTCGTCGTCGCCGTCCTCGGGCGTGCGCCCATGGCGTCGCAACTCGGCGAAGCACTCGTGACGGACGATCGTATAGAGCCAGGTCGAGAAGCGGGCTTCGCCGCGAAACGCCTCGAGGTGTCGGTAGGCCTTGATGAAGACGTTCTGGGCGACGTCGGCGGCGCGCTCGCGGTCGCCGGTGAGGCGGAAGCACCAGCGCCCCACCCGCTCGTAGTGCCGGGCGAAGAGCTCGTCGGCCAGCAGGCGCCGCTCGTCGGCCGAGGCGCGCGCGAGCGCGGCGAGGAGCTCCTCGTCGGTTCTGGCCTCGGCGTCCATTCAGTCGAGTATAGCGAGCGGTCCATTGGCGTCATCGTCTGGGACTGCCCTTCGCGTGCAGACGGAACAACTTTCGACACCCTCCGCGCCGATCTCTCACGACCCTCTCATCCACCGCACCGGATCCGGCTGGTAAGCTGACAGCGGATGCCCCCGTCGACGGCCGTCCTCGCGATCGTCGCCCTGCTGGCCCAGGCCCCGGCTGCCGCCGACCCGCTGGCGGGCATCAACGCGAGAGCCGCCCGCGGCGACTTCGCCGGCGCGATCGACGACGCCGAGCATCTGCTGGCCACGGCGTCCGATCGCGCCCGCGTGCTCTACCTGCTGGCGCGCCTCGAGCAGCGCACCGGACGCCTCGATCGCGCGGTGGGACACGCCCGCGACGCCGCCGCGGCCTTCGTGGCCTCGAATCGCCCGACCGACGCCTCGGATGCCTGGAACCTGGCGGCGATGGCCGAGTTCACGCGCGGCAACTTCGGCGCGGCCGCCGCGCACCTGGGGCAGGCGATCGGCCTCGCGACGTCGGCCGGCGACATCGCGAAGCAGGCCGAGCAGACCGGCAATCTCGGATCGGTCTACTTCTCGCTCGGCCGCTACGACGACGCCGCGTCGGCCTTCGGCCGTGCCCGCGCGCAGGCCGTCGCGCACGCCGCCGAGCCGTGGGCGGCGCCGCGCCTGGCCGTGCTCGACGCCAACGACGCCGCCCTGCTGCAGCGGCTCGGCCGCTATGCCGAGGCGCTCGATCGCTATCGCCGCATGGTGGACGAGAACGCCGCCATGCCGCCGTCGCAGCGCGGGCAGGTCCTCGTGAACCAGGGCGCGCTCTTCCGCCGCCTCGGCGATCCCTACAAGGCGCTCGACGCCTACGACCGCGCCCGCGCCGATTTCGCCGCCGACCGCGAACCGGCCGGCGAGGCCTCGGTGCTCACCAACCGCGGCATCGCCCTGGCCCTCGATCTCGCGCGCTACGACGATGCCATCACCGCGTTCACCGACGCGCTCGGCCTCGCCTCGGCCGGCGGGAATCGGCGCGAGGCCCTGCTGGCCCAGCTCTATCGGGGCGAGGCGGCGCGTCTGGCGGGACGGCTCGATGCAGCGGCCGCCGACTTCGCCGCAGCCACGCGTCTGGCCGACGATCTGCACGCCCCCGACGAGGCGTGGAAGGCGCGCTACGGCGCCGGACGCGTCGCCCGCGCCGCCGGCCGGGTGGACGCGGCGCGCGCCGCGTTCGACGACGCCATCGGGCTCGTCGACAGCCTGCGTGAACAGCTGGCCGTGCCGTCGACGCGGCTCGAGTTCTTCCGCGACAAGCGCGAGGTCTACGACGCCCGCATCGGCCTCGGTCTGGGCGCGGACGACGCCACCACCACGTTCACGCTGATCGAGCAGGGTCGCGCCCGTGCCTGGCGCGACCGGTTGCAGCTGCCGGCGCCCACGATCGCGGGCGTGCGGGCCGCGCTGCCGCCGGGCGCGGTGCTGCTCGCCTACTGGATGGGCGACGACGGCGCGGCCGTGGTGCGCCTGACGCACGACGACGCGCGCGTCGTGCCGTTGCGCATCCCCGTCGAGGCCATCGCCGCGCTCGATCGCGCGCTGCGCGATCCCGCGAGCGACGCCTGGCAGCAGCCCGCGACGACACTCGGCGCGGCGGTCCTGCCGCCGGGACTGCTCGACGACGCCACCACGGTCGTCGTCGTGCCCGACGGTCCCCTCGGCGCCGTGCCGTTCGACGCGCTCATCGTCGATGGCGCGCCGCTCGTCGCGCGCGCCGCCGTCAGCACGCTGCCCACCGCGGCCCTGCTCACGAGACCGGCGCCTGGCGATCGCGGGTGGCGCGCCCCCTGGACGCTGCAGCTCGCCGCTTTCGGCGATCCGCGCCCCGGCGACGACACCTGGGCGGGCGGCCAGGCCCTGCCCCGACTGCCGGCGAGCGCGGCCGAGGTCGCGGCCATCGCCTCGACGCTCGGCGGCGCGCATCGACTGTTCCTCGGCGAGGCCGACACCAAGCGGGCGCTGCTCGACGAGTTGCGGCAGCCACCGCCGGTGCTGCACGTGGCCACACACGCCACCGCCGATCTCGCCGCCGGCGAGGAGTCGCGGCTGCTCTTCTCGCCATCGGCCGGCGGACACACCGCCGACGCCCTCTTCCTGCGCGAGGTCTACACCCTCACACTCACCGGCGTGGACCTCGTGGTGCTGAGTGCGTGCGAGACCGAACGCGGACCCGACGTGCGCGGCGAGGGCGTGCAGGGGTTCAGCCGCGCCCTGCTGGCCGCCGGGGCGCGCCGCGCGATCACCACGCTGTGGCGCGTGCCCGATCAGCCGACCGCGGCGCTGATGCAGTCGTTCTACGACGAGGTGCAGGCGGGGCGTCCGCTCGACCTGGCGCTGACGGCGGCGAAACGCACGGTGATGACGCAGCGCACCACCGCGCATCCGCACTACTGGGCGGGCTTCGTGCTGACCGGCGCCACCGATCCGCTGCCGCGCGCCGTGCGGTGGCGCGACGTGATTGGCGCGGGCCTGATGGCCGCCGGCGTGCTGGGCCTGGCGATCGCCTGGCGTCGGCGCGCTAAGGCGCGATGACCTTCCGCATCAGCGTCGCGCTGCTGCAGATCGACGAGAACTGCGCGGTGGCGCGAATCGGCTCGGGCGCGTCGGCGCGCGCGACCGGCGCGTAGCCCAGGCGCGCGAAGAAGTTGGCCGCGTCGGTCGTGAGCAGGTACAGCGACCGCACGCCCGCGTCGGCCGCCCGGGCTTCCGCGAGCCCGACGAGCGTCGCGCCCAGTCCCTGCCCGCGCGCCCGATGCACGACGGCCAGCGAGCGCAGCAGCGCCACGTCGCCATCGCGTTGCAGGCCGACGACGCCGCACGGCTCGCCGTCGCGCGACGCGACGGCGAAATCCGGCAGCATCGCCGCCGTGATGTCCTCCACGGGCAGGCCATGCGCGCCGAGCAGCGCGCCGACGAGGGCGGCCTCGGGATGCCAGGTGACGACGGGCGTGGTCATGCCGTGAGCTCCCGCAGCTGGACGATGTTGCCTTCGCAATCGAACGCGTTCCGCACGACGAATCCCGGCCCCCGCCATTCCTCTTCGAACACGCCGCCGCCGAGGTGATGCGCGCGTTCGCGCGCCGCCGCCAGGCTGTCGACCGTGAAGAACGGCTTGAACACGGCGTCCTCGCGCAGCACCGGCGGCACGTCGATGGTGATGGTCTCGGCGATGGCCGGCGGAATCGCGTGCACGACCACCTGCTGATCGCGCGTCGCGATCACCTGATGGTCGGGATCGGCCGTCACCACGACGCCACCGAGGACGTCGGCGTAGAAGGCCGCGAGCCGCGACAGGTCTTTCGCGTAGACGAGGATACCGGCGCGGGCAGGACCAGGCATGCGGGCTACGCTAGCACGGCCACGCCTGCGACCGGATGACGCAGGGCCGCATGACGCCGCCGGATGGCCGTATGCGGACGGATGAATGCCCCGGGCTCCTCGCGTAGACTGCCCCACGATGTCCTCGTCCCCCGCGCCGGGCGGACGCCGCGACCTGCCACGCGTCCTCGGGGTCGTGCAGGCCACGGCGCTCGTGATCGGCACGATCATCGGCACGTCGATCTTCGTCCAGCCGTCGGAGGTCACGCGCCTCGTGCCGACAGCGAGCGGCATCCTCGTGGCGTGGGCGCTGGCCGGCACGCTGACGATGCTCTTCGCGCTGACGTGCGCGGAGCTGGCCTCGGCCTTCCCCGCCACCGGCGGCGTCTACGTCTTCCTGCGCGAGGCCTACTCGCGCCGCCTGGCGTTCCTGTGGGGCTGGTCGAGCGTGTGGATCATCCACACCGGCGTCATCGCCGCCATCGCCATGGTGTGCGCGCGCTACCTCGCCTACTTCGCGCCGGCGGCCACCGACCACGAACGCATCGTCGCCGTCGGCGTGGTGGTGGCGGTGTCGGCGCTCAACTACGCGGGCGTCCGCATCGGCGCGGTGGTGCTCACGCTGTCGACGGCCGCGAAGCTGCTCGCGATCGCGGTGCTGCTCGTGGCCGGCCTCGCGGCGGCGACACCGGTCGCGGTCCCCACCTGGCATCCGGGCCTCACCGAGCTCGAGACCGTGCCGCTGGCGCAGCTGCTCCTCGGCGCCGGCGCCGGTCTCTTCGCCTTTGGCGGCGCCCACGCCGTCACCTACGTGGCTGGCGAAACGACCGACCCGGTGCGCACCGTGCCACGCGCCCTCACGATCGGCACGCTGGTGGTGACGCTCTGCTACATCGCGCTCAACGCGCTGTATCTCTATGCGCTGCCGCTCGACACCGTCCGCACGTCGCCGCGCGTGGCCGCCGAGGTCGCGGCCGTGCTGATCGGCCCGGTGGGCGGTTCGGCGGTGGCGTCGATGGTGGTGCTCTCGGGCATGGGCACGATCACCGGCATCGCGCTGGCCGGTCCGCGCCTGTATCTCTCGATGGCCGCCGACGGCATGATGCCGGCGTGGCTCGACGCGGTCCATCCGCGCTTCCGGACGCCGCATCGCGCGATCCTGCTGCAGGCGGGCTGGGCCATCGTCCTCGTGGCCAGCGGCCAGTACGCCACGCTCTTCGCGCGCGTCGTCTACGTGGAGTGGTTCTTCTTCGCGCTGCTCGCCGCCGGGCTGTTCGTGCTGCGTCGCCGCGCCGACTACCGCCCGCCGGCCCGCATGTGGGGATTCCCGCTCACGCCGGCGATCGTCGTGGTGGCCTCGGCCGCGGTGGTGGTGAGCCACCTCGTGGCGCAGCCGCGCGACGCCCTCATCGGCGCCGCCATGGTGGCCGCCGGCTGGCCGGTGGGCGTCTGGTTCGAACGGCGCCGCCGGCAATAGGTGTGCAGACGCGGCGGTTCACTGGCCGGGCGGGCGAATCGCTGTGGTAGCCTTCCCGCCGCGGCGGCCCACGCGGCGCCGCGCCGTCATCCGCGCACAGTTTCCGGAGGTCTCGATGCGCCCGTTCATCCGCCTGACGATGCTCGCCCTTCTCGTGCTCGCCCTGCCGGCGCGCGCCTTCGCCACGTGGTCCGTCATCGCCCTCGATGCGAAGACCGGCCAGGTCATCATCGCCTCGGCCACCTGCGTGCGGCAGGCCGGGTTCCCGGAACGCAAGCCGAACGGCGCCCGCGACCTGATGGACGTGCAGGCCGTGATCGTGCCGGGCCTGGGCGTGGCGGCGTGTCAGGCCGGCGTCGACAACACGCGCCGCAACCAGATGCTCGTCTACAACGAGATCCGCAAGGGCACGCCGCCGGCGCAGATCATCGAGCTGCTGAAGCAGGATCCCGACGTGCAGCGCCGCCAGTTCGGCATCGTGATGATGCCCAACGGCACCACGGTGACCGATCGCAACAACACCGCCGGCTTCAACGGCACCGGCAACTCGGTGTCGTCGCTCTACTTCGCCGGCCAGGTCGGCGACTTCTACTACCAGGTGCAGGGCAACACGCTGCTCGGCGACCAGGTGATGCACATGGCCGCCCTGGCCTTCAGCCGCGCCAGCGGCACGATGGCCGATCACGTGATGGCGGCGATGGAAGCGGCGGATCAATACGGCGGCGACAAGCGCTGCAACTGCGGCAACAACCCGCTCGACTTCGTGCCCTGCGACAACAAGACGGCGCACGTTGCCTACATCACCATCGCCAACAAGGACGACCAGGTGGGCGTGACGCACAACGACGGCAAGTACTTCGCCTTCATCTCGGCCACCGACGCCGACATCAAGAAGGGCGAGAGCGCCAACCCGGTGAAGACCCTGCGGCTGCGCTACGACGCCTGGAAGAAGGGCGGCAGCAAGCGCACCGCGCCTCCCGGACCGACGCTCTACAAGCCCTAGCCTTCCCGTCTGGCCGGCGGCGCACCGGATGTCGAATTCCGGAAGCGCCGTCGACTATCCCCCAAGGAGACTCCGACGCCCATGGCCACACCGCAGACCTACGCCAACCACGCCAAGTTCGTCCCCGCCTTCCACTACGTGATGGCGCCGATCCTCTTCGGCAATCTCTTCGTCCACGCCTACGATTTGGTCCGCGGGCCGAACCTGCCGAATCTCGGTTCGTTCCTGGTGGCTCTGGCGATCCTGATCGGCGCCTTCTACGGCCGGCTCTTCGCGCTGGCCGCGCAGGACCGCGTGATCCGCCTCGAAGAGCGGCTGCGCATGCGCGAGCTGCTGCCGGCCGATCTGCAGGCGCGCATCCCCGAGATCACGCGCGAGCAGATCATCGGCCTGCGCTTCGCCAGCGACGAGGAACTGCCGGCACTGGTGGCGCAGGTGCTGCGCGACAACATCCAGAAGCGTGATGAGGTGAAGAAGCTCGTCAAGCACTGGCGCGCCGACCACCACCAGCTCTAGTCCGCCGCCGCGGGCGGCTTCGGTGCGATACTGCCGCGCATGCCGAAGCTGCCCGCGTCCACCATCACCCGCATTCGCGCCTATCAGGTCGATCTGCCCCTGCGCGAGGGGCGCTACGCGTGGTCGGGCGGCAACGCGGTGGAGGTCTTCGACGCCACCGTCGTCGCCGTCGACACCGCGGGCGGCGTCACCGGCTGGGGTGAAGCGTGCCCGCTCGGCCCCGCGTATCTCGCCGCCTACGCCGCCGGCGTGCGCGCCGGTCTCGCCGAACTCGCCCCGCATCTGCTCGGCCTCGACGCCTGCGCCATCGATCGCGTGAACGATCGCATGGACGCGGCGATGAAGGGCCATCCGTACGTCAAATCGGCGGTCGACGTCGCCTGCTGGGACGTGCTCGGCAAGACCGCGGGCCTGCCGGTAGCGACGCTGCTCGGCGGCCACGACGGCGACGACGTGGTGCTCTACCGCGCCATCTCGCAGGACACGCCGAAGAATATGGCGGCCTCGGTCGGCCGCTATCGCCGCGAAGGCTATCGCCGTTTCCAGCTCAAGGTCGGCAGCGACGTGGACACGGACATCGCCCGCATCCGCGCCTGCGCCGCCGTGCTGTCGCGCGGCGACGTGCTGGTGGCGGATGCGAACACCGGCTGGACGCAGCACGAGGCGCTGCAGGTGGCGGCCGGTGTCGCCGACCTGCCCGTGTACCTCGAGCAGCCCTGCCCCACTTACGAGCAGTGCCGCGTGGTGCGGGCGCACACCAATCGGCCGATGGTGCTCGACGAGGTGATCGACGATCTGGCGATGGTGACGCGCGCGGCGAACGACGGCGCCGCCGACGTCGTGAATCTGAAGATCTCGAAGGTGGGCGGCCTCACCAAGGCCCGCCGCGTGCGTGATCTGTGCGCGTCGCTCGGCCTCGCCATGACGATCGAGGACACGTGGGGCGGCGACATCGTCACCGCCGCCATCGCCCATCTGGCCCACAGCACGCCGGCGCGGTATCGCTTCACGAGCACCGACTTCAACTCCTACGGCACCGTGTCGATCGCCGAGGGCGCGCCGCAGCGCGCGAAGGGCCGCATGGCGGCGTCGCGCACGCCCGGCCTCGGCATCCGCCCGCGGATGTCGGTGCTGGGCAAGCCCGTGCTCGACGTGTCGTAGGCACCCGGGGCCCGGGACGGGCGCGGCCGCCCGGGCGGCGCACTGACGCGTTTGACAGCGAACCGCTGCTACACTCTCCGCCCGAAGGAGCCCCCCTGATGGCACGACGGAGCACGACGACGGCAGGATGTCTGGCGGCACTCGCGATCGCCGCCCTCGCATGGACGGCGCACCCCGATGCGGCCGAGCAGGCGCGGGCCCGGCGGCCGGTGGGCGTGCCCAGGTCCACGCCCGATACGCCCTTCAAGCTGATGACGTTCGACGTCGCCGGCACCGACCACGTCGGCATGGTACTCGGCACGCGCGTCGTGGAACTCGACGGCGCCGCCCGTCACGTGGCCGCGCAGGTGCGCCTCGAGGCGATGCCGATGCCACGCGACATGAAGGGGCTGATCGAGCAGTACGACACGCTGAAGCCGCGGCTGTACCAGGTGGCGAACTACTTCGCCCAGCGCACCACGGCCGGCCTGCCGTTCGCCTACGACGTGAGCGCGGTGAAGGTGCGGGCGCCGATCAAGTACCCGTGGAACCTGATGGCCGCCTCGGCCAACTACAAGGCGCACGCGCAGGGCATGGGCGTGGCCGGCGCCGGCCAGGGCTCGGCGCCGCCGCAGGCCGGGGCGCGCCCGGCCGCCGGCTTCGACGCCTCGGCCGCCGATCGCATCGTGCCCGATCGCGACGCGCCGATCATGTTCGCCAAGTCGCCGCGCTCGTGCATCATCGACCCCGACGAGCCGTTCTACATCGTCGACGGTCGCGGCCGCACCGACTACGAGGGCGAGCTGGCCGTGATCATGGGACCGAAGCCGGCGTATCGCGTGCCGAAAGAGCAGGCGATGGACTACGTGTTCGGCTACAGCATCATGCACGACCTCAGCGATCGCGGCAGCGAGAAGCTGCGCGAAGTCACGATGTTCCCGGGCACCAACTGGTTCGACGGCAAGAGCATCGATCGCGCGGCGCCGTTCGGTCCGGTGATCGTGCCGAAGGAGTTCATGCCGAAGGTGCCGAGCGACCTGCGCATCACCACGAAGGTGAACGGCACGATGGTGCAGGACTCGCGCACCAGCAACCTCATCTGGAGCGAGGCGCACCTCATCGCCTTCCTCACCTCGCGCATGACGCTCTACCCCGGCGACGTCATCAGCACCGGCACGCCGTCGGGCACGGGCATGGAACGGCAGACGTTCCTGAAGCCGGGCGACGTCGTCGAGATCGAGGTGGAAGGCATCGGCGTGCTGCGCACGCCGTTCAAGGCGCTGTCGGAGAAGCCGGCCAGCCACTAGCCGCGACGGCTCGCCTCAGCGCGGGCCGAGCACGGTTTCCGTCAGCACCACCAGATCGACGTCGCCACCGCTCAGCGCCGGCTTGGCGAGGAGCCCGTTGACGTCGTAGGTGGAATCGCGCGGTGCGTCGAAGCGGAACGACAGGCCGAGCGGCCCGCAGTCGGCATCGGCCGCCGGCAGCTTGATGGGGCTGGCCCAGGTCTGCACGCGCTCGACGCCGAGCGTCGCGAACAGGTATTCGTCCCAGAAGGCGGCGGCACCCACGAGCCGCCCCGTCTGCATGCCGAACGCGCTGTGACGCTCGATGGTCACGGGCACGCCCGACGCTGGCGCGCCGGTCGCCGGCCGGCTCAACACCGCGACCGCGCGTTCGCGGCGGCCCTTCTCGTCGCCGCTGCGGGTCTGCGAGAACAGCAGGTCGAACGTCCATCCGCTCTTCGTCGCCGCTGCGACATCGCGCGCCAGGTCGCTCACGTTCTTCGAGGCGCCGGTCCACACGCGTGTCTCGATCGCGGCGCCGTTCGCGGCCTTCTCGGCCAGGATCATCCCGCCGTGCGAGAGGCCGGGCCAGCTCTTGAGCGCGGGCCGTACGAACACGCGGGCGCGGAAGCCCTCGGCCGCCGCGGCGCCGAGCGCGCGCTCGAGATCCTCGAACGACGCGAACTCCACGAGGCGCCACGCGTTCCCCCTGGCGCCGCCGCGCTCGAAGATCACGTCGCGCCGCGCGCCGAGACTCTGCACCATCGCCCGCGGCACGTAGCCGTCGCGCACGAGGCCGTCGAGCGCGCCGCCGAGATCCTTGTCGGCCACCACGCGATAGTCGACGCCGGCGCCGCCCTTCTCGGGCTGCTGCATCGCCACGATCGAACACGACGCCAGGCCGTCGGACACCGCGGCCACGCGATAACCGCGTCCCGCCTGCGTGTTCAGCTCGCGTTCGAGCCGCCCGTAGCCGGATCGCACCCACGCCACCTGTCGATCCGCGGCCGCCGCGCCGAGCCCGCCGAGTCCGACCACCACGAGTCCCGCGAGCGCGAGCCCGCGCATCGATGCACGCATGCGCGGCATGGTATCGCGGGCGGCGCCGCGCCGCGCACGCCACTAGCCGATCGGCTGGCGCATCGCGGCACGGGCCTTCGCTATCGTCGGGACATGGCTTCCATCCTGACTTCCCTTTCCGACGCGCTCGCCACCGCCATCGACACCGCCGCCCCCTCGGTGGTGCAGGTGCACGGTGGACGCCGTCTCTCGTCCGCCGTCGTCGCCGCGCCCGGACTCGTCGTCACCAGTGGCCGGGGCATCGACGCCGGCACCGTCTCGGTGCGCGACGCCGACGGCCGCGTGTTCGA
>JAXLRB010000038.1:0-30690 GCA_046331325.1 Vicinamibacterales bacterium | reverse complement strand
CCGGCAGCTGCTGCAACACTGGATTCCGCGCACCGACGACTACGCGGCCGAGTTCCGCGCCAATCATCCCGACGCGCCGCCCGATCTCGCCCTGCTCTTCGCGGGCGGCCATGGCGGCTCGCTCTACACCCACTGGCCGTTCGTGCGACTCGTGCTGCAGGGCGCGCGCCTGAGCGCGGTGCACAGCCCGGGCCTCGCCCGGCGCTTGGGCGCGGCGCACGACGTCGAGGTCGAGACGCTGCCGATGGGCGTGCCCGATCCGCTCGATCCGGCCCCCGTCGACGCGGCGGCGGTGCGGGCGCGCTACGGCGTGCCGGCCGACGCGTTCCTCCTCGGCGCCGTCGGCGGCGTCACCCCCGAGAAGCGTCTGCCGCAGGTACTCACGGCGATGCAGGCGCTGATCGCGCTGCCCATTCACCTGCTGGTCGTGGGCGCGCCGGCCGCGCACTACGATCTCGCGGCCGATGCGGCGGCGCGCGGTCTCGCCGATCGCGTGCACGTGACGGGCTTCGTGCCCGATGCCGAGCTGGGCGCGCACCTGGCCGCGCTCGACGCGTGCGCGTGCCTGCGCTGGCCGTCGAACGGCGAGACGTCGGCGTCGTGGTGGCGGGCGATGGCGGCGGGACGGGCGACGATCGTGACCGACCTGCCCCATCAGACGGAGATTCCGGTGCGCGATGCCCGCACGTGGCAGGCCATCAGCGGCGCCGCCACGCCCGTGGCGGCGGCGGTGCGGATTCTCGACGAGCATCGCGGCCTGGTGACCGCGTTGCAGATCCTGGCGACGGATGCGGCGGCGCGGCACGCGATGGGCGCGGCCGCCCGCGCGTACTGGGCGGCGCACCACACGCTCGAGTCGATGGCGGACGCTTACGTGCCGCTGCTGGCGCGGGCCGCGGCGCGGCCGGCGCCGGCGATGCCGCGGCCGCTCCACCTCGACGAGACGGGCGAGGAACGGGTGCGCGAACTGCTCGCGCCGTTCGATCTGCCCCTGCCGGCCTCGGTGGCCGGCGATCGCGCCTGACGGCGCGACGGTTCACCAGCTCAGGCGAGGGCCTTCATGCGGCGATCGAGTTCCGCCAGCGCCGCCGTGATCTGTTCCTTGCGTGCGGGATGCGTCGAGGCCTCGAGCTGACGGCGCATTTCGATCTGCGCCAGCCGGCACGACTCGAGCTCACGCACCTTGGCAGGATCCTTCGCGGGGCCGGCCTTCTTGGCCGCGCGGCGCTCCTGCTCGAGTTCTTCCATCCGCTCCTGGATGCGGAGGTCGGCGTCAATCAACCCTTCTGCGGCGTCACCCATAAATCTGGTCGGTCCTCTCGTCGATGGCGTCGGCCGGAGGGGCCGGCGAGCCGTCGAACATCCGAAGCATTATAGCTGTGATGGGACACGACGTCCTGCGCCTCTTCCAGCCCCCGGTGGCGACGTGGTTCGCGCAGGCGTTCGCCGCGCCGACGCGTACGCAGACGCTGGGCTGGCCGGCGATCGCGCGCGGCGACTCCACGCTGATCCTGGCACCGACCGGCACCGGCAAGACGCTCACCGCGTTCCTCTGGTGTCTCGATCGGCTGATGGCGGCGCCGCTGCCGGCGCGCGACGCGCGTTGCCGCGTGCTCTACATCTCGCCGCTGAAAGCGCTCGCCGTCGACGTCGAGCGCAACCTGCGGGCGCCACTCGCCGGCATCGCGCAGGTGGCGGCCGCCAGCGGCGCGGTGATACACGCGCCGGAGGTGGCGATTCGCACCGGCGACACGCCGGCCGGTGAGCGCACCGCGTTCCAGCGCGCCGGCCGACATCCTCATCACCACGCCCGAGTCGCTGTTCCTGCTGCTCACCTCGAACGCGCGAGCGGCTGCGGGCGGTGGACACGATCATCATCGACGAGATCCACGCGTTGGTCTCGACCAAGCGCGGCGCGCATCTCGCGCTCTCACTCGAGCGCCTCGCCGCGATCACCGGCGGTCCCGCTCAGCGCATCGGACTGTCGGCCACGCAGCGCAACCTCGACGAGATCGCGCTCTTCCTCGGCGGCCACGCGCCCGGACGTCCACGGTCCGGCACGGCCCGGCGCGCGGTGCAGTCGCCCGACGACGCGCTGCACGCCGAGTTCGCGCTCGACGCACCGCCGCCGGCGCGGCCGGTGACCCTCGTCGACGCGCGCGCCCCGAAGTCGCTCGCCATCACCGTTGACGTGCCGATCGCGGACATGGCCGCCGTGGGCCACCGCCCCGAGCCGGTGAGCGGGCCGGCCTCGGCGCAGCCGGTGCAGACGATCTGGACCTCGATCCATCCACGCCTGCTCGAGCTCATCCGCGCCCATCGCTCGACGCTGCTGTTCGTGAACAGCCGCCGACTCGCCGAGCGGCTCGCCGGCGCGCTGAACGAACTGGCCGGCGAGACGCTGGTGCGCGCGCACCACGGCTCGCTGGCCCGCGCGCAGCGCACCGAGATCGAAGACCTCCTGAAGGCCGGACGCCTGCGCGCGCTGGTCGCCACGTCGTCGCTCGGAACTCGGCATCGACATGGGGGCCATCGATCTGGTGGTGCAGATCGAAGCGCCGCCCTCGGTGGCGAGCGGCCTGCAGCGCATCGGCCGCGCCGGCCACCAGGTGGGCGAGACCAGCGCCGGCGTGATCTTCCCGAAGTTCCGCGGCGATCTGCTGGCCTCGGCGGCGGTGGCGGCGGCGATGACGGCCGGCGAGGTCGAGCCGTCGCGCATGCCGCGGAATCCGCTCGACGTGCTGGCGCAGCAGATCGTGGCGATGGCGTCGATGGATCGCTGGGCCGTCGACGATCTCTACCGCGTAGTGCGACAGGCGGCGCCGTTCGCGGCATTGAACCGCCGCGTCTTCGACGGCGTGCTCGACATGCTGTCGGGGCGCTATCCGTCGGACGAGTTCGCCGAGCTGAAGCCGCGCATCACGTGGGACCGCGTGAACAACCACGTCACCGCGAGGCAGGGCGCCAAGCGCGTCGTCATCGCCAACGCCGGCACGATTCCCGATCGCGGCCTCTACGGCGTGTTCCTCGCCGATGGCTCGCGCGACCAGGCCCGCGTCGGCGAGCTCGACGAGGAGATGGTGTTCGAGGCCCGCGCCGGCGAGACGTTCGTGCTCGGCGCGTCGACCTGGCGCATCGAGCAGATCACCCACGATCGCGTGCTCGTCTCGCCCGCTCCCGGCGAGCCGGGCAAGATGCCGTTCTGGAAGGGCGAGGGCCCCGGCCGCCCGATCGAGCTCGGCCGCGCCATCGGCAAGCTGACGCGCGAACTCGCCTCGGCGACCGCGGACGACGCCACGACGCGACTGACCGAGCGACACGGCTTGACGAGCGGCGCGGCCAGCAACCTGCTGCAGTACCTCGCCGACCAGCGCGAGGCCAGCGCGCTGCCCGACGATCGCACGATCGTCATCGAGCGCTCCACCGACGACATCGGCGACTGGCGGCTGTCGGTGCTGTCGCCGTTCGGAGGCCGCGTGCACGCGCCGTGGTCGATGGCGGTGGCGCGGCGGCTCGAGGTGGAACACGGTCTCGACGTCGAGGTGATGTGGACCGACGACGGCTTCGTGGTGCGCGTGCCGGAAGGCGATCAGCCGCCGGATCCGGCGTTGCTCATCCCCGATCCCGACGAGGTGGAGGCGCTCGTCATCGCCCGCCTCGGCGGCACGGCGCTCTTCTCGGCGCGCTTCCGTGAAGCGGCGGGCCGCGCCCTGCTGCTGCCGCGTCGCCGGCCGGGCCAGCGCGCGCCGCTCTGGCAGCAGCGCAAGCGCGCCGCCGACCTGCTCGGCGTCGCCGCGAAGTTCGGCTCGTTCCCGATGGTGCTCGAGGCCTATCGCGAGTGCCTGCGCGACGTCTTCGACCTGCCGGCGCTGGTCGATCTGCTGACGAAGGTGCGCAGCCGCGGCGTGCGGGTCGTCACCACCGACACGCGCACGGCATCGCCCTTCGCGAGCTCGCTGCTCTTCGGCTACGTCGCGACGTATCTCTACGACGGCGACGCGCCGCTGGCCGAACGGCGCGCGCAGGCGCTGGCCGTCGACCAGACGGAACTGGCGGCCCTCATCGGCGAGGGCGAGCTGCGCACGCTGCTCGACGCGCACGCCATCGACGAGCTGACGCACACGCTGCAGCACCGCGACGCGAAGATGCACGCGCGTTCGGCGGATGCCATCCACGACCTGCTGCTGCGTCTCGGCGATCTCGGCGCCGACGAGATCGCGGCGCGCAGCGTCGATGGCCTGGCGCCCGCCGCGCTCGAGGCCCTGGCGCGCGAACGGCGCGTGGTGGCGGCGCGCATCGCCGGCGAGCCCCGGTACGTCGCCGTGGAAGACGCGGCGCGGTACCGCGACGCGCTCGGCACGCCGCTGCCACAGGGATTACCCGCGGTGCTGCTCGAGCCGGTGGCCGATCCCCTCGGCGATCTGCTGCGTCGCTTCGCGCGCACGCATGGCCCGTTCACCGCCCACGACGCCGCCGAGCGCTTCGGCCTCGGCGTCGCGGTGGTGGAGGAGACGCTGAAGCGGCTGGCGGCCACCGGCCGTGTGCTCGACGGCGAGTTCCGTCCCGGCGGACGCGGGCGCGAGTGGGTCGACGCCGAGGTGCTGCGCACGCTGCGCCGGCGCTCGCTGGCAACGCTGCGCAAGGGCGTCGAGCCGGTGGAGCCGGCGGTGTTCGGACGCTTCCTCACCGCGTGGCACGGCGTGACGGCGCCGCGCCGTGGCCTCGACGCGCTGCTCGACGCCATCGAGCAGCTGCAGGGCGCGCCGCTCACGGCGTCGGTGCTCGAGCGCGAGATTCTGCCGGCGCGGGTCGCCGGCTACACGCCGGCGCTGCTCGACACGCTGGTCTCGGCGGGTGAAGTCGTGTGGACCGGCGCCGAGCCGCTCGGCGAGCGCGACGGCCGCCTGCGCCTCTTCCTCGCCGACGCGCATCAGGCGCTGATGCCGCCGCCGTCGAACGACGGCCTGCTCGATCGCGAGGCGCGCCTCGTCGCCACGCTGGCGAAGCACGGCGCGTCGTTCTTCGGCCCGCTGCACGAGGCGGCGGGCGGCGGGTTTCCGCAGGAGACGGTGGACGCGCTGTGGAGCCTCGTCTGGCGCGGCCTCGTCACCAACGACACACTGCATCCGCTGCGCGCCTACGTCGCCGGTCCCGATCAGCGCCGGCGGATGCCGCGCGATCAGCGCTTCCGCTCGCGCCGGCTCGTTCCGCCGTCCGCGGAAGGCCGATGGTCGCTCGTGCCGCTGCCGCCCGATCAACCCACCGCGCACGCCACCGCGGTGGCGCGACAGCTGCTCACACGGCACGGCGTCGTGACGCGCGACGTGACGGCGCTCGATCCGATGCCGGGCGGCTTCAGCGCGGTGTATCCGGTGCTGAAGCGCCTCGAAGAGACCGGACGCGTGCGCCGCGGCTACTTCGTCGCCGGCCTCGGCGGCGCGCAGTTCGCGGAGCCGGGCGCGGTCGATCGTCTGCGCGCCGAGCGCACGCCGCCGGAGACACCGCTGGCCGTCACGCTGGCGGCGACCGATCCGGCGAATCCGTACGGCGCGCTCGTGGATTGGCCGACGTGGCCGGGCACCGCCGCCCGCGCCAGTCGTGTCGCCGGCGCGCGCGTGGTGCTCGTCGACGGCGCGGCCGCGGCGTGGATCGCGCGCGGCGATCGCCAGTTGCTCGTCGCGCTGCCCGACGACGAGCCGGATCGCGGCAACGTGGCACGCGCGCTGATGCGCGAGCTGGTGCGGCTCGCGGTGAACGGTCAGGGCGAACGCCGCGGCTGGCTCGTCGCCGAGGTGAACGGCGCACCGGCGACCGAGAGCGCGCTCAAGGACGCGGCGCTCGAGGCCGGCTTCGACGCCACGTCGGGCGGACTGCAACTGCGCGTGGCGCGGACGTCGCCGGCGCCAGCGGCGAGGCCCGAGGACGAGCCGGCCGATGCCTGAAGGCGACACCATCGCGCGCGCCGCGACGACACTGCACGCGGCGCTCGCCGGTCAGGTGGTGACGCGCGCGGACAGTGTCCTGGCCGACGTGTCGACGGCCTTCGCGTCGTGCAGCGTCGTCGGCCGCACGGTGGAACGCGTGACCTCGCACGGCAAGCACCTCGCCCTCTCGTTCTCCGGCGGCGTCGTGCTGCGTACGCACATGCGCATGCACGGGTCGTGGCACATCTATCGGCCAGACGAGCGCTGGCGGCGGGCGGCGCATCGGCTGCGCATCCGTCTCGACACGCCGCCGTGGATCGCACTGGCGTTCGACGTCTACGACGCCGAGGTCGTCGCCGGCGCCGCCGAGCGCGTGCCGGCGATCGCGCGGCTCGGGCCCGATCTGCTCGCGCCCGAGGTCGACGTGCCGCTGGTGGCGGCGCGCATCTGCGGCGAGGGCGCCCGGCCGCTCGGCGACGTGCTGCTCGACCAGGGCGTGGCCGCCGGCATCGGCAACGTGTTCCGATCCGAGGTGCTGTTCCTCGAGGGCCTGCATCCGCGCACACCCGCCGACGCGATCACCGCGGCGCAGGCCGAAGCGCTCGTGAAGCGCACGGTGCGGCTGCTGCGGCTCAATGCGCGCCCCGGCGCCGGCCGGCGCATCACCACGGGACGCCTCGCGCCGACCGAGCACCTCTGGGTCTATCAGCGCACGGGCCGGCCCTGCCGGCGCTGCGGCACGCTCATCCAGTCGTGGGCCGACATGCCCGTGGCCCGTCGGGTCTACTGGTGCGCGCGCTGCCAGCCGGCGCCGGCCGAATCCGCCACGACACCCGGCACCGACTGAACCCGCTCAGAGGCCGGTGATGCGCCGCGGGTGCGTGTAGACGTTCATCGATGCGCCGCGCACGAACCCGCAGAGCGTGATGCCCGACGCCTGCGCCAGGTCGATCGCCAGGCTCGACGGCGCCGACACGCCGGCCACGAGCGGCACGCCGGCGAGCAGCGCCTTCTGCACCAGCTCGTACGACGAACGGCCGCTCACGACGAGCAGCGCGTCGTCGAGCGGCAGGCGCCCTTCGAGCAGCGCGCGGCCGACGATCTTGTCGAGCGCGTTGTGGCGGCCGACGTCCTCCGCCATGTCGCGGACGCGGCCACTCAGGTCGCACAACGCCGAGGCGTGAATGCCGCCGGTGGCGTCGAACGCGGACTGCGTGGCGCGCAGCGCCGCCGGCAGCGACAGCACCACGCCGGCCGGCACGGTCCACGTGCCGCCCACCGAGGCGACGCGCGACTGCAGCGACGCGATGGTGCGGCGTCCGCACAGACCGCAGGCCGCGGTGGCGATCACCTGGCGGCGCTCGCCGAGCCTGAGGTCGAGGCGCGCCGCGGCCTCGCCGACGACCGTCACGTTCAGCACGTTGCCGCGCGCCTCGTCCTCGACGTCGTCGCACTGCTCGATCGACGCGATCTCGTTCGACGCGCGCACCACGTCCTCGGCGAGCAGGAAGCCGGCGGCGAGCGGCACGTCGTGGCCCGGTGTGCGCATCACCACGGCGAACGGCGCGCCGTTCACGCGCACCTCGAGCGGCTCCTCCACCGCCACCGCGTCGCTCGCGTGCGACGCCGCGCCGTCGCGGAGCCGCCAGGCCTGCACCGCGCGGACCGCGCCGCTCACGACGCCGTCTCCGAGGTGCGGCCGATGAGGCGGGTCACCGCGTCGACCACGACCGTGGCGGGGCTCGGCTTCACGATGAAGGTGTCGCAACCGGCGGCGCGGGCCGCCTCCGCCACGCGCGACTCGACGTGGCCGGTGATCGCCACCACCGGCACGTGGGCGGTGCGCGGATCGCTCTTCAGCCGGCGCGTTGCCTCGAGGCCGTCGAGTCCCGGCAGCGACAGGTCCATCAGCACGGCGGCCGGCGGCTCGGCGAAGGCGAACGCGATCGCCTGTGCCGCCGTCGACGCCTCGGCCACGCGGAAGCCCGACACCTGCAGCCAGGCGGCGTACATGGCGCGGGCGTCGGCGTAGTCGTCGACGACGAGTACCAGCGGATCCGCGGCCATGGCGCAGTATAGCCGCACGTCGGAATCAGCTAGGATCGCCGGATGGCCCAGACGTATTCGTTCGACATCACCTCGAACGTCGACCTGCAGGAAGTGGACAACGCCGTCAACCAGGCGAAGAAGGAACTGAGCCAGCGCTACGACTTCAAGGGCTCGCCGGCCTCGATCGATCTCGATCAGAAGGCGGGCACGGTCACCATCACCGCTGAAGACGCCTTCAAGCTCGGCGCGGTGTGGGAAGTGCTGCAGACGCGCCTCGTGCGCCGCAACGTGCCGGTGAAGAACATGAAGCCCGGCGATCCCGAGCCGGCCTCGGCGGGATCGTACAAGCAGGTCATCACCCTGCAGCAGGGCGTGCCGAGCGACGCCGCGCGCGAGATCGTCAAGTTCCTGAAGGACCAGAAGATGAAGAAGGTGCAGGCGGCGATCCAGGGCGATCAGCTGCGCGTCACCTCGGCGTCGAAGGACGACCTGCAGGCGGCGATGAGCGCGCTGCGCGGCCACGACTTCGGCGTGGCGCTGCAGTTCGGCAACTACCGCTGATGCCCCCCGCGCGCCGGGCGCCGCACGGCCGCCCGGGCACCCGCCGTCCTGCCCCGGCTGGCACGGTGCCCCTGGCGCGGGCGCTCTCGAAGCGCGGCCTGGCGTCGCGCGCCGAGGCGATCGATCTCATCCTCGCGGGGCGCGTCCGTGTCGACGGACGCGTGGTGCGCGATCCCGGCCTGGCCGTGGTGCCGGAACGCCTGGCGGTGGCGATCGACGACGCGCCGATCACCGCGCCGGCCTGGCGCGCCATCGCCCTGTACAAGCCGCGCGGCGTGGTGACGACGCGGCGCGATCCGGCCGGACGTCCCACCGTGCACGATCTCGTTGCGCCGCTGGGCGACGGGCTGGCGCCGGCCGGACGGCTCGATCTGGCATCGACGGGCCTGCTGGTCTGCACGAACGACACGCGGCTCGCCGCATGGCTCACCGATCCCGCCACTGGCGTGGAGAAGGAGTACGTGGTCACCGTGCGCGGACCCCTCGACACCGCGACCGTGGCGCGGCTGGCCGAGGGCGTGCGCGACGACGGCGAGTGGCTGCGGCCGCGCTCGATGACACTGCTGAAAGCGTCGGCTCGCGAGTCGCAGGTCGCCGTGGTCCTCACCGAGGGAAAGAATCGCGAGATCCGGCGGATCTTCGCCAGCGCCGGCCGCGACGTGACCCGGCTGCTGCGCGTGCGGATCGGCGGCCTGACGCTCGGCACGCTCGGGCCGGGCGCCTGGCGCGATATTCGACAGGAAAAACTTGCCGACTATTTCCCGGAGTATTCTGATGGGCGGTCGCGCCGCCCCCGCCGAACCGATCCGGCGCGCTGACGCGCCCCTTTCGAGGAGTTCCACGTGAGACAGGTTCGACTGCTGACGATTGCTGCCGCGGTCACGCTGCTGGCGAGCATTCCCCTGGTGGCCCGCCAGTCGGCGCCCGGCGCCCCGACCAACCTCACGTATGTCGTGGGACCGGGCGGCGCGCTGACACTGCAGTGGACGAACGCCACCGGCGCGTTCACGCACTACATCATCGAGGCCGCGGCCGGCCCCGGCGCTCCGCCGTTCCTGGTGCTGCCCACCTCGGTCTACGCGAACCCGACCGACGTGCGCAGCAAGTTGCCCGAGAAGCTGTCGTCGTTCTCGGCGGCCGGCGTCGGCGCGGGCACCTACTACGTGCGCATCAAGGCCGCCAACGGCGCCCTCGAGAGCGGCCCGTCGAACGAAATCGCCCTGCCGGTGTCGGCGGGCTGCCGCGCGCCGGGCGCGCCCACCAACTTCACGCAGATCGTGCGCGGCAACGCCGGCTGGCTGCAGTGGAACCCGGGCAGCGGCGGCGCGCCCACGGCGTACATCGTGCGCGCCAGCTTCGGCCCGAACGACCCGGCGCCGCCCGTGCTGCTGCCGGTCAGCACGCCCTACTTCAACCTGACGATCCCCTCGGGCAGCTACTACGTGAACATCGTGGCGGTGAATGCCTGCGGCCAGAGCGGCCCGTCGAACGAGCTGAACGTGGTGGCGCCGTTCAACACGCCGGCCAGCACGCCGGATCCGGCGCCCGGTCAGCGGCTGCCCCAGCCGTACGTGAAGGAAACCGTGCTCGCCCTGGCGGCGCAGGCGAAGGGCCTCGGCTATCTCGTGCCGCAGGTCGCCTGCCCGACGCGCCCTGGTGGCCCCTACGCCGACCCGCTCGAGGCGCGCAAGGTGCAGCGCAACCCCTACATCGACTTCATCGTCGACGGCCTGCGCCAGATCGACCAGCGCTTCGGCTACAACGCCAAGCCGACGCGCGCCTTCGTGCAGGCGATCATCGCCGGCGACGAGATCGCCTACCACTACGGCTCGGATACGCGCGAGGGCTCGCCGAACGTGTACCTGGTCGACACGCTGGGTGGCCACTGCACCGGCGTGTCGGGCGACGTCGACCGCCACTCGCCCGACTACCGGGTGTTCTACGACGAGTTCGGCCTGTGGACGTCGGCCGGCCGCGGCTTCTAGTCGCGCGATTCTTTTCGCAAGGAGACGACTGACATGCGTGCGTGGATGGGAATCGGCCTCGTGGCGCTCGGCGCCATCACGGCCGCGTGCAGCAGTGAACCGGGCGGCCCGACGTCGCCCTCGGCCGCCAACGGATCGCTTTCAGCGGCGGCCGACGGCTCGACGCTGAAGGTGGCGGCGCCCCGCCTCGTGGGACCGATCGGCGGTGCCACGGCCGGCACCACGGCGACCCTCATCGCCGAGCCCGCGTTCGGCAAGTACGCCACGCTGGCCGCCACCACGGCGCGCTTCCAGGTGAGCGAGTCTGCGGACTTCTCGGGGCTGACCGACGAAGGCACCGGCACGGCGCCCGACAACGGTCTCGTCACCTACAAGATCCAGAAGGCGCAGAAGACCGGCATCAAGGTCTACTGGCGCGCCCGCGCCGAGTATCAGGGCGCGTTCAGCCCGTGGTCGGCGCCCGGCGAATTCACCGTGTCGGGCTCGGTGGTCACGCCGTCGCCCACCGGCGGTCAGCGCACGCCGAACCCGCCGGCCGGCCAGCGCCTGCCGCTTCCGGACATGTCCGCACGGATCGCGCAGTGGACCGCGGAGCGTCCGGATCTCTTCCCGTCCCAGCAGTGCCCGCTCGGGGTGAAGTACGTGAACAACCCCTGGCAGGACTACATCGTCGACAAGCTGCGCCAGATCGACACGCGCTGGGGCTACAACGCCAAGCCCACGCGCACCGCGGCCGACAACGGCGGCCGTCCGGTGGTCGCCGCCGGCGACGAGATCCTCTACAACTGGGGCTCGAACGCCGACGAGGGCAACACCAACGAGGTGTACGCCGTCGACATGCTGTCGGGCCACTGCGGCACGCCCGCCCTCACCTGGCGCGTGTTCACCGGTGAAGAACCCGTGCGCTGGACGGGCGCGGGACGCTTCTAGGGCTGGAACGGGGAACAGGGAATGGAGGGGCCCGGCGGAAACGCCGGGCCCTTTTCCTTTGCCGGCGGACTCCGGCGGATCTGTTCCCGTTCCCGGTATCCCCGCTACAGAAAGAAGTCCGCCATCAGGTCCTCTTCCCTGGCGCCGTCCTGCAGGTAAGGCGAGAAGTCGGTGACGCCGGCTTCGGCAAGCGCCTCTTCGTCGATGAAGAAGCGGCCGGTGCACGCGCGGCTCGGACGCGTGAGGATGGCGTGGGCGGCGTCGGCCATGATCGACGCCTTGCGCGTGCGACGGCGGCGCGTCTCTTCCCCGGCGATGAGCGTGATGGCCGCCGTGTCGATGCCGGTCTTCGGCCACAGCGCGTTCACGGCCACGCCGGCCTCGCGGAACTCCTCGGCCATCCCCAGCACGCACTGGCTCATGCCGTACTTCGCCATCGTGTAGGCGACGTGCGGCGCGAACCAGCGCGGATCGAGGTTGAGCGGCGGGGCGATGTTGAGCACGTGCGGATTCGCCGCCCGCTGCAGGTGCGGCAGCGCGTGCTGCGTGACGAGGAACGTGCCGCGCGTGTTCACCTGGTGCATCAGGTCGAAGCGGCGGATCGGCGTGGCGAGCGTGCCGGTGAGATAGATGGCCGAGGCGTTGTTGACGACGATGTCGAGACCACCGAAGCGCTCGACCGCCGCGCGCACCGCCGCCTTCACCTGCGGCTCCTCGCGCACGTCCATCGCCACCGCCAGCGCCTGCCCGCCCGCCGCCTCGATCTCCGCCGCCGCCGTGTGAATCGTACCCGGCAGCTTCGGATGCGGCTCCACGGTCTTGCCGGTGACGACGACATTGGCGCCATCCGCCGCCGCGCGCAGCCCGATGGCCAGACCGATGCCGCGGCTGGCGCCGGTGATGAGGAGGGTCTTGTTGGATAACGACATGTGTGGGGGCTAGCAGCTAGCGTCCGGCGGCTCGGAGTTCGCGGCTCGCACAGACGATACGCCGCGAGGTCGACAGGCACGCGGCCATAGGCGAGTCGCGCCAAAGGAAAAGGCCCGGCGAAATACCACCGGGCCTCGACGAGTCGTCTCGGGGCTAACCGCCAGCCCCCAGCCGCGACAGCTCACTCGACGTAGCTGTATCCGCAGTTGTCGCACACCCACATGCGGCCCTGTTTGTACATGTTGTAGGCGCACTGCGGACAGATGCGGTACTGGCGGCCGTCTTCGTCCGTGTAGGTCTTCTGCGAGGAACCACCGCTCGACTTGTCGTCCTTGGCGAACGGGTCCTTCTTGTCTTTCTCGTCCTTCGGCTTCTGCTGGTCCTGCGCGAACGCGGGCACCGCGACGGTGAGGCCGACGGCCGCGGCGAACAGCGCCGAGCCACGAAGGAAGCTGCGACGATCCAGGTTGTTCTCGAACATGCCTACCGCCCTCCCAGGGACGCCCTGACTCCCCGCAGTGTAGCGCGAAGACCGACCAGTCCGGTCGCCATCGCGGCCGGGATTTGTGTCTTTCTTTGTCTGACGGGGCACGCGGGGCCGCGCCAGACGGCCGGGTCAGGCCATCGGCCGGATCTCGACCGGACCGGTGATACGGCGCGACACCGGGCAGCGGCCGGCGATCTCGGTGAGGCGCTGGCGCTGCTCGTCGGTGAGCGGCGCGGTGAAACCGAGGCGCCGTTCCACCACGTAGACGCCGTTCTCGTCGCGGCCGGTCAGGTCGACCGTGACGTCGCCGAGCGGCCAGCCCTTGCGGCCGGCGTACATCGTCAGCGTCATCGCCACGCACGAGCCGAGGGCGCCGAGCAGCATCTCGGTGGGCGACGGTCCGCGGTCTTCCCCGCCGGCGGCCACGGGTTCGTCGGCGGTGAGCTGATGGTGGCGGATCTGGATGGTCTGGGCGAGCGGTCCGCCCGCGGACGACACGTGCACGGTGGTCATGATCCGAGCGTAGCGCAGAGCCGCCACGCCCGCCACCGCCGTCAGGCGCGATTGATCATGAAGGTCGCCATGTGATGGAAGAACATGCGCAGCGTCTCGGCGGCATCGTCGGGGATCTCCGCCTCGACCATCGCCTTCTCCATGAACTGCACCCAGCGGTTGCGTCCGGCCATGTCGATCGCGAACGGCATGTGCCGCATGCGCAGCCGCGGATGCCCCCGCTGTTCCATGTAGCGCGGCGGCCCGCCGAAGCGGCCCACCAGGAAATCGCGGAGGCGCGTCTCGGCGCCCTCCATGTCGTCGGGCGGGTACATCGGCCCGAGGATGTCGTCGCCCGGCACCTGCGCGTAGAACGCGCGCACCAGGCGCGCGAACCCCTCTTCCCCGATGCGATCGTAAATCTGCCCTTCGTCGAGAGGCGTGCCCATACGATCGATGATACCGCCCGCCGTAGAATGGGCGCATGAGCGACGACGCCCCGAAGAGCGCCTACGAACTGGCGATGGCCCGCCTGCGCAAGAAGGACGCCGACGCCGGCGAGGCCGAGGTGCCGCTGACCGAGGCGCAGAAGGCCGAGATCGCCGACGTGCGATCGCTGTACGCGGCGAAGAAGGCGCAGGCCGAGATCATGCACACGGCCAGCCGTGCCAGCGCCTACGACATCGACAGCCTGGCCCGTCTCACCGAGGAATTCCGCCGCGACACCGACCGCATGCAGCGCGAGATGGACGAGAAGATCGCGGCAATTCGCCGCCGCTCATCCCAGGCGTAGCAGGCAGGTCTGCAGATAACGCGCGTCGACGTCCGCCGGCTCGGTCGGATAGTCGGCGGGCAGGCCGCCCGTACGCACCAGCCGCGGACGCCGCGCCGACGGCACCGCCGCCTGCACCGCGCCCGTGAGTGAGAAGCCGCGGGTGTTGCTGGCCAGCCACAGGTCGCCGCCCGGCGCCAGCAGGCGGCACACCGCCGCGATGATGGCCGGGTAGTCGCGATCGATCGCGAAGCCGGCGCCACGGGCCGCCGAATAGCTCGGCGGGTCGATCAGCACGACGTCGACCTCGTCGCCGCGCTCGCCCGCCGCCGCGAGTACTGCGCGACGTCGGCGGCCGCCGTCGTGTGGCGCGTGGCGTCGAGCCCGTTCAGCGCCACGTGGTCGCGCGCCCACGCCAGCACGCCCTCGGACAGGTCCACGCTGGTCACGTGCGACGCGCCACCCGACAGCGCCGCCACCGAGAACGCGCCAGTGTAGGCGAACAGGTTCAGCACGCGGCGTCCGTGCGCCAGGCGCCCGACGATCGGACGCTCGTCGCGCATGTCGGTGAAGAGGCCCACGTTCACGCCGGCGGCGAGATGCACCTCGAAGCGAAGCGGCCCCTCGCGCACCACCAGCCGTTCGGGCGGCGCCTCGCCGCGGACGTCCATCGGCACCGGTCCGGTGACGCGGCCGCGCCCGCGGTGCTTCACGATCGCGCCGCGGACGTCGCCGCGGGCGATGAGCGCGTCCGCGAGCGTGGTGGCCACGGGAACCAGGGCCGACGACAACGCCGAGGCGACCGCGAACGCGCCGTACACGTCGAGGATCACGCCGGGGACGAGATCGCCGGCGCCGTTCACCAGGCGGTACGCGGCGTCTGCGCCGGTCACACCGTGCGCGTCACGGATCGCGCGCGCGGCCTCGATTCGCGCTGACGCCCACGCCGCGTCCAGCCCCTCGACGCCGTCGTCGGTCGCCATCACCCGCAGGCACGCGGCGTCGCGATCGACCAGCGCGAGGCCCACTCGGCGCCCACCGCGCTCGGCGAGCGTCACCACGGCGCCATCGGCGATGGCGGGCTCGACCGGACACAGCGTGAACGGCAGATCGCCGGATCGCTGCAGGCGCGGCAGCGCGCGCGCCGGTACGATCACCGTGATCACGATGTCGCCCCGGCGGCGGCGTGGGCCTCGAGCCAGGCGGTGACGGCCGCGAGATCCGCCGGCCACGGCGCCTCGACCACCACGCGGCGCCCACTCACCGGGTGCGGCACGTCGAGCGCGGCGGCGTGCAGGGCCAGTCGCGGCACGGGCACCGTCGTGAACGGCGTGACGAGCGCGCCGCCGTACGTCGTGTCGCCGAGGATCGGCGTGCCGATGGCGCGCAGGTGCACGCGGATCTGATGGTGGCGGCCAGTGGCGGGCCATGCCGTGACGTCCGCCACCGCCCGCCCGTCCAGGTGCCACGTGCGGCGCGTCTCGTAACGCGTCGACGCAGCGCGGGCACCGGGCTCCCCCGGCGTCGCGGGACGCGCCTTCCCCTTTCGCGCCTCGTGGAGCGCCACGTCGATGGTGCCGGCGGCGGGAGTCGGCGCGCCGGCGGTGAGCGCGCGATAGGTCTTCGCCACGTCGCGGTGCTCGAACGCCATCGACAGCGTGCGATGCGCGTCCGCCGTGCGGGCGAACACCACCGCGCCCGAGGTGTCGCGATCCAGCCGGTGCACCACCCAGACGGAGCCGCCGACCGCCGACGCGACCCGATCGCGCAGGCAGGCGCCAGGCGCGACATCCGGCGCGGGAATCACGGTGACGCCGGCGGGCTTGTCGACGACGACGAGGGTGTCATCGGAATAGAGGAAGGTGACGGGCTCGGACATCGGCGCTGTGCGATTATCCTCCGGCCATCGGGCGCGGCCCGCTGGAACGGAACGTGATTGAGCCCGCGCGGAGAGGTGCGCATGGTCCATCCGGGAGGACAACAAGGGCGGGTTCGCCGGCTCGCCTTCGCCGCGGTTCTCGCACTCGCCGCATCGGCCTCGCTGGCGCCGCCGGCGGCGGCGCAGTCGGCCATCGGGTTCCAGGGCGGCGTGGCCGTGGATCCCGAGCAGGTGTTCGGCGGCGTGTACTACATGACTGGTGACCTCGGCCGCGGCATCCACCTGCGACCGGGCATCGACGGCGCCACCGGCGATCGGCTCCGCATCGGCACGGTGAACCTCGACTTCGTCTACGGCTACCCGCTCAGCGGCAACGGCTGGACGCTCATCGCCGGCGGCGGGCCCTCGATCGTGGTGACGCGCCTCGCCGACGTGCCCGACTATCGCGACACCAGCGTCGGCTTCCACTCGATCATCGGCTTCGGCCACGAAAACGGCTTCTTCGTGGAAGCGCGCCTCGGCTCGGGCATGGCACAGCGGCTGAAGCTCGGCATCGGCTGGGCGGTGGAGCTCAAGTAGGCGGGCCGCCGGTGCCGGCGGCGGCGCGCGGCGGCAACGCTGGTGCGATACTGCCCGACGCATGGACGATCCGGCACGCACCCGCACCGTCACCTGGGCCGATCCCGCGGTCTACGCCTGGCGCGCCACCACCGCCTCGGGGCTCGAGAACCTGAAGAAGGTGATCGCCGGCGAGTTGCCGCACGCCCCGCTGGCCGAGCTGATGGGCCTCACGCTGGTCGAGGCCGACGAGGGCTCGGCCGTCTTCACCGCCACGCCCGCGGAGTTCCACTACAACCCCGCCGGCCACGTGCACGGCGGCTTCGCCGCCTCGATCCTGGATTCCGCGATGGGCTGCGCTGTCTACAGCACGGTGCCGCTCGGCAGCAACTACACGACGGTCGAGATCAAGGTGAACTATCTGAAGCCAATCACCGCCGCCACCGGCCCGGTCCGCGCCACCGCCCGCGTGCTGCACCGCGGCCGCAGGACGGCGATGGCCGAAGGCCGGCTCGAAGATGCGAGCGGACGCCTGCTGGCCCACGCGACGACCACGTGCTTGATTTGGGACGCGTGAGATCTCGCGATGTGGCGATGTGGCGATCCGGCGATCGCGGTCGCGTGCATCTGATGATCGATCGATGTGGGCGACCAGATCGCCACATCCTCACATCGCGACATCACGCGATGTAGGCGTCACCAAGGGCTTGACCAGCCACGCCGCGAGCACGGCCAGCACCAGCAGCATCGCCCACCGCAGCAGCGCCACCATGAACGCCGCGTCGACGACCGGCCACGACAACGGGTAGGCCCAGAACACGCTGCCGCGCTCCTCGAACCAGTGCCACGCCTTGTGCGCGACGAACGCCGAGGCGATGCCGATGCCGAGCCGCTCGGGCACGTAGCGGCCGAGCACCAACGCCAGCACGGGCATGGCGACCAGCAGCACGAGCAGCTGCCCCAGCTCGACGCCGACGTTGAAGGCCAGCAGCGACGTGACGAGGTGGCTGCCGGCGAACTGCAGCGACTCGCGCAGCGCGAACGAGAACCCGAATCCGTGCACGAGGCCGAAGCCGAACGTCACCGCCCAGCGCCGCTCGAGGTGCGCGCCGGTGATGTTCTCGATCGCCATGTAGAGGATCGACGCCGCGATCAGCGTCTCGATGAGCGGCGGGAACCACAGCGCGCTCGGCGCCATGTCGAACGCCGAGGCGATGAGCGTGATCGAGTGCGCCACGGTGAAGGCGGTGACCACCGCCACCAGCGGGCGCAGCTTGCGGAACGGCAGCACCAGGCAGAACAGGAACAGCAGGTGGTCGATGCCGTCGAGGATGTGGAAGAAGCCGTCGCGCGTGAACAGGAACGCCGCCTGATACCAGTGCGGATCGAGCTCGACGCGGCCGGTGTCGCCGTGCACGTCGAAGGCGCGCTCGGGGTTGCCCGGGGCCAGCAGCCGCAGCACCACGTTCACCCGCAGGCCGAGACGGGTCAGGCCGGGCTCGATGGCGAAACGCGACTGCTCCGACTGGATCGGGTACTCGAAGCGCACGTCGAGCAGGCCGTCCTGCCAGTAGAGGTCGGTCTCGTCGGCGAGCGGCGGCGCCGCCAGGTTGGCCACGGCCTCGTCGTAGCTGGCGAAGGACTTGTCGGACGGCAGCGACACCCGGGCGCCGGTGATGCGCGGCTTGGGCAGCAGCTGGCCGTTCTCGTACAGCTTCACGAAGTCGCCGATCCAGAGCCAGGCGGCGTCCTCGAGCGTGGGCCGGATCCGGGTGAGGTCGACGAAGCCGTTCTGCTTGGTCGGGATGTCGACGTCGCGCAACGACTTCAGGGGCGCGCGGACGAGGAAGACCAGCGTCGACCCCTGCGGCTTCAGGAACGTCTGGACCGTGGCCTCGTTCGGCACCTCGTGGGCGGCCGGCGCCACGGTCAGCAGCAGACAGGCGGCCAGAACAGCCGCGAGGAGGCGTCTCACGCCGGGCAGCGTACCGACTCCGCCCCCCGGCTGGCAAGGCCGGCGGGGCCGTCCCGGGGCCGGGCCGGGATTACCCGGCTGGAAGTCGCCGCCGGGCGGGCGGATGCGTGTATACTCGCTCGGTTTTCGGACCCCGCGCGTGGCGGAGGTCCCTGTCGGGGAGGCACCATGAGCCGAGTTATCCGGTCGCGCAAGGTCAAGGTGGGCGGCGCGCTGGTCGCGCTGGCGCTGGCATTTGGCCTGAGCGCGTCGTGGCTGGAGCAGCACGCAGTGGCCGAGGCGCAGGCAGGCGCGCAGGCACCGCGTTTCGAAGTGGATCCGATGTGGCCGAAGCCCATGCCCAACAACTGGGTGCTGGGACAGACGATCGGTCTCACGGTCGACGACCGCGATCACATCTGGCTGATCCACCGCGGCAACGACCCCGGCACCGCCGGTCTCGACCGCACCGAGCTCGCCGTGCTGCAGCCGGGTTCGCCCCGCGTCAGCGAGTGCTGCGACCCGGCGCCGCCCGTGCTCGAGTTCGACCAGGCCGGCAACCTCGTGAACAGCTGGGGTGGTCCCGTGAAGGGCGCGCCCTACGAGTGGCCCGAGTCGAACCACGGCATCGTCATCGACCACAAGGGCTTCGTGTGGATCGGCGGCAACGGCGGCAACGACTCGCACATCCTGAAGTTCACCCGTGACGGCAAGTTCGTCGCGCAGTACGGCAAGGCGGGCGCGCGTCGCGATCCGAAGTCGACGCCCGAGAAGCCGAACTACGTGGCCAACAGCATGGACATGGACAACTTCGGCCGCGTGGCGAAGATCTTCATCGATCCCAAGGCCAACGAAGGCTACGTGGCCGACGGCTACCTGAACCACCGCGTCGCCGTCATGGACCTCGACAACGGCAAGATCAAGCGCTTCTGGGGCGCCTACGGCAAGCCCCCGACGGACGAGAACCTGGGCCGCTACGATCCCACCGCGCCGGTGGCGCAGCAGTTCCGCAACCCGGTGCACTGCGCCGAGGTCTCGGTGGACGGCTTCGTCTACGTGTGCGACCGTCCGAACGACCGCCTGCAGGTGTTCACGAAGGACGGCAAGTTCGTCACCGAGCACATCATCGAGAAGCAGACCCTCTCGGACGGCTCGGTGTGGGACATCGCCTTCTCGAAGGACCCCGAGCAGAAGTACCTCTACATGGCCGACGGCGCCAACGAGCACGTCCGCATCTACGACCGCAAGACGATGACCGAGCTGACCAACTTCGGGTACGGCGGCCGTCAGCCCGGCATGTTCCTCGGCGTGCACTCGATCGCCACCGACTCGAAGGGCAACATCTACACGACGGAAACCTACACGGGTAAGCGTCTGCAGAAGTTCACCTTCAAGGGCGTGGGCCCGGTGACCTCGAAGAAGCAGGGTCCGCCCTGGCCGAAGTCGGGCAACTAGCCCGACCGGCTCCACCGGCACCATCACGGCGGCGGCGTCCCGCGAGGGGCGCCGCCGTTCGTCGTTTCGGGGCCTCGCGCCGCCACCACGGCCGATGTGACTCGCGCCGGCCGTCGCGCGTCCTATCGGCTATGGAACCCGGCCGCGCGCGGCGCCCACCCCTTCCGGGCGCCCGCGCGACTCGGGTATCCTGAGGGCGAGGACACGACATGACGTTTGCGAAGTACGGATTCATCGCGGTGCCCGCGGCCTGGCTGCTCATCGTCACCGCGACGCCCACGGCCCAGGAGAAGACCACCAACAGCGGCATCTTCACCGCCGAGCAGGTGAAGCGCGGCGAGGCGACCTACAGGAAGGAATGCGTCTCGTGCCACGGCGACGGCCTCGAAGGCGACGGATTCGCGCCCGGCCTCTCCGGCTCGGAGTTCATGAGCGCCTGGAACGGCACCAGCGTGGGCGACCTCTACGACCGCATCCGCATCTCGATGCCGCCGAGCAACCCGGCGTCGGTGCCGGCGCAGTCGAAGGCCGACATCATCGCCTTCGTGCTCGAGCACAACAAGTTCCCGGCGGGCCAGGCCGAGCTGACCCCCGACGCCGCGAAGACCATCAAGTTCGAACTGCCAAAGTAGGTAGGTTCGCCCTCGAACCTGTCTCGGCGTCACACAGGGGTGTGCTGGAACGGCACACCCCTGCCGCGTTTTCCGTAGGCGGATCTGCCACGATCGGCACAGGGCGCCCTGCCCATGCCGGGCCGGATCCGCGGATTCCCCAGACAATTCATCGACGCCGTCCTCGCGCGCTCGCCCGCCCCGTCTGCGGCATGTCGTTTGCCTTTGATGCAGGCGTGCTGGATACGCCCCGGCCCCTCGCGTCGCTCCCGGCGAACCTCGCCCACACCTGCCCGGTGTGCGGCCACGGCATGGCCGTGATGGTCGCCGAGACGCCCAAGGGACGCCTGACGCAGTGCGCCAGCTGCGGCGAGCTCGACTACCGCCGCACCCCGCTGCTCGGCTCGCCGCCGCCCACACTGCCCGGCCGCTCGTAGCGCCGCGCACCACCGAGCCGCGCCACGACCGGTGTGCGTGGCGGCCGTCGACCTGCGTGGTATTCTCGCTTTCTCCGCACCACGTCGAGGTCTGACGCATGCCGATCTTCGAGTATTCCTGCAACGCCTGCCATCACGAGTTCGAGACCCTCGTGCGCACCGGCGACACGCCGGCGTGCCCGAAGTGCGCCGCGACGGCGCTGACGAAGCGGCTGTCGCTGCCTGCCATCAAGAGCGACACGACGCACGATCTCGCCCTGCGCGCCGCGAAGAAGCGCGACGCCAAGCAGGCCGACATCAACGCCCGCACGCAGCGGGAATACGAGCTGGCGCACGACGACTAGCCGGCCGCCAGTCGCGGTAGGATGCTCCGCCATGGACGTCCCGACCGCGATCGAAGAGGCGGAACGCGCGCAGTACGTCGCCCGCACGCCGGCCTCGGCCGCGCTGCACGCCCGCGCCCGCGCGGTGATGCCGGGCGGCGACACCCGCACCGGAACGTTTCACGCCCCGTACCCGCTGTTCATCGCCGACGGGCACGGCTGCACGCTGGTCGACGCCGACGGCCACGAATATATCGACACGCTCTACAACTTCACCTCGCTGCTGCACGGGCATGCGTTCGCGCCGGTACTCGCGGCGCTTCAGCGCCAGGCGACGCGCGGCACGGTGCACGGCACCGCGAACGCCCTGCAGGTCGAGCTCGCGGAGACGATCGCGGCGCGCGTGCCGTCGGTCGAGCGCCTGCGCTTCTGCAACTCGGGCACCGAGGCGACGCTGGGCGCGATCCGCGCCGCGCGGGCGTTCACGGGACGGCCGGCGATCCTGAAGATGGCCGGCGGCTACCACGGCTCGCACGACCCGGTGGCCCTCGCCATGTCGGCGCTCGACAGCTCGATGCCACCCGGCGTCACCCCCGGCGTGGCCGGCGAGGTGGTCGTCGGCCGGTTCAACGATCTGCCGGCGACCGCGGCCCTGATCGAGCAGCATCGCGATCGCCTGGCCGCGGTGATCGTCGAGCCGATGCTGGGATCGGGGGCGCTCGTGGCCGATCGCGCCTTCCTCGCCGGCCTGCGCGAGCTCACGCGGGCGCACGGCGTGCTGCTCATCCTCGACGAGGTGATCACGTTCCGCCTCGCCGTGGGCGGGCTGCAGTCCACGCTCGGCGTCGTGCCGGATCTCACCAGTTTCGGCAAGATCATCGGCGGCGGCCTGCCGGTGGGCGCCTTCGGCGGCCGCGCCGACGTGATGGCCACGTTCGATCCATCGCGGGCCGGCGCCATCGCCCACAGCGGCACCTACAACGGCAACGCCGCCACGATGGCGGCCGGGCTCGTGGCCCTCGCCCACTACGACGCCGGCGCCGTCACCCGCCTGCACGCCGACGGCGAGGCCCTGCGCACCCGCCTGAACGCCGTCATCGCCCGCGCGGGCCTGCCCGCCACCGTGACGGAGCCACGGCTCGCTGATGCAGCTGCACCTGTCGCCGGCGCCGGTCACGCGTCCCGAGCACGACGCACGGGCCGACATCCGCGACGTGCGCCTGATGCACCTGGCCCTGGCCAACCGCGGCGTCTTCAGCTCGACGCGACAGTTGTACGTCGTGCCCACGGTGTGGACGGCCGCCGCCCGCGACCACTTCGTGACCGCGTTCGAGGCGGCGCTCGGCGTGGTGGCGGCGGCACGCGAGGCCCGCGAATCGGCGCGCGTTCTCTGATACGCTTCCGGCCCGGAAAGGTCGTTCCCACGTGTCGAATACCCCGCAGAAAAGCGCTCCGTCCGTCAGTTTCCTGAAACTCGCCGGGCCCGGCCTGGTCGTCGCCGCCACCGGCATCGGCTCGGGCGACGTCGTCTCGGCCACCGTCGGCGGCGCGCGCTACGGCATCGTGCTGCTCTGGGCCATCGCCCTCGGCGCCTTCTTCAAGTTCGTGCTCAGCGAAGGCATCGCCCGCTGGCAGCTCGCCACCGGCCAGACCGTGATCGAAGGCTGGGCCGAGCACCTGCACACGTCGGTGAAGGTCCTCTTCGGCGTCTACCTCGTGGCGTGGACGGTGTTCGTGAGCTCGGCGCTCACCAACGCCTGCGGCCTCGGCTTCACGAACCTCACGGGCGGCGCCGTCTCGCGCACCACCGCGGCCATCGCCCACAGCTTCATCGGCTTCATCGTGGTGTGGCTCGGCGGCTACGGCAAGTTCGAGAAGCTGATGAAGATCCTCGTCGGCGTCATGGGCTTCAGCATCCTCGTCTGCGCGGCCTTCACGATGCACCAGCCGGGCGCGGCGCTGCAGGGCCTGGTAATCCCGATCATCCCCGGCGGCAGCGGCACCTACGTGCTGTCGCTCATCGGCGGCATCGGCGGTTCGGTGACGATGCTCTCCTACAACTACTGGATGCGCGAGGAAGGGATGCGCGGCGCCAGCTGGCTCTCGTACGTGCGCGGCGACGTCAGCGTGGCCTACGTGTTCACGGCCATCTTCGGCATGTCGATCATGCTCATCGCCAACACCGCCTTCTTCGTGCCCGGCGTGGCGCTGAAGGACGCCGAAGCGGTGCCGCGCATGGCCGCCTTCCTCGGCACCGTGCTCGGGCCGTTCGGCGTGTGGGCCTACGGCCTCGGCTTCTGGGCGGCGGTGTTCGCGTCGCTGCTCGGCGTGTGGCAGAGCGTGCCCTACCTCTATGCCGACATCTACGGCGTGCTGAAGGGCCTGTCGGTCGAGGCGCGCGAGAGCCTGACGAAAGTCACGAGCCGTCCCTACCAGCTCGGGCTCGTCTTCATCACGCTGGCGCCGATTCCGCTGGCCTTCAGCAACGCGCCGATCCTCGTCATCGTCGCCTACACGGTGGTCGGCAGCCTGTTCGTGCCGTTCCTCGCCGCCACGCTGCTCTACCTGAACAACAAGGTGGCGTGGGAAGACACCGAGGTGCCGCACAACTCGCTGGCCACCAACGTGCTGCTCGTCGTGGTGCTCGTGCTCTTCATGGCGGTGGGCGGCCAGGAGGCGTGGGGCGCGCTGCAGCGCATCCTGCAGTAGACCGGCCGCGGCGGCCGCCGCGAAGTGTGCGACCATTCCGCGATGCTCCGCACCGTCGTCGCGCTCGTCCTCGGCCTGGCCCTGCAGCCCGATCAGGAAGCCCTCATCGTCGCCGGCACGCGGGCGCTGGTGGACGCGCTGTTCGCGGGCCGCACGGCAGCGCTGGTCGGCCGCTTCGACGACGAGATGAAGGCGGCGCTGCCCGAGGCGCAGCTGAAACAGGCGGTGACGACGGTCGTGCAGCAGGCCGGGGCCTACAAAGGCATCACCGACTCGCGCGTCTCGATGCGCGACGGCATCCGGCTCGTGGTGCTCACCTGCGACTTCGCCAACGGGCCGGTCGATGTGAGCCTGGCGTGGGACGGCTCGCACGTGGTCGGCATGAACATGCGGCCGGCGGCCATGGTCACCGAGTACACGCCACCCGCCTATGTCAAGATGCCGGCCTTCACCGAACGCGAGATCACGGTGGACGCCGGCACGGGCTGGCCGCTCCCCGGCACGATTACGATGCCGACCGGCGATGGCCCCTTCCCCGCCGTGGTGCTCGTCCACGGATCGGGGCCCGGCGATCGCGATGAAAGCGTGGGCCCGAACCGTCCGTTCCGCGATCTCGCGTGGGGCCTCGCCTCGCGCGGCATCGCCGTCATCCGCTACGACAAGCGCACGCTGGCGCATCGCGATCGCATCGACGCGCTCACGTCGATGACGGTGAAGGACGAAACCATCGACGACGCCCTCGCCGCCGCCGCGCTGGCGCGCAAGACCGACCACGTGCGCGCCGACCGCGTGTTCGTGCTCGGGCACAGCCTGGGCGGCATGCTGGCGCCGCGCATCGGCGCCGCCGATCCGGCGCTGGCCGGGCTCGTCGTGCTTGCCGGCGCGACGCGTCCGCTCGAGGACGCGGTGGTGATGCAGACGCGCTACCTCGCGGCCCTCGACGGCACCATCAGCGACGCCGAGCGGATGCAGATCGCCGACGTCGAGTCGAGTGCGGCGAAAGTGAAGGCGCTGAAGCCCGGCGACCCGCCGATCACGGGCGTACTCGGCAGCGCGCCGGTGTCGTATCTCCTCGACCTGCGCGGCTACGACCCGCCGAGGGCGGCGACGGCGCTGAAGATGCCGCTGCTGGTGCTGCAGGGCGAGCGCGACTACCAGGTGACGATGGACGACTTCCGCGCGTGGAAGGCGGCGCTCGGCGAGCGGTCGACGGTGCGCTTCCAGTCATACCCGTCGCTCAACCACCTGTTCGCGGCGGGCACCGGCCCGAGCAGCCCCGCCGAGTACCGCGTGGCGACGCACGTCGACGCGCCGGTGGTCGACGACATCGCCACGTGGGTGCTGGCCCGCTGATGGATCTCGTCGCCGCGCTCGCGCGCCGCCTGCCGGCCGATCGCCTGCTGACGACGCCCGGCGCGCTCTCGACCTACGAAAGCGACGGCCTCACCGCGTTCCGCACGCGGCCGCGCGCCGTCGTGCTGGTGGAATCCCCGGCCGAGGTGATCGATGTCGTGCGCCTGTGTCACGACGCCGGCGTGCCCTTCGTGGCGCGCGGCTCGGGCACCAGTCTCTCGGGCGGCTCGGTGCCGATCGCGGACGGTGTCGTCATCGCGTTGAACCGGCTGAACCGCATCGTGCGGATCGATCCGGTGGATCGCATCGCCGTCGTCGAACCGGGCGTGATCAATCTCGACATTTCGACGGCCGCCGAGCCGTACGGGCTGTACTACGCGCCCGATCCGTCGAGCCAGTCGGTGTGCACGATCGGGGGCAACGTCGCCTTCAACTCGGGCGGCGCGCACTGCTTCCGGCACGGCATGACGGCCAACCACGTGCTGGGGCTCACCGCGGTGTTGCCCGATGGCACGGTGGTGACGCTGGGCGGCGACAGCGTGGAGGATGCCGGCCCGGACCTCACGGGGCTCTTCGTGGGCAGCGAGGGGCTGTTCGGCATCGCGCTCGAGATCACCGTGCGGCTGCTGCCGCGGCCCGAGGTGTATCGCACGGTGCTCGCCAGCTACGCGTCGCTGCAGGCCGCGGGCGACGCCGTCACGCGCATCATCGCCGCCGGGCTGCTGCCGGGCGCGATGGAGATCATGGACCGCCTGGCGATGGACGCGGCGGAGGCCGCGGTGCACGCCGGCTATCCGCCGGATGCCGCCGCCGTGCTGCTCGTGGAGCTCGAAGGCGAGGCGGCGCAGGCGGATGCCGATCTCGCGCGCCTGCGCGCCGTGCTCGACGCGTCCGGCCCGTCGCACGTACACGTCGCGGCGGATGCGGACGAGCGCGGGCGCATCTGGAAGGGCCGCAAGAGCGCGTTCTCCGCGGTGGGCCGGTTGAGCCCGGATTTCATCGTGCAGGACGGCGTGGTGCCACGCACGAAGCTGGGCGACGCGCTGGTCGCCATCGAGCAGTTGTCGCGACAACACGGGCTGCGCGTAGCCAACGTGTTCCATGCCGGCGATGGCAATCTGCATCCGCTGATCCTCTACGACGGCCGCGTCGAGGGCGCGTTGCACCGGGCCGAGGCGCTCGCCGCCGACATCCTGCGGCTGTGCATCCGCCTCGGTGGATCGATCACCGGCGAGCACGGCGTCGGCCTCGAGAAGCGCGCGTTCCTGCCGGAGATGTACCGGCCCGACGACATCGCGTTCATGCAGCGGCTGCGCGACGGCATCGACGGCCGGCGCGTGGCCAATCGCGGCAAGATGCTGGAGACGCCGGCGTGACGACGCACGCTCCGGCGACGCTCGACGCGTTGTGCGCGCTCGTGTCCGAGAGCGGCGCCACGCCGCTCGTCGTGCGCGGTGCCGGCACGAAGACCGCGCAGGCGGGGGGCGCGGGCCTCGCGATTGACCTGCGCGGCGTCGCCGGCATCGCCGGCTACGATCCCGCGGAATGCGTGGTCACCGCGCGGGCGGGCACGCCGGTGCGTGACGTCGCCTCGACGCTCGCCGCGCACAGCCAGTACCTGCCGTGGGATCCGCCGCTGGTCGACGACGGCGCCACCGTGGGCGGCATGGTCGCCAGCGGCTGGAGCGGGCCGGGCCGCTATCGCTACGGCGGCATCCGCGATTTCGTCATCGGCGCGCGCGTGATCGATGGCCGCGGCCGCCTCATCGCCAGCGGCGGTCAGGTGGTGAAGAACGCCGCCGGCTTCCTGCTGCATCACGCGCTGGTGGGCAGCGCCGGGCGCCTGGGCGTCATCGCCGACGTGAGCCTGAAGGTCTTTCCCGCGCCCGAAGCGACGACGACGCTCGTCGCGACGTTCGCCACGCTCGCGGACGCGCTGGCCGCGCACGAGCGCGTGCGACGCGACGGACTGGAGCTCGACGCGCTCGATCTCGTGGGCACGCCCGTCACGCTGCTGGTGCGCATCGCCGGCGCGGCGGCGGCGATGCCGGCGCGCGTCGACCGCGCCGCCCGCGCCCTCGGCGTCGGTACCGACGCCCTGACCGGCGACGAGGAGCGCGCGGTGTGGGCGCGGCACGTGCTGCGCCACACCGCCGAGGCGCCGCTGGTGAAGGTGCCGTCGACGCCCTCGCGCCTGCCGGCGCTGCTCGCCGCCTGCGCGCCGGTCGCCGCGTGGCACATCTCGTGTGGCGGCGCGGTCGTCTACCTGCGACCGGCGCCCTCCCTCGACGCCGTGCGCGACGCGCTCACGCGCCTCGACGCGCGCGGCGTGGTCGTCGCCGGTCCCGAAGCCGGCCGGCTCGTGGGCCGCACCAGCGCCTCGCCGTTCGCCGATCGCGTCCGCGGCACGCTCGATCCCGACGGCCGCTTCCGCTGAGCCATGCAGCACGCCATCCCCACGCGCCCGTCCGATGCGCGCCATACGGCGATGACCGCCGCCGTGTCGGCGTGCGTGCACTGCGGCTTCTGTCTGCCGGCATGTCCCACGTATCGCGTGCTCGGCGAGGAGATGGACGCCCCGCGCGGCCGCATCGTGCTCATGAAAGAGGTGCTCGAGGGCACGCTGCCGCTCGCCGATGCCGCGCCGCACCTCGATCGCTGCCTCGGCTGTCTGGCCTGCGAGACCGCGTGCCCGTCGGGCGTGCGCTACCGCGACCTGATCGAGCCGATGCGCACCCAGCTCGACCAGGCGCGTCCCGTCGCCGCACGCACGTGGCGCCACTGGCTGCTTCACGTGATGACCTCGCCGGCGCGATTCCGCCTCGCGGCCGCGCTCGGCGCCGGCATGGCCCAGGCGCGCGGCCTGCTGCCGCCGTCGATGGGCGCGATGCTCGGCCTGCTGCCGGCGCGCCTGCCCGCCGCGCAGACGTTCGGCGGCGTGACGCCGGCGCGCGGTCCGCGCCGTGGACGCGTGGCGCTGATGACCGGCTGCGTGCAGCACGTGCTGCGGCCGTCGATCACCGAGGCGGCGATCCGCGTGCTGGCCGCCGGCGGCATCGGTCGGCGGTGCCGCCAGGTGGGCTGCTGCGGCGCGCTGGCCACTCACGCGGTGTCGACGATCTGGGAGCACGCGCAGGCGCGGGCCCACGAGGCGCGCTTCCCCACCGACGTCGACGCGGTCGTGGCCACGGCCGCCGGCTGCGGATCGTCGATGAAGGCCACCCACACGCACGGCGCGCCGGTGCGCGACCTGCTCGAGTATCTCGACGCGGTGGGTCTGGTCGCGCCGCTCGCCCTCGCGACGCCGGCCGTCGCCGCGTATCAGGACGCGTGTCATCTCGGGCACGCGCAGGGCGGCACCAGCGCGCCTCGCCGCCTGCTCGCGCGTGTGCGCGGGCTCACGCTCGTGGCGATCGCCGACGCCGGCCTGTGCTGCGGATCGGCCGGGCTCTACAACATCGAGCAGCCGGATCTCGCGCGCGACCTCGGGCGGCGGAAGGCCGAGGCCATCGTCGCGTCGGGCGCGACGATGACGCTCACCGCCAACATCGGCTGCCTGACGCAGATCGAGACGAGCCTCGCCGTCGACGAGCCCGCCCTGCCCGTGCACCACGTGGCCGAGCTGCTTTCCATGGCCCTGCCACCGACGGGCGCGCGAGAATAGCGCCCGGAGCCCCCTCATGCGCGTCCACCTCGATTACGGCAGCGACGGCCTCGGCGTCGACGTCCCCGACGGACGCACCGTCGTCGTCTCGCCGCGGCATCTGCCGGCCCTCGCCGATCCAGCCGCCGCCCTGCGCGAGGTGCTGGCGCGTCCCACCGCCGGCCCCGCGCTCGCCGATCTCGTCCGGCCCGGTCAACGCGTCGCCATCTCGGTGTGCGACATCACCCGCGCGCAACCGCGTCAGGCGATGGTGGAGGCGATCCTCGACGCGCTGCCGACGATCGAGGCGGGCGACGTCACGATCCTCATCGCGACGGGCACGCATCGCGCCAACACGCCCGACGAGCTCGAGCGGATGCTGGGGGCCGATCTCGTGCGTCGCTGCCGCGTGCTGAACCACGACGCCCGCGATCCAGAGGCGCTGGTGCACGCCGGCACGACGCCGTCCGGTGTGCCGGTGTGGCTGCAGCGCGCCTGGCTCGAGGCCGACGTGCGCATCACCACCGGCTTCGTCGAGCCGCACTTCTTCGCCGGCTTCAGCGGCGGCCCCAAGCTCGTCGCCCCAGGGCTCGCCGGCCTCGAGACGACGCTCGTGCTCCACGACGCGCGACACATCGGCCATCCGAACGCCACGTGGGGTATCGTCGACGGCAACCCGATCCACGACGACGTGCGCGCCATCGCGCGGATGACCGGCGTGACCTTCGCGCTCGACGTGGCGCTGAACCGCGATCAGCGGATCACGCAGGTCTTCGGCGGCGAGCTCTTCGCCGAGCACGCGGCCGCCTGCGCGCACGTGAAGGCGACGGCGATGTGCCCGGTGGACGCGCCATTCGACGTCGTCGTCACCACCAACTCCGGCTATCCGCTCGACCAGAACCTGTATCAGGCCGTGAAGGGCATGTCGGCGGCGGCGTGCATCGTGAAGCCGGGCGGCACCATCATCTGCGCCGCCGAATGTCGCGACGGCATCCCCGACCACGGGCCGTACGGCCGCCTGCTGCGTGAACGGCGTTCGCCCGAGGAGCTGCTGGCGATGGTGGAGGCCCCGGGCTTCGCCGAGCAGGATCAGTGGCAGGTGCAGGTGCAGGCGCTCATCCAGCGCAAGGCGCGCGTGCTCGTCAAGGCCGACGGCCTCACCCACGACCAACTGCGCGCCGCGCACTTCGAGCCGGTGACCGACCTCGGCATCGCCATCCGCGAGGCGCTCGGCGCCGCCGGTCCCGACGCCACCCTGGCCGTGCTGCCGCACGGTCCGCAGACGATTCCCTACGTCGTCTGAGCGGAGCCCGACCCTGATCCCGATGCGGCCTCCATCGCCGCTTACGGAGGCGGACCCGTCCGCCGGAGACCCGATGATGCCTCGCCGCCCGCTGTCGTCCGCACTCGCGTTCGCCCTGGCCCTGGCGGCCCTGCCACCGCTGTCGGCCCAGGCGCCGCCCACCGTGACGCAGGTGTCGGCGTCGCTGCACATCCTGGTGTTGCTCTCGGACGGGTCTGTCGTGGCCATCGGCGAGAATCGCGCCGGCCAGGCGGCGCGTCCGCCGGCGATCAAAGGCTTCCTCCCCGCCATGCGCGTCGAGCTGCCGACGAAGGCCGTGCAGGTCGTGGCCGAAG
>JAXLRB010000037.1:0-31786 GCA_046331325.1 Vicinamibacterales bacterium | reverse complement strand
GCGACGCCTCCGGCATGCCGTACGCGATGTTGGCGGCGATGGTGTCGTCGAAGAGGACGGTTTCCTGTGTGACGATGCCGATCTGGCGGCGCAGCGAGGCCAGCGTGACGTCGCGCACGTCGTGGCCATCCAGGCAGACGGCGCCCGTCGACACGTCGTAGAAGCGCGGCAGCAGGTTCACCAGCGTGGTCTTGCCGGCGCCGCTCCTGCCGACGATCGCCACCACGGCCCCGGCCGGCACGGTGAGCGTGACGCCGCCCAGCACCGGCTTGCCATGGCCGTCCTCGTAGCCGAACGTCACGTCGCGGAACTCGACGCTGGTCGTGAAGCGCGGCAGGTCGATGGCGCCTGGCCGCTCCACCACCTCGGTGCGGGCGTCGAGCAGCTCGAACACACGCTCGGCGGCGGCCGCCGCCTGCTGCAGGTTGGCGTTCACGCGCGTGAGTTTCTTCACCGGGCCGTACATCATCAGCAGCGCGGCGACGAACGTGGTGAACTCGCCGGGCGTGAGCCGTCCGGCGGCGATCTGGCCGCTGCCGTACCACAGCGCGCCGACGATGGCCACGCCGCCCAGGGCTTCCATCAGCGGCGGCAGCATCGACAGCACGCCGGTGACGCTCATGTTGATGCGGTAGAGATCGTCGGAGGCGGCGCGGAATTTCGCCGCCTCACGCGGCTCGGCGAGGAACGCCTTCACGATGCGGTGGCCGGCGAACGCTTCGGCCGCCACGTGTGACTGCCGCTCGAGTGCTTCCTGGCTGCGTCGCGACACCGTGCGCAGACGGCGGCTGAGGCGCGCCAGCGGATAGACGATGATCGGCGCCGCGGTGACGCACACGAGCGCCAGGCCGGCGTCGATGTACACAAGCAGGCCCGCGTAGCCGACCACGGTGAGCGACTCGCGCGCGAGATCGCCGACGGTTTCAGACACCGCGCGCTGTACCTGGCCGACGTCGTTGTTGACGCGCGACAGCAGCTGCCCGGTGGTGCGCCGCGCGAAGAAGGCCGCCGACTGCCCCAGCGTGTGCTCGAAGAGCTCGTTGCGGAGCGAGCGGACCACGCGGTGCCCGAGGTCGTCCATCCAGTAACTGGACAGGAAGGCCCCGATGCCCTTCACCACGTAGACGACGATGATGGCGGTGCCGACGAAGCCGAGCTGCTCACGCGCCGGCAGCACCGAGTCGAGGATCGGCTTGATCAGCCAGGCCAGCGCCGCCGACGCCACCCCGTAGAGCACCATCGCCACGGTGGCTCCCGCGATCACGAGCCGGTGTGGCGCGGCGTATCGAAGGAGGCGGCGGAGCGGATCCATTCGCAGGGGTGTGGGCGGCACGCTCGGGCGGTCCGCCGAACGCCCCGGATTATCCCACGGACGTGCCGTAGCCCCCCGGGTGCGCCGCGTGCCAGGCCGCGGCGGTGCGCACGATCGTCTCGAGGTCGCTGTGGCGCGGCGTCCAGCCCAGCTCCGCCTGCGTGCGGGCGCTGGCCGCGTAGAGCGCCGACGGATCGCCGTCGCGTCGTGGCGCCGGCGACCAGCGCACCGGCGCGCCGACCACGCGGCCCACCGTGTCGATCACCTCGCGCACCGACCACGGGCGCCCGGTGCCGACGTTGTAGCGGTTCGACGCCGCCCCGCCCTCGAGCGCCGCCAGCGCCTTCACGTGCGCGTCGGCGAGGTCGGTGACGTGGACGTAGTCGCGCAGGCAGGTACCGTCGGGCGTCGGGTAGTCATGCCCGAACACCTTCAGCTCGGCGCCGCCGCGCGCGGCGCGGATGGCGAGCGGGATCAGATGGATTTCCGGATCGTGGTCCTCGCCGAGCTCGCCGTCGGGATCGGCACCGGCCGCGTTGAAATAGCGCAGCGCGATCGAGCGCAGCCCGTGCGCCGTGTCGTAGTGACGGAGCGCGCGCTCGATGGCCAGCTTCGACTCGCCGTAGGCGTTCACCGGCGACTGCGGATGATCCTCGGTGAGCGGCAGCGCCTGCGGTTCCCCGTAGGTGGCGCAGGTCGACGAGAAGACCAGCCGGCCGACGCCTTCGGCGACCATCGCGTCGAGCAGCGCCAGCGTGCCGGTGGTGTTGTTCTCGTAGTACTTGCCCGGATGCCGCACCGACTCGCCCACCGCGAGCCAGGCGGCGAAATGCATCACGGCGTCGATGCGATGCTCGACCAGCGCCGCCCGCACGGCCGCGCTGTCGTGCACGCGGGCCCGCACGAGCGGCAGGCCGCGCGTGGCTTCGACGTGGCCGGCCGACAGGTCGTCGAGCACGACGACGGTGTGACCGGCCTGCTGCAGCGCCTTGGCGGTGTGGCTGCCGATGTAGCCGGCGCCCCCGGTGACGAGTACGCGCGCCACGCGCTACCGGCCGATCGAGTAGTAGGTGAAGCCCAGGTCCTTCATCTGCGACGGCTGGTAGATGTTGCGGCCATCGAAGACCACCGGGTTCTTCAGCAGCTTCTTCATCCGCGCGAAGTCGGGCTCGCGGAACTCCTGCCACTCGGTGAGGATGGCCAGCGCGTCGGCGCCCTTCAGCGCGTCGTAGTTGCGCGACGTGTAGGTGATGCCGCCCTTGAAGAGCCCCTTGGCGGTGTTCATCGCCTCGGGGTCGTGCGCCTGCACCTTGGCGCCCTTCTCGATCAGCGCCTTGATGATCGGAATGGCCGGCGCCTCGCGCATGTCGTCGGTCTTCGGCTTGAAGGCCAGGCCCCAGATGGCGATGGTCTTGCCCTTCAGGGTGCCGAAGTGCGACTCGAGCTTCTTCACGAGCACGCGCTTCTGCAGCTCGTTCACGGCCTCGACGGCCTTCAGGATCTTGAAGTCGTACTTCTTGTCGCCCGAGAACTTGACGAGCGCCTTGACGTCCTTCGGGAAGCAGCTGCCGCCATACCCGACGCCGGGGAACAGGAACGCGGTGCCGATGCGGCGATCGCTGCCCATGGCCTGGCGCACGCGATCGACGTCGGCGCCGTAGGCCTCGCACACGTTGGCGATCTCGTTCATGAACGAGATCTTGGTGGCCAGCATGGCGTTGGCGGCGTACTTCGCCAGCTCGGCGCTGGCGGTGTCCATCACCATGATCGGGGCGCCGGTGCGCGTGAACGGCTTGTGCAGCGCGACCATCAGGTCGGCGGCCTTGGCGTCGTCGGCGCCGATGACGACGCGGTCGGGCTTCATGAAGTCGTCGACCGCCGCGCCCTGCTTCAGGAACTCGGGGTTGCTGACGACGCTGAACGGATGCGTGGTCTCGCGGCGCACCACGTCGCGCACCTTCTGCGCGGTGCCGACCGGCACGGTGCTCTTGTCGACGATGACCTTGTAGCCGTTCATCGCGCGGGCGACGTCGCGGGCCACGCCCATCACGTGCTGCAGGTCGGCCGAGCCGTCTTCGCCCTGCGGCGTGCCGACGGCGATGAAGATGATCGTCGACTGACGGACGGCCTTGGCCAGGTCGGTCGTGAAGGTCAGGCGGCCTTCGGCCTTGTTGCGGCGCAGCAGATCCTCGATCCCGGGTTCATAGATCGGGCTCTTGCCGCGGCGCAGCATGCGCACCTTGGCTTCGTCCTTGTCCACACAGATGACGTCGTTGCCGCTCTCTGCGAGACAGGCGCCCACGACGAGCCCCACGTAACCCGTACCGACTACCGCGACCTTCATGAGTCCCCCGAGGTATCCGGACCGCCACGTCCGGGCGGTCTTGCGGAACACTCCACCGTACCATCCACCTGCACGGCTGTCAACATACTGACCTGCAAGGACTTGCCGGTAAGTGCGCGGCGTGGTACCGTTCCCGCGCGTGCGCGTGCTCGTCGACTACCGCCCGGCGCTGCGGGCGCGGACCGGGATCGGCGAATACGTCCATCAGCTGGCCGCCGCGCTCGCCGGCCTGCCGGAGGGCGCTCCGGACGTCACCGTCTTCGCGGCGTCGTGGCGCGACCGCGTCACGGCCGAGGCGCGCGCCGCCCTCGCGGGCACCCGCATCGTCGAGCGGCCGCTGCCGGTGGGCGCGTTGCGCTGGAGCTGGCATCACCTGGGCGTGCCGCCGGTGGAATGGCTCGCCGGACCGCACGACGTCGCGCACTCGCCCACGCCGCTGCTGCTGCCGGCCGCGCGCGCCGCGCAGGTCGTGACGCTCTTCGACCTGCACTTCCTCACCGCGCCCGACCAGGCGACCGACGTCGCGCAGCGCGACTTCGCACGCCGTGTGCGCGACCACGCGCGCCGCGCCGATCACGTCGTCGCGGGCTCGACGCAGGCGGCCGCCCTCGCCGCGAGCGAACTCGGCGTGGCACGCGAGCGCGTCACCGTGACGCCGCTCGGCGCGCCGGCGTGGGCGCTCGATGTCGCGCGTCAGCGCGCCGGCCAGCCCGGCCGCATCCTGCTCTTCGTCGGCACGCTCGAGCCGCGCAAGAACCTCGGCCTGCTGCTCGACGCCTACGAGCAGCTGCGAACGCGCCGACCGGATGCCCCGCCGCTGGTCATCGCCGGCGGGCCCGGCCCCGGCAGCGAGGCATGGACCGCGCGCGCGGCCGCGCCGCCGCTCGCCGGCCACGTGCGGGTGCTCGGCTACGTCCCGGACGACACGCGACGCGCCCTCTTCGCCGACGCCCGCGCGCTGGTGCTGCCGTCGGTCGACGAAGGCTTCGGGCTGCCGGTGCTCGAAGCGATGGCGTGCGGCGTGCCGGCGGTGGTGTCGCCGGTTGGCCCGATGCCGGATCTGGTGGGCGACGGCGGACTGGTCGCGCCGCTGGCCGACGTGGCGGCGTGGACCGACGCCCTCGAGGCCTGCCTCGACGACGCCCGCGTGCGCCACCTCGGGGCCCGCGGCGCGGCGCGCGCCGCCGCGTATTCGTGGCGCGCCACGGCCACCGCGACCCTGCAGGCCTATCGCGCCGCCATCGCGGCACGGGCGGAGCGGCGCTGATGCGCATCGCCGTCGACGCCCGCGAGCTCGTGGGCCAGGCCACCGGCGTGGGCCGCTATCTCCGCGAGGTGCTCACGGAATGGGACGCCGCCGGCGTTTGCGATCGCCACGAGATCGTGCTCGTGGCGCACCGCGCACCCGACCACGCCCCCGCCGGATGGCGCGAGGCCACGCGCGTCCGGTCCGGCAGCGGCGGCACGCGCTGGGAACAGTGGGACTTCACGCGCGCCCTCGCCGATCTCCGACCCGACGTCGTCTTCTCGCCGGGCTACACGACGCCGCTGGCCGCGCCGGCACCGGTGGCGCTGGCCGTCCACGACGTGTCGTTCTTCGCGCATCCGGAGTGGTACACGTGGCGCGAAGGCATGCGCCGCCGCGTCGTCACGGCATGGTCGGCCCGGCGGGCACGTCTCGTGATGGCGCCGTCGGCCTTCTCGGCCCGCGAGATCGTGCAGCACCTCGCCGTCGACGCCGGCCGCGTGCGAGTGGTGCCGCTGGGCGTGCGTCCGTCGCCCTCGCCGGTGGCGGAGGCGCGATCGCCGCTCGTGCTCTACGTCGGATCGCTGTTCCAGCGCCGGCGGATCGACGTGTTGATCGACGCGTTCCGCACGGTCGCGTCGGCCCATCCGGGGGCACGGCTCGAGATCGTCGGCGCCAACCGCACGCGCCCGTTCCTGGACTTCGCCGCGCGGGTGGCCGCGTGCGGTCTCACCGGACGCGTGACGCTGCGCGACTGGGTCGACGACGCGACGCTGCACACGCTGTACGCCGAAGCGTCGGTGTTCGTGTTCCTGTCGCAGTACGAGGGCTTCGGCTTCACGCCCCTCGAAGCGATGGCGCACGGCGCCGTGCCGGTGGTGCTCGATACACCGGTGGCGCGCGAGGTCTACGGCGACGCCGCGTGGCACGTCGCCGACGCGCGAGGGATCACAGCGCGCGTCGCCGAGGCCATCGCGACGCTGCTCGAGGGCGGCGCCGCGCGCGATCGGCTGCGACGGGCCGCCGGACCGGTGCTGGCCCGGTATCGCTGGGCCGACACCGCCGCGCACGTGCTGCGCGTCGTCGAGGAGGCCGCCGGTGCCTGAGCCATCGCTCGCGATCGTGATCGTGAGTTACAACGTCCGCGCCGACCTCGCACGCTGCCTCGACAGCCTGGCGACCGAGGTCGCACCGGCGACGATCACCGTCGTCGACAACCACTCGGCGGACGGCACGCTCGCCTGGCTCGCTGCGCGCTGGCCCGCGGTTCGCGCCATCGACGCCGGCGCCAACCTCGGCTTCTCGCGGGCCAACAACCTCGGCATCCGCGCGACGTCGAGCGACCTCGTGCTGCTGCTGAACCCCGACACCGTGGTACCGCCCGGCGCCATCGCCGCGCTGGTCGCGGCGCTGGCCGCGCACGAGGACACCGCCGCCGTCGGCCCCCGCCTGGTTGACGGCGAGGGACGCGTCGAGCTGTCGTTCGGACCGATGATCTCGCCCTGGGGCGAGTTCCGGCAGCGCCGGTTGCTGCAGGCTTACGAGGCTGGCGCGTCATGGGCCGTCGCCGAGGTGGAGCGGCTGACGCGCGCACCGGGCACGCCCGACTGGATCACGGGCGCGTGCCTGCTCGCCCGCCGCGCCGACCTCGAGGCCGTGGGCCTGCTCGACGAGCGCTACTTCATGTACACCGAGGACGTCGATCTCTGCGCCGCCTTCCGCGCCCGCGGCCGGCGCGTGCGGTTCGTGCCGGACGTCACCGTGCAGCACCTGCGCGGCCGTTCGGCCTCTGGGGCCCCCGGGCCCACCGCGCAGCGCCGCCGCGAGAGCCACCTCGCCTTCTACCGCAAGCACCATCCGGCCTGGGCGCCGCTGCTGGCCTTCTGGCTGCGCCGGCGGGGCTTCGACGTCCGATGACCCGCCCGGCCCGGCGGCACTGCTAGACTTTTCGTGTCCATGCGGATCGTCATCGACGCGCGGAAGCTCCACGATTTCGGCATCGGGACCTACATCAGGAACCTGGTGACCGAGCTGGGGACGCTCGACCAGGCGTCGGACTACGTGCTGCTCACCCGGCCCGACGACATGGACGCCCATCTCGGCGGAGCGAACTTTCGCGCCGTCGTCGAGCCGAGCCGGCCGTACTCGATCGCGGAGCAGTTCCGGGTGCCCCGGGCCGTCGCCCGGGCGCGCGCCGATCTGCTGCACGAGCCGCACTACGTGCTGCCGCCGCTCACGCGGGCGAAGACGGTGGTGACGATTCACGACTGCATCCACCTGCGTTTCCCGGAGTACCTGCCGAGCCGCGCCGCCTACGCCTACGCGCACACGATGATCCGGCTGGCGGCGCGCAAGGCCAACCGCATCCTCACGGTGTCGCACGCCTCGAAGCGCGACATCCTCCACTACACGGGCGTCGACCCGGAGAAGGTCGAGGTCGTGCACAACGGCCTCGACATGCGCTTCGCCGCCGCCCCCGACGCCGAGGCCGTGGAACGCGTGCGGGCGCGGTTCCAGCTCGATCACCCGTTCGTGCTCTACGTCGGCAACATCAAGCCGCACAAGAATCTGGCACGGCTCATCGCCGCCTTCGCCGAGATGCGCGCCGATGGGCCCGAGGGCCTGAAGCTCGTGGTCATCGGCGACGAGACCTCGAAACACCCCGAGCTGCGGCAGGCCGTGCACCGGCACCGCCTCGACAAGCACGTGCGCTTCTTCGGCTTCCAGCCGTCGACCACGCTGGTCGTCTTCTACCGGCTGGCGCGCGCGTTCGTGTTCCCGTCGCTCTACGAAGGCTTCGGCCTGCCGCCGCTCGAGGCGATGGCGCACGAGACGCCGGTCGTCACCTCGAACGTGTCGTCGCTGCCGGAAGTCGCCGGCGACGGCGCGCTGCTGGTCGATCCCTACGACGTGCACGCCATCGCCGACGGCATGCGGCGCGTGGTGACCGACGAGGCGCTGCGTCAGGATCTGATCGCCCGCGGACGCGCGCGGGCCCGCGAGTTCTCGTGGCCGAAGGCGGCGGCGGCGACACTGCAGGTCTACCGCCAGGTGCTCGGTACCGCGTGATGCGCGTCGCCGTCGTCCACGACTGGCTCACCGGCATGCGCGGCGGCGAGAAGGCGCTGGAGCGCCTGCTCGAGGTGTTCCCGGACGCCGAGCTGTTCACGTTGCTGCACGTGCAGGGGTCGGTGTCGCGCCTCATCGAGGGCCGGCCCATCCACACCGCGTTCACGCAGCACCTGCCGATGGCGGCGCGCGCCTACCGCTACTACCTGCCGCTCTTTCCCGCCGCCATCGAGCGCTTCGACTTCGCCGGCTTCGACCTGGTGGTGAGCTGCAGCCACTGCGTGGCCAAGTCGGTGAAGGTGCCGCCGCACGTGCCGCACCTCTGCTACTGCCTCACGCCGATGCGCTACGCGTGGGACCAGTTCGACGCCTATTTCGGCCCGCAGAAGGTGGGCGCCGTGGCCAGCGCGATCCTCAAGCCGGTGATGGCGCGCATGGCCCGCTGGGACCAGGAAACTTCCACGCGTGTCAGCCGCTATCTCGCTATCTCTCAGTATGTTGCGCGGAGGATCGGGCTGTACTATAATCGCCAGTCGGACGTGATCTACCCACCGGTGGACACGGACTACTTCACGCCCGGGAGCGAACCGCCCGGGACGAGATTCGTCATCGTATCCGCCTTGGTCCCCTACAAGCGCCTCGAACTGGCCATCGACGCCGCCCACGCGGCCGGCGTGCCGCTCGACATCATCGGCGACGGCCCCGAGCGTCAGTTCCTCGAGGCGCGCGCCGCCTCGGCGCCGGGCGTGCGCCTGCTAGGCCGCCTCGACGACGCCGCCGTGCGCACACACTACCGCACCGCGGCCGCCGTGCTGCTGCCGGGCGAGGAAGACTTCGGCATCGTGCCGGTGGAAGCGCAGGCCTGCGGCCGCCCGGTGGTGGCGCTGGGCAGGGGCGGCGCGACCGAGACGGTGATCCACGACGAGACCGGCCTGCTCGTGGCCGACGACACGGTGCCGGCCTGGGCGGCGGCGCTCACGATCGCGGCGGCGCGCGCGTGGGACACGGCCCGCATCCGCCGGCACGCCGAGGGCTTCAGCCACGGCCGCTTCCGCGCCGAGTTCCGCCACGCCGTCGACGACGTGCTGGCGGCGCCGCGAGGCACGACATGGTAAGGCGCTTCAACCGCCTGCTCGTCGCGCTGCACATCCTGAACGACGCCATCATCGGCGTCGTCGCGTTCCTGCTGGCCTACGTCATCCGTTTCGACATGGGCCTCTTCCCCGTCACGAAGGGCCAGCCGCCGCTCACGCAGTATCTCGACGTGCTGCCGTTCATCGCGGTGATCGTGCCGGCCGGCTTCCACCTGCAGGGCCTCTACCGCCTGCGCCGCGGCCGCTCACGCATCGACGACTTCTTCAACGTCCTGGTCGGCAGCATCTTCGCCGTGGTGATCGGCGTCGTTGGTACGCTGTACTTCCAGGCGTACTACGTCCCCGACCACCTGAAGACGCGCGGCACCTACGAGATCTCGCAGCTCGTCTGGGGCATCTTCCTCGTCAACGTCATCGTGCTCGGCTACCTCGCGCGCAAGTTCGTGCGCGAGTTCATGGAGCGGCGGTGGACCGCCGGTCTCGGCCTGCGGCGGATCCTCATCGCCGGCTCGGGCGAACTTGGCCGCATGGTGGCCGACCGCATGTTCGAGCATCGCGAGCTCGGCTATCGCGTGGTCGGCTTCGTCGACGATCGCGCCGGCGGCGACCACCTGGGCTATCGCGGGCTGCCGCTGCTCGGCACGCTGGCGGAGGCGCCCGAGATCGCAGCGCGCGAGAGCATCGACCATCTCTACATCGCGCTGCCGATGGAAGAGCACGTCAAGATGCTCGACCTCGTGGAAGGCGCCAGCCGCGAGTGCGTCGACGTGAAGGTCGTGCCCGACCTGCTGCAGTTCATCGCCCTGCGCGCCCGGCTCGAAGACCTCGACGGCCTGCCCGTCATCAACGTCAACGACGTGCCGCTGCAGGGCATCAACGCCTTCGTCAAGCGCACGCTCGACATCGTGATCTCGCTGTTCGCCCTCGGCGTCATGGCCCTGCCCGGCGTGCTCATCGCCTGGCTGATCAAGCGCAGCTCGCCCGGCCCGATCTTCTACTCGCAGGAACGGATGGGCCTCGACGGCCGCGCCTTCCGCGTCTACAAGTTCCGCACGATGCCGATCACGGCCGAGGACGACACCGGCCCGGTGTGGGCCGACGAGAACGACTCGCGGGCCACCAAGTTCGGCGCCTGGCTGCGGCGGATGGACCTCGACGAGTGGCCGCAGTTCATGAACGTGCTGAAGGGCGAGATGTCGATCGTCGGCCCGCGCCCCGAGCGGCCGTTCTTCGTCGAGCAGTTCAAGCACCGCATCCCGCAGTACATGCTGCGCCACAAGGTGAAGGCCGGCATCACCGGCTGGGCGCAGGTGAACGGCTGGCGCGGCAACACGTCGCTCGAGAAGCGGATCGAATACGATCTCTATTACATCGAGAACTGGTCGGTGTCGCTCGACATCAAGATCATGTGGCTGACGCTCGTGCGCGGCCTCTTCTCGCATCGCCCGGCCTACTGACGTCTTCCACAACGAGCACCCCATGAAACGCGTCGTCATCACCGGAGCCGCCGGCTTCATCGGTTCCCATCTCTCGGACGCCCTGCTCGATCGCGGCTACGCGGTGGTCGGCATCGACAACCTGCTCACCGGCGACCTGGCGAACATCGCGCACATCAAGAACCGCGAGTTCGAGTTCATCAAGCACGACGTCACCAACTACATCAACGTCGAGGGGCCGGTGCACGCGGTGCTGCACTGGGCCAGCCCGGCCAGCCCGATCGACTACCTCGAGCTGCCGATCCCGACGTTGAAGGTGGGCGCGCTCGGCACGCACAAGGCGCTCGGCCTGGCCAAGGCGAAGGGCGCGCGGTTCGTGATCGCCTCGACCTCGGAGGTCTACGGCGATCCGCTCGAGCATCCCCAGAAGGAAACCTACTGGGGCAACGTGAACCCGGTGGGCCCGCGCGGCGTCTACGACGAGGCCAAGCGCTTCGCCGAAGCGATGACGATGGCCTACCACCGCTATCACGGCCTCGACGCCAAGATCGTCCGCATCTTCAACACCTACGGCCCGCGCATGCGGGTGCGCGACGGCCGCGCCGTGCCGGCGTTCATGGCGCAGGCGCTGCGCAACGAGGACGTCACGGTCTTCGGCGACGGCAGCCAGACGCGCAGCTTCTGCTACGTCAGCGACCTGGTCGACGGCATCATCCGCCTGATGGAATCGAACGTGAACGAGCCGGTGAACATCGGCAACCCCACCGAGATGACCATCAAGCAGATCGCCGAGACGATCATCGAGATGACCGGCTCGACGAGCAAGGTGATCTACAAGCCGCTGCCCGAGGACGATCCCAAGGTGCGCCGTCCCGACATCACCAAGGCGCAGACGCTGCTCGGCTGGGGCCCCAAGGTCGACCTGCGCGAAGGACTCACGAAGACGATCGACTACTTCCGCACCAAGGTGCTGTAGTCGTCGACGTCTGCTCGCTCAAGGCGACAGACGCGGTATCCCTCACCGCTCCACCTTCGCACGGAGCGGATGCCGAGACGACGCGGGGACCACGCGCCGTTGCTCAGAGTTCCGCGGCGAGGGACACCGCATCTGCCGCCTCTCCGCCCGCCGCACGCCACTGGCGCCGCGACGCGGCGACGGCCGTCCGGCGGGCCCTGTGGAGCAGACCGCACGCATGCGTGAGACGCTCAACGTCGAGGAGGCGCCAGAGATCCGCGTGGGGTTTCAGGGGCCCCACGCTTCCGCCGACAAGCCGCCCCGGCGAAGGCGTTTGACGGTCTGCGGAACCGCGACCGCCGGAGGGCCCTCGCCGCGTCACTCGGCGCGATCGTTCGTTCAGGCGCCGGCCGTACAGACGAACGGGACGTCCTCCACGTGGAAGACGTCCCGTCGATGGTCGATGTGAGGCGCGCTACTTCGGCGGATCGGGCAGCGCCAGGCCGATGAGCTCGGCGGCGGCGCCCTGGCCCGACACGGCGACGACGATGTACTGCTTGCCGTCGTGCATGTAAGTCATCGGCGAACCGGTCTGCGGGCCGGGGATCGGCACGGCGCCGAGCTCCTTGCCGGTCATCTTGTCGTACGCGCGGAACATGCCGCCGCGCTGCCCGCCGGGCTGTGTGGCCGCACCGCCGTCGCCGGCCATCACGAGCGTCTTCGTCGTCAGCACGCCCACGCGGCCGGTGCGTCCCGTGCGCGGGATGTTCAGCCCCTTCAGCGCCGGATGGTTCTTCACGGCGTCATCGGTCTCGCCGTGCACGGTCTGCCACAGGATCGTGCCCTTGTTCAAATCGATGGCCGAGATCTGGCCCCAGGGCGGACGGATGATCGGCAGGTTGTCGACGGCGATACGGCCCGCGCCCTCGCCGCCCGAGGCGTTGATGTAGTCCATGTTCGAGCGCGCCGGTTCCTTGCGCATCGACAGGCCGGTCACCTCGTCCTTCGAGAAGATGTAGACGATGTTCGATTCCGGATCGAGCGAGCCGCCGGGCCAGTTCGGACCGCCGGTGTTGCCCGGCAGCTGCAGCGTGCCCTTCATGCCGTTGGGCTCGAGCAGCGACGGCGGCTCGAACAGCGTGCCGATCTTGTAGTCCTTCACGAACGCCTCGGCCTTGGCGCGCAGCTCGGGCGTGAAGTCGAGCAGGTCGTCCTTCGTGATGCCCTGACGGCCGAAGGCCGGCGGCTTGCTCGGAATCGGCTGCGTCGCCGCGTACCACTCTTCCGGCAGGTTGCCCTTCGGCACCGGCGTCTCGTTGATCGGCCACACCGGCTTGCCGTTGGTGCGATCGAACACGTAGAGCCAGTTCTGCTTGGTGGGCGCCGCCACCGCCTTGATCTTGCGGCCGTCGACGGTGATGTCGGCGAGGATCGGCGCGCTGGGCATGTCCCAGTCCCAGATGTCGTGGTGCGTGATCTGGAAGCCCCACGCCATCTTGCCCGTCTTCGTGTTGAGCGCCACGAGCGAGCTCGACCACAGGTTGTTGCCGGGACGATGACCGCCGTAGTAGTCGCCGGTCGGCGCTTCGACGGGCACGTAGACGAGCCCCAGCGCTTCGTCGGCCGACATCTGGGCCCACGACCCGGCGTTGCCGGTGTAGGTCCACGATTCCTTCTCCCACGTCTCGTTGCCGGGCTGGCCGTGTTCCGGAATCGGCTGGAAGCGCCACAGCATCTTGCCCGTGCGGGCGTCGTAGCCGCGAATGACGCCCTTGATGTGTTCCTTGGTGGGCGGCGCGCCGCCGGGCAGGTGGGCCGCGCCGACGATGACGACGTCGTTGGCGACGATCGGCGCCGAGTGCAGGCCGATTTCAGCCTTGTCGAGATCCGGCACGACGTAGCCGAGATCCTTGCGCAGGTCGACGATGCCGCCCGTGCCGAACGTGGCGTCGCGCTGGCCGGTGCGCGCATCGAGCGCCACGAGCTGGTACCCGGGCGTCACCATGAAGACGCGCTTCACGGCGCCGCTCTCCCAGTACGCCACGCCACGGCCCGACAGGGCGCGCGGACCGGTGCGCGGCCGCTCGTCGATGCGGGCCTGCCAGATGAGTTCGCCCGACGATGGGTCGATGGCCACCGCGGCGCGTCGTGAGCCGACCGACGCATAGAGCAGTCCGTCGACGTAGAGCGGCGTGTTCTGCAGCTGCAGCTCGGGGCGCGCGCCGAAGTTGTCGGTGCGGAAGCGCCAGGCGATTCGCAGCGTGCCGAAGTTGGCCGCCGTGATCTGATCGAGCGGCGAATAGCGCGCGCTCGCGAGGTCGCCGCCATACGTGCGCCACTGCCCCGCCGCGGGCGTCGCCGCCGCCGGCGCCGCCGGCCGCGCCGGCTGCTGCGCCACCACACTCACCAGGCCGGCCACGCTCAACCCGGCCGCCATCATCCAACGCGTGCTCATTCCGCCACGTCTCATGGAATCCCCCAAAGGCCCACAGCACCGGGCCCTCGCGGCCCAAATACTACCAGCGAACCCCTGCCGTGGACGAGGTGGCGGGCTCAGAGCACCGGGGACTTGCGGGTGAGGCGCCGGCCGTAGTCGACCGACGACGCCACGGTGATGGCGCCGCAGGCCCAGGCCAGCACGTCGACGAGCGGCGACGGACGTCCCAGGTAGTTGAAGAAGAGCACGGTGACGCCGGTCACGAGGAAGAGCGCCGTGGCCGCCTTGCCGAGTGGCGACGGCCGGAACGTGCGCGGCCCGATCGCCAGATTGACCACCGCCACCGTGAGGACGATCGCCACATCGCGGCTGATCACGAGGATGGTGAGCCACAGCGGCAGGCGGTTCGGCAGATCGAGATTCGGCAGCGTCAGCACCACGAAGGTGGTCACGAGCAGCAGCTTGTCGGCGGCCGGATCGAGCCACGCGCCGAGCGACGTCTTCTGATTGGCACGGCGCGCCACCAGGCCGTCGAGCGCGTCGGTCAGGCCGGCCAGCGCGAAGAGCGCGAACGCCCAGCCGAACTCGTGGTACACGAGCGCCAGCACGATGCCCGGCGTGAGCAGCACGCGCAGCACGGTGAGCTGGTTGGCCAGCGTGAGGATCGGCTCGCTCACCGCCGGCCTCCGGCCATCGCGGCCAGACGATCGACCACCTGCGCCGCTTCGGCGCCGGTGACCGGGCGCAACAGCTGGAACGCGCCGCCCTCGAGCGGCAACAGACCCGACGCCACGGCGCGCCGCACGGCGGGAAACGCCAGGTGCGCGGCCGGCACGTCGGACGCGGTCACCGGCGCGGCGTCCCACTTCGCGACGCTCGCCGCCGGGGCCACGAGCGCCAGCGTGCGGCTCACCGTGTCGGCCAGGTCGGCACGCCGCACCGCGGCGCCCGGCTGGAAGGTGTAGTTGGCATACACCTCCATCGCGCCGGCACGCGCGACCGCCTGCATCCAGGCCTGCGCCCAGTGACCGCGTAGATCGGTCACCACCACCTGCCGCTGTGGCGCCCGCGCCAGCGCGGCGGCCAGCCGCACACCGAGCAGGGCCGCGAGGTCGGCGCGCGTCGCCTGCGGGCGTTCGCCGATCGTGCGGTACTGAACGGGCAACGCGGCCTCGCGCGCGCGATCGCGCACGCGGGCGATCGCCTGGTCGAGCGCCGGCGACGGGTCGATCGCGGCGGCACGGCGATAGGCGGCGAGCGCCTCGTCGAACTCGCTGCGCTCGGCGAGCACGTCGCCGATGAGGGTGTGGGCCTTCGCGTCGTCGGCGTCGTGCACCAGCGCCGCGCGCGCCAGATCCAGCGCCGTCTCGGGACGGCCGGCCCGGCGTTCCACCAGCGCGAGATCCCGATAGAGGAACGCCGCGTCGGGCGACGCCTCGATCGCGGCACGGTACGCGGCGCGCGCCTCGTCGAGGTTGCCGGCGGCGGCCGCACGTTCGGCGCGACCGATGCGATCCTGCACGACGCGCACGCGCAGCGTGGCGACCCGTTCGGCGAGATCGGGGATGGTGCGGTCGGCGGCCAGGGCCGCCTCGAAACTCGCCAGCGCCGCTTCGTCGCGACGGGCGTCGAGTTCGGCGAGACCGCGACCGACCAGTGCGGGCGCATACGGCCGCGCGGCCGGCGACGCGGCGTCGAAGTGCGCCACCGCCGCCTCACCACGCTTGCGGGCGAGGTCGACGTAGCCGAGAGCCGCGCGGGCCGGGGCGAACGCCGGTTGCGCCGTGACGAGCGCCTGCAGTTCTTTCTCGGCCCCACCGAGATCGTTGGCCTGCAGCCGCTGCCAGCCGCGCGTGAGTCGATCGAGCGTGACCTGCGGCGTGCCGGCGGGCGCGGCCGGGAACACGTACTCCGGATGCTGCGGCGTGGTGGGCGCGATCGCCGGCGGCTCCACCGGCGCGCACGACGCGGCCAGGACGGCCGCCATCGCGAGGGCGAGCAGGGTCGAGCGGCTACGCACGCGTCGAGTCCTCCACGGGCAGGATCTGCGGCACGAGACGCCGCGGGACATCGGCGTCGATGCGCGTGCGCGACCCCACCGTGACCTGCGCCACCACGCGGCCGTGACGGAACACCCAGCGCAGGCGCTCGGCGTCGGCCGGATCGTCGGGATCGAGTTCGATGGTGATCCGCTGGCGATCGAGGGCGACGGCGGCGGCCACGGCCTCGATCAGCCCCTCGACGCCCTCGCCGGTTTTCGCCGAGATGCAGAAGCGACCCGGCTCGCTCCGCTCGAGCGCGTCGCGCTCGTCGGGCGTCATCTGATCGACCTTGTTGTAGACCTCGAAACGCGGCACGGCCAGGGCGTCGATGCCTTCGAGCACCTTCATCACGGCGCCGATGAGGCGCTCGCGCTCGGGGTTCGAGGCGTCGATCACGTGCAGCAGCAGATCGGCATCCGCCGCTTCTTCGAGCGTGGCGCGGAAGGCAGCGACCAGTGCGTGCGGCAGCCGGTCGATGAAGCCGACCGTGTCGGACACGAGCAGCTCGCGCTCGTCGGGCAGGCGCATGCGCCGCACCAGCGGATCGAGCGTGACGAAGAGCGCGTCGGAGGCGTGGGCGTCGGCGTGCGTGAGACGGTTGAAGAGCGTGGTCTTGCCGGCATTGGTGTAGCCGACCAGCGCCACGGTGGGCACGAGCGCCTTGTCGCGCCGTTCGCGCAGCTGCGAGCGCCGGCGGCGCACCACCTCGATGTCGTCGCCCAGCACCTTGATGCGCGTGCGGATGCGCCGGCGATCCATCTCCAGCTTCGTCTCGCCGGGACCGCGCGTGCCGATGCCGCCGCCGAGCCGCGACAACGCGCTGCTGGCGCCGACCAGCCGCGGCAGCAGGTACTTGAGCTGCGCGAGCTCCACCTGCAGTTTGCCCTCGCGCGTGCGGGCCCGCTTCGCGAAGATGTCGAGGATGAGCTGCGTGCGGTCGACGACCTTGCACGCCACCAGGTCCTGCAGCTCGCGCAGCTGCGCCGGCGTGAGCTCGTTGTCGACGATCACGAGATCGACGCGCGCTTCCGTGCACGCCAGCGCGAGGGCCTGCGCCTTGCCGCGGCCGATGAAGGTGGCGGGATCGGGCGTCGGCCGTTCCTGCAGCGCGCGCACGACCACGCGCGCGCCAGCGGCCTCGGCCAGCCCGGCCAGTTCGTCGAGGGATTGTTCGGCGTCGGTCCGGCGGAGGGCGCCGGTTACCAGCCCGACGAGCGCCGCGCGCTCGGGCGCGACGTGCCGTCGTTCGGTCATCGTTCGAATCCTGCCGCGTATCATGGCACACTTGACCGTCGCGCGGCGTCGCCGCCGGGAGCCGTCGTGCCGCAGATACCGTTCGATTTCGTGCTGTTCGGGTTGACGCTGCTCGGCGTCGCCCTGTTCCATCACCACACGTTGAAGGTCGCGGTCGGCGGCCTCACGGTGATCACGCTCTACAAGGTGCTGTTCGCGCCGTTCGGCGAGGGCGCCGGTCTGGCCGGGCTCGGCGGGCACCTCGTCCACGAGTGGGTGGTCATCGCCAACCTCGGCCTGCTGCTCACCGGCTTCGCCCTGCTGGCCCGGCACTTCGAGGAGAGCGGCGTGCCCGAAGCCCTGCCGCGCGTGCTGCCCGACGGCTGGACCGGCGGCTTCGCGCTGCTGGTGCTGGTGTTCGTGCTGTCGTCGTTCCTCGACAACATCGCCGCCGCGCTCATCGGCGCCACCGTCGCGAAGATCGTGTTCCCCGAGGTGCACATCGGCTACCTGGCGGCGATCGTCGCGGCGTCGAACGCCGGCGGATCCGGCAGCGTCGTCGGCGACACCACGACCACCATGATGTGGATCGACGGCGTGGCGCCACTCGACGTCACCCACGCCTACGCGGCGGCCATGCCCGCGCTCGCCATCTGCGGGCTGATCGCCGCCCGCCAGCAGCACGCCTTCGCGCCGATGCGGGCCGACGCCGCGCTGCACCACCGCATCGACTGGGGCCGTATCGCCGTCGTCGGTGTCCTGCTCGTCACCGCGCTGGCCGCCAACATCGGCGTGAACGCCGTGGCGCCCGCGCTGGCGGACCAGTTCCCCATCCTCGGCGTGGCGCTCTGGCTCGCCCTGATCGCCACGGCGGGATACCGGCGACCCGACTGGGCGGCCTTGCCCGGCGCCGTCACCGGCGCCATCTTCCTGCTGTCGCTGGTGCTCGCGGCGTCGATGATGCCGGTGGAGCGTCTGCCGCCGGCGTCGTGGCAGACGGCCTTCGGTCTCGGCTTCGTATCGGCGGTCTTCGACAACATCCCGCTGACCGCGCTGGCCCTGCGCCAGGGCGGCTACGACTGGGGCGTGCTGGCATACGCCGTGGGCTACGGCGGCTCGATGATCTGGTTCGGCTCGTCGGCCGGTGTCGCCGTGACCAACGTGTTCCCGCAGGCCAAGTCGGTGGCGGAATGGGTGCGCCAGGGCTGGCACGTCACGCTGGCCTACGTGGTCGGCTTCGCGATCCTGCTGCTCGCGGTGGGCTGGCATCCGCACGCGCCGCATCGCGGCGACGCACCCGCGAGCGCACCGGTCGAGGCGCACTGATGGCCGCGCGAACGGCGCGTCCGGGAAAGACGAAAGCCACGAAGAAGCCGGCGCTGCCCCGCGCGCCGCTGCCCCGCCAGACCGGCGGCCTGCACGAGGACAAGACGAAGCGTCCCGTGCGGAAGCAGAAACACCGCCGGCCGCCCTCGACCGACGATTGAGCGGCCCTAGTGCGCGGCCGGTGCGCCAGCCGGCGCCGCGGTCATGCGCCACCACGCGATCGCCGCCAGCGCCACGAGCAGCCAGATGTCGGCCTGGAACACCACGGCCAGGCCGGGCCCGCTGATGAGCCCGGCCACGATCGGGCTCACCGCGAGGCCGATGAGCGACGCCGTCATCATCAGGCCGAAACCGGTGGCATGCGCGTCGGGCGGCAGCAGCGCGCCGCCGGTGGTGAAGGCGGCCGTCATGCCGACGCCGATCGCGGCGCCGGCGATGGCCAGCGCCACGGCGAACGCGGTCACGCTCGGCACCAGCACGAGCACCAGGAGCCCGAGCGCCGTGAAGAGCGACGACGCCACGACCAGCGCGCGCGAGGTGTAGCGCGCCAGCAGCGGCGCCGCCACGCGATGGCCAACCGCCGCGAAGACGGCCGCGATCGAGAACAGCACGCCGGCCACCACCGGCACCTGGGCCGCCGGCACGAGGCGCTCGACGTACAGCGGCAGGATCGGGCCGAAGCTGCGATCGACGAGCTGCAGGCCGAGGATCACGACGAACACCATCCAGAAGCCGGGCGTCGACGACAGCTGGCGGAACACCTCGATCATGCCGCGCTCCTTCGCCCGCGCCTGCCGCGACCGCGGCTCGCGATACACGACGGCGATGAGCAGCACCGAGACGAGGTAACACGCGGCGGCGACGAAGAACGTCGAACGCAGGCCGACGAGCGGCGCCAGCAGGCCGCCGATCACGGGACCGATCGCCGGACCGAGTCGCTGCGCCACCTGCACGGTGCCGATCGCCGACGCCATCTGCTCGCGCGGTACCGACTCGGCGGCCATCGACGTGGTCAGCGCCCCGTAGCCGGCGAACACGCCGAGCAGCGCGCGCAGTGCGAAGAGCTGCCACGGCGCGGTCACGAGGCCCATGGCCGCCTTCACGATGACGAACGCGCCGAGCGATCGCAGCACCAGCACCTTGCTGCCGAAGCGATCGCCGACGCGGCCCCAGAGCGGCGCGCTGATCGCGGTGACGGCGGGTGTCGCGCCGAGCGTGAGCCCGGTCCACCAGGCGATGCCGGCGACGTCGGTCACGCCGAGCTCGCGGATGTACAGCGGCAGGAACGGCATCACCAGCGTGAAGCCGGTGTAACCGATGCCGTTGGCGGCGGCCGCCGCCAGCACGTTGTGACGCGAGTTGAACGACGCGGTCGATTCGTCGCGCGACGCCTCGGCCACGGTCATGCGTCGCTAGAAGCGGATGCGGACCGACGGGCCCGGGTAGACCTGGATGCCGTCGATGAAGCGGATCCGGTGCGGCAGGTTCTGCATCACGAGCGAGCTCGTGCGGATGCCGTCGCCGAAGAAGCGCACGCCCTTGAGCAGGCTGCCGTCGGTGACGCCGCAGGCGGCGAAGATCACGTGCTTGCCGCGCGCCAGATCCTCGGACTTGTAGACCTTCTTCGGATCGGTGATGCCCATGGCGCGGCAGCGCTCTTCGTCTTCCGGCGTGCGCAGCACGAGGCGCGCGAAGATCTCGCCGTTGAGGCAGCGCATCGCCGCCGCGGTCAGCACACCCTCGGGCGCGCCGCCGGTGCCCATCACCGCGTGGACGCCGCTGCCCGACACCGCCGCGGCGATGCCGGCCGAGAGATCGCCGTCGCCGATGAGGCGGATGCGCGCGCCGGTCTCGCGGATGTCGTGGATGAGCTGCTCGTGGCGCGGACGATCGAGCACCACGACCGTGAGCTCGTCGACCTGGCGGCCGAGCGCGCGGGCGATGGCGCGCAGGTTGTCGCGCACCGGCGCATCGAGATCCACGAAGTGCTTGGAGCTGGGCCCGACGACGAGCTTCTCCATGTAGAGGTCGGGCGCGTGCAGCAGGCCGCCTTCGTCCGACGCCGCCAGCACGGCAATGGCGTTCGGCGCGCCGGTGGCGCAGAGGTTGGTGCCTTCGAGCGGATCGACGGCGATGTCGACCTTGTCGAACTCGCGGCCCTTGCCCGTGGTCTTCCCCGCCATGCCGACCTTCTCGCCGATGTACAGCATCGGCGCTTCGTCGCGCTCGCCCTCGCCGATCACGATCGTGCCGTCGATCGGCACCGTGTCGAGCTCGCGCCGCATGGCCTCCACCGCTACCTGATCCGACCCGTGACGGTCGCCCTGGCCCATCGTGTGCGCGCACGCGATGGCCGCCTGTTCGACGACGCGGAGGAACTCGAGCGAGAGATCTGATTCCATGAGGATGTGGTGGCCGGCGCCGCGCGTGACCGCACGGGCCAACCCCGTGCAGCACAACGACTTAGCGAACGACCGTCAATCGTAACACGACTACGCGATGCGGCGCACCGCCACGGGAGTGCCTGCGCCTGCCTTGAAGTGCGTGTCGGCTCGGCCGCCGTGGATGGCGATCTCCAGGAGGTCGGTGCTGCCGATGAGCGCGCACGGCTCGCCGATGCCGACCTCGGCATACGTCGCCACCAGGCGCGGCACCGCGCGATCGGCGAGCGCGATCGCGACCGGTCCGCTCGCGCACAACGTGTCGAGCGCCGCCCGCGGGATGTTCGTGACGAGATTCCCGAAATGATCCACCGCGTCGACCACGCCGACGATGGCCGCGGGTGCGATGGCCGGCGCGCTCCACGTGAGGCGTACCGGATCGTCGATGCGGGGCCCGAGCGCGTCGAACGGCACGCCGGCGGCCAGATGCCCCGCCACCGGCGCGAAGCGATCGCGTCCCTCGAAGGTACGGCTCGGCGACGGCCGCTGATACTCGGACGCGGTGAGCGCCACGATCGCCGCGTGGGGTGCGGCGTCGAGCACGAGGCTCAGGAGTCCGTTGTCGGGCCCGACGAAACGATGGCGGCCGTCGTCGACGACGATCGCACGACGCGCCGATCCCACGCCCGGATCGACCACGGCGACGAAGATGGCCCCGTCCGGATAGTACGGCGCGCACGTGGCGAGCACGCGGGCGCCGTGACGGATGTCGTGCGCCGGCACCTCGTGCGAGAGATCCACGAGCGTGGCGTCGCGGCAGCGTTCGAGCACCACGCCCTTCATCACGCCCACGTAGGCGTCGCGGGTGCCGAAGTCGGTGAGGAAGGCGACGATCGGTCGGGACATCGGCGGACGCGCCGCAGCGCGCTTACAGGCCGGCGAGATACGCGGGCTTGCGGAAGATCAGCTCGCGCATGTTGGTCTTCATCAGGAACGAATCCGACACCCGCAGGGTCTCGAACATCTTGATGATGTCGCGATTCTGCAGGCTGCGCTGCCGCACGCGCGTGCCCGGATACGTGCGATAGCGCAGGTTGCCCTGATCGACCACCATGTACTTCGTGTAGTGCGCGCGGCCCGGATCGGTGGCGGTGCTGAAGAAGCCCATCAGCGCGCCGTCGGCGCCGAGCAGACGCGTGAGGGCCGCGGCCAGGGCGGTGGCGGCGTCTTTCTCGAGGTAGTCGAACACGTCCCAGCACAGCACGCCGTCGATGCTGCCGGGCTCGCTCTTGAAGCGCGTGCGGAAGAAGGCCGGCAGCTGATCCGTGGTGCCGGCGGCGGCGTGCCGTTCGATGTCGGCGATCACGTCCTCGACGCGCAGGCGGCAGCCGAGTTCCTCACCGAAGAACGAGACGTTGCTGCCGACGACGGGACCGAGATCCAGGATCGCCGGCGACGACTTCGCGGCCATCGCGGCGAGGAACTTCGGCAGCGCTTTCGTGGGATAGACGAGCTCGGGAGCGGCCGGCGCGGCCGCGGCAGGCGCAGCAGGGGCGCCCGGAGCGTCGGAACGACGTCCGCCGAAGCGAGAGAAGAGATCCGTGAGTCCGCCAGCCAAACACCTGCTCCTGGCGAGGCCGGGGGGACACCGGCCTCGCCGTCGGGAGAACTGCTTAGGCGCCGGCCTTCGCCGGAGCCGGGGCGGCAGCCGCCGGCTTCGCGGGGGCGTGACCGGTGCGCTGCATGTCGATGGCGCCGCGGAAGTGCGCGCCTTCGGCGATGGCCACGCGCGGCGCGGTGACGTCGCCGTCGACCGAGCCGTTGTCGCGGATGTCGACCTTCTCCGACGCCGTGACGTTGCCGGTGACCTCGCCGAGCACGATCACCTGCTTCGCGAAGACCTCCGCGCGGATCTTGCCGTTGGGCCCGATCGTGAGCGTGTTGTCCTTGAGCTCGATGCGACCCTCGACGTTGCCCTCGATGGTCAGATCCTCGCTGCCGCTCAGCTCACCCTTGATGAAGACCGACTTCCCGATGTTCACGTTGTCCCTCCCGGATTCACGGCGGATGTCGCCGCCACTGGTGGGGACGGCTGGGGTGTGCACCGGCGTCGCCGCAGGCGCGGGTGCCGGAGCCGGGGTTGCCGGCTTGGGCGACTCGTCACGCTTCCACATTGCTGAAACCTCCCCTATGTGCGGGCACACCGCGGCCCGCGCTCTTCGCCGTGTTCACCTGGGAGATGGGCTCCGGACAGAAGCCCCGCCAGTATAGGCATCGCCAGAAATCGGTGTCTAGTCCTTTTGTTGCTGCGAGTTAGCGCGAGTGCTACGATCGAAACGTCGTGCGCCGCCTCTACCTCGATCACAATGCCACGACGCCTCTTGTATCGCCCGCTCTCGACCGGTTCAATAGGGTCGCCGGCGAGGTCTGGGGCAATGCGTCGAGCGTCCATCACTTCGGTCAGCAGGCCAAGGCCGTGCTCGACGGCGCCCGCGCGTCGGTGGCCGCCCTGCTGGGCGCCGAGCCGTCCGAAGTGGTCTTCACGGGCGGCGGCACCGACGGCGACAACGCCGCGCTCCGCGGTGCGGCCGAGGCGCTCGAACCGGCCGGACGTCGCCACCTGATCGTCTCGAGCATCGAGCACGAGGCGGTGCTGCAGACGGCGAAGGCGCTGGGCAAGCGCGGCTGGCGGGTCACGGTGCTGCCGGTCGACGGTTCCGGCGTCGTCTCGCCCACGGCGCTCGCCGACGCGCTCACCGACGACACCGCCGTCGTGTCGGTGATGCACGCCAACAACGAGATCGGCACGCTGCAGCCGATCGCCGACCTCGCCGCGCTGGCGAAAGCGCGCGGCGCCCTCTTCCACACCGACGCGGTGCAGACCGCCGGCAAGATCCCCGTCGATGTGCGCACGCTCGGCGTCGATCTGCTGTCGATCTCGGCGCACAAGTTCGGCGGGCCGAAAGGCACGGGCGCCCTGTGGATCCGCCGCGGCGTGCGGCTCGTGCCGTTCATGACCGGCGGCCGTCAGGAACGCGGACGCCGCGCCGGCACCGAGAACGTCCCGGCGATCGCCGGCATGGGCGCCGCCGCCGACTACGCCCGCGAGACCATGGCCGCCACGGCGCCGCGGGTCGCCGCGCTGCGCGATCGCCTCGAACGCGGCATCCTCGAGCGCGTGCCGGGTACGGCCGTGAACGGCAGCGGCCCGCGCGTGCCGAACACGACCAACATCAGCGTCGATCGCGTGGAGTCGGAATCGCTGCTCATCGCGCTGGATCTCGAAGGCGTCGCCGTGTCGTCGGGGTCGGCGTGTTCATCGGGCACGCTCGAGCCGTCGCACGTGCTCAAGGCGATGGGCTTCCCGCACCACCGCACGTTGAACTCGCTGCGCTTCTCGCTCGGGGGCTCGAACACCGAGGAGGAGATCGACCACGTGGTGAGCGTGCTGCCCGCACTGGTCACGAAACTGCGGGGGCTCGCCGCACGCGCGTAGCGGCTGGCGGCTGGCCGTTAGTGGCCAGCGAACGAGCATTGCACATGCGTATCGTCGTCGCGATGTCGGGAGGCGTGGATTCGTCGGTCGCGGCCGGCCTGCTGCACGAGGCCGGGCACGAGGTGATCGGCGTGTCGATGCAGCTGTACGACGCCAGCCACGGCTTCGGCTCGTGCTGCACGATCGACGATCTGCACGACGCCCGCCGCGTCGCCGCGCATCTCGGGTTCCCGCACTACATCGTCAACTTCGAGTCGCACTTCCATCGCCACGTGCAGGCGAACTTCCTCGAGGAGTACGCGGCGGGCCGCACGCCGATTCCGTGCGCGCACTGCAACAGCGAGGTGAAGTTCAAGGAGCTGCTGGCGCGGGCGGAAGGCTACGGCGCCGCGTCCCTCGCCACCGGCCACTACGCGCGGATCACGCGCGACGACGACGGACGCCTGCACCTCCTGCGCGGCGCCGACCGCGGCAAGGACCAGAGCTACTTCCTCTTCTCGCTCACGCAGGATCAGCTGGCGCGCGCATCGTTCCCCGTCGGCCATCTCGCCAAGGACGACGTGCGGCGTGAGGCGGCGCGTCTCGGCCTGCTCGGCGTCGCCGACAAGCCCGACAGCCAGGAGATCTGCTTCGTGCCCGACGGCGACTACGCCCGGTTCCTCGAGCGCGAACAGCCGGCGCTGGCCACCACGGGCGCGATCGTGAACGCCGAGGGCCAGACCGTCGGCGCGCACGGCGGCATCCATCGCTTCACGATCGGCCAGCGCAAGGGCCTCAGGCTCTCGGCGGGCGTGCCGCTCTACGTCGTGGCGATCGACGCGGAGAAGCAGGAAGTGACCGTGGGCCCGAAGGACGCGCTCGCGCGCGACACGCTCACCGCCTCGCAGGTGAACTGGGTGGCGGGCCATGCGCCCACGGACTGGATCCGCGGCGAGGTGCAGATCCGCCATCGACACCAGGCCGCCCCGGCGCGTCTGCGCGCGCTCGACGACGGCCGCGCCGAGGTGATGTTCGACGTCGCGCAGATCGCCATCACGCCGGGACAGGCCGCCGTGTTCTACGACGGCGACGAGGTCGTGGGCGGCGGCTGGATCGACTAGGGGCCCGGCCGCGAGTGCGGTGAGGGCGTCAGTGCCCCACGCCGCTCAGGAAACGCTCGGCGTCGATCGCGGCCATGCAGCCGGATCCCGCGGCGGTGACGGCCTGGCGATACACGTGGTCCTGCACGTCGCCGGCGGCGAACACGCCGACGACGTTGGTGCGCGAGCCGTGGTGCGTCTCGATGTAGCCCGACTCGTTCAGCGTGAGCTGGCCCTCGAAGAGCTTCGTGTTCGGCGTGTGGCCGATGCCGATGAACACGCCGTCGATCGGCAGCTCGCTGGTCTCGCCGGAGACCGTGTCGGTGAGCACGAGCCCGGTGACCTCGCCCTTCGTCACGTCCTTGATGTCGGTGACGGCCTTGTTCCAGAGGAACTCGATCTTCGGGTCGTTCAGCGCCTTGTCCTGCATGACCTTCGACGCGCGCAGCGTGTCGCGGCGGTGGATCACCGTGACCTTCGAGCACAGCTTCGACAGGTAGATCGCCTCTTCCATCGCGGTGTCGCCGCCGCCCACCACCGCCACGTGCTTCCCCTTGAAGAAGAAGCCGTCGCAGGTGGCGCACGTCGAGACGCCGCGGCCCGAGAGCTGCTTGTCGACGCCGAGATCGAGCCACTTCGCCGAGGCGCCGGTGGCGACGATGAGCGCATCCGCGGTGTAGGTGGTCTTCCCCACCTCGATCCGGAACGGCCGCTGCGACAGGTCGACCGACTTCACGTCGCCCTGCAGGAACTCGGCGCCGAAGCGCGTCGCCTGCGCGCGCAGCTCGGTCATGAGATCGGGACCGAGGATGCCGTCGCGATAGCCGGGCCAGTTCTCGACCATCGTCGTGAGCATCAGCTGCCCACCGGCTTCGATGCCCTCGATGACGAGCGGATGGAGGTTGGCGCGGCCGGTGTAGAGAGCGGCGGTGAGGCCGGCGGGGCCGGAGCCAATCACCACCACCGCGCGGTGCGTCGACGCCGGGGTGCTCACAGGTGCTTGTCGATCATGCGGGCCAGATCGTCCTTGGCCGCGAGTCCCACCACGGTTTCCTTGAGGTCGCCGTTCTTGAACAGCAGCAGCGTGGGGATGCCGCGCACCATGAACTTGCTCGGCGTGGCCGGGTGCTCGTCGATGTTCATCTTCGCCACGGTGACGCGGCCCGCGTAGTCTTCGGCCAGCTGATCGACCGTGGGCGCCAGACGCCGGCACGGCGCGCACCATTCCGCCCAGAAATCCACCAGCACCACGCCGTTCTTCACGGCCGTGTCGAAGTCCCCGTCGCCCAGCGTCTTGATCTTGTCCGAAGCCATGTGTCCCTCAGTCTGTTCGATGCCGGTGCCGGGTCTGCGGGGTCACGCCCGGGCCGTGGCGGCCTTCGGACGACGCGCTCGACGAGCGGCGATCACTTCTTTATACACCGTCACATACGCCCTGGCTGAGCGGTCCCACGAGAAGTCGGCCTTCATGCCGTTCTGCCGAAGTTTTTTCCATTCGGCCGGACGCCCGAACGTGTCGAGCGCGGCATGCACGGCGGCCAGCATGGCGTCGCCGCTGTAGTCGGCGAACAGGAACCCGGTGCCGGTCTTCGTCTCGGCATTCCAGGGCGTGACCGAGTCGACCAGACCGCCGGTGGCGCGGACGATCGGCACCGTGCCGTAGCGCTGGCTGTACATCTGGTTCAGCCCGCACGGCTCGTAGCGCGACGGCATCAAAAAGAGATCGGCGCCGGCTTCCACCAGGTGCGCCAGGCGCTCGTCGAAGCCGATGTGCACGCCGACCGTCGTCGGCCGCCGGGCGGCGAGCATACGCCAGAGATGCTCGTAGCGACCATCGCCGCTGCCGAGCACGACGAAGGCGGCGCCGGAATCGACCAGCGGCTCGGCCACCTGCGCCACGAGGTCGAAGCCCTTCTGATCGACCAGTCGGGAGACGATGCCGACGAGCGGACGCGCCAGGTTCGCGTCGTCGACGGGCAGGCCGAAGGCCTCGAGCGCGGCGCGCTTCGATCGCGCCTTGGCGTCGATCGTCTTCGCCGTGAAGGGCGCCGGCAGGAACGGATCGGCGGCGGGATTCCACGCCTCGGTGTCGATGCCGTTCAGGATGCCGCGCAGTGCCGAGGCCCGCGCGCGCATCACGCCGTCGAAACCCACGCCGTAGTCGGGCCGCTGAATCTCCTGCGCGTACGTCGGGCTCACCGTGGTGACGGCGTCGCTGAAGTTGACGCCGGCCTTCAGGAAACTCAGGCGATCCCAGAACTCGAGCCCGTCGACGGTGAAGAGGTCCCACCCGAGCCCCAGGCGCGGCAACCACGACTTGTCGGCGATGCCCTGATACGCCAGGTTGTGGATCGTGAAGACCACCGGTACCTGCCCCAGCACCGGATGTCGCGCGAAGTGCTGCCGCAGGTAGGCGCCCGTGAGCCCTGCCTGCCAGTCGTGCGCGTGCACCACCTGCACCGGCGTTTCCACGGCCGCCGCCCATTCGAGCGCGGCGATCGTGAGGAACGCGAAGCGGAGCGGGTTGTCGTCGTAGTCGACCTGTCCGGCGTTGTAGAGGCCGGCGCGATCGAAGAGCGGCGGGCAGTCGACGAAGAGCACGCGCGCCCCCGGTCCGAGCGACTCCTCGAACAACCCGGCCGTCACGGTGACACCGGCCACGGTGGCCGTCACCTCCCGCACCCACTGCCCCGCCGAGATCCCGCGGTAGCGCGGCGTCACGACCGTCACATCGTGGCCGGCGCGGCCCAGCGCGCGCGGCAGCGCCGCGGCGACGTCCGCCAGGCCGCCGGTCTTCGAGAACGGCGCCACCTCCGACGCCACCATCATCACGCGCAGTCCCGCCGGCTTGCGCGCCGCCCGCGGCGCGGTGGCGCGGGCCGCCCGTGGGCGCCTCGCGGCGGGACGATCGGGTGTGGCGGCTGGAACCGGAAACGCGATCTTGCGAGCCATGTCCTAACCATACCGGACGGCCGGGGCCGAACCGCGGCGTTCCTGTAAAATCGCCGCGCGTGCCACCCCCGCCCCGCGACCCGGTCCCGACCTCGCGCGAACGCCTCGAGCCGCGCGATCTCGCCGAACTCACCGCCCTCGCCGCCGCCCAACCCGAACTGGCCCCGGCGGCGCAGCTCGAACGCGAGCTGCTCGACGGCGAGCGACGCCTGCAGCGACGCCTCGGCACGCCATGGCTCGACGTCAGCACCGAGGACCTGCAGACACGGCTCGCCGCCGGCGAACGCCTGATGTCGTGGGAGGGCCTCTCGATCGACTGGCCCGAATGCCGTCTGCGCTGGCGTCAGGTGGTGGATGTGCTGCGCCGGCACGACGTGCTCGACACCGCCGACGTGACCCAGCTGCAGGACCTGGCCCGCGACGCCGCGCTGCCCGATCTCGTGCGGCGCTGGTACGCGGCCGATCCCGACGTGCCGGTCGGCATCCGCGACGTGGTGGCGCTCACCATGCGGCCATTCCTGGCGCGGGCCGCCGAGGTATTGCAGCAACGCGTGCGCACCGAGTCGTGGACACGCGGCACGTGTCCCCTCTGCGGCGGGCCGCCGGTGTTCGCGGTGTTGCCGTCGAGCGGCGGACGCCAGCTCGTCTGCGGGCGCTGCCTGGCGCGCTGGGCGTTCGATCCGCGCACGTGCCCGCATTGCCTGGCCACCGAGGGGCAGCGCGTGTTCTCGGCCCTCGACGGCCGCTATCAGGTGGCGGCGTGCGACCAGTGCAAGCGCTACGTGAAGGCGCTGGACGTGAAGCGGGCGGGCCGGCCGCTGATCCTGGCGGTGGATACGGTGGCCACGCTGGCCCTCGACCAGGCGATCGCGGCGCAGGGCTACGCCGCGGACTGAGCGTCCGCGACCGGGCAGGCGGGCAGCGCCCGCCCTACTGCTGCTGCAGGGTTTCCGTGGCGGTCGCCGCGGTGCTGGCGTTGAGCCAGTTGAAGAGGTGGCGCGTCTCGGCGAAGCGGGCCGCGTTCGACCGGGCGCCGAGCACCACCATCGCCACCTGACGGCCGCTCTGCGGCAGGCGGATCAGCGTGGCCAGGCAGTAGCCCGAGCTGCTGATGAACCCCGTCTTGCCGCCCAGGACGTCGAGTTCGCCCTGACGGACGAGGCGGTTGGTGCTGTTCACGTGCACGTTGCGCTTGCCGGGCACGAAGTTGTACTCGGCCATGCGCATGATGCTGCCGATGCGCTCGTCGGCCGCGGCGTAGGAGATCAGCCGGGCGATGTCGAAGGCCGACGAGACGTTGCCGGCGAGCAGGCCCGACGGATCCTCGAAGTGCGTCTGCGTGAGACCCAGTTCGCGGGCCTTCTCGTTCATGCGGGCGACGAAGCCGGCCGAGCCGGCGGGCGACGTGCGGGCCAGCACGCGCGCGGCGGCGTTGTCGGACCCGATGAGCAGCAGGTGCATCAGCTCGTCGATCGAGACGTCGTAGCCATTGCGCAGATGCGTGGTCGACGCCGCCGTGACGTCGGGCCGCGTGACCTTCACCACGAGCGACGGGTCGGTGAACGACTCGAGCGCCACGAGCGACGTCATCACCTTGGTGATCGACGCCAGCGAGCGCACGTCGAGGCCATGTTCCTCGAAGAGGACCTCGTTGGTTTCGGGGTCGTAGATGATGGCGGCGGCGGCACGCGGCGCCGGCACTTCCCGACCGGCGTCGTCGAGCTTGAAGCGCGGGGTCGCCAGGTCGCGGTTCTCGCGGGCCAGCGCGGCGGCGCGCGACCGCGCGATCGCCCGGCGGCGGGCGGTCGAGCTGGTGCTGGTGGCCGACGCGGCCTTCGCGGGCGTGGCCTTGCGCGCGGCCGTGCGGGTAACCTTGGCGGGTGCGCTCTTGCGGGCCGGCGTCGCCTTGCGGGCGGGACGAGCGGCCGAGGCCTCGAGGGGCAGCGCGGCGAGACAGCACAGGGCGGCGGCGAACACGCCACCCAGCCATCGACGGTGTCGAGTGCTCAGCGTCATCATCGGTTGGGTCGTGACACCCCCACCGATGGGGGCGTGGCTTCCGCCTAACGGAAGTGTCGGCATTGTAGCAAAGGCACTTTAGGGCGCAAGCGTGAAGTGCACGCCTTCGCGACGTCGCAGGGACGAAATCGTGCGTGCGGCCTCAGGGCTGCGTCAGCGCGATGGCGAGGAGCAGGGCGCGCTGGGTGCCCTTCCACGAGTCGGTCGTGTCGAAGGTCTCGTCCAGCGCGTGCGCGCCGGTGCCGCGGCCGCCGCCATCCACGGTGATCGCCGGGATGCCGAGGCTCTGCGGGAAATTCGCGTCGGTGGACGCTTCGTCCATGCGCACGTCGATGCCCAGGGCGCGGGTGACCGAGGCCGCCGCCTGCACGATCGGCGACGTCGCGGCCGCGCGCCCCGCGGGACGGTTCCCCACCATCTCCTTGTCGACGGTGAGCACGCGCGAGTTCCAGCGCGCGTTCTCGGCGGCCACCGCGTCGTCGACCGCCTTGTGGAACTTCGCGTCGAGCGACTGCAGCGACGCCGGATCCGCCGAGCGCATGTCCACCTCCATCCACGCCTCGAACGCGATCGCGTTCACGGACGTGCCGCCGCCGACGCGGCCGACGTTGAAGGTCGTCTTCGGCTCGGTCGGCACCTGGAAATCCGCGATCGCCGCCATGGCCCGGCCCAGCGCATGGATTGGATTGACCAGGCCGAAGGCGCCGTAGCTGTGGCCGCCCGGTCCCTTGAAGGTGACGCGGTAACGCAGGCTGCCCACCGAGACGTTGGTGATGCCCAGACCGACGCCGTCGATCGACACGAAGCGGTCGATCTGGCCCTTCAGCCCCTCGGTGAACAGGTACTTCACGCCGCGCAGATCACCGAGACCTTCTTCGCCCACGTTGCCGACGAAGGTGATGGTGCCGGGGGTCTGGACGTTGCCGGCCTTGAGCGCGCGGATGACCGCGAGCTGGACGGCCAGGCCGCGGCAGTCGTCGCCGATGCCCGGTCCGCGGATCACACTGCCCTGCTGGGTCGTCTGCACCCGGGTGCCCTCGGGAAACACCGTGTCGAGATGCGCGGCCAGCCCGACATGCGGCCGCGGCGACGTACCGGGACGGTCGCCCAGCACGTTGCCGACCTTGTCGATCCGCACGTTCTGCAGGCCCAGTTCGCGGAACTTGCGGGCGTAGAGTTCGCCCCGCTTCGTCTCCTTGAAGGGTGGAGCTTCGACCTCGCACAGCTCGACCTGCTCGGCGATGGTGCGGGCCTCGTCGACGCGGGCCGCCTCCAGGGCGGCCTTCACCGAGGCGTCCTGCATGAGGCGCGGGCCGATGTCCCGGGCGGCGCTCTGGGCCTGGGCCGGCGGGGCCTGGACGGAGA
>JAXLRB010000036.1:0-34986 GCA_046331325.1 Vicinamibacterales bacterium | reverse complement strand
CGAGCACGACTGGGTGTTCACGGGGCGGCTCCCCGGCCAGGCCCCCGACGTCGATCCGCTGGTCTACCTCACCGAGGCGGATCCGGCCGCGCTTCGCCCGGGCCAGGTGCTCGACGTCGAGATCGTGGGCGCCCGCGACTACGATCTCGTGGCCCGCCCGCTGGACCTCTAAGCCCGCCGGATGCTACAGTTAACGGTCCGGTGCTGATCTGGCAAAACCAGAGTGGGCTGTAGCCCACTCTTTTTTGTTTCTGGGGAGCTCGGTGCGACCTGTCGAACGAATTCGGGAACTGGCCGCTGGTATCGCGGCGGCGTATGGGCTCGAGGTGTTCGACGTGTCGTACGACCGCGAGGGCGGGACGTTCGTGTTACGGGTGGTGCTCGACAAGCCGGGCCCCTCGGCCACCGCCGAGGACAGCGTGAGCCTCGAGCACTGCGCGAAGGTGAGTGAGGAGTTGAGCGCGGTGCTCGACGTCGAGGACGTCGTGCCCGACGCCTATACGTTGGAAGTGTCGTCGCCGGGGCTGGATCGACCGCTCCGGACGCGCGACGACTTCCAGCGGTTCGCGGGACGGCTGGCGAAGATCGTCACCGCCGAGCCCATCGCCCGGCAGACGGCCTTCGCGGGTCATCTCCGGGGTGTGGAAGGCGACGACGTGCTGTTCGAGAACGAGGGGGGCCGGATGGTGCGGCTGCCGCTCGGGCTCATCCGGCGCGCCCGTCTCGAAGTGGAGTTTTGAGGACCATGGCGACGAATCCGTTGATGCAGACCATCGAGGCGCTGGCCAAGGAGAAGGGCATCGAGCCCGGCGTGGTCATTGCCGCGATGGAAGAGGCCGTGCTGACGGCCTCGCGCAAGTACTACAAGGCGGGCGAGGAACTGAAGGCCAAGTTCAACACCGAAACCGGCCAGGTCGAGCTGTTCGCGGTGCGGACCATCGTCGACGAGGTGACCAACCCGGCCACCGAGATCTCGCTCACCGAGGCGCTCGAGATGTACGGCGCCGACGCCGGCGTCGAGGTCGCCTACCAGATCGAGTTCCCCAAGACCACCGAGGTGCTCGGCCGCATCGCCGCGCAGACCGCCAAGCAGGTCATCTTCCAGAAGGTCCGCGAGGCCGAGCGCGAGAACGTGTTCCTCGAGTTCGACCAGCGCGTCGGCGAGGTGCTCACCGGCATCGTGAAGCGCTTCGAGCAGGGCGACATGATCGTCGAGATCGGGCGCATTGAGGCCATCCTGCCCCGCAAGGAACAGTCGCGCGCCGAGAGCTACAACCAGGGCGATCGCGTGCGCGCCGTGATCCGCGGCGTCAGCAAGAGCATCAAGGGACCGCAGGTGGTGCTGTCGCGCACCGACGCGGCGCTGCTCATCAAGCTGTTCGAGCAAGAAGTGCCGGAAATCTACGACGGCACCGTGATGATCCGCGGCGCCGTGCGTGAAGCCGGCGATCGCGCCAAGGTGGCGGTGTACTCGCGCGAGCGCGACATCGACCCGGTGGGCGCCTGCGTCGGCATGAAGGGCACGCGCGTGCAGGCCATCATCCGCGAGCTGCGCGGCGAAAAGATCGACATCGTCGAATGGTCGGACGACCCGGTGCAGTTCGTCATGAACGCGCTGTCGCCCGCCAAGGTGCAGCGCGTCTCGATCACCGACGACGAGAACAAGGTGATGGAAGTGCTGGTGGAAGACAGCCAGCTCTCGCTCGCCATCGGCAAGAAGGGCCAGAACGTGCGTCTGGCCGCCAAGCTGACCGGCTGGAAGATCGACATCAAGAGCGAGGAAGAAAAGCGGCGCGAGGTGGAAGCGCAGCTTGGCGCGCTCGAGGCCGGCACGGGCGACGCCCCGGCCGCCGATGCGACGCCGACGGACGAACCGGCCGCCGAGCCTGGCGCCGGATCGACCGAGCAGTAGAACGTTCGTCTCAAGGGGTGACTGTTGGCCACTGTCCGGATCTTCAAAGTCGCAGAGCTGCTGGGCACGACCAGCCAGGAAGTTCTCCAGCTGCTCAAGCAGAACCACGGCATCGAGCTGAAGAGCGCCTCGAGCACCGTGGAGGAGATCGTGGCGCGCCAGTTCGTCGAACGACTGGCGCGTCAGCGCGGCGTCGAGCTGCCCAAGGGCGACATCTTCTCGGACACGGCGGTGAAGGCCGCCAAGGCGAAGACCGCGGCGGCCACCAAGAAGGGCGCGCCGGCGCCCGAGCCGCCCAAGCCCACGGCCGCCCCGCTGCCGCCGCCGCGCCTCATCCGCACGGTGAAGCCGCCCACGCCCGGCATGCCGGCGCCGCCGGCAGCGCCCGCGCACGCGGCTCACGCACCCGCCGCGCCGGCGCACGAGCCGGAGCACCACGAGCCCGAGCACGTCGAGGCGCCGCCGGCGCCCGAGGTGTCGCACGTGGTGGAGGCCCCGGTGGCCACGGCGCCGGTGCACGTCGAGCCCGAACCGATCGAGCCGCCGCCAGCCGCCCCTGAGCCCGTCGTCCACGTCGAGGCGCCGCCGGCCGAATCCGCGCCGACGCCGGCAGCGGCCGCGTCCACGGCGGACGCCCCCGTGGCTGAGCCCTCCGCACCCGCGGCTCCGGCCGCGCCGGTGGCTGCTCGTCCGGCCCCGCCGGCCGGGCGCGTGCTTCCGCCCAGCCTCCGCCTGCGCATCGAAGAACCCGGCCAGGCCGTGCCCCAGGCGCGTCCGCTCACGCCGGCCCGGCGTCCGCCGAGCCAGCCGCCGGCCAAGATCATCGCGCCGCCACCACCGCGTCCCGCGACGCCCGGTGGCGTCGCCGCGCGTCCCGGCATGCCGGGCGTGCGTCCGCCCTACGGCGCCCGACCGTATGGCACGACGCCGGGCGCCCTGGGTGGCCCGCGTCCGCTGCCCTCGCAGCCGGTGCGTCCCGGTCAGGGACTGCCGCCGCGTCCCGGTCAGTATCCGCAGCGTCCGGGCATGCCCGGCCGTCCACCCATGGGCGGCGGCATGCGTCCCGGCGGCGGCTTCGGCGCGCGGCCCGGCATGGGCGGCACCCGCAGCAGCGGCCCGCGCCGCGACGGCGGCCGTCCGGTGGCGCCCGTGGCGCCGGTGGCCCTGCCGCCGGTCAGCCGCACGATCACGCTCGCCGAGGGCATGACCGTCAAGGACCTGTCGGACAAGCTCGACGCGCGCGTGAAGGACGTGCTGAAGGCGCTGCTCGATCGCCGCCTCATGCTCACCATCAACTCGGCCGTCGACATGGACACCGCGCGTGAAGTGGCGCGGCAGTTCGGCGCCGAGGTCGAGACGCGCAGCTTCGAAGAAGAGCTGCTCGAAGTGGCGGCCGAAGCGGCCGACGACAAGGACGTCGTCAGCCGCGCGCCGGTCGTCACCGTGATGGGCCACGTCGACCACGGCAAGACCACGCTGCTCGACTCGATCCGCACCACGCGGGTGGCCGAACGCGAAGCCGGCGGCATCACGCAGCACATCGGGGCCTACCTGGTGGGCGGCGTCGGCGAGAAGAAAGACAAGAGCATCGTCTTCCTCGACACCCCCGGCCACGCGGCGTTCACGCTCATGCGTGCGCGCGGCGCCAAGGTGACCGACGTGGTCATCCTGGTGGTGGCGGCGGATGACGGCGTCATGCCGCAGACGCGCGAGGCCGTCGATCACGCCAAGGCGGCGAACGTGCCGATCATCGTGGCCGTCAACAAGATCGACAAGCCCGGCGCCAACCCGGAAGTCGTGAAGCGGCAGCTCGCCGAGCTCGGCCTGATGCCGGAAGAATGGGGCGGCACGACGGTGTTCGTCGAGGTCTCGGCCAAGCAGAAGACCAATCTCGAGGGCCTGCTCGAGATGATCCTGCTGGTCACCGAGATCAGCGACCTCAAGGCCAACCCGAAGCGGGCGGCGGTGGGCACGGTGCTCGAGACCAAGCTCGATCGCGGCCGCGGTCCCGTGGCCACGGTGCTCGTGCAGGACGGCACGCTGAACGTCGGCGACAACATCATCGCCGGTCCGGTCGTGGGTCGCGTGCGCGCGCTCATCGACGATCGCGGCCGGCCCACGAAGGCGGCCGGCCCGTCGACGCCCGTGGAAGTGCTGGGTCTCGAGACCCTGCCCTCGCCCGGCGACTCGTTCCAGTCGGTGTCGGATCCGGCGAAGGCGCGGCAGATCGCCATGTTCCGCCAGGCCAAGGCGAAGGAGAAGTCGCTCGTCGCCAAGGGCAGCCGCCTCACGCTCGAGACGCTGCAGGCGCAGATGGCCGAAGGCGGCGTGAAGGACCTGCCGATCATCGTCAAGGCCGACGTCCAGGGCTCGGCCGAAGTGCTGGCCAGCTCGCTCGACAAGCTCTCCACCGACAAGGTGCGCGTCAAGATCATCCACTCGGGTGTCGGCGCCATCAACGAGTCGGACGTGCTGCTGGCCACGGCCAGCGACGCCATCATCATCGGCTTCAACGTGCGGCCCGATCGCAACGCCGCCGACATCGCCGACCGCGAGAAGGTCGACATCCGTCACCACACGGTCATCTACAACGTGACCGAGGAGATCGAGAAGGCCATGGCCGGCCTGCTCGATCCGACCTTCAAGGAAGTGCGTCTGGGCGCCGCCCAGGTGCGCGACACCTTCAAGGTGCCGAAGGCCGGCGTGATCGCCGGCTGCATGGTGAGCGAGGGCGTCATCACCCGCAAGGGCGACGTGCAGGTGCGCCTCATCCGCGGCGGCCAGATGGTGTGGGAGGGCAAGATGGCCTCGCTGCGCCGCTTCAAGGACGACGTCGGCGAGGTCAAGGCCGGCTTCGAATGCGGTATCGCCCTGGCCGGCTACAACGACATCCAGGTCGGCGACGTCATCGAAGTGTTCCAGATGGAACGCGTCGCCACCTCGGCGTAAACCATTCGGGCGATGGCGGCCACACGGCCGCCGTCGCCCCGATCCCGCTTCGCGCCGCCTGCGGCGCCCGCCACGGTTTCCCCGTTCCCTGTTCCCCGCCGCCTGACTAAGATCGTCCCATGGCCCTCACCCATCGCGTCGAACGCGTCGCCGAACAGGTGCGCGAAGAGGTCAGCCTGATCCTCGCCACCGAGGTCGCCGATCCCGGCGTGGGGCTGGTCACCGTCACCCGGGTGAAGGTGACGCCCGATCTGTCGCTGGCCCGCATCTACTGGACGCTGCTCGGCGGCCCGGCCGAGAAGAAGAAGACGACGCAGGCGCTGTCGCGCGCCGCCAAGTTCATCCGACACCTGCTGGCCGAGCGGCTGGCGCTTCGACGGGCGCCCGAGGTCGTGTTCCAGTACGACGAAGGCCTGGCGGCGCACACGCGCGTCGAGGAGATCCTCCACGAGCTGCACGAGCAGGAAGCCGCTCGCGCCGCGGCCGCGCCCGAGTCGGCCGCCGGTGCCGACGCCGCCGGTGCCGACGCCGCCGCCCCCGCCGCCCCCGCGACCGATGACGACACGCCCCGCTCCTGATCCGTCGGCCGACCCGGCCTTCCTCGAGGTCGTCGCGCGGCTGCGGCAGGCCTCGCGCATCGTCGTTTCGTCGCACGAGCGGCCCGACGGCGACGCCATCGGCTCCGGCATGGCGCTCACGCTCGCCCTTCGCGCGATCGGCAAGGACGCACGCATGGTCATGTGCGACGTGCCGCCGGCCTACCTGCAGCCCTTCCCCGCCGTGGACGGCCTGTGGGTGACGCGCGAGGTGACCGAGGCGTTCGACTGCGCCGCCATCATGGAATGCGGTGATCTCTCGCGCACCGGCGTCAGCGGCCTCGACCGCTCGGTCGTGCTCAACGTGGATCACCATCCCGGCAACGCGCGTTACGGCGCCGTGAACTGGGTGGACGAATCGGCGGCGGCGTGCGGCGAGCTGGTCTACGCGATCATCCGCGCACTCGACGCGCCGCTCACCGCCGACATCGCCACGCATCTGTACCTGGCCATCCTCACCGACACCGGCTCGTTCCACTTCTCGCACCTGTCGCCGCGCACGTTCGACATCGCGGCGCGCTGCGTGGAGGCGGGCGCCGATCCCGAAGCCATCGCCCGCACGCACTACGACAGCAACCGCATGGCGCGGGTGCGCCTCTTCGGCAGCGTGCTGTCGGGCATGACGGTCGACTCGTCGGGCCGGGCGGCGATTCTCACGATCACGCCCGAGATGGCCGCGGCGGCCGACGGCAGCTACGACGACACCGAGGGCCTCATCAACTTCCCGCTGTCGGTGAAGGACGTCGAGGCGGTGGCGTTCTTCAAGCAGGAGGCCACGCCCGACCGCTGGCGCGTCAGCCTGCGCTCGAAGGGCCCGGTCGACATCGGCGCGATTGCCGCGGCGCGCGGCGGCGGCGGGCACCGCAACGCGGCGGCCTGCCGGCTCAGCGGCGACGCCGACGCGCTGCGCGCGGAGCTGCTGACGGCGCTCGTTGCCGCCATCGACGCCGCCGGCCCGCGGTCGTGAGCGACGGCCTGGACGGCGTCCTCGTCGTCGACAAGAGCCGCGGTCCCACCTCCCACGACGTCGTGGCGGTGGCGCGGCGCGCCCTCGCCACCAAGGGCGTGGTCACACCGGCACCCTCGACCCGATGGCCACCGGCGTGGTCGTGCTGCTGGTGGGGCGCGCCACGCGGCTCGCGCGCTTCATGACGCACGACCTGAAGGCGTACGAGGCCGCGGTCACGTTCGGCCGCGCGACCGACACCTACGACGCCGAAGGCGCGACCACGGGCGAGACGGGACGGTGGCCCGACGAGACGGCCCTGGCCCAGGCGCTCGCCACCGCTGCCGCCGCGCGCGAGCAGGTGCCGCCGGCCTACTCGGCCAAGAAGGTCGACGGCGAGGTGGCCTACAAGGCGGCCCGGCGCGACGCGCCGCTGGCCCTGCCGCCGGTACCGGTGACGGTGCACGACCTGACCCTGCGAGGGTACGCGGACGGTGTGGCCACGCTGTCGCTCACGGTGTCGTCCGGGTTTTACGTCCGCAGCCTGGCGCACGACCTCGGCGTGCTCACGGGCACCGGCGCCCACCTGTCGGCCCTGCGCCGTGTCCGGGCCGGCGCCTTCGACCTCACGGGCGCGTTGACCTTCGAGGCCCTGAAGGCGGCCCCCCGGGGCGGCCTGCGCGACCAGGTCCGGCCGATCGAGACCCTGCTGCCCGACCTGCGGGGCGTCCCGCTGACCGACGACCTCGCGAGGCGGATCCGGCATGGCCAGACCGTGCAGATCGGGGGCGCGGCGGACGTGGCGGGAGCCCCGGTGCGGCTGCTGGATCCGGCCGGCCGCCTCCTGGCCATCGCCCGCGCCACCCCGGTCGGCAGCTCGGGTTTGTCTTTACAGCCCCTCGTCGTCCTGGGCTAAGATTGAAGGTCATCCTGCGAGCGAAATCGCAGATATACGGCGGCTTGGAGCTCCGACACCCCGGGCCCTGGGCCGTACGTGGAGGCAGACCGTGGCACTGACGAAAGACAAGAAGACCGAACTCATCGGCTCGTACCGCACGCACGATTCCGATACCGGATCGCCCGAAGTGCAGGTGGCGATTCTCAGCGAACGCATCGCCTACCTCACCGAGCACTTCAAGGGCCACGCGAAGGACCACCACTCGCGCCGCGGCCTGCTGAAACTCGTCGGCCAGCGCCGCCGCCTCCTCGACTACCTCAAGAGCAAGGACAGCGATCGCTACGCCGAGCTGATCAAGCGGCTCGGTATCCGCAAGTAACCCCGTCCGCGGGCGCGGACGGCGGTGCCGTTCGCGCTCCGGCGCGGCCCGCAGACAGGACGACGGCCGGACCGTCTCGCACCACGCGAGCGCGGCCCGTCGTCCGGGCAAAGTCCGGGGAACGTGACCCCGGCAGCGAGGATTTCACATGGTCAAGCGCGAGATTCAGATCGGCACGCACACCCTCTCGATCGAGACGGGTCGGCTGGCCAAGCAGGCCGACGGCGCCGCCGTCGTCCGCATGGGCGACACGATGGTGATCGTCACGGCCTGCCACGCGTCGAGCGCCCGCGAGGGCATCGACTTCCTTCCGCTCACGGTCGACTACCGTGAGTACACCTACGCGTCGGGCCGCATCCCTGGCGGCTTCTTCAAGCGCGAGGGCAAGGCCACCGAGAAGGAAACGCTCACGAGCCGCCTGATCGACCGCCCGATCCGCCCGCTCTTCCCCGCCGGCTGGAGCTTCGAGACGCAGATCATCGCGTTCGTGCTCTCGGCCGACACCGAACACGACTCCGACGTGCTGGCGATCACCGGCGCCTCGGCGGCCCTCGCCCTGTCGGAGATGCCGCTCGAGAAGACCATCGCCGGCGTGCGCGTCGGCCTGGTCGACGGTCAGTTCATCGTCAACCCGACGTTCCCGCAGCGCAAGCAGAGCCGCCTGGATCTCACGGTCGCCGGAAGCAAGGACGGCATCGTGATGGTCGAGGCCGGCGCGCAGGAAGTGACGGAAGACGAAGTCATCCAGGCGCTCGAGACCGCGCACGCGGCCATCAAGGAGATCTGCGCCGGCCTCGACGCGCTGGCCGCCGAGGCCGGCCGCAAGAAGCTGCCGAAGCCCGAGGTGGTGGTGAACGCCGACGTGAAGGCGTTCGTCGAGGGCCACGCGCTCGAGCCGCTCACCGCGGCCATGCGCATCAAAGGCAAGATCGAGAACTACGCCACGGTGGCGAAGGTCGAGAAGGCCACCATCGCCGCCCTGCCCGAGGCGCTCGCCGACAAGAAGGGCGAGGCCAAGGCGCTGCTCCACGAGCTGCAGGAGAAGGTGCTGCGCACCGAGATCCTCGACCGCGGCGTGCGTCTCGACGGCCGCAGGTTCGACGAGATCCGCCCCATCACCATCGAGACCAAGGTGCTGCCCCGCGTGCACGGCTCCACCGTGTTCACCCGCGGTGAGACGCAGGCGCTCGTCACCGCCACGCTCGGCACCGCCGACGACCAGCAGAAGATCGAGATGGTCGATGGCGAGATGTGGAAGCGCTTCATGCTCCACTACAACTTCCCGCCCTTCTCGGTGGGCGAGACCAAGCCGATGCGCGGCCCCGGCCGTCGCGAGATCGGTCACGGCGCCCTGGCCGAACGCGCGCTGGCGCCGATGATTCCCGCCGAGTCCGAGTTCGCCTACACCGTGCGCATCGTGTCGGACATCCTCGAGAGCAACGGCAGCTCGTCGATGGCCTCGGTGTGCGGCGGCTCGCTGGCGATGATGGACGCCGGTGTGCCGATCAAGGCGCCGGTGGCCGGCGTGGCCATGGGCCTCATCATGGACGAGACCACCGGCAAGTACGCGGTGCTGAGCGACATCGCCGGCGCCGAGGACCACTACGGCGACATGGACTTCAAGGTCGCCGGCACGGCCAGCGGCATCACCGCGCTGCAGATGGACATCAAGGTCACCGGCATCTCGGCCGACGTGATGCGCGCCGCGCTCACCCAGGCCAAGGCCGGCCGCCTGCACATCCTCGGCAAGATGAACGAGGCGCTGCCGGCCACGCGCACCAGCATGTCGGCCTACGCGCCGCGCATCGTCACCATCAGGATTCCGGTCGACAAGATCCGCGACGTCATCGGGCCCGGCGGCAAGATGATCCGCAGCATCATCGAGAAGACCGGCGTGAAGATCGACGTCGAGGACAACGGCCAGGTGAACGTGGCGTCGGCCGACGAGGCCGCCGCGGCCAAGGCCATCGGCATGATCCAGGAGCTCACGGCGACGCCCGAGCTCAACAAGACCTACCTCGGCAAGGTGCAGCGCATCACCGACTTCGGCGCCTTCGTCGAGATCATGGCGGGCACCGACGGCCTGCTGCACGTCTCGGAGATCGCGAACCACCGCGTGAAGGACGTGCGCGACGAGCTGAAGGAAGGCCAGCAGATCCTCGTGAAGGTCATCAACATCGACCCGACCGGCAAGATCCGCCTGAGCCGCAAGGCGCTGCTGCCCTCCGAGGGTGGTCCGCCCGCGGCCGAGCCCGGCAGCGAGCCGCCGGCCGGTGAGGGTGGCGGCGGCGACCGTCCGGATCGTGGCGACCGCGGCGACCGTCCGCGCGGTCCGCGCCGCGATCGCGGTCCGCGCCGCGACTAGAGCACGGTCGGGGCCCGGATCTCCGCATCCGGAACTCGGCACGATTGGCGGCCGGCAGCTCACGCTGCCGGCCGTTTCCTTTTGCAGCGGCTAGAATGCCTCCATGCGTCTTCCGCTGCTGGCCTGTGCCCTCGCGCTGCTCGTGGCCGCGCCGCTCGGCGCGCAGGACGCCGCCCCGGCGACGCGGAAGGTCGCGGTGACGGTGCGCGACGGGCGCTTCGCTCCCGAACGCATCGACGTCACGAAGAACGACCTGGTGACGATCACGCTGACCAGCGGCGACGCACCGGTGAGCTTCGCCATCGACGCCTATCGCCTGATGAAGCGCGCCGGCGCCGGCGAGTCGATCACCTTCGCGTTCCGCGCCGATCAGGTGGGCCGCTTCCCGTACTACTGCTCGCTCGCCAGCAACGACCAGTGCCGCACGATGAAGGGCACGCTGGTCGTCGCCGAGCGCTGATCGCAACAGTCGGCTGCAGTGCGACGGCGAAGGGCTGGCCCGCCTCCCGCGGCCGGCTCCAGGCATGAGACATACGTCCGACTGTCAGGAGCAAGTGTCAACTGTAGCGACGGAGGCTCCCCGCCGGGATCATGCGCATGTCAGACCGCGCTCATTGACCACTCAGCACCGTCGACGTGCCGAGGATACTCTCGAACATTCGGAGCGAGGTGACGCGAGCGACGGCGCTCGCAATCAACAGGGCGGCTGCAACGATCGCGGTCGAAAGGTGAAGCCTCCGCCGCATCGCTCCCAGGGCAACCAGCACTCCGCCTACGAGAATCGCAAGCGCTTGCACCCACCACCCCGACCTTCCGAGGGCTCCGACAGGCGCGACCACTGTGGCCAAGGCCGCTGCGACCACGACGCCCCACCCCACTCTGGCCAGCGTCGTACGGCCGAGCACGGAGAAAAGCGCGCCAGTCACGACGAGCCCCACAGCTCCAATGGGCGCCACGTTGATGTTGTAGTGGCGGCCGACCATCACAAGGTGCGCGACGGTTCCAAGCACCGAGCCTGCCAGGACGGCCATGGCCCACAGGCCAAAGCGCTCATCGAAGTGATCTCGGTTGAGTTGAATCATTTCGGCCTAGCGATGATTAGACAGGTCGGCTGGATCGCCAGAGCCTGCAGTGTCCGCAGTCTACTGCCACCCATGGTGCGGGTGGTCGCGAGCTCGCGCTTCGAGGTCAGGTTGCACACTACGACAGGGAGCCGCCCCGCGGGGGCGGCTCGTTCTTGTCAGACCCGGTCCCCTGTCGCGCGACGGTGAAGGGCTGGCCCCGTCTCCCGCGGCCGTCCGGAGCAGGCCGCGCACGCGTGAGACGTCAAACGCCGAGGCGGCGCCGAAGTCCGCGTGGGGTGTTCAGGCGCAGCGGCGACGCGAGAGACACGTCGCGCAGCACCGCCCGGGGCCCCGCGCTTCCGCCGACACTCGCCCCCGCAGGCGTTTGACGGACTGCGTAGGCCGGACGCGGGAGACGGGCCAGCCCTTCGCCGTCGTCACCCGCATCGGCGACCCACGAGCCGTTGATGGCCGATCTAGCGGCGCGGAAACTTGTCGGGGTTGTCGGTGAAGAGGGCGTCGACGCCGAGGTCGTAGAGGAAGTGCGACATCTCGGCGGTGACGTCGGGATAGCCCTTCACGGCGGCGGCGCGGAACGTGTACGGCGTCACGGTGAGCTTGGCGGCGTGCGCGAGGCGCACGAATTCCGGATGCGCCGCCACCACTTCCTTCGCGGGGCCGAAACCGGCGACCACGCCCTTCCAGCGCGACACCATCGCGGCCGGGTCGAACGGTCCGCGCACGTCGAACAGCAGCACCACCGGCACACCGATGCGGCGATCGTGCAGCGCGCGGGCCGTCGACTCGCCGAACGTCTGCAGGATGATCGGCGTCGTGCGATCGGCGTCCGGTCCGCGCAACTTCAGCCGATCGAGTGCCTGTTCCACCAGCGCCGGGAAGTCGACGTCGCGGCCCTCGTAGATCTCGGGCGTCTTCAGTTCGGGATAGACGCCGGCCCGGCCGCGGATGAGCGCGACCGCCTCGTCGAACGTGGGCACCGTCTCGGCGGCGAACTTCGGGTCGAACCAGCTGCCGGCATCGAGCATCTTGATCTCGGCCAGCGTGAAGTCGTTGGCGAGCCACACCTTGCGCGTGCGGCCCTCGAGGGTGATCGTCGTCGCGCGATCGGGGAACTTCTGCTCGACGTCGGTGGTGCGCTCGAGCGAGGCGTCGTGCAGGCAGATGAGCACGCCGTCCTTGGTGACGGCCAGATCCTGCTCGACGAAGTCGGCGCCCTGCTCGATGGCCAGCCGGTACGACGCCAGCGTGTGTTCCGGCGCGTAGCCCGAGGCACCGCGATGCGCCACCAGCTGCTTGCGCGCCGCTGGCGCCTGCGCCCCCGCGATCACGCCGGCGGCCACCGCCATCAGCACACCCATCCACACCGCGATCGATCGCATGACGTCACTCCCTGGACGCCACGATGCCAGAGCCCTGTAACGCGGCGGCGACGGGCCACGCCTGGGCGGCGGCGATGCGTTCGCCGAGTGGAGGATGCGAGTAGAACAGCCAGCGCGCCAGCCGCGACGGCCGCTCCTCGGCCATGTTCTGCTGGCCGAGCCGCTTCATGGCGGTGACGAACGCCGTGGGGTTGCCGGTGAGCGACAGGGCGAAGCGATCGGCACGGCGTTCCTGCGCACGCGACACGGCGTTGCCGAGCGGCAGCACCAGGAACGACACGGCGCCGGCGACGAACAGGAGCAACGGCGCGCCGGCCGGGTCGGCGGGGCCGCGCAGGGTCAGCCACGGGCCGAGCAGATCGAGCGCCACCGCGGCGACATAGCCGGTGACGAAGAGCGACGCCGATCGCAGCGCCATGCCCTGCCAGAGATCGCCGTGCACGTGATGCGCCAGCTCGTGGGCGAGCACCACCGCGATCTCGTCGTCGGAGTACGAGTCGAGCATGGTGTCCGACACCAGGATGCGCCGCGAGCGGCCGACGCCGGCCAGCGCCGCGTTCGCCTTGCTGGTGTGACCGCCGATCGCCCACTCGTCGACGCGGATCACCGGCGCGCCGGCGCGCGAGGCGAGCTGGCGCAGGCGGCCGGCGAGGGCCTCGTTGCGCAGCGGCCGCACCCGGTAGAACATCGGCAGCAGCACGATCGGCGCGAGCCGCGCCGCCACCACCATCACGAGCGAGAAGGCCGTGGCCGCAGCCACCCACCACAGACGCGGCCACAGCGACAGACACAGGTAGACGCCGGCCAGGCCCGCCACCATGACGCCGCTGCTGGCGGTGGTGGCCTTCACGTGATCGGCGAGCCAGTGCGGCAGGATCTGGCGCGTGAGGCCGTAGCGGCGTTCGAGCCAGTAGCCCTGGTACCACGCGAACGGCAGCTCGAGCGTCTGCACGGTGGCGACCAGGCCTACGAAGTAGATCGCGGCGGCCGCGAACGGCGCCACGGTCGACGGCAGCCAGCTCGTGAGCCACTCGAGCCCGGTGCGCACCAGCGTGCCGGCGCCGGTGAGCGCCAGCGCGAGCAGGAACAGGCCCACCACGGCGGTCGCGGCCGCATCGGAGCGCCGGCGGCGACGATGGTACCGGGTGGACTTGTCTTCGTTCACTGGCGTGGCCCTGGAATGCCGTCAGGGTACGACAGTCGGCGGGGCGGCGACAATCGCCCCGGCGGCCTCGAGCGTCGGGCTGACGCGGGTCCTAGAACCGGCCGATGCTGACGCCGCCGTTCACCGTCTGCAGGTCGAACTGGGCGCCGCCCCCGTTGATCGCGCCATCGAGCCGGCGGCGGCTGGATTCGCCCTCGGTCGACAGCGGCAGGTCGGTGACGGTGACGCGGCCATTGGTGCAGCGGGCGCGGATGTCGGCCTTCGTGTCGGCCGGCACCGCCAGGCGCACGCCGCCGTTCACGCTGGCGAGGCTGACCTTGGCGTCTGCCGCCACCGGACCGGCCACCTGCAGCTCGACGCCGCCGTTGGTCGTGCGCGCGTCGAGCAGGCTCACCGCGGCCACACGGCCCTTCACGCCGCCGTTGGTCGTCGTGGCCCGCACCTCGCCGCCGACGTTGTCGAGGCGGATGCCGCCGTTCACGGTGCGCAGGTCGACGTGCACGCCGGGCGGGACGCGCAGCACGTAGGACACCGACAGGCCGCCCATGCGCACCTTCGGGCTGCGGGTCTCGATGCGCACGCGGCTGCCGCCAGCTTCCTCGCGCATCTCCACCTGCTGCAGCAGCTCGCGGGCCGACTCGTCGGAGCCGGCGCGCATGGTGCGCTCGGCGCGCACCTCGAGGGGCCCGGCCGGGGCCGCCTCGGCGCGGATCTCGCCGTTGGTGTTCAGCACCTCGATGCGGCCGCCGGGGCCCAGGTCGTAGGTGCGGGTCCAGGTGTCGGTGGCCTTGCCCGACGCGAACTCGAACGAGAAATCGCCCTCGCCCGCCTGGATCTCGCAGCCGGCCGAGACGGCGATGGCCGCGGACAGGAACAAGGCCGTCGCCGGCACGTGGAATCGCAGTCGCGTCATGGCAAGCCCCTCGCAGGCACCTACGCACGACGGCCGGGGAAAGTTCACCCCTGCCCTAATTCATCTGCAGCGCGATCACCTTCGACACGCCCGGCTCTTCCATGGTGACGCCGTAGAGGCGGTTGGCGATCTCCATGGTCTTGCGGCTGTGCGTGATGATGATGAACTGCGTGCGGTCGAGCATGCCGCGCAGCATCTCGACGAAGCGGCCGATGTTGGCGTCGTCGAGCGGGGCGTCGATTTCGTCGAGCAGGCAGAACGGGCTCGGCTTGTACTTGAAGATGGCGAACATCAGCGAGATGGCGGTGAGCGCCTTCTCGCCGCCCGAGAGCAGCATCACGCTCTGCAGGCGCTTGCCGGGCGGCGACGCCACGATGTCGATGCCGCTCTCGAGCGGATCGTTCTCGTCGAGCAGCGTGATGCTGGCCTTGCCGCCGCCGAAGAGCGTGGTGAAGGTCTGCGCGAAGTTCTCGTTGATCTGGGTGAACGCCTCACGGAAGCGCGCGTGCGTGGTCTCGTCGATCTTGCGGATCGCCTCGTTGGTCTGGGCGATCGAGTCGACGAGGTCCTTGCGCTGGGCGCCGAGGAACACACGGCGCTCGTCCATCTCGGTGTACTGCTGGATGGCCATCATGTTCACCGGGCCGAGGCGCTCGATCTGCGTGCGCAGCTCGGTGATGGCTTCCTCCGCGGTCATCGCCGCCTGCGCGGCCTCGGCCACCGCGGCGTCGGACGCCACGGCCTCGGCACCGCTGGCGGCGTCGGCGGCCGCCGTGTCCTCCGCCGGGGTCTCGTCGCCTTCCGGATCCTCGGCCGCGGCCGCGACGGCGCGGCGAATCACGCGCGCATCCGGCGCGTGGATGCCCTGCGCCTCCATCTCGGCGACTTCGGCCGCGATCGTGTCGAGGTCGGCCTGCACGGCGTCGAGACTCTGCTGCGCCAGGTGCGTCAGCTCGGCTTCGGCGGTGGCGCGCGAGATGTCGAGCTCGGCGGCCAGGGCGCGCACGGCGTCGAGGGCGCGGCGGGCGTCGCGAATGGTCTGTTCCTGCCGCTCGGTGGCCGACTTCAGCACCAGCGTCTCGTCGTCGGCGCGCAGCATCTCCTCGCGCAGATCGTCGAGCGCGTGGATGCTCTCGTCGAGCAGGCGCTGCCCTTCGACGCCGGCAGCGAGCAGGCGCTGGCGCTGCTCCGCCATCAGGTCCATGTCGCGACGGCACGCCGCCGCGCGATCCTCGGTGTCGCGGATGGCGTCTTCGAGCCGCCGCACCTCGGCGACGACCGCGACGGCGCGTTCCGACAGCATCGCCTGCGCCGCCCGCGCCTCGGCCGCCTGCTGGCTCAGCACGTGCAGGTGCTCGCGGGCGTCGGCGAGCTGGCGCTGACGATCGCCGAGCGCGGCTTCGAAGCCGCTGCGCTCGCTGGTGAGGCGCTCGATGCTGGCCTCGGCCTCGAGCTGCCGCATGTCGAGCGCCTCGATCGACTCGCGGGCGCCGCGCGCCTCGGCGGCCACCAGATCGACGCGCTGCCGCACCCGCGACTCGTCGGCGCTGGCGCGGGCGACATCGGCCTGCACGGCCACGATCGCCTTCTCGTGACGGTGGCCGTCGGCCACCAGACCGGTGACGGCCGCGCTGGCCACGGTGATGGCCTGCACGAACGAGGCGATCTCCTCGGCCAGCGTCGCCACGGCTTCGCGATCGGCCTCGACCTTCTCGCGCAGATCGCGAATCTCGCGCTTGGTGGCGAGGATGCCGGTGGATTCGGTGCGGCTGCCGCCGCTCACCACGTGCGCGCCGCGGTAGACGTCGCCGTCGAGGGTCACGACCGGCACCGTGGCGTGCGCGGCCACCGTGGCCGCGCGATCGAGCGAGTCGGTGATGAGCGCGTTGCCGACCACGGCAGCGAGCACGCGCGCGTACGGGCCCGAGATCGTGACGATGTCGGCCAGAGCCACGCAGCCCTCGGGCGTAGCGACCGCCGGCGGCGCCACGGGCGCGGTGAAGCCGTCGCTGATCACGATGAAGCCGCAGCGGCCGGCGCCCTCGGTGCGCACGATCTGGAACCCGGCGTGCGCCTGCGCGTGGCTGTCGACGACGACGTGCTCGAGCAGGTCGCCGAGCACCGCTTCGACGGCGCGTTCGTACTTCGACGGCACCTCGACGTAGTCGGCGAGGGCGCCGCGCTGCCCCACCGACGCATCGGCGCGGGCCAGCAGCATGCGGGCGCCGTCGCTGAAGGCGGCGCGGGCGGCTTCGATCTCCTCGAGCGACGCCAGACGCGCGGTGGCGCCGGCGAGGTCGTGCTCGCGCTGACGGCGTTCACGCTCGCGCCACTCGTGCTCGATGCGGGCGGCGGCGAGGTCGCGCTCGCGCGCCGTCTTCGCCATCTCGGTGGCCGCCAGGTCTTCCTGCGCCTGGCGCAGGGCCTCGGCGGCGCGCTCGCGGGCGTGGATCGCGCGCTGCAGTTCGCCGTCGAGATCGCGGGCCTCGATCTCGAGGCGGCTGGCCATGGCGGCGGCGCGCTCGCGTTCCTTTGAGGCGTGGCCAATCGCGGTCGTCAGCGCGGTGACGGTGTTCATCACGGCGTAGACGTCGCCGCGAGCCTTCTCCACTTCGCCTTCGACGGCCCCGATGGCGCGCTGTGCCTCGGCGTAGGTCTCGGCGGCCAGCTTCGCGGCGTCGGCCGCCTCGTCGCGGGCGCGCTCGGCCTCGGCGATCGCCGCCCGGCGTTCCTCGAGGCGCACGTGCTCGGGTTCGCGTCGCGCCTCGAGCGCCTGGCGCTCCTGATCGAGTTCGGCGATGCGCGTCTCGAGCATCGACGCCTGCTGGCCGTCGAGCGCGAGCTGCTGCTGGCGCTTGGTGACGTCGAGCTCGCGGGCGTGCACCGCTTCACGCACGCCGGCGGCGTCCTGCTCGGCCTTGGCGAGTTCGATGCGCACGCGCGCCAGTTCCGTCTCCACTTCCGAGAGCCGGGCGGCCGACGCCACTTCGTTCTCGCGCGCCTCGTGCAGACGTCCGCGCGCCGACTCGATGTGCTCGGCAAGGTGCTTGTAGCGCCGCGCGAACAGCACCTTCTCCCAGCGGCGCATCTCGTCGCGCAGGCGCTGGTACTTGCGGGCCTTGGCCGCCTGGCGTTTCAGCGAGCCGCACTGCTTCTCCACCTCGAAGACGATGTCGTCGAGGCGCGTCAGGTTCTGCTGCGCGGCGTCGAGCTTCAGCTCGGCGGAGCGGCGGCGCGACTTGTACTTGGTGACGCCGGCGGCTTCCTCGATGAGCTGACGGCGATCGGTCGGCCGCGAGCTCAGGATCATGCCGATCTTGCCCTGCTCGATGATCGAGTAGGCCTTGGCGCCGAGGCCGGTGTCCATCAGCAGTTCGTGGACGTCGCGCAGACGGCACTGCGTGCCGTCGATCAGATATTCGCTCTCGCCCGAGCGGTACAACCGGCGCGTGACCTCGACGTCGCGCACGGCCTGCAGCGGGTCGATCTCGAGCACCGGGGCGTCCTCGGGCACGGCCACGGGCGCCGGCGGCGGCGCCGGCACGCCGCTCAGGCGCAGTCGCACCTCGGCGGCGCCGGTGGGCTTCCGGGCATCGCTGCCGCTGAAGATGACGTCTTCCATCTTGTCGCCGCGCAGGCTCTTGGCGCTCTGTTCGCCCAGCACCCACGTGAGCGCGTCGGCCACGTTGCTCTTGCCGCAGCCGTTCGGCCCGACGATGGCGGTGACGCCGCCGTCGAAGGCCAGCTCGGCGCGATCGGAGAACGACTTGAACCCGGAAATCTGCAGACGATCGAGACGCATGGCAACCCGCGAGGAAGGCCCGGTGGACTGAGGAGAGAACCCCGGCTGGACGAAACCGGGGCAAGTCTAACAAGGCCCTACCAGTGTGGCAAGGCGATCCTAACACCCCAATATTTTGGGGTTTGCCAGAACGGACCGGGTGGCTGGACTAGCGCGGGGCGCGGGTGGTCTTGGTCTTCGTCAGGGTCAGCAGCTGCTCGGCTTTGGGGAAAAGCCCGAGCGCGTACTGCGCCTGCGGGTCGACTTCCAGGAGGCGACGTCGGGCGACGCCCATCCCGAACACGGCCGAGTCGATTTCGAAGCGGATCATGGCGCGGATGAAGGGGGTGTCCTGCGTCCAGGCCGCCTCGTCCATCTTCACGCGCTTCGACTCCACGAACTGCTTGAAGTCGGCCACCATGGCGTCGTCGACCGCGAAGTCCTTCGCCACCGACCGGCGGCCGTCACCCTTGGTGCCCGGCCGGGTGTCGCCCTCGGCGTAGAACTTCTCGGCGTAGGCCCCGAACAGCTGCCGCCCGAAGATGGTGCGACCGAAGCGCGTCGGATTGAAGCCCTCGACCGGCCCATCGAAGCGCTCGTCGGGCTCGATGCCGCCGCCGCTGTACACCTTGCGGCCGCCGTCGGTGAGCTTGAGCTGATCGGCGGTCTTGGTGCGCTCCTTCTGGTCGCGCATCGTGTAGGTGAGGTATTCGTCGAACGCGCCGTCCCACGGCCGCTGGATCAGGCGGCCGCTCGGCGTGTAGTAGCGCGCCGTGGTCAGCGCCAGGCCGGCGCCGGCGCTGATGCGATACACCGACTGCACGAGCGCCTTGCCGAACGTGGTCTCGCCGACCACCAGCGCGCGATCGTGATCCTGCAGCGCGCCCGACACGATCTCCGAGGCGCTCGCCGAGTTGCGGTTCACGAGCACCACCATCGGCTGATCGAGGAAGTCGCTGGGCCGCGTGGCGTGGTAGTCCTCGTCGGAGTTCTCGACGCGGCCGCGCGTGTAGACGATGAGATCGCCCTTCGGCAGGAAGCGGTTGGCGACGCGGATCGCCTGATCGAGCTGGCCACCAGGGTTGCCGCGCAGATCCAGCACCAGGCGCCGCATGCCCTGCAATTTCAGGTCTTTCAGCGCGTCGCCGAGTTCGTCGTCGGTGTGTTCGGCGAAGTCCTCGAGGCGGATCAGGCCGACGTCGTTCTTCGTGATGAAGTGCGCCGGGATGCTCGGAATCGTGACCTGGTCGCGCATCACGTCCATCGACATCAGCTCGGGGATGCCGGCGCGCTTCACCGAGATGTTGACGAAGGTGCCCTTCGGGCCGCGCAGCTTGCCCACGGCCTGATCGGTCGTCCAGCCGGTGAGATCCTGATCGCCCGTCTTGGCGATGATGTCGCCGCGGCGCAGGCCCTTCTGGTGCGCCGGCGACCCTTCGAACACGCGCACGACCGAGATGTTGCGATCGAGCGACTGGATGGTGATGCCGAGACCGTAGTAGCGCTGTTCCTGGCGCTCGCGCATCTGCGCGTAGGTCTTCGGGTCCATGAAGTTCGAGTGCGGGTCGAGCGTCTGCAGCATCCCGTTGATGCCGCCATAGACGAGACGGTCGGACTCGACCGGCTCGGCGTATTCCTGCTCGATGGCCTGGAGGGCGGCGGTGAACGCCCGGTAGTGCGCGGGCACCCGGTCCTGGGTGGCCAGCGCGCTCTTGCCGAGCAGTCCGCCGAGGACCGCCGACAGGCCCACCGCCAGCGCCGCCACCGTCATGAATCTGGACGTCCGCATGTCCGTTATCGTAGCCCGGACGGGCGCGGGGCAACAGGCATTTCAGCTCTGTAAGCTCTGCAGACCTTGACCCTCCCCGGCACGGGCCTATACTGAGGGTTACGGCCGCGCCACGGCGCGCCGACGCGATACGGGCGAGGGCGCATCCGCGCCCCGCTCTTTGCCCTGGAGCACGAGATGTTCGGATCGATCGGCATGCCGGAACTGGTCATCATCCTGGTGATCGCCCTCATCATCTTCGGGCCCCGGAAGCTGCCGGAACTGGGCAAGTCCCTGGGCAAGAGCATCAACGAGTTCAAGAAGGCCTCGACCGAGCTGCAGAACACGCTCGAGCGCGAGATCGAGACCGAAGAGCGGAAGGATCGCGAGGAGAAGACCAAGGCCGCGCCCGCCGCGGTGGTCGACGCCGACGGCACGCACGGTCAGACGGTCTCGCGGGGCGAAGCCAGCTCGTAAGCCGTGGCCCTCGTTCCCTTCAAGAAGGCGCAGGACGAGATACCCGCGCCCGGACGTTACGACGGCGGGGAGCCCGATGAGGAGGATGCGCTCGGCGACGGGCGCATGAGCTTCCTCGATCACCTCGACGAGCTGCGCAAGCGGCTGACGCACGCCGTCGTGGCGTTGCTGGTCGGCTTCGTGGCCGCGTTCGCGTTCGCGGCGCGCGCGCAGGACTTCGTCATGCAGCCGCTGCTGGCGACGCTGCCGCCGGGTGGCGAGTTCGTCTACACCGAGCCCAGCGAGGCGTTCTTCCTGCAGCTGAAGATCGCCGCCATCCTCGGCCTGCTCATCGCCAGTCCGTACGTGATGTGGCAGGTGTGGCTGTTCATCGCGCCGGGCCTGTATCAGAACGAGAAGCGCTTCGCCGTGCCGTTCGTGCTCGGCACCACGGTGCTCTTCGCGGCCGGCGCCGCCTTCTCGCACTACATCGCGTTCCCGGCCGCCTTCACCTTCTTCGGCAGCTTCGCCACGCCCAACATCAAGTTCCTGCCGCGCATCGACCCGGTGTTCTCGATGTACGCGTGGCTGCTACTGGCCATGGGCCTCGTGTTCCAGATGCCCATGCTGGTGATGGTGCTGGCGCGGCTCGGCCTGGTCACCGCGGGTTTCCTCTGGCGGAACATCAAGTACGCGATCCTGATCATCTTCATCATCTCGGCCGTCGCCACGCCGTCGTCCGATCCGGTGAACCAGACCATCGTGGCCGCGCCGATGGTCGTCCTCTACGTCATCAGCATCGGCGTCGCCTGGGTGTTCCAGAAGCGGCGCGCCAAGGACGACGACGCGGACGAGAAGAACTAGCGGCCGCTAGTACGCCTTCGCGAACCACGCGTTCACCTTCGCGGGCTTGTCGCAGCGCACGCAGGTGCCGGTGGGCGTGGACGATCCGAACGGGATGTTGCGGATCGTGGCCTGGGTCTCGGCCTTGATCGCGGCCTCGCACTCGTCGGTCTCGCACCACGGCGAGATGACGAAGCCGGGGCGGCCTTCCATGATGCTCGTGAACTCGGTCCACGACGTGGCCGGCTGCGTGCGTGCCTCGCGGAACGCCCGCGCCCGCGCCAGCAGGTTGGCCTGGATCTCGTCGAGCAGCGCGGTGACGTGGCCGGCCAGGCCGTCCATCGGCAGCGCCGCCTTGGCCTTCGTATCCCGCCGCGCCGAGAACACCGAGCGCTTCTCGAGATCCTTCGGGCCGATCTCGAGGCGCAGCGGCACGCCGCGCATCTCGTACTCGGCGTACTTCCACCCGGGCGTCTGGCTCTCGTCGTCGTCGAGCTTCACGCGGATGCCGCCCGCCTTCAGCTCGTCGCGAATCGCCTGACAGGCCGGCAGCACCGTCTCTTTCCAGTTGCCGCGCGGAATCGGGATGATCACGACCTGATGCGGCGCCACCTTCGGCGGCAGGATGAGGCCGCTGTCGTCGCCGTGCGTCATGATGGTGCCGCCGATGAGACGCGTCGACACGCCCCACGACGTCGTCCACGCGTACTGCAGCGTCTTGTCGCGGCCCTGGAACTGGATCTCGAACGCCTTCGCGAAGTTCTGCCCGAGGTTGTGCGAGGTGCCGGCCTGCAGCGCGCGGCCGTCGCCCATCAGCGCCTCGATCGAGTAGGTGCGCTCGGCGCCGGCGAACTTCTCGCTGCTGCTCTTCTGGCCGTCGACCACCGGCATCGCCAGCACGTTCTCGGCGAACTCCTTGTAGAGCGCGAGGATCATCAGCGTTTCCGCCTGCGCCTCGTCCGCCGTCTCGTGCGCGGTGTGGCCTTCCTGCCAGAGGAACTCGGTGGTGCGCAGGAACGGCCGCGTCACCTTCTCCCAGCGCACGACGTTGGCCCACTGGTTGATCAGCACCGGCAGATCACGCCACGACTGGATCCACTTCTGGTACATCACGCCGAAGATCGTCTCGGACGTGGGCCGCACGATGAGCTTCTCTTCGAGATCCTCGGTGCCGCCCTTGGTGACCCACGCCACCTGCGGCGCGAAGCCCTCGACGTGCTCCGCCTCTTTCATGATGAGGCTCTCGGGGATGAACAGCGGGAAGTACGCGTTCACGTGCCCCGTGGCCTTGAAGCGATCGTCGAGCTGCCGCTGGATCAGCTCCCAGATGGCGTAGCCATACGGGCGGATCACCATGCAGCCCTTCACGGGCGAGTAGTCCGCGAGTTCGGCCTTGCGGACGACGTCGAGGTACCACTTGGAGAAGTCTTCGGACTGGGGCGTGATCTCGGTGACCTGTCCGCCACCCTGCTCAGGATTCTTGGTCATGAAGGCACTCGGCTACGTGAACCATCCAGTGTAGATCGTCTCGTGCCGGGAAATCGGCCCGGGCGTGCCCGCCGCGGCTCTCGGCGCGGTCGAGGGCGCCGCGGGCCATCAGCCAGGCGACGGTGACGAGCGACACGGCCACGTCGACCTCGTCGCGGCCGGCCGCCATCAGCGCCCGCCGCCAGCCGTCGAGGGTCACGACCGCCCTGCCGAGGCCGGCGGCGTCGCGCACCAGACCCACGTCGCGCCACATCAGTTCGCGCACGGCCTCGGGCTCGGGAATCACCGTGGCCTCACGGGCCTGCGGCATGCGCCCCCGCAAACGCGGACGCGCCACCGCGCCTTCGCGCGGCGGGGCCTGCATCGCCGCGGCGGCGCGGGCCCCGAACACCAGGCCCTCGAGCAGTGAATTACTGGCCAGGCGATTGGCGCCGTGGACGCCGGTGCACGCCACCTCGCCCGCCGCGTAGAGGCCGGGCACGGTGGTGCGGCCCTCGATGTCGGTGGCCACGCCGCCCATCACGTAGTGCGCCGCCGGCGACACTGGAATCGGGTCGGTCGCCAGATCGAGCCCGCGATCGCGGCACGCCGCGGTGAGCGTCGGGAAGCGCTCGCGCACCCACGCCGGATCGAGGTGCGCCATCGACAGCAGGATCGGCGCACCGGTGCGTTGCTCCTCGCGCACGATCGCCCGCGACACGAGATCGCGCGACGCCAGTTCGCCCGCCGGTTCGTAGCGCGTCATGAAGCGTTCGCCGTGCACGTTGAGCAGACGCGCACCGTCGCCGCGCAGCGCTTCCGACAGCAGGAAACGCGCGGTGCCAGGCACCGCCATCACCGTCGGATGGAACTGCACGAACTCCATGTCGGCGATCGCCGCGCCGGCCTGCCACGCCAGCGCCACGCCATCGCCGGTGGCGACCGCCGGATTCGTCGTCTCGCGGAACACACGCCCGGCGCCGCCGGTGGCGAGCAGCACGGCGGGCGCGCGCGCGTCGAGGCGGCGGCCGGCGTGCAGCACGCGCGCGCCCACGCACACGCCGCGCTCGACGATGAGCGAGACGGCGCGCGCGTCGTTCAGGATCCGCACGGTGGGCAGCGCCGAGACGCGCGTCCACAGCACACGCGCGATCTCGCGGCCGGTGGCGTCGTGCGCGTGCAGCACCCGGCGCACCGAGTGCGCGCCTTCGCGGCCGAGGGCGAAGCGTCCGTCGGCCTCGCGGGCGAACTGCGCGCCCCAGTCCGCCAGCTCGCGCACGTACGCGGGCCCGTCGGTGACGAGCGCCTGCACGGCGGCGTGATCGCAGAGGCCGTCGCCGGCGGCGAACGTGTCGGCGGCGTGGAGCGCTGGCGAGTCGTCGTCCCCGACCGCGGCGGCGATGCCGCCCTGGGCGTATCCGGTGTTGCTCTCGGCGGCGTCGTCGGCCTTGGTGAGTACGAGCACGCGGCCGTGCGCGGCCAGCGCGGCGGCGGCGCGCAATCCGGCAACGCCGCTGCCCAGCACCAGGAAATCCGCCGACTCGCGCACCGGGTGCTATCCTACCATCCGCTCTTCGCTCGCCTGCCCCGCATGCCGTCCACCATCGACGTCACCGCCCGCGACGGCGCGTACCGCATCGTCGTCGACGACGGCGCCCGGCGCCGCGTCACCGCCGAGTTGGCGGCCGCCGGCCTGTCCGGTCAGGCGATCGTGGTGTCGAGTCCGCGGGTGTGGGATGCCGTGGGCGGCACGTTCGGCAAGGTCTCACCGATTCTCGTGCCCGACGGTGAGCGCGTGAAGACTCTCGCCACCGTCGCCCGGGTCTACGACCAGCTCGTGGATCGCGGCGCCGATCGCGGCGCGACGATCGTGGCAGTGGGCGGCGGCGTGCTGGGCGACATGGTGGGCTTCGCGGCCGCCACCTACCTGCGCGGTGTGGCCCTCGTGCACGTGCCGACCACCGTGATGGCGCAGGTCGACAGCGCCATTGGCGGCAAGGTCGGTGTGAACCACGCGCGCGGCAAGAACCTGATCGGCGCGTTCCATCCGCCGGCCCTGGTGCTGGTCGATCCCGAGACGCTGGCCACGCTGTCGCGTCGCGAGTTCCGCGCCGGCCTGTACGAGGTGATCAAGTACGGGCTCATCGCCGATCACGGCGTACTCGATCTGCTCGAGACGCAGCTGCCGGCGATCCTCACGCAGCGCGGCGACGCCCTCGGCGAGATGGTCACGCGCTGCTGCCGCATCAAGGCGTCGGTGGTGAGCCAGGACGAACACGAGCACGGCCTGCGCCGCATCCTCAACTTCGGCCACACGCTCGGCCACGCGCTCGAAGCGACCACCGGCTACAGGCGCCTGCGCCACGGCGAAGCGGTGGCGCTCGGCATGCGTGCGGCGCTCGCCATCGGCGTCACGCGCGGCGTCACTCCGAAGGCGCTGGCGCAGCGGGCCGACGCGCTCATCGCGCGGCTGGGACCGCTCCCGTCGGTGGCGGACGTGGCGGCGCGCGACGTGCTCGAGGCGGCGTCGCACGACAAGAAGGTGGTGCGCGGCACGCTGCACTTCGTGCTCGTCACGGCCGACGGCGCCACCACCGCGTCGGACGTGACGCCCGCCGAGATGCGGGCCGCCCTGGCGTCGATCGGCGTCCGCGCGCGCTGACACGCCGCGCGCCGCGGCCGCTCACGCGCCGCCGAGGCCGTGCGCGCGCATCTTCACGAGCAGCTCGCGGAACGGCACGTCGAGCGCGCGGGCCGCGCGCTGGGTGTCGTTGCCGGCCTCGGCCAGCGCCGCGGCGATCTTGCGCAGCTCCGCTCTGGCGCCGGCGCGCGCCACCCCCACCGCCAGGGTGCCCGAGAGATCGAGGTCGGGCTCGACGGCCGGCAGCGCGGCCACGGCCGCCGGCGCCGGCACCGCGGCATCCAGCAGCCGCAGGTGGCGCGGGCGAATCACCGCGTCCTCGGCGAGGATGGCGGCGCGCTCGAGGCAGTTCTGCAGCTCGCGCACGTTGCCGGGCCAGCGATAGGCGCACAGGGCGTCGCGCGCCAGGTCGTCGAGCACCGGCACGGGCCGGCCCGCCGACTGCGCCTGCCGCTCGAGGAAGTGATGCGCCAGGCGCAGCACGTCGTCGCCGCGCTCGCGCAGCGGCGGCACCAGGATCGGCACCACGGACAGCCGGAAGAACAGGTCCTCGCGGAAGCGGCGCTCGGCCACCTCCACGCGCAGGTCGCGATTGGTCGCCGCCACCAGCCGGAGATCCGCCTTGATCGTCGCCGTGCCACCGACGCGCTCGAACTCGTGCGTCTCGAGCACGCGCAGCACCTTGGCCTGCAGCGACGGCGCCAGCTCGCCGATCTCGTCGAGGAAGAGCGTGCCTTTGTGCGCCAGCTCGATGCGTCCGAGCTTCCGCTGCACGGCGCCCGTGAACGCGCCCTTCTCGTAGCCGAAGAGCTCAGGTTCGAGCAGCGTCTCGGGGATGGCGGCGCAGTTGATGGCGATGAACGGCCCGGCGGCGCGCGGGCTCCACGCGTGCAGGGCGCGCGCGAAGAGCTCCTTGCCGGTGCCGCTCTCGCCTTCGAGCAGCACGGTGGCCTCGGTGGCGGCGGCGCGCTGCATGGTCTGCAGTGCCTTCAGCAGGGCCGGCGCCGTGCCGAGAATGGCCGGCGCCCCGCGTCGTTCCGCGGCTTCCTGCTGCAGGCGTTCGTGATCCCGCGCCAGGCGCTGCTGCGCTACGGCGCGACCGACGACGAGCCGCAGATGATCGGGATCGACGGGCTTGGCCAGGAAATCGAGGGCGCCGTCCTTCATGGCGGCGACGGCGTCCTGGACACCGCCGTAGGCGGTCATGACGACGACGGGAATCGCGGGGTCGGCGGCCTTCACCGCCCGCAGCACACCGAGACCATCGCCGACCGGCAGCCGCAGGTCGGTGATGACCACTGCCGGGACGCGGCGCGCGAGCTGGGCCTCGGCCTCGGCCTGATCGCGCGCCTCGAGCACCCCGTACCCGTGCGATTCGAGGGCCAGCCGCAGCATCGTGCGCAGCGAGTCGCGGTCTTCGACCACGAGCACGTCGGCATCGAGGCCGGCGGCCGGGCCGGCGCCTGCAGCCACGACGGTCGCCCGGCTCAGCGCAGCCAGCCGGCGGGCACGCCAGCCTTGCGCGCCTCGTCTTCGATGGTGGCGATGGCCTTCTTCGCCGCCGCGATCTCGCGCTGCGTGCGCTCGAGTTCGGCGACCACCTTCGTACGTTCCTTCTCGATGCCGGCGCGCTGGGCCGGATCGTCGCGGTTGATGAAGTCGGTGACGAGGCTGTTGATCTGATTCTGGAACGCCTTCGCCGCCGATTCCCCGCGGTCGACCGCGTCGCGGGCCGCCGTGATGCGGTCGTGCCAGTACTTCTCGTCGCGGGCGCCGCTGTCGGCGGCGGGCGCGGCATCGGCGCCCGGCGTGGGCGCCGCGGTGGTCGTGGCCACCGTGTCGGTCGTCGCGGCGCCGCCCTCGGGCGGCGCGGTGGGACTGGGCGTGATGTCCTGCCGCAGGTTCTCGTTGGTGTAGACCTTGGTGGTCTTCGGCTGGGCCTTCTTGTCGGCGTTCGCGGCCTTGGCGACGTCGGCCAGCGACTGCGCCTGGGCCGCGCCGGCGGCGCACACGAAGGCGAACACGAACGACGCGAACACACGCTGTACGGTCTGGGTCATGATCGACACACCTTCGCGTTGTTTATCGACCGCAGCCCGGCCGGTGAACAGGGCTCAGGGCCGTCCGTCGGCGATGAGCGCCCACGACTGCACGCGGCTGCCCCCACACGGTGCGCCGCTGTGGCGGCAGGGCTGCGCGACCACCGCTTCGACCTCGGCGACGGTACCCCGCGCCGCCACGGCCAGCCCGCGCACGAGCAGGACGCCGTGCCCGGGCACGCCAGCGGGTGCATCGCGCCGCGGGTCGCCGTCGGCGTCGGCCGGATCGTCGGCGATCCACGCCACGAGGTAGCACGGACACACCGTGGCCGCTTCCGGTTCCACCGCGGCGAGTGGCGTGTGGATCGCGAGGCGCCAGCGGGCGTTCCGCACGCCCCACGGCCGGTCGACCGTGGTGGCGTCGGTCGACGGGTCGTCGCAGGGCGTGCGACGGCCGCAGGTGCGCCACGCGGTTTCGGCAAGGAGATCGATCGTGACGCCGCCGATGAGACGCGGACCGGGTGGGCCGTCCACGTAGGCGGTCGGGACCCCCGCCGTGAGCACGGTCGTCCAGTCGCGTTGGGACGCCAGCGCCGAGACGGCCAGCGACACCGCCGATTCCGCCGCGTGCACGAGCCGCAGGCGGTCGTGTTGGGCGCCGGTCGCCGGCGCCTCGGCCGCGGTGGCCAGCGCCACGCCCAGGGCGGCAGTCGCCAGCAGGCTGAGCCACAAGAGCACGGTGAGCACGGCCATGCCGCGCGTCGAGCGCCACGATGTCATCATCCGCCTCCATTTCGCCGACCGATTCGCACGGTCGTGTCGAGCACCAGGTCCGGCACGAGCCGGGCGCGCGGACGTCGCAGCCCCAGCCCGATCGGCGGCCGCAACGTGGTCGACGCCGCCGCGATGGCCATGACCACGCGCACCGCCGAGACGCGCGCCACATCGGCGTCCCAGCGCACGGCGGCCGTGGCCGAGGGACACCACGGGCCGTCTCCGAACTGCGTCAGTGGCGCCACGCCCGGCATGGCGCCGCCCACGCTGCCCCGCCAGCGCGCCACACCGAGGGCGTCGCGCGCGAACGCGCAGTTTTCGCCGGCCGCCCACGGCGGCGCGTCGGGCCGTCCCGGGGGTGGCGGCGCGGGCCCGGCGCTCGTGTCTTCCTCGATGTTCGGCGGCGCCACCACCACGCGCGGCGCGCCGGCATCGACCCACCACTCCACGTCGAAGCGCGTCACGTAGTCGACCAGCGCCGTCGCCGGCCCGGCGCCGACGCGCCGCGTGATCTGCGACAGCCCCGTCGCCGCGTCTGGCCGGAGTTCGTAGGTGTGCGCGTCGATCACCGACACCCGGGTGCCGGCCGGCCACGCCTCGACGAGCGGCACCGTGAGCTCGAGATCGAGGGGCGGCAGGACTTGCCGCACTTCGCTCACCGCGATGCGACCGTGCGGCCCGTGGATCAGCACCTCGTCGGTGGCGCCGAGTCCGCACGACGGCGACACCGCCGAACAGAAGGCCGGACGGGTCAACGGGAGCACGCTCGCGCCGGGCGGGACGTCGACCGCCAGCGCGAGGTGCGCGGCGCCCCTCGGCGCGTGCCACGCCGACAGCGTGTGCGCGCGAGCGCCGGGCGTCCACGTGCCGAGGGTCAGGGCGTCGGGCCAGACGGCGGGCAGCGCGACGCCGGGCGCGATCTCCGGGTCGGCGAGGAAACCGCTGCCGGCCTCGCGCAGGTCGTCGAAGAGCACCTGCGCCACGCCGCGTCCCCGCTGCGCCGCGTCGGCGGCGGCTGGATCCGCCTCGAACGCCTCGAGGACGGGCACCGCCAGGACCGCCAGGAGCCCGACCGTCAGCGCGACGATCGCCAGCGACACCAGCACCTCGACGAGCGTGAAGCCGCGGGCGGCGCGACGATCGGCGCCGGCGTGATCCGCCGTGGCGCGCGGACTCATGGCCAGGCCTCGTGCGCCAGCCGCACCGCGCACGCACCGGGCGCGCGCGCCACGACCGCGCGCTGCGCCGCGGGCACGACGCACGCGGCGATGCTCCACACGGCGCCGGGACCGGTGGTGACCGGCGCCACGCGCCAGCGGCGCACGAACGCCGGTGCCGCGGTCGTGGGCTGACCGTGGCCGTCGACCGTGTCCATGCACCCGCCGACGTCGTGCTGCAGGCAGTCGGGCGCGGTCGCACCGAAGGGCGGGCCGGCGCGTCCGGCCACCGCCGCCTCGGCGAGCCACGCCGCGACGAGCTGTCGCCGCGATCGCGCGACGGTGTCGGTGATCTGTTGGGCGAGCTGCACGAGCGCGAGGACGCCGCTCGTCACCAGCACGATGGCGACGAGCGCCTCGACGATCGTGAAGCCGCGCGGGGATGCGATGCGCATGGGTCGGGTCTCCACCGGCGATGGAGTGCAACCGCCGCGCCGTTCGCGCGATCCTCGTGATTCTCAGGTATTCCGGCGAAGTCGAGGCGGCGACGCCGGCGGCGCACCGCAGCTTCTGCGCGGCCGCGTCGGCCGCGGGCGCGCAGTTACTGCACGCGCGACTGGTCGGCCGGGCGCAGCGGCAGCCGCACGACGAAGACCGCGCCGCCCTCGGGCCGGTTCCCGGCGCGCACGTGCCCGTTGTGGGTCACGATGAACTTCTGCACCAGCGCCAGCCCGAGCCCGGTGCCGTCGGAGCGCGTGGTGAAAAACGGCTGGAACAGCCGCTCGGGCTCGGCGTCGGGCAGGCCCGGTCCATGGTCGGCCACCGCCACCTGCACGAGTCCGTCGGCCGCCAGCACCGTGCCGGTCACCTCGACCACCGGCGGACGCCCGGCCCGCTGACACGCCTCGATCGCGTTCCGCACGAGATTCGAGAACGCCTGACGCAGCAGCACGTCGTCGCCTTCCACCTGGCCGAAGGTGCCGCCGACCGTCACCGACGCGCCCTCGGGATCGGCATCGTGCACGGCGCGCCGCACGACGAGTTCCAGCGACAGCGGCTGCAGCGTCACGCGCTCGGGCCGCGCGAAATCGAGGAAGCGCGTGACGACCGCGCCGAGCGCGTCCGTCTCGCTGCGAATGCCTTCCGCGTACGCACCGTGCGGCGCGGGCAGCGCCGCGGGATCGAGCAGGCGCGCATAGCCGTGGATGGTCGCGAGGCCGTTGCGGAACTCGTGCGCCAGTCCCGCCGTGAGCTCGCCCAGCCGCGCCAGCGCGTCCTTGAGGCGCAGCTGCTCCTCGAGCGCGACGACGCGCGAGAGATCGGTGAACAGGCAGATGACGCCCGACTCGCCGGGGCGGCCGGTCCACGGCGACAACGTGACGCCGAGGTGCGACGGACCGCCGCTGGTGTCGCCGGTGGCCACGTGACGGCGCGCCGCCAGGCGCTTGCCGGCGGCGGCCTCGCGCACGAGCGCCGCCAGCGACGGCACGCCGGCGAGCACGGTGTCGACGGGCGCCGGCATCGGGATGATCGGCAGGCCGAGGATGCGGTAGCCCGCCGGGTTCAGCATGCGGACGCGCCCCTCAGCGTCGGCGACGAGTAGCCCGGAGGTCAGCCCTTCGACGATCTCCGCGTTCAGGCGTTCAGAGGCCTCGGCCCGCGCCAGCGTGCTGCGTTCCTGCTGCTTGAGCTTCCCCACCGCCTCTTCGAGCGCGGCGGAGAGAATCGCGGTGTCGGCCGCCGTCTCGCGCATGCGCCGGCTCGATTCCCGCGAGCCCGACACGACGCGCAGCACGGCGAAGCCGAGCAGGCCGGCGAGGAAGCCGACGAACGCGGTGAAGCCGAGCAGCAGGTAGCCGGCGGAGGAAAAAGGCGGCATCCGCGTCGGAGCCTCAGTAGAAGCCGACGTACCAGTCGATGATCGGCTGGCCGGCCAGCATGGCGACGAGGGCGCCGAGGGCGAGGAACGTGCCGAATGGCAACTCGTACTTCATGCCGCCGCGCTGCAGCGCCATCATCGCCACGCCGATCAGGGCGCCGCTCATCGACGCCAGCACCAGCGTGAGCAGCACGGCCTGCCAGCCGAGGAACGCGCCGACCATGGCGAGCATCTTCACGTCGCCCATGCCCAGGCCTTCCTGCCGGCGCCACAGGTAGTAGCCGGCCGCGGTCGCGTACAACAGCCCGCCGCCGAGCAGCGCGCCGATGAACGCGTCGCGGAGCCCCGGCGGGTTGACGAGCGAGAAGATGAGCCCGATCGCGATGCCGGGCAGCGTGATCACGTTGGGCAGCAGGTGATGCTCGAGGTCGATGCCGAAGAGCACCACCAGCATGCAGACGAACACCAGGCGCGCGGCCAGCAGCGGGCCGGCGGGCGTGAGCCACGTCACGAGCACGAAGAGCGCGGCCGTCGTCAGCTCCACCAGCGGGTACTGCACCGAGATGGGCGACTTGCAGCGCGCGCACTTCGCGCCGAGCACCACCCAGCTCACCACCGGGACGTTTTCGAACCACCGCAGCTCGCGTCCGCAGCTGCCGCACGCCGAGGCCGGCCACACCACCGACTTGCCGCGCGGCAGCCGGTAGATGGCGACGTTCAGGAACGAGCCCGTGATGAGGCCGAACAACAGGGCCACGACGAGCGGGAAGGTCTCGGGGGTCACTGGTGGGCCTCGAAGGTCGGCAGTGGCGACAGCGGCGACGACGGATCGACGGTGACGACGCCCTCGGCCGTGAGCAGGTACGGCACGCCCAGGGGATCGGTGGGCGGCGCCGGCAGGACGCCGGCGCGGACCAGGGTGTTCCAGTCGAGCGACGCGACGCGGCCGCGCGTGCGCGCCACGATCTGCGACAGCGCGTCGATGTCGTCGAGCGCCGCGAGCTGCCGCAGGCGATAGGCGGCGGCGTCGCGCAACCAGTCGACATCGGCGGTGGTGTAGAGCTCGTTCCAGAGCTGACGCGCGCCGGCGCGGTCGCCGCCCTTGGTGAGGGTCAGCGCGGCCATCGTGCGCAGCCACTTCGGCGCATCCGGCAACTGACCGGCGAGGTCGAACTGGCGGGCGGCCTCCGGGTAATCCTTCAGCCACCAGTAGTAGACGAAGCCGATGTCGTGACGGTACTGCCAGCGGTCCGGATCGGTCTTCAGGCCCTTCTCGAGCAGCGCCAGCGCCTGATCGGGACGTCCCGGTCCGCCCGGGTGCCCTTCGCTCAGGAAGATCGCGCCGAGACGCGCCGCCACGTCGAAGTGCGGATCGAGCGTCGTCGTGAGGTCGAGCAGCGGATAGAGCAACGCGTAGCGGCCCGGCGCGTCCGGCGCGCGCCGTTCGCTGCCGTAGTGCACGACGGCGCGCATCCAGTAGACGTCGGCCGCCAGGTCGGTGAACGACAGCGCCAGCCGGCGCGCCGTGGCGGTGGACTGCAGCCACAGCACCGGCGCGATCTCGGCCGCCGGCGGCGCCACGCGTTCGCGCGCGGCCTGCAGGCCGATGGCCGTGGCCAGGAGCACGCCCACGAGAACCTGCGTGCCGCGATCGTGCAGACGGACGGCCGCCATGGCTACTTGAAGTCCCGCCGGTTGAAGATCAGCACCGCGCCGCCGACCAGCACGCCGATGTAGGCGGCAATCGACGCGACGCCCAGGGCCACGGCGTTCCAGGCGATCGGCAGCCCGTGCACCACCGCGTTCTTCACATCGACGGCATCGAGGTTCGGCAGGACGTAGTAGAGCGCGCGCGCCACCGCCGCCGCCGCCGGCGAATCGACCGCCGTCTGGAAGTTGCGCAGGTCGCCGCTGAAGTGCCCCGCCACCCACACGGCGAGCGTGAGCAGCATCGACAGCATCGGGCTCGAGAACGTCGAGAAGAAAAGCGCGACGGCGGTGGTCAGCATCAACTGCACGCCGATGAGCGCGATGGCGACGAGCAGACGCGGGTCCTGCGCCGAGGCGCGCCAGCCCTGTTTGATCCAGTCGTCGGTGGTCCAGTTCATGTACTGGAGCATCAGGTAGAACGCCGCCGTCATCATGCCGAGATTGACGGCGAGCGTCAGCACCAGCCCGGCGTACTTGCCGACGAGGAAGCTCGATCGCGAGATCGGCTTGGCCAGCACCGCGTAGATGCTGCGCCGCTCGACTTCCTTCGACACGAGGCCGGTGCCGATGAAGATGGCGATGAGCAGCCCCATCGCGTTCATCGTCGCCAGCCCCAGGTCCTTGATGACCTTGAAGTCCTGCCCCGCCGTGAGGCGGCTCATGAGGAACGACGCGCCCATGAGGATCACCGAGAACACGACCAGGCTGTACGGCACGCGGTCGCGGACGGATTCCTTGAACACGGCGACGGCGACCTTGCGGATGGCGGCGAGGCTCATACGGCCGCCTCCCGCGTCGCGGTGGCGGCGACGTGCTGCACGAAGAAGTCCTCGAGCGTGCGGCGCACGGGATTCAGCGACACCACGCGCACGCCGTCGGCGGCGAGCTGCTGGATCGTCGCTTCCGGCGCCTCGGGCGCCAGATCGAGCGCGTACCGATCGTCGTGCATCGGCGTCACGGCACGCACGCGGCCGCGCACGCGGTCGATCACCGCGGCGGTCGCGTCGACGACGAGCTCCCAGCCCAGCACGTCGACGCCGACGATGTCCGACACGCGGCCCTCGGCCGCCAGCCGGCCCTGCGCGATGATGGCGACGCGGTTACACAGGGTCTCGGCGTCGGAGAGGATGTGCGAGCTGAAGAACACCGTGCAGCCGCGAGCGCGCAGCTGCAGCATCAGCTGGCGCACCTCGCGGCGGCCGAGCGGATCGAGACCCGACATCGGCTCGTCGAAGAACACGATCTCGGGGTCGTTCAGGATCGCCTGGGCGATGCCGACCCGCTGCACCATGCCCTTCGAGTACGAGCGCAGGCGCATGCGCCGCTCGGCCCCGAGGCCCACCTCGTCGAGCACGCGGCCCACGCGACCGGCGCGCTCGGCGACCGGGATGTCGAACAACCCGGCGAAGTAGGTCAGCAACTCTTCGGCGGTGAGGTAGTCGTAGAACGACGGATTCTCGGGCAGGAAGCCGATGCGCCGCCGCATCTCGACGTCGCCCACCGGCCGGCCCAGGATGCGCGCCGTGCCGCTGGTCGGGTAGATGAGCTGCATCAGCAGCTTGATCGCGGTGCTCTTGCCGGCGCCGTTCGGCCCGAGGAAGCCGAACACGTCGCCGCGGGCGACGGTCAGCGAGAGGTCGTGCAGCGCCCGGTACGGGCGCGGCCGCCAGAAGCCGACCTGGTAGTCCTTGGTGAGTCCTTCGGTTTCGATCGCGTGCATGGACGACAGCGAGGCGCCGTGGCGCCTCCCCATCTCCTATCGGTCGAACCCCGTCAGCACGCCACGGGCCGCGGCGTGCATCCCCGCGCAGCCTACTTCAGGGCGACGCCGGCCTTCTTCATCTCGAGGGCGATGGCCGCGTCGAGGAACTGGGCGCGCAGGCC
>JAXLRB010000035.1:0-35286 GCA_046331325.1 Vicinamibacterales bacterium | reverse complement strand
CGGCTCGGCGCAGAACGTGCACCTCATCGCCGAGTCGATGCGCCGCGCGTTCGCCGACCGCGCGCAGCACCTCGGCGATCCCGACTTCAACGACGGCATCCCGCTGGCGCGCCTGATGTCGAAGGACTACGCGACGCAGCTGCGCAAGACCATCAACCCGAACAAGGCCTCGGTGTCGACGCCCACCACGTTCTCGTGGCCGACCGAATCGCAGGAGACGACGCACCTGTCGGTCGTCGATGGCAAGCAGAACGCGGTGTCGATGACCTACACGCTCGAGTACGGCTACGGCTCGCGCATCGTCGTGCCGGGTGCCGGTTTCCTGCTCAACAACGAGCTCGGCGACTTCAACTCGGCGCCCGAGATGACCGACGACCGCGGCAACATCGGCACCAAGCCGAACCTGGCGCTGCCCGGGAAGCGTCCGCTGTCGAGCATGGCACCGACCATCCTGGCGAAGGACGGCAAGCTCTTCATGGTGACCGGCTCGCCCGGTGGTCGCACCATCATCAACACGGTGCTGATGACGATCCTCAACGTCGTCGACTTCGGCATGAACGCGCAGGAAGCCGTAGACGCCGGTCGTATCCACCACCAGTGGCTGCCCGATCGCCTGAGCATGGAGCGCTACGGCTTCTCGGCCGACACCATCGCCAAGCTGAAAGCCATGGGCCACACCGTGGCCGAAGGCGGCGGCCAGGGCGTGGCCGAAGTGATCGTGCTGGGTAAGGACGGCGTGTTCGAAGGCGGCATCGACGGCCGCGCGCCCGACGGCGGCGCCGCCGGGAAGTGACACCGGCGGCTGGCGGCTCGTTCTGACGGGCTGCTCAAGACAGTTCACGGGGCCGACGGAGGGGCACGATGGCTCTCCCGTCGGCCCCGTCTTAACGTACGGGTCGATCAGCGACGCCGGCCGTGCGCCAGTCGGTCAGCACGGTAATGGCCAGGGGCGTCGGAGATGGCCCGGTCTCTGCGACGACAAAGCGCTGGCCGTCGGCCGCGGCGTCGTAGTGCACGTTGGCGTCCCACAACACGCCGGTCGGCATGTCGAATAGGGCATGCGGCGGGCTGACGTTGAGCGGGGGGCCGCTGACGTCCACGGCGGTGAGGACGCGCTCGGGCGACAGGTAGTACAGCTCCCGCGAGTCGCGCCGCCAGATCGGCTCGAGTCCTCCGCCGTTCGACACCTGTCGCGCGGCCTTCGGATCGGACATCGGCGCGACGTAGATCTCGAAACGGCCCGACGCATCGGACGAGTACGCGATCCACTGGCCGTCGCACGAAACCCGGCCTTCGGCGTCGAAGCCGGGGGACTGCACCAGGGGCCGCGGCTCCTGCCCGGCCGTGAGAGGAACGAGCCACAAGTCTCCCAGGTGCAGCACCAGTAAACTCTGGTCATCCGGGAGCCAGTCCCGGATCGACGCCAGAAAAGCCGGCGGCCCCGCGGGCAGTGCAACGCGGCGAGTCTCCGCCGTCTCCGTATCGAAGGTGACCAGACCAGCGCCGGGAAGCTGATGGAAGGCCAGGCGCCGTCCGTCGGGCGACCACCGGCCCCATGCGCTTCCGAGGGGCCCGTGCGTGAGCCGCGACGTCACGCCGCGTCGTGCGTCCACCAGCCACAAGTCTCGACGGCCGCTCGCCTCATCGATCTGGTTCACCGCGATACGCGTGCCATCGGGCGACAATGCCGGGTTGGCGAACGTGCCGTACGGTGTGACGATCGCCTCACGCCGGCCAACACGGTCGAACCACGCAAGCCGCGTGACGGGTACGGTTCCGGTGAGAGCCGCGATGGTGCCCGCGGCGGACACGCTGAAGAAGCGCCTGTTCCCTCCGATCGTCGCGCGCAACCCCGACAAGACCATCGACGGGGTACCCTGAAGGCGTGCCGTCCGGACATCGAACGGCTGGCGAAACAGGTCGCGCCCACGAACGAAATAGAGCTGCCCCCCAGCGACCGCTCCGCCGGAGTCGCTCGCGGTGAGATAGGTCGGTGCTCCACCGTCGCGGTCGATCAGCCACAAGCCGTCTCCGTAGCCCTCAACGCCGCTCAGGTGCACGAGCAGCCGCGCATCGGTCGCGACCGCCGCCGGATCGCTGGCCCTCGCCCCACTCGGGAGGGTCAACGGTCGTGCCGCGCCGCTCATGTTGACCGACAGCAGACGCCCATCATCGGTCTCGAGCACGAACCCGCGCGCGTCCCAGAGGCGGCCGCTCCCGTCAACCGGCCCCACAGCCTGCACCGCCCGGCCCGCCAGCGAGACTCGCTTCAGTTGGCGGTCAGCGACGATCGCAATCTCAGCACCGTCTGGAGACCACACGGGCGACTCCGCGTGCTCGGTTCCCGGCACCAGGGCGGGCGAGACGCCGTCGAGGTCTCGCACCCACAGCTGGTCGACGCCGTTGGCCGACGTCGCGATGAAGGCGATCCGCCTGCCGTCCGGTGACATCGCGGGCGCGCCACCGCCGAGGAAGGGCTGCAGCGTGTGTCCCGGCGGGGCATCGAACGTGAACGCCACAACCTCGGAAGGCGCAGCTGTCTCACCTCTGTGCAACGCTGCTCCAAGCGCGACGCCCACCACCACGCCCGCGACGACCGCCGCAGACATCCATCGTCGCGACCGCGCCGTCCCTGGCACGATGGCGGGTTCCGTTGCCAGGAAGCGCAACTGATCGGCGAGGTCCGCGGCCGACTGCCATCGCGCTTCGGGACGCCTGGCGAGACATCGCTGCACGAGGCGTTGCACACCGACCGGAATCGAAGGTGGGAACTCCGGGTCGGTGGTCTGGATGCGCCGAACCGTGGCTTCGGCGGTTGCGCCGTCGAATGCGGGGCATCCCACCAGCAGTTCGTAGAGCACGCATCCCAACGCGAACAAGTCGCTGCGGTAGTCAGTGCGCCCTTCGAGCTGTTCCGGCGCCATGTAGCGCAGTGTTCCGGCCGCCCGCGACGACTGAACGGGCGCCGTCTCGGTGCGCTCGGGGCCCTGCGCGACGGATCGCAAGCGCGCGATCCCGAAGTCGAGCAGCTTCACACCGGTGGGCGTGAGCATCACGTTGCCGGGCGTCACATCCTGATGCACCACTCCCCGCTCGTGCACGTACGCGAGGCCGTCGGCGATGGCGGCGGCGATGCCGAGGGCCTCCGCACGCGGCAACGGCCGAAGGGACGCACGCTGCAGGCGATGCGCCAGCGTCTCGCCGGCCAGCAGTTCCATCACCAGGTACGGCCCGCCCTCGGCATCGACGAGGTCGTAGACGACGCACAGGCTCGGATGCGCAAGGCTCGCCAGCAGCCGCGCCTCCGCCGCCAGTCGTTCGGCGTGCAGCGGCGCGACGTCACCCGACGCGCGCATGCCTTTCACCGCCACGTCGCGGTCGAGCTTCGCATCGCGGGCGCGGTAGACGTGGCCGTAACCGCCGACGCCGATCTCCTCCACGATCGTGTAAGAGCCCAGGCGATCACCGGGCTCGAGGCGCCGCAACGGCCGAGGATCGCGAGGCTCAGTCATGTGCGGTCGCCGTTGGCTGCACCTTCGCGCCGAACCGCAGCACGAACACGAGACCGGCAATGCCGAGTTCGTCGCCGTCCGCGAGAGCCGCCTCGCCTCGGATCCGAATACCGCGTACGGTCGTTCCGTTCTTCGACCCGAGGTCGTGCACCACCGCCGTCGCGCCGGAGGTGTCAATCCGTGCGTGGTGCCAGGACGCCAGCGTCGAGGCAATCGGCACGTCGGATTGGGGATCGCGGCCGAGCGTGACGGACGGGCCGCGCAACGGAATCGCCTCGGTGCCCCGGAGCAGCCACGCCCAGGCCGCGCCGCGCCGCGTCGTCACGGGCTCCCCGTCTGGCGCCGCGTCCGGACAGGCGTAACCGAATCCATGCACCGTGCGGACGATGCCCTCGCCCAGGGCGGCGCGAATCTCGTGCACGGTGCGGGCCAGGCTGGCGTCGGTCACGAACGTGCCGGGCCACACGCGTTCAAGCAGATCCTGCTTCGACAGGGCCTCCGGCCGGCAGCGCGCCAGGCACACGAGCAGCTCGAACGCCTTCGGCGAGAGGTGCACGAGCGCGCCCCCGCGCGCGGCGGTTCGCGCAGCATGTCGAGCGTCACGTCGTGAACGCGCAGGATCACCACTGCCCTCGAAGGGCGCAGTATACGCGACCAGCTCGGCCGTTCACGCGCAGGCGCGATACACGGCGCGATCGATTTCCGCCGGCAGCGGGGGGCGCTCCTCCAGGCCGAGGGTGTGCAGGAACTCGTGCACCAGCGTGAGCTCCGCCTGCGTGCGGTCGAAGGCGGCGAACCGCCGGCCGCAGACGAACACCACCCGGCTGCCCGCGCCGGTGAACGCGGCGATACCGCGCCCGCGGCACACTGCCGATGCCGCCCCGTCGCGGAAGATGACACGGGCGGCGACGTCCTCGACCGACCAGGCCTGGGCGGCGACGACTTCGCGCAGCGTCCGTCCGTCGGCCGCGCGGAACTCGTCGAGCACCGCCGCGCACGACGGCCGTTCGAGACGGCGCGCCGCCCCGGCGCTGGCAACGAGGATGGCCTCGGTCACGGCCCCGTCCGACACACCGACGATCGCCGCCGACGACGGAGGCGACGCGATGGCCGCAGGCGTACAGAGCGCGGCCAGGCTCCCGACACACACGAGGACTCGAAGAACGAACATGGCGGCTCCTGGGTGGAACCGCCTGGCCAGGCGATGACGATGACGTCGGCGACAATGGTCGCCGCGACGCGGCCCTCAGGTCCTGACGGAGTTCTTCGAAGATTCTTCGGAGTGTGTCGGCGCCGCCGCGGAAGCGTCGGAGCACTTGCGGCGCGCGCCGACTCGTCGCTAGGATGGCGCTCGCCCTCCCGACCATCCACACCATGTCCCTGCCGGCCGGCACACGACTCGGCCCGTAAGAAGTCATCGCACCGCTGGGCGCCGGCGGCATGGGCGAGGTGTATCGCGCTCGTGATCCGCGACTCCGCCGCGACGTGGCGCTCAAAATCCTGCCCGAGGCCGTAGCCGCCGACCCGGGACGGATCGCGCGCTTCGAACGCGAGGCCCGGCTGGTCGCCGCGCTCGACCACCCGAACGTGCTCGTGGTCTTCGACACCGGTACCGACCCGGTGCCTTTTGTGGCGTTCGAGTTGCTCGAAGGCCGGACGCTCGAGGTGGGTGCCGCGCTCGACGTGGCTCGGGCCATCGACTACGCGACGCAGATCGCACGGGGCCTGGCGGCCGCGCACGCCAGGGGTGTCGTCCATCGCGACATCAAGCCCGGTAACGTGTTCGTCACGGCGGCCGGGCGCGTGAAGATTCTCGACTTCGGTATCGCCACCGCGGCGGCGCCGGAACCGGGAATCGATGGCGCCACCCTCACGGCCGCTGGCCACGCGCTCGGGACTCCTGGCTACATGGCGCCCGAGCAGGCGCGCGGAGAGGCCGTCGACGCCCGCGCCGACGTCTTTTCACTCGGCGTCGTGCTGTACGAGCTGCTGTCGGGCAGGCGGGCGTTTCCCGGCGACACTCCCGCCGAAGCGATGGCCGCCGTCCTGCGCGACAGGCCGACGGATCTCGCCTCGGTGAATCCAGCCATTTCTCGGGCGATCGTGCGCGTCGTGCGTCGCTGCCTCGAGCCACGGCCCGAGTCGCGCTTCCAGTCCGCCGCCGACGTCGCGTTCGCGCTCGAGGCCGTGTCCGACAGCGAGCCGGCAGTGGAGTCGCCTACAGCTCCGGTCCGCCGTCACTGGCCATTCGCCGCCGCCGTCGTGGCCGGTCTCGCCCTGCTGTCGGCGCAGCGCTGGGCGCCGGCCGCACGCGAGTCACGCCCGTCTGTCGCGTCCGATCGCTTCGTCATCAACCTGCCAGAGGATCTGCCGTTCGCCCCGAACGTCTACGTCCCGTTCGCCCTCTCCCCCGACGGCCGGACACTGGCCTACACGACCCCGCAGCCAGAACGCCTCGTGCTCCGCAAGCTCGATCGTTTCGAGGGCACGGAGGTCAAGGGCGCCGACTTCGTCTTCGACCCCTTCTTTTCGCCCGATGGCTCGTGGGTCGGCTTCTGGACACACGGCGACATCCGCAAGGTCGCCCTCGCCGGCGGCGCGCCGCTCACGGTCGGTCCCGCCGACGACATGCTCGGCGCCTCGTGGGCCGGCGACGACACGATCGTCTACGCACCGGGACGTGACGGGCTGTATCGCATACCAGCCGCCGGCGGTGAGGCCCGCGCGTTCACGCGCCTCGATCGCGCGCGACACGAGACGCATCATGGCTTTCCGCAGGTCGTCGCCGATGGACGGGCCGTGCTCTTCACGGTGGCCGCCGCTCCCGGGCGCGACACCGTCTACTCGGTAGAGGCAGTGGATCTCGCCAGCGGCACGCGGCACACGATCATCCCCGATGGCCGCTACGGCCGCTACCTCCCGTCGGGCCATCTCGTGTTCCAGCGCGACCACACGCTGCTGGCCGTGCGCTTCGACCCCGCCACGCTGACGACCACAGGAAACCCGATCGCCGTGCTCGGCGATGTGGCCTCCACGACGTCCGGTGCGGCCGCGTGGACCGCCTCTGGCACCGGCACGCTCGTGTACCAGCCGCACCGGACGCCAGTACCGCGCTCGCTCGTCTGGGTGCATCGCGACGGCACCATCGAGCCCACGGACCTCCCGCCCCAGTTGTTCAGAGTGCCTCGCATCGGACCAGACGGCCGGACGATGGTCGTCAATGTCGAGGACGGGGACGACCTCGATGTGTGGACGGCCGTGCTCGGCCGGACGCCGCTGCAACGGCTGACGTCCGGACGCCGACTCGGCATGATGTTCTCGAAGCTGGCGATCTCGCCTAACAGCCGCGAGGTGGCGTACGCCGAAGGCACGGCAGACGGCGGTCGCATCATGGTGAGGCGCATCGACAATGGCAGCGAGCCACGTGAGGTCGCGCATTCGACGCACTCGTTCAGTGCGGCGCGCCTCCTGAGGGACGGCACGCTGCTCATGAACGAGGTCGTGCCAGGTACTGGTGCCAACATCCTGCTGCAACCGCCGGGCGGCACGGCGCGCGTCCTCGTCGGCGACCCCGGCAACCAATGGGGCGCCACGCTCTCTCCGGACGAGCGCTATATGGCCTACGTCAGCGACGAAACCGGCCGCTACGAGATCTACGTGGCGCCGGTGGACGGCTCGCGCCCGAAGCAGCAGGTGACGACGGGCGGCGCCGCCGAAGTGATCTGGAGTCGGGACGGACGCGAGCTGTACTATCGCGGGAACGGCAGCATGTGGGCCATTCCAATCACGACGGCTCCGCTGGCGGTCGGCCCACCGCACGAGCTGTTCGACGACCGCTTCGAGATGGACTCCGTGGGCTTGCCGAACTACGACGTCGGCCCGGACGGTCGCTTCCTGATGCTCCGCTCGACGCGACCGGTGGCGAAGCCAGAGCTCCGCGTGGTGCTGCACTGGTTCGACGAGCTCCGGCGCCTCGCGCCCTGACGGCTACGGCAGCTTCAACGCCACCTTCAGCTGCGCCGCCGTCAGGCCCTTCACGTAGACGGGCGTGCCGGCGTCGAACTCCTTCGCGCGCGCAAGACCGCCCACCACCACCGGATCGAAACCGGCGTCGGTCACGAGCCGCACGGTCATCGCGATCGCCGCCTGGTCGTCGGACGCGATCGGGATGCCGATCTTCTCGCCGGTGCGGTGCGCTTCCTTCGTGACCTGCGTGAAGCTCAGCGCGTTCAAGGCGCGGACGAGCCGCACGCCCGGCAGGTACTCTTTCGAGGTCACACCTGTGCCGCGCGCCAGGCCGTCCTTCCCCACGTCGCCGTCGCGATCGACACGCGGGTTGCCGACATCGATGACGATCTTGCCCTGCATGTACTTGCCGTAGTCGCGGCCGATCTGCGGCGTGGCGCCATACGGCACGGCGATCAGGATCACCTCGCCGAACTGCGCCGCCTCCTCCGGCAGGCCGGCCTTCGCCTTCGGACCCGCCTGCGCCACCAGGTCCTTGAGCGTCTCGGGATGCCGCGACGAGAAGAACACCTCGTGGCCCGCCTTCGCCCACAGCAACCCGATGGCGCCGCCCTGCCGGCCCGAGCCGATCAGCCCGATCTTCACGGGCGCGGACTGCGCGTGGAGCGGCTGCCACGACGCCGCCAGGCCGGCCGCCAGCGTGCCGCCGGCGATGAGGAACGAACGACGCGAGGGATCGTGCTGCCAGGTCATCGGGCCTCCAGGAAGTCTGGCGCGCAGTCTACACCGCGCCGGCCCCTTGGGCGCTAGTCGCGCGCGCGAGCCGCCGGCCCCTCGACGCTACACGTCGTTCGGGTCGTTCACGTACTCGAACCCGAACCGGCCTTTCACGCACAGGTTGCCCTGTGTGACGCCGTTCTCGAGCGGCGAGGTGATCTTGATGATGCGGTTGTCCTGCACGTGCGCCGTCAGCGTGCAGCCGACGCCGCAGTACGGGCAGATGGTGTCGGTGACCGTCTGTCGTTCGGGGGCCCACTGCCCCGCCTGTCGCAGCGAGAACTCGGGCTTGGCCATCAGCGCGCCGGTGGGACACACGGCGATGCAGTTGCCGCAGTACACGCACGCCGACTCGGGCAGCGGCACGTCGACTTCCGTCGAGATGTGGGCATGGAAGCCGCGGCCGGCGACCGCGATCGCGAAGGTGTTCTGCGCGTCGGTGCCGCAGGCCTCGACGCATTTGTAGCAGAGCACGCACTTCGAGTAGTCGCGGACGTACAGATCGTTGTCGTCCTTCACCGGCTGGGCCACGGTGGCAGGCGCCGTGCCGAAGCGCGCCGGGTCGGCGCCGTAGGCCTCGACCATCGTCTGCACCTCCGGCGCGGTGGACAGATCCACCGACGACGCCAGCAGCTCGAGCACGACCTTCCGCGCGGTGCGCACGCGCGGCGAGTCGGTCTGCACGGTCATGCCGGGCTCGGCGGCGCGCGAGCACGCCGGCGCGAGCGTCCGCGCGCCGGCCACTTCCACCACGCACACGCGGCACACGTTCACGGGCGTCAGCGTCTCGAGGTAGCACAGCGTCGGCACGTCGGCGCCGACGGCCCGACAGGCGTCGAGCAGCGTGGCGCCTTTCGGCACGGCCACGTCCTGCCCGTTCACCGTGAGGGTCACGCGCTCGCGCGCGGGCTCGGGCGGCGCTTCCGGAATCGTCGACGCCGCCGGCGGCAGGCGGAACCAGATCGCGTCCTGCTGACTCACCGCATCTCCTCCGCGCGGAACACGTGCAGGCGCGCCACCGCCGATTCCACCGCCGACGACGCCGTCTGCCCCAAGCCGCAGATCGACGCGTCGCGCATCGCCTGCCCGAGCTCGGTGAGTACCGACAGCAGCCGGGCGCGCGAGGCGCCGTCGCCCGCGGCGCGCAGCTGCGCGAGCAGCTCCTGCTGGCGCACCGTGCCGACACGGCACGGCACGCACTGGCCGCAGCTCTCGTCGGCGAAGAACGCCGCGAGGCGTCCGAGCAGGTCGGTGAGGTCCACCGAGTCGTCGAGCACGAGCACCACGCCAGACCCGAGCGTGAGCCCGCTGGCGCGCGTGTCCTCGAACGTCAGCTTCTGATCGAGCGCCTCGGGGCCGACGAACACGCCGGCCGCGCCGCCGAGCAGCACCGCCCGCAGCGTGCGGCCCGCCGCAACGCCGCCCGCAGACGCGATCACCTGCCGCAACGTGACGCCGAACGGCCATTCGTAGAGGCCGGGCCGCGCCACGTGGCCCGACACGCAGAACAGCCGGGTGCCGGTGGACTGCGCCGTGCCACGCGCCGCCCACGCCGCCGCGCCCTCGGTGAGGATCGGCAGCACGTTGGCCAGGGTCTCGACGTTGTTGACCACGGTCGGCTTGCCGAACACGCCGGCCTGGCTCGGGAACGGCGGCTTCGAGCGCGGCTCGCCGCGCTTCCCCTCGAGCGAGTTGAAGAGCGCGGTTTCCTCGCCGCAGATGTAGGCGCCGGCGCCGCGACGCACCTCGAGCTCGAACGTGTGCCCCGAGCCGAGGATGTCGGGCCCCAGCAGGCCTGCCGCCCGCGCCGCCGCCGCGGCGTGGAGGATGCGCGCTTCCGCGTCGGGATACTCGCCACGCACGTAGAGGAAGCCGCGTTCGCTGCGCGTGGCGATGCCGCAGATGGTCATCGCCTCGACGATGGCGAACGGATCGCCCGTCATCAGCACGCGATCCTTGAACGTGCCGGGCTCGCTCTCGTCGGCGTTGCAGACGACGTAGTGCGGCTGCGCCGGCTCGCGCGCCACCGATTCCCACTTCACGCCGGTCGGGAACGCAGCGCCGCCGCGGCCCATGAGCTTCGACGCCTTCACCTCCGCGATCACGGCCGTGGGGCCCATGTCGATGGCGCGCGCCAGCGCCCGATACCCGCCCGCTGCGCGATACGCATCGAGGCTCGTCGGATCGACGACGCCCACCCGGGCCAGCAGCGTGAGCCCGGCCGTGCCCGCCTGCGGCACCACGGCGCGCAGTTCGTCGGCCGATTCCCGCAGATCGACGCGCGACGCGCCGGTGAGCGCCGCCACGGCGGCGGACGCGTCGAACGGCGCGTGCACGGTGCGCACGGCGGGATCGCCCGCCGCCACCGTCAGCGCGGCTGGCGCGCGATCGCACTGCCCCAGACACGGGCTGCGCATCCAGGTGATGTCGCGTCCCGACGGCGCCGTGCCTTCAGGGCCGAGCGCGGCGTGCAGGGCGGCGCACGCGGCCTCGGCGCCGCGCACGCGGCAGGCGACGTCGTCACACACGTGCACGACGGTGCGGGCGCGCGGCTCGGTGGCGAACAGGTGGTAGAACGTCAGCACGCCCCACGCCTCGGCCGGCGGCACGATGAGGCGCTCGCAGATGTAGTTCATCGCGCCCCGGCTCACCCACCCGACGCGGTCCTGCACCGCATGGAAGGCCGGCAGCAGCAGATGTCGCCGCGCCACGCTGGCCGGACGGCCCCCGCGCGCCGTGCGGCCGTCACGCGCGATCTCGCGCGCGCCGCCGTCCCAGCTGCCGTCCGGAGGGCCGAGCAGCGCGTCGACGGCCGCGCGTTCCTCTTCGGTGGCCTCGGGGCCGGCGACGTGGATGTCCACCGCTCTATCCTTCCAGCGCTTCGAGCCGTACGGCGGCGGCCTTGAATTCCGCCGTGCCCGACTTCGGATCGACGGCGTCGATCGTCAGGTGATTGGTGGCGACGTCGTCCGGGAAGTGGAACGTCATGAACGTGAGGCCCGGACGCAGCGCCGTGTCGATGTGCACGGGCGCCACGACGCTACCGCGCCGTGATCGCACCCGCACCGCCTGGCCCTCGCGGAAGCCGAGGCGCGTGGCGTCTTCCGGCGAGATGTCGATCGTCTCGCCGCGGCGCACCGGCGACGCGTAGGGCCCGGTCTGCACGCCGGTGTTGTATTCCTCGAGCCGGCGGCCGGTGGTGAGGCGCAGCGGATACTCGTCGTCGAGCGCGTCGACCGGCAGCGCGTGCTCCACCACCGAGAAGGGCGCGCGCGGCCCGCGCACGGGACGGTCCCAGAGCCGACCGTGGAGGAAGGCCTCCCCGGGATGCGTCTCGTCGTAGCACGGCCACTGCAGGCCGCCTTCCGATTCGAGGCGCGCGTAGCTCATGCCGCCGTGCACCGGCGACAGCGTCCGCAGCTCGTTCCACAGCCCTTCGGCGTCGGTGGCCGGCCAGCGCGCGCCCATTCGCGCGGCGAGGTCGACGATGATCGCGAGGTCTTCGCGGCTCTCGCCGAGCGGCGCCTTGGCGCGACGCACGCGCTGCACGCGCCGCTCGCTCGAGGTCACGGTGCCCTCCGACTCGAACGAACCCGCCGCCGCCGGCAGCACCACGTCGGCAAGCTCGGCGGTGGCCGTGCGCATCACGTCCTGCACGACGAGGATGTCGACCGACCGCAGCAGGCGTTCCGCGCGATGCTGATCCGCTTCCGACTGCGCCGGGTTCTCGCCGATCACGTAGAGCGCCTTCAGCGCGCCGCGATCCATCGCGTCGAACATGCCGCTCAGGTGCCAGCCGCGCGTCGGCGGCACGCTGACACCCCAGACGCGATCGAACTTCGCGCGCACCTCGTCGTTCTCGACGTGCTGGAACCCGGGCAGGCGATCCGGCAGCGCGCCCATGTCGCCGCCGCCCTGCACGTTGTTCTGGCCGCGCAGCGGGTTGATGCCGGAGCCCCAGCGGCCGACGTGACCGGTGAGCAGCGCCAGGTTGATCAGCGCCAGCACGTTGTCGACGGCGTTGTGGTGCTCGGTGATGCCGAGCGTCCAGCAGATCATGGCGCGGCGCGCGCTGGCGAAGGCGTGCGCCATCTCGCGGATCACGCCCGCCGGCACGCCGGTGGCGGCTTCCCCACGTTCGAGCGTCCACGGCAGGACCGACGCCTTGTAGGCGTCGAAGCCGGTGGTCGCGTGGGCGATGAACTCGTTGTGCGCGAGGCCGCTCACGATGATCTCGCGGCCCATCGCGTGCGCCAGCGGGATGTCGGTGCCGACGTCGAGCCCGGCCCAGACCTCCGCCCAGCGGGCGGACGACGTCCGCCGCGGGTCGATCGCGAAGAGCCGGGCGCCCCGCTTCACCCCCTTCAGCAGGTGATGGAAGAAGATCGGATGCGTCTCACGCGCATTCGATCCCCAGAGCAGGATGCAGTCCGTCTCTTCGATCTCCCGATACGAGCTGGTGCCGCCGCCCATGCCGAACACCGTCGCCAGACCGGCGACGCTGGGGGCATGTCACGTACGGTTGCAGCTGTCGATGTTGTTCGACCCGATGACCGCGCGGGCGAACTTCTGCGCCGCGTAGTTCATCTCGTTCGTGCTCTTCGAGCAGCTGAAGAGCCCGAACGCCGTCGGGCCGTGCGCCTCGGTGACGCGGCGGAAGCCCTCCGCCGCCCGCGTCAGCGCCTCGTCCCAGGTGGCCGGTCGCAGCGGAGCGCCGCGCCCGTCGCGCACGAGCGGATGGGTCAGTCGTGCCATGCGTGCCATATGCGGGTCACTGTAGCACCGGACCGCGAGGCCGCGACGCGCGAGATCTAGGGGGCGTCGAGCGTCCAGCGGTCGACCGGGATCGACAGCAGCAGGTAACGCGTCCGCAGGGCGCGCACGTGCGTGGAGAGGGCGGCCACCGGGAACTCCCCTGCCCGGCAGCGATCGCGCAGCCGGCGGATCTCGTAGCGGTAGAGGTCGTTGATGGCCTCGCGCAGGCGGGCTGGCGTGGTCTCGGCCGACGGCACGAGCCCGTGCCCGACCAGCGCCTCGAGAATCTCGGGGTGATAGCGCGGCATCGTCAGGGCGTGCAGAGCAGCAGGTAGCCGCGGGCCTCGATGCCGACGGGCGTCGTGAGCGCCGCGCGCGTGGTCACCGCGCGATACGCCTCGCACGCCCCGGCACGATTCCCGCGCCGGTCACGGGCCCGGGCCAGGCCCGCGAACGACGCCGCGCTGTCGTCGCCCTTCACGGCGGCCATGAAGGCCCGCTCGGCGAGCTCGAAGTCGTCGACGCGCTGCCACAGCTCGCCCTCGGCCCGATCGATGGGTCGTGGCCAGCGTGGGACGGCGCCGCCGAGCGCGATCCGTCGCGACACGTCGCGCGCCTGGTCGAGCCACAGCTGTAGCTCGTCGCGTTCCGATTGCGCGGCGGCCGCCGCCGCATGCAGGAGGGCGCTGGCGTAGCCCGCCTCGGAGACGCCGCGTCCGAGCATCTCGAGCGTGGCCAGCGCAGCCGTGGTGTCGGCGAGCGACTCGGGCGTCCCGCCGCGCGTGGCCGCTGCCTGCGCCGCCGACCAGCCACGCAGGCTCCAGGCCGCGACCGCCACCGCCGGACAGGTGGCGGCGTCGTCATAGCGCGCGCGCAACGCGTCGAGGGCCCCGGCATCGTCACCGGCGTCGACGAGCCGAGCGCCCTGACGCACGGCCTCGCGCGCGGCATCGGCGCAGGTGTCCGGCGCGGCCGTGGGGCGCGGCGCGCACAGCAGCATCAGACCGGCGAGAGCCCCGAGGAAACGCGACATTCGAATACATCCGATTATGCCGCGAGGCAACGCGCCAGAGCTCAACAGGCGAGGTATCATGTGCGCCGGTTCTCGAAGGAGTCGCCCGATGATGAGTGCCCGTTCCTCCGCGCTGCGCCGGCGCGGCCTGGCTGTCGCGATGACGGCCGCCGCTGTTGCCACCATGGTCGTCGTGCGCGCGCAGCAAGCGCCCGCGCGTCCCGCAGCCCCGGCCGGTCAGGCCGCCGCACCCGCGGCGCCGGCCGCGCCCGCCACGCCGCCCGGCACCCTGCCGCCGCCCACCAAGGCGATCGTGCCGGTGGCCGCGAGCTCGGTGGCGGCAAAGCCCGATCAGTGGGTGGGCGAGTACGTCGCGATGACCGGCGTGGTCGAACAGAGCGTCGGCAAGCTGGCGTTCACGGTCGATCAGGACAAGACGAAGGCCGCGCCCGAGGTGCTCGTGCTCGCCAGCCGCATGAGCGACCCGGTGACGCCGAACACCTACGTCACCGTCATCGGCCTACTGATGAAATACGACGCCGCCGATGTCGCCGCCAAGTCGAAGGCGCACGCGCAGGATCTGGCCGCCCTGGGCGACAAGTACAAGGGCAAGCCGGTCGTGCTCGCGACCTCGGTCGTGAACGACAAGATGCTCGACCTGGCGCGCTTCATCGCCCCGCCGATGACGCCCGAGGAAGAAGGCCTGCAGAAGGCGATGCGCGGCCTGCCCGGCGCGTCCGGCGAGCTGCGCAAGGGCGCCGACGGCTCGAACGTCGAGCTCGCGACCAAGAACGTGGCGGCGCTCGCCGCGGCGTTCACGGAGACCGAGAACTTCATGAAGAAGCGTGGCAAGCTCGACGCGGTGAAGTGGGCCGCGGATGCGCGCGCCAACGTGCTGGCCGTCGAGAAGGCGGCCAAGGCCGGTGCCTGGGACGACGCCAAGAAGTCGGCCGCGGCCGTCGGCGGCGTGTGCGGCACCTGCCACACGCCGTACCGCGAGCGCCTCGAAGACGGCTCGTTCCGCTTCAAGGCGGGCAGCTAGGTTCTACTCGGAGGCTGGGCGCGTGACGACTCACGCGTCCAGCCGTTCCAGCAGGCGGTAGAACGCGCGACGGCTCACCCCGAGCTGCACCGCCGCCGCTGATTTGTTCCCGCCGCAGGCGGCCAGCGCCGCCGTCACCCTCGCCCGCTCCGCCTCACTCGCATCGCCGCCGCGTCTGCCGCGCGCTGTCAACGGCGGCGCGGTCGCCGGCCCGCACGCCTCGCGCATCGTCTGCGCGCCGATCACCGGATCATCTGTGAGCGCCGCCGCGCGCAGCAGCACGTTCTGCAGCTCGCGCACGTGGCCGTGCCAGACGCGCTCCTCCAGCACACGGACGGCCGCGCCGGCAAGCGTCTTGTCGATCACTTTCAACCGGCGGCAGCTGTCGCGCAGCAGCGCCGCGGCCAGGTCGGGCAGATCTCCGATGCGGGCGTCGAGCCCGGGCAACTGCAGGTGCACCGCCGCCAGGCGGTAGAACAGGTCGGCGCGCAGACGGCCGGTGGCGATATCGGTCGACGGATGGTGCGCGGTCGACGCGATCACGTGCAGGCCCTCACCCGCCGGCAGATCGGCGCTGGCGACGATGGCGCGCAGCAGCTCGGCCTGACGATCGGCCGACAGATCGCACAGCTCGGGGACAAAGCAGGTCACCGCGGTACGCGCGCCGCGCGCGGCGTCGCGCAGCACGTCGCGCTCGGCGGTGTCGTCGGCGCCCAGACAGCGAATCTGCAACCCGCCCCGGCACGGCCCGAGGCGATGGACGATGCCGGCCAGCATCGTCTTGCCGGTGCCCGGCGCGCCGGTGATGAGGGTCGCCCGCGCGTGCGGGGCGAGCCGCTCCACCGTGCGGAAGAGCGCGAGCATGTCGGCGCTCGTGCCGAGCATGCCGTAGAACGTCTTGTCGTCGCGGCGGCCGAACGAACCATGAGCCTCGAGCAGGCGCCCGGGCACGGCGGTCTCGAGCAGGCGGGCGGGGACGTCGGGCATACGCGCAGTACTCCGCCCTCAGAATCGGCCGCCGCCGCGAGGGCTTGAATGCGTAACGCGGCCCGTCATCGAAGATGCGGCGGCAGCAGCCGATTCCGGGGACGTGAAGGGTTCGCCCGCGCTTCCCCGCCCGAGGTCCGTTCGTACTGCCGCGCGCCGCACCGCGGTGATCGTCGCGCTCGCGGCCGCGGTGGCCGCCTCCGCGCCGGTGCGCGCGCTGGTCCGCCCCTCGCCAGACACCGCGCTCGCGCAAGCGAGTGCGGCCGCGGTGCGGGGCACGGTCACGGCGATGCGCAGCACGGTGGATGACACGGGCACGATTTACACCGTGGTGACGATCGAGGTCGCCCGCGCCTGGGGCTTCCCCGACGCACCGGCCCGCGTCGACGTGCGGCTGCTGGGCGGCGTGCACGACTCGACGGCGCTGGTGGTCGGCGGGCAGGCCCGTTTCACTCCCGGCGAGGACGTGCTGGTGTTGCTCGAAGTGCGGCCTCGAGACGGGTCGCTCGCCGTCACCGGCCTGGAGCGCGGCAAGTGGACGGTCCAGCCGGCGCTCACCGCCGACGCCCCCGCCATCCGCGCGCTGCACCTGCGTGCGCCGGGCGAGACGACGCGCACGACGGTCGCCGACGTGGAGGCGCTGGCGTCGCTGGCCGGCACGCGCGTGCGGCTGCCCGCGCACTGGTCGGCGACGCGGGGCCTCGGCGATGGCGCGGGGCGCACAGCGACCGTCGTGACCGGCGCCGATCTGAATCCCACCAGCCTCGGCCGCTGGCACGAAGCCGACTGGGGCGCGCCGGTGCTCGTCGATTCGGCCCCCAACGGACATGCGCTCTTCCCCGGCGGTGGCTTCGCGCAGGCGCTGCGCGCGCTCGGCGCGTGGTCGGCGGCCGGCGCGCTGCACCTCGCGCCCGGCACCCTGCGCACGCCGCGCTGCTTCGGCAACAACGAACCGGCGGATGGCCGCATCTCGATCGCCTACGACGATCCCTGCGACGAGATCCCCGACACCAGCCCGACGCTGGCCATCGGCGGCGCCTACTTCGATCTGCAGGATCAGCGCGCGGTGCAGGGCATCACCTACGGCCGCATCACCAAGGGCATGGTGGTGCTCGACAACGCCGCGTCGAAGTTCGCCGGCCTCAGCACCGGCTGCTACGAAGAGATCCTGACGCACGAACTGGGGCACGCCATCGGACTCGCGCACACGAGCGTCGAGCCGTCGGTGATGGCCCCGTGGCTGTCGCCGGCGTGCATCGACCACACCGAGAGCCAGCCGCTGCAGGTGGCCGATCGAACAGCGCTGTGGGCGCGCTATCCCACCGCGCCGCTCGATGGCCCGCCCGGCGTGCCCGGCGGGCTCACCGCGTCGGCACTCGGCGACACGGTGTCGTTGTCGTGGAGTCCGGCCACGGGCGCGCCAGCCACCGCCTACCAGATCATCGCCGGCAGCATGCCCGGCGCCGCCGATCGCGGCGTGACCATCGTGGCGCAGCCGTCGCTCGTCGCGAGCGGCGTGCCGCGCGGCGTGTACTACGTGCGGGTGGCGGCCATCAACGCGTTGGGGATCAGCGCGCCGGGCGCGGACGTGATGGTGACGGTGGGCACGGGCCTGCCCGGCACACCGGTGGGACTGATGGCGGCCGCCGGCCCCGCGGGCAGCGTGCGCGTGATGTGGCAGCGTCCGATCAGTGGCCCGCTGCCCGATGCCTACCGAGCTACTGGTGGGCACGGTGCCGGGGCATCCCGCGTCGCGCATCCCCGTCACCGCCACCATGCTGTCGGCGACCGGCGTCGCCGCGGGCACGTCACTACGTGCGGGCGGTTGGCGTGAATGCAAGCGGCGCGGGTCCGGCCACACCGGAGATCGCCGTCGTCGTGCCGTAGCCCGTACGTGACACGAGGCGCCCGCCGGACATTCGCCGGCCGAGCGCCTCGCGTGACGTGCCAGTGACGCGTTACTGGACGGTCAGCGTGTTGACCTTGTAGGCCGTCAGCGTGCGATTGCTCGCCGTGGCGCTCACGCCCGTCTGCCCGACGCACTTGAACGTGATGGCGGTCTGTGCCGCCAGTGTCACGTAGCCCTGCACCACCGCCAGTTCGCCCGTGGTCGACGTCTGGTTCGTGAGCTGGTCGAGCACGGTGGCGCCGTTGTAGAGCGTGCAGACGGTACCGGCGGTTCCGCCCGTGCGCACGATCGACGCCTTGCCGCTCAGCAGGTAGCTGCCGGTCGGCAGCGTCACCGTGGCGAGCGTGACTTCGGTGGTGGTGAACGCAAGGCCCGCGGCCGTGCGGTTCACGTAGCCTTCATTGCCGGGACCGGCCGGGCCCTGCGGACCAATCGGCCCCTGGGCACCGGTCGCGCCCGTGGCGCCGGTCGCGCCGGTTGCGCCCGTGGGACCCGCCGGACCGGCCGGACCCGCAGGACCAGCCGGACCCGCCGCACCGGTGGCGCCCACCGGACCCGCCGGCCCCGCCGGACCCGCCGGTCCCCGGGGACCGATCGCACCCGCCGGACCCGCCGGACCCGCCGCGCCGTCGTTGCCGGCAGGTCCTGCGGACCAATCGCGCCAGCCGGACCGGCCGGGCCCTGCGGCCCCACCGCGCCAGCTGCGCCGTCGTTGCCCGCGGGTCCCTGAGGACCGGCATGACCCGCCGGCCCCTGCGGACCAATCGCCCCCGCCGGACCCGCAGGACCCGCGACGCCCGCCGGGCCCACTGGGCCGGCCGGACCAGGCGCGCCGTCGTTACCCTGCGGACCCGCCGGACCCGCGGCACCGCCGGGCCCGCCGGCCCCTGCGGACCAATCGCGCCGGCCGGACCGGCCGGGCCCTGCGGACCCACCGCGCCAGCGGCGCCGTCGTTACCCGCCGGCCCCTGCGGACCGGCAGGCCCCACCGGCCCCTGCGGACCAATCGCGCCGGCTGGACCGGCCGGGCCCTGTGGACCCACCGCGCCAGCGGCGCCGTCGTTACCCGCCGGTCCCTGCGGACCGGCAGGCCCACCGGCCCCCGCGGACCAATCGCACCGGCCGGACCGGCCGGGCCCTGCGGACCCACCGCGCCAGCGGCGCCGTCGTTACCTGCGGGTCCCTGCGGCCCCTGCGGCCCCACCGGACCGATCGCACCCGCCGGACCCGCCGGGCCCTGCGGACCCACCGCACCGGCCGGGCCCACGGGGCCCTGCGCGCCAGCGGCGCCGGGCGCGCCATCGTTGCCCGCCGGACCAGCGGGCCCCTGCGGACCCACCGGGCCCACCGGTCCCGCGGACCCTGCGGACCCACGGCCCCAGCCGCACCATCGTTACCGGGCGCGCCCTGCGGGCCCTGTGGACCCACCGGACCAATCGCCCCCGCCGGACCCGCCGGACCCTGCGGCCCCACCGCGCCCGCCGCGCCGGTTGCCCCCGTCGGGCCCGTGGGACCTGCAGGTCCCTGGGCACCCGCCGGTCCCACCGGCCCCTGCGGACCCGCCGGGCCCTGACCCACGGTCGCCGCAAGGGCGCTGAGGTCGGCGTTCACCAGCACCTGGCCCGTGGACACCTTCAGTGGCTGGAACGCCGGCGACGGCGACGTGGCCACCTGCAGGTAGTAGCGATCCAGCTCGGTCCCGCTGAAGGGCGGCGTCACGCTGACCACCGCCTTGCCCGTACCGTCGAGCGTGCTGAGCGCGAGGATCACGAAGTCGGCGCCGACCGAGAAGTTGACACCGCCGAACGCGAAGCCGGATCCCTTCGAGCTACCGAGGATCGCGAAGCTTTCACCGGGCTGGCCGGTGACGGTCACGATCGTGGCGGCGCCCGGCGTGACCACGGTCTTGCTGAGCTGCACCGTGGGCGCCTGCGCGAAGGCGACGCCCTGCGTCAGCGGTACGGCGAGCACCGCCGCGATCGCGACGGCCGCCGTGCGCGACCACACCGCGCGGCGGCGAACGGTTGTGAACTTGTGTGCTGCGGAACTCATCTCGTCCTCGACTCCGGTTCTGGCTGATGTCGCCAGCCCGACACTGAGGCACGAACGGTGCCACTTCTGAGATCGCCGAAATCGTCGAGATTCGCCCGAATTGTGCGGTGTGCGCGGGGTGTGCGCACAATATCGGCACAGCCCTGCCACAAACGTGACGCGTCCTGTCAGCGGTACACAAAAAACGGGGCGGCGCGATGAGCGCCGCCCCGTGCGTGGACGAAACCGTGGGACGCCGGGCGCCCGCGGATCTCAGTACCGGTAGTGCGCCGACTTGTACGGACCGTCGACCGCCACGCCGATGTAGTCCGCCTGCTCCTGCGTGAGGCGCGTGAGCTTCACGCCCAGCTTGTCGAGGTGCAGCTTGGCCACCATCTCATCGAGCTTCTTCGGCAGGATGTAGACGCGGCGGGCGTCGTAGCTGGTGCCCGACAGCGTCGGCTGGCCGGTGGCGCTGAAGTGCAGGTCGAGCTGCGCCACCACCTGGTTGGTGAACGACGAACTCATCACGAAGCTCGGGTGACCGGTGGCGCACCCGAGGTTCAGCAGGCGGCCTTCGGCCAGCACCAGGATGCTGTGCGCCGGCGTGGCGCCTTCGGCCGGGAACACCCACTCGTCGTACTGCGGCTTGATCTGCACGCGCTTGGCGCCCGACTTCGCCAGACCGGCCATGTCGATCTCGTTGTCGAAGTGGCCGATGTTCCCGATGATCGCCTTGTCCTTCATGCGCTTCATCAGGTCGACGGTGAGGATGTTCTTGTTGCCGGTGGCGGTGATGAAGATGTCGGCGGTCTCGACCACCGCGTCGATCGTCGTCACCTGGTAGCCTTCCATCGCCGCCTGCAGCGCGCAGATCGGATCGATCTCGGTGACGATGACGCGGCAACCCTGGCCCTTGAGCGCCTGCGCGCAGCCCTTGCCCACGTCGCCGTAGCCGAACACCACGGCCACCTTCGCCGAGAGCATCACGTCGCTGGCCCGGTTCAGGCCGTCGATGAGCGAGTGGCGGCAGCCGTAGAGGTTGTCGAACTTGCTCTTGGTGGCCGAGTCGTTGACGTTGATCGCCGGGAAGAGCAGCGTGTTCGCGGCCGTCATCTCGTAGAGACGGTGCACGCCCGTGGTGGTCTCTTCACTCACGCCCTTGATGCCGTCGGCCACCTTCGTCCACACACCCGGACGCGCCTTCAGCTCGCGCGTCAGCGTGTCGAGGATGACCCCCCACTCTTCGGGGTCGTTCGCCGCGTCGAACGCCGGGATCTTCCCGGCGGCCTCGTACTCCTTCGCCTTGTGCACGAACAGCGTGGCGTCGCCGCCGTCGTCGACGATGAGATCCGGACCGCTGCCATCGGGCCACAGCAGCGCCTCGACCGTGCACCACCAGTATTCGGCCAGCGTCTCACCCTTCCACGCGAACACCGGCGTGCCCTTCGGGTTCGCCACGGTGCCGCCGGTGTCGGGGCGGCCGACCACGACGGCGGCGGCCGCGTGATCCTGCGTCGAGAAGATGTTGCAGCTCACCCAGCGCACGTCGGCGCCCAGTTCGGTCAGCGTCTCGATCAGCACGGCCGTCTGCACGGTCATGTGCAGCGAGCCCATGATCTTCGCGCCGGCCAGCGGCTTGCTGGCGCCGTACTGCTGACGCAGCGCCATCAGGCCGGGCATCTCGTGCTCGGCGAGACGGATTTCCTGGCGGCCGAAGTCGGCCAGCGAGAGGTCCTTCACCTTGAAGGGCTCGCGGCCCGCCTTGCGGGCGGCGTCGTATGCATGCGCGGTCGTGGCAGTGGCCATGTCGGTCTCCTCGTCAAACGAAAACGAATCGCGGTCGTGCGTGAACTACTTCGTGGCCAGCGCCCTGAAGAGCGCGGGGCCCTTCACGGCGGGGTCGGTGGACAGTGCGGTCGTCCGCACGTCGGTCAGGCCGGCGGTCTCACACCACCGGCGGAGCTGCGGCTCGGCGAAGCCGAGCCACACGTGTCCCATCTGCTGCTGGTACTCGGTGCGCTCGTGCGGCAGCATGTCGACCACGAGCAGGCGGCCGCCGGGCGCGAGCACACGCGCGGCCTCCGCGATGGCGCGCCCGGGATCGGGCACGTGGTGCAGCACGAGCGCGAGCACCGCGACATCGAGCTGCGCGTCGTCGATCGGCAGCGCTTCGAGCGAACCGCGCCGGACCTCGACGTTCGTGAACGGCGCCAGACGCGTCCGCGCCGCCGCCAGCATCTCGGCCGAGGCGTCGACGGCGACGACCTTCGCCACCGCCGGCGCGACGAGCGCCGAGAACTGACCGGTGCCGCAGCCGAGGTCGCCGACGCGCAACCGCGGATCGAGCAGCGCGAGCAGGGCGTCCTGCTGGAACTGCTGGCCGAAGAGCTCGTTGCGCAGGTGATCCCACTGCCCCGACGCCGACGAGAAGAACAGCGCTGACTTCGAGCGCCGTTCCGCCACCACCGATTCCACCCGGCGGGCGTCGTGCTCGGCGGCCGAGGTCTCGCCGGCCTGCTCGCGCAGCAGCGGCCAGAGGCGCGCCGCCGGGGCGTCGAGCGCGGGCGACAGGCCGTAGTACCGCGAGGTGCCGTCGCGTCTCGACGTGACCCAGCCGTCGTCGGCGAGCGTCTTCAGGTGCCGGCTGACGGTGGACTGCGGCAGTTGCAGCACCGTGCACAGCTCGGTGACCGTCAGCTCGTGCCGCTCGAGCAGCAGGAGCAGCCGGCAGCGGATGGCATCGGCCAGCACGGCCATGTGGTCGAGCAGCCGCGGGAGGCTGGCACGGTCGGCGACGGTGAGGACGCGGGCGGGCTTCAATCCGTAAATCCGGATGCAAGGATACATCGACCATCCATCCCCGTCAACCCCGTGCGGCTTCCAACCCTGGCGCGGACACGTTCGTCTATCCGCCCGACGCGCGCCGGAACGCGGTTCCACCCGATCCTCGCGCCGTCAGGGAGATCCACGATGTTCTGGGAGACGCTGCGCTCGGATGTCGGCCACGCGCTGGCCATGGCCCGCCGCCGCCCGCTCGCGACCGCGCTCGCCACCGCGGCGCTGGCGCTCGGCATCGGCGCCAACAGCGCCCTCTTCACGGTCGTCAACGGCGTGCTGCTGCGGCCGCTGCCCTACGGCGCTTCGGACGATCTCGTCATGGTCTGGAGCAGCAACGCGCGCGAGGAGAAGCCGGTCAACGTCGTCTCGCCCGCCAACTTCCTCGACTTCCGCGACGGCGTGCGGGACCTCGCCGATCTCGAGGCGTTCATGTCGTTCGTGTCGAACGGGCAGCTGGCGACCGCGGAGGGCACCGAGCAGGTGCTGGTCGTGAACAGCGGCCAGCGCCTCTTCGACGTGCTGCAGCGCACGCCGCTCCTCGGACGCGCGTTCACCGCCACCGACACCGATGCCGTGGTCGTCTCGTACGGCTACTGGCAGCGACGCTTCGGCGGTGATCCGTCGATCGTCGGCCGCGTGCTCACGATCGACGGCCAGCCGCGCACGGTCGTGGGCGTGATGCCCGACGACTTCGTCTTTCCCTACAGCACGATGCTTGGCCCCGACGGCTTCACGACGCGCACGGGCGTCGACGTGTGGGCGGCGTGGGCGCCCGAGCGCGATCCGTTCGCGATGCGCAACGGCCGGCTCGTGCGCAACGTGCATTACCTCGCCGTCGTCGGCCGGCGTCACGCCGGCGTGAGCGTCGATCAACTCGCGGCGCGGCTGGCGACGGTGGCCCGCCAGCTCGAACAGGCGTATCCCGATTCGAACGGCGGCTGGGGCGCGACCGTCGTGCCGCTCCACGAGCAGGCGGTGGGAGCCGTGCGGCCGGCGCTGCTGCTGCTCTTCGGCGGCGTCTGCGTCGTCCTGCTGATGGCGTGCGTGAACGTGGCCGGCCTGGCACTGGCGCAGAGCGTGGCGCGATCGCGTGAGCTGGCGGTGCGGGCCGCGCTCGGCGCCGGATGCGGCCGCCTGGTGCGCCAGTTCCTCACCGAAGCGGTGGTGCTCGCCCTCGCCGGCGGCGCGCTGGCCATCGTGGCCGTGACGTGGGGCGTGCGCGGGCTGGTCGCGCTGGCGCCACAGACGATCCCACGCCTCGCGGAGATCCGCCCCGACGGGACGGTCATGGCCGTGACGACCGCGGTGGCGATCGCCGTCGGCATCGCCATCGGACTCGTGCCGGCGTTCGCGGCATCGCGCCCTGATCTGCGCGAGGCGCTGCAGGATGGGGGCCGCGGCGCGGCCGGGGCCTCCCCCACGGCCCGTCGGCTGCGCGGCGCCCTCGTGGTTGGCGAAGTGGCGCTGGCCGTGCTGCTCAGCGCCGGCGCCGTGCTGCTGCTGCGCAGCTTCACGAGCCTGCTGTCGGTGGATCCGGGCTTCGCGCCATCGGGGCTGCTCACCATGCAGGTCACGGTGCCCGCACGCCTCACCACGCCCGACGCCCGTCTCGCCTACTACGACGAGCTCTTCGAGCGCCTGCGCGCGGTGCCCGGCGTGGTCGCCGCCGGCGGCACCACGCGGCTGCCGCTGGGCAGCACGTCGGTGTCGACCACGATCGACGTCGACGGTCAGCCGCGGCCCGACGCGGAACTGCCGGAGGTGCAGTTCCGCCGCGCCGTCGACGACTTCTTCGGCGCGATGCGGATGCCGATCACGCGCGGCCGCGGCTTCACGCGCGACGACGGCCCGCAGGCGCCGCCGGCTGCCGTGATCAACGAAGCGATGGCGGCGCGCCTCTTCCCCGCCGGCGACGCCGTCGGCCGCCGCATCCGCACCGGCCCCGTGCCCGCGCGCAATCCATGGATGACCGTCGTCGGCGTGGTGGGGAACGTCCGTCACGCCGGACTCGACCAGGTGCCGGCGCCGGAGCTGTACATCCCGCATCGCCAGGGGCCGCCCGTCACGCCGTTCCTCGTGCTGCGGACGAGCGGGCCGCCGACGGCGATCGTCGAGACGGTGCGCGCCAGCCTGCGCGACTTCGATCGCGGCCTGGCGCTCTTCGACGTGCGCACGATGGACGACGTGCGCGACGCCTCGGTGGCGCCGCGCCGCTTCGTGCTGTGGCTGGTGTCGGCGTTCGGGCTGCTGGCGCTCGTGCTGGCGGCGGTCGGGGTCTACGGCGTGATGACGCTCGTGGTCGGCGAGCGCACGCGGGAACTCGGTGTGCGGCTGGCGCTGGGCGCGGCGCCGGGCACGGTGCTGCGGATGGTGCTCGGCCAGGCGACGCGCCTGACGCTGGCGGGCATCGCCGCCGGGCTCACCGCCGCCGCGGCGCTGTCGCCCCTGCTCGAGCATCAGCTCTTCGGGATTCGCGCCGACGACCCGGTGACCTTCGCCGTGGTGCCGCTGACGCTCGTCGCCGTCGCCGCCGGTGCCGCCTACGCGCCCGCCCACCGCGCCATGCGGATCGATCCCGCGACGGCGATGCGCGAGCCGTAGCCGGCCGATCCGGCGCCCGCTCAGGCGAGTTCGGCTTCGAGCTCGCCCACCAGCCGATCGAGGCGCGCGACCAGCGCGCGAATGGCGGTCGGCTGCGCGAGGTCGACGCCGGCCTGCTTCAGCAGCGCCATCGGGTGATCGCTGCCGCCGGCGCGCAGCAGGTCGAGATAACGACGAACGCCCGCGGCCTGACGCACCGCATCGCGGCTGCCGACTTCCTCCATCAGCGCCGCCGTCGACGCCATGCAGGTCGCGTACTGGTAGACGTAGTACGGCGACTGAAAGAAGTGCGGGATGCGCGCCCACGTCCACGCCGTGCGCTCGTCGCGATGCACGGCATCGCCCCAGTAGGCCTCGGCGGTGCGGGCGTACAGCGCGCTGAGCGCTTCGGCCGTGATGGGCTCGTCGCGCTCCACGCACCGGTGTGCCTCGAGCTCGTAGTCGGCGAACAGCACCTGGTTGTAGAACGTGCCGACGATACCGTCGATGGCGTGCTGCAGCAGCACCATGCGTTCCTCGCGCGAGGTGGCGCGGGCCAGCATGAACTCGAGCAGCAGTTCTTCGTTCAGCGTCGACGGCACCTCGGCGACGAAGATCGTGTAGCCGGCGTAGACGAACGGCTGCGTCTCGTGCGCCAGCAGCGTGTGCATCGAGTGGCCCATCTCGTGGGCCAGCGTGAACACGGCGTCGAGCGTGTCGTTGTAGTTCAGCAGCATGTAGGGATGCGCGCCGTAGACGGGCGCCGAGTAGGCGCCGCTGCGCTTGCCCTTGTTCTCGTAGACGTCGATCCAGCGCTGGTCGAAGGCCTCCCGCACGCGCGCCTGGTAGTCGGCGCCCAGCCGCGCCGTCGACGCCACGATCCAGTCCTTCACCTCGTCGTAGCGATACGCGGCGTCGTGCTCGACCAGCGGCACGTACATGTCGGCCGGCGTGTAGGTGTCGACGCCGAGCACGCGCTTGCGCAGCCGGTGATAGCGGCGGAACGGCTCGACGCCGGCGCGCGCTTCGGCGATCAGTGTCGTGACGACGTCGGTGGGAATGGCGTTGCCGAAGAGGGCCGCCTGCAGCGTGGTGTCGTAGCCGCGGGCCCGCGCCTGGAACCAGTCGCGGTGCAGCACGCCGTTGTAGATCGACGCGTAGGTGTTGCGGTGCATCCCGAACGCGTCGTAGTGCGCGGCGTAGACGGCGCGGCGATCCTCGGCGACGCGGCTCGTGGCCAGCACGCGACGGTAGTTGCCGTAGGTCACTTCCACCGAGGCGCCGGTGCTGAGCGTGACGGTCGGGAACCGCGCGTCCGCGGTCGACAGGGCCTCGTAGGCGTCCTTCGGCGCGCCGGTGAGGCGGCTCGACAGCGCCAGCAGCCGCTCGCCCGCCAGGTCGAGCACGTGTGCCTGCTTGCGGAACAGATCGTCAATGGCGAAGCGGTAGACGGCAAGGGCGGGATCCTCGGCCATCCAGCCGTGGATCGTCTCGAGCGGCACGGCGAGCAGCTCGGGGTTGAACCACGACGTGGCGTGCTCGAGCCGCGCGAAGAGCAGCTGCACGCGCTGCCGGCGCGCCGCCGAGGTGTTGTCGCGCTGATCCTGATCGTGGGTCAGCGACGGGTAGTACCACACGCGGTAACTGGTCTGCCCGATGGCGTCGTGGGCCTCGAGGGCATCGCGCAGCCGCGCGCCCGACGCGCCGAGCGTGCCCGAGAAGGCCTTGAACGCGCCGATGCGCTGTTCGAGATCGGCGACCGCCGCCTCCCACGCCTCCCACGACGGGAAGATCGCGGAGAGGTCCCAGGTGTCGGCCGGAGCGATCGCGGAACGTTCGGGGGTGACGAGCGCGGTGGTCATGCGGCGATTGTACCGCCGCGATGCGCCGGTGCTCGATGCCGCGCCGGGTTATCCGGCCAGCGCCGCGGTGAGCGCGTCGAGGCGCGGCGGAATCCGCGTCGCCACGACCGGCATCGACAACCGCTCGGCCAGCGCCGCCGGCACCGTCACGGCGCGGCCGAGCACCGGCTCGACCACCTCCGGGAACTTCGCGGGATGCGCCGTGGACAACACCACGCGCGGCGCGTCGGTCGCCGCCATTCGCGCCGCCGCCACCAGGCCGACGGCGGTGTGCGGATCGGCGACGTAGCCGTAGCGTTCGTCCGCCGACGCGATCGCGCGCCGCACCTCGGCGTCGCTCACGACGTCGCCCGCGATGGCGCGCGCCATCGCCGCGGCGTCGCCGTCGAACAGCCACTGCAGCCGCTCGAGGTTGCTCGGATGGCCGACGTCCATGGCACTCGCCAGTGTCGGCACGGCGTCCTGCGGCGTGAAGCGGCCGCTCGCGAGGAACCGCGGAAAGGGATCGTTGATCGTGGTCGCCGACACGAACCCGCCGATCGGCGTGCCGCGTCTCGCCGCCATCACGCCCGCCGTGAGATTGCCGAGATTGCCCGAGGGCACGACGACGACCGGCGGCGGCGCCCCCGCCGGCAGCTGCAGCACCGCGGACGCGTAGTAACTCATCTGCGGCAGCAGGCGGCCGATGTTGATCGAGTTCGCCGACGTCAGCCGATGCACGTCGCGCAGCGCCGCGTCCGCGAACGCCGCCTTCACGAGACGCTGGCAGTCGTCGAACGTGCCGTCGACGGCCACCGCCGACACGTTGCCGCCGAGCGTCGTGAACTGGACTTCCTGCACGCGACTCACGCGCCCGTGCGGATACAGCACGACCACCCGCGTGCCGGGCACGCCGTGGAACGCCTGCGCCACCGCCCCGCCGGTGTCGCCCGACGTGGCGACGAGCACGGTGAGCGCCCGGCCGTCGCCCGGACCGGCGACGGCGGCCATCCAGCGGGCCATCGTGCGGGCGCCGAAGTCCTTGAAGGCCAGCGTCGGCCCGTGGAAGAGCTCGAGCACGTAGAGCTCGTCGGCCAGCGACACGAGCGGCACGGGAAAGTCGAGCGCCGAGGCCATCAGCCCCGACAAGGTCGTCGCGTCGAACGTCTCGGCGGCCAGCGGCGCGATGAGCGCCGTGGCCATCTCGGCCACGCTCTGCCCGCGCAGCGCGTCGAACGCTTCGCCCGACATCGCGGGAATCGCCGTGGGCACGTAGAGTCCGCCGTCGGGCGCGAGCCCGCGGGCCACCGCCTCACCGAGCGACACCGGCGTGTCGTCGAGTCCGCGCGTCGAGACGTAGGGCATCAGCGAACCTCCGCCAGGTCGACGATCCGCGCGCCGGTGCGGCCGACGAGCGACACCCACAGGTCGGCCGAGATGCCGCTGGCCGTCGCGAAGGCGTCGCGCATCGCCGCGCCGACGATGTGCGCGGCATCGAGCGAGCGCGTCAGCGCGAAGATCGACGGCCCCGAGCCGGACAGGCTGCAGCCCAGCGCGCCGGCCGCGAGCGCCGCCGCCTTGACGTCGGCGAAGCCCGGCACGAGGCCTTGTCGCTTCGGCTCGGCCACGTGGTCCACGAGCGAGCGCGACAGCAGGTCGAGGTCGCCCGAGTGCAGCGCCGACACCAGCGCGCCGAGGTTCGCCCACTGACGCACCGCCGTCGCCAGCGGCACGGTGTCGCCGAGCAACGCCCGCGCCGCGCCCGTCTGCACCTCCTGGTGGGGATGCAGCACCGCGCACGCCAGTCCCGCCGGCACCGGCAGGCGCACGATATCGGGCGGGTGGACGCTGCGCGCCAGCACGAACCCGCCATAGAGCGACGGCGCCACGTTGTCGGGATGGATGGCGCCGCAGCCGGCCTGTTCCCCCGCCATCGCCGCCGCGCAGACGACCTCGAGCGACGCCGGCCGCCCCAGCAGTTCGTTCACGGCCACGGCGGCGGCCACGGCGCTGGCGCCGCTGCTGCCGACGCCGCTGGCGAGCGGCAGGCCCTTATGCACCGAGAGCGCCACGCCCTGCGTGGTGCCGAGCGCCTTCAGCAGCGCGATCGCGGCGGCGCCCGCGGTGTTCTTCGCCGGCTCGCGCGACAGCCGCCCGTCGTCACCTGTCACGTCCGTAATCGTGACGCCCGGCGACGCGGCGAGGCGCGCCACCACGATGTCGCCCGGCTCGTCGAGCGCGAAGCCGAGCACGTCGAAACCGGCCGCCACGTTCGACACGGTGGCCGGCGCGAAGGCCGCGATCATCGCGCCGCCGCCGCGTCGGGCCGCACCGGAATCGGCCGGCCGTGCTGGCCGATGGCCACCAGCACCACCTCGGCTTCGGTGACGAGCTCGGTTTCACCGGCCCCGGCGCTCCAGCGCTCGACCATCACCGTGACCTTCACGGTGACCGACGTGCGGCCGACTTTCACGGTTTCCGTGTAGAAATTGACGATGTCGCCGACGAACACCGGCGAGTGGAACTCCACTTCGTGCATCGCCTTGGTGACGTAGCGATGCGGCGCCACCTTGCGCGCCTCCACCGCCGAGGCGAGGTCGATGTGCGAGAGGATGACGCCGCCGAAAATCGTCCCCAGGTTGTTCGTGTCCTTGGGGAGCAGCAGCACCTTGATGGCGGGGACGCGTTCGGACATCGTCCGATGGTAGTAAAAACTTCGCGTCGGGTGTGAATCGCCGGTTGCATGCCGGCGATTTCGTTTTATTCTGCTCCTCTGCCATGAGCACGGCCACCAACGACAAGCTGCGTCTCGTGAACGGCACCACGGCCAACGGCCACTGGACGATCACCGAGGCCAACGAGCACTACGACATCGGCCGCTGGGGTCAGGGCTACTTCTCGGTCAGCCCCGAAGGCCACCTGCTCGTGCACCCGACGCGCGACCAGGCCCGCGCCGTCGACCTGAAGAAGCTGGTCGACCGGCTCGACCTGCGCGGGCTGAGCGCGCCCATCCTGCTGCGCTTCCCCGGCATCCTGCAGCACCGCCTCGGCGAGATCCACGACGCGTTCCAGAACGCCATCGCCCAGAACCAGTACACGGGCCGCTACACCTGCGTCTACCCGATCAAGGTGAACCAGCAGCGGCAGGTCGTGCAGGAAGTGATGGAGTTCGGCCGCCAGTACGGCTTCGGCGTCGAGGCCGGCTCCAAGCCCGAGCTGATGGCGGTGGCCGCCATGGCGTCGAACGACACGCCCATCGTGTGCAACGGCTTCAAGGACGCCGAGTTCATCGAGCTGGCGATGTGGGCGCAGAAGATCGGCCGCAACATCATCCCGATCGTCGAGAAGTACACCGAGCTCGAACTCATCCTCGAGTACGCGAAGAAGGTCGGCGTGCGGCCGCAGATCGGCATGCGCGTGAAGCTGGCCGCGCGCGGCATGGGCCGCTGGCAGTCGTCGGGCGGCTACCGGTCGAAGTTCGGCCTCACCGTCACCGAGATCCTGCGCGGCCTGGAACTGCTGAAGTCGCACGGGATGGAAGACTGCTTCAAGCTGCTCCACTTCCATCTCGGCAGCCAGATCACGCACATCCGCATCATCAAGAACGCCCTGAACGAAGCGGCCCGCGTCTACTGCGACCTGGCCAAGGCTGGCGCCGGCCTGCAGTACATCGACGTCGGCGGCGGCCTGGGCGTCGACTACGACGGCTCACAGACCAACTTCGAGTCGTCGATGAACTACACCCTGCAGGAGTACGCGAACGACGTCGTGTACCACATCCAGCAGGTGTGCGACGAAGAGAAGGTGGCGCACCCGACGATCATCTCCGAGAGCGGCCGCGCCATCACCGCGTACCACTCGGTGCTGGTGTTCAACGTGCTGGGCACCACGGCGTTCGGCGAGGAACAGGTGCCGACCACCGCGCGCGACGACTTCGAACAGCCGCTGGTCGATCTCATCGAGACGGTGCACAACGTCAACGCCCGCAACGCGCTCGAGAGCTACCACGACGCCCAGCAGGCGCTCGACATGGCGATGAACCTGTTCAGCGGCGGCTACCTGCCGCTCGAGCAGCGCGCCCACGCCGAGAACCTCTATTTCGCCACGCTCGAGAAGATCCGCCGCCTGCTGCCGCAGATGGCCGACGTCCCCGAGGAACTGCAGAACCTCGAGGAGATGCTGTCGGATACGTACTTCTGCAACTTCTCGCTGTTCCAGAGCATCCCCGACAGCTGGGCGATCAAGCAGCTCTTCCCGGTGCTGCCGATCCACCGCCTGCTCGAGAAGCCGTCGAACCACGCCGTCATCGGCGACATCACCTGCGATTCCGACGGCAAGCTCGATCAGTTCATCGACCGCCGCGACGTGAAGAAGACGTTGCGGCTGCACCGCTACAACGGCGAGACCTACTACCTCGGCGTGTTCCTGGTGGGCGCGTATCAGGAAATCCTGGGCGACCTGCACAACCTGCTGGGCGACACGCACGCGGTGCACGTCAGCCTGAGCGACGTCGCCGACGACCTGGAGCCGGCCCGCGTCGATCACGTGATCAAGGGCGACACGGTGAACGAGGTGCTGCGCTACGTGCAGTTCGACCCGGAAGAGCTGCTGCACAAGCTGCGCCGCGACGTCGAAGCCGCCGTCTACGCCGGCCACCTGCAGGACCAGCAGGCCGGGCGCATGCTGAAGTTCTACGAGGAAGGCCTCCAGGGCTACGTACTGGAAGACCCGGCCGCCGAATAGCGGCCGGTCGCCGTGCTGCCGAGGGCCGCGACGCACGTCGCGGCCGCTTCGGCTATGCTCTTGCCCTACGGCCACACGCCGTCGCGACGCAGGGTGTCGCGCACGAGCGCGGCCAGCTCGGCGTGTCCCTCGCGCGTCAGGTGCGACTCGTCGGCGAATGCCGCGCCGTGTCCCTCGAAGTAGCGTTGCGCATCCACGGGCGGCACCCTCAGTTCCGCGGCGACGCGGCAGGCGCGGGCGTTGTATTCGGGCACGTGCCGACGCCATCCCTCCATCGCGGCCAGTGCGGCCGGACTGTCGCGATGCGGGCGAGTCAGTATGGCCACGCGCGCGCCACTCTCGCGTGCCCCGGCGGACCATCAGCGCCAGGTTCCGTGCGTACTCGTCGACGCTGACGCGCGGGTCGCCGTGGCGGCGACGACGGTGGACGCCGACGATGGGCGCGTCGCGAGGCGTGCGGCCACGAGCACCGCGTCGTAGCGAAACAGGGCCCGCCGCACCGCCACCCGCACCGGCGAAATCTCGCGCAGGCGCGCCGCCGCGGCGAACGCGTCGTCACCGCCAATGGCGTTGGCGGCGTCGTTCGAGCCGAACACCAGCACCACGTCGGGCCGATACACCGGCACGTCGCGGGCCACGCGCGCCGCGCCCTGGAACGACGAGTAGCCGGTGACGCCGGCGTTCAGCACCTCCACCGGATGCGCGGCTGCGCCGCCGAGCAACGCGCCGAGCGGCTCGGGCCAGGCGCCTCCTCGAGCGGGCCGTCCGTGTTCGAGTCGCCGAAGCACATGACGCGCAGTGTGCCGGCGGGTTTCGCGGCGACCACCTCGGGCCCGCGAAAGCGTTGCCGTGAGTGCGGCGGCCGCGCCACCGGCTGCCACAGCAGCGCAGGGGCGGGCTCGCGGTGGTCGTCGCTCATGATGTGCGACAGGCGCCAGTCCTCGGTCTGCTGCGCCAGCGCGGTCTCGGTAGGTGTGTAGCGCTGCACGAGGCGCGCACGCACTGCCGACGACGCCGCGATCTCGAGCCCGCCCGTCGCGACGACGCACCACCAGCCGACGAGCAGCGCGGTGACGAGGCGCGGCCGTGCACACATCGCGCCGTGCGCCGCTGCCCACACGCGGGACGGCACGGTCGCCGCACCCGCGGTGAAGGCGAGCGCCACCGCCACGACGGTCCAGCGCGATGCGGTCGCCGGCGCGTGCCCACGAGGCGACCAGGAACAGCAGCGCGGCCAGCGCGACCGTGGCGATCTGGGCGACCGGAAGGTCCGCCCGCGTGCCGCGCGCGCCATGCGGCGCCGAGTCGCCACGCGAGCACCAGGCGCTGCCCACGTAAGCGCCACCACCGGGTCTCGCATCGTCGCCATCGAGGGTAACGAGCGCGGGCGCAAGGCACATCTCGGCGGCATCGCGAATCGCGTATTACCAATGGGACGGCTGAGCTCCGACGCGCACATCTGCCGTACACGACGGGCCGCTCCGAAGAGCGGCCCGTGATATCGAACGATGTCAACGCGATTACGAGCGCGCGACGGGGACGGCGGCGGCCGTCGAGCACGCGCCGCACGGCCTTGTCGAAGCGATCCTGCAGCGGCTTGCGCACGTCGGTGGGCACCGGGCCCAGACGCAGCCACGCCGACTGGGCCGAGCGCAACTCCTGATCCTGCGCCCGCTGACGTGCCTCCTCGGCCTGCTTGGCCGCGCCGGCGCCATGGTGTTGGCGGCGAGCGCCTCGCGCCACTGACGCGCGAGCTGTTCAGCCGGCGACAGCTTCTCGGCCGGACGCGCCGCGCCCTCCGTGGGTACAGCGCCTCGACCTTGGCGCACAGCTTCTCCATCCGCTTCGCGGTGGCGGCCGGATCGAGATCGCTGCCGGTGAACGCATCGGGCCAGCGCGTGACCAGCGCCAGCAGCGCCGCGTTCACGCGATCGGCCAGCGGCGACAGCACGTGCCGCGGCAGCTCGGGGCCCTGCAGCCAGCGCGCCCGCGCCGCCTGCACCTTGTTGAAGAGATCGTCGGGCATCGCCGCGCCGTCTTCCGGCACCAGCGCCTCGATCTCGGCGACCGCGGTGTCGCGATCGACGAACTTGGTCTGGATCGCTTCCTGGTCGCGGTTCTTGAACCGCTCGAAGAACAGATCACACGCGGCGCGGAATTGCTCCCACACCTGATCCGACTTGGCCTTCTTCACCGGCCCGATCGTCTTCCACTGGGCCTGCAGCGCCTTCAGTCGCGACGCCGCCTGATCCCAGTTGGTCGACTGCGCGAGCTGCTCGGCCTCGGCGATCAGCGCTTCCTTCTTCGCGAGGTTCTCACCCCACTCGTTCTTGCGCTGCTTCATGTCGGCCTGGCGGCGCGTGAAGAACGCGTCGCAGGCCTTGCGGAAGCGTTCCCACACGGCCTTCTCGCGGCCGCGCGTCACCGGACCGATGGCCTTCCACTCGGCCTGCAGCACCTTCATGGCCTCGGCCGTCTTCACCCAGTCGGTCGAGTCCTGCAGCGCCTCGGCCTTCTCGCAGAGGGCTTCCTTCTTCTTCAGCGCCTCCTGCCGTTCGGCGGCCTGCTGCGAGAAGAAGTCCTTGCACTTCTCGTAGACCGCCGACTGCGCCGCCTTGAAACGCGTCCACAGGGCCTCGCCCTGCGAGCGCGGCGCGGCGGCCACCGGCTTCCACTTCTCCTGCAGCTGCCGCATCTCTTCGGCGGCCTTCGCGGGATCGGTGTCGGCCAGCGGGATGAGCGCCTCCATCTTGCCGCAGAGCTCTTCCTGCACCTGGACGTTGGCCCAGCGCTTCCATTCCTCGGCGTTGCGCAGCTCGTCGAGCCGTGGCTGCACCGCGGCGCGCACGGCCTGCAGACGCACCGTGATGTCCTCGCGATCCTGCGGCGCGGGCAGCGGGCCCATCGTGCCGATGGCGAGCTTCACGTCCTTCACGATCGCGTCGGCGTCCTTCAGCGAGATGGTCTCGGCGGCGGCGCGCGCCTCGAGCGCGGCCACCACCCCCTGCAGCCGCGTGAGGTTCTCCTGCTGCTGCTTCGTCTTGCCTTCACGGACGGCCGCTTCCTTCGTCTCGAACTGCGCGGCCGCGGCGGCGTAGCGATCCGCCAGGCCGGCCTCGAGATCGCCGGTGCGCTGAATCGCCTGCCACTTGCGGCGCAGCGCCTGCCACTGGCCGCGCACGGCGCCGTAGTCGGCGTTGATCAGGCCCTCGATCTCGTCGAGCACCGAGGGCGCCTGCGCGCGCAGCTCGGCGGCCTGCGTGGCCTGCTCGTGCCGGCGCTCGGCGGCC
>JAXLRB010000034.1:0-38272 GCA_046331325.1 Vicinamibacterales bacterium | reverse complement strand
GCGCGCAGGTGCTCGGTGAGGATCGTCGACGTCGAGCCGTAGTCCGAGCGGATGTCCTTGAACATCGCCGTCCAGCCGGTCGTCTCCGGATGGTGGTCGACCACCAGATCGACGTGCCGGAGCGGCTCGCCGAAGTAGTGCGGCTGCACGTCCACCAGCGCGATCTTCTCGAACGACGCCAGCTGGTCGGGCGTGATCGTCTCGACGTGGATGTCGAGCAGCTTCAGCATCCGCTGGTTCTCGGGCCGGGTCACCGGCTGCATCGTGCCGATGATCGCGGTCTGCTTGGTGCGGCGCAGCACCGTGCGCAGGGCCAGGCCGCTGGCGATGGCGTCGGGATCCGGATCGTGGTGGGTGAGGATCAGCACCCGGTCGGCGTCGCTGAAGTAGCGCTGGTACTGCTGCACGCGCTGGCGGGTGAGCGAGCGATTCAGCTCGCTGGCGAGATGCGGGGCCACCAGTTCGGCCAGGGTGACGTTGGTGATCTCGGGGAAGTCGGCGCGCAGGGCGGCGGCGCGCTTGTCGTCCTCGCCGCTCGTGCCCAGCAGGTAGACCAGCACGCCGCCGGCGTCGCGCACGGCTTCGAGCACCTTGGGCAGGTTGCGCTGACCGGCGTCCTCGATGATGACCGAGGTGGTCGGCAGCAGGTCGGCCTTGACGTAGGTGTCGACGCGCCTGGGATCGGCGGCGTGCACCGCGGCGGCGCCGGCGTCGTGCAGGCGGCGGGCCAGTTCCTTCTTCTCGACCAGGAACTCCACCTCGAACCGCGGGCTGAGCACGGCGTGCAGCAGGCGGCCGACGAGTTCCGTCTGGCAGACGGCCAGGCACCTCATCGGCGGCGATCCGTTCCTGTCGGCTCCGGGCGCATCTGCGACAACCCCTGATTATACGCCTCGACCGCCGGACCGCCGCCGGGTGGCCCGGCCGTGTCGCTGTGGTACGCTGCCGACACGCCCCTGCGCGCCGTGACGCACGCCACCGGGCCATCCCCGCCATGCCTGCCACCCTCGATCGCTTCGCCCTGGTCTCCGATTTCGAGCTGCGCGGCGACCAGGTCCGGGCCGTCCCGGAACTCGTGGCCGGCCTCGAGCGCGGCGACCCGTTCCAGACCCTGCTCGGCGTGACCGGCTCGGGCAAGACGTTCACGATGGCGGAGGTGATCTCGCGCGTGAACCGGCCGACGCTGGTGATGGCGCACAACAAGACCCTGGCGGCGCAGCTGCACCAGGAGTTCCGTCGCTTCTTCCCGCACAACGCCGTCGAGTACTTCGTCAGCTACTACGACTACTACCAGCCCGAGGCGTACGTGCCGGCCAGCGACACGTACATCGAGAAGGAAGCGACCATCAACGACGAGATCGACCGCATGCGGCTCTCGGCCACGCGGTCGCTCTTCGAACGACGCGACGTCATCATCGTGGCCTCGGTGAGCTGCATCTACGGCCTCGGCTCGCCCGAGGCGTACTACGGCCTGATGCTGCCGCTCGAGCGGGGGCAGCGGATGTCGCGCGATCACCTGCTGCGCAAGCTGGTCGAGATCCTCTACGAGCGCAACGACCTCGAGTTCGGCCGCGGCACGTTCCGCGTGCGCGGCGACATCGTCGAGGTGCACCCGTCGTACGACGAGATGGCGCTCCGCATCGGCCTCTTCGGCGACGAGATCGACGAGCTGGCCACGTTCGATCCGATCACCGGCAAGACGATTCATCGCCACGATCGCCTGTCGATCTTTCCGAAGACGCACTTCGTGACCACCCGCGATCGCCTGAAGGAGGCGGCCGAGACCATCCGCGAGGAACTGGCGGAACGCCGCGGCTTCCTCGAGCGGGAAGGCCGCGTGCTCGAGGCGCAGCGCATCCATCAGCGCACGATGTTCGATCTCGAGATGATCAAGGAGATCGGCTACTGCCACGGCATCGAGAACTACTCGCGGCACCTCACCGGCCGTGCCCCGGGGCAGCCGCCGCCGACGCTGCTCGACTACCTGCCGGCCGACGCCCTGCTGATCGTGGACGAGAGCCACCAGAGCGTGCCGCAGGTGCGTGGCATGTTCCACGGCGACCGCGCCCGCAAGGAGGTGCTGGTCGAGTACGGCTTCCGCCTGCCCTCGGCGCTCGACAACCGGCCGCTCAGCTTCGAGGAATGGGAAGCGCGCGTGCCGCAGGTGGTGTTCGTCTCGGCGACGCCCGGCCCGTACGAGCTGCAGAAGTCGAACGGCGTCGTCGTGGAGCAGGTGATCCGGCCCACCGGCCTGATGGATCCGCCGATCGACGTCCGCCCGGTGAAGGGGCAGGTCGACGACCTGCTCGCCGAGATCCGCGCGCGCGTCGAACGCAAGGAACGCGTGCTGGTGACGACCCTCACCAAGCGGATGGCCGAGGACCTGACGCAGTATTACCACGAGCTCGGCGTGCGGGTGCGCTACCTGCACTCGGACATCGAGACGCTCGAGCGCATCGAGATCCTGCGCGACCTCAGGCGGGGCGCCTTCGACGTGCTGGTCGGCATCAACCTGCTGCGCGAAGGCCTCGACCTGCCCGAGGTGTCGCTCGTGGCGGTGCTCGACGCCGACAAGGAAGGCTTCCTGCGCTCGGGCGGCTCTCTGATCCAGACCTCGGGCCGCGCCGCCCGCAACGTGAACGGCCGCGTCATCATGTACGCCGACACCGTCACCGACTCCATGCGGATGGCGATCAACGAGACCGAGCGTCGGCGCACCTTGCAGGCCGCCTACAACGCGGAGCACGGCATCACGCCGACGACCATCGTGAAGGACATCGACGGCGTGCTCGGATCCGTGTACGAGCGCGACTACGGCGGCGGCACGCCGGCCGCGGCGACGGAGTCGCCGGCCGAGGTCGCGGCGCGGATCGCGGCCCTCGAGCGCGACATGCGGGCGGCGGCGGCGAACCTCGACTTCGAAGCCGCGGCGGGATTGCGCGACCGCATCACCCGCCTGAAGGACGCGCAGCTCGGCCTGGTCGACGACACGGCGGGCCGGTCGTGAAGGCGTCGCTCATCGGCTGGCTGAAGTCAGCCCTGCTCGAGATCCAGGAATACACGAAGCTGGCGTGGGCGACGGCGCGCGGATCGGTGACGCGACCGTTCTACGTGCACGACCTCGTGGAGCAGCTCGACGTGATCGGCATCGGCTCGCTCACCGTGGTCGTGCTCACCGGCTTCTTCACCGGGGCGGTGCTGGCGCTGCAGTCGGGCTTCACGCTGGATCAGTTCGGGGCGCGACCGGCCGTCGGGCGCCTGGTCAGCGCCACGATGATCAAGGAGCTGGGCGCGGTGCTCACCGCGCTGATGCTCACCGGCCGCGTCAGCTCGGGCATCGCCGCCGAGCTGGGCTCGATGGCCGTCACCGATCAGATTCACGCGCTGCGGGCGCTGGGCACGGATCCCGTGCGCAAGCTGGTCGTGCCGCGCGTGCTGGCCGGCATCATCATGACGCCGATCCTGACGGTCATCGCCAACACCGTGGGGCTCGTCGGCGCCTGGCTCGTCGCGACACAGAAGCTGCAGATCGCGTCGAGTCTCTACTGGTCGTCGGTCGTCGACGGCCTCTTCATTCAGGACGTCTGGATGGGCCTGCTGAAGCCGTTCTTCCTCGGCTTCATCGTGGTCACCGTCGGCTGCCACGTGGGCCTGCGCACGCGCGGCGGCACCGAGGGCGTGGGCCGGGCGACGACCAACGCGGTGGTGGCGGCGTCGGTGGGCGTGATCGCCATCGACTTCTTCTCGACCCAGCTGCTGCTGGCGGTGCTCTTCTGATGCTCACCGTGCCCATCGGCTTCCGTGGGCCGGCGGCGGGCCGGCCGGGCGATGCGCCGATCGTCGAGTTCGACGACGTGCATCTCGCCTTCGACGATCAGGTCGTGCTCGACGGGGTGAGCTTCAAGCTCTATCCGGGCAACACGAAGATCTTCATCGGCGCCAGCGGCTCGGGGAAGTCGACGGTGCTGAAGCTGATTCTCGGCCTGCTGGCGCCAGACGCCGGCCGCATCCGCGTGCACGATCAGCAGATCGAGGGCATGACCGAGCAGCAACTGCTGAAGGTGCGCGACCAGACGGGCATGGTCTTCCAGGAAGGCGCCCTCTTCGACTCGCTCACGGTGGGCGAGAACGTCGGGTTCAAGCTCTACGAGGAAACCGACATGCCGCTCGACGAGGTGCGGGCGCGCGTGGAGGAGGTGCTCGGCTTCGTCGAGCTCGCGCCGTTCATCGACCGCATGCCGTCGGCGCTCTCGGGTGGGCAGCGACGTCGCGTCGCCATCGCCCGGGCCATGGCGTTCAAGCCGAAGTTGCTGCTCTACGACGAGCCGACTACCGGCCTCGATCCGATCACGTCGCTCACCGTGGACGCCGAGATCATCAAGCTGCGCGACCTCGAGAACGTCACCTCGGTGCTCGTCACGCACCAGCTCCGCGACGCCTTCTACGTGGCCACGCACGGCGCCGTGCGCGACAACGGCGGCCAGACGATCGTGCAGGCCACGCCGGGCAAGGTGGAGCAGGCGGATTTCATCATGCTGCGCGACGGCAGGGTCGCGTTCGAAGGGTCGGCCGACGAGCTGCGCGCGTCGGAGGATCCGTATCTGCGTTCGTTCCTGTCCTAGGAGATTGCCATGCCGCGCACGCGTTCCCTCGCCTTCTCGGAGCTGAAGATCGGCATGCTCACGGTCTTCGCGCTGGCGATGGCCGGCATCATGGTCTTCGCGGTCGGCGGCGCCGGCGGCTTCGCGTGGCAGCGGTATCCGCTGAAGGCCCGCTTCGCCAACATCGCCACCGTGAAGAGCGGCACGCCGGTGCGCCTCTCGGGCATCGAGATCGGCACCGTCACGCAGGTGGACTTCGCCGGCAGCGGCGCCGAGGCGTGGTTCGAGGTCTCCAAGGACGTCCGGCCGCTCATCACCGACCGCTCGGTCGCCGTCATCGGCGCCATCTCGATGCTGGGCGAGGGCGCGCTCGACATCACGTCCGGTCCCGGCGGCACGCCGATCGCGGACTGGGGGTACGTGCGCACGGGCGTCGACCCGAGCTCGTTCTCGAGCGTCGCCGCCACCGCCGGCGAGAGCCTGTCGGAGGTGGGGAAGCTCATGGCCGACCTGCGCGCCGGCAAGGGCTCGATGGGCAAGCTGCTCACCGACGACGCCGCCTATCGCGATCTCGACGCCCTGATGATCGCGACCACGCGGGTGGCCGAGGCCGTCCAGAAGGGCCGCGGCACCATGGGCCGTCTGGTGAACGACCCGAAGATCTACGAGGAACTGGCCGCCTCGACCGCGGATCTGCATTCCATCACCGGCCGGCTGGCCCGCGGCGAGGGCAGCCTGGGGCAGTTGCTGCAGGATCCGGCGCTGGCGCGCTCGGCCACCGCCGCCGCGGCGAATCTCGACGCCGTGTCCGGCCGTCTGGCCCGTGGCGAGGGCACGGCCGGCAAGCTGCTGACCGACGATCAGCTCTACGCGCGGCTCGCCAGCATGACCACGCACCTCGACGAGGTCACGGCCCGGCTCGCGGCGGGGCAGGGCACGGCGGGCTTGCTCCTGCAGGACCGGCAGCTTTATGAGAACATGAGTCACGCGGTGACCGAAGCGCGGGGACTCCTGTCGGACATCCGCAAGGACCCCAAGAAATACCTCAACGTGAAGGTCAGTCTGTTCTGATCGTTCACGCGGGAACCGGGAGGAACGTCATGTCCAGAGATACCAACGGCGGCGGATCGGTGATGCTGGCCTTCGTGCTCGGCGCGGTGGCCGGTGCGGCCGTGGCCCTGCTGTTCGCGCCCGCCTCGGGCGAAGAGACCCGTGAATACCTGGGCCGCCGGGCCCGCGACGGGCGCGACCGCGCCCGCGACGCCGCGCGCGACGCGGTGGAACAGGGCCGCGAGTTCTACGAGCGGCAGCGCGACACCGTCACCAGCGCCATCGAGCGCGGCCGCGAGGCCTTCCAGCAGGCCCGCGAGGAAGGACGCAACGCGTGACCGACGTCTGGCTGGCCATCATCGCGCTGGCCGTCTTCGTCATGGCGGCCATCCAGGTGGGCGCCATCGTGCTCGGGCTGCGCCTGGCGAAGCGCGTGGACCAGCTGACGACGCAGATCGAACAGGACGTCAAGCCGCTCATCCGCAACCTCACCGAGATGACGGCCGAGGCGTCGCGCGCCGCGGCGCTGGCCACCCAGCAGGTCGAGCGTGTGGACCGCCTGTTCGGCGACCTCGCCGTGACGGCGGAACGCACGGTGCAGATCGCGTCGCAGCTCGTGGGCGGGCCCGCGAAGAACGGCTTCGCGCTGTTCTCGGCGGCCCGCGCCGCCTTCTCGGCGTTCCAGGAACTGCGCGACGCCTCGCGGCGGCGCCAGGCGTCGTACAAGTCCTCGGCGGCCGAGGACGAGGAGTCGCTCTTCATCGGCTGATCGACACGGCGCCGGTCCTCCCGGCGCAGGAGGCACTGGGCATGCGTGGATCGTTCCGGCTCTACAGCTCGCTCGTGTTCACCGCCGCGGTCGCGTTCGCGGCCGCTCCCGCCCACGCGCAGGAATCCCGGTCCGCCTCGGCGGCCCAGGAGCTGGCGCAGGTGCTCGGCCAGAAGAAGATGGACGCGGTGGCCGCGCGCGACCCGAACGCCCCGGATCAGTTCATCGCCGCCCTGGCGTTCCCCGGGCAGCTCATCGTCATCTCGGCGAAGTACCCGGCGCCGCCGCTGCTCAACGAGAAGATCGCGCAGAACAACCACCGCGATGCCTACATCGAGCTGAACAGCGCCTCGGTGCCCGAGTCGCGGTTCGTCATCACCGACCTGGGCGCCGACGGCCTGAAGGCGAAGAAGGCGAAGAAGGACGACCTCGCCGTCGACTCGCGCGATGCCGGCGGCAAGTCGATTCGCTTCGACGGCAACTGGAAGGAAGACAAGATGTCGGAGGCCGACTACATGAAGGCCTTCAACGAAGCCGACGAGCACTACGCGCGCGTCCTCGCCGTGCTGGTGGCGGCCGCCAAGAAGTAGCGGCGTGACGCCGGCGATCGTGGCGGCCTCGCCGCACGAGGTGGTGGCGATGAAGCCCGCCGGCCTGCCGTGCGAGCTGCCGCGTGATCCGTCGGCCGATTCGCTGGTCACACGACTCGCTGACGCGGGCTATGACGGGCTGCGGCTCGTCCATCGTCTCGACGCGCCCGCCTGCGGCCTCATGCTCGTGGCGCGCACGCGCGAGGCCGCGGCGCACTACAGCGCCGAGATCGAAGCGCGGCGCTGGCACAAGTGGTACGTGGCGCGCGTGGACGTCCCCGTGGCGGAGGCGCGTCATCTCGTCGGTCCTCACAAGGCGTTCCTGAAGACCGACGGCCGGCGTGCGCACGTGGTGCGGGCCGGCGGCAAGCCGTCGTTCCTGGATGTCGTGGGCGCGTTCGAGATCCCGGGGGCGTCGCGGACGCGGCGACAGGCGCACGTGCTCGTGAACCTGCACACGGGCCGCTTCCACCAGATCCGGGCGATGCTCGCGCACGCTGGCGCGCCCCTCGTGGGCGACACGCTGTACGGCGGTCGCGAGGGCGGCCCCTACCTGGAACACGTCGTCCTGGGCGCCTGGATCGCCGGAGACGGCGGATGGTCGGTGTGGGAAGGACCGGATCACCCCGATCGCGACCCGTGGTCCGACACGCTCGTCAGCGCCGTGCACGACGCGGCCGCTACGGCACGACGCACACCGCCGCCACGCGTCCCGGCTCCCTGACGTCGTCGGGCCACGGCGGCAACGCCTGCCACCTTGGCCGGCGATCGAGCGCGTTGTCGACGAGATCCGCCAGCACGCCCTCGGCCGCCAGCTCGCGCGAATTGGTGGCGGCGAAGAGCCGGCCGCCCGGCGTCAGCACCCGCGCGGCGGCGCGGACGAGGGTGGGGTAGTCGTCCACCGCGCGCCACGCGGCCACGCCTCGGCGCTTGTCAGCCGCGCCGAAGCTCGGCGGATCGAGGATGACCAGATCGAAGCGCTCCTCCGGCTTGCGCGCCGCCTGGGCCAGGAACTCCAGCGCGTCGCGGCGATAGAACCGCATCGACGCCGGGTCCACGCCATTCATCGCGGCGTTGCGCCGGCCCCAGTCGAGGTACCGCGCCGACACGTCCACGGTGGTCACCGCGGCGCCGGCCAGCGCCAGCGGCACCGCGAATCAGCACGTGTAGGCGAAGAGATTCAGCACCCGCGCCGGACGCCACGCCGCCAGCGCCCGGCGATGCTCGCGGTGCTCGAGGAAGAGGCCCGTCGACAAGCCGTCGTACGGGCGCACTTCGAACCGCACGCCATGTTCCTCGACGACGAGCGCCTCGGGCTGCGGTGCGCCGGCGCGCGGCGTGGCCTGGCGCGATTCGTCGGGCAGGTCGCCGCCGAGGCGGCTGCGGTCGCGCGCGAACGGCTTCACGTAGACGGCCCGCACGTCCAGGAGGTCGCCGAGCAGCGCCAGCGTGGTGCGCGCCGCCCCCGTGACGGCGTCGTGCCCGAGGTGGGCATCGTCGTAGATGCTGAGGATCGCGGCCGGGCCGAGCCGGTCGACGTAGACGCCGGGCAGGCCGTCGCCGGCCCCGTCGAGGGCGCGCCACGCGGTGGTGTCCGTCGATCTGATGAGCGGCTCGCGACGGGCGAGGGCCGCACGCAGACGCGTCTCGAACGCCCGGGCGATCACGCGAATCGGCGCGAAGGCCGGTGGAGCGCCACCCCGGGACCGGACCGGCGCACCGCGAGGGATGACGGCACGTGGCGGCGGATGCGGATGGACATCACGGGCATGGCTGCGGGTGGTCCACTCATCGTGGCGCCGGCCCTCGTGGGGGCCAGTCTACGCCGGATCCCACTCGCGCCGGGGGGCCGCGACTCCAGCCTTTGGCCGCCGCCGTGGTGCCGGCAACGCTACGTGAAGTCGGCGGGGCCGAGGGTGCGCCCGGTAGGGTGCGCCTGCGAGACTTCGTGGACCGAGCAGTCACTCGTCGCGTGCACCAGCGCCAGGGCGAGCGCCGTGGCCCGGCTCAGACGCGTGGCCAGCAGGACCGGCCGGCCCTCGAGCGGCACGAACGTGACCGCGTAGGTCTGGTCCAGCGGGCTTTCCTGCAGGAACAGGTCGCCACGCTTGAAGACAGGGAGGTCGGCCACAGGGCAACCAGCTCGACCTTGTCATACATCCCTGACGCGACTGCAATATCGCGTGGTTAATCGCGGCAAATAAGTGTTCGCAGCCATTTGTCTGAACAAATGTCCGTTGCCGGCGTGGCGCATCGACGCGCTCGACGCCCATGCGGCACGAACCGTTACCGACGGTTCGAGGCGACTCAGTGATGGAGGAGCAGAGAAGGAGTGGTGCGCGCTCTAGGATTCGAACCTAGGACCCCCGCCGTGTGAAGGCGGTGCTCTACCGCTGAGCCAAGCGCGCCCGAGGTGAGACGTTGATTGTAGCCGGAAGCCCGTCGATTGGGCAACCGCGTCGTCACACCGTGCCGAACAGCCGGTCGCCGAAGTCGCCGAGACCCGGCACGATGAACTTGTGCGCGTTCAGCTCGCGATCGACGACGGGCGTGTAAATCGGGACGTCCGGGAAGCGACGCTCGATGGCGGCGATGCCTTCGGGGGCGGCGACGATGCACACGAAACGCAGGTCACGCGCGCCCGCCTCGCGCAGCAGCTCGATGGCGGCGACGGCGCTGCCGCCGGTGGCCAGCATCGGGTCGGTGATGAGCACCACGTCGTTGGCGAGATCGGGCGGCAGCTTCACGTAGTAGCGCATCGCCTGCGCGGTGGCCTCGTCGCGCTGCAGCCCGATGTGGCCCACCCGCGTCGACGGCAACAGATCGAGGATGCCGTCGATCATGCCGAGGCCGGCGCGGAGCACCGGCACCAGCGTGACCCGCGCGTGCACGCGGCGGGCGTAGGCGCTGCCCAGCGGTGTCTCCACCGTGCCCTCCACGGTGGGAATCTCCTTCAGCACCTCCGCGGCAATCAGCAGCGACATGCGCCGCGCCACGCGACGGAAGATGTCGGGCGGCGTGGAGGCGTCGCGCAGGGTGGCCAGCGCGTCGTGGACGAACGGATGCGTGATGAGATGGACCACGGCGCGCCTGTTATACCACGCCGATCGCGGGCGGCCGGGCCCCGCGTCACTCGGCCTACAATGCCCGGATGCGACTCCGCTGGCTCGCGTCCCTGGCCCTCGCGCTCGTCACGACGGGCGCCGTCGTCTCCACGCAGTCCGGCCGCGCCGTCTCGCTCGTCGTCACCGGCGGCACGGTGGTCACGATGGACGCCGCGCACACGATCATCCCGCGGGGCGCGGTGGCCATCGACGGCGCGCGCATCGTCGCCGTCGGTCCGGCGGCCGAGATCGCCCGCCGCTTCACGAGCCGCGCCACCATCGACGCGACCGGCCGCATCGTGCTGCCGGGACTCATCAACACGCACACGCACGCGCCGATGGTGTTGTATCGCGGGCTGGCCGACGACCTCGCGCTGATGGACTGGCTGCAGCAGTACATCTTCCCGGCCGAGGCGAAGACGGTGTCGCCGGCCTTCGTGCGTACCGGCACGCGCCTGGCGGCGCTCGAGATGATCCAGTCGGGCACGACGACCTACGCCGACATGTACTACTTCGAGGAGGAGATCGCCGCCGTGACGAAGGCGGCGGGGCTGCGCGGCGTGCTGGGCGAGACGGTGATCCAGTTCCCGGTGGCTGACGCGAAGACGCCGCAGGACGCGCTGGCGCGCGCCGAGACGTTCATCACGCGCTTCAAGGGCGATCCCCTCATCGTGCCGGCGGTGGCGCCGCACGCGCTCTATACGAACGACCAGGCCACGCTGACGGCCGCGCGCGATCTGGCCCAGAAGCACGGTGTGCCCATGCTGATCCACCTCGCGGAGACCGAGGACGAGGTGAGACAGGCGAGGGAGAAGGCGCCGCCCGGGCTCAGTCCGACGGCGTGGCTCGAGTCGTTCAACTTCTGGACCGGGCCGCACATCCTGGCGGCGCACGGCGTCTGGGTGTCACCCGAGGACATCGCCACGCTCGTGAAGCACGGCGTCGGCGTGTCGCACAACCCGGAGAGCAACATGAAGCTGGCCAGCGGCACGGCGCCGGTGCCGGCCTATCTCGCCGCCGGGGCGAAGCTGGGCCTGGGCACCGACGGCGCTGCCAGCAACAACGACCTCGACATGTTCGAGGCGATGCGCCAGGCGTCGTTCCTCGCCAAGCACGCGGCGAAGGATCCGCGCGCCGTGCCGGCCTTGACCGCGCTCGAGATGGCGACGATCGGCGGCGCCCGCGCCCTCGGCATGGAACGCGATCTGGGCTCGCTCGAAGCCGGCAAGCTGGCCGACCTCATCACCGTGCGGATGAACCGCGCCCGCCAGACGCCGATGTACGACCCGGTGTCGCACCTGGTCTACACGACGCGCGGCGACGACGTCGACACAACGGTCGTGAACGGCAAGGTGCTGATGCAGAACCGGCTGATGAAGACGCTGGATCCCGTCGCCGTGCTCGCGGAGGCCAACAAGGCCGCCGCGGCCGTGCGGGCGGCGGTCAGGAAGTGAGCACGCCGATGTATGGCAGGTGCCGGTAGTGCTCGTCGTAGTCGAGGCCGTAGCCGACCACGAAGTGGTCCTCGATCTCGAAGCCGATGTAGTCGACCGGCACGTCGACTTTCCGGCGCGACGGCTTCGACAGCAGGCAGGCCGTGCGCAGGCTGCGCGTGCCGCGCGCCCGCAGCAGGTCCTGCAGGTAGTGCAGCGTGAGACCGGTGTCGACGATGTCTTCCACGATGATGACGTCGCGATCCTGCAGCCCGCGATCGACGTCCTTCAGCATCCGCACCTCGCCGGTGGTCTTGGTGCCGGCGTAGCTCGAGACGGCGATGAAGTCCATGGTGACCGTGCCCGACAAGGCGCGCAGCAGATCGGCCATGAAGAACACCGAGCCCTTGAGCACGCCGATGAAGTGGAGGTCGGCCTCGGGGGTGTCGCGGCGAATCTCGGCGGCCAGGGCCTGGATACGGTCGTGGATCTCGGACGCGGACAGCAGCGGACGAACCGTGGCGGACATGCGTTCGCGAGGGTAGCATACGGAGTGCGGACCGGCCGCCAGGACCTGCGATGACCCGCTACGACATGCTCACCGAGACCATCGCGCGCACGCTCGAGCGCGGCAGCACCGTGACGCTGGCGAAGGGCGGCCACGTGACGCCGCTGGCGCTCGACACGCTCCGCGAGCGCCGCGTGACGCTGGTGCGCGATGGCGAGGTGGGCGACAGCGAGGGCCTGGCGCCGATGGCCAATCCGACCCGGCTCGCGGTGGGCAGCGATCACTCGGGCCTGGCGCTGCGCCGTACGATCCGCGATCACCTGCGCCGGCGCGGCCTGGCGGTGCAGGAGGTGGGACTCGACACGCCGGATCCGGTGGACTATCCGGACATCGCCGGGCAGGTGGCGCGTCTGGTGGCCCGCAAGGAAGCCGACGCCGGTATCGTCATCGACGGCGCCGGGCTCGGCTCGGCGATCGCCGCCAACAAGGTGCGCGGCGTGCGGGCGGCGATGTGCACCGACAAGACCCTGGCCCGCTATGCCCGCGAACACAACGGCGCCAACGTGCTCGCCCTCGGCGCCACGCTCGTCAGCGCCGACGCCGCCCTCGGCATCGTCGATACATGGCTGGCGACGCCGATGACCGAAGCGCGTTACATCCGCCGGCTCGGCAAGATCCGGGCGCTGGAGCAGACGTCATGAGCACGCGCCCCGACCAGACCACCGGCGTCGACATGGCGCGCCTGGTGGCGATCATCGCCGAGGAACTGGCGGCGTTCCGCAGCCAGCCGCAGGCGCGCTGCGCGTGCCACGGCTGGCAGATCGACTGCTGTCCCACCCAGGTGCAGGGCGTGGTCGACGCCGGCGCCGCGCGGCTCGGCATGCAGGGCGCCCGCGGAGGCGGCGGCGTCATCGCCGGGTTGATCGATCACACGCTGCTCAAGGCCGACGCCACCGCCCAGGAGATCGAGGCGCTGTGCGCGGAAGCGGCGCAGCATCACTTCGCCACGGTGTGCGTGAATCCGACGTGGGTGCGCCTGTCGGCGCAGCGGCTGCGCGGTACCGGCGTCGGTGTCTGCACGGTCGTCGGGTTTCCGCTGGGGGCGACGACGCCCGACGTGAAGGCCTACGAGACGCGGCGCGTCATCACCGACGGCGCCACCGAGGTCGACATGGTCATCAACGTTGGCGCGCTGAAGTCGGGCGACATGCGGCTGGTGGAGCAGGACATCGAGGGCGTAGCCGACGCCTGCCGCGCCTGCGGCGTCACCTCGAAGGTGATCATCGAAGCGGCGCTGCTGACCGACGACGAGAAGGTCACGGCCTGCACGCTGTCGAAGGCGGCCGGCGCCGACTTCGTGAAGACGTCGACCGGCTTCGGTCCCGGCGGCGCCACCGTGGCCGACGTGGCGCTCATGCGCCGCGTGGTGGGCGCCGACATGGGCGTGAAGGCCGCCGGCGGCGTCCGCGACTACGAGCAGATGCAGGCGATGGTCGCGGCCGGCGCCACCCGCGTCGGCGCCAGTGCCGGCGTGCGGATCGTGCGCGAGTCGCAGGGCGGACCCGCCCCCGCGGCCGGTGCGCCGGCGCCCCCCGCGAAGCCCAAGGGCGGTTACTGACCTGTAATTGCGTGCGCCTGCACGCGGCCGGTATGATGCACCGATGCCCGCTGCGCGCTCGTGCGCGGGGCCCCCTCGCTTCGACAAAAGGAACTGTCAGTGGCCAATGAACTGAGCAAGGACGACCTCCGCCGTTTCGCCCGTCTCGGCGCCATGCGCCGCCTCGAAGACATCCGCCGTGAGGAAGCGGCCATCCGTGCGGCCTTCCCCGAGCTCTTCGAGGGCAGCGCGCCCCGCCGCGCCACGGCGCCCGCCGCCCCCGCGAAGGCGGCGAAGAAGGCCGCCAAGGCCGGCCGCAAGCGCTCGAACATGTCGCCGGCGATGCGCAAGGCGGTGTCGGAGCGCATGAAGAAGTACTGGGCCGGCCGCCGCAAGGCCAAGGCCGAGAAGAACGGCTGATTCCGTGACCGCCGGGCGACGACTGGTGCTGGGCGCCGCCTGCGCCCTGGTGCTCGCCGTCGCCGCGCCGGCGGCGGCTCAACCGCGCGAGGCGCTCGGCGGCTGGGCGATCGACCTGCGCAGTGCCCTCACGGGCCTGCCGGCGACGGCCGGTTGGGTGCCGGCGGTGACGACGGGCACGCTCGTGCCCGCCCGTGGTCTCGGCGTCGATGGCGGCGTGGACGTGTTCCTCGGACCGGGACGCCATCGGCGACTGTCGGTGGGGGCGCGTGGCACGTTCGTCCAGGGCCGCACCACCACCGCGGCCACCTCGCAGACCGTGACCACGCGGTTCTTCGCCGCGGCGCCGCACGTCGCGATGAACTTCGGCCACCGGCAGGGCTGGAGTTACCTGTCACTCGGCGCCGGACGGGCCGAGGTCACGTCGAACGCCCCGGGGACCGCCGAGGATCCGGGCGGGCAGGGACTCGTGATCCACTACGGCGGCGGCGCCCGCTGGTGGGTGTCGCGACGGCTCGCGGTCAGCATGGACCTGCGGTTCTGGGCGCTCACGCCGCGACCCGCCAACGCCGTGCGTCAACGCGCGGCGGCCGCGACCAAGGTGGCCGTCTCGGCCGGCATCGCCCTGCGCTGACCACGGCTTCGCCGCGTCGCGGGCCGGGTGTAGAATGGCCCCTGACTGAGCGGGAGTAACTCAGTTGGTAGAGTGTCAGCTTCCCAAGCTGAATGTCGCGGGTTCGATCCCCGTCTCCCGCTCCACCTTTCGCCCGCGGTCAAGTGCGAAAGGTGTCTCGCCGAAGCCCGCAGGGCGAAGGCGGACGGCCGCGAGTCCTGCTAACGCCCGTCGAGATCCAGTCGCCGCAGCCGCAGGCTGTTGCCGACCACGCTCACCGAGCTGCACGCCATCGCCGCGCTCGCCAGCACGGGGCTGAGCAGCACGCCGAACGCGGGGTAGAGCACGCCGGCGGCCACGGGAATCCCGATCACGTTGTAGACGAACGCCCAGAACAGGTTCTGGCGCATCACGCGCATGGTGGCCCGGGCGAGCGTGATGGCGCGCGCGACACCGCGGATGTCGGCCCGCAGCAGGACGAGGTCGGCGGCGTCGATCGCGATGTCGGTACCCGAGCCCATGGCGATGCCGACGTCGGCCGCCGCCAGCGCGGGCGCGTCGTTGATGCCGTCGCCGACCATCGCCACCACGCGGCCGTCGGCCTTCAGCCGCGCGATCTCGTCGCGCTTTCCGGCGGGCAGCACGCCGGCGACGACGTCGGTGATGCCCACCTGCGCGGCCACGTGCACCGCCGGCGCCGGCCGATCGCCGGTGAGCAGCACGGGTGCGATGCCGAGCGCGACCAGTCGACGCACCGCCTCGCCGGCGTCGTCGCGCACGGGATCGTGCAGCTCGATCACGCCCGCCGACATGCCGTCGGTGGTGACGTGCACCTCGGTCGACGCGCCGTCGGTGTCCTTGCGGTCGGTCGCGCCGGCCCACGTCGCGCGGCCCATGCGCACGCGCACGCCGCCGATGGTCGCGGCGGCGCCAAGTCCGGTGGCGGTCTCGAAGTCGTTGGCGGCAGGCACCGCGAGCCCGCGACGCGCGGCCTCCTGCACGATCGCGCCGGCCAGCGGATGCTCGGACTGCGCGCCGACGGCGGCCGCCCACGCGATCACCTGATCGGCGGTGACGCCCTCGCGCGTCGTGTGCACACGCGACACCCGCGGTCTTCCGATCGTGAGCGTGCCGGTCTTGTCGAAGACCACGGCCGTCACGTCCGCGGTACGCTGCAGCGCGTCGCCGCCCTTGATGAGCACGCCGGCCTCGGCGCCGCGTCCCGTCGCCACCATCACCGCGGTGGGCACCGCCAGCCCCATCGCGCACGGGCAGGCGATGATCAGCACGGCAACGCCGCTGGCGAACGCACGCACCAGGCCGCCCTCGCCGCCGAACGCCCACCACACCGCCACCGTCAGCAGGGCGAGCGCCGCCACCACCGGCACGAACACCGCGGCCACGCGATCGGCCAGATGCTGGATGGGCGCGCGCGTGGCCTGGGCGTCCTGCACGAGACGGACGATCTGCGCGAGCACGCTGCCAGCGCCCACTGCGGTGGCCCGCACCACGAGCGCGCCGGCGCCGTTCACCGTGGCGCCCACCACACGGTCGCCCGGGCCCTTCTCGACCGGCACGGGCTCGCCGGTGAGCATCGACTCGTCGATGGCCGACCGGCCGTCCTGCACGACGCCGTCGACCGGCACGCGTTCACCGGGACGCACCACCACCAGATCGCCCATCACCACCGACGCGAGCGGGCGGTCGATGTCGCCGCCGGGCGTGCGCACGCGGGCCGTGGCCGGCTGCAGCGCGACGAGACGGCTGAGCGCCCGCGTCGCCTGATGCTTGGCCCGCGCCTCGAGGGCGCGCCCGAGCAGCACCAGCGCGATGATGAAGAGCACCGCCTCGAAATAGACGTCGGGCGCCACGCCGGCCCGGGTGAAGAGGTCCGGCGCGGCCGTGGCCACCAGGGAGTAGACGTACGCGGCGCCGGTGCCGAGCGCCACCAGCGAGTTCATGTCGGCGGTGCGGTGCGCCAGGTTCTTCCAGGCGCGCACGTAGAACGGCCGGCCGGCCCACGCCATGAGCGTCGCGGTCACGAGAGCCTGGCCCCAGGTGATGACCGGCGCCGGCACGGCCCACAGCCACGGCGCCACGCGCTGCAGCGCCGGGCCGAGCCCGCGCATCACCCAGGCCATGAACGGATCGGCGGTGACGAGGTGGCTGGCGTGGTCGCCGGCGGGCGCCATCAGCGGGATGCCCACCAGCATGGCCAGCAGGCCCGCTGCCAGGGTGACGACGGCCTTGAGCCACAGCGTGGCATCAGGCGCCTCGTCGAGGGCAGCGCGGGCCGCGGGCGCGCCCAGGGCGTCGTCGGCCGCCGGCGCCTCGGCCTCGTAGCCGATGTCGCGCACCGCGCCGAGCAGGCCGTCGAGCTGCACGACCGCCGGGTCGTAGGTGACCGTCGCCGCGTGCAGCATCAGATTCACGCTGGCCTCGCGCACGCCGTCCGTGTGGGTGAGGCTGCGCTCCACGGCCGACTGACAGGCCGCGCAGGTCATGCCCTTCACGGGGAACGTGACACGAGACACAGGCATCTGGCGATCTCGCGATGTGGTGATCGGCCGATCGATCTCGCGATCGGTCGATCGCGTGATCGGCCGATCGAACGGCTGATCGGCTGACTTCTCTGATGTCCGGCGTCGGCCCGCCGTGTCGCGGTTCCTAGCCGCGGATGATGTCGAGCACCTCGTCGCGGCGCTTTTCCATGATCTCCGGGGTGGTGCCCTCGAGGTTCAGGCGCAGCAGCGGCTCGGTGTTCGAGGCGCGCACGTTGAAGTGCCAGTCGTCGAACTCGACCGAGATGCCGTCGAGGCGGTAGACGTGTCCGTGCCCGTATTCCTTCGCCAGGCGCTCGATCTTGGCCGGGATGTCGGCCATGCTCTTCACCTTGGTGTTGATCTCGCCCGAGATGAAGTAGCGCTCGCGCAGCGGCGCCAGCAGGTCGCGCAGCGACAGCCCCTTGCGCGACATCAGCTCGAGGATGAGCAGCGCCGGGATGAAGCCGTTGTCGGCGTAGAAGTTGTCCTTGAAGTAGTAGTGCCCGGTCACTTCACCGCCGAAGAGACCGTCCTCTTCGCGCATCCGGCGCTTGATGAACGCGTGGCCTACGCGGTTCATCAGCGCGCGGCCGTTGTAGCGGGCCACCGTGTCCTTCACCGCGTAGCTGGCGCGCACGTCGTAGACGATGGTCGAGCCGGGCTGCTTCATCAGCGCCGCCTCGGCGAGCAGGGCGGTGATGAAGTCGCCGGCGATGAACTCGCCGCTGCCGTCGATGAAGAAGCAGCGGTCGGCGTCGCCATCCCACGCGATGCCGATGTCGGCCTTCTGGCGGATCACCTCGGCGGTGATGTCCTGCCGGTTCTCTTCGATGAGCGGGTTCGCCTCGTGGTTCGGGAACGTGCCGTCGACCTCGAAGCAGAGCTTCGTGGTGCGGCAGGGGAGTCGGTCGAACAGGTGCGGCGCGACGGCGCCGGCGATGCCGGAGCCGGCGTCGAGCACGGTGTTGAACGCCTGGATCACGGTGGGATCGATGAAGCCCATCACGTGATCGATGTACGGCGCCATGATGTCGAGCGGCGTCGACGTGCCGCGCGTGGCCGCGAGCGCCGGCAGCGAGTTGGTGAGGAGCATCTCCTTCATCTCGCGGATGCCGGATTCGCCGCTCAGGGGGAACGCCTCGGCCTTCACCATCTTGCAGCCGTTGTACTGCTTCGGGTTGTGCGAGGCGGTGACCTGGGCGCCGCCCATCAGGCCCTTGCTGGCGACGGCGTAATACATCATGTCGGTGCCGGCCAGGCCGGCGTCGAGCACGTGCACGCCCTGCTTCAGCACGCCGTCGATGAACGCCTTCGTGAGCGTCGGCGACGAGACGCGCATGTCGCGCGTGACCGCCACCGTGCCCGGTCCGAGGAACACCGCGAAGGCGCGGCCCAGCTCGTGGAACGTGTCTTCGTTCAGTTCGCCGGGGTAGAGGCCGCGGACGTCGTACGCCTTGAAGATCTCGGGGTTGATGGCCATGCGTGACTCGTGGCGCGCGGCGATCCGCTACGCCTTCGTGAAATCCGACAGGGTGGTCTTGTCGCCGAGGATGGCCTGCGGGCCGACCTCGGCGTTCTTGCCGACGTAGCAGCTGCGGCCGACGAGCGCCGCGCCCACCGCGGCGTCGCGGCCGATGCGGGCGTTGGGCCACACGATGGCGCCGTCGACCCTCGCGTCTTCCTCGACCAGCACCGACTTGCCGAGCACGGTGTACGGACCGATGCGGGCGCCGGCCTTCACGACGACGCCGCTGTCGAGGAAGCACGGGCCCTCGAGCACGGCGCCGGCCTCGACCTTGGCGTCGGGCGCCACCACGGGCTGGCCCGAGGCGATGCCGGCCGGACCGAGCGGGCAGCGGCCGCTGAAGATGTCGCGGTGCACGTCGCGGTATTTCTCGGGCGTGCCGATGTCGATCCAGTAGCCGCGCTCGACGTAGGCGATAAACGTCTCGCGGTTGGCGACGAGCGAGGGGAAGTAGCCGCGCTCGATCGAGTAGACCGTGTCCTTCGGGATGCGGTCCAGCGTGTCGGGTTCGAGCACGTAGATCCCGGCGTTGATGGTGTCGCAGGTGATCTCGTCGGCCGACGGCTTCTCGAGGAAGCGCTGGATGTTGCCGTCGGCGTCGGTCTCGACCAGGCCGTAGGCGCTCGGGTTGTCGACCGGCGTCAACACGATCGTGGCCTTCGCCTTGCGGGCCCGATGCTGCGCGACCACGGCCGCCACATCCACCGACGTCATCACGTCGCCGTTGAAGACGACCACGGTGTCGTCGACGCCGCGGGCCGCGTACTTGATGGCGCCGCCGGTGCCGAGCGGCGAGGGCTCGACGACGTAGCGCAGCTTCATGCCGAGCGACGCGCCGTCGCCGAACGTCTCCTCGAGCCGGCGCGGCTGGTAGTTCAGGCTGAGGATGACCTCGTCGATTTCCGGCACCTGCTTCAGCAGGCCGATCTGGTAGCTCAGGAACGGCTTGTCGAAGATGGGAACGATGGGCTTCGGGGTGTGCAGGGTGAGCGGGCGCAGGCGCGTGCCCTTGCCGCCTGCGAGCAGGATGGCTTTCATGGCAACACCTGATGATACACGACGGATCCGGGCCGCCGGCCGGGCCGTGGCACGGGCCCGAACGGGGTAGAATCGCGCCACGGGCCGTCCGCCATGAACCTGCCGAACACGCTCACCGTGATCCGGATTTTCCTGGTGCCGCTGCTCGTCGTCGTGCTGCTCACGAAGTTCGAGGGCCGCGCCGTCGCCGGCATCCACGTGGAGTTCGTGGCCGCCGCCATCTTCGGCCTGGCGTCGCTCACCGACTGGCTCGACGGCTACCTGGCGCGGCGCCGCCAGCAGATCACCTGGGTGGGGCAGGTGCTCGACCCGATCGCCGACAAGCTGCTGATCTCGGCCACGCTGGTGTCGCTCGTGCAGATCGACCTGGCGCCAGCCTGGATGGTGGCCGTGATCATCGGCCGGGAGATCGCGGTCACCGGCCTGCGCAGCGTGGCCCTGTCACGCGGGCTGGTGGTGCCGGCCTCGCCGCTCGGCAAGGCAAAGATGGCCACCCAGGTCACCGCCGTGCTCCTGCTGCTGCTGGGATGGGAACGCTTCCCGCTGCTGCTGCAGCTGGGGAAGTGGGCGTTGTGGCTGGTGATCGCGACGGCGCTCGGCTCGGCGCTCGACTACTTCTGGCGCGTCGGCCGCGCCATGAACCGCCTCACCGCCGCCGGCGACGACTTCCAGGCGGCCAAGGCCAAGCGGGAACGAAGCAGGACGGCCTGATCAACGGATCGGGCGAGTTCGCGATGTGGCGAAGCGGCGATCTCTCGGCGGATTGGACGAACGAGCGATCGCACGATCCAATCGAGTGATCGGTCTATCGATCGGGTGATCCGCGGATCAGGCGATCACCTGATGCGGGCATCCAGATCGCACGATCGCACCTCGCACGATCGCGAGATGTACGTTACTTCTGCACCCCAACCCAGTCGCCCGCGGTGAGATTGGCGCGGACGCGATCGGCGATGACGGTGGCGGTGTCGGCGCCGACGGTGAGCACGATGGCCTGGCCCACGGGCACGAGCGGACCGCCGGACTTCACGTCGCGGTAGACGCCCAGGCGGGCGCCGGCGGTGATGCCGTGCGCGGAGCCGCGGTTGATGACGATCAGGTCGCCGTTGGCGAACGAGCGGCGGCCGTCGTTGCCGAAGAGCAGCCGGCCCATCTCGTCGAAGTTCGTGTCGCCGGGCGCGGCGACGGTGGTGGGCAGGGCGGCGGCGGCGAACGGCTCGAGGTAGTCGCCCTTCAGGAAGCCGTCGCACGCGTGGTCGATACGCGCCAGCGCCGCGAAGTTGTCGGAGCCGATGATTGTGATCCAGCCCGCCGTGTGGACGGTGCCAGGCACCTTGGTCGACGGCTTGTCGTGATTGGGACTGAGGAGCAGGCGGCGCACGAAGAACTGCTGGCCCACCTGCAGTCCGGCGCTGGTGCCGCCGGGAATCATCAGGGTGTCGGGCGCCGAGAACTGGCGGCGCAGCTTGCCGTCGCTCTCGTGCGCGGCCGCCAGCCGGTGTTCCGGCTTCGGCTCGCTGAAGGTGGGCAGATCCGAGCAGCTCAGGCGCTTCGGGTAGATCCCGAGGGAGCCGAACGCGTTGGCGGGAAGAGTCTGGGCGCTCGCGGAGATTCCGACGCCCACCATCAGTGCACACAGCAACGCAACACGGCGCATAGGTCTACCTCTGGGCTCCAGTGGCCCCCTTTAGTTCTTCGACCCGACGACGCGCCGACTGCAGGTACGAACTTTGTTCGAACTCTTTCAAAAGTCGCTCGAAGTACGGCAACGCCTCGGCCTTGGTGGCCTCGGTGTTCACCTTAAGCAACGATTCGGCCAGGTAGTAGTAGACCGCGTCGCGATTCGTGTATCCCGGATCGGTGCGCAGCACTTCCTTGAAGCGATCGATGGCGCCGGGCCAGTAGCGATTGCGGTAGTAGAAGAAGCCCACGCGATACCCGGCCTCGCTCAGGCGGTCTTTCGCCTTGCGGTAGAGGGCGCGCGCCTCGGGCATGATGGCGCTGTTCGGATAGCGGTCGATGAAGATCTGCAGTTCCTTCACCGCCTCCCGCGTGTTCGTCTGGTCGCGTTCCGCCGCCAGCATCTGCTCGGCGAGCGCCGTCGACAGCCGGAACTGCGCGTAGTCGGCGCGCGGGCTGGTCGGATAGAACGTGAGGAACTCGCGGAACTCGTTCACGGCGAGCACGAGCGCTTCGGTCGTGTGCTCGCCGATGTACGAATCGCCGACCGAGAGCTTCGCGTCCGGGCGATAGGTGCTCTGCGGGTAGTTGTCGACGATCTGCCGGAAGTACTCGCGCGCCGGCATCCACTTCTTGTTCTTCAGGGCGTCGGTGCCCTTGTCGAACAGGAACTTGTCGGCGTCGGTGCTGGTCGGCGGCACCTGGTTGCGCTTGGTGCTGCAGCCAGCCGCGGCCACCACGACGAGCAGCGCGCAGACGGCGTGACGAAGGCGGGTGGGAATCATCGCGTGAGGAACCACTGATACATGGCGGTGAGGCCCTGTTCGAGCGTGACGGTCGGGGCGAACCCCAGGTCCGTCCGCGCCAGGGTGGTGTCGGCGTAGGTGTCGCGCATGTCGCCCTTCTGCGGCGGCTGCTTGTCGATCAGCATGGGCTTCCCGGACACCTTGCCGATGAGGTCGAACACCTCGAGCAGGGTGACGCGGGAACCGCCGCCAATGTTGTAGACGCGTCCGGGCACGCCACGGACGCCTGCGTCGGCGGTGGCGCGGGCGGCGTCGGCCACGAAGGTGAAGTCGCGGGTCTGCAGGCCGTCGCCGTACTGGGCCACCGGCTTCCCGGCCAGCACCGCCGAGAAGAAGCGGTTGAAGCCCATGTCGGGCCGCTGGCGCGGGCCGTAGACCGTGAAGTAGCGCAGCGACACGGTGGGCACGCCGTGGTTCGCGTGGTAGAGGTAGCAGAGCTGCTCGGCCGAGAGCTTGGTGACGCCGTAGGGCGACACCGGCTGGGGCAGCGCGTTCTCGCGCATCGGCATGTCGACCAGGTCGCCGTACACCGACGAGCTCGACGCGTACACCACCCGTTCAATCGGGCGGCCGACGCACGCCTCGAGCAGAATCTGCGTCGCGTCGATGTTCAGCTCGGTGTAGACCCTGAAATCCGCGCCCCAGCTCTTGCGCACGCCGGCCTGGGCGGCCAGGTGGAACACGTGGGTGACGCCGTCGAGCAGGGCGTTCAGGTCGGCGTCCTTGATGGCCGCCTCGACCAGCCGGTACCCCGGACGCTGCCGCAGGGCCGCCACGTTGGCTTCCTTCAGCGGGCGGGGGTAGTAGTCGGTGAAGCAGTCGAGGGCGGTCACCTCGGCGCCCCGCGAGAGCAGCAGCTCGCTCAGATGCGAGCCGATGAACCCCGCGCCGCCCGTAATCAGTGCCTTCATCGAATGAACTCCTTGATGCGATCCGGCACGCGGATCGGCCGGCCCTGCCGGTCGAGCGTGGCGTGCACGGTGGCGCCGGTGGCCAGCAGGCCACCCGGTCCCATGATCTCGTATTCGAAGCCGATCCGCACCGGCGAGACCAGCGCCGCCGTGGTGTGGATCTCGAGGTCGTCGTCGTAGCGCGCCGACGCCTTGTAGGCGCAGCGCGCCTCGGTCACCGGCAGGAAGAGGCCCTCGGTTTCGAGGTCGCGGTAGGTGAGGCCGGCCTCGCGCAGCCAGTCGGTGCGCCCCACCTCGAACCACACGAAGTAGTTCGCGTGATACGCCACCCGCATCTGGTCGGTTTCCGCGTAGCGCACCCGCACGCGGCTCAGGCTGCGGCGGCCCGGCGTCTCAGCGCTCATGCAGATGCGCCTCCGCCGCCATGCGCAGCTCGCGCACGGCGGCTGCGGGATCGGGCTGCCCGAACACGGCCTGTCCGGCCACGAGCACGCGGGCCCCCGCCTCGACCACCGCGCCCGCCGTGGCGCGGTCCACGCCGCCATCGACCTCGACGAACGCGCCGCGGCCGGCGGCGTCGAGCATCGCCTTCACCGCGCGGATCTTGTCGAGCGCGCGCGGGATGAACTTCTGGCCGCCGAACCCGGGATTCACCGACATGATCAGCACGAAATCCACGTCGCCGGCGACGTTCTCGATCGCCGACACCGGCGTCGACGGATTCAGCACCACGCCGGCCTTCGCGCCGAGTTCCTTGATGGCCGACACGGTGCGATGCAGGTGCGGCAGCACCTCGGCGTGCACCGAGAGCATCGAGGCGCCGGCGTCGACGTAGGCCTTCAGATACTGATCGGGATTCGCGATCATCAGGTGCACGTCGAGCGGCACCCGCGCCACGCGCTTCACGGCCGCGATCACCGGAGGACCGATCGTGAGGTTCGGCACGAAGTGCCCGTCCATCACGTCGACGTGCAGCAGGTCGGCGCCGCCCGCCTCGGCCACCGCGATGTCGCGAGCCAGGTTGGCGAAATCGGCCGACAGGATCGACGGCGCCAGCCGCACGCTCATCGCGCCACCTCGAGGGAAATCGCCGCGCCGGGTTGCACTTGATAGCCACCGGCCGGCGTCTGTCGCACGATCAGCCCCGCCGGCAGTCCACTGGCGTTCTGCTGCGCGACGAAACTCACGCGAAAGCCCTGCTGACGCAGCACCGTGGCGGCGGCATCGCCGCCGAGGCCGATCAGGTCGGGCATGACGTAGGTGGCGTCGCCGGCGCCGCGACTGACGAGCAGCTGCACCGACGCGGCGGGCCGCCCCGGCGGGGGATCCTGTGCCACCACCTGATCCGCGGAGAACTCCTCGGAGCGAATCTCGGCGATGGTAGGCGGGTCGAGGCCTTCCTGCGAGAGCCGGATCGCCGCGGCGCGTTCGCCCTCGCCGGCGAGCGACGGCATGTAGGCCACCTTGGGTCCGGCGGACAGCCACACCCGCACCGAGCGCTGACGCCGGGACGAGGTGCCGGGCAGCGGTTCCTGCCCGAGCACGTGACCGGCGGGGACATCGGTGCTGGGCCGCTGGGCCGTGTCGACGCGCACCTGCAGATCCTGACGGGCGAGGGTGACGGTGGCATCGGTCACCGAGGTGCCGACCACATCCGGCACGACGACGTCGCGGGCGCGGACGGCGACGCGCACCGCGATGGCCGCGAAAATCAGGTACGTGGCGAGCAGGCTGCCCGCGATCACGAGCACGCGGCCGACGGTCCACACCCGGGTCTGAAGCGCCATCTGCGATCGATCACTGTACAACAGCGACCGGCACCCGTCCACGCGTCCCGCGCACGAACACGGCCCCGAAGTAGCCTTCGAGGCCATCGCGCACGGCGTCGGTGGCGAAGGTCCCGGACTCGGTCACGAACCGTCGCAGCAGGTCGCCATGCGGACCCGCGGCCGGCGACACCGGCACGAACTCGGGATGGGCGGCGTGCCAGCCCTGGACGACCTCGGCGTTCTCCTCGGGCTCGGTCGAGCACGTGGTGTAGACCAGGGCGCCGCCGGGCGCCACCACCCGGGCCGCGCGGTCGAGCAGGTCGAGCTGTCGCGCCTGAAAGGCGCGCAGGTCCTCGGGCGTGCGCCGCCACTTGATGTCGGGATCGCGCCGCACGGTGCCGAGGCCGCTGCACGGGGCGTCGACGGCCACCACGTCGAAGACCGCCGCGAAGGGCAGCGCCGCCGCCGGATCGATGGCCACGGTCCGCACCGTCGTGGCCCGTCCGGTGGCCACCGTCGCGGCCAGGGTGGCGACGCGACGCAGGCGGACGTCGCACGCCACGACGCGGCCCGTCGGACCGGTCGCCGCGGCGTAGGCGAGCGTCTTGCCGCCGGGCGCCGCGCACACGTCGAGCACGCGATGGCCGGGCCGCACCGGCGCGACCAGCGCCGCCAGCTGCGATCCTTCGTCCTGGATGAACGCGCGGCCGTCGCGCACCGCGGCGCTCTGCCACGCGAGGCCGGCGGTGACGACGAGGCCGAGCGGCGCGTACCGGCACGGCGCCGTCGCCACGCCGTCGGCGGCAAGCGCCGCGATGACGTCGTCCCGCGTGACGCCGGCCAGCGGGTTCACGCGCAGCGTGGTCGGCGGCAGGCCGTTGTCGAACGCGAGCCAGGCGTCGACGGCGGCTCGATCGCGGCGGGCGAGCCAACGCTCGACGAGCCACGACGGGTGCGCGCCGGTGACGGCGAGCGCGGCGGCCTGCGTCGTGATCGACGCGTCGGCCGGCGCCTGCGGCCACGGCGCGCGTTCGCCGGCGGCGAGTCGTCGCAACACCGCGTTCACGAGGCCACTCGCGCTCGTCTTGCGGGCCTGGCGCACCAGGCCCACCGCGTCGTGCACCACGGCCGAGACCGGGACGCGATCCAGCTCGAGGATCTGGAACGCCGCCAGCCGCAGCACCGTCTGCACCTCGAGATCGAGCTTGCGCCACGGCACGCGGCAGAGCGGCGTGAGCTGCCAGTCGAGGCGCGCCTGCCAGCGCAGCGTGCCGGTGACCAGCTCGCGCACGAGCGCGATGTCGCGCCCGTCGCTGAGCGACTCGCGGGCGCGATCGAGCGCGGCGTCGAGGTCGACGCGTCCCCGCGCGATCGCCACGAGCGCGCCGAACGCCGCCTGACGGGCCGGCGCGATCACGGCGTGTCGAACCGCGTGCCCGCCGGCAGCGGACGGCCGGCGAGGAAGCCCGCGGCCGGCAGGCGGCGGCCGTTCTCGGCCTGCAGCTCGAGCAGCCGCACCACGCGGCCGTCGCCGGCGACGACGTCGACGCCGCTCGCGCCACTCGCGACAATGGTGCCCGCCGCACCGTCGCTCGTCACGTCCGGCAGGGCACTGCGGTGCAGGATCAGCCGCTGCCCGTCGATCGTCGACGCGGCGTGCGGCCACGGATGCAGGCCGCGGATCCGGTCGTGAATCGCGCGCGCGGACGCCGTCCAGTCGATCGGGCTGTCGGCGCGCGTGATCTTCGACGCATAGCTGGCGCGCGTGTCGTCCTGCGGCTCTTCGTGCACGGGTCCCGCGGCGAGGCGATCGACCGCGTCGACCAGCCGCGCCGCGCCGGCGACGGCCAGCGCCTGTTCGAGCGACACGCTGGTGGCGTCGTCGTCGATCGGCACGACCACGCGATCGAGCATCGCGCCGGCGTCGAGCGCCTGCACCACGCGCATGATGGTCACGCCGGTCTCGCGATCGCCGGCCATGATCGCGCGGTGCACCGGCGCGGCGCCGCGCCACGCCGGCAGCAGCGACGCGTGCACGTTGATGAGGCCGCGCGGCGGTATGGCGAGCAGCCACGGCGGCAGGATCTTGCCGTAGGCCGCCACCACGCCGAGATCGGCGCGCCAGCGCTCGAGCGTCTCGCGGACGCCGGCATCCGACAGCTTCACCGGTTGCAGCAGCGGCAGGCCGAGTTCCACGGCCGCTGCCGCCACCGCGCCCGGCGTCACTTTCTGCCCGCGCCCCCGTGGGCGATCCGGCTGGCTGACGACGCCGACCACCGGATGCGCCGACGCCGCCAGCGCCCGCAGCGTCGGCACGGCGAACTCGGGCGAGCCGAAGAACACCACGCGCAGCGGCGTCACCACTTGCCGTCCTTCTCGAGCTTCCGGATGCGGGACAGGATCATCGTGCGGTTCAGCCCGCGCAGGCGATCGACGTACAGCTTGCCGTCGAGATGATCCATCTCATGCTGCAGCGCTCGGGCGAGAAGCGCTGTGCCCTCGATGCTGCGGCGCGCGCCGTCACGATCGAGCGCATGCACGACGGCACGGGCCGGGCGGGCGACGGTGGCGGAGAAGCCGGGCAGGCTCAGACAACCCTCTTCCTCGAGCTGCAGGCCATCGCGCTCGCCCCATTCGGGGTTGATGCAGACGTGCAGCGCCTTCGGGTCGCGGCCGCTCGAGAGATCGATGACGAAGATCCGCAGGTCGACGCCGATCTGCGGCGCCGCGAGGCCGATGCCGCGTTCCGCGTACATCGCGGCGATCATCTCGTCGACCAGGGTCTGGATCTCCGGCGTGACGGCCTCGACGGGCCGTGCCGCCGCGCGCAGCACAGACGCGCCGTACTTCACGACCGGGCGCGGCACGCTCAGGCCTCCGCCGGCCGGGTGACGCGCGCCGACACCGCCGCGTTGGTGGCCGCCATGTGCCGGGCGATCTGTGCGACCGAGTCGCCACCGAACCGCTCGAGCAGCGCGTCGGCCAGCACCAGCGCCACCATCGCTTCGCCGACCACGGCGGCGGCCGTCACCGCGCACACGTCGCTCCGTTCGATGGCAGCCGGCGCCGGCTCGAGCGTGGTGAGATCGATCGAGCGCAGCGGCTGCATCAGCGTGGCGATCGGCTTCATGTGGCCGACGACGCGCAGGTCCTTGCCGTTGGTGACGCCGCCCTCGAGCCCGCCGGCGCGATTGGTGGGACGGACCGGACCGCGCGCATCGGGCGGCAGGATCTCGTCGTGCACCAGCGAGCCGGGGCGCCGCGCCGCGCCCTCGCCGAGGCCGATGCCCACGCCCTTGATGGCCGGAATGGACATCACGGCCTGCGCGAGGCGGCCGTCGAGCTTGCGATCCCACTGCACGTAGCTGCCGAGCCCCACCGGCACGCCAGTGGCGATCACCTCGAAGGTGCCGCCGAGCGTGTCGCCGTCGGCCTTCGCCCGGTCGATGCGCGCGATCATCGCCGCCTCGACCGTGGCGTCCACGCAGCGGAGCGCCGCGTCGGCCGGCAGCGCGGCCGCCTCGGCGAACGACACCACGCGATCGCAGTCGAGGCCGACCTCGCCGATCGCCGACACGTGACTCGTGAGGCGCACGCCCAGTGCGTCGAGCAACTGGATCGCCACGCCGCCAGCGGCGACGCGGGCCGCCGTCTCGCGCGCACTGGCGCGTTCGAGCACGTCGCGCACGTCATCGTGGTCGTACTTCAGGGCGCCGGCGAGGTCGGCGTGTCCGGGACGCGGCCGTACGACCGCGGCGCGGTTCGCGCCGGTGGCGCCCTCGGGCGTCTCGGGCTCCACGTGCATCGTGCGCTGCCAGTTCACCCAGTCGCGGTTCTCGATCACGAGCGACACCGGCGCCCCCGTCGTGACGCCGCGGCGCACGCCCGACATCACGTCGGCGCGATCCGATTCGATGGCCATCCGGCGTCCACGGCCATAGCCGCCCTGACGACGACGCAGCAGATCGGTGAGGCGGGCGAGATCGAGCGGAAGGCCGGCAGGGACGCCGTCGACGACGACCACGAGCCCGCGCCCGTGCGACTCGCCGGCGGTGAGAAATCGCAGCATTTCCCGAGAATTGTAAACGAAGTTTCTGCGTCGCCCGTGAAGGACGGCGGCATCCAGACCGGGCGTCGCGCGTGATCGCGCGGCGGACCGCGCCTTGCACTCGTCACGGCATGCCTCCCGGGAATCTGTCGCCCGCCAGCGATCAGCGCGCGCTCGAGCGCGTCTGCCGCCACCTGCGCGCCGCGTTGCACGCCGACGGCGTCGCGGTGTGGCGCGAGGCGCCACCCGCGGTGGTCGCGCTGGCGGGACTGGTGCCGCAGCCGGGCGCGGCCGGCGTCGAGTCGTGGCCGGTCGTCTACGCGGGTGAACCGGTGGCGCAGCTGGCGTGGTCGGCGCCGGGCGACGTCTCGGCGCAGCATGGCCTGGTGGCCGCCGCGGTCGACATCGTCGCGCCACTCGTGGCCTCGCTCGAGCTGCCGGCACCCACCGCGCCTGGCGAGGCGCCCTATGGCCTGGTGGGCGTGAGCGACGCCATCGCGCGCGTACGACAATGGATTCCCCGCGCGGCCGGGGCGCCGCTGCCGGCGCTCGTCGAAGGCGAGAGCGGCGTGGGCAAGGAACTGGTGGCGCGCGCCCTGCACGCGGCGAGCCCGCGCCGTCACGCGCCGTTCGTCGCGGTGAACTGCGCGGCCTTGTCCGACGAGCTGGTCGACGCCGAGCTCTTCGGTCACGTGCGCGGCGCCTTCACCGGCGCGGCGCTCGATCGTCGCGGCCTCATCGAAGCGGCGCACGGCGGCACGTTGTTCCTCGACGAGGTCGCCGAGCTGTCGCCGCGCGCGCAGGCCAAGTTGCTGCGCACGCTGCAGGAGGGCGAGGTGCGGCGGGTGGGCGAGACCGGCGCCCGCACCGTCGATGTGCGGATCGTGTCGGCCACCAACCGCCCGCTGCGCGACGAGGTGGCGGCCGGTCGCTTCCGCCTCGACCTGCGCTACCGCCTCGAGGTGCTGCGCATCGAGGTGCCGCCGCTGCGGGCCAGGCCCGTCGACGTGCCGGCGCTGGTGGCGCATTTCTGGGCGCACGCCATGCAGCGGCTGCGGCGCAGTGCCCGCCTGGCGGCCTCGGTACTGGCGGTGCTGGCCCAGCATCCGTGGCCGGGCAACGCGCGGGAGCTGCAGAACGCCGTCGCGGCGATTGCCGCGGCCGGCCCGGCGCGTGGACTCGTCACCCGCGACGATCTGCCCGAGCCGTGGGGCGAACTGGTGGCGCTGCCCTCACCGCGCACGCTCGCCGAAGCGCGGCGCGCCTTCGAGCGCGCGTACGTGGCGCAGGCCTTCGAACGGCTCGGCGCGCGGCCCTCGGCGGTGGCCCGGGAACTCGGCGTCACGCGGCAGGGGCTCGCGAAGCTCACGTCGCGACTCGGCATCGACGCGCGGGCGAGACACGCGGGCGGCGGCCGCGAGCGATGAGCGCGCGCGCGTCCGCGCCGGGTCAGTCCTGCACGGCCGGTGCCGCGACTAGCGCGACAAGGTATGCAACAGGGCCAGAAGACCGGGATGCCGCGGGTCGAGCGCCAGGCCGTCGTCCACCGCGGCCCGCGCCCGGTCGCGATCGCCGCGCGCCAGCTCGGCCTCGGCGCGCTTCAGCAACAGCGCCGGCGACGGGCCCAGGTCCACCGCGGCCCGCTCGAACCAGTAGGCCGCGCCATGCGGATCGCCGGCCCGCATCGACAGCTCGCCCAGTCGCGGCGTGACGGCGCTGGCCGCCGGCGTGCCGGCATCGAGCGCCGCGTAGCGGGCGAGCGCGTCACGGGCGCCCGCGGCGTCGCGCCGCCGTTCGAGCACGTCCGCGAGCGCGCGGTAGGCATCGGGTTCCACCGGCAACGTCGTCACCGCGCGTCGCAGTGCCTGCTCGGCGCCCGCGAGGTCGCCGCCGCGCAGGCGCACGCGTCCCAGCAGCGCGAAGGCGTCGCCACCGGCGCCGTCGAGCGCCACGGCGTGCTCGAGCGCCGCGCGGGCCTTGTCGAGGGCCACGGAATCGCCCGTGTCGGCCGCCCGCAGCCACACGCTGCCGAGCGCGGCGTAGACGGCGGCGCTGTCGGGAAAGCGCTCGGCGGCGCGGCCCAGGGCCAGCACGGCGGCGTCGTGGCGTCCGGCGCGCGCGTAGGCCACCGCCACCGCGATGGCGCGCTCGGGCCGATCCGGCTCGAGCGCCGACAACGCGTTCAGCTCGTCGACCGCGCGGGCCGTCTGGCCGCGCGCCTGGAACACGTCGGCACGCGCTTCCCGCACCGCCACGAGGCCCGGCGACAGGCGCGCCGCGTCGTCGAGGGCCCGAGCCGCCTCGTCCAGCCGGCCCAGATCGCGCAGACAGAGGCCCAGCAGGTAGTGCGCCTCGGCGTGATCGGGCGCCAGCGTGAGCGCCCGGCGCAGCGGCTCCACGGCGGCGCCGGCCCGCCCCTCGCGATAGCGGGCGACGGCCAGCTTGTAGTGCACCTCGGGCTGGCGCTCGTCGATGGCGACGCTCTGCTCGTACCGATCGGCGGCGCGGGCAAATCGTCCGAGCGCCAGGTGCGCATCGCCCTGCCACTCGAAGGCGCGGGGCGTCGTCGGGTCGAGATCGCCGGCGCGCCGGAAGTCGCGCAGGGCGGCTTCGGTTTCGCCGCGCTGCCGGTAGGCGAGTCCACGCTTGAGGTGGGCCGCCATCGAATCGGGATTCAGTGTGATCGCCCCGGTGTAGGCCTCGATGGCCCCTGGGAGATCCGTCGCCGCGAGCGCCTGGTCGCCGACCGCGACGAGGCGCGTGTACTCCCGCTCGGTTCGCACCGACGACACCGCCAGCACGGCGGCGACGGCGACGGCGATCGTGGCGACCACGGCGAGCGGCCAGCCGAACACGCGGGACACCCCCCGATGGTAGCGCAGCGTCCTCGGCCCCGCCGCGCCGGCCGCGGCGGCGGGGAACCTTTCGGCCGGGGCGGGTTCTAATGTCGATACACGCGCCATCGCCATACTGGGTGCTACACTTCCTATGGGACGCATCTTCGCCACCCCGGCTGTGAAGGACGCTCGAGCTCTCGGTTGGTCGGACGTCGGCGCGGATGAAGCCGACCTCGTGCGGCGCTGTGCCGCCGGCGATGACGCTGCGTGCGCGGAACTCGTGAGCGCTCACGAGCGCATGGTCTACCAGCTGGCCTACCACCTGCTCGGCACACGCGAAGAAGCCCTCGACCTCTCACAGGAAGTCTTCCTGCGCGTCTTCCGCACGCTCGCCACGTTCCGCGCCCAGTCCTCGCTGCGCACGTGGATTTACCGCATCGTCATCAACCAGGCCCGCAACCGTCAGCGCTGGTTCCGGCGCCGCCGCCAGAGCGACCAGGTGTCGCTCGACGACCACCAGCAGGCGCACGGCGAGCTGCCGGAGCGGCCCGATCAGGTGGCGCCCGACCGTCTCTTCCTGCGCAAGGAAGCCGCCGCCCGGCTCTGGAACGCGATGGAGCGCCTGCCGTTCGATCAGCGCACCGCCATCGTGCTGCGCGAGTTCGACGGCCTGAGCTACGAAGAAATCGCTTTCTCGCTCGACATCGCCGTCGGCACGGTGAAGTCGCGGCTCACGCGCGCCCGTCAGGCCCTGCGCGCCGATCTCGTGGAGTCGCGCGCGTGACGCTCGAAACCTGCGCCGGCTACCGCGAGCGCCTCGAAGCGCTGCACGACGACGAGCTCTCGCTCGACGAGGAACTCGCCGTCCGCGAGCACCTCGCGCACTGCGCGGGCTGCGCCTACGAACTGCAGGCGCTCGAGCGGCTCGGCGCGACCTTCCACGACGTGCCGTTCGCACTGGGGACGCGTCACGCGGCGCCGCCCGAGTCGTTCGCCGGCAACCTGCTCGAGCAGGTGCGGGTGGAACGCCAGCTCTCGTGGGCGGCCTGGCTCGCCGGTGTGTTCGACGACATGCACCTCGTGTGGCCGGCCATCGGCGCCACCGTCGCGGTGCTGGTGTGTCTCGTGGCCTCGGCCGGGGTGATGCACGCCACCGCGGTGCAGCGCCCGGATTCGCTCGCCGGCATCATCGACTACCTGGCCAGCCCCGGCTCCAACGTGAATCCGGCGCGGCTCGACACCTTCACCATGGTGCCGCGCCGGCACGCCTCGGCCGACTGGCCGCTGGCGGGCGAAGATGCCGTGTTGGCGCTCTCCACCGTGGTGACGCGCGAGGGCCGCATCCAGAGCATCGAGATGCTGGCCGCCGAACAGGCGCGGGCGCTCAAGGTGAAGCCCGAAGTGGTGCTGGCGATGATCGACGCCGCGTCGCGCGCGCAGTTCGAGCCGGCGCGGGCCGGTGGCGCGCCCGTCGCCGTGAGCATGGTGTGGTTGCTCGCGCACACGACGGTGGTCGGGAGCGCGGCCGACGTCGAGCGGCTGTCGCGTCCGCTGGCGCCCACGCCGGTGTCGACCACGATGGGGCCGCGGCAGCCGCGCCCGGCCGCCGTGAAGCCCGTGGCCGCCACCACCGAAGGCGCCGGCACGACGTCGAGCGACGGCACCGCCGCCACCTACCACGCGGGCTAGTTCCCGCGGTCGACGCAAGTCCTACGGGCGGATGACGGCGTCGCCGACGCCCACGTTGTGCAGCGCGTCGGTCGCGCGCACCACGACCGTCTTGCCGCGCTGATCGGCCGGGAAGCTGAGCGCGATCGTCTCGGTGCGGCTGTCGAGCATGCCGTCGGCGGGATACGCCGGCTGCCACGCGCCGCCATCCACCGCGTACTCCACCTTGGCGATGGCCGACTGCTGATCGCGAACCTCCACGGTCATCGCGAGACGGCCGTTGGCACCGGCCGCCGGACGCAGCGTGACCACCGGCGCCACGGCATCCACTTCCACCGACGGCGATTCGGCCTCGCCACGCAGCGCCACGTCCGCGGGTTCGCTCGGGCTGTCGGAGGCGGTGATCTTCACCAGATACCGGCCGCTCGGTACCGACGTCGTGTCCCACACATAGAGCGCATCGGTGAGCCCGCTCACGAGCGGTGTCCACGTGGCCTCGCCCTCGCGCCGGTAGGCGAGGTCGTAGACGAGGTCGTCGCCGTTGCCGTCATCGCCCTTCCACACGATCGTCTGCAGTCCCTGCTGGAACGTGCGGCGACCGAGCGTGGGCGCCGCGGTAGACGCTGCCGGCTGGCCCTGGTTCGAGAGCCGCTTCTCGGCCGCCTCGCCGCGATAGCCGGCGATCTCGGTTTCGCCGGTGGAGAAGGGCTTCTGGAACACCACGCCCGGCGGATGCACGACGATGCCGCTCACGACCGGCCGCTGGTTCTTCTGCAGGTACGCCGCCGCCACCGCGGTGAGCACCGGCGACTCGCCGGTACCGGACAACGTCACCCGCCACTGCAGGTAGCGCGCGGTGGGACTCGCGATCGGCGAGCCCTCGGCGTCCGCGTAGGCGGGGCTCCACGCCGACCACGCCTCGTCGGGCGTCGGCGTGTTGCCGGTGCGCGTCGACACCTCGACGCGCCCGCCCGCGGGTGCGGTGGCCCGCCACGACAGTGCGCCCCAGCGGGCCGCCGTCTTCGCGTCGCGCACGTCCGAGGTCCACGTGCCGCGGGCGGCGTGCCCGGCATCCACGCGGACGAGCGCGCCGCCATTCGCAGTGGCGATGAGCGTGCGGCCGTTCGCGGCCGGCAGCACCTGCAGCGCCTCGCGGCCGGCGACGCGGCCGAGCAGCGTCGCGCGCAGCGGATCGCCGTCGAGGCGGAACAGCTTGCCGCGATGCCCGGTGGCCACGAGCAGGGCGCCGTTCTCCTGCGGCGCGACGTCGTACGGCGTGTCGTCGCGCATCTCCCAGATCTGTTCCGCCGCGCCATCCGCATCGATGCGGAAGATCGCGCCGGTGACCGGGCCATCGGTCTTCGAGGGCGTGCTGGCCGCGGCGGCCGCGCCGGTGTCGACCACCGACATCGACGTGATCGACACGGTGACGTTCGGCACCGGCGCCCGCGCCGGCTCCGGCGTGGAGGGCGTGATCACGTCGCCGCCGCCGTCGCCGCCCGAGCGCTTCGCCTGCGCCACCACGAACAGGCGGCCGCGCGCGTCGCGACGGATCGCCCGCACCTCCTGCATCGTCGTGTCGAGCAGCAGGAACGGCTTGCCCTCGGCGTCGAGGCGGAACACGCGCCCCGGCGACTCGGTGCCCACCACCAGCCGGCGCTCGCCGTCGGCCGCGAGCGCAGTGATGTGGGTCGCGGTGCTGGTGTAGAGGGGCTGACCGGCGCCGGCCGCCGTCACACGATACACGCGGCCCTTCGGATCGCCCGTCGCGACGAACACCGTGCCGGTGGCATCGACGTGCAGCGCCCAGATGTACTTCTCGTCCGGATCGAAGAACGGCGCCGCCGTGCCGTTCGCATCCACCTTGTAGACACGGCCATCGGGCGATGTCGCCACGTAAAGGCCGCCACCGGGCGCTGGCGCCATCGCGTAGACGCCCTGTTCCGGCGCGTCGTAGAAGAGCGAGCCGCGTCCCTGCGCGTCGACCTTGAACACCTTGCCGTCATTGCCGGTACCGAGATACGTGGCCCCGGCGGCGTCGCTCGCGGCGCTCCACACGAAGGGCACGCCGGTGTCGTACACGGTCGTGATCGCCGGCCCCAGGGTGACGCGCCCGTGCTCGTCGACGGCCAGCTGGTCGAGATCGCCCTTGAGGAAGTCGGCCTGCGTGGCGACGCGCCACGACTCGGGTCCGGCGGAGAGGAGCGCACCCGCCCCACAGAGCGCGAGCGCAAGAACGAAGGAGAGTCTGGACATCGGGCGTGGGTCCCGCGGCGGGACGTCAGGATGGGTCGATCGTGATCGAGAGCTGGCGCGATCCGGAGACGGCGTAGGGCACGGCGATCGCCCACTCGCCGCGGGTCGTCGAGCGCAGCGACGTGCTGCCGCTGCTGGTGCGGTCGGCGTCGATGACGCCGACCACCGAGGGCGGCAGGCCGGGCAGTGGCTCGCCATCCACCACCGCGCCCGGCGCCGGCGACGTGAGCCGCACGTAGACGCGATGGCTGCGGCGGCCGCGGTTGGCCTGGCGCACGATCTGGCCGACCGGCTGCAGCTCGGCGCGGGCGCCGCGGGGATCCTGCAGGGCGAGGCGTGGGCCGTCGCTGACGATGAGCTGCAGCGTCCCGGTGGCGTTCTCGGGAATCGCGACGTCCTGCGTCAGGATCTGATCGCCGCCCTCGAAGCGCCGCAGCTGGATCTTCACGGGCACCGTGCGCCCGGCGCGCACCGTGTCGTTCTCGATCCACACGCGCTCGATCTCGGCGGTGCGCGTCGCCTCGTCGGCGTCGACCGTGAGGCTGAGGCTCTCGACGCGGAACGGCTCGCTGGCGTTGCGGTAGAGGGCGGTGAGCGGGGCCGCGATGTAGGCCGACGCGTTGGCGGCGCCCTGGTCGCCGACGAACACGTCGTCGTATTCGATCGCCGGCTGACCGGCGAGGCGCGCCTGGCCCTTGATCACGTAGGTGGCGGCGCCGGTCTGGCGCTGATACGACGTGAGCACGTTGGCCACCGCGAGATACGACAGCAGCGGCGTGAACAGCTGGTCCTGCACGACCTCGAACCGGAAGGTGCGGCTGGCCGCGCGCGTGGAATTCAGTGTCACCGTGACCGGAATGACCGACGGCGGCGCGCCCAGATGGCCGGCGATGGCGGTGGCGCGATCCTGCGAGATGGTGCCGACGGTGGCGCCGAGGCTGGCCAGCTTGCTCGACGTGACCATGCTCGGCAGCACGGCGATCACGTCGGCCCGCGTCATCGGGAACAGCGTGGGCCCGAGGTTGTAGAGCGGGTGGCCGAAGGCATACACCCGATCGCCATCGACGTGCGTCACCGTGCCGGTGGCGCCCATCGAGAAGTCGCCGCCCATGAGCGCGACGCCCACCGCGTCGCCCGGGGCGAGCGCGCGCGCTGGCGCCGCCGCGGCCCCCTGCTGCGCCCGCGCCGTCGCGGTGATCGACACGCCTGGCAGGCCGGGCAGCAGCCGTTCCACGGCGCCGTCGGCGAAGCCGCCGACCGTGAGCGGCACGGTGATCGGACGCAGCTCGGTCATGGCCGTGCGCGTGAGACCGGTGCCGGCCAGCACCTGCAGCACGTCCGCATTGGCGGCGCCGAAGGGCGAGGCCGGCGCCAGCGCCTCACGCCAGAGCGGCAGCAGTTCGGACGCCGGCACGGCGCGATCGAGCGCGATGGCCACCGGGCGTGCCGGACGCGTGGCCGTGAGGCCGGTGGCGTCGGTCATCTCGGCGATCGGCGTGATGCCAGCGATCGGCTCCTTCGGGAACTGCCCGAGCTGATACGACACGGCGCCCACCAGCTTGCCGTCGATGTATACCGGGCTGCCGCTCATGCCGGCGATGACCCCGGTGTTCGCCAGCGGGCCGCCTTCGAGCCGCGACAGGATCAGATCCCGCTGCGGCGCAACCACGCTCTTCAACGTGCCGATGATGTGGACCTTGAATTCCTCGATGCGGTCGCCCTGGAAGACGGTGCGGCCGATGCCGACCATCCCGGGCTTCACGTCGCCAACCGGCATCAGGGTGTCGCGCGCGGTCAGGCGGGCGCCGGCCAGCGCCAGGGCGCTCACGACGGCGGCCGAGAGGAGAAGCGGGGAAGGACGGGCCGTCACGTGGACTCGTGGTCGTTTATACGAGGTTCTCCCATACGACGCAAGCCGCGCCGCGACGGTTTGACAGGCCGGGATCGGTCTGGTACCGTCTGTCGCACGCTCATCATGTCGACCGCCGTGGCCCCCACCGTCCGTCAGCCCCTCACCGCGGGCGTCGTGTCGGCGGCGAGCCGCTGGTATTGGTATTGGCGCTTCACTGAAGGGGCCTCCGGTCTCGCGTAGCCAACCACCCACGCGACTGTAATTTTCGACCTGCGCCTCTTCGACCCCCCGGTTGAAGAGGCGTTTTGCATTATGTCCACCACGAAGCTCTGCGCGACCGTCACGGCCACCACGATGGCCGAGCTCCGCCGCCGGCGCGACCAGGTCGCCGGCGCGGACCTGGTCGAGCTGCGGCTGGACGGCATCCGCGACCTCGACGTGGCCGGTGCGCTGGAGGGCCGGCGGATGCCGGTGGTGGTCACGCTGCGGCCGACGTGGCAGGGCGGCAAGTACGACGGCGACGAGGCCACGCGCGTGGCGGTGCTCGAGCGCGCCTGGGATCTGGGCGCCGAGTGGGTGGACGTGGAGGACGGCGCCGCCGAGGCCTTCGTGGCCCGCGTCCAGGGGCGGCGCATCGTGCGCTCGTCGCACGAC
>JAXLRB010000033.1:0-39135 GCA_046331325.1 Vicinamibacterales bacterium | reverse complement strand
GTCGTACGACTGCGAGTCGCGCAGCGCGCAGGCCGGGTTGGTCTGGAAGTTGTACGCGTTGAGCCGATCGAGGAACGTGTCGAGGATGACGACGAACAGATCGCCGGCGCGGGCGTTGAAGTCGCGCTTCAGCTCGTTCACCACCAGGCGCTCGGTCTCGTCCTCGTGGAAGGTGGCGCCGATGTAGAGGTACTCGTCGTCGTAGACGAAGCGGACCTCGGAGCGGTGCGCCGCGGTGACCGGCGCGCCTTCCTGCGGTTGCTGCTGCACGAAGTCGGCGGCGGGCGTGGCGGCGGCCCATTCGGGCTCGTCGATCCGGCCGTCGACGGCGATGCGCCCCGCCGGTACGCGGACGGCGGTGACGTGCTTTGGGGTGGCAGGGGCGGCGCCGCGGCCCTGCGCCCCGGCGCCAGCGGCCATCGCCACGACCAGGCACAGCGCCGCGCTCAGGGCGCGCGGATGGGTGAGATGCACGGGCGTCGATGATAACAACGCGCCACCGCTGCTGCCCGGTCCTGCATGACACCGGTGTCACCTGCACGATTCGAGCGCCGCGCCGGCCCGGACCCGGCCGTCCTGCCGAAGCGCATCTGTCATACTGCGATCGCACGGCACGGCCGCCGGACGCCGCATGGGCGTCGCGCTCGCCCGTGTGCGTCGCCCTCTCCCAACCACCGTGACATCACTTCCCGCCCGACTGCTGCCGCCGTTTCTCCGGCAGCGTTCGATCGCGAGGAACGTGGTCCTCAGCTGGGCCATCGCGGCGCTGACCGCCGTCGTCTCGCTGGCCATCACGCCGATCCTCGTGCACCGCCTCGAGCGCGAGGCCTACGGCGTCTGGACGTTCCTGAACGGCCTGACGCTCTACTCGAACCTGCTCTACGTGGGCCTCGGCGCCGCGTTCATGAAACGCCTGTCGGAGGCGGCGGGCCGCGGCGACGACGTCGCCGGCTCGCGGCTGTTCGGCGTCGCCCTCACCGTCTACGCCTGCCTCGGCCTCCTGTGCCTGTCACTCGCGCTGATCCTGCGGCCGTTCGTGCCGCACATGTTCGCGCAGCCGCTGTCACCCGGGCTCGAGTCGGTGACCAGCATCACGATCGCCCTGCTCGGCGTGCGGCTGGCGCTGATGTTCATGAGCTCCGCGTTCACCGCCCTCCTCACCGCGCACGGGCGCTGGGACCTGGGCTGCCTGGTCACGATCGTGCTGACGCTCGTGCGCACCGGCGGCGTGCTCTGGGCGTCGGCGCAACCGACGCCGCTGCCGCTGCTGGCCGGCGTCACCGTGCTCGACGCCGCGCTGCAGGTGCCGCTGTTCGCGCTGATGGGCCGGGCCGTCGCGCCGGGCATCCGCTTCCGCCCGCAGACGCCGACGAGGGAGGAGCTGCGCGGCCTCTACGGCTTCGGCATCCAGGCGTTCGTCGTGCAGATCGCCGTGCTGGTCATCTCGTACACCGACACCGCCCTCATCGGCGTCGTCCTCGGCGCCGGGGCGGTCGGCATCTACTCGCTGCCGTTGCAGCTCATCGAGCACTCGCGCATCCTGGTCGCCGGCGTCACGCAGAACCTGCTGCCCGAGCTGTCGGCACGGCGGGCCCGCGGCGAGATGGACCAGGTGTCGGACATGTTCCTGCTGGCCTCGCGAGCCTGCGCGACGCTCTCGGCGTTCGTGAACGTGCACCTCGTGCTGCTCGGTCCCGCGTTCCTGGCCCTCTGGGTCGGGCCCGAGATCGCCGCCGAGTCGCCGAACATCCTGCTGTGCCTCGGCATCGCCGCCACCGCGGCCGCGCTGTCCACCCAGGCGATGACGCCGGTCTACATGGCGCTGGATCTGGTCCGGGTGCTCCTGGTCATCGTGATCGCGGAGGCGGCCGTGAACTTCGCGTTGAGCTACTGGCTGGCGCACGTCGTCGGGCTCTGGGGCGTGGCCCTGGCGACGGCGATTCCAGCCGTGGCCATCACCCTGTTCTTCGCGCCGCGGGCGCTGCTCACCCGGCTGCAGATTCCCGTCGCCCACTTCGTCGGCTACGTGTTCGGACCGGCGACCCTGCTCACCGTCGGCTCGCTCGCCACCCAGCTGCTGCTGGCACGGTGGCACACCGTGACCTCGTTCTTCGATCTGGCGTTCCGCGTCGCGGCGTCGACCGCCGTGTGCCTGGGCATCGTGCTCGCCACCTTCGATCGCGCCGATCTGCCCGGTCCGCTGCGCCGTTTCAGCTGGCGCTGAGCGGCATCGCCGCCATCCGCATCGATTCGACAATTAAGTCCTATTGGACATGACATCGAATCAGTCGATTCAATGTCATCATGGTCAATGCTGACGTCGTGTGGATGCTCGTGTCCACCGCCCTCGTGCTGCTGATGACGCCGGCTCTCGGCTTCTTCTACGGCGGCATGGTGCGCTCCAAGAACGCCCTGAACACCCTGATGATGAGCTTCGCCGCCCTCGGCCCGGTGGCCGTGGTGTGGGCGGTGGTGGGGTACTCGCTGGCGTTCGCGCCGGGCACGCCGCTGGTCGGCGGCTTCGGGTACGCCGGTCTGCGCGGCGTGGGCCTGGAGGCGCAGGGCACCATCCCGCACCTGCTGTTCATGGCCTATCAGGGCACGTTCGCCATCATCACGCCGGCGCTCATCTCGGGCGCGATCGTCGAGCGGATGCGCTTCAAGGCCTATCTGACGTTCGTGGTGCTGTGGAGCGTGCTGGTCTACTCGCCGGTGGCCCACTGGGTGTGGGGCGGCGGCTTCCTGTCCACGGCCGGGGCGCTCGACTTCGCCGGCGGCGCGGTGGTGCACGTGAACGCGGCGGCGGCGGCGCTGGTGACCGCGCTCGTCGTCGGACCGCGGAAGGATTACGGACGACGCGCCATGCTGCCGCACAGCGTGCCGTTCACACTGCTGGGCGCCGGGCTGCTGTGGTTCGGCTGGTTCGGCTTCAACGCCGGCAGCGCGCTGGCCGCCAACCAGGTGGCGGCGCTGGCGTTCGTGAACACCCTGCTGGCGCCGGCCGCCGCGCTGGCGACGTGGACGCTGCTCGATCTCGGACGCGAGGGGCGCACGACAGCGGTCGGCGCCGCGACCGGCATCGTCGTCGGACTCGTGGCCATCACGCCGGCGGCGGGCTGCGTCTCGCCGGGCTCGGCGCTGCTGCTCGGGGCGCTCTCGGCGCTGCCCAGCTACTTCGCGCTCATCCTGCGCGCCCGCACCACGCTCGATGACTCGCTCGATGTGGTGGCCGCGCACGGCCTCGGCGGCGCCACCGGCGCGATCCTCACCGGCGTGTTCGCCGATCCGGCGTGGAGCGGCGGCCCGGCCGGTCTCGTCGCCGGCCACGCGGCCCAGGTCGGCACCCAGGCGTTCAGCATCCTCGTCGTCGCGGCCTTCAGCGGCGCCGCCACGTTCGCGATCCTGAAGGCGCTCGCCCTGGTGGTGCCGCTGCGCATCTCCTCCCGCGTCGAAGGCGTCGGTCTCGACGTGATGGAACACGGCGAAGAAGCCTATACCGAAGGCGACGGCGCCATCCTCGTCTCGCCCAGCGACGCGCCGCTCGCCCGCGTCACCGATCCCATGACCGCCGCGAATGGAGGACGCGCGTGAAGCTCATCGTCGCAATCGTTCGCCCGGAGAAGCTCAGCGACGTCCTCGAGGCGCTGTTCCACGCCGAGGTGCGCGGCCTCACCATCAGCCGCGCCCAGGGGCACGGCGGCGAGATGGAGCACGTCGAGAACTACCGCGGCACCACCGTGAAGATGGCGCTGGCGGAGAAAGTGCGGCTGGAGATCGGTGTGTCCAATCATTTCGTCGAGCCGACCGTCCGCGCGATCATCGCCGCGGCCCGCACCGGCGAGGTCGGCGACGGCAAGGTGATGGTGCTGCCGATCGAGAAGATCTACCGCATCCGCTCCGACGAGGAAGACCAGGCGGCGGTGACGCCGATGCCCTCGCCGAGCTGACGCTGCACAACCATTCCTGATTGATGTGATACGAACATTGCGCTTCACTTATCAATCAGGATTCTCTGTAATGGCGCCTCCCGGAGAGGTGCGTCATGAACGGAGGCGGTGGGCAGCAGCCCGGAGACCAGGGCCTGTATCGGACCAGTGACGAGCACGATGCCTGTGGCGTCGGCTTCGTCGCCCACATCGAAGGCCGGCCGTCGCACGACATCGTGCGGCAGGCGCTCGACCTCCTGATCAACCTCGAACATCGCGGCGCCACCGGCTCCGACCCCGGCACCGGCGACGGCGCCGGCATCCTGGTGCAGATGCCGGACGCGTTCTTCCGGGCGGTCCTGCCCTTCGAGCTCCCGGCCGCCGGCCGCTACGGCGCCGGCCTGGTGTTCCTGCCCACCGACCCGGCCGCCCGCGCCGACGTCCAGGCACTGCTTGCCGCGATCGCCGCCGAGGAGGGCCGGCCCGTGCTCGGCTGGCGCGCGGTGCCGGTGCGCCTCGACGCCGTGGGCGCCTCGGCCGCCTCGGTCGCGCCCGCGTTCGAGCAGGTGTTCCTCGGCGCCGCCGACGGCGACGACACGCGCTCGTTCGAGCGCGCGCTCTACGTCATCCGCAAGCGTTTCGAGGCGGCGCTCGCCGGCCTCGCGCTCTCCGCGCAGGCCCGCCGCGAGACCTATGTCGTCAGCCTGTCGTCGCGCACGTTGATCTACAAGGGCATGCTCACAGCGTCGCAGATCGAGCGCTGCTATCCCGATCTCGGGGATTCGCGGGTGGTGTCGGCGCTGGCGCTGGTGCACCAGCGGTTCTCGACCAACACGTTCCCGTCGTGGCCGCTCGCGCACCCGTACCGCATGGTCGCGCACAACGGCGAGATCAACACGCTGCGCGGCAACGCCAACTGGATGCAGGCGCGCGAGGGGCTGCTGCGCTCGGCGGTGTTCGGCGACGATCTCGCGAAGGTGCTGCCGGTGATCCGGCCCGGCGGCAGCGACACCGCCACCTTCGACAACGTCCTCGAGTTCCTGGTGCAGGCGGGACGCTCGCTGCCGCACGCGGTGCTGATGATGATCCCGGAGCCGTGGAGCGGCAACCCGGACATGGAACCGGCAATCCGCGCGTTCTACGAGTACCACTCGTCGCTGATGGAGCCGTGGGACGGACCGGCGTCGATCGCCTTCACGGACGGCACGCTCATCGGCGCGGTGCTGGACCGCAACGGCCTGCGGCCGTCGCGCTACTGCGTCACCACCGACGGCCTGGTGATCATGGCCTCGGAGGTCGGCGTGCTCGACCTGCCGCCCGAGCGCATCGTGCGCAAGGACCGTCTGCGTCCCGGTCGCATGCTGCTGGTCGACACCGCCGCCGGCCGCATCGTCGACGATCTCGAGATCAAGCGCGAGCTGGCCGCGCAGCACCCGTACCAGGAGTGGCTGCAGCGGCACGTCGTCGACATCGACGACCTGCCGCCGGCGCGCGCAGAGCGTCCGGACCATCAGACCGTGCTCGTGCGCCAGCAGGCGTTCGGCTACACGCAGGAGGATCTGCGCGTGCTGCTGGCGCCGATGGCCGCCAACGGCGAGGAGCCGATCGGATCGATGGGCACCGACACCGCGCTGGCGGTGCTGTCGAACCGCCCGCGCCTGCTCTACGACTACTTCGCGCAGCTCTTCGCGCAGGTCACGAATCCCCCACTGGACGCGATCCGCGAGGAGATCGTGACGACGATGGCGTCGACGATCGGCCCGGAAGGCAACCTGCTCGAGACGGCGCCCGAGGCGTGCCGGCAGATCGCCATCGAGTATCCGATCCTCCACAACGATCAGGTGGCGCGGCTTCGCCACCTGCCCACCGGCTCGCCGTTCCGCTCGACCACGCTGCCACTGCTCTACGACCCGGCCGAGGGCGGGAGGGGTCTCGAGAAGGCGATGGCCGATCTGTGCCGCCGCGCCAGCGACGCCGTGCGCGCCGGTTACGGCGTGATCATCCTGTCCGATCGCGGCGTCGACGCCACGCACGCGCCCATTCCCAGCCTGCTCGCCACCGCCGGCGTGCACCACCACCTGGTGCGCGAGGGCACGCGCACGCGCTGCGGCCTGCTCGTCGAGAGCGGCGACGCCCGCGAGGTGCATCACGTGGCGTTGCTCATGGGCTACGGCGCCGGCGCGGTGAATCCGTACCTGGCCTTCGAGTCGCTGCACGACCTCATCCGCCAGGGTCTGCTGACCGGCGTCACGCACGAGCAGGCCGTGCAGGGCTACGTGAAGGCCCTGAACAAGGGCGTGCTGAAGGTGATGTCGAAAATGGGCATCTCGACGCTGCAGAGCTACTGCGGCGCCCAGATCTTCGAGGCCGTCGGCCTCGACGCCGCCTTCGTCGACCGCTACTTCACGGGCACGCCGTCGAAGATCGGCGGCATCGGCCTCGACACGGTGGCCGAGGAAGTCCGCCGCCGGCACGCCCGCGCGTTCGGACGCCGCAATGCCGCGCCGCTCGAACTCGAGAGTGGCGGAGAGTACCAGTGGCGGCGCGACGGCGAGCTGCACCTCTTCAACCCCGACACCGTGTTCCGCCTGCAGCACGCGACGCGGGCGAAGCGCTACGACATCTACCGGCAGTACACGCAGCTGGTCGACGACCAGAGCGAGCGGCGGGCGACACTGCGCGGCCTGTTCCGCCTGAAGCCGGCCGGCGAGCCCGTGCCCCTCGACGAGGTCGAGCCCGTCGAGGCCATCCTGCGGCGCTTCTCCACCGGCGCCATGTCGTTCGGCTCGATCAGCCAGGAAGCGCACGAGACGCTGGCGATCGCGATGAACCGGTTGGGCGGCAAATCGAACACCGGCGAAGGCGGCGAGGACCCGGCCCGCTACACGCCGGATGCGAACGGCGACTCGCGTCGCAGCGCCATCAAGCAGGTGGCCTCGGGCCGTTTCGGCGTCACCAGCGAGTATCTCGTCAACGCCGACGACCTGCAGATCAAGATGGCGCAGGGCGCCAAGCCCGGCGAGGGCGGCCAGCTTCCCGGCCACAAGGTGTATCCGTGGGTGGCGAAGGTGCGCCACTCAACGCCGGGCGTCGGCCTCATCTCGCCGCCGCCGCATCACGACATCTATTCGATCGAGGATCTCGCGCAGCTCATCTTCGACCTTCGCAACGCCAACCCGCGGGCGCGAATCCACGTGAAGCTCGTGGCCGAATCCGGCGTCGGCACCGTGGCCGCGGGTGTCGCCAAGGCGCACGCCGATGTGGTGCTCATCTCGGGCCACGACGGCGGCACCGGCGCCTCGCCGCTCACCAGCCTCAAGCACGCTGGCGTGCCGTGGGAACTCGGCCTGGCCGAGGCGCAGCAGGTGCTGCGGCTGAACGGCCTGCGCGATCGCGTCACCGTGCAGGTCGACGGCCAGATGAAGACCGGCCGCGACGTCGTCGTCGCGGCGCTGCTCGGCGCCGAGGAATTCGGCTTCGCCACCGCGCCGCTGGTCGTCATGGGCTGCGTGATGATGCGCGTCTGCCACCTCAATACCTGCCCGGTCGGCATCGCCACGCAGGACCCGGAGCTGCGCAAGGCCTTCACCGGCACGCCGGAGGTGGTCGAGACGTTCTTCCGCTTCCTCGCCGACGAAGTGCGCGGGCACATGGCATCGCTGGGCTTCCGGTCGCTCGACGAGATGATCGGCCGCGTCGACTGCCTCGACATCGAGCCGGCGCTCACCCACTGGAAGGCGCGTGGGCTGGACCTGGCGCCGCTGCTGCACGACCCGGATCTGCCGCACAGCGCGCCGCGCCGCCGTCTGAGGGCGCAGGACCCGGACCTCGAACGCGTGCTCGACCATCGCCTGATCGCGCTGGCGGCCCCCGCCCTCGAGCGCGAGGCCCCGGTAGAGATCGCGCTGCCGATCCGGAACACCGATCGCACCGCCGGCACGCTGCTCGGCTCGGAAGTGACGCGTCGCTTCGGCGGCCGCGGGCTGCCGGCCGACACCATCCGCGTCACGTTCACGGGCGCCGCCGGCCAGAGTTTCGGGGCGTTCGTGCCGGCGGGCGTCACGCTGACGCTCGACGGCGAGGCCAACGACTTCGTCGGGAAGGGTCTGTCGGGCGGCTGCCTCGTGGTGCGGCCGCCGGCCGCCGCCACCTTCGCCGCCGAGGAGAACGTGATCATCGGCAACGTGGCGCTCTACGGCGCCACCAGCGGCGAGGCGTTCGTGCGCGGCGTCGCCGGCGAGCGCTTCGCCGTGCGCAACAGCGGTGCGCTCGCCGTCGTGGAAGGCGTCGGCGACCACGGCTGTGAGTACATGACCGGCGGACGCGTGGTGGTGCTCGGCTCGACCGGCCGCAACTTCGCCGCCGGCATGAGCGGCGGCCTCGCGTTCGTGTTCGATCCTGACGGGCAGTTCGCGCGCCGCTGCAATCGCGAGATGGTGGATCTCGATCCACTGGCGTCCGACGAGGACGTCTCGCTCGTGCACGAGCTGCTGGCGCGTCACGTGCTGCTCACCGACAGCGCGCTGGGACGTCGCGTGCTCGATCGCTGGCCCGACGTCGTGTCGCAGTTCGTCGTGGTGGCGCCGCGCGACTACAAGCGCGCCCGCGCCGCGGCGGCGGCCCGCCCCACGCACGCCGCCTCGGGCGATCTGGTGGGAGCGTAGCGATGGCCAAGCCCACCGGCTTCATCGAGTTCAGCCGCCTCAAGGCGCCGGCCCGCCCGATCGCCGAACGCGTGCACGACTTCCGGCAGGTGCAGCTCGACTACGCGCCCGACGAGCTCACGCGGCAGAGCGCGCGCTGCATGGACTGCGGCATCCCGTTCTGCCATCAGGGCTGTCCCCTCGGCAACCTGATCCCCGAGTGGAACGACCTGGTGTATCGCGGCGCGTGGCGCGCGGCCCTCGACCGTCTCCACGCCACCAACAACTTCCCCGAGTTCACCGGCGCCCTGTGTCCGGCGCCGTGCGAGGGCTCGTGCGTGCTGGCGCTGAACCGCGACGCGGTGACGATCAAGTCGATCGAGCTGGCGATCGTCGATCGCGGCTTCGCCGAGGGCTGGATCGTGCCCGAGCCGCCGGTGTCGCGCACCTGGAAGAAGGTCGCCGTGGTCGGCTCGGGACCGGCCGGACTGGCCGCCGCCGCCGAGCTGAACCGCGCCGGCCATACGGTGACCGTGTTCGAGCGCGACGATCGCATCGGCGGCTTGCTGCGCTACGGCATCCCCGAGTTCAAGCTCGAGAAGCGCGTGCTCGATCGGCGCCTCGAGCTGCTGGAAGCGGAAGGCGTGGTGTTCCGCACCGGCGTGCACGTGGGCGTGGACGTCGCCACCGACGACCTGCGCCGCGACTTCGACGCCGTGCTGCTGGCGGCCGGGGCCGGACAGCCGCGCGATCTGGTCGTTCCCGGACGCCATCTCGCCGGTATCCACTTCGCCATGGACTACCTGCCGCTGCAGAACCGCCGCTGTGAAGGCGACGACATCGCCGCTGGAGCGTCGATCGACGCCGCCGGCCGCGACGTGGTGATCATCGGCGGCGGCGACACCGGCGCCGATTGCCTGGGCACGGCGATTCGCCAGGGCGCGCGCTCGGTGACGCAGCTCGAACTGATGCCGGCGCCGCCGGCCACGCGCGGCGCCGACAACCCGTGGCCCGAATGGCCGCTCGTGTTCCGCACCTCGTCGGCGCACGAGGAAGGCGGCACGCGCGAGTACGCCGTGCAGACGCAGGCGTTCGCCGCCGACGACCGCGGGCGCGTCCGCGCACTGCAGGCGGTGCGCGTCGAGCGCACGGTGCTCGACGGCCGCCCGGTGTTCGCGCCCGTCCCCGACAGCGGGTTCGAGCTCCGGGCCGATCTGGTGCTGCTGGCGATGGGCTTCACGGGCCCGGTTCGGAACGGCCTGCTCGCCGAGCTGGGCGTCCGTATGACCGATCGCGGTACGGTGTGGCGTGATTCGTCGTGGCGCACGAGCGTGCCGGGCGTCTACGCGGCCGGCGACGTGCAGCGCGGGCAGTCCCTCATCGTCTGGGCCATCGCCGACGGCCGCCAGGCCGCCGCCGCCATCGACGCCGACCTGCGCACACACTGACGGAAGCCCGGCGAACCGGCCGCCTGTCACCGCGACATGTCGCCTTCCGATGCAACCGAACCGTATTCGGCATGCGCCATTCGGTTGCAGACGTTGACATCTCGTGATAAATACCCTCCCCACCGGATGGGCTAGCTGACGAGCTGGCAGTCGGCCGTGTGAGATGTGCGCCTCCCACACGGAGCCTGGACCGGACCGCGGAGGGCGCCCCTCCGCGATCGATGCAACCGGTCGTTTCAAGGAGTGTGGCATGGCAAGGCGTCTGTTGGCATTCTTCGTGTGGCTCGCGTGCGTGGTGGCCGTCCCCGCCGTCGCGTTCGCCCAGAGCTCGTTCACCGGCGTGGTCAAAGACGCGAGCGGCGCCGTGATGCCGGGCGTCACCGTCGAAGCGTCGAGTCCCGCGCTCATCGAGGGCGCCAGAACCGACGTGACGGGCGCCAACGGGCAGTACCGCATCGTCGATCTGCGCCCCGGCACCTACACCGTCACCTTCACGCTGCCCGGCTTCAAGACCATCAAGCAGACCGGCCTCGAGCTGCGCGTCGACTTCGTGGCCACGGTGAACGCTACCCTCGAAGTCGGTGCACTGGAAGAGGCCATCACCGTCACCGGCGCCTCGCCCACCGTCGACGTGTCGAGCAACGCCAAGGTCGAAGTGATGACCGCGGAGATCCTGGAGCAGGTGCCGACCGGACGCACCATCCAGGGCCTGGCACAGCTCGTGAGCGGCGTGTCACTGAACGTGCCCGACGTGGGCGGATCGCGCGCCATGCAGCAGAGCTACATGTCGACGCGCGGCCTCACCTCCGCGAACAACATCGTCACCGTCGACGGCCTCATGGTGAACGGGCTCGACGGCGACGGCGCGGTGCAGCAGTACTTCAACCAGGCGATGATGGAAGAGATGTCGTATCAGACCAGCGGTGCTGGTGCTGATGTGTCGCCCGGCGGCGTGCGCATGAACATCGTGCCGAAGGACGGCGGCAACCGTTTCAGCGGCTCGTTCTTCTCGGCCTGGACCGACAAGGCCTGGCAGAGCAAGAACCTCACCGACGACATCGTCGCCCGCGGCCTGCGCAACGGCCCCGGCGTCGACCGCATCTACGACTTCAACCTGGCCCTCGGCGGCCCCATCAAGAAGGACCGCCTCTGGTTCTTCACCTCGGGTCGCGCCTGGTCGGTGAACTCCCCGGTGGCCGACACCTTCGTGCCGCCGAGCGGCACCTCGTACCGCAACGCCGTGGCCGGCTGCCGCAACGGCTCGCTCAACTGCGAGACCGGCATCGACGACCAGAAGATCAAGAGCCTGCTGCTGCGCCTCACCTGGCAGGCCACCTCGAAGCACAAGTTCTCGGTCTACTACGACGAGATCGACAAGTACCGCGGCCACGGCATGAACGCCGGTGACGACCCCGACACCTCGTCGCAGATCTGGACCTCGCCGCGCTACAACTCGGCGGCCGCCAAGTACACGGGCACCATCAGCAACCAGCTGCTGGCCGAAGCCGGCTACTCGTTCAACTACGAGGAATACGTCATCACCAACCAGCCCGGCGTGAACAAGACGCCGTTCTCGCCCGAGTGGTACGCCAACGCCAGCCGCCGCGACCAGAACTTCACGGCGCTCACCAACGGCCTGGCCAACTGGGGCGGTCGCTATCCCGATCGCTTCAACATGATGGGCGCCCTCAGCTACATCGCGGGCTCGCACAACATCAAGGGCGGCATCCAGTACAACTGGGGCCCCTACGTCAACACGCGCGAGGCCAACGCCGACCTGCAGCAGGTCTACGCCGGCACGACGACGCCGTTCACCAACCCCATCTCGGTCACCATCTACAACACGCCCCTGCGCTATCAGGAGAACCTGAAGGCCGACATCGGCGCCTACGTGCAGGATTCGTGGGCGCTCAACCGCCTCACGCTGAACGGCGGCCTGCGCTGGGAATACCTGGCGCACGAGGTCGCCGACCAGTTCTCGGGCATCGGGCGCTTCGTGGGTGAGCGCAAGGTGGCGGCCATCGCGATGCCGACGTGGAAGGACTTCGCGCCGCGTTTCGGCCTGGTCTACGACGTGTTCGGCAACGGCAAGACGGCGTTCAAGGCCGGCTTCAACCGCTACAACGAGTCGCGCACCACGCAGTTCGCGACCAAGTACAACCCGCTGGCGCTCACCAGCGCGTCGCTCAGCTGGACCGACCTCAACGGCAACGACATCGCCGAGGGCCCGGTGGGCTGCACCTACCTGTCGCCGGGCTGCGAGATGAACTACGCGCAGATGCCGGCCAACTTCGGCGTGCGGTCGCGCTGGCGACGGTCGACCCCGACTTCCAGCGCACCTACAACCTCGAATACCGCCGGCGCGCAGCACGAGATCCTGCCGCGCGCGCGTGTCGATGGCGGCGACGTTCCGCCGCCAGTTCTACGACCTGCCGGTCACCGACAACCTGCTGCGCACGCCCGCCGACTATCGCGCCACCGTCGACGTGGTGAGCTGAACGGCGAGGTCTTCAAGGCCTACACGGTCGCCACGACCACGCAACTGCAGGCCGTGAGCGACCGACACCAACGCCACGTCGGATCGCAAGCAGATCTGCAACGGCGGCGACCTGACCTTCAATGCGCGCCTGCCGAAGGGCGGCACGCTGTTCGGCAACTTCACGATGGAGCGCACGCTGCGCGTCACCTGCGACGAACCGGACGATCGAACGCGTGCGCTTCTGCGACGACCGCGAGAACGACCTGCCGCCCTTCCTGAAGCAGTTCGAGTTCGCCGGCACCTACCCGGTGGGCTTCGGCATCCAGGCCGGCCTGTCGTTCCAGAGCATCAACGGCCGTCCGGTGGGCGGCTTCAGCACAGCCTGGCGAGATCCAGGGCCCGGCTACGGCGACGTGACGGCCAGCCGGCCACGCAGTGGCTGGTCACGCCGACCACCCGCTACGCCGCCGCTGCGTCAGCGTACCGTCAGCTTGGCTGGTCATCCCCGGCAGCGGAGGCGTCGCCTTGACGCTACCGCTGGTGCCCGGCGGCCAGGAGCCGCTCGACCGCATCGTGGCTCGACCTCTCGCTGGCCAAGTGGTTCAACATCGGCGCCGGCCGCCGCGCGTGCAACTGCAGATGGATCTCTTCAACGTCACCAACGCCAACCCCGTGCTCGGCTGGCGCTCGACCAACTACGGCACCGCGGCCTACAGCCAGGTGAGCAGCATCCTGAACCCGCGCGTGATCCGCCTCGGCGCGCGCAGCTGAAGTGGTAGCCGCCGCGCTCCTGACGGCGGCGACGTCACCGAGGCGTCGCAGGGCCACCCTCCGCGGCGCCCGTGTCGCATGCGGGCCAGCGCGACGTCGCGCCGTTCGCGCACCAGCGAGGCGACGATGGCGGCCAGCAGCAGCCCGCCGATCACGCCGGGCGACCACATCGAGGGCTTCCCGCCGAGGCCCTCGTTCAGCCACACCATCTTCAAGGCCGGCGAGATCAGGATGCCCACCAGCGCGTCTTCAGCAGGCGGAAGCGCTGCACCGCACCGGCCAGCAGGGTCATCGCCCGCAGGCCGAGAGTCGCGAACACGTTCGACGCGTGAACACGATGAGCGGCTCGCGCGTGAGCGCGAGGATCGCCGGCACCAGGTCGATCGCGAGATCACGTCGCTGAGCTCGGGGAACGCAGGGCCACCAGCAGCGGCGTGGCGTGCCGCCGGCCATCGAGGGTGACGAGGAACTGCTGGCCATGCAGCAGCGGCGTCACCGGCAGCAGCTGCAGGAACAGGCGCATCACCAGGTTGGCGAGGGTCCATCGACTTCTCCGGGGCGCCAGCAACATCTTCACGCCGGTGGCGAAGCAGCACGCCGCCGAACAGCGCGACGATCGAGGTAATTGCTGCATGAGCACGGCGCCCAGCGCGATGAAGAGCGCGCGGAAGGCCAGCGCCCCGAGGATGCCGTAGAACAGGACCCGATGCTGATACCTCGCGGAATCGCGAAGTGGCCGAAGACCATCACGAAGACGAAGACGTTGTCGACGGCCAGCGCCTTCTCCACGACATACCCGGCCAGGAACTCCAGGGCCAGCCGCGTCAACATCGGGGCCGGCTTTCGTACGGCGTAGAGATAGAAGCCGTAGTTGAAGGCCAGCGCCAGCACCACCCAGACCACCGACCACACGGCCGACTCACGAATCGACACCTCGTGCGCGTCGCGGTGGAACACCGGATCGAGCGCCAGCAATCCGAGCACGCCGACGGTGAACACGGCGTAAAGCCACCAGTAGTCCGCGAAGGGAAACACCAGATCCACGACCATCACCTCGTGTGCTCCAGCGTGAGCCGCGCCAGACATAGACAAATAGATAGTTCATGCGCCGTCGAACGCTAAAGCCTATAATGCCTCCCATGGAATGGATGAACTACCACCACCTGCTGTATTTCTGGACGGTCGTCCGCGAAGGCAGCATCTCGCGCGCCGCCGCGCACCTGCGGCGCAGCCCGCGTCAGCGCCGCAGGTGCGCCAGTTCGAACGCACGCTCGGCGAGACCCTGCTCGAACGGCGCGGACGCCGGGTGGTGGTGACCGAGGTGGGCCGCCTCGACCGCTACGCCGAGGAGATTGCAGCCTGGGCCGCGAAACACCGGGAGACGCTGAAGGGGCTGCCGACGGGCCGGGCGCCGAGCTGCGCGTCGGGGTCGCCGACGCGGTGCCGAAGCTGATCGTCTACCGGCCTGCGCCGGTGACCCGGAAGGCGGACGCCGATGCACATCACGTGTCACGAAGGACAGCCCGAGGAAATGCTGGCGCAGCTGGCCACGCACACCCTCGACGTCGTGATCAGCGATCGGCCGTCGCCGCCTCACGCGCGTGTGAAGGTGTTCTCGCATTTGCTGGGCGAATCTGGGCACCTCGTTCTTCGCGACCCGCGACCTGGCGGGACGGATGCGACGCCAGTTCCCGCGCTCGCTGCATCTGGCGCCCATGCTGGTGCCGACGCCGGATACGGCGCTGCGGCGCGCTGGAACAGTGGTTCACCGAAGAACAGCTGCGGCCGGCCATCGCCGGCGAGTTCCAGGACTCGGCGCTGCTGAAGTCCTTCGGGGAATCAGGACGCGCGGTGTTCCCGGCGCCCACGGCGATCGCACCGGAGGTGTGCCGGCACTACGGGGTGGTGGCGTTCGGTGCGACCGACGCGGTGCGCGAGCGCTACGCGCTGTCGGTCGAGCAGCGCGTCACGCACCCTGGGGGTGGTGACGCTCTCGCTTCCGCGCGCGGCAATCTCTTCGCACGCGGCGGTCCCGAACAGCCGGCCCACCGCGGTCAGCGCGGCTCGCGTCGCAAGGCGGCGTCGTAGTCCGCCAGCGTGTCGATGTCGGCGAGCACGCCGGCGTCGTCCACGAGCACGTTCAGGACATCGGACTGCCAGCGCGCGATCACGGCCTTCGCGCCGATATCCGAGAGGCGCGGTGCGCAGGTCGTCGAACGTGCGCCGCGCGAAGATCACCGGATGTCCATGCCGCGCGCCGATGGCGAGCCGCACGATCCGGCGCCCGCGGCGCCAGCCACTGATCGATCAGCGCATCGACGGTGGCGGCCTGCACGAACGGACAATCCACGAGCGTCGATGACGGCATCCAGCGCGGGATCGTCGAGCACGCCGCGAGTCCGTACAGCGACGACAGCGCCCATCGCGCCATCCGGCGTGCTCGACCGAGCACGGCGCAGGCCGGGAACGCCGGCGACAGCATCGCGCACCGCCTCGGGGTGCGCCCCGGCGACGACGACGACGTCGTGCACGTAAGCGCCACAGCGTCACGACGACGCGGCCGCGAACGTGGGCCCGCCAGCCGCACGGACAGCCCGACAGGCCGCCCCATCCGCCTGGACTCCCCGGCCGAAAGCACGATGCCACGCACCATCACGGGCCTATCGTCCCACGGGAGAATCGCCCACGGCTGGCCTTGACTTGCCGGGAAGCGCCTGCCTACACTGCCCGAACCTTTCGGGTCCACGCCATGGCCCCGGGACCAGCCGTGCCGTACGTCGCTGGCTGGTAACGCGGGCGCCCCGACACTCACCGCCGGGGGGACGCGAGCCCGCGTTCAAATCGGAGGGCACGGACATGCAGCAGGGCACCATCGCACGGCTCCTGATCGACAAGGGCTTCGGCTTCATCCGCGACGAGGCGGGTCTGGAGCACTTCTTCCATCGCAGCGCCGTGCGCGGCGTGGTGTTCGAGCTGCTGCGCGAAGGTCAGCGCGTCGAGTTCGTCACCGAGGAATCACAAAAGGGCCCGCGCGCGGCCGACGTGCGCCTGATCGAGAACTGACGCGCTTCCCCCATCCGCCCGGCCTCGAGCGTGAGGCCGGGGCCCCTTCCCTCCAGCCACCAGCCTTCGTGTCATCGGGCCGGAGGTGTGTCCGCAGGTAGAATCGTGAGCGGAAGCGAACGGGGCCCGGTGGCCCTCCCGGTCTTCAAAACCGGTCGCTGCGCTCCATGAGGGCAGGCTGGGTTCGACTCCCAGGCGCTTCCGCCAACCGCCACGCGGTTGGCGTTGAAGCGATTGGGAGTCAGGCGCACCGGCGTCGGCCTCCGGCCTCGCCTCGGTGGGCACGACTCCACCTGATCGCCTTCGGGCGCTTCGCGCCCTCGGCTACCGCAGCTCCTCCGGAACGCCTTCTTGACTTCGGGCGCTTCGCACCCCCGGCTACCGCAGCTCCTTCGGAACGCGTTCTTTACTTCGGCGCTTCGCGCCCTCGGCTGCCGTAGCTTCGTTGCGGCACCGCGCTTCACTTCGCTTCCGCCAACCGCGCAGCCGTTGGCCTCGAAGCGCCTGGGAGTCAGGCGCGGGCGAGGAACGACTCGATCGCGTCGATGTCGGTGAGGTCGTCCACGAGCAGGTCCGGCTCGTGCGCGGCGAGTTCTTCGCGGGAGTGGCCGCCGGTGGCGACGGCGACGACCGAGGCGCCGGCAGCGCGCGCGCAGGCGATGTCGAACGGCGTGTCGCCGATCACGACCGCATGACGCGCGTCGGCGATGGTGACGCCCTGCGCGGGTGCCGCGTCGACGGCCGCGCGCGCCAGGGCGCCGCGCTCGGCGTGCTCGTCGCCGAACGCGCCCCAGGCGAATCGATTCCAGAGTCCGAAGTGCGAGAGCTTGATGCGGGCGCCGTCGCGGTAGTTGCCGGTGAGCAACGCCAGGTGCCACTGGTCGCACAGGGCGAGGCGGTCGAGCAGCGGCTCGACACCCGGCAGCAGGCCGCGGTGGCCGCGGCCGGGCTCGTGAATCGACGATTCGAGCGCGGCGAGATACCGTGCGCGGAACGACTCGAGACGTTCAGCCGAGGCGTCGAGCCCGTGTCGGGTGAGGGCCAGCTCGGCCAGCCACCGATCGGTGCGGCCGGCCATCGACACGCCGGACAGCGCGTCCGCCACGCCGAACAGCTCGAAGAACGCCCGCTCCATCGCCCGCTTGCCGGCGCCGCCGGTGAGCAGCAACGTGCCGTCGATGTCGAACAGCAGCAGGCGGGCGTTCACGCGATCGGCTCGATCGTGATGTCGGTGGCGCGTGGGCCCTGGAACGTCGACTCGTATTCGAACGTGACGTGGGCGCCGACGCGCAGCGTCTCACCGGCGCGCACGCCGCTGGCGACGAAGAACCAGTCGCCGTTGCCCTCGTCGCGCAGGAACCCGAAGCCGCGTGCCGGCTCGAGACGCACCACCTCGCCGTGAATCCTCATGTTGTCCATTATCCCAGTCCGAGCCGCGCCAGCAGCCCGGGCCTCGACAGCGTGCCGGTCTTCGGATCGAGGGTGAGGGCGAGCCCGCCAAGCGCCTTCGTGAACTCGCGATCCGCGCAGATCGAGAGCAGCGCCGCCTGCCGTCCCGCGACCACGCGGGCGAGATCGCGAGCGAACGCCGGCACCGCCTCGCGTGGCAGCGTGGCCGACGGATGCTCGGCGACGACGAGCCGCGGGTTCAGCGCCACGGCGCGGCCGAGCCGCACCCGCTGCACCACCTCGGGCGCGGCGTCGCGCACGCGCTGATCCAGCACGCCGCGATCGAGGCCGATCTCGCCGGCCAGCGCCTGCACCGCCGGCAGCACGTCCGGCGCGATCGGCTCGATCTGCAGCGTGAGCGGCAGCGCCAGGTTCTGCGCCACCGTGCAGTGGTCGAGCAGCACGGCGCGTTCGGTGAGCAGGCCGAGCCCGTCGAGCATGGCCAGCCACGACTCGTAGTCGCCGATGTCGGCCGTGGACCGCCCGAACAGCCGGACCTCGCCGGCATCCGGCGCCACGGCGGCGGTCATCAGGTTCACGAGCACTTCCGCGCCGGGCGCGTCGATGCCGGCGATCGACACCACGGCGCCGGGCTCGACGCGCAGGTCCGCGAGACGTAGCGGGCGCAGCGCCTGGTACTGCTTCTCGACGGCGGCGAACGTGACCAGAGCGGTGCCGCTCACGACGCCTCCTGCTCGCGCCGCGCGACAAGCCTCTCGAAACGATCCACCGGCAGCGTCACGCCGCCCACCTCGCGTCGCGTCACCCGCGCCCCCGACCCATCGTCGCCATGGAAATCCGAGCCGCCGCTCACCGCGAGCCCGAGCCTGTCGGCGACGGCCAGATATCGCTCGCAAGACGCGGCGTCGTGGTCGGAGTGGTACGCCTCCAGCGCGTCGATGCCGTCAGCCGCCCAGGTGGCGATCATCTCGTCGCGCCGCGTCACGCCGGGATGCGCCAGCGACGCGATGCCGCCGGCGGCGTGCACCAGCTCCGCCACTTCGCCCGGGGGCACGCCGTGCCGTCCCACGTAGCCCGGGCAGCCGAGACCGAGCAGGCGGTCGAAGGCATCCTGCACCGACGACGCGTGGCCCGCGGCCACCAGCGCCCGCGCCAGGGCCGGACGACCGACGGTGGCGCCGGGACGCGCCAGCGCGTCGTCGATCACCGGCCGCACGTCGATCGGCGCGCCGGCCTTCGCCAGCGCGTGCGCGATGCGCTCCACGCGCTCGACGCGCCGCGCCCGCTGCGCCTCGAGGAACGCCAGCAGATCCGACGACGTCTCGTCGCACCAGTAGCCGAGCACGTGCACGTCCCGCGCCTCGTACACGGCGGTGATCTCGATACCGGGCACCAGCGTGAGACCGCGCTGGGCGCCGAGCCGGCGGGCGTCGGGCAGCGACGCGACGGTGTCGTGATCGGTCACCGCGAAGGTGGTGACGCCAGCGGCGGCCACGCGGTCCACCAGTTCTTCGGGAGAGCACCGACCGTCGGACGCGGTCGTGTGCATGTGCAGGTCGATCACGCCGGCAGGCGCTTGGCGCGGCCGCGCGCCACCGGCTTCTTCACCGCGCCCTTGCGGCGCCCGGCGTGCGTGCGGGTGATGAGCGCGCGATACTCGCGGATCAGCAGCTCGAGGTGCTCACGTTCTTCCTCGGCGAACTCGAGGAAGATCTGCTTGCCTTCCGAGTCCTCGAACTTCTCGCCGTAGCGCTTGAAGAAACGGTGCGAGTTGCGTTCGCAGCGGATGCCGATGCGCAGGGCCTCGGCCTCGTCGACGCCCGGCTTGGTGAGCTCTTCGGCGCCCTCGGCGAAGAGACCGTTGGCGGCGCCCTTGAAGAAGAGGAAGGTCGGCCGCGCTTCGAGTTCGGGGTCGCGTTCGAGCAGCGTCTTGTAGCGCGCCTCGAGACGCTGCAGGTGGTCGATCTCCTCGGTGGCCAGCTTCTCGAACACGTGCCGGCCACGCGAGTTCTTCACCAGGCGGGCGGCGCGCACGTAGAACTCGCGGCCGCTGCGCTCGGTGGCGATGGCGATGCGCAGCGCGTCACGCGCGAAGAGCAGCTCGGAGGTGCCCCCGTCGGGCTGCGGCGCCCGCCCGGCCTGGCAGGTTTCGCACGTGCCGTAGACCTGCACCACGCTCTGCCGCGCCTGGAAGCCGCGCGCCGCCGCCACTTCCTCGACCAGCGATTCGATGTCGGAGCTGAGGAACTCGAACGAGCGGTTGCAGGTCTTGCAGATCAGGTGGAAGTGCCGCGGATGCCGGTACGAATGCTCGAAGCGGAAGCGGCCCTCGCCGAAGTCGACCTTGCGGGCGATGCCGGCCGACACCATCCACTGCAGCGTGCGGTAGACGGTGGCGCGGCTGATGCGGTGGTCTTCGCGCTTGATGAGATCGACGAGGTCGTCGGCGCTGAGGTGGCCTTCCTGCCGCAGGAACGTGTTGACGATCTGATCGCGCTTGCTCGACCGCTTGGTGCCGGCCGGGCGAAGCGAATCCAGATCGGGCAGGGCGCTCAGGGCCATGGCGGGACGTCTATCCAGACGATAGACGAAGCACGGGCGCGGCGTCGAGTGACACCGCGCCCGCGAAGCTGCCGTGAATTACGCGCTGAACGACGACCCGCAGCCGCAGGTCGAGGTGGCGTTGGGGTTCTTGATGGTGAAGCCGCCGCCGGTGATCGTCTCCACGAAGTCGACCTCGGCGCCCTTCAGGTAGCTCAGGCTCACCGGATCGACCAGCAGCTTCACGCCGTTCGACTCGAAGAGCTGATCGCCGACGCCGGCGCCGTTTTCCTCGATCATCAGGCCGTACTGGAAGCCGGAGCAGCCGCCGCCCTGGACGAACACGCGCAGGCCGCTCTCGGCCTTGCCTTCCTCCACGAGCAGTTCCTTGATCTTGGTCGCCGCCGCCTCGGTGACGAGGATCACGCTGGGCGTGACGACGGGCATCGGGGTGTCGAGACCGGTGGCAGGGGCGGTGTCGGTGTGCATGATGTGTTCAGTGTAGCACCGCTGGGCGCCCGTGAAAATGGCACCTAAGCCATTGATATGAAGGCACTTGCAGAGCTACGCGGACCAAACGTGTCGGATTTCAGCGACCTGGCGTCGCCAGGGCCGCCAGTTCCTGGGCCGAGCTCTGCTCGATGTCCTTGTGCAGGCTGTTGCCGTGCGCGTCCATCGTGACGACCGCGGGGAAGTCCTTCAGCCACAGGTGCCACATGGCTTCGGGCGTGCCGAACTCCTGCAGCGACACGCCATCGACGCGCTCGATGCAGCGCGCGTAGAACTGCGCGGCGCCGCCGACGGCATTCAGATACACGGCGCCGTGCTGCTTGAGGCCGGCGAGCGTCTTCGGGCCCATGCCGCCCTTCCCCATCACCGCGCGGATGCCGTACTTGCCGATGATGTCGGCCTGATACGGCTCTTCGCGGATGCTCGTCGTCGGTCCCGCGGCGGTGATCGTCCACGAGCCGTCGTCGAGCTTCTTCACGACCGGGCCGCAGTGATACACGAGCGATCCGCGCAGATCCACGGGCGGCTCGTGCGACATCAGGTGATGGTGCACGGCGTCGCGGCCGGTGTAGCTGCGGCCGCTGATCATCACGACGTCGCCGACCTTCAGCGAGCGCACCGTGGCCTCGTCGAGCGGGGTGGTGAGCGAGATCTCGCGGCCGGTGCGGCGGAAGCCGGCCTGATCCATCATCGCCAGCGCCGGCACCGCCGGATCGCGATACAGCCACTGCGTGATCCGCCCGGTGGCCGGATCGATGCGCACGCCGAGGCGGCGGAACGCCCAGCAGTCGTAGGCCACCGACACGAAGAAGCTGGCGGGCAGGCGATTCGCCACGCCGATCTTGCAGCCGATGAGCGAGGTGCGGCCGCCGAAGCCCATCGTGCCCACGCCGAGGCGATTCACCGTGGCCATGATGTCGGCCTCGAGCGCGGCCAGGCGCTCGTCGGGATTCACGTCGTCGAGCGTGCGGAACAGCTGTTCCTTCGCCAGCACGTAGCCGCTCGTGCGATCGCCGCCGATGCCGACGCCGATGGCGCCCGGCGCACAGCCCTTGCCCTGCGCGTTCCACACCGCGTGCAGGATGCACTTGCGGACGCCTTCGAGGGTGCGGTCGGCGCGGCCCAGGTGCGGCAGCTCGGTGGGCACCGAGTACTGGATGTTCATGTTCTCGCAGCCGCCGCCCTTGAGGATCAGCTTCACCTCGATCTCATCCTGCTCCCACTGCTCGAAGTGCAGGATGGGCATGCCGGGCCCGAGGTTGTTGCCGCTGTTCTCGCCGGTGATCGAGTCGACCGAGTTCGGGCGCAGCTTGCCGCGCTTCGTGGCCTCGGCCACCGCCGCCTTGATCTGCTTCTTCAGCTCGATCTGGTTCACGCCCACCGGCGTCTTCACCTCGAAGGTGGGCATGCCGGTGTCCTGGCAGATGGCGCCCTCGCCGGCGGCCGCGAGGTCGATGTTCTGGCCGATGATGGCCAGGGCCTGGACGGCGCGCGGTTCCTCCTCGCGGTCGCTGGCCACGCGCATGGCGGCGCGCACGTCGGGCGGCAGGTCGGTGGACGTCTTGACGATGAGGTCGACGACGGACTCGAAGAAGGCGGAGAGCATTCGGAAATTATAGGCGTCCGGGCGACAATGAGGCCATGCCCGGCGTGCGCGTGCTGGCCGTGGCGGCCGCCATGGCCGCGGGAGGACTCGTCGTCCAGGCGCAGTCGCGCCCGGCGCCGCCGCCCTCGCAGCACGGGCGCCTGTTCCCGCCGCAGGATCTCGGCCTGCTCGAAGCGCCCGACCGCGACGAGTGGCAGCGTCCGCACCAGATTCTCGACGCGCTGGGCGTGGCCGAGGCGTCGGTGGTGGCCGACGTCGGCGCCGGCAGCGGCTGGTTCACGGTGCGGCTGGCGCGGCGCGTCGGTCCGAACGGCCTGGTGTACGCGCAGGACGTGCAGCCCGAGATGCTGGCGGCGATCTCACGCCGCGTGCAGCGCGAAGGGCTGGCCAACGTGCGCACGCGCCTCGGACGCGGCAGCGATCCCTACCTGCCGGCCGAGACGTTCGACGCCGTGCTGATCGTGGACGTGGTGCACGAGATCGAGGATCGCGTGTCGCTCTTCACCAACCTGCGCCGCGCGTTGAAGCCGGATGGATCGATTGGCGTGGTCGACTTCAGGCCGGGCAGCTCCGGACCGGGTCCGGATGCCGCGGAGCGCATGGCGCCGGAGATCCTCGAAGCCGAGGCCGCGCGGGCCGGCCTGGTGCTGAAGCGGCGCGAGACGTTCCTGCCGTTCCAGTACTTCCTGATCTTCGGACGTCCGCCGGCGGCGACGCCGGCGCAGGTCGCTAGCGGCCGAGCGCGCGGCGCAGCGTCGGCACCGACACGCAGGCCACCGCGATCTTGATCGTGTCGAGCGCCGCGTAGGGCGCGAGCAGCGCGAACGTCACGGGCGCGAAACGCGCCATGCCCAGCGCACCGCCGGCGTACAGCACCGCCGCGCCCGCCAGCATCGCGATGGCGGCGCCCAGCGGACGGCGCGCCAGACCGCGCTCGGCGAGCAGGCCGGCGACGAACGCCGCGGCGGGATAGGCCAGCAGGAAGCCGCCGGTGGGACCGACGAGACGCGCGATGCCTGGCAGCAGCACGGGCGACCATGCGAACATCGAAGCGCCGGCGACGCCCGCGGCCAGATACAGCGCCTGGCTCAGCGCGCCGAGGCGGCTGCCGAGCACCGCGCCGGCCAGCAGCACGGCCAGCGGCTGCAGGGTGAACGGCACGACGGTGCCGGGCAGCGTGACACTCACCTGCGACGCCGCGCCCGTGAGGGCGGTGGCGAAGAGCACGGAGCCGGCGGCGAGGCCCAGTCGGGCGGCGCGGTCGGCACGGACGGTCGCGGAAGCGGCGGTGTTCGGGGTGAGCATGCGCGGAATGTTAGCAACATGCGTACAGCACTGACAATCGCCGGCAGCGACTCCGGGGGCGGCGCCGGCATCCAGGCCGACCTCAAGACGTTCGCCGCCTTCGGGGTGTTCGGCACCTCGGCCATCACGGCGCTCACCGCGCAGAACACGGTGGCGGTCACCGGCGTGCACCTCGCCCCGCCTGAATTCGTGGTGGCGCAGATCGAGGCCGTGGTCACCGATCTCGGCTGCGACGCCGCGAAGACGGGCATGCTCGGCACCGCGCCCATCGTGGAGGCGGTGGCCGCGGCGATCCGCCGGCACGCGCTGCCGAACGTGGTCGTCGATCCGGTGATGGTGGCCAAGAGCGGCGATCACCTGCTCGCGGCGGATGCGGTCGACGCCGTACGCCGGACGCTGCTGCCAGTGGCGCGCGTGGTCACTCCCAACATCCCGGAAGCGGAGGTGCTGGTGGGGGGCCGCATCGAGTCGCTCGACGACGCCATCGCCGCCGCGCACGCCATCCGTGGCCTCGGCGCGCAGGCGGTGGTCGTGAAGGGCGGCCACCTCGACCGCGACGACATCGTCGACGTGCTCGTGGACGGCGCGCGCGTGGTGGCGATCGCCGGTCCGCGCATCGCCGGCGTGCATACGCACGGCACCGGCTGCACGTTCGCCGCGGCCACGGCGGCGCGACTCGCCCTCGGCGACGACCTCGAGGCGGCGGTGCGCGCGGCGCAGGCCTACGTGCGCGAGGCGATGCGGGCCGGCGTGCCGCTGGGCAAGGGACACCGGCCGCTGGATCACCAGTGGGCGCAGCGCCGGCCGGTATACTGACGCCGATGCCGCCGGCCACCGCCGTCACCCCCGATCCACTCACCGTGGAGGCCGTGCTGCGCGTGGTCGAAGGGCCGGGTTCTGGCGCCGTCACGACCTTCGTCGGCCTGGTGCGCGATCACAATCAGGGACGGAAGGTGCTGTTCCTCGACTACGAGGCCTACGCGCCGCTGGCCGAGAAGGCGCTGGCGATCATCGTCGCCGAGGCCGAGGCGCAGTGGGCGGGGGCGCGCATGGCCATCCATCACCGCACCGGGAAGCTCGCCATCGGCGAGGCCAGCGTGGTGATCGCCGTCGCCACGCCGCACCGCGCCGACGCCTTCGCCGCCTGCCGCTACGCCATCGAGCGCATCAAGCAGATCGTGCCGATCTGGAAGCACGAGCACTTCGAGGGCGGCGAGGTGTGGATCGAGGGCGCCACGGCGGACGCCAACGACGAGGCCGCGCGGCAGGCCGCGCTGAAACTCGCATGCGCGTGAACGTGAAGCTCTTCGCCCGGCTGCGCGAGCTGGTGGGCGCCGGTGACATCACCCTCGACGTCCCCGCCGGGGCCACCGTGGCCGACGTCTGGGCCAGCCTGGTCGCCTCGCACCCGGCCGCCGAGGCCTACGCCCGCTCGATGTCGTCGGCCGTGAACCTCACCTACGCCCGCATGACCACGCCGGTCGCCGAGGGCGACGAAGTGGCCTTCCTGCCCCCGGTGTCGGGCGGCAGCGGCGCGGTCGCGGGATAATAGGGGGATGTTCGACAAGCTCGCCGCCGTCGAGGGCCGCTACGAGGCCCTCGCCGCCGCCATGTCCTCCCCCGAGGTGCAGGGCGACGCCAACGAATACCGCAAGCAGGCCAAGGCGCTCGCCGAGATCGAGCCGCTCGTCATGGCCTACCGCGACTACCGCGGCGTCGAGGCGCAGCTGAAGGACGCGCAGGACCTCGCCGCCAGCGGCGACGCCGAGATGGCGGCGCTCGCGGCCGACGAGATCAAGGGCCTGACGGCGCGCCAGGAACAGCTGCTCGGCGAGATCAAGATCCTGCTGCTGCCGAAGGATCCGAACGACGAGAAGAACGTCATCCTCGAAATCCGCGCCGGCACCGGCGGCGAGGAGGCCGCGCTCTTCGCCGGCGACCTCTTCCGGATGTACAGCCGCTACGCCGAGAAGCAGCGCTGGAAGATGGACGTGATGTCGCTCAGCGAGATCGGCAACGGCATCCGCGAGGTCATCGTCAACATCGAGGGCCAGAAGGTCTACAGCCGCCTGAAGTACGAGAGCGGCGTGCACCGCGTGCAGCGGGTGCCCGACACCGAGGCCAGCGGCCGCATCCACACCTCCACCGCCACCGTCGCCGTGCTGCCGGAAGCCGAGGACGTCGACATCCAGATCAACGAGAAGGACCTGCGCGTCGACACCTTCTGCTCGTCGGGCCCCGGCGGCCAGAGCGTGAACACGACCTACTCGGCGATCCGCATCACGCACATCCCCACCGGTCTCGTCGTTTCGCAGCAGGACGAGAAGTCGCAGATCAAGAACCGCCAGAAGGCGATGAAGGTGCTGCGCTCGCGGCTCTACGAGATGGAGCTGCAGAAGCAGCAGGACGCGCTGGCGAAGGAACGTCGCGGCCAGGTCGGCAGCGGCGACCGCAGCGAGAAGATCCGCACCTACAACTTCCCGCAGAGCCGCATCACCGACCACCGCGTGAACTTCACCACGCACCAGCTCACGAGCGTGCTGAACGGCGACATCGCCGAGCTGCTCGACGCGGTGATCACGCACTACCAGGCCGAGAAGCTCAAGGAAGCCACCGAGAAGCCCGACGGCGGCGACGACGCCGGCAAGAAGTAACCGGCCGATGCGCCTGCGCGATCTCGTCGATGGCGCGAAGCGCCGGCTGGAAGCGGCGGGCATTCCGCGCGCCGAGGCGGCGCTCGACGTCGAGCTGCTGGCCCGCGACGTGCTGGGTTGGGACCGCGCCACCTGGATCGCGCGGCGCGACGACGACGAACGCAGCGTCGACGACCGCACGGTGGGCGCCCGTGGCCTCGGGGCGTTCGCCGCATCATTCGAGTCGCTCGTGGCCCGGCGCGCGAAGCGCGAGCCGATGGCCTACATCCGGGGCACGCAGGAGTTCTACGGCCGCGAGTTCCTCGTCGGCCCCGGCGTGCTGATCCCGCGTCCGGAAACCGAGTTCGTGGTGCAGGAAGCGCTGGCCGCCGCCCGGGCGCCCGGCCGCACCGTGCTGCACATCGCCGACATCGGCACCGGCAGCGGCATCCTGCCGATCACCCTCGCGCTCGAGCTGCAGGGCCCGCGCTTCGTCGCCACCGACATCTCGGCCGAGGCCCTCACGATCGCCCGCGGCAACGCCGCCGCGCACGAGGTCTCCGCGCGCATCACGTTCGTGGAGACACCGTATCTGACCGGCGTCGCCGGGCCGTTCGACCTGATCGTGAGCAACCCGCCGTACGTGCGGGCGACGGACGCCCCGGACCTGCAGCCGGAAGTGCGCGATCACGAACCGGCCGCGGCCCTCTTCGGCGGCGACGACGGCCTGCGCGACCTGCGCGCCATTGTCGCGGCGGCCGGCGACGCCCTGGCGCCCGGCGGCACGCTGGTGATGGAGTTCGGGTACGGGCAGGTGCGCGCGGTGAAGGCGCTGGTGGAGGGCTCTGGCACGCTGGCGCTGTCGCACGTGCGCCACGACCTGCAGGACCATGCCCGCGTGGTCGTGGCGACACGCCGATGAGCTGAGACCTAGCGGTTCGGGATGACGAGCTGCTGGCCCGGGTGGATCATGTTCGGGTCCTTCAGCTTGTCCTTGTTGGCGTTGAAGATCTCCATGTAGCGGCCGGCGTCGTCGAGATGGATCTTGGCGATCTTCGACAGCGACTCGCCCGCCTGCACCGTGTGGATGCCGTGGATGTCGGTGCGTTCGGCCTTGATGTCGGCCGACACCTCGTTCTCCCAGCCGGCGTGCTTCTTGAGGGCGTCCCAGAAGAGGTCGCGTTCGAGCGCGTAGGTGGTGGTGCCGGCGATCTGCACCTTGCCGCCCGCGTCCTTCATCGAGAACCCGCGGATGCCGAGCTTGCCGGCGAGGGTCTCGAGGTCCTTGTACTTCTCCATCATGTGCCGTCTCCTTGAGGCGGACGCGCCGTCACGACGACGGCGGAGTCGATGAGTCGCAGGGGGATGTCGTTCACTGCATCATGACACCGCGGGCGTGCCGTTTGTCACGTCGGAGCGCGGGTCTATACTGCGGCTCATGAGCTGCCTGTTCTGCCGCATCGTCGCCGGCGAGATCCCGGCGAAGAAGGTCTACGAGGACGACGACGTCATCGCCTTCGACGACATCAACCCGCAGGCGCCGATGCACGTGCTGGTCGTGCCGAAGCAGCACGTGGCCACGCTGAACGAGCTCGGCGCCGGGCACGATGCGCTGGTCGGCGCCATGGTGCGCCGCGCGGCGGCGATCGCGACGGCACGCGGCTACGACGGCCGCGGCTACCGCACGGTGTTCAACTGCAATGCGGACGCGGGCCAGACCGTGTTCCACATCCACCTGCACGTGCTCGGCGGACGCGCGCTGGCCTGGCCGCCGGGCTGATGCGCGTCCTGGCGGTGTGCGGCAGCCTGCAGGCCGCGTCACGCAATCGCGATCTGGTCGCCCGCGCGGTGGCGCTGGCGCCAGCGGGGATGACGGTCGAGGTCTTCGACGGCCTCGGCGATCTGCCGCACTTCAATCCGGATCTCGAAGCCGCCCCGGGCCCGGCCGTGACCCGGTGGCGGGCGGCCCTCGCGGCCAGCGATGCCGTCTTCATCGCCTGTCCGGAGTACGGCTTCAGCCTGCCCGGCGTGGTGAAGAACGCCATCGACTGGGTGATCGGTTCCGGCGAACTGGAGCGGAAGATCGTGGCCATCACGGCGGCGTCACACCATCCGGAGCGCGGCCTGCGAGGTCTGGCGGCTCTGCGGGAGCCCCTCACCGCGGTCAGCGCCACGATCGTCGGCGGCCGACCGATCGCGCGCGGCCCGTCGGCCGACGACGAACTCGCAGCGCTGCTGCGGACGCTGGCCGACACGGTGACCGGCCGCGCCGGCGGCTGATCGGCCTACGCGTCCTTCTTCGCCAGCAGGTAGCGGCCGCGGTGGTGCGGGCGGTCGAGATGGAAGTCGACCACGCGGTAGCCCCTGCGGAAGTAGGTCTCGAAGATGTCGCGCGTCTGCATGCGCCACTCGAGCGCCAGCGCCGGCGCTTCGCGCTGCATGTCGGTGAAGCCCATCGGGATCTCGAGCGTGAGCCGGCGCTCCTCGCGATCGAGGTGCACGTGCGTGTTGGCGAGCCACGCCTGCGCCGGATGCGTCGTGTTGATGGGCGCGGCGTCTTTCAGCGCGTCGGTGGTCACCGGAATCGTCTCACCGGCCGGCGCGATGCGGCGCTCGACGTGCGGCTTCGCGATCCACCACTGCGCCACCAGCCGATCGGTGGGCGTGCCCTTGTGCAGCACGCTGGTCGACTCGCCGTAGACGTTGCGGTGGTATTCCTCGGCGACGACGCCCAGCTTGGTGAAGTTGAGATGGGCGTTCATCGCCTGCAGCGGATCGTAGGTCCACTCGATGAGGTCGTAGCCCTGCGCCAGCGCCTTGTCGCGCTGCGCCAGCTTCAGCGCCCGGCCGAGCCCGCTGTTGCGATACTCGGGCAGCACGCCGAGCATGTGCGACCACTGCAGCACCTGCCGACCCGGCTTCATGCCGACGATCGAGTAGACGAAGCCCACCATGCGGTCCGTCGCGTCGTAGGCGCCGATCAGGATCGCGCCGCGCTTCACGGTGATCGTGAACACGGGCAGCGTCACCATGTCGTTGAGGTCGGTGAACCCCCAGACGGTGGCCTCCAGGTCCATCACCTGGCGGAACTCGTCGGCGGTGTGCAGGTCGCGGAAACGCAGCTCGGGCATGGGCCTCAGCAGTGTATCAGTCAGCGCGCGGAGGGCTCGACGTCGAGCAGCGCCGGCAGGTCGTGCAGTCGCCGGATCATCGGCACGTGCGACGGACGCTCGGCGGAATCGTCACCCGAGCGGCGCAGCCACACGGCGCGCATGCCGACGTTGAGGGCGCCGCGCACGTCGGCCTTCAGGCTGTCGCCCACCATCACCGCCTCGCCGGCGGTGACGCCCGCCGACGCGAGGGCCGCCTCGAAGATGCTCGGATGCGGCTTCATGTAGCGGTTGGGATGCGCCGAGACGTGCGTGCGCACGTAGCGATCGAGAGCGAAGTGCTCGGTGAACGCCTCGAGCGAGCGGTGCGAGTTCGAGATCACGCCCAGCGTGAGCCCGCGCGCCGCCAGCGCCGGCAGCACGTCGTGCACGTCGTCGTAGAGATCGAAGTGGTGGTTCGTCGCCCAGTCCTCGTAGATCTCGGCCGCCGCCGTCCGCACGCCGTCGCCGGTGCCGCCCATGCGCTCGATGATGGCCGCGGTGTAGTCGATGAACAGGGCGTGGTCGTAGAGCGGATCGGCGACGTCGTCGAGCATCGGCAGCGCGTGCGTCACCGCCGCCTCGAAGCTCGAGGCGTCGACCGCCACGCCATGCGTCTCGCAGGTGGCGGCATAGCCCGGTCCCAGGAAACGCGGGCCGGGGTGGATCAGCGTGAAGTCGACGTCGAAGAAGACCGCCCTGACCGGACGTGGTGCGTTCATGCGACCGGTCCACTCCACGGACCCGCCACCACGACGACCGCGCGCGCCGGATCGAGCAGCCGCCGCGCCACCCGCATCACGTCGTCGAAGGTGACGGCGGCCAGGTACTCGGGCAGACGCCGGTCGTGATCCACACCGAGGCCGTAGGTCTCGGCCGACAGCAGGAATCCGGCGATGCCGGCGTTGGTCTCGAGCTGGCGCGGCAGCGATCCGATCAGATACCGCCTGGCGTCGTCGACTTCCGTTCGCGTGAACCCGTCGCGCAGAATCGTCGCCAGCTCGAAGTCGATCGACGCGATCGTCCTCTCGACGTTCGCCGCCGAGACGCCCGCACGCACCATCAGCGGCCCGGCCTCGAGGCCGGCGTCGAGCGCGCTGTAGACGTAGTACGCCATGCCCTGCCGCTCGCGAATGCTGTCGCCGAGACGGCCGCCGAGCGCGTACTGCCCAAGCGCGTTGTTCATCACGTGCGCGGCGTAGTAGTCGGGATCTTTGCGGCTCAGGCCCACGAACCCGTAGGCCACGTCGGCCTGCGCCTTGTCGAGCATCGCCTTCACGACCAGCGCGCGGTCGTGCCGCGCCGGGGGCGCCGGCACCGCCGGCGGGGCGACGGCCGATCCCGTCCAATCGCCGCACTCGGCGGCGATGCGATCGGCGAGCTCGTCGGCCGGAAGATCGCCCACGGCCACGGCGATCGTGGCGCCGGGCGTGACGTGGCGTTGATGGAAGGCGACGAGCGCCTCGCGCGTCAGCGAGCCCACGGACTCGGCCGTGCCGCGCACCGACCGGCCGAGCGGATGCCCGCCCGGATACAGCGTGGCGTTGAGCGCATCGACGGCGACCGACCCGGGATCGTCGGCGGCTTCCTGGATCGTGGTGAGCAGCTCGGCGCGCCGCGTCGCCACCTCGTGTGCCGGGAAGCTCGGATGCCGCGCCACCTCGCACGCCACCGGCAGCACGGCGCCGATGTCGTCGACGAGACACGTCGCGTTCACGACGAGCTGCTGGCGTCCCGCGCTCACGCCGAGCGAGGCGCCGCGCCCTTCGAGCTGGTCGGCGATGGCGTCGGCGTCGTAGCGGGCCGTGCCCTTGTCGAGCACGCGCGCGGTGAGCGCCGCAGTGCCGGCGGCCCCGGCAGGGTCCGCGGATCCACCGGCGCGCACGCCGAGCGCCATCGACACGGCAGGGATGAGGCGATTGCGCGCGGCCAGGATCGTCAAGCCGTTCGGCAGCACGCGGCGAAGCACGTCGAGCGCCATCTCAGTGCGCCTCGCTTCCGTCGGCGATCGGCTCGAAGATGCCGATCGTGCGGTTGTCGGCCTGCAGGTACTTCCGCGCCGCCTGATGCACGGCCTCGGACGTCACCGCCGCCAGCCGCTCGCCCACCGTGAGCCAGTCGCGCCAGCCGGCGATGGTGGCGAAGTAGCCGAGCTGATGCGCCAGGTCGGTCACGCTGCCGCCGTCGAACACGAAGCGGGCCCGCAGCTGCGCGAGCACCTTGTCGAGCTCGCCCGCCGCCGGGCCGTCGGCCACGAAGCGGTCGAGCGCGTCGAGCACCGCGCGTTCCACCGCCGCGATCGACTGGCCGTGCGCCACGGTCGTGGCGACCTGATAGAGGAACGGCTCGGCCGTGGGCGCGAGGAACCCGCTGACCGACGACGCCAGGCCGGTGTTGACCAGCCCGCGATACAGCCGCGCGCTGCGCTGCGGCGTCGCCACGCCGCCGCCCGACCAGATGTTGAGACCCGACGCCCCGGTGAGCATGGCGTCCATCGCCAGCAGCGGGAAGAAGTCGGGATCGGCGAACGCCGGCGCGTGGAACACCGCGCGCCAGTAGGCGGTGGTGCCGGGCTTGCGCAGGTGCACCCGGCGCTCGCCGTCCTGCGGCGGCTCCACGGTGGCGGTGCGGCGTGCCGGCGTGCCGGCCGGAATCGCCCCGAACTGATCGCGCACGCGCCGGAGCACGTCGGCCGTGTCGACGTCGCCGACGACCACGAGCGTCGCGTTGTTCGGCACGTAGTAGCGGCGATAGTGCCCGTAGAGATCGTCGCGGGTCATGGTCGTCAGATCGGCCAGCCAGCCGATCGTCGGGTGCTTGTAGGGGTGCGCCTTGAAGGCGGTGACGGTGATCTCGCTGTCGAGACGCTGCTCGGGGTCGTTCTCGCCGCCCTGCAGCTCCGAGATGATCACCGTCCGTTCCGACTCGCAATCGGCCGGATCGTAGAGGCAGTGCGCCATGCGCTCGGCCTCGATGAACAGCATGCGGTCGAGGGCGTCGGCCGACGCCGTCTCGAGGTACGTCGTCTGGTCGATCCACGTGTAGCCGTTCCAGCTGCCGCCGAACTGCTCGATGATCCCCTTCACCTGGTCGCGCGGGATGTTGGTCGTGCCCTTGAAGTTCATGTGCTCGACCCAGTGCGACACCCCGGTCAGGCCGGGGCCCTCGTCGCGCGAGCCGACCTTGTACCAGCACCACACCGACGCCAGCGGGGCCGTGTGCACTTCCTGCACCAGCACGGTCAGGCCGTTGTCGAGCCGTTCCTCGTGAACCATCCCTCCACTTTACCCCTCCGGGGGTGTCCGCCCCGGGGCCGGCACGGCCGGGTTTCCGCGGATCCGGCAGTACAATGAGGGAATCCCTATGGCCGAGTGGAAAGACACGTGCAACCTGCCGCGTACGGCCTTCTCGATGAAGGCCAATCTGCAGACCACCGAACCGGAGACGATCGCCCGGTGGGATGCGATGGACCTCTACGGTCAGATTCGGGCGGCGCGACAGGGCGCGAAGACCTACCTGCTGCACGACGGTCCGCCCTACGCGAACGGCGAGATCCACATCGGCACGGCGATGAACAAGATCCTCAAGGATCTGGTCGTCAAGTCGCACAACATGCTCGGCTTCGACGCGCCGTACCTGCCGGGCTGGGACTGCCACGGCCTGCCGATCGAGCTGAAGGTCGACCGTGAGCTCGGCCCGAAGAAGCGCGAGATGTCGGTGGCCGACTTCCGGCGCGAGTGCCGGAAGTACGCCGAGAAGTACGTCGGCATCCAGCGCGAGGGCTTCAAGCGCCTCGGCGTCATCGGCCAGTGGGACGACCCGTACCTCACGATGGCGTTCCGCTATCAGGCGTCGATCGTGCGCGCGCTCGGCGCGTTCGTCGCCAAGGACATGGTCTACAAGGGCAAGAAGCCGGTGCACTGGTGCACGCACTGCCGCACCGCCTTGGCCGAAGCCGAGGTCGAGTACGAGTCGCACGTCTCGCCGTCGATCACGGTGGAGTTTCCGCTGAGCGACGCCAGCCGCGACGAAGCGGCGCGCCGCATCCCGGCGCTCGCCGGACGTCCGGTGTCGGTGCTCATCTGGACGACGACGCCGTGGACCATCCCGTCGAATCTCGCCATCGCGTTCCACCCCGACTTCGAGTACGGCGCCTACGACGTCGACGGCACCGCCGTCATCATCGCGAAGGATCTGGCGGCGTCGGTGGCGGCCAGGACGGGCCGCGCCTTCGACACGCTGCTCGCCACGTTCCCCGGCCGTGACCTGGAACGGCTGGTGTTCCGGCATCCGCTGTACGAGCGCGACTCGCTCGCCGTGCTCGGCGACTACGTCACGCTCGAGGCCGGCACCGGCGCGGTGCACACCGCGCCCGGCCACGGCGCCGACGACTACCACACCGGCGTGAAGTACGGGCTCGACATCTACGCGCCGCTCGACGCCGGCGGCCACTACAACGACACGGTCGAGCAGTTCGCCGGCCTGCAGGTGTGGAAGGCGAACCCGGCGGTGGAAGCGGCGCTGCTCGCGGCCGGCCGGCTGTGGCATCGCGAGGACTTCGAGCACCAGTACCCGCACTGCTGGCGCTGCCACAACCCGGTGATCTTCCTGGCCACCGCGCAGTGGTTCATCGCCATGGAAGCGCAGGATCTGAGGAAGAACGCGCTGCAGGCGATCGCCGACACGCGCTGGATTCCGAGCTGGGGGCGCGCCCGCATCGAGGGCATGATCGCCAACCGCCCCGACTGGTGCATCTCGCGCCAGCGCGCGTGGGGCGTGCCCATCCCGGCGATGGACTGCGTGAAGTGCGGCACGGCCGTGCTGACGAAGGAACTCGTCGAGCAGGCGGCCACGGTGTTCGACACCTACGGCGCCGACGCCTGGTACGAGCGTCCGCTCGAGGAGTTCGTCACGCCCGGCCTCACCTGCCCGTCGTGCGGCAGCCGCGAGTTCGAGCGCGAGGCCAACATCCTCGACGTGTGGTTCGACTCGGGCTCGAGCCACGAGGCGGTGCTGCCGTTCCGCCAGCACCAGCGCTGGCCGGCCGACATCTACCTCGAGGGCAGCGACCAGCACCGCGGCTGGTTCCACAGCTCGCTGCTGGTCGGCATCGGCACGCGCGGCCGCGCGCCGTTCGACCAGGTGCTCACGCACGGCTTCGTCATGGCCGAGGACGGCCGCAAGATGTCGAAGTCGCTCGGCAACAGCGTGGCGCCGCAGGACGTCATCAAGCAGAGCGGCGCCGAGATCCTCCGCCTGTGGACCGCGATGGTCGACTATCGCGAGGACATCCGCATCGGCAAGGAGATCCTGAACCGCACCATCGAGGCCTACCGCAAGATCCGCAACGTGCTGCGCGTCCTCACGGCGAACCTGTACGACTTCGATCCGAAGGACGACACGGTGGCGGTCGACGGGCTGCTCGAGATCGACCGCTGGATGCTGGCCCGCTACGCCGACGTCGCGCGGAAGATCGTGGCGGCGTACGACGAGTACGACTACCCCACGGTGTTCCAGCTCGCGAACCAGTTCATCACCGTCGACGTGAGCGCGTTCTACGTGGACGTCACGAAGGACCGGATGTACACGTTCGGCGCCAAGTCGGCCGAGCGCCGCTCGGGCCAGACGGTGATGTTCCGCGTGGTCGACGGCCTGGCGCGCCTGCTGGCGCCGATCCTGTCGGTGACGATGGACGAGCTGTGGCGGGCGCTGCCCGGCGAGCGCGAGGCCTCGGTGCACATGGCGCTCTTCCCGCGCGACCTCGACGCGCTGGTCGACGCCGACCTGCTCGATCGCTGGGCCCGGCTCGGCGTGGTGCGCGACGCGGTGAACGTGGCGCTCGAGCAGAAGCGGCAGGACAAGACCATCGCCGGCAACCTCTCGGCAGCGGTCACGGTGACGACCGGCGGCGCCACCCTCGACCTGCTGCGCCGTTACGAGGCGTTCCTGCCGACGCTGTTCGGTGTGTCGGCCGTGCGCCTCGACGGCAACGGTCCGGCGGACGGCGCGCCCGGTATCGAGGTCGTGCGTGCCGACGGCGTGAAGTGCGAGCGCTGCTGGCGCGTGGTGCCCGAGGTGTCGTCGGCGGCCGACCGCGCCGGGCTGGCCCGCGCTGCGTCGACGCGCTGTCGCAGGCGGTGAGCCTGTAGGACCTGCGATGCGTCGCCTCGAACTCGTCATCGCGCTCGTGGTGGTCGTGCTCGACCAGTGGACGAAGTCCCTGGTGCGCGGCACGCTGGCCCTGCACGAGAGCCTCGACGTCTTCAGCGGCTGGCTCAGCCTCACCCGCGTGCACAACACCGGCGCCGCCTTCGGCATGCTCAACGGCGTGGAGTTCCCCTACAAGCCGGCCGTGCTCACCGCCATCGCCTGCACGGCGCTGGCCGGCGTGGCCTGGTACGCGGCCAGCCTGCCCGACGAACATCGACTCTCCCGGCTGGGCCTGGCGGCGGTGCTCGGTGGCGCCATCGGCAACCTGATCGATCGCGCCACCGCCGGCTACGTGCTCGACTTCGTCGACGCCTACTGGAACGGCTGGCACTTCTGGGCGTTCAACGTCGCGGACGCCGCCATCACCGTCGGCGTCATCTTCCTGCTGCTGGACGTCGTCCTCGATCTCCTGGGAACCCGCCGTGCACCCAATCCTGCTTGAAGCCGGCCCGATCACCATCTACTCGTACGGCGTGCTGCTGGCCTCGGCCTACCTGCTGGGGCTGTGGCTGGGGGTGAAGCGCGCCCGCGAGGCGGGCCTCGACGGCAACAAGGTGATGGACCTGGGCATCTGGGTCATCATCGCGGCACTGGTGGGCGCCAAGGGCCTGCTCTTCGTCGTCGACTTCCAGCACTTCACCAGCAGCCGCGAGGAGTTCTTGTCGCTGCTCCGCTCGGGCGGGGTCTTCTACGGCGGCCTGATCGCCGCCACGGTCACCTGCATTTACCAGCTGCGCAAGCACAAGCTGCCGCTCTGGCACGCCGGTGATCTGTTCGCGCCCGGCGTCGCGCTCGGCTACATGGTGGGACGCCTCGGCTGCCTGATGGCCGGCTGCTGCTACGGCAAGCCCACGCAGGTGGCTTGGGCGATCACCTTCACGGATCCGGCCGCCGCGCTGAACGTCGGCACCCCGCTGAACGTGCCGCTGCACCCGACGCAGCTCTACGAGTCGATGGCCGGCTTCGTCATTCTGCTGGTGCTGCTGGCGGTCGAGCGCCGCGGCCGTCCCTTCGCCGGCCGCACCTTCTGGCAGTTCGTGCTGATGTACGCGATCTCGCGCTTCATCATCGAGTTCTTCCGCGGCGACGACCGCGGCATGGTGGCGCTCTTCTCGACCTCGCAGGTCATCTCGCTCGTGCTGGCGCCGCTCAGCGTGGTCATGCTGTTCTGGCTCAGCCGCGGCCCAGCACCCACGCCCTCGCCTCGCCCGCGACACGCCTAGCCGGTCGCCGGACCGGCCCGGGCTTTTCCTGCCGGATTCCGCCGCTTATCCGGGCAAACGCGGGGACGCCTGACGGCCCTGGCGCGGGCAGCCGTCCCGTGCGGAATACTGGCCCCACGGACGGTCATTTCTCGCATATCCTCATGCCCCGATTTCGCTTGGGATTCCCCCCGGCACGGAGGATGTGTTCATGCGTCGATTCCTTCTCGCGCTCTTCCTGTTTGCGGCCGCCATCGGCACGGCCCAGGCCCAGACCCTAACCCCCGGCAACTACGTCATCGGGTCTGGCGGCTCGACCACCTTCGCGCTGAACGGCACCGCCGGGGCCCAGTTCGCGCTGATCTCCAGCTCCACGAACAACGGCTTCTCGTACGCCGGCGTCAGCTTGTTCGCCGGCACCGACGTGCAGATCGTCGGCGTGGGCGTGCTCGACGGCGCGGGCCAGGCCAGCGTGCCGTTCACCCCACCGTTCCCGGCGCGCGACCGCATCTACGTGCAGGCCGTCTTCACGAACAACGGGTTCGCGTCGATCACGCCGTCGAACGGCGTCGTGCTGGTCAACAACCAGGTGGGCAGCCTGTTCATGCCGCTGGGCGGCGTGGTGAGCTCGACCGGCACGCTGAACTTCGGCAGTCCCGGCGTCACGGTCACCAAGGCCGGATCGGTGTACACGATCGCGTATCCGGGGACGATGCAGCTTCCCAACGTGATCCCCTCCGTGACGGTGCTGGGATCGGCGACGGTGACCTCGATCTCGACCAACTTCTCGCAGATGGTGGTGACGCTGTCGGCCGACGCCGGCTTCATCTTCAGCGTGCAGCCGATACGGCGCTAGACGCCGCCACGGCGCGCGACGTACGCTCGTGGGCGGACGTCATGACGCCATACACCTTCGACGCCGGCCCCGAACACGAGGGCCTGCGCCTCGACAAGTTCCTCGCCGGCGAGCTGCCCAACCACTCGCGGGCGCAGGTCCAGAAGCTGATCGACGACGGCCGCGTGTCCCTTCCGCGCGTGCCGTCGCCGAAGGCCAACACCGGCGTCCGGCCGGGCGACACGGTCACCGTGGACGTGCCGCCGCCGGCCGCGAGCGCGCTCGAACCCGAGGATCTGCCGCTGCCGATCCTGTTCGACGACGCCGACGTGGTCGTCGTCAACAAGCCGGCCGGCCTCGTGGTGCATCCGGGCGCCGGGCATCCCACGGGCACGCTCGTGCACGCGCTGCTGCACCACGTGAAGGATTTGAGCGGCATCGGCGGCGAGACGCGGCCGGGGATCGTGCACCGGCTCGACAAGGGCACGTCGGGCGTGATGGTCGTCGCCAAGAACGACGCCGCCCACCAGGAGCTGGCGCGCCAGTTCCACGATCGCGAGGTCGACAAGGAGTACGTGGCGCTGGTCTGGGGCACCGTGCACAACCGCAAGCGCATCGACATCCCGATCGGCCGCGATCCGGTGCATCGCGAGAAGATCTCGACGCGGGCGCGGCGGGCGCGCTCGGCGGTGACGCGCGTGACGTGGGCGCGGGCCCTGCCGGGCGTCACGCTGATCCGCGTGGCCATCGCCACGGGACGCACGCATCAGATCCGCGTGCACCTGAGCGCGATCGGCCACCCGATCGTCGGCGATGCGCTCTACGGCGGCATCCACAAGCGGGTCGCCAACGACATCCGCGCCGTGCAGCGGCTCACGCGTCCGTTCCTGCACGCGGAGCGGCTGGCGTTCACCCACCCGCGCACGGGCGAGCGCCTGACCTTCGAGGCCCCGCTGCCCGACGATCTCCACTCGGTGCTCGAGGAGATCACCCCGAAAGACAAGCGGGCAGGCCTGTTCGTGGAGGCAGTCGATGAGCCGACCGACGACGATCGTCCATGACCATCGCGAGATCTACCGCGGCCGCGTCTTCACGCTGGCGGTGGACAAGGTCACGCTGCCTTCGGGCCACGACGCCACCATGGAAGTGGTGCGGCATCCGGGATCGGTGGTACTGCTGCCGATGCCGGCCCCGGGGCGCCTGATTCTGATCCGCCAGTACCGCTACGCGCTCGACCGGTTCATCTGGGAGCTGCCCGCCGGCAGCCTCAAAGCCGGCGAGGATCCGCGGCTGGGCGCCGCGCGCGAGTGCGAGGAAGAGATCGGCCTCGTGCCTGGCACGCTCGGCGAGCTCGGCGAGCTCTATCCGACGCCCGGCTTCTGCGACGAGTGGATGAAGTTCTAC
>JAXLRB010000032.1:0-42070 GCA_046331325.1 Vicinamibacterales bacterium | reverse complement strand
CGACCAGCGTGAGGTGCTGCACGAACGCCGTGCCGCCCGGCACGCCCGAGTCGAACCGGCGCAGCACGATCTCGACGATCGGCAGCAGCGTCAGCGCCGCCAGCGTCAGCACGGACAAGCCGTGCTCGAACGCCGCCACCGGACCGCTGGTGTCGACGCCGCGGGCTTCCGCGGGGGCGTTCGGATCGTGCGTGCCGCTCACTTGGCGGGATGCGCCTTGCGATAGGCGTCGCGTTCACGCAGCGCCTGGTCGTAGATGTCGGCCGGGATGACGTTGCCGCGCATCGAGGCGGCGAACTTGTCGGCCATGTCGCGGAAGCCCTTCAGGGCGGCGGCGTCGGGCGTCGTCACCTTCAGGCCGCGCTTCACCATCTCGGCGCGCGACTGGGCGTCCTGCGCCGGCACGTCCTTGTCGAGGGCGTCCTGCGTCTTCTTCGCGGTGGCGAGCACCTGCGCGCGATCGGCCTCGCTGATCGTGCTCCAGATCTTCGAGTCGATCACGGTGGCGCCGGCCAGCGGGCCCACACCGAGATCCAGCATCTCGGGCACGTTCCGGTACCACTGGAAGGCCAGCGTGGCCAGCGGCGTGGACGGCACCGCATCCAGCAGGCCGGTCATCAGACCGCTCTGCACTTCGGTGAAGGGCAGGGGCCGCGGGTTGAAGCCGTTCTGCTTGTAGAGCTGCACGAAGGCGTCGGAGCCCGCCGAGGTGTAAAGGCGCTGCTTCTTCAGCGCGTCGACGTTCGGCACCGCGGCCTTGCTGAAGAGGTACACCCAGCCGGTGTCGCCCCAGTTCAGGAACGTCAGCCCCTTGGCCTCCAGCTTCTGCTTCAGCACCGGTTCGAGCTTCTCGCGCACGGCACGGTATTCCTCGTAGCTCGAGAAGAACATCGGGATCGAGAAGATGTTGAACGCCGGATCGACCGACGCCAGGCCGAGGGCGGTAATCGACGCGGCGTGCTGCCGGCCGATCTTCATGTTCGAGATCATCGTCGCCTCGTCGTCCTGCGCGGCGCCGATGGTACGGACGATGACGCGGCCGCCGGTGGCGGTCTTCACGTCGACCTCGAACTGCTTGAGGGCCTTGTGCCACACCGAGCCGAGCGGCGCGGGCGAGGCGAGCCGCACGGTGGTCTGAGCGGTGGCGCTCGCGGCGCCGAGCGCCAGGGCGAGGAGGACGATCGGGAGTCGGGCGAACAGGGACATGGTCGGCATCACCTTGGTATGCGCGGGAACTAGCGAACAGGGCTCAGCGACACCGGCGCGTGCGGCACGGGCGGCGTCTGGGCCAGGCGAGGCGTGGGGGCGTCGCCGTCGGTGAACAACTCGTCGACACGCGACTGCAGGATCCGCGCGCGTTTCTGGGCGATGAGGGTGGCGAGCCGCGTGTTCGGCTCGTCGTCGGCGTTGATGGCGAGGGCCTGATCGAGGAGCTTGAGGAACTCCTCCTTGTTCTGCGCCGGCTGGGCCACGCTGGCCGCCATGGCCACGTAGGCCGAGGCCGACTTGCCCTTCGACAGCTCCACCGCGCGCTCGAAGTGCTTGCGCGCGCGGGCGGCGTCGCCGCCCATGGAGGGCGACATGCCGTCGAGCGTGATGAACACCTCGTGGATGGCGCCGTCCGCGTACTTTTCGTCGATGGCCAGCGCCTTTTCCATCAGCGTCCGCACCACGGGGAAGTCGGCGACCAGATCCGGCTGGTCGACGCCCACCGCGATGGCCGATCCCCACGACGCGCCCAGCCAGTAGATCTCGTCGACGTCGTACTTCACGGTGCCGAGGGCGGTGGCCGGATCCTTCGCCAGCGCCGCGCGCAGGCCGGGCCGTTTCAGCTCCACCCGGCGCATGCAGTAGTCCCGGCCACGCAGGTAGAGACGACGCGCGCGCGCCTTCAGCCGCTCGCTTTCCTCGAAGTTGGTCGACTCGATGGCCTCGGCGTCGAGCTGCACGAAGGCGTTGGCGTACGAGGTGAAGCCCGAGCACGCCGTGAGCAGCATGCCCTTGTGCTTCGGCGAGCTCTGGAGGAGCGACTCGAGCGTCTTCAGCGAGAACGGCAACGCCGCCTTGATGAGTTCCGGGTCGTCGTCGGTGGTGTAGACCGACGGGCCGGGGGCCGAGAGCGTGTCGCCTAACTTGTTGACCGCGAAGGTCTTGATGGAGCAGCCGGCGAGCGTCGTCGCGAGCCCCGCCATCACCACGAGCCGGCCAGCGGCCCAGGGCACTGTCTGGAGTGTCACGTTCACTCCAGAATAGACGAAAAATCCGCTGTCCGAGTTACCGGCCCGACAGCCGGGCCGGCCCTGGCTCGGGTTCAGCGGGCCGTGCCGTCGAGCTCTTCGTAGACGCGTGCCACACCGTGCCACAGCACGCCGGGCGTGGTCAGCGCCGGGTAGTTGGCGGCGTGCTTGCGCATGTCCATCTTCGCGGCGGCGTCCTGCGCTGATACCCCGGCCTTGTGGAAGGCCTCGGCCTGGGCGCGGAAGTCCTTCAGGTAGGCCTCGAAGTGATCGATCTTCGCCTTGCCGCGGAAGGGCGCGCCGTGGCCCGGCAACGCCACGTCGAAGTCGAGGGCGCGCAGCCGTTCCAGCGTGGTCGGCCAGTCGGCGGTGAAGCCGTCGCCGATGTACGACGTGCCCTCGATCAGCAGATCGCCGGTGATGACGGCGCGTTCCTTCGGCAGGTAGACGACGATGTCGCCGCCGGTGTGCGCGCGCCCGAGATACAGCAGCCGAATCTCGCGGCCGCCGCGCACGAGCGTCAGGTGATCGGTGAAGGTGAGCGTGGGCGGCGCCACGCGGATCGCCTGCGTGCCGGCGAGCTGCGTGTCCGCGATGGCGAGCAGCGACTCGAGGCCGGCGCGATCAGCGGCCGGCGCACTGGCGATCTTCTGCTTCAGGTCGGCGATGCGCGCCGGCAGGCCGGTGGTGATGAACATCTCGTAGCTGCGGCCGCGCGTGGAATCGCCAGCGGCCAGCTTGGCGCGCGTGTACTCGTGCGCGATCACCGTGACATCCGGTCCGTAGATCTGGTTGCCGTGCGCGTGGTCCCAGTGCCAGTGCGTGTTCACCACGTAGCGCACCGGCTTGGGCGTGATCGCCTTCAGCTCCTCGCGCAGCGCCCAGGCGGCGCCGGGCGACAGGTTGGTGTCGACCACCATCACGTCGTCGGCGTTCACGATCACCGAGGCGTTGCAGCCAACGCCGAGGTTCCCGGTGCCGACCGCGTGGTACACGCCGGGCACGACCTCGGTGAAGGTGAATGCTTTGCCGGTGTAGGTAGCGCCGGGCGGACGACCCGCGTCCTGCGCGCGCAGCGACGGCGTGCGGGCGGCGACGAGCGCGACACCTGCGAGAGCAAGAACGCCTAGCACCAGCGATCGACGACGGGCCGGGGTCACGGACATCTGGGATCTCCTCACGCGAAGGTGGCCACGACGGGCCCGTGATCACTCGTGCCGAACTCGCGCTGCACCACGCAGGTCTGGGCGTGGGCGGCCAATTGTCCCGACGCCACCACGTAGTCGATGCGCCAGCCGATGTTGCGCTGCTTCAGGTTGCGCCACGGCGCCCACCACGTGAAGAAGGCGTCGTCGTGCGGATGCAGCGTGCGGCCCACGTCGACGAGCCCGCGCGACAGCAGCTGCTCGATCAGGGCGCGTTCGTCGGGACGCGCGCCCACCTGGTTCACCTTCCGTTCACGCGGGTGGATGTCCATGTCGGTGCGGGCCACGTTGAGATCGCCGCAGAAGAGCAGCGACTGGCCGGCTGCCGCGTGCGCCGCGGCCCAGGCATCCATGTCGGTGAGGAAGCGGATCTTGGCGTCGTAGTCCTTGCCGCCGTTCGGGACGTAGAACGACGAGGTCAGCACCGGCCCGCGGCCGAAGTCGAGCTCGGCCGAGATGACGCGGCGCTCGAAGTCGAATGGCGGATGCACGAACACCGGCGGCGTCGCCACGAGTGAGCGCTTCACCAGCAGGCCGACGCCCGAATAGCCCTTGTCGCCGTGGTAGCCGGCGTAATAGTGCTCGAGGTCGCGCAGTTCGAAGGGCAGCTGGTCGATGTGCGCCTTCAGTTCCTGCAGGCAGACGATGTCGGGCTGTTCGGCAGCCAGCCAGTCGAGCAACTGGCCCTGGCGGGCGCGGATGCCGTTCACGTTCCAGGTGGCGATTTTCACGGAGTGCATACGTTACCGCGAAGCGCCGTCCGGTGTGTGGCGCGGCGCGGCCGTGCCCGCGTACCATGCGACAGCCGCATCCGGCCGACGAGGCGCCCCGCCATGACCATGACCGACGATCTGCTGTTCGAGACGCTTGCCGGCGTCACCACCGCCACCCTCACGACCATCCTGCTGAAGAAGGGCCTGCGCAACGTCTGGATTCGTGGCGCGTTCCCGCTCGCGCCGGGCACGCCGCGCACCGTGGGCCGCGCCTTCACCGTGCGCTTCGTGCCCGCCCGCGAGGACCTCGCGACGCCGGCGTCGTGGTCGTCGCCGAAATCCACGCGTGCCGCCATCGAGGACATGCCGGCCGGCTGCATCGCCGTGGTGGATGCGATGGGCGTGAAGGACGCCGCCGTGTGGGGCGACATCCTCTGCGGCCGCATGGCGAAGCGCGGCGTGGCGGCGATGGTGACCGACGGCGTGGTGCGCGATCTGGCCGGCGTGCTCGGCACCGGCCTGCGGGTATGGGCGGCGGGCGCGGCGGCGCCGCCGTCGGTGGCCGGACTCACGTTCGTCGACTGGCAGCAGCCCGTGGCCTGTGGCGGCGTGGCGATCTTCCCGAACGACGTCATCGTCGCCGACAACGACGGCGCGGTCGTCGTGCCGGCCGCGCTGGTGCACGGGATCGTCGACGCCGCGGTGGAGCAGGAGCGGCTCGAGAGCTGGATCATGCAGGAGATCGAACGCGGCGTGCCGCTGCCGGGTCTGTATCCGGCCAACGCCGACACGCTGGCGCGTTACGAGGCCTGGAAGCGCACCCGCTGAGCCCGTCGTCGCGCGGGCGAGGGCCGTGGCGACCCGGTGCCGCCGTCGGCCGCTACGCCTTGGTCCACGACACCAGCACGCGGTCGACGCCGGCGCGGGTGCGGCGCACCACCTCGGTGGGCGGCAGGTGATCGAGGGCCCGGACGGCGCCGTCGAGCAGCGCGGCCAGCTCGAACGCCGCCTGCGCCGCGTCGGCGCCAGGCGCGAACTCGGCACGGGCCACCGCGTCGGCCGCGGCCCCGTGCAGGGCCCGCCGCCAGGCCTCGGCCCAGGCCCTGAGGTGCTGCTCGGCCGCTGCGGCCATGCCGCGGCCGAAGGCGCGATGTCCCGGCGTGAGGGCGGCGTCTGACTGCGCCGCGAAGGCGAGGAACGCCTCGCACAGCGCGGCGAGGCGGGCCAGACCGGGCGGCGCCGCGGCGGCCGGCCGCAGCACGGCCTGTTCGAAGCGCTCCGCCGCCGAGGCGACCAGCGCGGCGTCGAGCGCCCCCTTCGAGCCGAAGTGGGCGTGCACCGCGCTCTTGCTCATCCCGAGGGCCGCGGCCAGCGCGCCGATGCTGGCCCGGTGCCGACCACCCTGCGCGGTGAGGCTGAGCCCGTGATCCAGGATGGACTCGCGGCTCCGGAGGCCGTTCTGTCTGATCGCCACAGTTCATTAAACAATACATCAATAAACGAACGTTCGTTCACTGGTCGGCTCAGCTGCTGCCACGGCCGGGCTCGAAGCCAATTCGCGCAGCCTCGCGTCAAAGCGGTAGGCGAGGGCGCTATACTCGCCGTCTCCCCAGGGAGTCCCGATGTCGATGCCCACACCCCTGCTCGCTCTCGGCCTCGCGGTCCTGTTCGTTGGCACGTCGGTGGCGCCTGCCCGCGCCCAGGCCGCGGCGCCGGCCGCCGCCCCCCGCCGGCCCGACGTGATCTACGTGCCGACTCCCGAGGAAGTGGTGGAGGCCATGCTGCAGGTGGCCAAGGTGACGAAGAACGACGTCGTCTACGACCTGGGCACCGGCGACGGCCGCATCCCGGTCACCGCGGCGAAGAAGTACGGCGCCCGCGGCGTCGGCATCGACATCGACCCGCAGCGCATCAAGGACGCCAACGAGAACGTGCAGAAGAACGGCGTCGGCGACAAGGTGCGCATCATCCAGGGCGACCTGTTCGAGGCCAACATCTCCGAGGCCACGGTGGTCACCCTCTACCTGCTGCCCACCCTGAACCAGAAGCTGATGCCGAAGCTGATGAAGGACCTGAAGCCGGGCACGCGCGTGGTGTCGCACGCCTTCGACATGGGCGACTGGAAGCCCGAGCAGGAGCTCGACGTCAGCGGCCGGAAGATCTACTTCTGGACGATTCCGAACAAGAAGTAGCCAGGCGTACGCGACGACGGCGGCACCAGGCCGCCGTCAAACGCACCGGGCTGGATTCCGGCTCCTACTGCGTGCCGTCGCCGGGCAGCAGCGGCTCGCAGGGACGCGTCTCGGGTCCCTTGTCGGTGCACACCGCGAAGTTCGTCGCGTACATCGACACCGCCGCGAACTCGCCCTTCTTGTTGAACATGTAGAAGCTGATGTTGAACGCGGGCAGGCCCGACTTCGTCAGCAGGCGCTTCTCGACGGTGTTCGCCTTGATGCGGCGCAGCGCCTCCATGCCGGCGTCCTTGGGCGACTTGCCGTTCCGCATCAGCTCCACGATCAGGTACGAGTTCAGGCCGTAGAGATTCGCTTCACCGCGGCCGGTCGAACCGGCAGCGCCGATCTCGTTGTCGACGTAGAGGCCGGCGCCGAGAATCGGTGAGTCACCCGCGCGGCCCGGGATCTTCCACGCCATGCCACTGGTGGTGGTCACACCGCAGATCTCACCCTTGGCGTTGATGCCGTCGCAGTTGATCGTGCCCCAGAAGTGATTCGGGTCGATCAGCCCGTCGCGCACCATGCTCAGGCCGGCCATCAGCCCGGCGCGATCGCGCTTCTTCGGGTCGAGGAAGTGCTCGGGGTCGACGCGGCGCTTCCACTCGAGCCACAGCCGGCGCGACTTGTCGGTGTTGAGGTCGGCTTCGATCGTGAAGCCCATCATGCGCGCGAAGTCCTGCGCGCCCTTGCCGACCAGCAGGTGATGGTCGGTCTGTTCCATCACCGCCTTGGCCACCAGCGATGGCGTGCGCACGCCCTCGATCGCGGCGACGCCGCCGGCCCGCTTCATCGGCCCGTGCATGCAGCACGAGTCGAGCTGCACGACGCCCTCGGCGTTGGGCAACCCACCGTAGCCGACGCCCGATTCCTCGGGGTCGAGCTCGCAGATGTTCACGCCGGCGATGAGCGCGTCGAGCACGTCCTTGCCGCCGCTGGTCATCTGCTCGAAGGCGAGCTGCACGGTGGTGCGGGCGCCGCCGTTCTTCCAGATGTTGCCGTTGTCGCTGGCGATGACCACCGGAGCCACGCCGCCGGTGCGCACCGCCGGGGCCTGGCCGAAGGCCGGTGCTGCGCCGAGGGCGACGGTAGCCGCAGCGGTGGAGGTCTGTACGAACTCGCGACGCGTGAACTTCTCGGACATGGCGGGCCTCCGCAGACCCGCCATGCTAGTGGGCGCGACGACGCGAATCAAGGACGCGGTGACGGCTGCGGCCACAGCCGCTTCCACCACGGCACCTCGCCGCGATCGTCGGCCGGTGGCGCCGGGTCGACGCCCTGCTTTCGCCGGATGTCCTCCACGCGCCAGCCGGTGAGCGACGCCAGCGCCTGCGCCTCGCGCTCGCGTCGCGCCGGCAACTCGCGCCGGTAGGCGATGCCGGCGTCGCACAGGGCGGGACCGGTCCACGCGTGGCGCAGCACGTAGCGCCCCTGGAAGTTCGTGCGATCGCCGGTTTCCTGGAACACCAGATCCTCGGGGAAGTGCGCGCGGTCGTAGCGCACGTGAAGGCGCGTGACGAAGACGTCCTGGGCGGCACCGCCGGGCATCGGCCGGCGGACCATCGGGCTCGCGACGTCGCCACCGGCGGTCCAGAACACGCCGAGGCGCCCCAGCTCGTCGGACGTGAACGGATCCGCGGCGCACGGATCGCACCAGTTCATGTCCCACGCGTACTCCTGGAACACCGCTGACATCCGCTCACGCGCCACGTGTTGATCGAACAACGCGCGATACATCCGCCCGAACTCGGTGGCGTCCTTGAGATAGGCCGGGATCTCGACGTCGGTCTTCAGCTTCACCGTGCGGTAGTTCGTGCTCTCGACGCGACCCTTGCGCGTGAGCGCGTAGACGAAGAGCTCCTGCGCGCCGTCGGCGTTCACCATGCCGAGGCGGATGGGCAGCATGAACTTCGGCGACTCGTAGGCCACCTGCAGCGGACGCAGGCGCGACACGCCAGAGGCCGCGTGCTCGCGCAGGTTCACCTTTGCCACGAAGAAGCGCATCTTCTGCGCCAGATAGCTGCCCAGCACGTCGGACGCCCCGGCCGGGATGCGGTAGCCGTTCTCGCGCAGCCAGGTCTCGAGGCCGGTGCTCTGCTGCGCCGACAGGATGAGGATGTCGTACTCACCCACGGTGTACTGCGCCTCGATGGTGACGCCGAGCGACTTCGCCCGCCGCTCGCTGATCGCCCCGCCCACCGCGGCGGCGGCCGGCGCCGCCTGCCGGGCCATGTCGAACATCATCTCGTTTCGCGCGCACGGGTCGGCGTCGTAGTACTCGACCAGGCGCGGCGCGGTATAGGCGTCGAGATGGGCGAGCAGCGCGGCCTCGCCGACGTGGATCTGGTCGCGCGTGATCGGCGTCGGCACCGGGATCACCATCGCGAAGTCCTTCGGGTCGCCGCGATAGTCGTTGGCCATCGTCAGCACCGTGCGATCGCCGTCGCGCACGAGCACCACCTGCGAGGCCTTGTTGAAGAGCGTGGTGTCGGCGCGTGACACGTAGAAGCCGCAGAACGCGTCGGCGGAGCGCGGCAACGCGGCGAGCAGGGCGAGCACGAGCAGGGCAGCGGATCGTCGCAACATCGGGAACCTCCAGCGCGGGATGGACAGGGGAGACACGGGCCAGGCGTAGCGCGTGGCCGGCCACGCGCGATCGAGCAGCGGCACGAACGGCGACACCGCCGCGAGCGCCCACAGGAAGCCGTTCGCGCGGAACAGCCGGAAGTGCACGTACCAGGCACCGAGCGCGATGAGCGCGGCGTAGAGCACGCGCGCGCCGCGCGCGTCGGGGGTGGTCTTCGGGTCGGAGATCATGAAGAAGGCGAAGAGCAGGAAGGCGCCGCTCTGCAGCCGATGCAGCGGGATCGTCAGTGGCTCGCCGAGCGCGAGCGAGCGCCCGACGGCGAGTGCGGTGTAGCTCGCGAGGAAGGCCACCGTGACGTCGCTGCGCGCCGAGCGGTGCACCACCGCGAGGCCCGCGCACGCCATCGCGAACGCAGCGATCGCGGTCGTGCCCCACTGGCCTGGCGACACCCACACGGCGTCGGTCGTCAGCAGCAGCGCCGCCAGCGCGCCGTTCGTCGGATTGAACACGTGCTTGCCGCGCACGCGAATCAGGAACTTCGAGCTGACGGCGATCGCGGCGCCGGCCGCCGCCCACGCGACGTCGTTGGTGCGCAGCAGCAGGCACAACGACAGCGACGAGATGAGCGCGCTCTTCAGGCCCGCGCGCGTGGGCGTCCGCACCCACGTGTCGGCGATCCATTGCGTGGCGAGCGCGGTGCCGATGGTGACGGCGATCTGCGTGAGGCCGAGATCGAAATCGAGCGAGGCGAGGCCGTAGACGAGCAGCGACGACAGCACGGCGATCTGGCCGTGCCGCGGATCGGCGGTGAGCAGGCGCCAGGCGGCGCGGACAGCGCGAACGACGGGCATGGGCGTCCTCCGGGAGTGAGAACGCCGGAGCCGTCAGTTCTTGCAGCCGAGGTCGCGGAGCACCGCAGTGGCGGGGCTTTGGGGGCGTCGCGCGGAGGCTGAAAGCACCCGGATTAATCAGCGAATTACCCGGATACAATAGGCGTATGTCGCCCGCCACGCCATCCGCCGGCACCTACACCGCGTTCGAAGGCTCCCGCCGCGTGGCGTCCGGCCCCCTCGATGTCGTCGTCGCGGCCGCGAAGGCGGCCTTCGATCGCTCGCACACGTCGCTCGTGCTGATCTTCGACGACGCCACCGGCGAGCAGATCGACGCCGACTACAGCGGCAGCGCCGCCGAGGTGCTGCGCGGCGTGGCGGCCCGAGAGGCGCGGCGCACCGCGCCGGCCGAGCCGGAACCCGCGGCCCCACGCGGCCCTGGGCGTCCGCGCCTCGGCGTCGTCCCGCGCGAAGTGACGTTGCTGCCGCGGCACTGGCAGTGGCTCAACAGCCAGCCCGGTGGCGCGTCGGTGGCGTTGCGACGGCTCGTCGACGAGGCGCGCCGCGCCAGCGTGGGCCGCGATCGCGTGCGTCGTGCGCAGGAAGTGTCCTACCGCGTCATGACGGCGCTGGCCGGCGATCTGCCAGGGTTCGAGGACGCCCTCCGTGCGCTCTTCGCGCGCGGCGTGGCCTTCGACCGACACGTGGCGGCGTGGCCGGACGACGTGCGCGACTACGCGCGCGCCGCCTTGCACAGCCGGCGATCGGCGAGGGCGCGCGATGAACACCGACGAGCGGAAGGCGGCGGCACGCGCGTTCAAGGAACGGGTGCCGGTGCGCGGCGTGTTCGCGCTGCGGTGCACGGTGGCCGGGCGGGTGTGGGTGGGACCGTCGCGCGATCTGACGGCCGAAGAGAACCGCCTGCGCTTCCTCCTGCGATCGGGCGGGCATCGCGACAAGCCGTTGCAGGCGCTCTACGCGCAGCACGGCGGCGACGCCTTCACGTTCGAGGTCCTCGATCGTCTCGACGCCGACCTCGCGCCGATGCTCGTGTCCGACGCCCTGAAGGCCTCGGTGGCGGCACGCGCGGCCGAGCTCGGCGCGGGGGTGATCCTGCCCTGACGCCGGGCGCGGCCGTGCCGGTATACTCCTCGCCACCGCGACGTCCCCGCGAGGAGGCCGGATGAGCATCACGCGACGCGACATGTTGACCGGCGTGGCCGGGGCCGTGGCCCTCGGCGCCACGACGGCGGCGCAGACCGCCGATCCCACCAAGGTGCGTGGCACGCCGTCGCGCCCGGTGGGGCAGCGCGCCGCGCCAGAGAAGGTGCAGCGCATCGTGCGCAGCGGGGCTGCGTCGAGCACGCCGCACGAGGATTTGATGGGCATCATCACGCCCTCCGATCTGCACTTCGAGCGGCATCACGGCGGCGTGCCGGTGGTGGCGCCCGAGCAGTATTCGCTGCTCATCCACGGCATGGTGGAGCGTCCGCTGGTCTTCACCCTCGCCGATCTGAAGCGCTTCCCGTCGCACTCGCAGATCTATTTCCTCGAGTGCTCCGGCAACCTCGGACGCACCGCCGGGCCCGAGACCACGCCCGGTCAACTCGCGGGTCTCACGAGCACCAGCGAGTGGACGGGCGTGCGCCTGGCCACGCTGCTCCGCGAAGCCGGCGTGAAGCCGGGTGCGAAGTGGTTACTCGCGGAGGGCATGGACGCCGCCGTGCTCACGCGCAGCGTGCCGATCGAGAAGGCGCTCGACGACGCGCTCGTCGCCTACGGCCAGAACGGCGAGGCGCTGCGCCCCGAGCAGGGCTATCCGGCGCGCCTCTTCCTGCCCGGCTGGGAAGGCAACGCCAGCGTGAAGTGGCTGCGCCGGCTGGAAGTGAGCGACCAGCCGTTCATGACGCGCGAGGAGACCTCGAAGTACACCGAGCCCTTCGCCAACGGCACGTCGCGCATGTTCAGCTTCCGCATGGACGCGCGCTCGATCGTCACGTCGCCGGCCTATCCGCGCACCATCGAGCGCGGCTGGAACGAGATCCGCGGCCTGGCGTGGACCGGCGCCGGGAAGATCCGCCGCGTCGACGTGTCGACCGACGGCGGACGCACGTGGCACGCCGCCGATCTGCAGGAGCCGGTGCTGTCACTGGCGCACACGCGCTTCCGCTACCAGTGGCAGTGGAACGGCGAGGAGGCGGTGATCCTGAGCCGCGCCGTCGACGAGAGCGGCTACGTGCAGCCGACGCGCGCCGAGTTGCTGAAGCTGCGCGGCCCCGGCACCACGGGGTATCACCTCAACCCGATCACGGGCTGGGTCGTGAAATCCGACGGACACGTCGTGTATCGCGAGGAGGCATGGGCATGACGCGCCGCGTCATCACGGGCCTCGGCGTGGCGGCGGTCGTCGCCGGCGTCGTCACCACGCACGCGCAGACGCGCGCCGCGGCACCGCCGCAGCGCTACGGCATCGGGCGCGCCGCCACACCCGCCGAGATCGCGGCCCTCGACATCGATGTCAGGCCCGACGGCCGCGGACTGCCGGCCGGACGCGGCACCGCGGCGGAGGGCGCGCCGATCTACGCGTCGAAGTGCGCGGCCTGCCACGGCGCCACCGGCAAGGAAGGCCCGAACGACGTGCTGGTCGGCCGCGAGCCGCGTCAGGGCTTCCCGTTCTCGCAGGATCCCGCGTTGCCACACACCATCGGCAACTACTGGCCGTACGCGACGACCGTGTTCGACTACGTGCGCCGCGCCATGCCGCCTACCGCGCCGGGCTCGCTCACCGACGACGAGGTCTACGCGCTCACGGCCTTCCTGCTGCGCGCGAACGAGATCATCGCCGACGATGCGGTGATGGATCGCATCACGCTGCCGAAGGTGGCGATGCCGGCGCGCCAGTTCTTCACGCCCGACACGCGCAGTCAGTATCCGGTGAAGCCGAAGCCGTAGGCGGACGAGGGCGGGCGGCCGCTACTTCCGGCGAGCCTTCCATGCCGCCAGCACCGCCGCCTCGCGGTCGGCGGCCAGGCCGGCGTGCAGCTGCGCCTTCCGCTCGGCCGTCTGCGCGTCGTAGAAGGCGAGGGTCTCCTTCACCGTGTCGGCGAACGGCCGGAACGTGAGACCCGCGGCCAGGGCCCTGGCGATGCTGCGCTGCGTGAACCCCTTCGTCTCGCCCTCGGGCGGCACCCACACCGGCAGGTCCGACCAACCGTTCACCTGCTGTTCCTCGAGGAACGCCGCGGTGGTGTAGGTGAGGGTCGCGTTCGAGCCCACGGCCGCGCGCGTGCCCTCGAGCATCTGCTTCACCGTGAAGCGCGACGCCGGTCCGGTGGCGTTGAACACGCCGTAGGTCTGGCGCTCGCAGCAGCGGATTACGAACTCGCCGAGGTCACGCGCGTCGATGAGCTGCACCGGATCGCCAGCCGGCGGCGCCAGCACCTCGCTACCGCGCTTCAGCCGCACCGGCCAGTACGTGAAGCGATCCGACGGATCGCCGACGCCGACGATGAGGCCCGGCCGGATGATGGTGGCGCGTCCGGGAAACGCGCTCTGCGCTTCCTTCTCGGCCAGCGCCTTCAGCGGGCCGTAGTACCGCATGAACTCCGGCGTCTCCTGCACGTCGGGTGAGGCAACGGTGGCGAGCGCGGCCGATTCGTCGGCGCCCGGCGTGTCGTTGGCCGCGTAGACCGAGATGGTCGAGATGAAGACGTATTGTCCGGCCCGGCCCTTCACGGCCGCTGCCGCTTCCTTCACCCAGCGGGGACGCGTCGTCGGGTTGTCGATGACGACGTCCCACTCGCCGGTCTTCAGCGCGTCGTAGTTGCCCGGATTCGGCGCCCGATCGCCAATCCGCTCCTCGATGTTGGCGAGACCCTTGAAGAGGCCGGGATTCGTGCGGCCGCGATTGAAGAGCGTGATGCGGTGCCCGCGCGACGCCGCGTAGCGCACCTGGTGCGGTCCGATGAAGCCGGTGCCGCCGAGGATCAGGATGCGCAGCGGCTTCGGCGCCGGCTGCGCGAGGCTCAGCCGATCGAGGCCCGGCGCCAGACCGGCGAGCAGGGAAGTGGCGAGGAACTCGCGACGCGTCGAGGACATGCGCCGAGCATAGCCCACGCGTTCGCGCGGCCCGCCGCATCCGTCACGCCGCTCGTCACAAACCGGCGGCCGCGCCGTTCGAGGCCGGCGCCGTCGTGCCGAAGCCCTCGCGGCGCATGCGGCCCCACGAGTGATCGCCCTGCAGGAACTTGTAGAACGCCTTCAGACGGAACCACACCGTGATCTGCCGGAAGCCGAACGGCTCGATGAACGCGAACCACAGCAGCCGCGCCGTATCGGTCGGGCGGCGGTAGCGATGGAAGCTCACCTCTTCCATGAGGATCGCCGCCAGTGACAGCAGCGTGCCGAAGAGATACGCGGCGATGAAGAACGCCACCGCGAAGCGGACCGACAGGATGCCGGCCAGTGTGCACAGCACGGTGATGACGAGGCCTGTCGCCTCGACCACCGGCGCCAGCAGCTCGGCGAAGAGGAAGTACGGCATGGCAATGAGTCCCGTGGCCCCGTACTTCGGATTGAAGAGCACCTGTCGGTGCGCCACCATCGTCGCGATGAGGCCGCGGTGCCAGCGTTCGCGCTGCCGGCCGAACACCGCCACCGACGTCGGCACCTCGGTCCACGCCACCGGGTCGGGGATGAACACCACCTTCGCGGCGATGTCGTGCTCGCGCAGGTGGCGCTGCAGCCGCACGATCAGCTCGAAGTCCTCGGTGACGGTGCTGGTGGCGTAGCCGAGGATCTCGGTGAGGTAGTCGCGGCGGAAGAGCCCGAAGGCGCCCGAGATGATCAGGTTGCCACCCAGCAGGTTCCAGCCCAGCCGGCCGAAGAGGAACGCGCGCAGGTACTCGACCGTCTGGATGCCCGACAGCCAGCGATGATCCACGCGCGCGTCGGTCACGCGGCCTTCCTGCACGGTGCACGAGTTCACGACGCGGATGGTGCCGCCCACCGCGGCGATCTTCTGATCGAACAGGAACGGCCGCGCCAGGCGCAGCAGCGCGTCGGGCTCGATCAGCGTGTCGGCGTCGCAGGCCAGCACGTACGGGAAACGGGCGGCGTCGAGGGCGACGTTGAGCGAGTCGGCCTTGCCCCCGTTGTGCTTGTCGACGACGAGCAGTTTGGTCCACGTGCGCGAGCGGTAGTACGCCTTCACGCGCTCGGTGCGCAGGCGGCGCATCACCGCCGGCGGCACCTCGTAGAGGTCGTAGGCGTCGACGAGCCGCTGCATCGTCTCGTCCTTCGACCCGTCGTTCACGAGGATCACTTCGAAGTACGGGTACTGCAGCGTGAGCAGCGCGCGCAGGCTGTCGACGATGGTGACCGCCTCGTTGTAGGCCGGCACCAGGATGCTCACGCGCGGCACCGCCGACGACGTGAGACTGCGCGCCAGCACGTCCTCGCTCCCGAAGCGCCAGTGCGCGAAGAGCTGCGGCGCCGCCAGCACGAGCAGCAGGGCGAAGAACGAGTTCACGAGCAGCATGTACCAGAGGATGGCGACGTCGGCGGTGCGCACCAGATCGGCGAACCACGTGCCGTGGAGGAAGGCGTCCATCACACCTCCGACATCTCCACGACCGCCGCCGACGACAGGCCGGCGACCAGCCGGGCCATGTCGCGCGCCAGCAGGTCGTCGCCGCGGGCCACCATCAGCAGCTCGCCGCGCGCCGATCCGCCGATCTGCGCCAGGGCCAGCGCCGAGCGGTAGCGCACCCACCATGCCCGATCGCGCACGGCCTTCGCCAGCGGCAACGCCGCCGAGGTCGCGCGCAGCGCGCCGAGCGCGCGGGCCGCCTGCGCGCGCACGCGCCAGTCCTCGTCCTGCAGCAGGCGCAGCAGCACCGGCACGGTCTCGGGTTCGGGCTGACGGCGCAGCGCGCGGGCGACGTGCAGGCGGACGTTGGCGTCCGGGTGGAGCGCCAGATCGCGCACTTTCCAGAGGGCCGCGGGATGCGCCAGCGCGGCGGCGGCGTCGATCCACGTGGTGAGACGCTGCGGCGTCTCGAGCGGCGTGAGGCGCGCGTCCACGGCGGGCACGATGGCCGCGGCGTGCCGGGCGAGGGCCGCGTACTGATACTGCTGCACCGCGTCCTGGCGCGACGGCAGCGTCGAGAGCTCGAGATCCACCAGGACGCCGCCGAGCCGTGCCGCCGCGTCGATGGCCACGAGGCGCACGGCGGGCGAGGTGTCGGCGAGCAGCGACGCCACCAGCGGCGCGTCGTCGGGCCCGCCGACGATCGAGAGCAGACGCGCGGCGTCGAAGCGCCGCCACCACAGCAGCGAGTCGCCGCCGTCGAGCACCTCGCGCACCCACGTCTCGTGACGCAGCAGCGGCGCCAGGCGCTGCTGGCGCTCGAAGGTGAGATAGCCGGTGGCGAGTCGGGCCACGCTGCGGAACGCCACGTAGGTGGGCAGCGCCCGCAGCGCGCGGACGATCGCGTCGGGTGGCGTGTCTTCGACCAGCCAGTGGTGCAGCTGCGGCTCGAGCGCCGCCACACCGGCTTCGACGCGGTGGGCCCGCGCCACCAGCCACATGCGCAGCAGCGCCAGCCCGCCGAGCGCGCACGCGATCAGCGCGCCTTCGAGCGCCATCGCCACCGAGAGCACGTCGAGGCTCAGCATCGCGGCGCCTCGCAGCGACGCGCGATCGCGGTCCAGCGGCGCAGCTTCGCCATCAGCACGCGCACGTTGAACGGCTTGGCGAGGTGATCGAGCGCGCCGGCCAGCAGCGAGCGCACCTGGGTGGACTCGTCGGCGTGCGACGACAGAACGACCATCAGATAGCTGTCGGGACGCTCCACGCCGAGCCGTTCGAGAATCGCGTGGCCGTCGACGCCCGGCAGGTCCACGTCGAGCAGCACCACCGCCGGCGGGCCCGCCTTCGGCATCGACAGCAGGGCGTCGAGCACGGCCGAGCCCGACGTGTAGGCCACGTACGTCAGGTGATGCTGATCGAGCGCGAAGGTGAGCATGCGCATCAGCGAGGGGTCGGCGGTGGCGACCACCAGGGGCGGCTGCGGCGCCGGTTGTTCGTCGGGCTCCGGGCGCGGGGCGTCGTTCTCGGCCTGGACCGGCGTCGCCGCCGGCGCTTCCGCACCGAACGCCCCCGCGCGCGCGGACCTCGCCGCGCGGCGCCGGGTGAGGCGTCGCTGCGTGGCCGGAGCGATCGAACGGGTGAACGTACGTGGCACGGGCACAGGTCGGTTCGTTCGGGAAATCGGCCCGCGCATACCCGGCTGGAGCGTCGGTGGCCCGTCACCCCGCACCGCTGCACGTCCCGTCACGGGGGCGGACTAAGATCGAACGCGTCTCGGGTCGATAGACCGAGGGCCCGCCCATGTCTCGCCTCGATCGCGCCCTGCTCGCAGCCCTCGCCGCGGGCCTCTGGTCCGCCACGGCCGTGGCCGCGCTCCAGGTGCATGGGATGTTGCCGGGCGGCCGGTTCTGGCTGGCGGGCGTCGTTGCGGCCGTGCTGGTGATGGCCACCGGCAGCTCGCCGTGGGCGGCCACGGCGCGGTGGGCGGCCCTGGCGGGCGTGGGATCCGCGGCCGGCCTCACCTTGATCCAGGCCGGCACGCCCGTGCGCTATCAGCACGCGCTCGACTGGCCGCGTCTGCTCGACCATCCCGTGGTGCTCACCGTGCTCGGCGTGCAACTCGTGCTCGTGGTCGCCGGCTGGATGAGCGGCGGACGCCTCGCCCGCGCGTCGAGCGGCGTCGGCACCGCGTTCGGCTGGGGACGCCTGGCCGCGTTCGCCATCGCCACGGCGATGCTCGCCGCCACTGTGAACCGCGACGTCTTCGCCTACGCGCGCGAGCTCGTCACCGGCACGCTGCTCGCGGCGTTGCAGGCCGCCACGATTGGCCTCGCGGGTCTCGCCGCGCCGGCGCGCGCGTCGTTCACCGATCGCGCCGACGATCGCGAGCCGGCGCTCGGCGCCTTCGAGTGGATCGCCGCCGGCATCGTCGTCGTCGCCGCGGTGGCGCTGAACGAGTTCGTCTACCAGAACTTCCCGCACGTGCCGGACGAGGTGCAGTACCTCTTTCAGGCGCGGTATCTCGCGCTGGGCAAGGTGGCCATCGACGTGCCGCCGGTGCATCGCGCCTTCGAGACGTACCTCACCGACGCGTCGCCTCAGGGATGGTACAGCGTGGTGCCGCCGGGCTGGCCGGCCGTACTCGCCATCGGCGCACGCTTCGGCCTCGAGCGTTGGGTGAATCCGGTGCTGAGCGGCGCCAACGTGCTGCTCATGGCGATCCTGCTGCATGCGTGGTACGGACGGCGTGTGCGCAAGGCCGGCGTGCTGCTGATGGCCGCGTCGCCGTGGGCGCTCTTCCTCGGCATGAGCTTCATGCCGCAGACGGCCACGCTCTTCATCGCGCTGCTGGCGGCGGTGGGGGTGGAGCGGGCGCGACGCACCGATCAGGCCGTGTGGGCGTGGCTGGCCGGCGCCGCGCTGGGATTGCTCGCCATGGTGCGGCAGCTCGACGCGCTCATCGCCGCACTGGTGCTCGGCCTCTCGGCGATCGGCATCGGCGGCCGACGCCTGCGTCTGCCAGCCACGGCCGGCCTCGTGCTCGGCGCGATGGCGGTGGGCGCGCTGCTGCTGCCGTACAACGCGCACTTCACGGGACGCGGCTCGCGTTTCCCGATCATGGAATACAACGATCGGTACTACGCGCCCGGATCGAACGACTACGGTTTCGGGCCGAATCGCGGCATGGGCTGGGGTCTCGATCCGCGGCCGGGTCACGACGTGATCGACGGCCTGATCAACACCAACCTCAACATCACGGCGACGCAGGTGGAGCTGTTCGGGTGGGGCGCGGGGTCGCTGGCGTTCCTGCTCGTGCACCTGCTGCGCGGCCGCTTCGAACGCGGCGATCGCGCGCTGACCGGCGCGGCGCTCATCGTGTGGGCGGCGTACTTCGCCAACTACTTCTCGGGCGGACCCGACTACGGCGCGCGCTACTGGTATCTCGCGCTGCCGACGCTGCTGGCGCTCTCGGCGCGCGGCATCCACACGTTCGACACGATCACCGGCCTGGCGCAGCGGAAGGGCACGGTGATGGCGGTGGTGGCGTGCGGCGTCGCGCTCGTGACGTTCGTGCCGTGGCGCGCCACCGACAAGTACTTCGGGTTCCGCGGCATGCGGCCGACGCTGCGCGAGCTGGCGGCCACGCATCAGTTCGGCAAGTCGCTGGTGGTCGTCACCGGCAAGAACGCGCCCGACTACGCCGCCGGCGCCACCCTGAATCCGCTCGACTGGAACGCGCCGGTGCCGCTCTACGCGTGGAACAAGGACGCGCAGGTCATTCCCGAACTGCGCGCCGCCTATCCGGATCGCCCGCTGTGGATCGTCGAGGGGCCCTCGCGCACGGGCGGCACCTATGTCATCGCCGCCGGGCCGATCGCCCCCGGCGCGCCGCTGCCGTTCCAGCCCGCGGTGGCCGACCCGGCGGATGCGTCGCCGGCGAAGGTGGCGCAATGATCACGCTGCGCGATCGCCGCGTGCTGGTGCTGGGCGCCACCGGCTTCATCGGCCGCTGGGTGGCGCGCGAGGCGTCACGCGCCGGCGCCCGCGTGACACTGGCGGCGCGCGACACCGCGCGGGCGTCCGCCGTGGCGGCCGCCTACGAGATCACCGGCACGATCGCCGGCGTGGACGTGCTCGATCGTGGCGACGTCGCCGCGCTCGTGCGCGACGTGCGTCCCGAGATCACCTTCAACCTGATCGGCTACGGCGTCGACCGCCGCGAGACCGACACCACGCTCGCCGATGCCATCAACGTCGAGCTCGTGCAGCACCTGCTGCCGCTCGTCGCCGAGGTGTCGGCGCGCCACGACTGGCCGGGCCTGCAGTTCGTGCACACGGGCTCGGCGCTCGAGTACGGCATGGCGTCGGGACACCTCGCCGAAGACACCGCCGTGAATCCATCGACGGTGTATGGACGCACCAAGCTGGCGGCCACGCAGCTCGTGGCCGGCGCCGCGGCCACCGGCCTCCGGGCGGTGACGGCACGCCTCTTCACCGTCTACGGACCCGGGGAGCACGACGGCCGCCTGCTGCCGTCGGTGCTGGCCGCCCGGTCGGCATCTGCCCCCATCCCGATGACAAATGGTCTCCAGCAGCGAGACTTTACTTACGTCGGCGACGTCGTCGAGGGGCTGCTCCGCGCCGCCGTGCAGCCCGCGGCGCCGTGGCCCACGGTGAACCTGGCCACCGGCCGGCTGCACACCGTGCGGCAGTTCGTGGGCGACGCGGAACGCGCCCTCGGCCTCACGCCGGGTCGGTTCCAGTTCGGCGCACTGCCCACGCGAGCGGAAGAGCAGACGCACGACGCTGTTACAGTCGATCGGGTGCGGCAGTGGCTGGGGTGGGTGCCCGACACACCGATCGCCGAGGGCGTGGCGGCCACGGCCGCCTTCCTCGCCGCACACCCGGGCAGCGCGCCCTCGTGAGCGGGCTGGCCCTGTCCTTGCTATAGAGGTCGTCATGCGGTTCAGCTATGCGCAACTCGTCACGTCGCCGGCGGTGCTCGAAGACGCGGCGCGTCACTACGAGGAGCACGGATTCTTCATGGTCGAGGGCGTCTCCGACGCCGTCACGCGCCACTACAAGCCGCTCGTGGCCGACCGCCTGCAGGTGTCGATCGAGGCGCTCGACGGCCTGCTCGACCCGAACAGCCCGCCCACCATCCTGCCGCTCGAGACCCGGCAGCGGATGTCGCGCATCGACACCACGCCCGACCTCGCCCAGACCCTGCTGACCAACCTCGAGCCGGTGCTGATGCGGCTGCTGGGTGGCCTGCTGCACGTGAGCTCGAACTTCCACGGGCAGTTCAAGGGCGGCGACGTGAAGCCGGTGGACCACGGCGGCTACGATCCGAACGCCCAGTACCTCGAGGTGCAGGGCCAGTACCTGATCCACCAGGACTTCTCGGGCGCCGCGCTGCCGACCAGCCCGTGCGGCGTCACGCTGTGGACGCCGCTCAACTCGTGCCCCGACTGGAACCTGCGCATCTACCCGGGCACGCATCGCCACGGTCTGCTGTGCCACGAGTGGATGAAGCTCGAGGATCCGCGGCTGGCCGCCTTCGGCGTCACGCCTGTCGACGTCGTCGCCGAGGAAGGCACCTGCGTCATCTTCAACTCGCTGCTGCTGCACTCGAGCTCGAACCCGGGCTACCGCCGTCGCGTGAGCTGCGACCTGCGCTTCTTCCCGCTCACCGCGTTCCTGCCGTCGCAAGTGCGCCTGCTCGGACCCGATCCGCTGGCCACGCTCCGCGCCGGTCTCGCGCGCCACGACGGCCCCACGCTGAAGGCGCCGCATCTCGAAGCGGCGGCGTTCCTGGGCCTGGTCACGACGCCCACCGACTGCCCGCCGTACTCGATCCTGAACTGGGCCAACTACCTCACGGTGCTGATCAACGAGGGCCCGGCCGCGGCCCTGCCGCACATGGCGCGCTTCGTGAACCTCGAGCAGGGCATCGACCCTGGCGTCGAGATCTACAGCGGCAAGTTCCACGACCGCCAGCGGCATCGCACGACGCTGGCCAACCTGCTGGCCGCGCTGGAAGCGCGCTCGCCCAGCGCGCCGGAAGTCGGCAGCCTGGCCCGCCAGCTCGCCGCGTGAGACGACCGATCACCGCATCTCCCTGCGAACGACGACGATGACCGAGCCGCACATCTCGCTGATCATGCCGTGCTACAACGAGGAGGAGTCGATTCCGTACTCCGTCCCGCGACTGCTGCGCGCCTTCGAGCGCGAAGGCTACCGGCTGCAGCTCATCACGGTCGACAACGGCTCGCGCGATCGCACGTGGGCGCTGATTCAGGAGTTCGCGGCCAAGCACCCCGAGATCACGCCGGTGCAGGTGAAGGTGAACATCGGCTTCGGCAACGGCATCCTGCAGGGCATTCCGGCGGCGGTGGCGCCGTGGGTGGGCACGGTGGCGGCCGACGGACAAGTGGATCCAGAGGATCTCGTGCGCCTGTTCGAGGCGGCGACGGCCACCGACGGCATGATCCTCGCCAAGGTGCGGCGCCGCTTCCGCATGGATGGCTTCATCCGCAAGATCATCTCGATCGGCTACAACGGCTTCGTCTGGTCGCTGTGGCCGAACCTCGGCTCGCTCGACGTGAACGGCCAGCCGCGCCTGATGCGCCGCGAGGTGTTGCAGGCGATGAACCTGCAGTCGACCAACTGGCTGCTCGATCCCGAGATGCTGGTGAAGGCGCACTATCTCGGCGTCCGCGTGCTCGAACTGAACGTGTTCGCGCGCATGCGAGGCAACGGCCTCTCGCACGTGCGCGCCTCGACGTGCTGGGAGTTCTTCAAGCACCTGGTGAAGATGCGCTTCTCGAACCAGCTGGCCGAGTGGAAGAAGACCGCCGTGCCGCCGGTGATCGCGCCGCGCCAGAATCCCGTCACGCAGGGCTAGCCCCGCGCGGTGAGCCGCGGCATCGCGGCCTCTCCCGATCGCGGACTCTCCCGATCGCGGCGCTCCCGACGTGGTATCTCTCGCCGCTCCACCTTCGCACGGCGCGGCTGCTAGTGATACTCGTGGGCCACGCGCCGTCGCTCAGAGTTCCGCGGCAAGAGACACCACGCCGGAAGCACCGCTCGCCATCGGGTCTGACACGCCGCGGCGTCGCGGCATCATGTCTCTCGCCAGCGGCTGTGATCTGTAGGCGAGAGCGTCATGCCCGAGCGGTGTGCTGGGCTGGCGGGAGGTGCGAGGTGGGCGCTCACGACGGCGGTTTCGTTCACGCGAAGAGCTGACACGCGACGTCGTGGGCTCCTCGCGCCGAACCGCCTGGGTGCCCAGCGGGCCGCTCGTGGCTTTTTGGGGCGAAGCGCACCCAGCCGCAGGCGGGAGACGTGATGCCGTGATGCCGCGGCTCACCGTGACGGCGAGGCTTGAGCCAAGAGTTACCACGCCTGGAGTGCCGCGATCGGGCGAGACGAGGCGGACCGCCCCCAGCCGCTGGCGGGAGGCGTGATGCCGCGAACGCGGGTCGATCTCACGTCCGCGCATGCCGGGACCGATACCCCGGGTGGTGCCCGCCGCCTCGCCACGCGTCCGCCTGATCGCCGCGCTGCCGCGCCGTGTCACCAGGCCGCTGTCGTATCTCGCGCTCGCCGCCTGGCTGGGCTGCATGGGCGTGCTCGTGCAGCGCACCTACCTGCAGGCGTCGTCCGTCAATCTCGCCGCCGACCTTGCACGCTACGGCACCGAAGCCGACTGGCGCGGCGTCTACTACCGCGGCGAGAAGGTGGGCTTCACCGTGAGCCAGGTGGTGCCCACCGATGACGGCTACGAACTGCAGGAAGACGGCCACCTGCAGATGTCGCTGCTCGGCGCCACCACGCCCGCGGTGCTGCGCACGACGGCTCGCGTCGATCGCGCGTTCGCGCTCACCTCGTTCGATTTCTCGCTCGATCCCGGCACGGGTCCGCTGCAGCTGTCGGGTGCCGTCGATGGGCTCACGCTGCGCATCACGATCAAGAGTGCCGGCAGCGAGCGGACCGAGACGCGCACGCTGAAGGAACCGCCGGCGCTCATGCTGAACATGGCGCGCCGCCTCGCCGCCGCGGGACTCACCGCCGGCGCCACGCACCAGATCATGGTGTTCGATCCGGCCACGCTGGCGAACCAGCCGGTGACCGTGCGCGTGCATCAGCGCGAGGTGGTCGTCACCGGCGGCCGGCCCGTGCCGGCCTTCAAGGTCGACCTCGCCTACTCGGGGCTCACCACCACGGCGTGGATCACCGACACCGGCGCCATCGTGCGCGAAGAGAGCCCGCTGGGGCTGATGTCGGTGCGCGAGACGCCGGAGCAGGCGCAGCAACTGGCCGTCTCGGCGCGCGTGCGCCAGGACATGCTGCAGGCGGCGGCCATCGTTCCGACGCTGCGAGTGCCCGTCACCGAGCCCACCGACGTCGTGCGGCTGCGCATCGAGATGAGCGGCGCCGATCTGACGCGTTTCGACCTCGACGGCCTCACGCAGCGCTTCGACGGCCGTTTCCTCGACGTGCGCGATCCGCGCGCCGTGGTCGCCAGCGCGGCTGACGTCGAGCGCGCGCGTTATCTCGCGCCCGAGTCGTTCATCGAGAGCGACGACCCCGAGATCGTCGAGACCGCGCGCCGCATCGTCGGCAGTGCCACCGAGCCGCGGGCGAAGGCCGAGCGACTCGTCCGTGAAGTGAACGCGATGCTCGACAAGAAGCCCACGGTGAGCCTGCCCTCGGCGAAGGAAGTGCTGCGCACGATGGTCGGCGACTGCAACGAGCACACGGCGCTCTACGTCGCGCTGGCGCGCGCGGCCGGCATCCCCGCGCGCATCAACGTCGGCCTGGCCATGGTGCGCGGCGCGTTCTACTACCACGCGTGGCCCGAGGTCTACATCGACGAGAAGGGCGGGCGCGGCTACTGGCTGCCCGTCGATCCGACGTTCAACCAGTTTCCGGCCGACGCCACGCATCTGCGCCTGCTGCGCGGCGGGCTCGATCGACAGACCGCGGTGCTGCCGCTCATCGGCCAGCTGAAGCTCACCGTGCTCGAGGCCGAGATGGCGCCGAACACGTCGCCGGTGATCGTCGGCCGCGAGGCGCCCGACGCCACGACCGAGGGCGCGGCGCTACCGCTGTCGATGGCCCTGCCCACACGTCAGGACTGCGGGTGCTGGACCGCGCCATGCCGGAGGACGCCGTGATCGCCGTGCACGATCTCAGGAAGCAGTACGGCGAGTTCACCGCCGTCGACGGCGTGTCGCTCACCGTCGATCCCGGACAGATCCACGGCTTCCTCGGACCCAACGGCGCCGGCAAGACCACGACGATCCGCATGATCGCCGGGCTCCTCAAGCCGAGCGGCGGGCGCATCCTCGTCGATGGCCACGACACCGCCGTCGCGCCGGAAGCCGCCAAGGCCGCGCTCGGCTTCATCCCGGATCGGCCGTTCATCTACGAGAAGCTCACCGCCGCCGAGTTCCTCCGCTTTCACGGCGGGCTCTACGGCATGGACGAGCGCGCCATCGAGACGCGCGTCACCGAGATGCTCGACCTCTTCGAGCTGGCGCGCTGGCGCAACGAGCTGGTCGAGGCCTTCTCGCACGGCATGAAGCAGCGCCTGGTGATGAGCGCGGCGTTCCTGCATCGCCCGCGCGCGGTGCTCGTCGACGAGCCGATGGTGGGTCTCGACCCACGCGGCGCCCGCCTGATCAAGGACGTATTCCGCAGGATGGCCGAGCGCGGCGTCGCCATCCTGATGAGCACGCACACGCTCGAAGTGGCCGAGGAGATGTGCGATCGCATCTCCATCATCCTGAAGGGCCGCATCATCGCGCACGGCACGGTGGCCGAGGTGCGGGCGCTGGCGGGCGAGGGCGATGACGAGCTCACCAACGTCTTCCTGAAGCTCACCGGCGGCAGCGGGCTCCAGGAGATCGACGAGGTCGTGTGACGACCGCGACGCGCGCGTTCCCGTTCCTGCTGCTGCCAGGCGTCTGGGCGGCGCGCAATCGGGCGCGCCGGCGCGAGCGTGGGGACCTGCTGCGCGGCCTCGTGTTCGGCGCGATCGGGCTGACGGTGATCGCGGCGCTGGTGTTCGGCGCGTTCTGGATCACGTATCAGGCGGCCCAGTACGCCGAGCTCGGCGACTACCTGATCCGCATCGGCCTCTCGTGGCTGTTCCTCACGTTCCTGTCGTTCCTCGCCTTCAGCGGCGTGGTGTCGGCGCTGTCGACGTTCTTCCTCTCGGACGACCTGCGCCTGGTGGTGGCCTCGCCGGTGTCGGCGCGGCGCCTGTTCCACGCGCGCTTCGCCCGCACCGTGGCGCAGGCCGGATGGATGGTGGTGGTGTTCCTGGTGCCGGTGCTGGCCGGCATCGGCCTCGCGAAGTGCGCGCCCTGGAGCTTCATCGCGGTGGCCACGCTCACCGTGGCGCCGTTCGTCGTCATCCCGGTGGGACTGGGCGCCGCGATCACGCTGCTGCTCGTCAACGTGTTCCCGGCCCGGCGCGCCCGCGACATCCTGATGCTGATGGGGCTCGTGTTCGCGACGAGCCTCGTGATCCTGCTGCGCGTCATCCAGCCGGAACGCCTGCTGCGCGTCGAGTCGATGCCGGTGGTGACCGACTTCTTCGCCACGCTGCAGTCGCCGGTGACGCCGATGCTGCCGAGCTTCTGGGCCGGCGAGGCGATTTTCGCCGGCCTGCAGGGCGCGCCCGACTGGCTGCATCTCGGCGCCCTGTGGACGACCGCCGCCGCCGTCGTCGTCGGCCTCGCCGCAGCGTTCGAGCGCTGGCATTTTGCCGGCTACAGCAAGGCCCAGGAAGCGCGGAAGGCGCGCTTCGCCGAGTGGCGCGTGGTGGACGGCGCCGTGGGCCTGCTGCCCATGGGCCCGGTGCGCCGGCAGCTGCTGGTGAAGGACCTGAAGGTGTTCTTGCGCGACGTCAGCCAGTGGTCGCAGCTCCTGCTGCTGCTGGCGCTGGTGCTCGTCTACCTCTACAACTTCCGCGTCCTGGACCTCGACAAGATTCCGTACATGAGCGGGTTCCTGAAGAACGTCTACGCGTTCCTCAACATGGGCATGGCCGGCTTCGTGATGGCCACCGTCACCGTGCGCTTCGTGTTCCCGGCGGTGTCGGCCGAAGGCGCGGCCTTCTGGATCATCCGCACGGCGCCGATCTCGCTGCGCGACTTCCTGTGGTCGAAGTTCTGGACGGGACTGGTGCCGGTGCTGCTGCTCACCGAGTGCCTGACGATCGTCGGCAACGAGCTGCTCGGCACCGACCCGTTCCTGAAGTGGGTGGCCGGGGTGTCGGTGGCCTTCATGGCGTTCGCGCTGGTCGGCCTCGCGGCCGGCCTCGGCGCGCGCTATCCGCGCTTTGCCGCCGACAACCCGTCGCAGGTCGCCGGCTCGTACGGCGGCGTGGCCTTCATGGTGCTCGCGGTGCTCTACGTGATCGCGATGATCGTGCTCACCGGCTGGCCGTCGAGCGTCTACCTCTTCGCGCTGTCACGCAACCGCCTGCCGACCTCACCGCAGCAGTGGATGATGGCCGCGTCGTTCGCCACCGCCGCCATCGCCAGCGTGGCCATCTGGCTGCTGGGTATGCGCAGCGGCGTGAGCGCGCTGCGGCAGATGGATCGCACGCCGAGCTGAACCAGCGCTAGTCCTTCCCGGTCGATACGCGATAGCGGAAGTCGCAGTGCGACGCGCCCTGCATGATCGTCTGCGTGCGCGTCAGCGTGACGTCCGGGTTGAAGCCCTCGATCAGTGCGGCATCGCGCTGACACGACAGCACGTCGCCCAGCTCCGGAATGCCGAGGGCGCGATACATCTCGGCATAGCGGCAGCGGGTGACGTCGAAGTCGAAGCTGTCGGGCGCCGCCGCCACGACGTGCAGTCGCAGGGCGTCATCGCGGGTCCATGGCCCGAGCGTGGTGGCGAAACTGGCGAGCGACGCGTCGCCGCGGGCGTCGGCCATGGCGCGGCCCTGCGCGCGCGCCAGACCGGCGATCGTCTCGCGCACGATCGCCACCACCTCGTCGCGGCCGAAGCGCTGACCCAGCGCGTCGATCACCGGCGCCAGGATGCGCGCTTCTATCTCGCGGCGCGTGAGAACGCCGACGGCGTTCAGGCGATCGACGCTGTCGTCGGCGGCGGGCTTCGAAGAATCCATGTCCCATCATCCGTCAGACGGCCGACGGAGGGGCGCATCGTCAGAGATACCGCCAGGCGGAGCCCGCCGGACGGCGGGCGACGAAGCGTGAGAACGCGGCGGTGGCGAACGTGAGCGGCACGAGACCGCCGAGCCAGATCGCGTAGACGACGCCGTAGCCGGCGCCCTGCCGGAACCACAGCGCGCCGACGATCGCGAAGAGCCACAGGTGCGCGATGTAGAAGGCCAGCGGCGCGCGCCCCAGCGTCTCGAGCCACCGGCCCGCCGGCGTGACCCAGGCCGCGGCGCGCTGCGCCGTGGAGAGCAGCAGCAGGTTGCCGCCGACCGTCCACAGCGTGAACACCAGCGACGGCGGGTACTTCAGTACGTTGAGGAACTCGATCCACGAGCTGTCGCGCGGCACGCGCAGGTTGCCGAATCCGCCCGCCGCGCGCAGGGCGACGCCGGCCACGATCGCGGCCACGCCGAGCCACGGCAGGCGCCGATAGGTGCCCGCCTGATCGGCGGACAGCGCGCGGCCCAGCAGCACGCCGATCGCGGCGATGCCGAACCACGGCACGAACGGATACTGCGTCCACACGCCGTGACTCCAGCGCGAGATGAGCAGCACGCTGCGCGCGAACGAGAAATCCGTCGCGCCCTGCTCAGCGCCGGGCGTCGTCAGCGCGGTGAGGCCGATCGCCGCCACGGCCAGCGCCGACCACACCCACGAGCGCGCCCGTGCCAGCAGGCCGCCCACGATCGTCGACACCGCCAGCGCGTACAGCACCGTGAACACCCAGCGGCGCTCGGGGCCGCCGGGAATGGCGAACTCCGGGTTGTCGCCGAGCGAGGGCCCGGTGAGCGTGGCGATGAGGAAGGCCGGCACTTCGAGCAGCGTGGCCACGAGCAACAGCACCAGCCCGCGGGTGACGATCGATCGCGTGATTCGTCGCGGCGGCCAGCCGTCGCGCGTGCGCGTCTCGGCCTGTAACGCGAGGCCCGCGCCCATCAGCAGGAAGAAGCCGGGGGCGCAGAGATGCGTCACGAACCGCGTGAGGAAGGGCAGTGCGGACTGGTAGCGCGTCCACGCGCCCGCCCACATCTCCTGCGAGTGAAACCGGCCCACCATCAGGCCGACGTGATCGAGCGCCATCACCGCCATCAGCAGGCCGCGGACGACGTCGAGGGCGCGAAGGCGCGCGGCCGGTTCGGTCATGCGGCGCATCATGCGCCCGGCCGGCGGACACGTCTACCGGAATCTCAGGCGTCGTCGAAGACGTCCGCGAGGCGCAGTTCGAGGCCCGGAAGGAGTGGCGAGGTCAGGATGTCGGCCTGTTCGCGCGTGAGCAGACGCACCCGTTCGAAGCGTCCCTCGACGTGACGATAGATCCTGACCTCATCCAGCTCCGGGTCGATGACCCAGTACTCGGCCACGCCGAAACGCTCGTAGAGGCGGCGCTTGATCGTCTCATCGCGTGTGCGTGTGGACGGCGAGCCAATCTCGACGACGAGGTCTGGGGCGCCGCGCACGTGCTTTGCGGTGAGAACGTCTCGTTGCCGCGCCTTCGAGACGAACAGGAGGTCCGGTTCCACGATGTCGAAGTCGGAGAAGACGACATCGAATGGAGCGATGAACACCCGGCCCAGGCCGTGCGTTCGTGCATGGGTGCGAAGCGCGCTCCCGAGGTTGAGAACGATGGTCTGGTGCTTCGCATTCGGGGACGGCGTCACGTAGTGCTCTCCGTCGATCAACTCGTGGCGCCTCCCGTCGTCGGGGAACTGCACGAAGTCGTCGTAGGTGAGCTTCACGTCCGAAGCCGGCGGTCGCTCGGAGTCGTGTCCGGACACTGAACCCATTCTAACGGGCCGCTGCGAGCCTGATGCCACGGGGCGATCGCACGCCAATTCGCCCTCTGTGCCTGCGTTATCGCAGAATCTGCGGCCCATTGCGGGCTCAGTTGTGGTGAGTGCTGCGACGTCCACGCGATTCAGCCGCGTGCGGCGGGCTCGCAGGCGGCCTTCGTGGCGGCGTGACGATGGCGGAACATGGGCACGAGCGACGCCGCCACCAGGCGTCCGAACAGCGCGTTCACCATCGCGCCGCCGTACAGCGTGAAGGCCACGCGATCCGTGAGGCGGGTCGTGGACGCGTCGATCGCCTCGAACTCGTGTCGATGCACCCACGACGCGAACGGCCCGCGCACCTGCTCGTCGACGAACAGGCGCGGCGGCTCGTAGACCGTGTGCGCCGCCAGCCAGCGGATCGGGCCGATGCGCAGATCCACCACGGCGCCGCGCTGGATGCCGCCCTCGCGCGAGACGACCCTTACAGGAGGGAAAGGTGGGCTCAGGCGCGGCAGGGCGTCGTCGCGCTCGTGGAAGGCGAACACCGCCTCGACGGGCGCGTGCACGACCACCGACCGCACGAACGTGGGCATCTCATTGTGACGTGGCGGACGCGACGGCCGGTTCATCCGGACACCGTGAATCGCCGCAACGCGGCGTGGCGCGGGTATGATGGCGCCCCATGCTCCGCACCCGTGGTCGCTCGGCCCTCGCCGCCTGCGCGCTCGTCGCCGGCGTGGCGGCGGCTGGGGCGCAGGGCGGTCCGCTGTGGGTCGACGCCACGGCCGACCTGCTGCCGGTGACGGCGTCGTGGACCAACAAGGTCGAGATCGCCGACCTGAACGGCGACGGCCGTCCGGACCTGATCTTCGCCAACGGCGCCGGCTACTCCACGCCGGGCGCGCCCGAGCTGAGCCAGGCGTTCCTGAACCGCGGCGCTGGCGCCCGGATGGCCGAGGCCACGGCGCAGGTGTTCGGCCCGACCCCGTCGTTCGCGCGCGTCGTGAAAGCCCGCGACCTGAACGGCGACGGCCTGGTGGACCTCGTCGTCGGCACCACGTATCAGACGCAGAGCCGGCTCTATCTCGGCACCGGCGGCGGCGCGTTCCGCGAGGTGACGGCCACGCATTTGCCGCAGATGCCGCTCAGCGTCGGCGATCTCGAGCCCGGCGACGTCGATGGCGACGGCGATCTCGATCTCGTGCTCGCGGACTGGGGGCCGGGCGACGCCATGACCAACGAGGGCGGCCTCACGCACCTGTGGCTCAACGACGGCACGGCGCACTTCACCGACGCCACCGCGGCACGCCTGCCGGCGGTGAAGGTGCGCTTCTCGTGGGACCTCGAACTGGCCGACATCGACAACGACGACGACCTCGACGTGCTGGTGTCGTGCAAGCGCTGCGGCGGCAGCCTGCTGTTCCGCAACGACGGCGCCGGCACGTTCGCGCTCGACGCGCGGGCCCTGCCGCAGTACACGAACAACTACGAGTTCGAGGCGATGGACCTCGACGGCGACGGCTGGCTGGATCTGGTGACGCTGAACGACGGCGACATCGCCAGCGAGGCCGATCAGTCGAGCCGCCGCGAGCACGTGTTCCGCAACGACGGCAAGGGCCGCTTCCGTGACGTCACGCCATCGTGGTGGCCGCCGGCGTCGAACGTGGGAGAGGACGACAACGTGGTCGCGTTCCTCGACGTCGATTCCGATGGCGACGCGGACTTCGTGATTGGCTCGCTGAGCGGTCCCGACCGCCTGCTCGTGAACGACGGCCACGGCCATCTCACCGCGCGGCTCGACGTGTTCGGTGGCGAGGCCACGCCCGGCACGCTGGGCATGGCGCTGGCCGATCTCGACGGCGATCACCGCATGGACGTCGTGCAGGGGCAGGGCGAGCATCCCACCGCCACTGCTGAGAAGGTGCACCTGGGGCGCGGGCTCGCGCCCGACACCGCCGCGCCGTCGATCACGCGCGTGCACCTCGTGACCGCGTCGGGTCGCGCCGCCCGCGTCGTGGCCCGCGTGCACGATCGCAAGAGCCCGAGCCTGGCCACCGAGTGGCGCCGCGTCGACGTGGAGTGGACCACGCCGGCGGGGCCGCGTCGCGTGCCCATGCGCTGGTACGGCGAGTATCTCTGGGCCGCCGATCAGCCCGCCGATCTTCCCGGCGCCACGCCCTACCGCGTGTGCGCCACCGATGCCGCCGGGAACGACGCCTGCGCATCGCCGTCTCCGTAGACCTTCGTCGCCTCACTGCCCGACCCTGAACGCTGAAAGGACCGCCACCATGGAACAGACGATCGCCACCCTCATCAAGGACTTCGAGCACGGCCGCATGGACCGCCGGCAGCTGATCAAGAGCCTCGCCGCGCTGGCGATGGTGGGCGGCGCGGCGCCGGCCCAGGCCCAGACCAAGGCGCCGTGGAAGACCGTGCACCTCGATCACATCTCGTACGCCGTCAGCGACTACAAGAAGAGCACCGAGTGGTACTCGAACCTGATGGGCTGGAAGGTGATGAACGACGACGGCAAGCAGCAGGCCACGCTGCGCATCGGCGACGTCGGCGAGATCATCATCCGCAACAACCGTCGTCCGCAGGGCGCGCCCGGCGCGGCGGCGCCGGCGGCCGCGGGCGGTCCCGGCGGCCCCGGCGGCAACCGTCCGCCGCTCACCGGCGTCATCAACCACGTGTCGTGGGGCATCGAGCCGTGGGACAAGACGGCGGTGAAGGACGAGCTCACCAAACGCGGTCTGAACCCGCGCGACGACTTCCAGGCCGACGGGTTCGAGAGCTATCACGTGCTGGATCCCGACGGCTGGGACCTGCAGATCAGCAACGTCACGAAGCTGAAGTAGCGTCGCCGGACGTCGGCGCGTGCGTGGGGCGGTGGCCGGCGGCTACCGCCCCATCGCTTTTGTCCGTCGCCGGATGTGTGCCAGACTGCGCGCCACCGGCCCGCCGGGCCGTCCCATACCGATGTCACGATCGAAACGCCCCGTTGGACGACGCGGCTTCCTGAAGCACGCGGCCGCTGGCGCCGCCGCGCTCGTCGCCCCCGACGTCCAGGCCGCGCAGGCACCCGCCGCCGCTGCGCCGGCCGCGTCAACGCCTGGTGCGCAGGCCCCCGTCGTCGAGGCGCGCGCCGACGAGTTCCACGCCGGCCGGCCCGGCGCCGACTTCATGGTCGACGTGCTGAAGTCGCTGAAGTTCGAGTACGCCGCCGAGAACCCCGGGTCGTCGTTCCGCGGCATCCACGAGTCGCTCATCAACTACGGCAGCAACCGCGGTCCCGAGCTGCTCACCTGCCTGCACGAGGAATCGGCCGTGGCCATGGCGCACGGCTACGCCAAGATCGAGGGCGCGCCGATGCTGGTGCTGGCGCACGGCACCGTCGGCCTGCAGCACGCCTCGATGGCGGTCTACAACGCCTACGCCGATCGCGTGCCGGTGTACCTCGTGATCGGCAACATCCTCGACGTGGCCTACCGCCGCGGCGACGTGGAATGGGCCCACGCCGTGCAGGACGCCACCGCGATGGTGCGCGACTACATCAAGTGGGACGACACGCCGGCGTCGCTGACCCACTTCGCCGAGTCGGCCGTGCGCGCCTACAAGGTGGCGATGACGCCACCGCACGCGCCGGTGGTGCTGGTGGCCGACGCGGTGATGCAGGAAGAGCCGATTCCCGAGGCCGATCGCGGCCGCCTGCGCATCCCGAAGCTCACGCCGGCCTCGCCCCCGGTCGGCGAGCCAAACGCCGTGAACGAGCTGGCGCGCCTGCTGGTGGAAGCGAAGAACCCGCGCCTCATCGCCGGCCGCGTGGCGCGCACGCCGCAGGGGCTGGCATCGCTCGTCGCCCTCGCGGAGCTGCTGCAGGCGCCGGTGCAGGACATGCGCTTCACGCTGCGCATGAACTTCCCGAGCCGCCACCCGCTGCGCATGCCGGCCGGGTCGCCGGTGGCCGACGCCGACGTCATCCTCGGACTCGAGCATCCCGAGTTCTACGGCAATCTCTACGCGATGACGCCGCAGAACCGCTACGGCATGACCTCTCGGCCGCTGTTCGCCGAGGGCGCGAAGATCGCCACCCTGTCGTCGGCCGAATTGCTCACCCGCAGCAACTACCAGGAGTTCGGACGCTATATCGAGGCCGACCTGGCGATTCCCGGCGACGCGGAGGCGACGCTGCCGCATCTCATCGAGGCCTGCCGCCGGCTGATCACGCCCGAGCGACGGCGCGCCATGGACGAGCGCGGGGCCCGCATCGCGGCGGCCAATCGCGCCGCTCTCGAGCGCGACATCGAGGCGGCGGCGTCAGGGTGGGACGCGAGCCCGATCTCGACGGCGCGGCTGTCGGCCGAGATCTGGGAAGCGATCCAGGGGCACGACTGGTCGCTCGTCTCCGATGTGGCCTTCATCAGCAACTGGCCGCACCGGCTGTGGGACATCACCCAGCACCACCAGTACATCGGCTGGTCGGGCGCCTACGGCATCGGCTACGGACTGCCGGCGGCGGTGGGTGCCGCCCTGGCCAACCGCAAACGCGGCCGGCTCAGCGTGAACATCCAGTGCGACGGCGACTTCAACTACGCCCCCGGCGTGCTGTGGACCGCCGCGCACCACCGGATTCCGCTGCTGACGGTGATGCACAACAACCGCGCCTACCACCAGGAGCGGATGTACGTGACCGACATCGCCGGCCGCACGCGACGCGATCCGCGGCGCTCGGGCATCGGCAACGACCTTACCGATCCGAACATCGACTACGCGACGCTGGCGAAGTCCTACGGCGTTGCCGGCATCGGGCCGATCGAGCGGCCGGCCGATCTGGGCCCCGCGTTGAAGCGCGCCGTGGAGATCGTGGCGAAGGGCGAGCCGGCGCTCGTCGACGTCGTCACGCAGCCGCGATGAGGCCCCTCATGCGGTACGCCGTCGTCGCACTCGCCGTCCTCGCGCTGTCCGCTGCTTCCGCGCGCGCGGATGCGCCGACCACGGCGCGCCCCGCGCCCGCGCAGCCGGCCGCCACACCCGTCGCCGGCAACGCCGAGGCCGGCCGCCGCGCCTTCCAGGAATTCGTCTGCTACTACTGCCACGGCACCGAGGGGCAGGGCAGCAGCGCCGTCGTCGGGCCGCGCATCGCCACCACGCCGCGCACGCTCGACAGCTTCCTCCGCTACGTGCGCCGTCCCGGCGGCCGCATGTCCGCGTATTCGGAGGCCGTGGTGTCGGATGCCGTGCTCACGGACATCTACGCGTTCCTGAAGTCGGTGCCGGCACCGAAGAAGGCCGCGGACCTTCCGACGCTCCAACGGCTGAGACCGCGGTGACCCGGTAGCGAAGCGCGCACCCGGAGTATCCTCGACCGAGGAGCGCTTCTCGCCATGGCCAGCGACGAACCAGCCCGGCTCTCGGCCCTGCATCGCTACCGGATCCTCGACACCGAGCCCGAGCAGCGCTTCGACGACCTCACGCTGCTGGCGTCGCAGATCTGCGATACGCCGATGTCGCTCATCACGCTCATCGACTCGCACCGCCAGTGGTTCAAGTCGCGGGTCGGGCTCGACGTGGCCGAGACCTCGCGCGGCGTCGCCTTCTGCACGCATGCCATCCAGCAGCCGGCGATCATGCAGGTGCCCGACGCGACGAACGACGCCCGCTTCCGCGACAATCCCTTCGTCACCGGCCAGCCGAACATCCGCTTCTACGCCGGCGCGCCGCTGATCACGCCGGACGGTCATGCGCTGGGCACGCTGTGCGTGATGGACGTGCGGCCGCGCACGCTGTCGCCCGATCAGCTCAAGGCGCTCGATGCGCTGCGCCGTCAGGTGCAGGCGCAGCTCGAGCTGCGGGGCAACCTCGACGCGCTGGCGGCCGCACTGAAGGAACGCGACCAGGCCGAGGCCGCGCAGACCGCGCTCGTCGCCGAGCTGAAGGCGTCGCTCGAGAAGGTCGACAAGCTCACCGGCCTGATGCCGTTCTGCTCGACGCGAGCTGAACCTCACCATCCCGGCCATACCGTCGTCCATTCCCGCTGTGAGCGAAGGCGTGCGGCAGCTGCTGCAAAGCAAGGGCTGGACCGACGAGGAGCTGATGCCGGTGGAACTGGCGCTCGACGAGGCGCTGGCCAACGCGATTCGCCACGGCTGCAAGGGCGATCCGACCAAGCAGGTGCAGTGCGTGGTGACGACCGACGCCAGCGGCCAGGTGGTGATCGCCGTGCGCGACCCCGGACCCGGCTTCGACGTGGGCAAGGTGCCGAATCCGCTCGCCGGCGAGAACCTGCTGAAGCCGAGCGGCCGCGGCGTGTTCCTGATCAACTCCCTGATGGACAAGGTGGAGTTCGCCGACGGCGGCCGCGAGGTGGTGATGCTGAAGAAGCGCGTGTCGTAGGCGTGCCTTCAGCATCACCGCGTCCGTGAGCCGGATCGGCCCGGAGGCGGCATGGTTCCCGCGTCCGGCCCTACGCGGTCCGTCAAACGACGGCGGGGGCGAGTGTCGGCGGCAGCGCGGGGCCCCGCACCTCAGCGCGACGCGATCCTGGCGTCGCGACGAACCAGAACACCCCACGCGGATTTCGGCGCCGCCTTGTCGTTTGACGTCTCACGCCCGCGCGGCCCGCTCCGGACGGCCGCGGGAACCATGCCGCCTCCGGGCCGATCCGGCGCGTCGTGTCCGTGTCGCGTGCGGTGAGCGCGTTCGATCGCGGGCCGAGTGCCACTGGCGGTCGTATTCGCGTCAGCACGCTCCAGACTGACCGCAGCGCTCGCCGGACCTACCGCAGCGCACCGCGGACGCGCCTCAGCAACCATGGGTACTCGCCTCAGCGCCGCGCGGAGTCACTTGAGCAATGGCGGTGAGCGACCGCAGGGCCAGGCGGACCTGCCTGCGGACGTCGCGACCTGGCCGCAGCGGTTGGGGCCATGGCATTCGCGTACGGCGGACCTACGTGAGCAATGGTGGTGACCAACCTTCGCGATGGTGGTGATCAACCGTCGCGATGGTGGTGATCTGCTTCAGCGCACTGGGGCAGCCCTTCGGGAGCGTTGTGCAAACGGCCTCCTGTCAACAACTTGCGATGCACCACCACCGCTGCGGTAGGTCCGGCGCGTCCGAAAGCAGGTGCAGTGGCTGCTGCGAGCCGGTCCAGTGCGCGCTGCGGTAACCGCATCGCGCACTGCGGCAGCTCCATCGTCTGCTGCGGTTCGTCCGACGAGTGCTGCAGGGGGTGTCGTACCTGCGCGAGCGTGTCACGCGCGTCCTGCGCCTGGGCGTTCAGACGCCCAGGAGTATGCAGCGACCCCGGGGTGCGTCATTGCCACAAGCCCGCCCATTTCTAGCCGCCTCAGGACCGGACGACCACGTACAGCAGTAGTGCCGCGTACGCCAAGCCCGTACCGATTGCAGCGCGTCTCGCCCAAGACGACAGCCACGTTGGCACCGTGTTGCGTACTGCATGCGCCGCACGAACGAATCGAGTCTGCAACACGACAGCTCAGCCTACCGTTGCCGGTTCAGCGGCGGCGCTCGCGCCGTCCGCCGCAACCGGTTGTTCTTATGCCGCCGCCTCAGTAGGCACAACCCAGCCGGGGAACACAAGCACGCCGGGGTGGCACTTGAGCGCCTGCGCGAGGGCTTTTGCGCGTTCGACGCCGAGCTTGACCCGGTCGTTCTCGATGCCGGAGATCGTCGCCTGCGAGATGCCCGTGCGTTGGGCGAGCTCGTTCTGGCTCAGCCCCTGCAGCTCACGGATGATTCGCACCGACTCTCCGACCGACACGGTTACGCGCTTGCGCGCCGCACGATAGTTCTTCATGTCACGGCCTCCGGTAGTCATGGGGCGTCACCGATTCAATGTAGTAGGTGAGGTGTTCCGGGTCCACGCGGTAGATGACGCGCCATTGGTCACCCAGGCGAGATGACCGCGACCCCTTCCATTTTCCGGCCAAGGCCTCGTCATGGAACCCAGCGATCAGCCGGATGCCCGGAGGCCCCGACAACCGCGCGATGTCCTTCCACTTCTCGTAGCGCTTGAGCACTTCGCGTGGGGCCTTGGCCAGCTGCCGATCCATTCGGCGATGCTCCAGGAGTTCCCACATGCCTCAGTGTGAACATGTCATCTTTGGGATGTCAAGTGGGCTCTGAATGGTGTCGGCACAACGCCTCGGCTTCAGCCGCGCCGGCCTCATGATCTCTCGGCCGCCGCCGGCTGCAGTAATGGGCCGTGGCGCTGGCCGCGCGACGCGGGCACAACAAGACGGCGATTGCCCTGGCCAACAAGCTCGCGCGGATCGTCTGGGCCGTGTGGTGTCGCTGCGACCGACTTTCATTCACCCGAGGCGGCACCCGTGGCCGCGTGACGACGGAGTTCCTGCCCGACGAGATGTGCAGCAAGTCTCGATGATCATGGCGTGACCGGTCGGACCGGCGCCGAGCCAGGCCGATAACCTCGTTGACCCTTGAGGTCGTTGTTCAACGATTGGCCCTCGGTGCGCGGAGACCCATGATGGCCAGAGGCACGGACGCCTCACGACAGGCCGGATATACGACTGCATCCGACTTTCGTCACGGACTGATCGTCGTTCTCGTTGACCTACGGGAGAAGTCCATATAGCCGTGGTTAGGCAGCTCTGTCATTAAATGCATGGTGCTCCGGGTGGGAGCGCTTGAACAGCCGGCACGGCCCTAAACACCGCGTAGACCGCGCGCACGAACTGGCTCAGTCGCTCCGCCTCCGGGCTCGTGACTCGCATGGCGTGCCACTCGACCTCATGGACGCGCCCTTTCGCCTGCACGCGAATCTTGTACTGCGGGTACGGGACAGTGAAGCCGCCCTCGAAAGGCGGATTGAAGTACGCGGGATACTCAAACAGCCTCGCCGTCTCGACCGACTGAAAGATCTGGATCAGGCGGTCTGGCGTCATCGGGACCGAGGCCTCGACCTGCCCCGCACTCGTCATGCGCTGAACGAGCGCCTTGGCAGTGTCTACGGTGTCTCCGCACATCGCCTCGATGCGGAGCGCGAAGTCGGTCGGCACGGACGGCTGAGCGCACGCGGGCCATACCGTGCCGGCAACCGTCGCCACCGCCAAGACCGCTGCAAAGCAGTGGCGCATGTGTGTCTGCCCGACGGAACGGCGTTCAGCCGCGAGCCGCGCGAGGTCGGCGCGCCGTGCTACCTGCGCGCCCGGCGTGGCCTCGTCGGCTGCAACGCCTTGTTAGCCAGCGTGGCTTTCTTCGAGCCAACAAGACGCCTCGAAGGGCCTTGTTGACCGCTCGGCCCGTCGGGAAAGCCGCTGCGACGTCCGACTCCAGGAGCACCATGGTCACCCCGCAGTGGCCTGGGCGTAGTGCTTGCCGATGACCCGCCCCTTGAGCTTCGAGAAGTCGCACTCGGGGCGCAGTTCGTCGGGCTCAGCGGCGCGATTCTTGGTAGGCATCAGCTTCGTTTGGCGCGGCGCGACGCGCACTGATGAGGCGCACGCGATCGGCCCGCCGATCGACGTGCGCCACGAACAGCACTGGAACTACGGGGCAACCGGCAAGGGGGCCCCGCTACACATGCAGATCAGCCCGCGCCAGTAGCTGAACTTCCGGCATTCCTTCGGCCGGTAAGACTCTTCGGCGTAGCCACCCTCGGATGTGGGCGTCAAGACGCTGACCACGACGCTTCGCCCCACGGCGATCTGACCGGCGGGACCGAACGCGAACGAACCCGAAAGGGCCCGCACCGAGAACCGGCGGAGAGTACGCAGGTCGCTGCTCCAAGGGAGGAAGGTCACCGCGGAAGAGTCAGCCATCAGGATTCCGTCTGGCCGAGCTACATGGACTTCAGGCGAACCCTGCAATGACACCTCGCGCTGGACTCGCCATTCGCCTTGGCTCCGAGCGATGAACAACGCCTTTGCGATGTTGGTGTCCAAGTGAGCTAGTCCTGTAATCACGGCGAACTCTCCGGCAGTGGGCGTCGCAATGATCTCGTGGACTACCGCCGTCGCTAGCAGGCGCCCGGGGCCTCGTTGGCGCGGGTACCACCAGAGGGATCCGCCGTACTCTCCACCACCGAAACCAACAAGGTAGCCGTCGTCGACCGGCACCACGGCGCGCTCGGCGCGCTCGCGTGCGTAGGTGACCGCCCATTCCGCCATCTGTCCAGCCGCGCCGGGCTGTCCTGAGATGCCCGTCAGAGCCGCGGTCCAGTCCAGTTCGTACGGCACCGGATCCTGTCGGCGGCTTCGCTCCTTCAGAACGGTGGCGGAGAGCCGCGCCCCGTCGAACGCGACGTTGAACAGCGCGCCGCTGCCCTGTGCCGCACACGAGACGATCTCGGCATTGCGCGTCAGGGCTGCGCTGAGTCGCTGCCAGTCGTTCGGCACCACGACCTGTGCGGAGGCCGCGACCGGCCCCCAGAGGATGGCTAGCGCGACGAGGGCCACGTGGTGGGACATGTTCGGTTAGACACCGCCGCAGACTTTCGAGGTATTCGGAGTCCGCCTAACGACGCCAAATCAGCCGCGCGCCGTCACGCGTCGCCCGGCGCGGGATGTTCCCTCAGTTCGGTAGACACCAGAGTTCTACGCGGCACCGCGCTCATAGTCAACGGGCGATTGATAGCCGAGCGCAGAATGCAGGCGTTCCTGGTTGTAGTACCGCGCATAACGCGCGAGCTGTGCGCGCAGGTCCGCGGCCGTCGTGAAGACCCGGCCGTGCAGCAGCTCCGCCTTCAGTGAATGGAAGAACGACTCCATGTGCGCGTTCTCGTCGGGCGCGCCGCCCCGCGTCATGCTCTGCAGGGCGCCGTGGGCCGACAGGTGTGCGTGGAACGTCGTGCCCAAGAACTCGCTCCCACGGTCGCTGTGGAAGATCAGCCCCGAGGGCGGGCGGCGACGGCGCAGGGCCACCGCGATCAGGCGGCTCGTGAAGCGAGCGTCCCGCGTGTGCCCGAGGCGCCAGGCCAGGAGCCGACGCGAGTGGCGATCGAGGATGGCGGCGACGTACCACCACCGCCCCGCGACCGACACGTACGTCAGGTCGCCGACCCAGATCTGATTGGGGCCCGTCGTCACCTGCGCTCGCACGCGATTGGGATGCTGCGCGAACCACCGGTGGGTACCTGCGGTCCGGCGATACACGCGCACCGCGCGCGCCCGCCACTGCGCCTGCCGCATCAGGCGTTCGACGCGCCGATGGCTCACGGCATACCCGCGCTTCACCAGCGCGCGATACAGCCGCGGGCTGCCATACGTGCGGTCACTGCGCTCGAAGATCACACGCATCTCGTCGAGCAGTACCCGGTCCTGCCTCGCGTGCGCGCTGGCCGGCCGTCGCCGCCACGCGTAGAACCCAGCCCGCGTGACGCCGAACAACCGACACAGCCGCGCTACGCCGAATCGTTCGCGTTCCTGGCCGATGAACGCGAAGACCGCGGCTTTCGTGCGGAGGTGAACCGGATGAGTTTTTTTAGCAGCGCGTGCTCCTCCTGAAGCACCGCATGCGCTCGTTGTAGCGCTTGGAAGCGCTGCATCTCGCGCGCCGGCGGGGTCTTCGTCTTCGTGACCGCGGCCGGCAGCGCTGCGGACCCGCGCAGGGTGCCCTCGCGCGCCTGCTTGCGCCACCGCGACAGCATGAAGGGATGAATCTCGAGGGCCTCCGCGACCGCCTGCACCTCGACGTCCGGCAACTGACTCAACGCGACGGCCTTGCGCTTGAACTCCAGGCTGTAGCGCTGCACCTTCCGCGGGCCCGCTCGGGGCATACACACCTCCGGCTGTTAGGTGGAAGTGTCTACTTTAGTGAGGGAGGCTCCCCGTCGGCTGCATGCGCTGGTTAGGCGGCAGGGGGTACGGGCAGGGTACATCGTTTACAGAAGTCCGGGCCCATCGTTTACACCAGAGGGATGCCCTGGATGGAAACGAATGTGCTGAAGGAACGCCTCGGGTTCGTGCGCGATCTGCAGACGGGCCACTGGTCGATGACGGAGCTGTGCGAGCGCTACGGCATCACGCGCCCGACAGGCTACAAGTGGCTGGCGCGCTTCGAGGCGCACGGACGCGACGGGCTGCTCGATCACAGTCGCGCGGCGGCCACCTGTCCGCACCAGACGCCCGACGACCTGGTGTCGCTGATCCTGGCGGCGCGCATGGAGTATCGCTGGGGCGCCAAAAAGCTGCTGCAGGTGCTGCGCACGAGGCATCCCACCCGCCCGTGGCCCTCCCGCAGCACCGTGAACGCGGTCCTCGAGCGGCATCACCTGCTGCGCAAGCAGCGCCGGCGCCGACGCTGGCAGCATCCGGGGGCCGCGCCGCTCACCACCACGCGCCCGAACCAAGTGTGGCCCGCCGACTTCAAAGGGCAGTTCCGCACGGGCGACGGGCGCTACTGCTACCCGCTCACGATCACCGATCACTTCAGCCGCGCCGTCCTCACGTGCCACGGTCTGCGCTCGGTGACGACCCGCGACGCGAAGCCCCTCTTTCGGGCGTTGTTTCGCGCGGTCGGCTTGCCTGAGGCGATTCGCACGGACAACGGCACGCCCTTCGCCTCGACGGGCATCCATGGCTTGGCCGGGCTGAATGTGTGGTGGATGCAGCTCGGCATCGTGCACCAACGCATCACGCCGGCGAGCCCGCAGGAGAACGGCACGCACGAACGCATGCATCGCGAGCTGAAGCGCGAGACCGCGCGCCCCGCCGC
>JAXLRB010000031.1:0-53735 GCA_046331325.1 Vicinamibacterales bacterium | reverse complement strand
TGGCGCACGTGAACGGCGAGATCCGCGACGCCGTCGTGAACCGCGCCTGGACGCAGCGCGGGCTCGACGAGGCGATGATCGCGCTCGACGGCACGCCCACCAAGGGCCGGCTCGGCGCCAACGCGCTGCTCGGCGTGTCGATGGCGGCGCTGAAGGCCGGCGCCGAGGCGCACGGCCTGCCGCTCTACGCGCACATCGCCACCGAGGCCGGCGCCACCGGCGGCTACACGCTGCCCGTGCCGATGATGAACATCCTCAACGGCGGCGCCCACGCCGACACCAACGTCGACTTCCAGGAGTTCATGGTGATGCCGGTCGGCTTCGCGTCGTTCAGCGAGGCGCTGAGAGCCGGCACCGAGATCTTCCACGCGCTGCGCGGCATCCTGAAGGGCCGCGGGCTGGCGACCGGCGTCGGCGACGAAGGCGGCTTCGCGCCCAGCCTGAAGAGCAACAAGGACGCCCTCGACGCGGTGATGGAAGCCATCGGCAAGGCCGGCTTCAAGGCGGGCGACAACGTCTTCATCGCCCTCGATTGCGCGGCCAGCGAGTTCGGCAACGCCGACGGCAAGTACGAGTTCCATAAGTCGGGCGAGCCCGGACGCGATTCCGAAGGCATGGTCGCGCTCTACCAGGACTGGTGCCGTCAGTACCCGATCCTCTCGATCGAGGACGGCTGCGCCGAAGGCGACTGGCGCGGCTGGAAGCTGCTGACGCAGGCCCTCGGCAAGACGGTGCAGCTGGTCGGCGACGACGTCTTCGTCACCAACCCGTCGATCCTCAAGCGAGGTATCGAGGAAGGCGTGGGCAACGCGCTGCTGGTGAAGCTGAACCAGATCGGCACCGTGAGCGAGACGCTCGATGCCATCGCCATGGCGTCGAAGGCCGGGTATCGCAGCGTGATCTCGCACCGGTCCGGCGAGACGGAAGACTCGACGATCGCCGACCTCGCCGTGGGCACGTCGGCCGGCCAGATCAAGACCGGCTCGGCGTCGCGCAGCGATCGCATCGCCAAGTACAACCAGCTGCTCCGCATCGAGGAAGCACTCGGCGACGGGGCCCGCTACGCGGGACGCGCGGCCATCGCGCAGCTCGCCTAGGGAGACCGCCATGCCCACCCTCGTCCTGCTGCGTCACGGCGAATCGGAATGGAACAAGGAGAACCGGTTCACCGGCTGGGTCGACGTCGATCTGAGTGACAAGGGTCGCCAGGAAGCCAAGGCGGCCGGCCAGCTGCTGAAGGCGCACGGCTTCACGTTCGACCGCGCGTTCTCGTCGGTGCTGAAGCGCGCGATCCGCACGCTGTGGATGGTGCAGGACGAGATGGACCTGCTGTGGATGCCGGTCGAGCGCTCGTGGCGCCTGAACGAGCGCCACTACGGCGGCCTGCAGGGCCTGAACAAGGCCGAGACGGCGGCGAAGCACGGCGAGGCGCAGGTGAAGGTGTGGCGGCGCAGCTACGACATCCCGCCGCCGCCGATGACCTCCGACGCCGCCGCCGGGCAGGCCCGCGATCCGCGGTACGCGTCGCTCGGCCCCGGCGAGATGCCCACGACCGAGTGCCTGAAGGACACGGTCGCGCGCTTCCTGCCCTACTGGCACGAAACGATCGCGCCGGCGATCCGTCACGGCGAGCGCGTGATCATCGCCGCGCACGGCAACAGCCTGCGAGCGCTCGTGAAGTATCTCGACGGCATCAGCGACGAGGACATCGTCGAGCTGAACATCCCGACCGGGATGCCGCTCGTGTACGAGCTCGACGCCGACCTGAAGAAGATCAGCAGCCGTTACCTCGACGAGGCGGCGGCGAAAGCGGCGGCGGAAGCCGTCGCCAATCAGGCGAAGGGCCCGCGCTAGCTAGGCGGCCGGGCCCGCGTCGGTCGCTTCGGTGACGGGCGCCTCGTCCGACGCGATCCGCAACGAGCGCAGGAAGCGGCGATCGTTCGCGGAAATCTCGTAGCTGACAGGCGCTGCGACCGGCTCGTCACCGGGTTCCGCGGCCTCGCCGTCCGCGGCCAGCGGCGCGAATCCGACGGTGGCTTCGAGGGTCACCTTCAGGTGGAACCCTTCGGCGCGGGCCCGCTCGCGGCAGCGCTCCACGTCGGCGCTCTGCGCCACGGCAGCGGCCACCGCGTCGGCGAGCTCGCGGGCCAGGCGGTTCTGGACGTCTTCCATGCGGTCCCTCCTCCTCGCCCGCCAGGCGGGCTGGGGTGGGTGCGGCGGCCTCGGACTTCCGGCGCGGCAACCTGGTCGATTCTACGGGCCGGTGACATTTCGCGCAACCCCGTGCAAGCACGGGAGTTGGGCGTCAGCCCGCGCGGCTGGCTACAATGCGGGGGACCATGGCAGGTGAATCCACGCGCTATCACGCGGTACCCGGCGATCTGGCCGGATGGCGCGAGGCCGACGACCTGGGCTTTCCGGGCGTCTATCCCTACACCCGGGGCATCCAGCCGACCATGTACCGCGGCCGGCTCTGGACGATGCGCCAGTACGCCGGGTTCGGCACCGCCGAGGAGTCGAACGCCCGCTACCGCTACCTGCTCAGCCAGGGCGTGAGCGGTCTGAGCGTGGCCTTCGACCTGCCCACGCAGATCGGCTACGACAGCGACAACGCGCTTGCCGCCGGCGAGGTCGGCAAGGTGGGCGTGGCCATCGACTCGATCGAGGACATGGCGACGCTGTTCGACGGCATCCCGCTCGGCAGCGTGTCGACGTCGATGACGATCAACGCCACGGCCATCATCCTGCTGGCGCTCTACGTCGCCGTCGGGAAGAAGCAGGGCGTGGCGCCGTCGGCACTCTCGGGCACGGTGCAGAACGACGTGCTGAAGGAGTACGTCGCGCGCGGCACCTACATCTACCCGCCCGAGGCGTCGCTGCGCATCATCACCGACATCTTCGCCTACTGCGAGCGCGAGGTGCCGCAGTGGAACACCATCTCGATCAGCGGGTACCACATCCGCGAAGCGGGATCGACGGCCGTGCAGGAGGTCGCGTTCACCTTCGCCAACGCCATCGCCTACGTGCAGGCGGCCGTCGCGGCCGGGCTCGACGTCAACTCGATCGGCCAGCGACTCAGCTTCTTCTTCAACGCGCACAACGACTTCCTCGAGGAAGTCGCGAAGTTCCGCGCCGCCCGCCGCCTGTGGGCGCGCATCATGAAGGAACGCTTCGGCGCCACCAATCCGCGGGCGCTGCAGCTGCGCTTCCACACGCAGACCGCCGGCAGCACGCTCACCGCGCAGCAGCCCGACAACAACATCGTGCGCGTGGCCGTGCAGGCGATGGCCGCCGTACTCGGCGGCACGCAGTCGCTGCACACCAACGGCCGCGACGAGGCGCTGGCGCTGCCCACCGAAGACTCGGCGCGCATCGCGCTGCGCACGCAGCAGATCATCGCGCACGAGTCGGGCGTCGCCAACACCGTCGACCCCTTCGGTGGGTCGTGGCACATCGAGCGGCTCACCAACCAGATCGAAACGGGCGCGCTCGACCTGCTCGAGCGCATCGAGGCGATGGGCGGCACGCTGCGCGCCATCGAAACCGGCTACATCCAGCGGCAGATCCAGGATTCGGCCTACAAGGCCCAGCAGGCCATCGACGCCGGCACGAGCGTGGTCGTCGGCGTGAACCGCTTCGCCACCGACGAACGGCCGCCGGTGGAGGTGTTCTCGCTCGATCCCGACGTGGAGCGGCGACAGATCGCCAAGGTGCAGGCGCTGCGCGCCAGCCGCGACGCCTCGACGTGGACGGCGGCACTCGCGGCCGTCGGCGCCGCCGCCAACACGCGCGACAACCTGGTGCCGCCGATCATCGCCGCCGTCGAGGCCGGCGCCACCGTGGGCGAGATCGCGGATACCATGCGTCGCGTGTTCGGCGAGTTCCGCGAAGTCGCGGTGGACTGACGAGCCGGGGCTCGGGTCCAGGGTTGCGGGACTCGGCGACGAGCGGAGAGACATGGCTGCGGACGCGCTGCTCTCGGTACAGGGACTGACCACCGTGTTCGACACCGGCGGCGCGGCGCTCGTCGCCGTGGATAGTGTGTCGTTCGACTTGCACCGCGGCGAGACCCTGGGTCTCGTCGGCGAATCGGGCTCGGGCAAGTCCGTCACCGCGTTCTCGATCCTGCGGCTCGTGCCGCCGCCGGGACGCGTGGCCGCCGGCCGCGTCGTGTTCCAGGGGCGCGATCTGCTCACGCTGTCGGAGCGCGAGATGTGTGGCGTGCGCGGCGCCGGCATCGGCCTGGTGTTCCAGGAACCGATGGCCGCGCTGAATCCGGTGATGAGGGTCGGCGCCCAGATCGGCGAGTCGCTGGTCGTGCACGGGCTGGCCACCGCGCGTGAGGCGCGCGATCGCGCCATCGAGCTGCTGCGCGCGGTGCACATCGTGGATCCCGAGCGCCGCGTCGACGATTACCCCCATCAACTGTCCGGCGGCATGCGCCAGCGCGTGATGCTGGCGGTGGCGTTGGCCTGCAAGCCGCCCCTTGTCATCGCCGACGAACCGACCACGGCGCTCGACGTCACCGTGCAGGCGCAGATCCTCGATCTGCTGCGCGAGATGCGGCGCACGTTCGATCTGTCGCTGCTCCTCATCACTCACGATCTCGGTGTGGTCGCGGAAGTGGCCGACCGCGTCGCCGTGATGTACGCCGGCCGCATCGTCGAGCAGGGGCCGGTGCGAACCATCCTGCGATCGCCCGCGCACCCGTACACCCGGGGACTGCTGGCGTCGATCCCGCACGGCCGCCGCGGCGAACGCCTGGCCGCCATCGAAGGCCAGGTGCCGGCGCCGGGACAACGGGCGGCGGGCTGCGCGTTCGCGCCACGCTGTCCGCAGCGACGGCCCGAGTGCGACGCCACCGCGCCACCCGAGGTAGCCGTGCACGACGGTCATGTCGTGCGCTGCGTGCTTCACGCCGGGACGCCAGCCGGCAGCGGAGCCGCATCGTGACCACGCCGCTCGTCGACGTCCGCAATCTGTCGAAGCACTTCACGCGCGGCGGCGGGCTCTTCAGCCGCGGCGACGTGGTGAAGGCGGTGGATGGCGTGTCGTTCGCAATCGCCCCTGGCGAGACCTTCGGACTGGTGGGCGAATCCGGCAGCGGCAAGAGCACGACCGGACGCTGCATCCTGCGGCTCGTCGAGCCCACCGCCGGCGAGGTGCGCTACGACGGCGAAGACGTGCTGGCCTTCAGGCCGGCGCGCATGCGGGCGGCCCGGCGCCACATGCAGATGGTCTTCCAGGATCCGTACTCGTCGCTGAACCCGCGCATGACGGCGCGCGACATCGTCGCCGAGCCGCTCATCATCCACGGCCTCGGCTCGCGCAGCGAACGCGCCGATCGCGTCGCCGCGCTGTTCGGGCTCGTCGGCCTCGACACCGCGCATCTCGATCGCTACCCGCACGAGTTCTCGGGCGGACAACGGCAGCGCATCGGCCTGGCCCGCGCGCTGGCGCTCGAGCCCAGGTTCGTGATCGCGGACGAGCCGGTGTCGGCGCTCGACGTGTCGATCCAGGCGCAGGTGGTGAACCTGCTGATGGACCTGCAGCAGCGCCTGCAGCTCACCTATCTCTTCATCGCGCACGACCTCCGGCTCGTGCGTCACATCTGCCACCGCGTGGCGGTGATGTATCTCGGACGCATCGTCGAAGTGGGCGACACCGAGGCAATCTTCGCGGCGCCGGCGCATCCGTACACGCGGGCGCTGCTGTCGGCGATTCCGGTCACGGAGCCCGATGCGCCGCGCACGCGCGTGGTACTCACACCGGGCGCGTTCGCGCCTGATGCCGCGCTCGTGGAAGTCGGCCCGGGACATCTCGCGGCGATCGGCTGACGCCGGCCGTCGCGCCCACTCCGGAGGTCCGCGATGATGGTTCGACGACGTCTGGCAGGCATGAGCGTGGCGGCGGTCGGGGCGTGGCTCGCGGTGGCGCCGCTCGTCGCGCAGGCGCCGGATCCGAACGCGGTGCGCCAGCGACTCTACGCGTATCTGACGGGGTACGAGCGCGACCTGGGTGATCTCGTGGCCGACGAGCGCTTCGAGCAGTGGCCCCTCGACGGTGCGGTGCCGCACAAGGCGCAGGAGCCAGGCACCTACTTCCGCGATGCCTTTCAGTTGCGGGTGATCGAGTCGACGGTCGCCTTCGTGTCGCTGCCGGCCAATGCGGGCTGGCTGGGCTTCCGCGACGTGCAGCGCGTGAAAGGCAAGCCGGTGAAGCGCAAGGGGCTGCCCCTCGCGGATCTGCTCGGACTCGAGACGGTCGACGCCCGCGATCGCGCCCTTGCGCTGCTGCTCGAGAGCGCGCGTCACAACCTCGGCGCGCCACGCACCACCAACCTGCCGAGCCTGCCCCTGGAACTGCTGCACCGCCGCAACGAGGCGCGCTTCGTGCTGGAGCAATCGTCGCGCGATCGCGTGGGCGACTGCGAGGCGCTGCGCCTGGACCTGCAGGAAACGGGCCGGCCCACGCTCATCCAGCGGCCCTCGGGCGGCGACATGCCGAGCCACGTCGCGGCCTGGGTGGAGGTGGACACGGGGCGCCTGTGCAAGGCCGAGGTGCGCACGCGCGACGGCCAGCACGGCGTGTCGAAGTTCGAGGCGATCGTCGCCGTGGACTTCGCGCGCGACGCCGCGATCGGCCTCACGGTGCCGGCGCGCCTGCGCGAGGTGTTCCTGGTGCCGCCGCGCGGCGCCGGCGAAGGCGAGGCGACGTACTCGAACTACCGGCGGGTGATTCGCGCGTCGCGCTGACGGGGCACGTCAGTGCGCGCCGGCGAGCTCTGACGGCGTCTGCGCGAAGTCCTTCTCGACCTGGCCGTCGCGGATCACGATCTGGCGGTGCGCGTGGGCGGCGACGTCGGGTTCGTGCGTGACCAGCACGATCGTGTTGCCGGCGGCGTGCAGGCGGGCGAACAGCGCCATGATCTCCACGCCGGTCTTCGAGTCGAGGTTGCCGGTGGGCTCGTCGGCCAGCAGAATCGAGGGGTTGTTCACCAGCGCGCGGGCGATGGCCACGCGCTGCCGCTGACCGCCCGAGAGCTCGTTCGGCTTGTGGGTCATGCGGTGGCCGAGTTCCACCTTCTCGAGCGCGCCCTTGGCGCGGTCGAGGCGATCCTTCGACGAGATGCCGGCGTAGACGAGCGGCAGTTCCACGTTGTGCAGCGCGGTGGCGCGCGGCAGCAGGTTGAACGTCTGGAACACGAACCCGATTTCCTCGTTGCGGATGCGCGCCAGCTCGTTGTCGTTCATCGTGCTCACCTGCTTGCCGTTCAGCAGGTAGCTGCCCTTCGAGGGGGTGTCGAGGCAGCCGATGAGGTTCATCAGCGTCGACTTGCCCGAGCCCGAGGGGCCCATGATGGCGACGTACTCGCCCTTCTCGATCTTGATGCTCACGCCCCGCAGGGCATGGATCTCCTCGTCGCCCATCGTGTAGGTCTTCCAGAGGTCCTGGGTTTCGATGAGGGCCATGCGACGGGGTCTCCAGACGGCGGACGTGCCGCCGCCTTCATTTCATCACAGACGTCGGAATCGGGGCCGAGGTTCCTGCCGGGCCGGCGGCGCGTTGCCGCTCCGGCACGCGGTCGCATACGATGGCCGCCCGGCCCGCCGGCCGGTTTCGTCGTGACCAGCCATCCCCGCGCCCGTCGTCACGCCAGGAGGCAGCATGGCCGTCGCCAGAGTGACCGAGATCATCTCCGGGTCGAAGAAGAGCTTCGAGGACGCCGTCGAGCAGGGCATCGCCCGCGCCTCACGCACCCTCAAGAACATCGAGGGCGCGTGGGTGCAGGATCAGAAGGTGATCGTCAAGAACGGCAAGGTCGCCGAGTGGCGCGTCGCGCTGAAGATCACGTTCATCCTGGAGAAGTGACCCGACCGGGGCCCACATCCCGAGCCCCGCTCCGTGTCACCCCTGCTCGTCCGCGTACTGCTCCTTGAGCTTCGCGACGACGGCGGGGTCGGCCAGCGTCGTGGTGTCGCCGAGGGTCTTGCCCTCGGCGATGTCGCGCAGCAGGCGGCGCATGATCTTGCCGGATCGGGTCTTGGGCAGGTCGGCGGCGAAGATGATGTCGTCGGGCTTGGCGATGGCGCCGATCTTCATGGCGACGTGCGCCTTCAGCTCGTCAGCCAGCGCCTCGGACGTCACGACGCCTTCCTTCACCGTGACGAACGCGGCGACGGCCTGGCCCTTGATCTCGTGGGGCCGGCCGACGACGGCCGACTCGGCCACCTTCGGGTGATCGACGAGCGCGCTCTCCACTTCCATCGTGCCGAGGCGATGGCCGGCCACGTTCAGCACGTCGTCGACGCGGCCGAGCAGCCAGAAGAAGCCGTCTTCGTCGAGCTTGGCGCCGTCGCCGGTGAAGTAGATGCCGCCCGGCCAGCGGCTCCAGTACTGCTTCACGAAGCGATCCGGATCGCCGTAAATGCCGCGGAGCATCGACGGCCACGGCTTCGTGAGGGCCAGCAACCCGCCGCCCTGCGGAATCGGCTCGCCCTTGTCGGTGAGAATCTGCGCGGTGATGCCGGGGAACGGCCGCGTGGCCGATCCGGGCTTGGTGCTGGTGATGCCCGGCAGTGGCGTGATCAGAATCGATCCCGTTTCCGTCTGCCACCACGTGTCGACGATCGGGCAGCGCTCGCGGCCGATGTGCAGGTGATACCAGACCCACGCCTCGGGGTTGATCGGCTCACCCACCGAGCCCAGCAGGCGCAGTGACGACAGGTCGCGCTTCGCCGGCCAGTCGGTGCCCCAGCGCATGAAGGCGCGAATCGCCGTCGGCGCCGTGTAGAACACGGTCACGCCATAGCGCTCGATGATCTCCCAGAAGCGATCCTTCTTCGGCCAGTCTGGCGCGCCTTCGTACATCACCACGGTGGCGCCGTTGGCGAGCGGCCCGTAGACGACGTAGCTGTGGCCGGTCACCCAGCCGATGTCGGCGGTGCACCAGTAGACGTCTTCCTCCTTCAGGTCGAAGACCCACTTGGTGGTGGCGTAGCAGCCCGTGAGGTAGCCGCCGGTCGTGTGGACGATGCCCTTCGGCTTCCCGGTCGTGCCGGACGTGTAGAGGATGTAGAGCATGTCCTCGGCGTCCATCGGCTCGGGCGCGCAGTTGTACGACGCCTCGTCCATCAGCTCGTGGTACCAGTAGTCGCGGTTCGCCTTCATGTGCACGCGCAGATCGGCGGCGCCACGCTTGACGACGATCACGGAGGTGATCGACGGCGTGTGCTCGAGCGCCTCGTCGGCCATCTGCTTCAGCGGCACGATCGAGCCACGGCGATAGCCACCATCGGCGGTGACGAGCACCTTGCAGGCCGAGTCGTTGATCCGATCCCGCAGCGACTCGGCGCTGAAGCCGCCGAACACCACGCTGTGCACGGCGCCGATGCGCGCGCAGGCCAGCATGGCGATCGCCAGTTCGGGCACGAGCGGCATGTAGAGCGCCACGCGATCGCCCTTCTCGACGCCGCGCGCCTTCAGCACGTTGGCGAACTGCGAGACCTGGCGGTAGAGCGTGAAGTAGGTGAGCGTGCGGCGCTCGCCCGGCTCGCCCTCCCAGATGATCGCGGCCTTGTTGCGGCGCGGTCCGTGGATGTGACGGTCGACGCAGTTGACGCTGGCGTTCAGCTTGCCGCCGACGAACCACTTGGCGTGCGGCGGCGTCCACTCGAGCACCGCGTCCCACGGCTTCATCCAGTCGAGTTCTCTCGCGAAGCCGGCCCAGAAGGCCTCCGGATCGGCGGCGGCCCGCTCGTACACGCCGGGATCGTTCACGTGCGCGGCGGCGCGGAAGGCGGGACTCGGCTCGAAGCGGCGGTGCTCGCTCAGGAGGGCGTCTATCTCGGCGGAGTGCTCTGGCGACTGGTCCGACATGCCCGGCATTCTATCGCCGTCGCGCCGCGCGGATTGCCTCGCGTCGTCTCGGCGCGCGCAGTTGGCGCGGCCGGCGCGGCCCGTGTCGGCTTCACGTGCCTGCGCATCGACGCGCGAGGACCGCCGGCGCCGGCTCCGCACGACTACCCGCCCACCCGGCCGGACCGATAGACTGCCTGAGTTCCACGCCGGAATGCCGTCACTCCCGCCGCCCACCTCCATGGCTTCAGCCACACCGACACCCGCTCGCTGGCCCCTCGCCGTGATCGTCGTCGCGCTGCTCGCGGCGGCCCTCCACACCGTGCCCCTGGTGACCGCGCAGCGCACGGTGCCCGCCGGATGGCGCTTCACGGGCATCCATCAGTCGAGTCCGGACCTGATGCAGTACCGGCAGTGGTTCCGGCAGACGCAGCTCGAGGGGCCGGTGATTTCGAACCGCCTCACGTCGGAGCCGCATCAGCCGTACATGCTCGTCGTGTTCGCGTGGGCGATCGGCAAGGTGGCGGCGTGGACGGGCGTCGCGCCGGAGTTCGTGTACGCGTATACGGGCTGCCTCTTCGCGTTCCTGTTGGTACTGGTGCTCTACCGGCTCACCGAGGCGTTCGTCGACCGCGCCGGGCCGCGTTGGTGGATCTTCGGAGCGGTGCTGGTCGGCGGCGGCCTCGGCGGTCACCTGAAGCTGCTGCTGCGGTTCGACGCGATCCGCCGCCTGCCGGGTGTCGAGCGCCTGTTGTGGGACCCGCTGCTCGGCTGGAATCTGTTCGAGGACTACCGCGGACAGTTCGTCTTCTCGACGCTCTTCGACACGCACTTCCTGCTGGCGTGGCTGTGCACGTCGGCGTCGGTGCTGCTGCTGTACCGCGCCATCGAGCGCCCCTCGGCCGCGCGTCTGGCGCTGGCCGCCGGCCTCGCCGTGTTCACCGGCGTCGTGCACCTGCACTCGGGCCTGTCGATCGCGATCATCGCCGCCGGCATCGCCTGGATGTGCCACGTCGGCCGGCAGCACGCGCGCGAGTCGCTGGTCGCGCTGGCCGTCGTCGGCGGCGCCGCGGTGGCGGGCGTGGCGGCGCAGGCGCTGCTGATGGGCCCCGGCGGCCTGCCCACGCCACCCTGGCGCGCCAATCCGATCGAGCCGAGCATCCTCTTCCTGGCTTACACGCTGCAGTGGATCCTCGCCGTATGGGCCCTCACGAAGTTGTGGCCGCAGCCCACGCTGGGCACGTGCGCACTCACCGGTTGGGTGGTGGGTTGCCTCGTCTACACCTTCAGCGGCCCGTTCTGGCTCTATCCCGATCGCGGCACGATGACGCTGCTCATCCCGATCACGATCCTCGGCGGCCTCGGCTACTTCGCGGCGCGGCAGCGGCCGGCGGCGGCGGGTCTGGCCATCGGCGCGTTCTTCCTGCTGGTCACGCCGGTGTGGACGCTGGCGCACGAGATTTCGGCGGCGACCTTCCTGCCGACGCTCAACGCCAAGTTCGTGAGCCCCGACCACGACGCGATCGTGGCGGCGGCGAAGGCGCGGGCCAGCCGCACCGACCTGCTGCTCGCCGACGAGCCCTCGCTGCTGTGGCTGGCGCCGGAGTACCCCGGCGTGAACTACTGCGCCCACTTCTTCCTCACGGTCGACTACGACCGGAAGCAGGCGGAGGTGACCAGGTTCTATCAGGACGACGCGACGGCCCAGGACGCGTTCCTGCGATCGCACGGCGTGAAGTTCCTATTCGTGCCGGCCCGCCTCGCCCCCGCGAAGTACGCCGGCCGCACCGGGCTGTCGCCGGTGATCGCGAACCCGGTCGGCACGCTGTTCGCCGTGGATCTGCACTGACGCCGGCGCGGCCTCCCCACCAGCGCGGATTCCCGCACCGGGCCTGACGCGTAGTGCGATAATCGGCCAGATCGACGGGTTGCCCGGACCTCGCCGCGGCGACCGACGAGCATGACGCCCCCCCTGCCCCCTCGCGACGACGGCGCGTTGCGCCACCAGCTCGATCAGCTGCGCGTGCTCTACGCGCTGACCGAGACGCTGATGGCGTCGACCGACCTCCCGCAGATGTACGAGGCGGCGATGGACGGGTTCCACGGCGCGCTCGGCGTGGAACGTGTCTCGATCCTCATCAGCGAAGACGACGGCGTGCCGCGCTTCAAAGCGTGGCGCGGCCTGTCGGAGCGCTACCGCCAGGCCGTCGACGGCCACAGCTTCTGGGCTCCCGACGATCCGAATCCGGCGCCGGTGGTGATCGCCGACGCCGGCACCGACCCGGCCCTCGAGGCCTTCCGCGCGGTGGTGCAGGCCGAAGGCATCGCCTCGCTGGTGGCCGTGCCGCTCGTGGTGAAAGGCCGCACCATCGGCAAGTGCATGCTCTATTTCGATCGGCCGCGCGTGCTCGCGGCCGACGAGCTGCGCCTGGCGCACACGGTGGCCGACCACGTGGCGTTCGCCGTCGAGCGCAAGCGCGCCGAGGACGCCCTGGCGGCGAGTTCGTCGCTGCTGCGGTCGATCATCGACGGCACGCCCGACATCGTGCTCGTGGAAGGACCGCACCGGCCGCTACCTGCTCGCCAATCGCGCCGCCATCGAGTTCGCCGGCCAGCGCTCCGCCCTGCTGGGCGAGCGCGCCTCCGAGGTCTCGATCCCGGCAACGCGCGGGCGGTGCCGGAGTTCGATCGCCTGGTGATGGACGAGCGGCGCACCATCCGGCACGACCTCGTGGCGCCCGACGAGCAGGGCGCGTTGCACGCCTTCCATGCACCCGCGGCCCGATCGTCGGTCCGGGCAGGGCGACGTGTCGGGGGTGTTCGTCATCCTGCACGATGTCACCGAGCGGGAAGCCGCGCAGCGGCAGGTGCGCGAGAACGAAGAGCGCTTCCGCTCGCTGCTGCAGAACGCCTCGGACATCACCTCGGTGCTCGGCGCCGACGGCACGATCAAGTTACGAGAGCCCCGCCTTCTACCGTCTGCTCGGCTGGACCGACGCCGAGATCATGGGTCGCAACGCCTTCGAGCTGGTGCATCCCGACGATCGCGACCTGGTGATGGACGTGTTCGCCGACGCGCTGCGCACGGAACAGGAATCGCGGCCGGTGGAGTTCCGCTTCCAGCGGGCCGACGGCAGCTACCTGACCCTCGAGGCCAAGGGTGTCAACCGCCTCGCCGATCCGCTGATCGCCGGCGTCATCGTGAACTGCGCGACGTCACCGAGCGCAACCGTCTCGCCGAGGAACTGCGCCAGGCGCAGAAGATGGAGGCGATCGGCCGCCTGGCCGGCGGCATCGCCCACGACTTCAACAACCTGCTGACCGTGATCGGCGGGGTACAGCGAAGCCGCCCTGTACGAGCAGGATCCGGCGAGGTGCGCCACTGCCTCGAAGAGGTGCGTCGCGCTGCCGACCGCGCCTCGAAGCCTACGACACAACTGCTGGCCTTCGCCCGCCGACGCGCCATCACGCCGTCGGCCGTCGATCTCAACGCCGCCATCGCCGGGCTGGCCGACATGCTGCAGCGGCTCATCGGCACCGACGTGCGTCTCGAGACCGCGCTCGCCGCCGACGTCGGCGCCATCAAGGTCGACCGCGGGCAGCTCGAGCAGGTCGTGATGAACCTCGCGATCAATGCCCGCGACGCCATGCCGGCCGGCGGCACGCTCTACGCTGTCGACGTCGATCGACCCCGCGGGCGAGGCGGTGCTGATGGTGCGCGACACCGGCCGCGGCATGGATCGCGAGACGGTCTCGCACATGTTCGAGCCGTTCTTCACCACCAAGGGCCCCGGCCAGGGCACCGGCCTGGGGCTGGCCACCGTGCACGGCATCGTCACGCAGCACGGCGGCACCATCGCGGTCGACAGCACGCCCGGCCTGGGCACCACGTTCCGCATCACCTTCCCGCGCGAACACGACGACGCGGGCAGCCTGCGCCCAACCGCCGGGCCGCGCCCCGACACCACCGGCAGCGAGACCATCCTGCTCGTGGAAGACGAGCCGATGGTGCGCGGCTGGTGCGCACCATGCTGCGGTCACGCGGCTACACCGTGCTCGAGGCGTCGAGCGGCGAAGAGGCGATGGAGCGGTTCGGCAGCAGCCTCGATGGCATCCAGCTGCTGCTCACCGACGTGGTGATGCCGGGGATCAACGGCCGCATGCTCGCCGAGACCCTCACCACGCAGCGGCCCGCCCTGAAGGTGCTGTTCATGTCGGCTACACCGAGGACGCGGTGCTCGGCGCGCAGCGGCGCGACGTGCAGTTCCTCCAGAAGCCCTTCGCGCCAGACGTCCTGCGCGCCAAGGTGCGCGAGGTGCTCGACACGCCGCCGGCCGTGCCCGCGGCCTGATCGCCGCGATGCGCACCACGGGCGCCACTCGGCTTCGCCGGATGACGCCCGCGTATCGAACCCAGCGCCGAACGCCTCAGTCGTGTACTCGCGGCCGAGGTGCGGATGAGCTCTTCGCCCATCATGTGGCGCAGCGTGTTCTTCAGCTTCATGAGCTGGATGAACAGGTCGTGTTCCGGGTAGACCTCGGGCGCGTGCATCGGCGCCTTGTAGTAGAACGACAGCCATTCCTGGATGCCCGACATGCCGGCGCGCTTGGCCAGGTCGAGGAACAGCGCCGAGTCGAGCACGATCGGCGCCGCCAGGATCGAGTCGCGGCACAGGAAGTTGATCTTGAGCTGCATCGGGTAACCGAGCCAGCCCACCAGATCGATGTTGTCCCAGCCTTCCTTGTTGTCGCCGCGCGGCGGGTAGTAGTTGATGCGCACGACGTGCGAGATGTCCTTGTAGAGCTCGGGGTAGAGCTGCGGCTGGAAGCATGTAGTCGAGCGCGCTCTTCTTGCTCTCTTCCTTGGTCTTGAACGACTCGGGGTCGTCGAGCACCTCGCCGTCGCGGTTGCCGAGGATGTTGGTGGAGCACCAGCCCTTCACGCCGATCATGCGGGCCTTGAGGCCGGGCGCGATGATGGTCTTCACCAGCGTCTGGCCCGTCTTCATGTCGTTGCCGGCCAGCGGCGCGCCGGTCTTGGCGGCGAGCTCGAGCATGGCCGGGACATCCGCCGTGAGGTTCGGCGCCGCGTTGGCGAACGGAATGCCTTCCTTCAGCGCCGCGTAGGCGTAGACCATCGACGACGGAATCGCCACGTCGCTCTTCGACAGGCCCTTCTCGAGCGCCGCCAGCGAGCGGTGCACCGGGCCCTGCTTCATGAAGACTTCGGTGCTGCCCGTCCACACCATGACGAGGCGGGTGCACTTGTGCTTGGCCTTGAAGGCGCGGATGTCGGCGATGACCTGCTCGGCCAGGTCCATCTTGTTCTTGCCCTTCTTCACGTTCGGGCCGCTCAGGCGCTTCACGTAGCGCTGATCGAACACCGCCGGCATGGGCTTGATGGCCTCCATTTCCTTGCGCACCTTGTCGAGCAGGCCCGGCTCGAGCACGCCGGCCGTGCGGGCCGCCGCGTAGGTGTCTTCCTCGAAGATGTCCCAGCCGCCGAAGACGATGTCGTCGAGGCTGGCGAGATCCACGAACTCGTTGATCTTCGGCGATCGGTTCTCGGTGCGCTTGCCGAGCCGGATCGTGCCCATCTGGGTGAGCGATCCGATCGGCTGGGCCATCTTCTTGCGGATGGCGAAGACGCCGGCGATGGTGGTGGTGGCGACGGCGCCGAGTCCGGACGAGCAGGACGCCGAGTTTCCCTTCGCAGGGGCGATGTTCGCGGATGTTTTCACGGGCAAAAATATATCACGCGGGGCCGTCCACCCCGGCCGCGGCACGGCACCGACACCTCGTGCGAGCGGCAGCCGGTATCATGCCGGCATGCTGTTCAAGTTCTTCCGCCAGCCCGCGATCGACCCCCTGCAGGTCTCGATGACCGGCGTGAAGATGGGCGAGAAGTTCCTGCTCCTGGGCTGCGACGACCCGGTGCTGCTGGCCGGACTCGGCGCGAAAGTCGGCCTGCAGCGTGGCGGCGCGGCCGTGGTGACGTTCGACGAGCACCAGGCGGTGGCGGCGAAGCGGGCCGCCGATCGCGAGGGCTTCCGTCGAGTCGCGGATGGCGCGCGATGGCGCGATCGCGTTCGACGAGGGGCAGTTCGACATGGTCGTGGTGGACGACACCCGGGCGGCTTCGCCGCGCGCGACAGACGTCTCCGCCACGACGTGCCGACTCAGGCGCACCGCGTGTTGCGGCGCGGCGGTCGCCTGGAAGTGGTGGAAGGCCTGGGAGGCGGCCCGCTGGCGAAAGCCACCGTGCGCCCAGCAGGTGCTACGACGCCGGCGCTCGAACGCGCCGCGTTCAAGCCCGTGCGCGTGCTGGCCGAGGTCACGGAAACTTCAGTTTCGTCGAGGTCCTCAAGTTCGATCGCGACGCCGCGCTAGCGCAGACATCGCCGTGGTGGCGCCCGCCGTCCACCGCGATCGTGTCGCCGGTCATCCAGCCCGCCTTGTCGACGCCACGAACAGCACCGCGGTCGGCGATCTCCTCGGCGCGGCCGGGACGTCGAGCGGATGCGTCTCCTTCTGCGCGCTCGAGGAAACCGCCGCGTAGCGCGTCTCGTCCATGCCGCCGCGGCGATGCAGGCTGGTCACCGTCACGCCGGGATTCACGCAGTTCATCCGCGCACGCCGTGCGGCGCTCAGCCGAGCGCGGCGCAGCGCGTGAGGTGATCGAGGGCGGCCTTGCTCGAGCAGTAGACGGCCACGTGCCGGCGAAGCTGCGCGCGGCCCGTTCACGCTGCTCACGTTCACCACGTTGCCCTGCCGCGCCTTGATGTGCGGGAAGGCCTCGCGCATCAACCGGAACGGTGCCCGCACGTTGATCGCGAACATGCGATCGAAGAGCTCGTCGGGCGTCTGGTCGGTGGCCGCGGTGCCGATGATGCCGGCGGCGTTCACCAGCACGTCGATGCCGCCGAACTGCCCCACCGCGGCGGCCACGACCCGCGCCGGCGTGTCGGCGGCCATCACGTCGGCCGCTACCACCACCGCCGGGCCGCCCGCCTCGTTGGCCACCGCCTCGAGCGCCGCCTGGTCGCGACTCACGAGCACCAGCGACGCGCCCTCACGCGCGAACCCCAACGCCGTCGCCCGGCCAATGCCCGAACTGGCGCCCGTCACCACGACTACTTTTCCCGAGAACATGCCCTGACCGCTCATGCCTCGGGAGTATACGAGGCGGCGCGGCTTTCTCAGGACACGCTGTCCCCGGCGCGCCACAGTCCGCGGTCGGTCCGCCCCGAGTTCCCGGGCCGACGGTCGCGTAAATCCGAGGATTTCCGGCCCATCTGGCGCGCTGGCGGATCCCGCACCCGCGTGGCAGAATCGGCAAGGCTTTTGCGACCGCCGCCGGTGCCGCCATGCCTGCGCCGCCTTCCCCCTCCGAGTTCTACTCGCTCGGCGACATCGCCGCCGCGGCCGGGGTTTCGGAATCCGTGGTGCTCGAGTTGGCGGCCCGGGGCAGCCTGCCCACGCTGACGCCGCTCTTCGACGCGTCGCCGCTCGACACCCTCGTGGCCCCCGAGCTGGCGGTCGAGGCGGTGCGGGCCCTGGCCGGCGGCGACACCCTGGGCCGGCCCTCACGGGCCGTGGTGGCGGTGACGCCCGTGCTGGCGCGGCCCTCGGGGTTGCCTGTGCTCGCATCCACCGGGCTTCACGCGCTGGTGGCCCTCGTGGCCCTGGGCATCGCCAGCCTGGGCCTCCGCCTGGGCGCCGCGCCGGCCTTGCTCGAGACGATCTCGCACGAGCCCGTGCGCCTCGTGTATCTGGCAGAGCCCGGGCCTGGTGGGGGTGGCGGCGGTGGCGGCCGGAAACAGCCGTTGCCGGCACCGAAGGCCGAACGCGAGGGCACCCACTCGCTCGACAGCCCGCTGCCCGCGCGGGATCTGCCACCGAAGGCGCCGCCACCGAAGGTCGAGCCGCCGAAGCCGCTCGACGCCACCGTCATCGCGCCGATCGCCAGCGCGCCGTCCGACGCGAAGACAGTCGAGGGCGTGCTGAAGAACGCGCCGCCGCAGCCGTCGCTCGGTAGCGGCACCGGTAGTGGCGCGGGAACGGGGGCGGGCGCGGGACTCGGCGAGGGCACGGGCTCGGGCGTGGGCGACGGATCTGGCGGCGGCATGGGCGGCGGGCCTTATCGCGCCGGCAGCGGCATCGCGCCACCGCGCCTGCTGCGCGAAGTGAAGGCGACGTATACCGACGAGGCGCGACGCGCCAACATCTCGGGCGACGTCGATCTCGAGATCACGATCCGCCACGACGGCACGGTGAGCGACGTGAAGGTGCTGCGCGGACTCGGCGGCGGCCTGAACGATCGCGCGATCGCAGCCGTCCGGCAGTGGCGCTTCGCGCCGGCGCAACTGAAGGGCGTGCCGGTGGACGTGATCGTGGAAGTGTCGGTGGAGTTCTCGCTGCGCTAGCGCCTGGATGCCCCCATGGACACGCTGATGCCCGTCATCACGGCCCTCTCCCTGCTCGCGGCCCTCGTCTCGACCGCGGTGGCCGTTCGCGTCACGCGCGACGAGCGGCGTCGCCGGGCCGCGCGCGTGGCGGCGCTGGCGGCCGCTGCCGGCCTGCACGATCGTCGCGCCGCCGAGCCCGAGGTGCCGAGCGGCCTGCACGAATTCATGCCGGCGCGCGAGGTCGAGGGCGCCGACGCCGCGCACGCGCCCATCTTCACCGCGCCCATCGCCGATTCGGGATCGGGCGGACGCCAGCACCGTCTGCTGCTCGCGGCCGCGGCGGTGGTCGGCGTCGTCGTGCTGGGCGGCGCCGCCACGCTGGTCCTCGGCGGACGCCACACCGCCGCGGCGGCAGCGACGGCGCGGCCGCCACTCGAGCTCGTCACGCTGGGTCATCAGCGCAGCGACGCCGGCCTCGCGGTGAGCGGCGAGGTACGGAACCCCGACGCCGCTCCGAGCGTCGCCGACGTGCAGGCCGAGGTGCGCGTGTTCGACGCCGCCGGCATCCTGATCGCGTCGCAGACGGCGCTCGTCGAGACGCGGGCGCTGGCGCCCGGCCAGTCGTCGCCCTTCGCGATCCCCGTGGGCAGCGCCACCACGGCCGCGCGTTACCGCGTGAGCTTCAGCAGCGCGGGCACCATGCTGCCCCACGTCGATCGACGCACGAACCTGCCGGCGGCCGTGACCGCCGACGCACGGTGAGGAGATCCGCCATGCGTGTGCTTCCCCTGTCGTTGGCCGGCGCTTCCGCGATGGCGGCGCTCGTCGTCGGGTCGATCGCCAGCCTGCACGGCCAGGAAGGCTTCAAGTTCAAGAGCGGCGTCGAGCTCGTGAACGTGAACGTCACCGTCACCGATCGCTCGGGCCGCTTCGTGTCGGGCCTCACGCAGAAGGACTTCGTCGTCTACGACGACAACCAGCCGCAGGACATCTCGCACTTCAGCGCTGAACGTGTGCCGGTGAGCCTCGGCATCGCCCTCGACACGAGCGGCAGCATGGCCGGCGAGAAGATCGAATCGGCGCGGGCCGCCATCGATCGCTTCCTGCTGGAACTGCTGGCGCCCGAGGACGAGGTGTTCCTCATGCGCTTCGGCGGCAGTCCCGAGCTGGTGCAGGACTGGACGGACAAGAAGGAGACGGTGAGCCGTCGACTCGCCCGCGTGAATCCCACCGGAGGCACCGCGATGTACGACGCGGTGGCCGAGTCGGTGCCGATCGTCACCCAGGGCCAGCACCGCAAGAAGGCGATCCTGATCATCTCCGACGGCAACGACACCAACAGCCAGATCTCGGTGCGCGAGCTGAAGCAGCGCATCCGCGAGACCGAAGTGCTCGTGTACGCCGTGGGCATCGACGGCGCGTCGGAGTCGTCGTTCGGGGGTGGCCGCACGCCGCCGGTGGCGCGCCCGCCCGGTGGCCTGCCGTTTCCGTTCCCGCGTGGCGGTCCCGGGGGCGGCGGACGCGGTCCGTTCCCCGGCGGTGGCGGTGGAGGCGGCGGCGCGTTCCCGCGCGGCCCCGGCGGCGGTGGCGGCGGTGGTGGTGGTCCGCGCGTGTATGGCGGTGGCGGCAACGGCGACGATCGCGTGAACGTCGGCGCCCTGCGTGAGATCACCGATGACAGCGGCGGCCGCACCGAGATCGTGCGCAGCGCGCGGGATCTCGATCCGGCCACCGAGAACATCGCCGACGAGCTGAGCCGGCAGTACTACCTCGGCTATCCGGCGCCCGATCACCGCGACGGCCGCTGGCACACCATCCGGGTAGAGGTGAACCGACCCGGCTTCACCGTCCGCGCCCGCCGCGGCTACACGGCCGGCAAGTAGCAGCGTCATCGGCCTCGGTGTGGTGTGGCGCCCACACCTCGCTGTGTTGGTCCGACCACACCGCCGCCGCGTGCCCGTCCCAACCGCACGCCACCAAATTCCCGTGGCGAGGCACGTCTCTTGTAAGGGGTCGGCTGGCCATCGATCGCGAATGCCCCGCGCGACTCGAGCCGATCCACGAGGGAGCCCCGCATGCGGATATCGACCCGCCGTTGCGCCGCCACGATCGCCTGCCTGCTCGCCGCCCGATCCGTCTTCGCGCAAGCCGTGCCCGAGCGCACGCCCATCGCCGGCGCGTGGGGGCCGAACGGCGTCGTGTCGGACAGCGCCGTCGTCGGCGACACGATCTTCCTCGGCGGCGACTTCGACTACATCGGGCCGCCAACAGGGGCGTTCGCCACGGTCGACATGGCCACCGGGCAATCGATGGTGACCGGGCGTGGTGTGCCTCTTGAAAGCGTGAGCGCCACGAGCGATGGCGCTGGCGGGTGGTTCGTCGCCAGTCGCTCCCTGTCCAGCGCGTCCAGCGTCTCGATTACGCACGTCCGAGCGGACGGCAGCCGCGACCCGGCGTTCCACTCGCCATCGTTCACTGGCAGTTTCGGTACTCCGTACCTGATCGGCGTGGTGATGGCCGGAGGCCGTCTTTACGTCTACGGCGATTTCCAGTCGGCGGACGGTGCGCCCCGGGTTGGGCTGGCGGCGCTCGATCCCGCCTCGGGCGCCGTCCTTCTCTGGGACGCGCAGTTGGCGAGGTCGAATGGCTCGCCCTCGGTCGCCCACGTCGCCGTCGATGGCAACGGGCTGTACGTCGCCGGCTACTTCGAATCGATCGCCGGCCAGACGCGCCAGGGTCTGGCGGCACTCGACGCCGACACCGGCGCGCTGCGGCCGGCCATCTTCAGCGCCGCGAGCGGTGACAACGTCAGGGCGATGTCGGCCGTGGCTGGCCGTCTCTACGTGTCCGGGGGCTGCAACCCTTCGCCTTCGACCTACGCGCAGGTGTGCGCGTTTCACAGCGATGGCACGCTCCTGGCCAGTTGGGGTGGTCCCGGCAGCGAATACTACGGCCCCCTCGTGGCCACACCAACACGCGTCTACATCGCCGGTACGTTGCTCTACGCGGGCCTCGGCAACAACGACACCCGCATCAGGGGCTTCAACCCTCTGACCGGGGCGCCCGACGGCTGGGAGTCGCCGAGGATCACCGGCTCGGGCCTGTTCGGGTATGCGGACGTCAGCGCCATTGAAGCGGCCGGCGGCCTGCTCTTCGTGAGCGGCTCGTTCTCACTGGTCGGCGGGGTGCCGCGCATCCGGTACGCGGCCGTCGATGCCGGCACCGGTGCGCTGACGCCATGGCAGCCGGCGGTCAACACGCAGGCGTCCACCTTGACCTCTGACGGCGTGCGGTTGGCGATGACCGGCGGATTCACCAGTGCTGGCGGCCGGTACGCCGCGAACATCGCCGCGCTCGATTTGCGCACGGGGCGGCCCGTGGCGATGGCGTTACCGGCGATTGCCGCACCCGTGAACGCCTTCGCCGTGAGCGGCTCGCTGGTGGTCGCCGGAGCCGGGGAAGAGGTCGTGGCGTTCTCCGCCACCTCCGGTGCCGAACGCGCCCGTTTTGCCGTAAGCGCACCCGGCAAGCCGCCGGGCACGGTGCGTGCGCTGGCAATCGCCGAGCCGCTGCTGTTCGTGGGCGGCAACTTCGTCGACGTGTTGGGACAGCCACGACGGCACCTCGCGGCCATCGACATGCGGACCGGCCAGCCCACCGCGTTCGATCCGCAGCCCGACAGCCAGGTGACGCGCCTCCGCGCGTCGAGCGGCGCGGTCTATGCGGTTGGCCCGTTCGCCTCGGTGCCAGGATACGGGCGCGGCGGTGTCGCGGCATGGGACGCCACGACGGGCGCGCTGGAACGGTTCAGCCCCCCCGGGGGGTACGTCACCGATCTCGCTTTCTTCGGCGATCGCGTGCTGGTGGCCGGCGGCCTCAGCCCGAGTCGCGATCGCGGCAGCGCCTGGGTCGGTCGTGTTGCCGGCGATCCACTGCCGATCGGGCGGCCCGTGCCCTTCGTCGCCAGCACCGCGGCCCGAAGCGGCGACACGATCGTCATCGGCGGCGACCCCTCGCCGGGCTGGCGCACCGCGGGTCTGACAGCAATCGACGCCGTCACCGGCGCGGCCCTGGCGTGGACTCCTACCATCGACAGCGAGACCTACGCGCGGGTCACGCATGTGCAGGCCTCCCCCTCCGCGGTCGTCGTCACCGGCACGTTCAGCACGGTCGACGGCCTCCCCGCGTACAACCTCGCCATCTTCCCGCTCTCACGCGCGGCGTCGCCGCGTCAGATGACGGCGACGGTGAACGGCAACGCGATCGCACTCGGCTGGCAGCCCGGCATCGGCACGGCCGCATCGAGCTACGTCGTGGAAGTCGGGACGACGGCGGGTGGCACCGAGGTGGGCGCGTTCCAGGTCGGCGCGCTCACGCGTGTCAGCGGCTCGCTGCCCTCAGGCATTTTCTACGCGCGTGTGCGCGGCGTGTCGGCGCAGGGCACCGGCGCGCCTGGCAGCGAGGTGATTCTCTCCACGCCATCGGTCTCGCTGCCGCCGGAGGCGCCCTCGGGGCTCAGCGCCTCGGCGGCCAACGGCGTCGTCACGCTGTCGTGGACGGCGGCCGGCGGCAACGCCACAACCTACGTCGTCGAGGCCGGCACGGCGCCTGGCCTCAGCAACATCGGCACGCTGCCGCTCGGCCACCTCGACACCACGTTCAGCACACCGGCGCCGCCCGGCACGTATGTCATCCGTGTCAGGGCGGCGAACTCGTTCGGCGCCAGCGCGGCGTCGAACGAAGTCACCGTGACCGTGCCGTAGCATCTCGAGGACGCCCGGCGCGGCGGATCGTCGCGCCGGGTGGTCGCTCATCCATGTGGCGCGCATCGCCACTGGATTTGCCACCGCGATCGCGCGCGCGGCGCGCCCGCCCGTTGGCATGCCCCTCGCAGTCGTGGTGAGTGGCCGCATCCCCGCGGCCCCTCCAGGAGACATCGCCATGACGCTGCGATCAGGTGTGCTCGCCCTCGCTCTCGTGGCAGCGCTCGCAGGCCCGAGCGCTGCGCAACAGCCCCGCAAGGATCTCCAGGTCTTCAACGACATCGCCACGCAGGTGAACCGCTACACGCAGTTCACCATCTTCGACAGCATCGACGCGTCGGTCGTGAACGGACAGGTGGTGCTGACCGGCTGGGTCACCATGCCTTACAAGAAAACCGACATCGAACGTCGCGTGGCCAAGGTCGACGGCGTGGTGTCGGTGAAGAACGACATCCAGGTCACGCCGGTCTCGCAGTTCGACGACGAGCTGCGCTTCCGCATCGCGCGCGCGATCTACGGCAACCCGTCGTTCTGGAACTACGGCGCGATGGTGAACCCGCCGATCCACATCGTGGTCGTGCGCGGACACGTCACGCTCACCGGCACGGTCACGAGCCAGGTGGATCGCATGCTGGCGCGGTCGCTGGCCACCGGCTACGGCGCGTTCGACGTGAAGAACCTGCTGCGCACCGACGCCGAGGTGCAGGCCGACCTCGAGAAGATCACGGGCTGATCAGCCCTGTTCCACGGCGTGCACGGGCGCCAGCGTCTTCACGAGGTGGAACTCGTCGCGGATGACGATGCCGGCGAAGCCCACGATGGTGGCGTCGTCGTTCGCCGACGCGATGGCGTCGACCATCACCTCGGTGAGCCGGTAGCCGCGCCGCTGGTAGAAATACAGCGCCGGCAGGTTGTCGTTGGTGGTGGCGACGGTGACGTGCGACACCCCGGCTTCCTGCGCCACGCGCTCGGCATGATCGACGAGCTGGCCGCCGACACCCGACCGTTGCCATTCGGGATCGGTGGCCAGCGCCACGATCTGCAGCACGCCCGGCTGCAGGCGATACGCCAGGGCGCCGGCGAGATCGCCGTCCATCTCGGCGACGATCGCCGGCACGGTCTCGGCCTGGAACTCCTCGCCGAACGCGATGAGCTTCGAACGGCCGAAGTCGGTGACGAAGAGCGCCGTGATGCGCGCGCGGTCGTCGTCGGTGGCCTGACGCACCGCCACCGGCGGCAGCTGCACGTGCGGACGGCAGCCGCACACGATCTGCAGACGCGCGTCGTGCCAGTCGACGAACTTGCCGCAGCGCGAGCACCGCAGCACGGAAGGCTTGGATCCGACGGAGGCTCTGGGCATGGTCGTGAGTCCGGTCAGTTTACGCGGACGCGGCCGGCGCCTGCGGCTTGCCTTTGCGCCACACCCACCAGATGGCGAAGGCCAGGGTGGCCAGGGCCAGCGCGGCCATCGCGCCGAAGAGCGCGAGCGTCTGGAACAGGATCGACGCCCGTTCCATGTGCACCTCGATGTCGAGCGGCTCGCCCTTCAGACGCGCCGACAACGGCTGCTCCCACGTGATGATGTTGCCGCGCTCGATGGTCCTGCTGGGCGCGTTGTGGAAGGGGATGCGGCTCGGCAGATGCAGCCGGACGGCCACCCGCTCGTCGCCGGTCCAGCCGACGTTGCCCACGTCCTTCCCCGCCGACGCACCGAGACGCTGCGTGAACACCAGCGCGCCGTCCTTGTCGGCGAGGGCGTAGGTCGACCACGCGAACGGCGCCTGCGAAGAGATCTTCGTGATGTCGTCGGTCTCGAGCCGCAGGTGCACGTAGCGGCGGTTGTCGCGGCGTGACGTGCTCACCGACGCCACCCGCGCCGCCGCGCCCTGGTAGAACGCGCGCACGTCGTTGCGGTCGAGGCGGGCGGCCGGATCCACGGGCAGCGGCGCGTCGCGCAACGCCACCAGCGCCGGCACGGCCGCGTTCACGTAGATGGTGGCCGAGCCGTCGAGCCGCAGGTAGACGTCTTCCTCGTACTCGTACTTGCGGCTGATGACGTTGCTGCAGGACGCGCCGGCGAGGGCGGCGGCCACGACGGCCAGACGAAGGAATCCCAGCCACGCGAGCCGCGACGCGGCTCGGGGGCGCACTGCCCGAATCACCATCTGCATCATAATACCGGCCTCGCCATGTCAGAGCCGCGGTCGCTCTTCCTCATCGACGGCAGCAACCAGATGTATCGCGCCTACCACGCGATCCGTGGTCTCACCGGGCCCGACGGCCGGTCGACCAACGCGGTCTACGGGTTCGTGACGATGCTCAGGAAGCTGCTGGCCGACCACCAGCCGGCGCTCATCGCGGCCTCGTTCGACCTGCCCACCGACACGTTCCGCGACAAGATCTCGGCCGACTACAAGGCGAATCGCGCGCCGATGCCGCAGGACCTGCAGGAGCAGATCCCGTGGGTGCACGAAGCGTGCGAGGCGATGGGTGTGCCGATCCTCACGCACGAGGGCTTCGAGGCCGACGACGTCATCGGCACGCTGGCGAAGAAGGCCGCGGCCGCCGGCTACCAGGTGGCCATCGTCACCGGCGACAAGGACTTCTTCCAGCTCGTCGACGGGCCGATTCGTGTCTACAACCCGAAGGACGACGGCGCCTGGTTCGACGCCGAGGGCGTGAAGACGAAGTTCGGCGTGCTGCCCTCGCAGGTGGTCGACGTCCTCGCCATCATGGGCGACACGTCAGACAACGTGAAGGGCGTGCCCGGCATCGGCGAAAAGGGCGCGCGCGATCTCATCACGGCCTACGGTTCGCTCGACGCGCTGCTCGAGCGCGCCGGCGAGGTGAAGGCGAAGAAGCAGCGCGAGGCGCTGCTGGCCCACGCCGACGACGCGCGTACGAGCCGTACGCTGGTCACCATCCACACCGACGTGCCCGTGGCGTTCGACGCCGACGCGCTCGCCTTCCGCGGCGCCTCGCGCGAACGCTGCTACACGCTGTTCTCGTCGCTGGGCTTCCGTACGCTGGCGCCGGAATACGCGCCCACCGCCGCGTCGATCGCGAAAGACTACACGCTGATCGAGACGCCAGCCGGCGTCGAGACGCTGGTCGCCGAGATTCGGGCCAGGGGCCGCATGGCCCTGCACCTGCTGGCCGATGGCGACGCGGGCATGCGCGCGGACCTGGCCGGCGTGGTGGTGGCGCTCGAAGCACGGCACGCACGCTTCCTGCCGTTCCAGACCGTGTCGCTGATGAGCGACGGCGGCCTGGATCGCGCCGACACGCTGGCGGCCCTGAAGGGCGTGCTCGAGGACGCGTCGATCGCGAAGATCGGGCACGACCTGAAGTTCGCCGCCGTCGTGCTGGCCCGTCACGGCATCACGCTGGCCGGCCTCGAGAGCGACACGATGATCGCCGGCTATCTGCTCGACGCCTCGCGATCGAGCCAGGACCTCGAGCCGCTGGCGCTCGAGCATCTCGGCTATCGTGCGCGTCTCGCCGACGACGTGCGCGGCAAGGGTGCCAAGGCGGTGCCGTTCGGCACGGTGCCGCCGGCACAGCTCATCGACTACGCCGGCGAGCGCGCCGATCTCGCATGGCAGCTCGGCGAGCGCTTCATGCCCGAGCTCGCCGCGGCCGGTGTCGCCGGCGTGTATCACGACCTCGAGCTGCCGCTCGTGCCGATCCTCGCCGGCCTCGAGCGCGTCGGAGTGAAGGTCGACACGCACGCGCTCGGCAGCCAGGCCGCGCGCATGGAGCACGATATGAACGCGCTGGCCGCCGAGATCTACCAGCAGGCCGGCGAGACGTTCAACATCGGATCGCCGAAGCAGCTCGGCGAGGTGCTGTTCGACAAGCTGCAGCTGCCGGTGCTGAAACGCACCGGCACCACGCGCACGCCATCCACCGCCGTGGAGGTGCTCGAGGAGCTGGCGCTCACGCACGATCTGCCGCGCCTCATCCTCGACTGGCGCAGCCTGGCGAAGCTGAAGGGCACCTACATCGACGCGCTGCCGTCGCTGGTGCATCCGCTCACCGGACGCGTGCACACGGTGTTCAACCAGGCCGTTGCCGCCACCGGACGCCTGAGCAGCAGCGATCCGAATCTGCAGAACATCCCGATTCGTACGGCGCTCGGTCGCGAGATCCGCCGCGCCTTCATCGCCGAGCCCGGCCACGTGCTGATCTCGGCCGACTACTCGCAGATCGAGCTGCGCGTGCTGGCGCACCTCTCGGGCGACGAGACCCTCACCGAGGCCTTCGCGCGCGGCGACGACATCCACGACCAGACGGCGCTGAAGGTGTTCGGACCCGAAAGCGGTCTCGATCGCCACGAGCTGCGTCGGCGCGCCAAGATCGTGAACTACGCGCTGCTCTACGGGAAGACGGCCTTCACCCTGTCGAAGGACATCGGCGTGTCGCAGCAGGCGGCGCAGCAGTTCATCGAGGCCTACTTCGCCGGTTTCCCGCGGGTGCGCGGCTTCATCGAACAGACGCTGGCCGACGCCCGCGAGAGCGGCGTCGTGCGCACCATGTTCGGCCGCCGCCGCCCGGTGCCGGAGCTGACCAGTCGCAACGGCCAGATCCGGTCGGCCGCCGAGCGTGTGGCGGTGAACATGCCGATTCAGGGCACCGCCGCCGACATCCTGAAGAAGGCGATGATCGACGCCGATCGGCGCCTCGCCGCCGAGGCGCCCACCTCGCGCATGATCCTCACCGTGCACGACGAACTGCTGTTCGAGGCGCCCGTGGCCGACGCCGATCGCGTGGCCGCGCTCGTGCGCGACGCCATGGCCAACGCCGTCGCGCTCAGCGTGCCGCTGGACGTGGATGTGGGGATCGGGGAGAACTGGAAGGAAGCGAAGCCGTAAGGCCTACTTCCACTTCTGCTTCACCAGCTCCCACTCGGCGCGCAGCGCGGTTTCGCGCGCGGTGCGGTCGGCCTCGGGGGCTTCGCGGCCGCGATCGGGAATCAGGCCCTCGCGCACCAGGCGATCGATGTCGGCGCGCAGCGCGATCGACCTCACGCCGGCCAGCGGCGCCCGCGCCCACGCGGCGATGGCGGCCTGCCACGCACGGTCGGTGTCGCCCTGGGCGCGCAGACCGGCGACCAGCCAGTAGGCGGCGGCGCGCGACGACGGGTTCTTCGCCTGCTCGATCTCCATGCGCGCCACGAGGCGCTGCAGCATGGCGGCGCGACGCGACGTGACATACGGCGAGGCCCAGCGCTCCATGGCCGAGCCGTACCAGTCGAGCACGGCCTCGCGGGCGTTCTCGCCGGCGGCCGGCGCGATCTCGAGCGCCGACTCGAAGATCTCGGCGGCGGCGCCGAAGTCGTCTTCGAGGAAGAGCGAACCGCCGAGCGCGATCAGGTACTCGGCGCGATCGGGCGTCGCCAGCTTCTCGACGTTGGCGGCGGCCAGCGCGGCCCGCGCGGCGCCCAGATCCGCCGGGTCGGCGGCCTGGCGATAGCGCTCGATGTAGGCCCGGGCCAGGACGATCGCCGCGGCGTCGGCCGTGTCGGGCGTCTTCCGGGCGGCGTCGGCGACCTGGATGGCCTGGTCGTACTTGCGCTCGTTGAAGAGGGCGCGCGCCTTCGCCAGGTCCTCGCGGGTGGCCTGCAGCGACACACCGGCCCACAGCAGGGCCAGCAACACGGCCAGGGGGCGGCGCATCCGGGCATCGTAGCACACGGCTGCCTGAAAACGACTCGTAAGATGTTGAAAACACGCGAGTTCAGTGCTTCCGCCCCGGCTGAGGCTGTTACAATACGCGGGTCGTGTCCGGGCCCGTCATCGTTCCTCGAGCTGCACATCCCATCTCGATCGGCGCGATCGACCCCGATGCCGTGAAGGTGCTCACGCGCCTCAACGAGTTCCACTACACCGCCTACCTCGTGGGCGGCGGCGTGCGCGACCTGCTGCTCGGTCGCCGCCCGAAGGACTTCGACATCGGCACGTCGGCGCATCCGTATCAGATCAAGAAGCTGTTCCGGAATTGCTGGATCATCGGCCGGCGCTTCCGCCTCGCGCACGTGAAGTTCGGCGACAAGGCGATCGAGGTCGCCACGTTCCGCCAGCACATCCCGGTGGCCGATCCCGATTCCGCCGCGGCCGATGCCGGCGCCGACGGCGAGCTGCGCGACGTGCCCGACGCGGCATCCGCCGCCGACGACGCCGCGAACAAGGATCTGCTGATCCACCGCGACAACACCTTCGGCACGCCCGAGGAAGACGCCTTCCGTCGCGACTTCACGATCAACGCGCTGTTCTACGACATCGCCGACCACTCGATCATCGACTACGTCGGCGGCCTGCAGGACATCGAGGCCCGCGTCATCCGCTCGATCGGCGATCCGAACGCGCGCTTCCAGGAAGATCCGGTGCGCATGCTGCGGGCCGTGGTGCTCGGCGCGCGGCTCGACTTCACGCTCGATCCGCCGGTGGTCGAGGCCATCGCCACGCATCGCCATCGCCTGGCGCAGGCGGCGCCGGCGCGCCTCATCGAGGAGTACTACAAGATCCTCCGCTCGGGCTACGCCGAGAAGACCTTCATGGCGCTCGCCGAGCACAAGCTGCTCGAGCCGATCACGCCCGAGCTGCAGCAGCACGCGCACGACGAGGGCTTCCTCGACGCGCTCGACGCGCTCGACTCGTACCGCCAGCGCTTCGACTCGGCGCCACCGACGCTGTCGAACCCGATTCTGCTCGGCACGATGGTGGTACCGCTGGGCCTCATGCCCAGCCGGCAGCGGCCGGGCGCCGACGAGCACGCGGACGGCGACGACGACCTCGAGCACGACGAGCCACCGCCGATCGTGGAACCGCCGCCGGGACGCCGTCGCCGTCGTCGCGAGGGTCCGCCCGAGCCGCTCTTCAAGATCGGCATGCTGCCCATCGCGCGCCGCGACACCGATCGGCTGCGGCAGTTGCTGGCCGTGCAGCGCCGCCTGCAGGACATGGAGGCCTCGCCGCGCGCCAAGCGGGCGCTGCTGCATCGCGGGCCCTTCGAGGACGCGCTCACATGGCTCGAGGTGCACGGCCGCGCCCCCGAGATCGTCGAGCACTGGCGCGGCTTCATCGAGGCGAGCACGCTGGCCGACGGCGGCGTGCGTCCGCAGGGCCACGCGCCGGTGGACGACGGTCTGCCGCGCCGCCGGCGGCGTCGTGGCGGACGCCGGCGCGGCGGCCGCCGCTTCGGTCCCGGCAACGCCGGCTAGCCGTCAGCGCTTGTTCAGGTCGCGCGCCAGGATCAGCTTCACCGTGAAGCGATCGGCGGCATCGGTCAGGCCGAGCCCGGCGCCGAATTCCATCTCGACACCGTTGTGCGCCACGTGGTCGATGACCGCGTACAGCTGGTGCGACTGGCTGGCCGCCGGCAGGAACCCGCGCAGCTGGCCGAAATCCGAATACGTCTCGAGCGCGTACGACCACCTGGTGGACTTGTTGTAGGCGACGCGGGTCGACGGCGCGAAGTCGAGGTTGCCGACGTTGTCGTAGGCGGTGTCGAGGATCGGATTCACGATGACGTCGAACTTCGGGTTCAGGTGCCACGCCAGGATCGGCCGGATCTCCGACGTGACGCGGGTCGAGTCCCAGCGCTTCGCGTTGTAGCTGAACTCGAGGCCGAGGCCGTAGGCGAACTTCCGATCGCCGCCGTGCGGCACGGCGAACAGCGTGCGCAGCTTGCCGCCGTCGATGCCGAAGCCGTCGTGCACGTCGCGCGTGTAGAGCGGCAGGTAGAGGCCGGCCTCGAACCAGTCCGTGACGCCGTACGCCCACTCGGTGACGCCGTTGAACGACTTGTCGGCGGTGACCGCGCCGGGGAACGCCGGATCCTTCACGCCACGCGGGGTGAAGTTGTTGTGCCAGGTCAGGTTGAACACGCCCGGGTCGGCCAGGCCGCCGTCGTACACCTGAATCTCGTCACCCTGCGCGAAGGCAGACGACGGCAGGGCCGCCGTCGCCACCAGCGACGCCGCCAGGACCAGCCACATTGTTCTCACCGCGCACCTCCGCGGCGTGACACCGGACGGGGACTGGCGCGCCCCGCCTCTACGGGTCAGCCGTTCTTCCGTTCGAACTCGCGCATGAACTCGACCAGCGCGGCGACCCCCGCCTCGGGGAACGCGTTGTAGATCGAGGCGCGCATGCCGCCCACCGAGCGATGGCCCTTCAGTCCGTCCAGCCCGGCGGCGGTGGATTCCTTCACGAACTTCGACTCGAGCTCTTCCGACGGCAGACGGAACGTGACGTTCATCCGCGAGCGGCTGCCCTTCGCGGCCGTGCCCCGATAGAAGCCCGTGCGATCGATCTCGTCGTACAGCGCTACGGCCTTGCGTTCGTTGCGCGCGGCGATCGCCGCGAGGCCGCCCTCGGCGCGGGCCCACTTCATCACCAGCCCCATCAGGTAGATGCCGAAGCAGGGCGGCGTGTTGTACATCGAGCCGTTCTCGGCGTGCGTCGCGTAGTTCAGCATCGTCTGCAGCGACTTGCTGGAGCGTGCCAGCAGATCCTCGCGCACGATGACCAGCGTGACACCCGAGGGCCCGAGGTTCTTCTGCGCACCGGCGTAGATCAGCCCGTACTTCGCGACGTCGATCGGGCGGCTGAACATGTCGGACGAGGTGTCGGCCACGAGCGGCACGCTGCCGACGTTCGGCTCGCCGCTCCACTGCGTGCCGTAGAGCGTGTTGTTCGTCGTGAAGTGCACGTAGGCGGCGTCGGGCGTGAGCTGCAGCTCGTCCTGGCCGGGAATGCGCGCGAAGTTCTCGCTCTCGGTGGAGCCCGCGATGTGCACCGTGCCGACGCGCTTCGCTTCCTTCACCGCCTTCTGCGACCAGCCGCCGGTCACGATGTAGTCGGCGGTGGCGCCGGGGGTGAGCAGGTTCAACGGCACCATCGAGAACTGCAACGACGCGCCCCCCTGCAGGAACAGCACCTTGTAGTTCGACGGCACGTTACCCAGCGCGCGCAGATCGGCTTCGGTCTGCGCCAGGATCGCCTCGAAGGCCTTCGAGCGATGGCTGATCTCGAGCACCGACATGCCCACGCCGGGCAGGGCGACGAGGTCGCGCTGCGCTTCGAGCAGCACGGGCTGGGGCAGGACGGCAGGACCGGCGGAGAAGTTGTAGATCTGCGACATGGCTCAGGGACTCGCGGCTAGTGGCTGGCGGCTCGAAAGACGGAACTCATGACAGCTTCACGAGCTGCACGTCGAGGATGTGGGTGTGGTCGCGCACGGCGTCGAGCACGTACGGCTCGGGCGCGCCGTCGATGTTGATCCGCGCCACCGCGGCTTCGGCGCCCTCGAACACCACGTTCTCGGTTTCCTGCACGTTGAGGTGCGCGGCGCGCAGCTCGGCGAAGACGTGCGCCAGCACGCCGGGCCGATCCTGGTGGCGCACGACGAGCATGTGCGTGGCCGGCGTGGATCGGGCCAGGTTCACCACGTTGGGCACGCGGCCGGTTTCCTTGAAGGTGCGGATGATGCGCACGGTCTCGCCGGCGATCGCGTCCTGGGCCTGATCGGTGGACGCGCCGATGTGGTGCGTGCCATACACGCCCGGCAGCTGCACGATGTCGTCGGCGAAGGCGCCGTTGGCGCCGGCCGGCTCGCCGGCGAACACGTCGAGCCCGGCACGCAGGCCCTTCGCGGCGATGGCGGCCGCCAGTGCCGGCTGATCCACGACTTCCGCGCGCGCCGTGTTGATGACGTAGGCGCCGGCCTTCACGTGCGACAGCAGATCGGCGTTGACGAAGCCGCGCGTGTCCTTCGTGAGCGCGAGATGCACGCTCACCACGTCGGCGCCGGTCACGGCCTCGGCCGGCGTCGACACGACGGTGACATCGTGCGCCTCGGCCACGCGTGCCGCTTCGGCGGCATCGGCGGCGAGCCGGCGGGTCCACACGTGCACCGGCATGCCGAACGCACGGGCCCGCGCCGCCACTTCCTGGCCGATGTTGCCGAAGCCGATGAGCCCGAGCGTGCGGCCGGCGAGGCCGCGCGCCTTCGAATACTCCTTCTTGTTCCACGTGCCGGCGCGCAGCTCGGCCACGTTGTCGGGAATGCGGCGGTCGAGCGCCAGCATCAGGCCCATCGCCAGCTCGGCCACCGCCACCGCGTTCTTGCCCGGGCAGTTGCTGACGTAGATCCCGCGGCGCGACGCGCCCGCCACGTCGATCGTGTTCACGCCGGCCCCGGCCCGCACGATGAGCGAGAGCGACCCGGCGTCGAGCACGGCCTCGCCGACCTGGGTGGACCGCACCACCAGCACGGCCGCGCCGGTCGCGCGCACGGCGTCGACCAGCGTGGCATCCTTCACGTCGGGCTGATACGAGACGTCACAGCCGATGGCGGCGAGCCCGTCGAGTCCGCTCTTCTCGAACTTGTCGGCGACCAGTACCTTCATGTCCCCGTCGCAATCGCGCGGCGAGGTGCCGCGACCGCTCGGATTCTATACGAGCGATTCGAGTCTGCGACGGGTGTCTGACCGGCAATGACCGCGACGCATGCGCGGGATGCGGCGTCGCGTGGTCAGCGCTTGCCGAGCGCTTCTCTGTACTGCCGCAAGTGACCCTCCACTTCGGCTCGCAGGCCGCTGGCCGGCGCGCCGGATGGCGCCGGCGGCAGCAACGCCACCGCCGCCGTGGCCACCTCGACGGCCTGGCGCGGGTCGCCCGTCTGGAAGAGCGCCAACGCGAGTGTGTCGAGATAAATCGGACTGCGCTCGGCCGCCACGGCCTCGCGGGCGAGACGCAGTGCGGTCTGCGGATCGCGCAGCGACGCCGGCTCGCAGCTGAGCAGCCACGACGCGTAGTCGTTCTTCTCGCCGGCGCCGGCGCCGGGCCGCGTGGCCTGGGCCCGCATGATCGCCAGGCCGCGCCGCGTCGACGCCTCCGCATCGGCGACGCGCCCGGCGCGCACGAGCACCGGCGCCTGGCGCAGCAGGATGAAACTCAGAATCGTCGACACGCGCGCGTTGCCGGGATCGCGCGCCCGCAACGCCTCGTACAACGTGACGGCCTCGGCGTTGGACGCCAAGGCGTCGGTGTCCTTGCCGAGCGCGAGCTGCGTCACGCCCTGCTGCGTGAGGATCGTCGCGAGCTGCTGCTGCAGGCGCGCATCGCCAGGCGCCGCCGCGACGCGGTCGCGGAACGCCGACACCGAGCGCCCGATCTCCGCCAGCGCTTCCTCCGGCCGCCCGTTGACGCGCAGCGCGTTGGCGCGGGCGACGCGCAGCGCTGCCAGCCCGTCGCTCACCGCCACATTCGACGAATCGAGCCCCTGCAATGCCGTGAGCCGCGCCAGGCCGGTATCGCAGGCGGCCAGTCCGCCGGCGGCATCGCCGGTCGCCAGCAGCAGCGCGCACAGTCGATTCGCGGCGGTGCCCACGGGCAGGCCGAACGCCCGGAGGTCGCCGCCGCCCGTCAACGCGGCTTCGCCGGCATCGAGCACGCGCCGGTAGGCCGCCACCGCCTCCTTGGTGCGGCCGCCGCCCTGGAGCGCGTCGCCCAGGCGCAGGTATCCGCTCACCGCGGCCAGCCGATCGGGTGAGCCGGGCGGCGTCGACGCGGCGAGGGCATCGCGAATCTCGAGGGCCTTGGTGGAACTGGCGAGGCCACCGGCCACGTCGCCCACATTGGCCTCGTACGGGTTGGTCTGCAGCTCGGCCATCCGCTCGTAGGCCGCGGCGAGGTCCGCCTGCAGCGAGCGATCCCCCGCCGCGTCCTTCGCGAGTCCGTCGAGGTAGTCGAGGCCCTTGCGCACCACGAGCGCACGCGCGGCGGTGGCACCCGGCAGGCGCGCGATCGCGTCGTGGAACTCGAACACGAAGCCGGTGGCGAGTGCCCGCAGGTCGGTGAAGCGCTGTTCCGCCCGCGCGCGCTGCTGGTCGGCGTCGAGCCGCGCGGCGGTGGCGACACGCGCCTGCCAGAGCGCGGCGCCCAGGCCGCCGGCGAGCGCGACGACGGCGGCCGCCGCGAACGACACCGGCAGCGCATGGCGACGCACGAAGAGGCGGGCGCGATACGCAGCCGAATCGGGCCGGGCCGCGATCGGCTGCCCGTCGAGGTAGCGGCGCAGGTCGGCGGCCAGATCGGCCGCGCCGGCATAGCGGCGCTCCGGCGCCTTGGCGAGCGCTTTGGCGACGACGGTGTCGAGGTCGCCGGCGAGCGTGCGATGCAGGCGCTCCACGGATGCCGGCAACCCGGCCGTCGCCGCGTCGGCCCGCAGCACGGCGGCGCTCGCCGCGACAGGATCGGTGCGGCACACCACCTGGACGATCTCGTCGTAGCTCGAGGTCGACAGCGCCTGCGCGCGCCGGCCGGTGAGCAGCTCGAACAGCAACAGGCCCAGCGCGTAGACGTCGGTCGACGTGGTCACGGCCTGGCCCAGGACCTGCTCGGGCGCGGCGTACTCCGGCGTCATCGGCTGCGCGCCCGATCGCGTGGCGTCGCCGGGCGCCGCGTCGGCGTCGAGCAGCTTGGCGATGCCGAAGTCGAGCAGCTTCACGGTGCCGTCGGCCGTGACCATGATGTTCGACGGCTTCAGGTCGCGGTGCACCACGAGGTTCCGGTGCGCGAAGGCCACGGCGTCGCACACCGCGGCGACGAGCCGCAGCCGGTCGGCCACGGCCGGCGTGGTTCGACGGCAGTACCGGTCGATGGGCTCGCCCTCGACGAGTTCCATCACGACGTAGGCGAGCCCGTCGTCGTCGGTGCCCGCGTCGTAGAGCTGAGCGATGTTCGGATGGATCAGCCGGGCCAGGACCTGTTGTTCCTGCCGGAAGCGCTCATGGCTCTGCCCGGACAGCGATGGCGCCGCCAGTACCTTGATGGCGACGTCGCGCTCGAACTGCCGATCGGCGCGCCGCGCGAGATACACGGCGCCCATGCCGCCGCGGCCGATCTCGCGCACGATCTCGTACGGCCCCACGCGCCGGCCGGTAGCAACCGCGACCTGCCGGGGCAGGTCCGCGGGCGGACGTTCGAGGAACGAGGTCATCCGCGCCGACGCCGCCAGCATGCGGGCAACGCGGCCGCGGAGCGCCGGCGCGCCGGCGCAGGCCGCGTCGAGATACGCCTCGCGCTCGTCGGGCGGCTGCTCGAGCGCGGCGTCGAACACGGCGCGCAGACGGTCGTCGTCGTATGCAGCTCCGGGCTGGCTCATGGGTGTGCCGGGGGCCGATCCTGCCATCAGTGGGCGGGAAAGAGAAGCCGGAACGGGCGACATCGCCCGGGTGCCGCCCGGCCCCTCATGGATGGCCAGCAGGCGCCCGACATGGGCGCGAAGGCCCGGATCGTCGGCGCAGGACGCCTGCAGGTACGCGGTGCGCGCCGGCGGCGGAAGCGCCATCGCGCCATCGAACAGCGCGCGCAGGCGGCGATGGCGGCGGCGATCCACGGCGAGCGCCAGGTGTCCTCGATGCCACATGCCGGTCACGGCTGCCCGATCGTCACGAACACCTTGCCTGCATCGTGGTGCACGAACACTCTCCTCGTTTCATGTAAGCGGGGCGACAGGCGCCGACGGCTCACCGCGCGTGCACACACGGCCGGCATGCGACAATCGGCGGCGGAATCGCGGTGGACGACTCCCCACTGACCGAACTCGTTACGCGCGCGCGCAACGGCGACGCCGGCGCGTCGGCCGCGCTCATCGACGCGGTGTATCCGGAGCTGCGACGGCTCGCCCGCCACTACCTCTCGGGCGAACGGGCCGAGCACACGCTCCAGACCACGGCGCTCGTGAACGAGGCGTGGCTGCGCCTTTTCGGCAAGGACGGCGTGGCCGTGAACGATCGCTCGCACCTCGTCGCGCTGATGGCGACACAGATGCGGCGCGCGCTGGTCGACCATGCCCGCCATCGCAACGCGGCCAAGGGGCCAGGCGCCGGCGTACGCGTGACGCTCGACCATGCGCTGCAACTGGGTCTGCGCCCAGACGATGATCTGGTGGCGCTCGATGAAGCGCTCGAGGCGTTGGCGGCCGTCGATCCGCGCGCGGCCCGCGTCGTGGAGCTGCGCTTCTTCGGCGGTTTCGAGGAAACCGAAGCGGCGGCCGCGATCGGCATCTCGGTCGCGACGCTGAAGCGCGACTGGGTGTTCGCGCGCGCGTGGTTGTTCGATCGCCTGCGCGGCGACGCCTCGTAACGCGCCTACACGAGGTGCGTGAGCACGCCGTCGCGCAGCTTCGGCTCGAACCAGGTCGACTTGGGCGGCATCAGGCCGCCGGCGTCCGAAATGCGCATCAGGTCGTCGACCGACACGGGGAAGTGCGAGAACGCCACGGCGAAGGCGCCGCCGTTGACCAGCGTCTCGAGTTCCGCCGTGCCGCGGATGCCACCGACAAAGTCGATGCGCTTGTCGGTCCGGATGTCGTGGATGCCCAGGATCGGACCGAGCACGACGTCCTGCAGGCGGCTGACGTCGAGCGACGCCTCGGCCGCGGTGCCGGCCGGCACGGGACCGAGGTCGAGCGTGTGCCAGGCGCCGCCGAGATACATCGCCACCAGGCCCTTGCGCGCCGGCGTCGCCGGTCCGCCGGGCGTGATCGTCACGCGCGCGGCCAACGCGGCGACGAACGCCTCGGGCGACAGGCCATTCAAATCGCGCACGACGCGGTTGTAGGGCAACACCTGCATCTGCGCGTCGGGAAACGCCACCGCGAGGAAGCGCTCGTGCTCGCCGGGCCCTTCCGCCGACAGCGCCTGATGCGTGCGCCAGGCGCTCGCCGCGCGATGGTGTCCGTCGGCGATGTACAGCGCGGGCACGGCGGCGAACGCGTCGACGATCGCGCCTTCCTGAGCCACGGGCACGCGCCACACCACATGCCGCACGCCGTCCACGGCCGTGAAGTCGAAGAGCGGCGGCTGGCTCGTCACTGTCGCCACGGCCGCGTCCACGGCCCCGCTCGCGCGGTACGTCAGGAACACGGGTCCGGTCTGCGCACGCAGCGTGAGGATGTGGCGCGTGCGATCGTCTTCCTTGTCGGGCCGCGTCTTCTCGTGCTTCTTGATGAGGTCGTGCGCGTACTCGTCCACCGAGTAGGCGGCGGCGACACCCGTCTGCACGTGCGCCCCCATGTGCAGGCGATACACGTAGAGGCTCGGCCGGTCCTCGACCACGAGCGGCGCCGTGCGGCGCAGCCGGTCGAAGTTGTCGGAGGCCTTCTGGTAGACCGCGTCGGAGTAGATGTGCGTGCCGGGCGGGCACTCGATCTCGGGCCGCGACACGCGCAGGAAGCTGAGCGCGTCGTCGCCGGCGAGCGCGGCCGCTTCCTCGGAGTTGACGACGTCGTACGGCACCGCGGCCACGCGGGCCACCGTCTCGGGTGTGGGGCGGAGGGCGGCAAACGGGTAAATCGCGGCCATGGGTGGCGCTATCTTAACGGGTACGCGCCGGCCGGGGACACCGCATCCGCGGCGCGCGTCCAATCGTGCGGGATGCGCATCCGTCTGGAGGTGCCGTGATGACCCGTCGTCGCTCGACGCTGCGCGCGGGCGTGCTCGTCGCCCTCTGCTTCGGGGCGGTGGTGCTGGCGCAGGGCCGGCATCCGGTGAGCGGCCGCATCATCGCGCCGGTGATGGGGGTGGGCGGCGCCGGCTGGCTCGAGCGGCCCGAGCGCGACGCGGAAGAGAACACCACCACCGCCATCCGCGCCCTGCGGATCCAGCGCGATCAGGTGGTGGCCGACATCGGAGCGGGCTCGGGTTACTACACGGTACGCATGGCGGCCGAAGTGGGACCGCGCGGCAAGGTCTACGCGACCGACATCCAGCCGGGAATGCTCGACATCCTCCGGCGGCGGCTGACGCGCGAGGGCCTCACCAACGTCGAGACGGTGCTGGGCCTGCCCGACGATCCGAAGCTGCCGGCCGACACGCTCGATCTCGCGCTGATGGTCGACGTGTACCACGAGCTCGAGTCGCCACAGGTGTTCGTGCGGCGCCTCAGGGCGGCCCTGAAGCCCACCGGCCGGCTCGTGCTGCTCGAGTACCGCAAGGAGGATCCGCGGGTGCCGATCCGCCCGGAACACAAGATGAGCATCGCAGAGGTGAAGGCCGAGCTCGAACCCGAGGGCTTCAAGCTCGTGCGTGTCCTGAACGATCTGCCATGGCAGCACATCCTGGTGCTGCAGCGGTCCGACGCGCCAGCGGCGCCGTAATCGACGCCCGAGCCGGCTGGCACGCCCCATGCCTCCTCGTCGCCGAGTGAGGCATCCATGACCGGATCTGCGTCAACAAAGACAACACTCGTGCAATTCGTACTGACCGTCGGGCTGCTCATGGCGATGCCCGGCCTGGCCGCGGCCCAGGGCCCCGGCGTGCGCGGCGGCGTCACCATCGACCCCGACCAGTTCTACGTCGGCGCCCATTACGAGACCAGCGCTCTGGTGGATCGCATCCACTTCCGCCCCAACGTCGAGGCCGGCTTCGGCGACGACCTGCGGCTGGTCGCGCTGAATTTCGAGTTCGCCTACAAGTTCCCGCGCCGCAACGGCTGGCAGATCTACGCCGGCGGCGGACCGGCGATCAACCTCTACTCGTTCGATCGCGGGCCCGGCAACGATCGCGACACCGAGAGCGAGTCGGGGCTGAATTTCATGATCGGCGTGGAGCAGGCGTCGGGACTCTTCTTCGAGTTCAAGATCGGCGCTCTCGACAGCCCGGACATGAAGTTCGGCGTGGGCTGGACGTTCCGCTAGTCGGCGGGCGTCACAACGTCGCTTCGAGGAAGCGCGTGCCGGCCACCGGATTCTCGCGGTATGGCGGCACGTCGCGGAACCCGAGACGCTCGTACAACGCCTGCGCGTCGCGCATCGACGGCAGGGTGTCGAGCCGCATGGCCGCGTAACCGGCCGCACGGCCGGCGTCCATGGCGCGTACGGCGAGGGCGCGGCCCAGGCCGTGCCCACGCCCCTCGGGACGCACGTACAAGCGCTTCATCTCGCAGCAGCGCGCGTCGAAGCGGCGCACGCCCACGCAGCCTGCCGGCACGCCGTCGAGGGTGGCGAGGAACAGGGCGCCGTCGGGCGGGCCATACATCTCGCCGAGGTGCGCGAGCTCGTGGCTGAAGCCCTGGAACTCGAGGTCGATGCCGAGCGAGCGCTGATACTCCTCGACGATCGCGCGCACGGCGACGAGCGCCTCGGGCGACACGGCCGGGGTGATGGCGATGCGGGCGGAAGGCGGCGTCATGGCACCCGTGCCCACGCGGTTACCGCCACCGGGCCGTTCATCACGGCGCCGGGACGCGCGGCATCGTCGAGCATGCCCTGCTCGAGCGCGTCGATCACCTCGCTGGACAGATCCGCCACGCCGAGCCGCGCCGCGATCGGCTGCATCGACCGCAGGCTGTCGGCCATGTAGCGGCACAGGCGATCGGCGTCGTGCCCGGCCAGCGTGCCGTGCACGTCCATCCCGGGGTCGGGCAGACCGGCGTCGAGGAACGTGCGGCGCAGCCGCAGGCCCATGTCCGTGCGTCCGCCGGCGGCCTTGATGGTCTTCAGCATCACGTCGAGCAGGGTGCCGTAGGCTGCCGAGGCCGGCCACGAGTGCCACTCGAGCACCAGTGCGTCGAGGTGCGATTCCATCATCGCCACGACGCCGCCCGGCCGGACGAACGAGGCGACGCGGGCGAGCGTGGCGACCGGATCGGGCTGGTGCATCAGCACGAAACGCCCGACGGCGGCATCCACCGGGTCGAGCGTCAGCGCTTCGAGCGTCGACTCGACGAAGCGCACGTTCGTGCGCCCCCGCGCGGCGGCGCGCCGACGGGCGGTCGCGACCGCCTCGGGCGCGCGATCGACGCCGACGACCTCGCCCGACGGCCCGACGAAGTCCGCGACCAGCAGCGAGACATCGCCCCCGCCACAACCGACGTCGAGGACGCGGGCCCCCGGCGCCAGACCGGCCCTCGCGAAGAGCGCGCGCGTCGGCGATTCGAAGATCGCCGACTGCCGCTCCAGCCGCGCCAGTTCCTCCGGCGCGTGCCCGAGCACGTACTGCACCGCCTTCGGCATGCTCATCGCTTCCCCCCGAGCGTCAGCTCCCACGTCTCGAACACCAGGTCCTGGCCGAAGACGTGCTCGACCGGCCCGGTCTCGACCTTCACGAACCCTGCCTGCTCGTAGATGTGCCGCGCCGCGTCGAGGATGCTGTTGGTCCACAGCGTGACCTTGCGGTAGCCGACCCGCCGCGCGAAGCGCAGGCACTCATCGACCAGCCGCGTGCCCACCCGCAGGCCCCGCGCCGACGGATCGACGATCAGCAGCCGCAGCTTCCCCACCGTGGCCGACTTGCGCACCAGGCACACCGAGCCGACGCGCCGGCCGTCGACCTCGGCGATCCAGCAGGCCTCGTGCCTGGCGTCGAACTTCTCGATGAACTCCTTGGCCACACCGGCCACCAGCGCCTCGAACGAGATGTCCCAGCCGTATTCCTCGGCGTAGACCGAGCCGTGCATCGACACGATCCAGCCGAAATCGCCGGGACGGTGCGGCCGGATCACGACCGCCGGCGGCGCCGGTGCGCGGCCCGACAGCAGCGTCTCGATCGTGTCCATGGCGCCGAGCAGGCGGGCCGTTCATCGGCCGACAGGCGGGCCACGATGGCGCCATTGCGTTCGCGCGACAGCTGGTCGAGGCGCTGGAACTCGCGCCGCCCGGCGGCCGAGAGCGACAGCGTCAGCGCGCGGCCATCGTTCGCGTGGCGCTCGCGCGAGACCAGCTTCGCGCGGGAGAGGCGGGCGACGGTGCGGCTCACCTGCGCCGGATCGGCCTCGAGCGCCTGGGCCAGGGCGGCCGCCGTGGCCGGTCCGTGATCGCCGAGCTCGTAGAGCACGCGCGCCTCGGTGAGCGAGTACGGCGTGCCGAGGTGCCGGCCGCCGAGCGCGCCGATGCGGGCGGTGTAGAAGCGGTTGAAGCGCCGGATGGCGCCGGTGACGTCGGGCGTGGCCGCGGGCATGCGCGCCTCCTGGTGCCATCAAGAATCATCTAGATAGTTGCGATAGTCAACTATCTAGGCGGTCTGCAGCGAGGCGGGCGGGCCTTTCACGGTCGAGGAACGGCGGGGCGGAGGGCCGGGGCGGCTCCGCGCGGGAGGGGCGGCTCAGCCGCCGAGCGCTTCGAGGGCGGTGTCGAAGTCCTTCATGAGCAGGGGGTCGTTGTCCTTGAAGCGCACCGCGAAGCCCTGTACGCGGTCGACGTAGACCACCTCCGACCGCAGGTCGAACACGCGGCCGGCCACCTTGATCTGGGTCATGATGCGCGCCCCGACGGGGTTGCTGGCGTAGGCGTCGATGAAGCAGCCGCCGCGGCTCAGGTCGGTGATGCGGCAGTCGCGCATGCCGGAAGCGCCGTCCCAGCCGCCCTCGAAAGGGCCGGTGAGGCGTTTGTTGCTGCGGCGCTCGTTCGGCATCGTTCACGATCCTTCCCGCTTCGGCCAGGTGCGTCGTTCTGGAGGGGCTGGCCCCGGCGGTCGTCACCAGACGTATCGGCACGACCAGCGACAGTCTATGGCCCCGATCACCCGCACGGTATAGGATTGTGCGCCTCCGGGATTCCTCGTGCACCCAGACCTCAAAGAAGCCATCGACTTCCACCACGCCATCCTCGCCGAAGGCGGCAAAGCCCTCGTCGGTTACGAGACGGCCAAGGCACTCGCCAACATCGTGCTGCTGTCGGAGATTCCGACGACGTACGACAAGAAGGAGAACCGCCAGGTCAACGCCGGCAACATGCTCATCCGCGGCGTGCCGGGCGTGGGCAAGACGTTCTTCGGCGTGATCCTCGCCGCCATCTCCGACGCCAAGTTCGCGCGCATCCAGGGCCGCGCCGACCTGCAGCCGACCGAGGTGGTGGGCTTCCAGATGATCAACCCGGCCACCGGCGACCTCATCACCGAGTTCGGGCCGATGGCGTCGGCGGAAGTGATCCTGCTCGACGAGATCAACCGCATCCCGCTGAAATCGCAGAGCGCCTTCCTCGAAGGCCTGCAGGACCGCACGGTCACCGTCGGCAAGACCACCTACGAGCTGCCGGCCTTCAGCTTCGCCATCGCGACGATGAACCCGGTGGAGCTGGGCCAGGGCACCTTCCCGCTCTCGGAAGCCGCCACCGACCGCTTCGCCGTGATGATCAACGTCGGCTACCTGCCGGCGTCGGAAGAGGCCAAGCTGGTCAACTTCGACTTCAAGCACGTGCGCCTGAGCTCGCTGATGTCGAAGGAACGCATCATCCAGCTGCGCTCGACGATCAACTCCGAGGTGTTCCTGCACGAGCGCCTCGGCAACTACATCCAGCAGCTGGTGTCGGCGACGCGTCCGCACAACCCCGACACCGACTGGAACCACTACTCGCCGTCGGAGCTGGTGGAACGCGGCGTCGATCTCGGCGCCTCGCCGCGCGCGATCATCGTGTGGGGCCGCCTGGCCAAGGTGTGGGCGCTGCTCATCCACGGCCGCGACGAGGTCTACCCCGAGGACATCCAGGAGCTGGCGCCCTACGTGCTCAGCCACCGCATCTGGCTGGGGCCGCACGCCGCCAGCCACGGCCTCACGTCGGAACTGGTCGTGAAGGACGTCGTGGCGAAAGTGCCTATTCCATGAGGACGCGGGAGCAGGAAGTCGCTCCGCTCGTCAACCTGTCGGAGATCAGCGAGATCGAGCTCGTCATCCTCAAGCGGATGCGCGAGTTCACGCTGGGCGATCATCGCAGCCTCTTCCACGGCACCGGCTTCGACTTCGTCGGCCTGCGCAACTGGGAGGCCGGCGATCGGCCCGAGATGATCGACTGGCCGCAGTCGACGCTGCAGAACTTCTCGCCGCTCGTCGTCCGCGACTTCGAACAGCCGTCCACGGCGGGCGTGGTGGTGGTGGCCGATCACTCGCGCTCGACGCGCTGCGGCGTGGATGCCCTGCCCGACGGCGTCGCCGGCCCGGCCGCCGCGCGCGGCAACGTGCTGATCGCCCACGCCATCGCCCGCGCCATCGCCACCATCGGCATGTCGGCGGTGTTCTTCCAGGACAGCTTCGGCCTGGTCACCTTCCACGGCGGCTTCGAGCGCCTGCACGCGATTCGGCCGCGCATCGGCAAGGGCCAGGTCATCCACTGCGTGGACGCCTACCAGTACGAGCACAACCTCGAGGAACTGCGGCAGACCGAGAGCCTGAGCGGCACGCTCGCCGGCTACATGCGCAAGACCTCGCTCGTGCCGGTGGTGAGCGACTTCCTCTTCGACGACGTCGATCGGGTGATCGACGAGCTGGCGCGGCTCGACGTGTTCCACGACGTGTTCCTGGTGATCGTCGACGCCACGTTCGCCTATCGCCTGCCGTCGGTGTCGGCCGGCTGGGTCGAAGCGGTCGACGTGGAAACGGGACGCTCGCGCGTGGTGTCGCGCGGACAGCTGCAGGGCATGGCGGAGAAGGTGCGCGGCTGGCAGGACGCGGTGGCGAAGAAGGCCAACGCGGCCGGCCTCGACGCGATCCGGCTCGGTCTCGACGACGTTCAGAGTGACATTGCGCTCGCCGAATTCGCGGTCGAGCGCCGGTTGAGGAAGCGATGAAGGCACGACGTTCGCTGTTCACGGCACTGGCGACCTGGACGTTCGCGGCAGCGGCCGCGCTGGCGGTGTTCACGCCCCTCGCGGCCCGCGCGCAGGCGCCGGCGGCGCCGAGTGGCGGCGCCGAGGCCGACGCGGTGCGCTGCTGGTGGCGCACCGACAAGGCGGCGATCCGCATGGGCGAGCCGTTCACCGCGGTGCTCACCTGCGCGGTGCTCGAAACCGCCTCGACGAAGGCCGTCGTCGATCGATCGCGGCTCGACCACACGGTCATGGCGCTGCCGCCCTTCGACGTGCTCGGCGGTACGGCCGCCGAAGACGTGGTGGCCGGTCCGCGGCGCTTCTTCCAATACAGTTACGAGCTGCGCCTGTTGAGCGACACCGCGTTCGGGCAGGACATCTCGCTGACCGGCCTCGCGATCAACTACCGCATCGACACCGCCACCAAGGACGGCACGACCTCGCAGGGCCGCGACCTCAGCTACAACCTGCCGCCGCTCACCATGCGCGTGCTGTCGCTCGTAGCCGGCAGCGCCCGCGACATCCGCGACGCCACCACGCTCACGTTCGCGGACCTCGAGTCGCGTCGTTTCCGCGCCCGCTCGCTGAACATGGCCGGCTGGTTCTTCTACGGCCTGGCCGGCGCGGTGACGCTGCTCGGCCTCGCCCGCCTCTACAAGGCGATGCGGGCGCCGGCCCGCGCCGTCGCCGAGGTGGGTGTGAGCGAGCCGGCCGTGCTGGCCGCGGCGGCGCGCGAGCTGAGTGACGTGGCCCGTCAGAAGTCGGGCGAAGGCTGGACCGACGCCCTCACCGCCCGCGCGGCGGGCGCCCTGCGCATCATCGCCAGCTACGCCATCGGCAAGCCGGCGGCACAGACCAAGGGCCTCGCGGCCAACGCCGGCGCCGGGCAGATCGCGCTCAGCCAGGGCATCATCCGCCGGCGCCATGCGCTGGTGTCGGCGGCCATCACGCCGAAGGATCTGGCGCTCGCCGCCGAGCGCGACGGCACCGTGCAGCAGCTGCGCGATGGCCTGGTCGCGCTGACCTCGAGCCGCTACGGCCGCGCCGCCGGCGACGAGTCGGCGATCGACACCGCCATCTCGGCCGCCGGTCCGCTGGCCCGGTCGCTCTCGTTCAAGTACTCGTGGCCGATGCGGCAGCTGAAGAAGCTGACCGACTTCGTGACGAGCTGGAAGGGACGCTAGGACGGTGAACGTCTTCGCGGCGATCACGCGGTTCGTGGAGCGCGCCCGCGCCGACTGGGACGGCGTGCGCCTCGCGGATCTCGTGTTCGGCGAGAAGGACACCGCGCTGCTGCTGATCGTGGCGCTGGTGGGGGTCGGACTCGTGGCGCTGGTGCTGAAGAGCGTCGTGACGAAGACACCGGGCCGTGGCAGCGTGGTGCTGCCGGCGGTGCTCGGCCAGTGGACGCCGTCGTGGACGCCGCTGCTGCGTCACCTGCCGCTCATCCTCATGCTCACCGGCGTGCCACTCTTCGCGATCGCGCTCGCCGATCCGGCCACGCCGCTGTCGCGGCGCGAAGTCACGCGTCCCGGCCGCCGCATCAGCCTGATGATCGATGGCTCGTCGAGCATGCTGGCGCCGTTCGCGGCCCGGCAGCTCACCACCAAGGACGCGCCCATGGAGGCGACGTTCTTCACGTCGGTGGCCGCGGCCGAGCGCTTCGTGCAGCTGCGCATGAGCGGCGGCTACAAGGATCTCGTGTCGCTCATCGAGTTCGCCGACACGGCCTACGTCATCACGCCCTTCACGACCGACTACGACAACATCCGCCTCAGCCTGTCGCTCATCGGCAACATGGGCGAGTGGGAGAACTTCCCCGACCGCGGCACCGTCATCGCCCAGGCCGTGGAGCAGGCAGTCTCGCTGTTCCGCGCGTTCGACTTCCTCGACGCCTCGGGCAACCTGATGGTGATCTTCAGCGACGGTGAAGACGCCGAGGTCACCGAGTCGGGCCGCAACATCGACGACGTGCTCACCGACGCCGTGAAGGCCAAGGTGCCCGTGTACTTCGTGCGCATCAGCAAGGGCAACAGCAAGCTGCCCGATGCCATGTGGCAGCGCGCCATCGCCAAGACCGGCGGCCGCTTCTACACCGCCACCGACGAGACGGCCGTGCTGCGCGCGATTCGCGATATCGACAAGGCCTCGGCCGGCACGGTCGAGGTGAAGGAATACAGTGCGCGGCTGCCGCGCTTCGCCCCGTACGCGCTGGCCGCCGTGCTGCTGTGGACCGCGGCGGCGGCCCTGCGCCTGCTGGCGCCCCAGTTCCGGACGTTCCCGTAAGGAGAAGGCAGATGAAGTCGGTCATCGGATATGCGGTCGTGGCCCTGGCGCTGCTCGTGGGTGGACGCGTGTTGTTCGGCGCGTCGAGCCTCGAGGCGCGCACGGCCGATGCCCAGCAGGCCCTGCTCACCCTGCGCTACGGCGATCTCGACACCGCCTACGACGCGCTGAAGGCCGAGGCGTCGGACGGCGCGCTGGTGCCGCGGCTGTCGCAGGCGCTGGTGTCGTCGCTGCGCGAGCAGCAGGCGACCACGCGTTACTGGCTGGGCAGCTTCGGCCGCCTCACCCCCGAACGCGACGCCGCCGGGGCACTGTCGGAGACCGATCCGGTGGTGCTCGAACTGGGCGCCCACGCCGCCTACCGCGCCGCCCAGGAGATGCCCGATCAGGCCGTGGCCGTGAAGCGCATCGACGACATCGTGCGCGGCTACGCCGACGTGCTGCGGGCGCGGCCCGGCGACGAGAACGCCGCCTGGAACTTCGAGTACGCCGCCCGCGTGCGGGCCACCATCCTGCAGAGCAAGCAGCCGGTGATGCCCGAGCCCGAGGCCACCGGCCTGGCCGGCGACCTGCCGATCGGCCCGACGATGCACGGTGCTCCGGGCGCCCCGCCCGAGGGCACCGACATGAAGCAGTTCAAGGTGGTCGTGCCGATGCGTCCCGACGAGCGCAAGCAGCTGCCGCAGGGTGCCAGCGAGGGCGAGAAGCGGAAGCGCCGCGGCTAGCGGCCCGGCGCGTCACGCGCTTCGCACGGAACGCACGCAGATGTTGTTCGGATATCCACTGCCGTCGGTCGACTGGCAGGCGCTTCGCTTCGGCCAGCCCGATTACCTGTGGCTGCTCGCGGCACCGGCGCTGCTGCTCGTGGTCTGGACGTGGCAGCTCATCAGACGGCGCGCCGACATCCGCCGCTACGCGCGCCACCGCGCCGTGCCGGTGCGCGAGCGCTTCTTCTACTTCGGCGGCCTGCTCTTCTGGCTGTCGCTCGTCCCGCGACGACCTGCGTGGTGCTGAGCGGCGCGGCCGCAGGTGGTGACGACGCGCGTGCGCCGGGGCCAGCATCGATCTCGTGGTGCTGCAGGACGGCTCCACGCCGATGCGCGCAGCCGACACGAGCGGCGATCGCTGGCAGCGCTCGATGCGCTTCCTGAAGACGCTGGCCGAGACGATGCGCTGGGACGGCGATCGCATCGCCATGACCGCGTTCGCGCGCATCGCCACCCCGCAGGTGCGGCTCACGAAAGACCCGAACACGTTCTTCTTCTTCATCGAGCACCTCGAAGAGCCGCCGTTCCGCGTCGAGGACGACGCCTCGTGGGACACCAACATCGAGATGGGCATCTCGTGGGGCCTGAAGCTGCTGGCCCAGGACGAACGCATCACCGGCCGCAAGAGCGTGAACGCCAAGGCGTTCCTGCTGCTCTCGGACGGCCAGGCGTGGAGCGGCGAGGCGCAGCGCGCGCTGGAATCGGCGCGGGCCCAGAAGGTGCCCGTGTTCGTCGTCGGCGTCGGCACCAGCAACGGCGGGATCATCCCCGAGCCGCCGCCCGAGGATCCGGCGAAGGCCGAACCGCCGGTGTTTTCACGGCTGGATCGCGAGTCGCTGGCCACCATCGCGCAGGCCGGCGGCGGCCGCTACATGGAGCTCGACCGTGAGCGCGACGTCGACATCGCCGTCACCGTGATCGACGCGGTACGGAAGATGGCGCGCGGCGGCGTCGAGGAAGGCGCCGACGACGTCTACTGGCAGGCGCTGGCGCTCGGCGCGATCTTCCTGCTGATGGGCATCGCCTTCGTCCGCGACCGCGCCGAACTCGCGCTCGCCACCGCCGGCGCCGTCGCGGCGCTGGTGGTCGTGCAGCTGCTCTGATCGCGTTTCCTGCGATTTTCCCGGCGTTTTCGCAGGGTGCTGGCGCGAGCCTGGCTCAGGGCTCCCTCCGCGCCTCACTCACCTCTCGTCGAGCACATGCCCGCGTCGACGTCGCGGCCGCATTACGTGGCTGTCACGGATCTCTGTGAAAACAGGCGTTTCGCGCTCGGGCGTCTGCCAAACACCTGAAAAAACAGGCACGCGCGTGCAAATAGATGCGCAAGCACTGGAAAATACGTGTAATGTAGTTTTCGACTCCGCGTCGAGGTTCCTCCCGGCGCCTTGGTCGTGATGTCACGGCGGAGCGGGACGAGCGGCCGGAAGACAGCCCGGTGACCGTCGCATCGTCCCGATATCGGTTGGGTCACCGGCACACGCACCGGCGTTCGCGTCGGGGTGGGGGCATTCAATGGCCAAGGCTATGTCGAAGTCGGAGCTCGTGCAGAAGATCGCCGGTGAAGTGGAAGGCCTGTCGAACAAGCAGGTCAAGGGCGTGATGGAAGCGCTCTGCACGATCGGCTACAAGGAGCTGAAGAAGAACGGGATGTTCCAGATCCCCGGCTTCGCGAAGTTCGTCGTCGTGAAGAAGGCCGCGACCAAGGCCCGCAAGGGCGTCAACCCGTTCACGGGCGAGCCCACGGTGTTCAAGGCCAAGCCGGCCCGCAAGATCGTCCGCGCGCGTCCCGTCAAGGCCGCCAAGGACGCCGTCGCCTAAATTACAGGCAACGACTGCGTCGGGCCGCAGGCTGCCACCCGGCAGCGTGCGGCCCGTGCTTTTTCCGGCCGATCCCGGCCCTCCCGCCTACAATCGATCCATGCCCGTCACGCTCACGGCCCGGGAACGCGCCGCGCTCAAGGCCCGCGCCCACTCCATGGAGCCGGTGGTGCACGTGGGCCACGGCGGCCTCACCGACGCCGTCATCGCCGAGATCGACCGCAACCTCACCGCGCACGAGCTCATCAAGGTGCGCGCCGGCGCCGCCGAACGCGACGATCGCCAGACGATCCTCGACGCCATCTCCGCCCGCACCGACGCCGCCGTCGTGCAGACCGTGGGCAAGGTGATGGTGCTCTGGCGTCCGCGCCCGCCCGAAGCCGACCGATAGATCGCGGATAAATCGCCAGCGGGCGGTCCGTCCACGAGGATGAACGGCGCAGCCGCGCCGCCTCGAGGTTCCGACCATGGCCAAGACCCGTCGCCGTTCCGCTCGTCCCGCCCCGAAGGCCCGCCGCCGCACGGCCGCCGCCACGGCGCCCGCCGCCGGTCCGCTCACGCTGGAACAGGCGCGCGCGCTGGCCCGCGCCAAGGCGCCGATCCGCGCGGTTCGCAAGACGGCCGCCCGCGCCACACGCCAGACGACCCTCGCCGACATCGGGAACACCCGCGCGGCCCTGGCCGACGCGCAGCGCAAGGAACGCCAGCGCCGCATCGACGAGTACCGCGCCACGCTCGCGATCCTGAAGCAGCGCGGCGTGAAGGCGCCAGCCACCGCGCGTGCGAAGCGCACGGCCCGCGCCCACGCGCTCACCGCGGCGCCCGCCACGGTGGCGACGCCGCTGCAGATCCTCGCGGAAGGCGACTCGTGGTTCGACTACCCGAAGCCGTTCTTCGGCGGCGGCATCGTGCCGCGCCTGGAATCGCTCATCGGCGTGCCGATCCTGAACCTGGCCAAGGCCGGCGACGAAGCCCGCTACATGCTGGGCGTCGACGAGCGCCGCACGCTCACGACGCAGCTCGTGAACGGCTGTCCGGCCGGCGGTCCGTGGGACGTGCTGCTCTTCTCGGGCGGCGGCAACGACATCGTCGACGATCCGATGTGCCTCTGGCTGCGCGACTTCACGCCGGCCACGCCGCCCGCCGCGCTGATCGATCAGCCGCGCTTCACGACCGCGCTGGCGCTGGTGCGCGCCGCCTACGAAGACCTGATTGCCGTGCGCGATCGCGTCAGCCCCACGACGCATCTGCTCTTCCACTGCTACGACTTCGCCATCCCCGACGGCCGCGGCGTGTGCACGCTGGGTCCGTGGATGAAGCCGGCGTTCGATCTGCGCGGTTACCCGTCGCTGGCCGCGCGCACGCCGGTGGTGAAGGAGATGCTGCAGCAGTTCGCGACGATGCTGGCGCAGGTCGTCGCCGGGCACCCGAACGTGAGCCTCGTGAACGGGCAGGGCCTGCTGGCGCCACAGCCATCCTCGTGGGACAACGAGCTGCATCCGAAGGGCGCGGGCTTCGACAAGCACGCCCAGCTCTTCCGCTCGACGCTGCAGGCCGTGTTCCCGGGCCGCGTCTTCTGAGCCCCGCGTCGAGGCGCGCCGGCCCGGCGTAGTACACTGCCGGGTCCGCGCCTCATGTCCGACTCGTCTCCCACGCCCGCCATCGACGCCGAAGAGCAGGCGCTGCTCGCCGGCCTGCGCGCCGGCTCCGATACGGCCTTCGAGACGCTCGTCCGCACCACCAGCCCGCGCCTGCTGGCGGTGGCGCGGCGCATCGTCGGGTCGGACGAGGACGCCCGCGACGTGCTGCAGGAGGCCTACGCCTCGGCCTTCAAGTCCATCGGCCGCTTCGAAGGAAACGCGAAGCTGTCGACCTGGCTGCACCGCATCGTGGTGAACATGGCGCTGATGCGCCTGCGCACCCGGAAACGCAAGCCCGAGGAGTCGATCGAGCCGCTGCTGCCCGCCTTCAAGGACGACGGCCACATGATGCAGGCCGCCGGCCAGTGGGACGACGGCGCCGACGTGGCCCTGGAGCGGGCCGAGGTGCAGAGCTACGTCCGTGCGCAGATCGACAAACTGCCCGACACCTACCGTACCGTTCTGCTGTTGCGCGACATCGAAGAGATGAGCACGAACGACGTGGCGACCCTGCTCGACACCACCGAGAATGCCGTGAAAATCCGGCTGCACCGCGCCCGCCAGGCGCTGCGAGGCCTGCTGGCCGAACGGTTCGGATCGGCGACCCAGCCTCAGGGAGCCGCGCGATGAAGTGCCAGGCGTGCGTGGATTTCATCCTCCGCTACCTCGAGAACGACCTGTCGAGCGAGGAGCGCGAGTCGTTCGAGTTCCATCTCGGCAAGTGCCCGCCCTGCCGGCGGTATCTGGACCAGTACCGCTTCACGGTGAAGGCCGGCAAGACCTGCAGTGAGAAGGCCGGCTCCGTGCCGGAAGAGCTGATCTCCGCGATTCTGGCCAGCCGGAAGGAAACCGGCGCCTAGCCGGCAGGCCTCCCGGCGCCGCGCGCGGCGTCACCCTCGCGTGGGTAGCGGCGCCAGGTCTGGCGCCACCCACGCCCGGCGCGCGTGCACGCTGCGCACCACGTCGAACCCGTAGTGCAGCGCGTGCAGGTCGCGATCCTCGCCGTAGCGCGCCACCGCCCGCGTCGCCGCCCGCCACTCGTCCGTCTCTCCCGCGACCTCGGCGGCCAGCACCTCGGCCCAGAACCGCGTCAGCGTCTCGTGGTAGCCACTGGTGTCGGTGTTGGCGGTGCCGACAGCGGCGTTGTAGCGCCGGATGCCCTCGCGCGTGCGGTCGAGCGCCGCGGCGCCGTGCCGCAACGCGTAGCAGGCGCCCACCGCCACGTGCGCGGCATGCGACCACTCGTGCTTCGGCAACGTGCCCGTTTCCCACGCCGCGACGAAGGTCGTGAACGCCTCGGGTGAGGCCAGCCACGGATACGAAAGCGCCAGTCCGTGCAGGCCGCCGCGCCAATAGACCAGCGGACGGCCGTCGTGGAGGTGGATCCCGGTGACGCGCACCAGCGCCAGGTCGTGCGTGCCCACCGGGACCAGCCGGTCGATCTCACCCGACAGGGTCATCACCCCGGCGACACCGGCTGGCGGCGGCGCCGACGCGCGCGCCATCGCCGCCTGCGCCTCGGTGAGCACGCGTACGGTGACGTCGCGGCCCCCCAGCACCGCCTGGCCGCGCACCGACGCGCGGTCGATGGCCACCGACACCCACGGCGGATCGCACGACACCCACTGCAGGCTGCTCACGGTGAGCCAGGCGTCGAACGACTCGAGGATGGCCACGCCCGTGGGCAGGAACCCGGCAGCGCGGCGGGCGAGCACGGCCAGCGGAACGGCGGTGGAGGACGACTCGGCGGACATGCGCGGATCTTACGAACCGCCCGCCGGGCCTTGGAAGGGCCATCCGAAAGCCAGCGGGCCCGTGCTACAACGATTCAATGGCCAAGAGCACCGTTCTCGGACATTTCGAAGGCCCCGGCGACGAGAAGGATTGGATTCTGCTCGAAGAGGTGCAGAAGAACGCCCGCGTCTCGTTCGCGGACCTGGGACGGCGCGCCGACCTGTCGCCGCCGGCCACGGCCGAGCGGCTGCGGCGGCTCGAGGACGCCGGCGTGATTCGCGGCTATCACGCCCGCATCGCGCCCGAGCGCCTGGGCCTCGGCATGACGGTGCTGATCGAGATGCGGGTGCCGCGCGCGCAGTACGAGCGCTTCCAGCGCGCCGTGGCCAGACTGCCGTGGGTGCTCGAGTGCCACCACGTGTCGGGCGCGGCGTCGTTCGTGCTGAAATGCGCGGTGCCCGACGTGACCGGCCTCGAGCTGCTGGTCGGGCACCTGAGCCAGTACGGCGACACGTCGACGTCGCTGGTGATGTCGACCGTGCTGGATCGCCGCGAGTTCCGCCGGGATCTGCGGCCGTCGATGCGCGGGTAACGGCCGGGCCGCGCGTAAGCGTTCAGCGCTCGGGGCGGGCCGGCAGCGTGTAGGCGAATTGCACCATCCCGCTCTGCCGCTCGTCGCTTTCGTCGCCGGGCAGGAACTGCCGCACGTACTCGACGCGTACGTCCTCGGGTCGCACCGTGACGCGCACGTACCCGGCGTTGGGAAAGATGTCGCCCGTCTCGTAGGCGTCGCTGTTGAAGGCGGTGTAGGTGTCGTCTGCCGGATTCGGCAGCGACTGGTAGACGACGCCGTCGAGTTCCTGCCGCGCGAAC
>JAXLRB010000030.1:0-54448 GCA_046331325.1 Vicinamibacterales bacterium | reverse complement strand
CAGGCCCGCAGGCGCTGACGCGCAGGCGGGCCTGTTGTCGTGTACTGCGGTGCGGAAGCGCCGCGCGGGGCGCTACGTCGTGGGCGGTTTCAGCGACGCGATGAACCCGTCGATGGCCTTGCTCACGGGTTCCGACAGATCGACGAACTCGACGCCGGTGAGATAGACCACGCCGGACGTGGCCACGGTGCCGATGTGCGAGTGCACCACGCGCGCCTTCACCACCACCGAGCGATCGCCGAGCGTGAGCTTGAAGTCGTGGAGCGAGTTGAGCTGCAGCGAGACGCCGATCTCGATGAGGGCGCCGCCCCCGGAGATCTGCCGGATCGCCATCGGGTGATAGACCTTCACCTCGCCGGCGGCGGGGGCGCGCAGGGCGTGGCGCTCGTGCGCGCGCTTGAACTCGTCAGTCATCCGGCGGCGCCGACTATAGCATCAGTGACGGTCGAGCCGGTTGGGCATGCGCCCGCTGACGCGACGGCGCGGCGCGATGTCGTCCACGCCCGGCAGCGCCTGGCCTTCCGATTCCGTCGTGTAGGTGAGCACTGGCAGGTGGCGCGTGGCCGGGTCGATCTGCAGCATGCTGAGGAACTGGAACGACGCCGCGTCTTCGATCTTCAGGCAGACGACGAGGAGGTCTGGCGCGTCGTCGAGGATGCAGCCGTAGGGTTCCTGGTCCATCCCCACGAATTCCACGTCGTAGGCGCCCGAGGGCAGCATGGGCTCGACCCGCGGCAGCACGCCGGGGCCTCCGCCCACCACCATCACCCGAAGCGGCGTCGCACTGTGTCGATGCAGAAGGTTGGCTGACATCTCTCGTGTCCTGTCTCTTCCGGATATCAAGAACCGGGCCAAGAGGAGAATCGGCACGAGCTGACGGAATTGCAGGGGAATTCGACAGGAGTGGTGGCGGAGGTGGGCGGGCGTTGCCGCCAGCGGACATTCCACGTCACGTCAGGCTGGCAAGGTTTGCGACGGGCGATTGGCGCGACGCCGGCGAATTGGCGCGGCGGCAGGCAGGGGCGCGCAGGCGCGACGAGCCACGCGCCGCCGTACAGACCACGGGCCGGCCCGAAGGCCGGCCCGTCGCCGTGCACGTCAGCGGACGCGCGCGGTTACCACGCGAAGCGGGCGCCGATCCGCAGGCGGAACGGGCGCTGGAAGTTCTGATTCGACGGCGTGCCGTAGTCGGGGTTCAGCACGCCGAAGCTCTGCTCGTAGTCGGTGTCGTAGTCGAGCGTGCGCGTCAGGTTGAGGATGTTGAACGCGTCGGCCAGCAGCGTGAGCTTCCGGGTGCCGATGTTGATCGCGTAGCTGCCCTGCAGGTTCACTTCGTACTCGAAGGGCGTGCGCTTGCGGAAGCCGTCGATGGTGTCGATGCCGCCGCCGCGCGCCGTCATCGGGATCTCGCCCGAGTTGTCGTAGGGCGGCAGCGACGCCAGCGCCGTGAGCGGCTTGCCCGACGACGCCTGCAGGGCCGCGCCGAGGGCGAGGCCGTTGTCGAACGCGTAGTTGCCCTGCACCTTGAACTGATGCGGGCGGTCGAGCGGCAGCGGGCCCGAGCCCTGGGCGCCGAGGTTGCGGATGTCGCCCTCGTAGCCGAAGCGGGTGCCGCCGATCGACGTGTAGGTCGGGTCGCCGGTGGGGAAGTCGTAGAGCGACGTGATGCCCGGATCCGACTGGCCGTTGTCCTCGCGGAAGAAGCCCTCGTAGGTGCCGTGCAGGCGCGACCAGCGGTAGTTGGCGTTCACCATCCAGTTGTGCGAGAAGCGCTTCTCGAACAGCGCCTCGATGGCGTTGTAGCTGTGCTCGGGATCCTCGAACGTGACCCCGGCCAGACCGGGCACCTGCGTGACCGCCGTCTTCGAGCTGGGGTTGGTCAGGATGTAGTCGGTGGAGCAGGCTGCCGCCACACCGAAGTCGCAGGCCACCGTCGGGTAGGGCGAGATGTCTTCCAGCACGCGGCCGATACCGCGGTGCACGAAGCGCAGCCCGATGCTGGCGTTGCCCAGCACCTGGAATTCGACACCGCCGACGAACTCGTCCTTGTAGGAGAGCTTGGCGTCCGGATCGATCAGGTCGGCGCCGACGCCGGCGATGAGGAAGTGCGAGGTGACGCCGGCGGCCAGCGTGCCCTGGGGCACCGGGCGGGTGAGGCCGGCGTCGAAGTAGTCGCCGCGGCTCATGCCGTCATCGGCCGACAGGGCGCGGGCGGCCAGGTCGTTGGGGATGCGCGCGTAGAAGCGGCCCCAGTTGCCGTACAGCTTGCTCTTGCCGTTGCCCAGCACGTCGTAGACGACGCCGATGCGGGGCGCGAAGTTGTTCTTCAGCGCGAAGTTCGGCAGCGTGCTGCCGTCGAGCGTGGTCAGCTCCTTGAAGCCGCCGACCAGCGTCTGCTGCTCGTAGCGCAGGCCGAGGTTCAGGGTGAGGCGGTCGTTCACGCGCCACTGGTCCTGGGCGAAGCCGGCCCAGTATTCCTGCGACGTGGTGCGGCCCGAGTTGAAGTTGGCGCGGGTCACGCGGTAGATGGCGCCGTAGACCGGATCGGGCAGGATGCTCACCGACGCACCGGTGGCCGTGCGACGGCCATCGGGCGCGACGAAGGTGGGGCCGGTGCGGTTGTTGAGCTGCGTGTACTCGACGTCCTCGAACAGGCCGCCGATCTTGATGCTGTGCGCGCCCAGGATGATGCTGGTCTTGGCGGCGTACTGCAGGTTCTTGCTGTTGTTGCCCTTCTCGTAGGTGCCGATGCCGCCGGTGATGATGTTCGGCGTAACGCGGGTGTCGCGGATCGCCCACGTGTCTTCCGAGGGCGTCTCGACGATGCTGTTGATGGCGCGGGCGAAGCTCGCTTCCACGAGCCAGTTGCTGCTGAGGGCGCCGTCGTACCGCAGGGTCTGGTTGTGGCCGCCGAACTTGTCGAGCTTGCTGAACGACGACGTCGTCTGGCGCAGCAGCGACGACGAGCGCTGCGGGCCGTTCGGGCCGTTCGACGGATCGCCGAAGAACGAGGCGTCGATGCGGTGCGCGGCGCTCAGCTGCAGCGTGCCCTTGGCCGAGTACGACAGCGTGTTGCGCTTGCGCGTCACCTCACCGAGCCGTTCCAGCGGGAAGCCCTTGGGTGCGATGAACGTGGTCTTGCGCTGGCCGGGGTTGATGGCGCCGAAGAAGAACAGTCGGTCCTTGAAGATCGGGAAGCCGGCTTCGGCGCCGCCGTCCGATTCCTCGATGCCCACCGTGTTCACGGTGCCGTTGTTGGTCTGGATCGTCTTCCACGTGCCCTCGAGCGCCTTGGGCTGCGTGTAGCCGAAGAACGAGCCGCGCAGCGTGTTGCTGCCGCTCTTGGTCACGACGTTCACGACGCCGCCGAGGGCCTGGCCGAATTCCGCCTCGTAGCCGCCGGTCTTCACCTGCACTTCCTGGATGAAGTCGAACGGCGTGGCGTTGCCGAGCGAGCCGAAGATGATCGAGTAGCTGCCGAGGGCGCCGTAGCCGGTGTTGGTCACGTTCACGCCGTCGACGACGTAGAGGTTGTCGAGGCCCGACGAACCGGCCATCGAGGGGTTCGCGGTGCCGGTCGACGTGGTGCTGACGCCGGGCGCGAGATACAGCGTGTCGCTGAAGCGGCGGCCCACCGGGATGCGCTGCAGCAGGTCGGCCGTGATGACGGCGCCGGTGGTCGTCGACGTGGTGTCGACGATCGACGCGGTGGCCGTGACCGACACCGTTTCACTGATGCCGCCCACCTCGAGCTGCAGGCCGATGTTGGTGGTCTGGCCGAGGCTCACGGGCACCGAGCGCTGCACGACCGACTTGAAGCCCTCGAGCTCGGCGCGGACGTCGTAGCTGCCCGGCACGAGGAAGGGGGCGCGGAACAGGCCCTCGGCGTCGGTGACGAATGACTTGGCGCCCTGCGGACCGGTGATGGTGACCGTCACGCCGGGAAGGGCCAGGCCCTGACCGTCGGTCAACTTGCCGGTCAGCGTGCCCGTCGTCTCCTGGGCGGAGGCCACGGCCATGGCGGTGAGCCACAGGGCCGCGATCCTCGCGCTCAAACGGGTTTTCATGTGTCTCTGCTCCATTGGAGGGGTGGGAAAGTAGTTACCGAACGTTTGTTATCTAGGAAACTCCGTGCCATTCGTCCCGGGACCAAATTCTCTTGGAAAAGCCCGGGAGTCAAGGCATCCCGGGACCGGACTGCGCGGAAAATCCAACCAGTCGTAGGAAGTTGTGCAATCCGGCACGGATTTCGGGACCGGCATGCCTGAATCAGGGACCAGTGACTGACGCCATGGCCGTGTCCCCGGAGTGGGCGCCACAGCGCCGGTCCCAGTGACAGATGCCTGGAAGAGGGGGGTGTGTCCCTCCGGCACGGCCATTTGAACGAGCGTTTGGTAAGATGCCCGGCTGGGAGCGTGCCATGAAGACGATCGGGGTGCTGGGCTGTGGGTTGATGGGCGCGGGCATCGCGCAGGTGTCGGCGGCGGCCGGGTTCCGCACGATCGTGCTCGAGGTGAACGACGCCGTGCTGGCCAAGGGCCTGGGCCGCATCGACAAGGTGCTCTCGGGCGGGGTCGAGAAAGGCAAGCTCTCGGCCGACGACAAGACCCGCACCCTGGGGAACCTCACTGGCACCACGCGCTATGCCGACCTGAAGGACTGCGACCTGGTGATCGAGGCGATCGTGGAGCAGGTCGACGCCAAGCGCGCCGCCTATCAGCAGGTGGAGGCCGTGGTGGGCCCGCAGTGCCTCATCGCCACCAACACGTCGTCGCTCTGCGTCACCGAGCTCGCGGCGGCGACGTCGCGCCCGGATCGCTTCGGCGGCCTGCACTTCTTCAACCCGGTCCCGATGATGAAGCTGGTGGAGGTGATCCGCGCCCTCACCACGACGCCCGAGACGCACGAGGCCCTGATGCAGTTCGCGCGCGCCCTCGGCAAGGACGCGGTGAGCGTGCCCGATCGCGGCGGCTTCATCGTGAACCGGCTGCTCATCCCCTACCTGCTCGACGCCATTCGCTGCCACGAGGGCGGCCTCGGCACGGTCGAGGACATCGACACCGCGATGAAGCTCGGATGCGGCCACCCGATGGGGCCCTTCACGCTCCTCGACTTCATCGGCCTCGACACCACCTACTTCATCGCCAACATCCTGTTCGACGAGTTCAAGGAAGCGCGCTTCGCGCCACCGGCGCTGCTGAAGCGCATGGTGCTCGCCGGACACCTCGGCAAGAAGAGCGGTCGCGGCTTCTACACGTACTAGCGCAGCGACGCCAGCAGCTGCCGCGCCTCGATCTTGAAGCGCGCGTCCTCGGGGCCCCACGCGGGATCGGCCGGCGCGTCGATCGCCGCCTGCAGCACGCGGCGCGCCTCGTCCTTCTTGCCGCGGGCGGCCAGCGTGTCGCCGAGGAAGAGCAGCGAGATCACGCTCTGCGGGTTGTAGGCGAGCGCCGCGCGCAGGTAGGTCTCGGACTTCGCGAGATCGCCGCCGAAGAGCCCCGGCACCTTGAAGTACCAGCGGCCCAGCGCGCGATCCGGTGAGCCGTCGAGATACGCCGGCTGCAGCGTGCGGGCGCGCTCGAGGGCCTCGCGGATCGGCGTGCGGTATTTCAATCCCTGACGCAGGCCGTGCGCGTCGGCCAGGGCGCCCATGTTCGCCGCCATCCAGAAATGGCCGTCGGGCGCGTCGGGGCGCAGCGCCGCGGCCGTCTTCCCGGCGGTGATGCCGGCTTCGAGCCGCGCCTTGTGCTCGGCATCGGTACCGGGCGCGTTGGTCCCGAGCCAGTAGCGGACGCGCGACAGCTTCCACGCCGACTCGAAGTCCTTCGGGTCGGCGGAGAGACGTGCCGCCCACAGACGTTCGGCGGCCAGCGCCGAGGCCGGGACCTCGCGATCGCGATACAGCGCGTCTGGATCCGCGGCCGCCTGCGCGGCGTCCATATCGAAGGCGCGCGCGGTGGCGGGCGCCGCACCCAGGACCACGGAAAGCGCAAGGTACAATACGCCCATGCAGGATCTCATCGCGCAACTCCTCGCCCGTCTCGGAGAAGACCCGCAGCGCGAGGGCCTGCTGAAAACCCCGGAGCGCGTGGCCCGTTCGTTCGAATACCTGACGCGCGGCTACAAGGTGAACGTCGACGACATCGTCAACGGCGCCCTGTTCTCGGTCGACTACAACGAGATGGTGATCGTGCGCGACATCGACTTCTACAGTCTATGCGAGCACCACCTGCTGCCGTTCTTCGGCAAGTGCCACGTGGCCTACGTGCCCAACGGCAAGGTGATCGGCCTGAGCAAGATCCCGCGCCTGGTCGACATGTTCGCGCGCCGGCTGCAGCTGCAGGAACGCATGACCAGCCAGATCGCCGAGACCATCCGCGAGCAGGTGCAGCCGATGGGCGTGGCGGTGGTCTGCGAGGGCACGCACCTGTGCATGGCGATGCGCGGTGTAGAGAAGCAGGCGTCGACCACCGTCACGAGCGCCATGCTGGGCGCGTTCCACGACGATCCACGCACCCGCAACGAGTTCCTGAAGCTCATCCGCCAGCGCTGAGGCGCTACTGCGGCGGCAGCGCCTTCTGCGGCGCGAAGTAGCCGCCGCTGCTGCGGATGGCGACGCCGGGCGGCTTCGCCGCGATCACCACCGAGCGCCAGGCGCCGTCGCGCTTCGAATTGGTCGACGTGTAGCCGACCACGTAGCGCTGCCGCAGCGCGTCGATGACCCGCAGATACTCGCCTTCGAGCGCGGTGACGTCGGCGGGGAACGACGCCGCGCCGCCCGACAGCGCCGCGATGCGTTCGAGCGCCGGCTTGTCGACGTTGGCGCCGAGCCCGATGGCGTAGACGATGGTGTCGGTGTCGCGCACGAGGGCCAGCACGTCGGCCAGCGTGTGCTCGCTGCCAGGCGCCGTGCCGGGATTGTTCTCGTCGCGGCCGTCCGAGAGCAGGACGATGGCCCGTCGGCCCGTGCGCTGCTTCAACGCCAGCATCGAGTCGTGCAGGGCGTCCCACAGCGCCGTGCCGCCCGCCGCCTGCAGGCGATCGATGGCCTCGAGCGTGGTCGCGCGCTTGTCGGAGAACTCGTGCTCGACGACCACGCGATCGCTGAAGCGGACGAACGCGAGCGGGTCGGTCGGCCGCAGCGCCGTGACGAACGAGCGGGCCGCGGCCTGCGCGCTCGGCAGCGCGCGGCGCATGCTGCCGCTCGTGTCGAACACCATCGCGATCGAGATCGGCGCCACCGCCTCCTCGAACGAGTCGACCTGCTGCACCACGCCGTCCTCGACGACCACGAGATCGCCGGCACTGAGCGAGCCGCTGCGGCCGGCGCCGTAGCTGGCGCTGAACTCGAGCGTGGGCTTCACCGGCGGCGGCTTCGGGGCGAAGTAGCCCTCGCGGGCCCGCACCTTGTAGGCGGGATTCGGCGTGGTCAGCGCGATGGCGCGGAACGACCCGTCGGCCTCCTGCTTCAGCGGCGTGTAGGTGATGACGTAGCGATGATAGGCATCGGCGGCCACCGCGGCGTGCACGTCGGGCAGCTCGCTCTCGCGCATGGGGAAGAACGCGCGGCCCCCCATCTGCTTCGCGATGTTTCTTAGCAGGGTCTCGCCCTTGAGCGAGATGCCGGCGACGCCGCCGATGCCGACGACGTAGACCGTGGCCTGCAGCTTCTGCAGCGCGCTCATCGCCTCGGCATACGGCGTCTTGCTCTTCTCGTCGTAGCCGTCGGTGAGCAGCACGACGACGTGACGGCCCTCGACCTGGTTGAAGAGGTCGGGCAGAGTGGCCAGGGCGTCGAGGATGGCGGTGCCGCCGCTGGCCTTGATGGCGCCGATGGCGTCGGCGATCGTCTGCTCGTCGTCGGTCGGGCCGGTGGTCGACTCGACGGTGGTCTTGAACGGCGCGACGATGACGCGATCGCCGGGACGCAACCGCGTCGCCAGACGCTTCGCCGCCGTCTTCACCATGTCGATGCGGCGATGCAGGCTCTGACTGCTGTCGATGAGCAGCGTGAACGTGGTGGGCAGCGACTGCAGCTGCACCATGTCGAGGGCGTGCGCCACGCCGTCCTCGGTGAGATGGAAGTCGTCCTTGCCGAGGGACGAGATGTACTTGCCCTGCTCGTCGACGACCGTGGCCTCGATGAGCACCGACGAGACACTCGTCTCCTCGATCACCTCGAGCGCCGGCAGCGACACGGTGTCGCTGACCACACCGCCCTTGCCGTCTTCGACGTCGACCCGGATCTGGCGTGCCTCGTAGGGGTTGGCGTCCTCCCACTCGACCACGTACGGCGGCCCGTCGGTGTCGTCGCCGATCGACTGTCCGTCGACGAAGAAGTGCACCGGCACGACGCCCTTCGGCGCGTCGGTCGTCACCTGTGCGACGACGCGGATCACGCCGGGGACGCCGGTGCGGCCGAGCGGCGAGGTGATACGCACCGTGGGGGCATCGGCCCGCGCCGGCGTGGCCGCCAGGGCGAGGGCGGCGCCCGCGAGCAGCGCGATCGTGCAGAGGCGCGTCGTCATGCGGACGCGCCGGCTCCCTGGTCCTCGAGGAAGTAGCTGGCGCAGGCGTCGGCGAGCCGCTCGTAGGTGAGCACGCGCGGCTGGCCCAGGTAGTCTGCGATGGCGAGGGCGTGCTCGATCAGGTCGCGCGGATAGCAGCCGCGCAGCGCCACGCCGCGACGGCGGAAGAAGTCGCTGATCAGCCGGTCGACGACGGCGTCGTCGTAGGCCAGGCCCCGCTCGCGACAGCAGCGTTCGAAGATCCGCTTGAAGTCGAAGGTCGATGGGTTCTCGGCGTAGACCTTGTAGTGGATGCGGCGCAGGAACGCCTCGTCGACCAGATCCGACGGCTCGATGTTGGTGGCGAAGACGACCAGCACCGCGAACGGCACCGGCATCTTCTGGCCGGACTGCAGCGTCAGGTAGTCGATGCGGCTCTCGAGCGGCGTGATCCAGCGATTCAGCAGATCGACCACCGAGCAGCGCTGGCGGCCGAAGTCGTCGATCACCAGCACGCCGCCGTTGGCCAGCAGCTGGATCGGCGCCTGGTACAGGCGCGACACCGGGCTGTAGGCGAGTTCCAGCGACTGCAGCGTCAGCTCGCCGCCCACGGTGACGAGCGGCCGGTGGCAGCGGACCCAGCGCGCGTCGTCGATGGGGCCGCGATCGAGCGACGTCGATTCGGGCTGCGGCACCGGCCGGTGCACCGCGGGATCGAACACCTGCACGAGGTGGCCGTCGAAGTCGATGGCGTGTGGAATCGCCACCTCGCCCGTGAGCAGGCGGGCGATGCCCTGCGAGATCACCGTCTTGCCGTTGCCCGGCGGACCGTACACGAACAGCGAATGGCCGCCGTTCACCGCCGGTCCCAGTTGATCGAGCACGCGCCGCGACAGCACCAGATGGTCGAACGTGCGCTCGACGGTGGCGCGCGTGGCGACCGGCGGCGCCATCGCGGCGAACGCGCCCATGTAGGCGGCGTACTGCGCGAAGGGCACCGGTGCCGTGCCGATGTACTGGCTCTGCGCCAGCGACATCAGGGCGCGTTCGCGGCCCGACTCGGTGACGCGGTAGACGTACGACGGGCTGCCCAGCGTGCCGCCGCCCCACACCTCCGAGAGGTACGACTGCTTCATGTGCTGCAGCACGGGGTCGAGTACCGAGTGCACCACGCCGAGACGGGCGGCAAGGGCGGCGGCACTCTGCTCGCCGCTCACGTGCAGCGTTTTCAGCACGAGCTGCTGCAGCAGGTCGAAGGTGAGACCGGTTTCGGCGATCGTCGTCGGTGCGCGCGGCACCTCGGGACGGCGGTCGGGCGGGGCGGACGGGGTCACGGGCGGAGGGTCGGCGCGGTGCATGCGAACGGCAGCGGAGCGCCGAGCGCGCGGATGGCCCGGCACCAGTTCCGCCGGGCGTCCGAGGTGGCCGGCGCGAGGCGGGCGGCGGCGGCGAAGGCGTCGAGGGCGGCCGGACGCTCATCGAGGGCCCACAACACGGTGGCCAGCGCCGTGCGGGTCTCCACCGAGTCGGGCGCGTAGTGCACGCCGAGGTGCGCGTCGCGCAACCCGCGCTCGGGAAATCCCCAGTCGCGCCAGGCGGCGGCCGCGGCGGCGTGCAGGCGGCCATCGCGCGGGAAGCGGGCGAGACCCTCGGTGATGAGATCGAAGGCGCGATCCGCCACGCCGTAGCCGCGGTAGGCGGCGGCGGCGTCGAGATACGCGGCGGGCGACGGCGCGAGCGCGAGGCGGGTGAGGCGGGCGCGGAGATCCGGCGCGCTGTCTTCGAGCGTGCCGGCGGCGGGCGGCCGCGAGGGCGCCGGCGGCGTGGCCGGATCGGGCGCGGCCGCTCGTGACGGCGCCGTCGTCGGCGCCGGTGCGTCACGGCGCGGCGTGTCGGGCGTGCCCGGCGGCACGCTGAGATCGATGGCTGGCGTCCCCTGGATCACGAAGCGATCCGCGAAGCCGCGCTGGCGCGACGCACAGCCCGTGGCCACCGTCAGCGCGACGACGGCGGCCAGGATTACTCGTGCCGGCTGAGGCGATCGCTGCGGCGCTTGAAATAGGCCAGCAGCAGGATGGCGCCGACCACGTACATGATGATCTGCCAGGTCTCCACGATGCTTCCTCCACGCAGCCGTGTCCGCACGCTTCGGCATGACGACGGCTACTTCGAGCCCAACTCCTGAATGAACTGCCGGTAGATCTGCACCATCGCCGGGCCCAGCACGACGGTGAAAAAGGCGGGGAAGAGACAGAACACGAGCGGGAACAGCAGCTTCACTCCCAGCTTGGCGGCCCGCTCTTCCGCCCGCTGACGACGCTTGGTGCGCGACGAGTCGGCATGGGTGCGCAGCGCCTGGCCGAGGCTGGTGCCGAACCGGTCGGTCTGCACCAGCATCGCCACCAGCGATCGCACGTCGTCGACCTTGGTACGCTCCGCGAAGTTCTTGAACGCCTCGATGCGGGCCTTGCCGGCGCGCGTCTCGGATCCGATGAGCTCGAGTTCCTTGGCCAGCTCCGGGTAGGCGATCTCGAGTTCCTCGGCGACACGCGCGATCGCCTGATCGATGCCCGAGCCGGCCTCGAGGCAGACGATGAGCAGATCGGTGGCGTCGGGCAGGCCGTTGCGGATCTCGCGGCGGCGCTCGTCGATCTGGCGGCCCAGCCACAGCACCGGCACGTAGTAGGCGATGGCGCCGCCGATCACGCCGAACAGCACGCCGGTGCCGGCGCCCACGCGGCCAGCACAGCGTCAGGAACGCCAGCACCGGCAGCGCGACCTGCACCGCGGCGAAGGCAATCGCCGGCCAGTCGCCGTGGTAGCCGGCGCTGGCCATCATCCGCTGGATGTGGTTCATGTCCTGCGGCGACTTCGGCACGAACGAACGCACGCGGCGGGCGAGTGACTCGGACCGGCGGTGACCACCGATTCGCGGCGCGGCGTCGTCGAGGAGGCGGTGCCGGCGACCACTTCGGACAGGCGGCGCCGGGTGATGTCGGGTTCGGTGAGGTGCCACACGGCCGTCGCGGTGGCCACGGCCACGGCGACGAACACGCCGGCGAGGAGCAGCAGGTCCATCAGTACTCCACCTGCACCAGCTGCGAGATGATGATCGTGCCGAGCACCTGCATGCCGACGGCGAACAGAATCACGCGCACGCCGATCGGGTCGTCGACCAGCACCCGCATGAACTGGGGCGACATCCCGTACAGGACGGTGGCGAGCGCCGGTGGCAACATGGACAGGACGACGGCCGTGATGCGGCCGTGCGCCGACACGACCCGGATCTGGCGGCGTACTTTGAAGCGTTCGCGCATCACGCTCGAGAGGTTGTCGAGCACCTCGGCGAGGTTGCCGCCGGCCTCGCGCTGGGTCAGCACGGCGGTGACGAAGAAGCGGGCGTCGAGCACCGGCACGCGGCCGGCCATCCCGCGCAGCGCATCGGGCATCGACATACCGAAGTTCTGTTCGTCGTAGACGCGGCGGAACTCCAGGCCCACCGGCGGCGGCACCTCGTCCGCGGCGATGCCGAGGCCGGTCGTGAACGTGTGGCCGGCGCGCAGCGAGCGGGCGATGAGGTCGATGGCCTCGGGGAACTGCTCTTCGAAGACGCGCAGCCGCTGGGCGCGCTGGCGGCGCGCGTACAGATAGGGCAGGGCCGTGGCCAACGGGCCAAGGATGGCGCCGACGAAGCGGCCGGTACCGCCGACGCCGACCGCGAACCCGAGTCCCCCGGCGAGCACCGACCGCACCAGCAGGCCGCTGGCCGTCCACGACAGGCCGGCCTCGCCGAGGAAGCGCTGGATCGAGCGGGCGACGGCCAGGTTGCTCGACAGCAGCGCGTCGAGCACCGACGCCGGCGTCACCGCCGCGGCCACCGTGGTGGTCACCTTGCCAGGCGGCTGGTCGAGCCGTTCCACGCGACGCGCCAGTTCGCGCGAGCGCTGGTCGTCGGGTCGCAGGACGAAGGCCCAGTACAGGCCGAGCATCACGGCCAGCGACAGGGCGAAGGTGAGGAGCGCGAGCGTCATGCGGACCTCAGGCCACCGCCACGCGGTGGTCGAACATGTCGGCCGCCATCACGAAGCCGGCGGTGCCGAGCGCCTGCGCGCACTTCGGCCGGATGCCGGTGGAGCGGAACATCCCGGTGACGCGGCCGTCGGCGGTGACACCGTGACGCTCGAACAGGAAGATGTCCTGCATCGTGACCACGCCCTGCTCCATGCCCGTGATCTCGGTGATCGCCGTCACGCGGCGCTGGCCGTCGGAGAAGCGCGACAGCTGCACCACGAGGTGGATGGCCGACGCCACCTGCTGGCGGATGGCCTTCTCGGGGATGTTCAGGTTGGCCATCGCCACCATGGTGTCGAGGCGGTACAGCGCGTCGCGCGGGCTGTTGGCGTGGATGGTGGTGAGGCTGCCCTCGTGGCCGGTGTTCATGGCCTGCAGCATGTCGAGCGCTTCTTCGCCACGCACCTCGCCGACGACGATGCGATCGGGCCGCATGCGCAGGGCGTTGATCACCAGCTGGCGCTGTTGCACCGCACCCCGGCCTTCGATGTTCGGCGGCCGCGTCTCGAGGCGCACCACGTGACGCTGGCGCAGCATCAGCTCGGCGGCGTCCTCGATGGTGACGATGCGCTCGCGTTCCGAGATGAAGCTCGAGAGCGCGTTGAGGAACGTGGTCTTGCCGGCGCCGGTGCCGCCGGAGACGACGATGTTGAGGCGCGCGGCGACGGCGGCGCTCAGGAACTCCATCATCGGGCCGGTCAGCGTGAGGCGGTCGACGAGATCGCGGGCGCCGAGACGGTCGCTGCGGAAGCGGCGGATCGAGAGCAGCGGGCCGTCGATGGCCAGGGGCGGAATCACCGCGTTCACGCGCGAGCCGTCCGAGAGGCGGGCGTCGACCATCGGGCTCGATTCGTCGATGCGGCGGCCCACCGAGCTGACGATACGCTCGATGATGCGCAGCAGGTGCTGGTTGTCCTTGAACACCAGCGTGCTCGGCTCGAGACGGCCCTCGCGTTCCACGTAGACCTGGTCGTAGCGGTTGACGAGGATGTCCGAGATGGTCGGATCGACCAGCAGCGTCTCGAGCGGCCCCAGTCCGAACAGCTCGTTGAGCACGTCGGTGATGAGGGCCTCGCGCTCGAACAGGCTGAGCGGCGTGCCGTGCGTCTCGCTGTCGAGCAGCGACACGATCAGGCTGCGGATCTCGGGCTCGGCCTCGGCGCGGCCGACGCGCGTGAGCCGGTCGAGGTTGAGGCGGTTGAGCAGGGCGCGGTGGATACGCTCCTTGCTTTCCTGATAGTGCGCCTGGCGGACGTCGACGCCGGTGCCCGGGCGATCTGCTCTCAGTGCCATGGTCGATGCTCCGGTCAGCGACGGCCGCCGAGCCGCGCGAAGAAGCCGCCGCCGCGCGCCTGCTCGCGGGCCGCCGGACCGAGGCCGGCCAGCTCGCGGGCGACGTCCTCGAAAGCGGCGGCCAGGCGCGTGTGGTTCTGCAGGATCAGCGGCTCGCCCTTGTTGAGGGCGGCCACCGAGGCCCGGTAGTCGCTGGGGAACGTGAACGCGATGGCGCCGCCGAGCACGCGTTCGACGTCCTTGCGGCCGATGTCCGACTCGGTGTCGTAGCGGTTGATGGCCAGCTTCACCTTCTGCGCGCCGCAGCGTTGCCGCGTCGTGGCGGCCAGCCGGCTGGCGCTGCGCAGCGTGGCCAGTTCCTGATTGGCGACGACTACCACCGTGCTGGTGGCGTCGAGCGCCTCCATCAGCGTGCCGTCGGTGCGCGCGCAGTCGAGCACCACCCACGGATAGGTGGTGGTGACGAACTCGATCAGGGCCCGCACGCGAAGCGCATCGATCGGCCCGTGCTGCGGGCGGTTCGCGGCGGCGAGCAGATCGATGCCGGCCTTGGTCGGCGTGACCAGGCCCTTCATGTAGGTCTGGTCGAGCCGGTGGATGTTCTCGAGCGCGTCGAGCACCGAGAAGCGCGGTTCGACGCCGAGGAACACCGAGGCGTCGCCGTGCGCCATGTGCAGGTCGACGAAGAGCGTGGCGTCGCCGGTGGCGCGGTGCAGGGCGGTGGCGAGGTTCACGGCCACCGTCGTGCAGCCGACGCCGCCCTTGCCGCCCAGCACGGCGATGGCGCGGCCGGCCACCGTGCCGAGCACCGGACGGGCGAGCCGGCGGATCGCCGTCTCGAGATCGTCGATGACCAGCGGCTCGGGCACCCACTCGCTGACGCCCATCCGCATGGCGTCGAGCATCGCCGCCGGTTCGAGGGCGCGGGCGATGATGACGATGCCCGACTGGGGATAGTGCCGCTTCAGGTTGAGGATCTCGCGGGGCAGCGCCTCGAGCGCCCGGATGTCGACGACGAAGGCGTCGGGCCCCTTCGTGCCGGCGACGTGGCTCGAGATGGCCATCGCGAGATCGCTGTCGGTCACGACGAAGCCGCGATCGCGCAGGGCCGCGGCGAGGTCGCGTTCGGTCGATCCGAGCAGGGTGACGGTGGGTTGCACGGTGATCACCTGACGAGGGCGACGCTGATGATGAACGACGACTGCGGATCGGAGGTCATCGCCGTCCGTGGCGCCGCCGGATAGCCCATGAAGCGTCCCACCATGTAGGGCGCCTCGTAGCTCTCGACGAAGAAGCCGAGCAGGCGCGTGACGGTCACCTCGCTGCGGCCGTGTCCATGATGGCCGTGGCCCGACGAGTCGACGCGGTCCTGATCCCATTCATCGGGATCGAACGCGACCAGCGGCACGATGCGCGGGCTGACGGTGCAGCCGCCGGTCGCCATGCAGCCCCCGGCCACGCCGCCGCGGCCGCCGTTGAGGGCCGGGTCCCAGTAGGCGTTCAGGTCGGCATCGACCAGCGCGGCGACGCCCTCGCGGGTCGGCATCGTGGCGTTGGCCGGCTCGACCTCGAGGTCCATGCCCGGACTGATGACGCGCGACGAGCAGTCGGCGAAGTCCTGCAGCATGTCCATCGGCCCGTTGGCGCCGGGCGAGATGCGGACGGGAATGAACTGCCGATCGCCGGCCGGCTGGTTGAGTTGCCGCTGTGGCTCGAAGCGCGCCTGCACGCCGTAGCTGCCGGCCACCACGCCCGCGGTGTCGCGCGTGTAGCCGCTGCCGTTGTTGCCGACGCCCGCCGGCGGCACGTAGAGATCGCCGCCGGGAATCAGACGGCCGTTGTTCTGGTAGCGCTGGAAGGTGTCGAGCGGATCCCAGCCGGCCGGCCCCTGGTTGTTGAACAGCTCCGTCCACCTGTCGGGCACGGCCACCGGTTTCACGCAGTCGGCGGAGTCGCCGTAGAGCACCTGCGCCGTCGCCGTGGCGCGCACGCCCTGCTCGTTCACGCCCACCAGACTGCCGAAGATGGTCGGCAGCGGCGACTGGTGGTCTTCGTTCCGGTACACCTGCACGCGCACGCAGGCGCCCCGTCCCACCGACCCGCTCGGACACGCGGCGAAGCTGACGTCGTTGTCTTCCATCGACGCCGCCTGGCCCCACACCTTGTTGGCGTTCACGGCCGTGTAGGCGTTGGCGCGCGCCCGCGCCAGATCCCCCGGTGCATAGAAGGCGAGCGACAACGCCGCGGCCATCGCCGCCGCGTCGGCGGTGTTCTGGATCTGCCGTCGCGCCGTCCACAGGATGCCGTAGTCGACGACGAACGCGCTGAGCGCCGTGAGACCGACCAGCATGGCCGCGGTCTGCACGAGGATCGCGCCACGTTCGCCGGCGGACCGGCCGGCCAGGGACGAGCGACGGACGAGGGGGGCGACGCGCATCAGCGCTCCAGGCCGCCTCCCGGCGGACGCGGCTTCACCGCCCCGGGCGGCGTCGGCGGCCGACGCGTGCCGGGCGTCGCCAGGCTGGGCGTGGTGGTTTCGTCGGGGTCGTCGCCGGGCTGCGTCTTGTTCTCGTCGTCCGACGGATTCAGGAACGCGCCGGGACGCACCGGCATCGCCGGCACCTCGTCTGGGTCGAGCGCGCGCACGAGGCGCGGCGTCACCAGCACCATGAGCTCGGTCTGATCGGCGCGCATCGCCCGGCTCTTGAAGAGCGTGCCGATGATCGGCAGGCGGCCGAGGATCGGGATGGCCTGACGGTCGGTCTGCGTCAGGTTGTTCAGCAGGCCGGCGATGGCGAACGACTGGCCGTCGCGCAGTTCCACGTCGGTCTCGGCGCGGCGCGTGTTCAGCGCCGGAATGCGGAAGCCCTGCAGCACGATGCCGTTGGTGAAGTCGAGCGTGCTCACCTCGGGCTTCAGCTTCAGGCGGATCACGTCGCCGGCGATCTGCGGCCGGAAGGTGAGGCGGATGCCGAACTCCTTGAACAGCACCGACGTCTGGCCGAGGCCGGTGACGATCGGAATCGGGATCTCGCCGCCGGCGAGGAAGCTGGCCTCCTCGCCGTTGTAGGCGATGAGGTTCGGCTCGGCGAGGCTCTGCAGGAAGCCGCGCGACTGCAGCGCCTTCAGCACGCCGCCGATGCCCTGCTTCTGGTTGAACAGGAAGATGTTCAGGAAGTCGGAGAACTGCAGCAGGTCGATGTCGCCCTGGCGATCGAAATCGGGGCTCGAGAACTGCTGCGTGGTGGTGCGGCCGGTGACCTGCGCCCGCGTCGAGAACATCGACAGCCCGGTCTGCTGCAGCGCGTTGCGGTTCACCTCGGCGAAGCGCACCTGCAGCATCACCTGCTTGCTCGGCGAGCCCGAGGGCAGCTGCAGCATGTTGATCACGGCGTGCTTCGGCATGGCGGCGCGCGCCAGTTCGGCGCTGCGCAGCATCACCTCGTTGCTCGACACCGCGCCCGAGAGGATCACGGCCTCGTCGGTGACCGCGACGTTGATGTCCTCGGTGGGGAAGAGCGCCTGGAAGTTCTGCTGCAGCGCGGTGACGCCCGGGTCGACGACGATGTCGTAATGCTTGCGCTCGTTGGCGCCCCACACGATGAGGCTCACCGTGCCGGCGCCCTTGCCGTCCACCAGCACCTCGCGCGGCTTCACCACCACCGCGTCGGCGATGGCCGGATTGGTGACGGCCAGGCGCGTGATGTCGAACGCGGTGGTCAGCACGGTGGAACGGCCGGCGGTGAGCAGCACGCGCTCGGGCAGCTCGGTGACGGCCGGCTGCGACTGCGCGCCGAGCGGCGCGCCGGCGACCAGCGCGGCCAGCACGAGCAGAATCAGGGACGACGCCAGGCGCTTCACTTCTTCACCTCTTCCGCGGTGCGCTTGGCGGCCCGGATGGTTTCGACGGTATAGGGCGCCGGCGGCGGTGGAGGCGGCGCGGGCGCGGGTTCGGGCTGGCGGACGACGCGCGTCACCGGACGCGGCGCCGCGGTGGCCGGCGCCGCCGCGGGTTCCGGCGCGCCGAGCAGCGCCGCGACCGGCGTGCCCTTGGTGTCGGTGGTCGTCTGGTCGAGCGGGTTGCGCAGCGTGAGGGTGATGCGGCCCACCGAGGCGGCCAGCGAAATGCGCTCGGCGTCGGCCGGGCTGACCAGCAGCGTGACGACCGAATCGGTGGCCGGCGTGAGGTCGTTGCGTGCCTGGCCGGTGCGCGTGCCGGTGGCCAGCACCTCGACGTTGCTGACGACGACGCGGGCCACGCTCTGCTCGCGCTGGGTCACGCTGACGACGACGTCGACGTGCGCGCCAGGCATCGCGAATCCGGCCACGCCGACCACGTCGTCGACCTTCACGGAGATGGCGCGCATGCCGGCGGCGATGCGGGTCGGCAGACCGGCGCCGGCGCCCACGGCGGCCAGCTTGGCATCGGTGAGCGGCTCGTTCACCACCACCGCGCTCATCAGCCCGCGGTTCACCGCGGCGTCGACCGAGCTGATCGCGCCGGCGACCGGACTCGCGGCCGGCCACGCCACCAGCTTCACGTCGTCGGCGGTGAGCTTCGCGCCGACCGGCAGGGCGCGCGCCGCCACGGCCACCGGCACGGTGGCGGGCGACGCGGTGGCAACGGGACGCTGCGCGGCCTGGTAGACGAGCGTGCTGAAGACGCCGGCGACGACGAGGGACAGCGTGAACACGAGCAGGGTGCGGGTACTGCGCGACATGTTTTGACGGGCGCCTCGGCGCCGACTACGAACCGAGCTGACGCCGCACGGTGGACTGCGCGGTGAGGGTGACCGAACCGAGTGAGCCTGGGCCGAAGATCGACATGATCGGGCCGATGTACTGATAGCGGTATTCGTAGGTGACCACCACGCGCACGCCCGGCCACGAGCCGCCGTTGGCGCCCGGCAGCGACACCGGCGACGCCGTGGCCGACACGGTGCCGGGCACGCCGCCGGCGCGCGCGTAAGCCGTGGCGCGCGACTGCGCGTCGCTCGACGAGTAGCCGGGCAGCACGGCCACCCGCGCGCCTTCCATCGCCGCGTTGGTCAGCACCAGGTAGCGCTGGAAGAGAAAGCCGAAATCCACGATGCCCATCACGACGAGCAGCAGCAGCGGCAACGCGATGGCCATCTCGATGAGCTCCGCGCCGCGTTCGCTCTTCCAGTGCGCGGCCTTCGTCATCGACGCCATAAGGTCACCAGCAATCCGAGCAGGATGGGGACGGCGTACGGCAGCCGCGGCCCACGTCCTTCGGCGAGCGTGAGCGACGGTTCCGGCCGCACGCCCGCCACGATCCAGAAACGCGCCAGCGCCAGCAGATTGCCGAGCGCCTGACGCAGATACCCTCGCGTCACCGCGACGCCGAGGGCGACGCCGCCGCCGACGATCGCGATGGTGAGCGCGGCGGTGACGATGGTTGGCCACCCGAGCCACGCGCCCACCGCCGCCATCAGCTTCACGTCGCCGCCGCCCATGCCGCCGAGTACGAAGAACGGCAGGAACACGGCGAGTCCGGCCGCCGCGCCGGCCAGCGAGGCCGCGACGCCGGCGCCGGCCGGCAGCAGCGCGTGCGCCAGCAGCCCGGCGATCACGCCGAGCAGTGTCAGCGTGTTCGGTATGCGCGCCGCCCGCACGTCGGTGATGCAGGCGCCGCCGGCGACGACGAGCGCGCCGGCGTCGAACGCCGTCACGGACCGCCGCCCGGCGGCGGCGGCTGCCACAGTCCCTGGGTGTTGAGATTCAGGGCGCGATAGGCCGTGCCGATCGACGTCGCGATGGTCGGCCACGTCGCGATGCCGGCCACACCCACCGCGGCGGTGAGCAGGGCGTATTCGATCAGATCCTGTCCGCACTCGTCGCGGAGGAGGGCGACGATGACGGAGTGAATCGACGCCATGGCCGCGGCGTCACGCCTGCCTGCGCGCATCGAGGCCTTACGAACCGGGGATCGAGCCGACCTTGCCGTTGATGTTGTTGTAGACGCGCGTCAACGCCGGACCGATCAGGTTGGCGATCGGGATGATGAGCACCGAGATGCCGGCGGCGAGGAGGGCGTACTCGATGATGTCCTGTCCGGACTCGTCGTGCGCCAGTCGGCGAAGCAGGTGGGTCATGTGAGAGCTCCAGAATCGGGGTGAAAACGCCGGACTATCGACGCGCCGTGCCCCGAACACACGGCGCCGGATCCCTGCACGGAGCAGCGACGTCCCGAACCACCGAACCTCACTGAGGGCGTGCAGGTTAGCGGCCGCGGGCCAGTCGCCGGCGTCGGTCATTATCGCTCCATCCCGCACGGTCTGTTCACGTTTCGGCACACGGTCGGATCCGGACGGCTGGAGGCAGAACAAAGACATCCATTATCCAGACTTGACGGGCTTCCGGATGACGTCCTGCCGGAGGGCGCTGGATCAGCTCGGCAGCGCCTCAAGGCGGTCGCCGCGCACCAGACCAAGGGCGTCGATGCGGCCCGCGGCCAGCTCGACCGCCGCGAAGGCGCGCCACGAGAGCCGAATCCGCTTCGGCGGGACGTCGCGCGACAGGCCGACCACCGTGCCCCGCCGGTCGACCCACACGACGTCGATGGCAAAGCGCATCCCGAACGTGTGAATGCCCTGCGTCGGCACGATCACCAGCGCCTCGTCGTCCGAGAGCGCCTCGCGCTTCAGCAGGCCCTCGCGGCGGCTGTGGCTGTCGCCAGCCAGCGTGGCGCGGGTGACGAGCAGGGCGGCGGTGCGGCGCAAACGGAGGGTGAAGGCATGGGGCATCCGCGTGATGCCGTCGAGGAAGTGCGGCGAATGGCGGCGCGCCATCAGGGCTCGAGCGGCACGCGCAGCAGATAACGCACGGCGACACCGTCGCGGGTGGCCGGCTCGAACTGCCAGGCCTTGGCCGCCGCGAGCAACATGCGGTGGCGATACAGCGTCTGTCCGGGCGCCACCGACTTCGCGCGCAGTCGCACCGCTTCGACGGCGCCGCGCTCGTCGATCACGAGCTCGAGAAACGGCCAGTCGTCGGGTACGGCGGCGTTCGGTTCGAGCGGCGACGGCAACTGCTGACGCAACATCACCGGCGGCGTGACGCCGCTGTCGCTCGCGGTGTAGAGCGTCAGGCGCGAGCCGTTCCGCGCCGGAGTCGGCGGCGGTGCGGCGGGCGCCGCGGCGCGCCGTGGTGGGTCGACGGCCACGGTCGGCGGCATCGACGGTGACGTGTTCACGGGGGCGCCGGGCGTCGGCGCGGCCGGTGCGGCGCTGGCGGCCGGGCGCGGATCCGCCGGGGCGATCACGATCGGCGCGACCGGGGAGCCGTTCGACGCGACCGGCGGCCGAGGCGCACGCGTGGCCGCAGGCGATGTCGCTTGCGGCGCTGGCGCGCCCGGTGTGCTCGTCGACGCCGGCGCGGTCGATGCGACGGACGCCGGCGCCGCCGGGCTCGTCGCCGGGGCCGCGTCCCCGGGGACGCTGTCGAAGAGGACGCGGGGCGCACCGGGGCGTCGTTCGCAACGGTGGTCGGCGAAGGCGCCGGCAGGCGACCCGGCGGCGCCGCCGGCAGCGGCACCTGTCCACGCCAGACCGCGGCGACCAGGGCCGCCATCACCACCGCGGCGCCGCCGAGCACGCGTGGATCGGCCGAGTCGTGGCGCCAGGTCAGCCACGGCAGGGCACGACGCAGCGTCGCCCCGAGTCCGCCCGGGCGGTCACGTTCCACACTGCGCTGCCGCAGCTTCTCGAGCTCGGCCGCCGTGGCGGGTTCCGGCGCCGGCATCGGATCGTCGAGCACGCGCGCCGTGGCCGCCGCCGACTCGCCGGCGACGAACGGCGGGCGCACGCCCGATCCCACCGCCGGCGTGGCCACGAACGGGGGACGCTGCGCGCGCGGCGGTACGAGCACGGGACGCAGCGGCGCCGGCGTCGGCATCGCGGCGTCGGTGGTCGCGGCCGCCGCACTCGCCGTCGCGTTGCGGGGCGCCGCGGCATCGAAGGCGATCGTCGGCGGCGCCAACTCCGCGGCGATGGCGCGTGTCGCGAGCTTGGCGATGAGCGCGCGGCGATTGCCCACCGGCAGGGCCGCGAGATCGCTCGACAGCTCGTGCACGGCGACGCCGTAGGCGAGCGCCTCCACTTCGTCGGGGGCGTCGCGTCCCGCCAGCAGCTCCCGCAGCAGGCGGGCGACGTCTTCCGGTGCCTCGTGTTCCGTGGTGTCGGGCAGCTCGACTTCGCCGTCCTTCGTGATGAAGCACGACTCGGCCGTCACGAGCGACGGCCGCGCGTTCATCGCGGCGTTCACTTCGCTGAGCACGGCCGCCTCGTGCGCGACCGCCACGGCGTCCTGCCAGCTGAGCGGCACGTCCAGCGCGAGCACGCGCGCGATGGAGATGCGAGTCGAGTCCATGAACCGGGGGCCGCTCGGGGGAGCGGGGCGACCTAGAGCCTACACGCATTCCACGCGCGGTGCATGGCGTTGGCGGATCGGGATTTCGACGGGACGCCGCCGGGTGAAGTCAGCTAAGCTGGGCTCGCATGCGTCAGGTCGTCGTCGCGCTCGTCCTCGCGCTGCTGGCCACCCCCCTCCACGCGCAGACCAGGAAACCCGCCGCGCCAAAGCGGCCGGCGCCGGCCCGTCGTGCCCCGACGCCGCCGCCCCTCACGCGCGTGCCGGCCACGCTCGTGTGCCCGTCGGAGCTGGGCGATGGCGTGACCACGAAACGCCGCTTCTGCGACGTCCTCACCGGACGCGACCCCAAAGACGGCATCGTCGTCACCATCCCGCCGCACGTGGGCACGGCCACGCTGTCGTTCGAGGTACACAACCGCCACACCTACTCGGCGGAGCTCGTGGCGCGGAAGACGGCCTACCGGCACTACACGGCCACCATCGGCGTGCTGCTCGCCGACGGCACGCTCGTCGACCGCGCGGTGATCGATTCCGAGGTGCGATCGGACAAAGATCTGTTCGATCGCATCGGCGGCGGCGCCGGCCCGGGCGGTGTGAAGGCGGTGGCGCCGGCCGGATCGGAGTTCGTGCAGTTCACGCTGCCCGAGAGCGCGCTCGAGGCCAGCGTGCTCGGCGAGAAGCTGACGATGGTGCGGCCCGACGGCACCGATCAGTTCACCGCGCCGGGGCGTCCGGTGGCCACGATCAGCAACGTGATGATCGAGTACCGGCCCGCGCCCGCGCCGAAGACCCCGGTGAAGCCCGCGGCGAAGCCTGGCGCGAAGTCGCCCGTGAAGTAGGCGCGCTCAGCCGCGCCGCGCCGCCAGGGCCGCCCGGTGGCAGGCGAGGATCGCCGCCGCGGATCGGTCGATGTCCTCGCCGGTGGTCGACCAGTTCGACACCGAGATCCGCATGGCCTCGTGTCCCTGCCACGAGGCGCCGCCGGCCCAGCACGTGCCCTCGGCCTGCACCCGCGCGATCACGTCGTGGGTGATCGCGGCGGCATCGCCGCCGTCGTCGGTCGAGAACGCCACCAGCACCTGATTCAGCACCACGTCGTTCAGGATGCGCACGCCAGGCGCCGGCGCCAGCAGCGCCGCCATGCGCCGCGCCAGCTTGCAGGTGCGGGCGATGAGATCGCGCACGCCCTCGGCGCCCAACGCACGGATGAGCGCGTAGAGCGGGATGACGCGCGAGCGGCGCGACGACTCGGGCACCCAGTCCATGCCGATGCGTTCCTCGTCGGCGCCGCGCTGCAGGTACGAGGCCCGGAGGCTCATCGCGGCGCGATGCGGCGCGGGATGCGCCACGATCGCCAGCCCCGAGTCGTACGGCACGTTGAGCCACTTGTGCGCGTCGGTCGCCCACGAATCGGCGGCGGCGACGCCGGCCACCTGCGGCGCCAGCTCCGGCACGGCGTTCGCCCACAGGCCGAACGCGCCGTCGACGTGTACCCACGCGCCGCGCGCGTGCGCCGCCGGGATGATCGCGGACATCGGATCGGACGCGCCGGTGCTGACGTTGCCGGCCTGCACGCAGACGAGCAGCGGACCGTCGAGGCGCGCGATCGTCTCGGTGAACGCGTCGGCGCGCATGCGGCCCTGCGCGTCGACCGGCACGCGCACGAGGTCGTCGCTGCCGAAGCCGAGCATGCGCAGGCTGCCGACGGTGGAGATGTGCACCTCGTCGCCGACGACCACGGTGATCCGCGGCGCACCCTGCAGGCCATGGCGTTCGACGTCCCAGCCGGCGCGGCGCAGCACTTCGTGCCGGCCGGCGGCGAGGCCGGTGAAGTTCGCCATGTGGCAGCCGGTGACGAAGCCGACGCTGCACGTCGGCGGCAGGCCCAGGAGCTCCAGCGTCCACCCGGCGACGACATCTTCCAGCACCGACACGCCCGGGGCGAGCACGTAGAGGCCGGGGTTCTGATCCCACGCCGAGCCGAGCCACTCGGCGGCCACGGTGACGGGCACCGCGCCACCGGTGACGAAGCCGAAGTAGCGCGGGCCGACCGTGGCGACGAGACCGGGATCGATGCCGCGCGCGAGCGTCGCGATGACGTGCGCCGGGTCGGACGCCGACTGCGGCAGCGGGCCGCCGAGCACCTCGCGCAGCGTCGCCGCGCTCGCGGTGGCGTTCACGTGCCGTCCGGCCACCGAGTCGAGATAGCCGGCGGCACGGGTGGCCGCCGAGAGCAGCAGTTCGCGGCTGGACATGGCGTCATCGTATCGCGCGGCTCGGCTGGCGCGATACGATGGGCGCTCGAAACCGCGTGGCCGCCCTCGTCAGCATCCTCGTTCCCGTCTTCAACGAGTCGTCGACCGTCGCTGCCGTGATCCGGCGGCTGCTCGAGGTGCCGCTGCCGGCGCCGCGCGAGATCCTGGTCGTGAACGACGGATCCACCGACGGCACGCGCGAGGTGCTGGACGGGCTGCCGGTGCACGAGTCGGTGCGCATCATCCACGCGCCGAAGAACGGCGGCAAGGGCCGCGCCATCCGTATCGGCCTCGCCGAGGCGCGCGGGTCGATCATCGCGATTCAGGACGCCGACCTCGAGCTCGATCCGGCGCAGCTCGCCGATCTGGTGTCGCCGATCCTGGCCGGCGAGGCCCGCGTGGTTTACGGTTCGCGCTTTCTGCGGCCCACGTCGCAGGCGCCGCTCCTCACGGTGGTCGCCAACCGCACGCTCACCGCCTGCACCAACGTGCTCTACGGCGCGCGCATCACCGATATGGAGACCTGCTACAAGATCATGCAGACCGACGTGGCGCGCAGTCTCGATCTCGAGTCGGATCGCTTCGACATCGAGCCCGAGATCACGGCCAAGCTGCTGCGCCGCGGCCACACGATCGTCGAGCGGCCCGTGCGCTTCGAGCCGCGCAGCCGCGCCCAGGGCAAGAAGATCGGCTGGCGCGACGGCGTGCGGGCGCTGCAGGTGCTCGTGAAGTACCGCTGGTCATGACCGCAGCGCGCGTCGCGGCGGCCCTCGCGCTCGCGCTGAGCCTGGCGTTCGGTCTCGCCGCCTGGTCGTGGCGCACCGGCGCCGTCGGCGGATCCGATTCGTCGTGCTACGCGCTGATGACGCGCGCCTACGTCGAGGGCCGCGCGCAACCCGACAGCGCGCTGGCGCGTGAGGCGCCGTGGCCCGACGCCACGGTGGTGGCCGCGCCCGGCGGCTTCCTGCCGGCCCCTGATCGTCCCGGCGCCGCGGCGCCGGTGTGCGCGCCCGGCTACAGCCTGCTCGTCGCGCCGGTCGCGTGGGCGGCCGGCCTGGCGGCGATTCATGTGGTGCCGCCGATCGCCGCCGCGCTGGTCGTCTGGTGTGCCTGGCTCCTCGGTGCGCGCCTCGGGTCGCCCTGGGCGGGCGTGGGCGCGGCGCTGCTGACGGCCACGCATCCCATCGTGTGGTTCCAGGCCGTGCAGCCGATGAACGACATCACCACGGCGGCGCTGTGGCTCGGCGCGACGGTGGCCGCGCTCGATCGACGCGCGTGGACGACGGGCGCGCTGGTCGGACTCGGGCTCGTCGTGCGGCCGAATCTCGCGCCGGCGGCGGTGGCGATCACGCTCGTCTGCGTGTGGCTGTCGTCGCGTGACATCCGCGAGGCCGCGGCCGTCTTCGGGCGCGTGTGTCTCGCTGCCGCCCCGGGTGTAGCGATCGTCCTGTGGCTGAACGCGGTGCTGTATGGATCACCGGCGCGATCCGGCTACGGTGATCTCGGCGTGCTCTTCTCGATGGCGAACGTGCCGGTGAATCTCGCACGCTACGGCGCGACGTGGATCGCGACCGGCACGCCCGTCGTGCTGCTGGCCCTGATCGCGCCGTTCGTCGCGGCCCCCGCCCATCGCGGGCGATCGTGGGCCCTGGCGATCATCGCGTCGGCGTTGTCCGTCGTCTATCTCGCGTATCGACCGTTCCCGGAGTGGTGGTACCTGCGCTTCCTTCTGCCGGCGGTGGTGCTCGGTCTGACGATGACGTCCGCGGCGCTCCTGACGCTCGGCGAACGCGTCGCCGGACGCGCCGGCGTCGGCGTTGCGCTGGCCGTGCTGCTCGCGGTCGCGGTGGTGACCGCGCGTTCGCCGCAGGCGGCCGAGGCCCGCGGACTCTGGCGACTCGAGTCGCGCTTCACGACCACAGCGGAGGCGATGACCACCAACGTGCCGGCCACGTCGCCGGCGATCACCGGCTGGCAGAGCGGGCCGATCCGGTTCGGTCCGGGCCACGAGGTGCTGATGTGGGACGCCCTCGATCCCGCGTGGCTCGACCGCGCGATCGCCTGGCTCGGCGAACGCGGCACGCCGCCCGTGATCGTGCTCGAGACGTGGGAGGAAGCGCCGTTCCGCACCCGCTTCGCCGGGCAGGTCTACGGCGCGCTCGACTGGCCGCCGAGCTACGACGTGGAGCGGCGCGTGCACATCTACGTGCCGGCGGATCGCGCGCGGTTCCTGGCGGGCGAGACGGTGCCGACGACACCCGTGTTCGCGAAGCGCCGCGCCGACCTGCGCTGACGCGCGTATAGTGGCGTCCATGGACGCCGCTTCCATTCAGATTCGTCCTGCGACCCGCGACGACGCGCCGGCCATCGCGCGCATCTACAACGAAGGCATCCGCGGCCGCGGCGCCACGTTCGAAACGCGGGAACGCGGCGTCGCCGACATCGCCGCGTGGTTCGACGACACGCGCTTCCCGATTCTGGTCGCGACCGAGCACGACGCGGTGGTCGGCTGGGCCGCGGCGTCGACGTATCGCGCGCGGGCCTGCTACGCCGGCATCGCCGAGTATTCGATCTATGTCGCGACCAGTCACCACGGTCGCGGTGTCGGCCGTGTGTTGATGCCGGCGTTCCTCGACGCTCTCGAGGCCGCCGGCTTCTGGAAGGTGCTGTCGCGCCTGTTCCCCGAGAACACCGCGTCGCGCGCGCTCTGCCGCCGCTTCGGCTTCCGCGAGGTGGGCGTGTACGAACGTCACGGCCAGCTCGACGGCGTCTGGAAAGACGTCGTGATCGTCGAGCGCCTGCTCGGCCCCGCGCGCGTGTAGCCCCGACTCCGAACCGCTGGCCCCAGCCGCCAGCCGCTACAGCTCCTCTCCCAGATGCAGTTGCCGCTCCGCGGCCGCGAACTTCGCCGCCGCGTCGGCCTCCGGCGCCGCCAGCGACACCACGATGCCGACGACGAAGCTGAGCGGAATCGACACGATGCCGGGATTGCGCAGCGGGAACGATGCCGCCGCGTGCTTGAGCATGTCCACCTGGATCGTCGGCGACAGGTAGATGAGGCCAAGCGCGGTGGCCGTGCCGACCACGATCGAGGCGACGGCGCCGCTCGTCGTGAACGGCTTCCAGAACATCGACAGCAGCAGGGCGGGGAAGTTGGCGCTGGCGGCGATCGCGAACGCGAGGCCGACCATGTAGGCCACGTTCTGGCCCTTGAACGCGATGCCGAGCACGATCGACACGATCGCCAGCAGCACCGTGGCCGCGCGCGCGACGCGCAGCTGCTCACCGCCGTCGGCGTGACCGTGGCGCACCACGTTCACCCAGATGTCGTGCGACAGGGCGGCGGCACCGGCCAGCGTGAGGCCAGCGACGACGGCGAGGATCGTCGCGAACGCCACGGCGGCGATGAAGCCGAGGAAGGCCTCGCCGCCCACGGCCGCGGCCAGCAGCGGCGCCGCCATGTTGCCGCCGGCGTCGATGGCCTTGATGGCGTCCTGGCCCACGATCACCATCGCCCCGAAGCCGAGGACGAACGTGAAGAGATAGAAGAGCCCGATCGCGGCCGTGGCGTAGGCGACCGACACGCGCGCGGTCCGCGCGTCGGGCACGGTGTAGAAGCGCATCAGGATGTGCGGCAGGCCGGCCGTGCCGAACATCAACGCGATGCCGAGCGAGATGGCGTCGATCGGATCCGACACCAGCTTGCCGGGCGCCAGCACCGACGGCCCGAGCTTCGCCGCCGCGTCGGCGAAGAGCGCGATCGGGTTCATCGAATACTTCGCCAGCACCAGCAGCGCCAGCAGCGCCGCGCCGCTCATGAGCAGCACGGCCTTCACGATCTGCACCCACGTCGTGGCCAGCATGCCGCCGAAGAGCACGTAGGCCAGCATCACCACGCCGACGATGACGACGGCGGTCTCGTACGAGAGACCGAACAGCAGGCGGATCAGGTTGCCGGCGCCGACCATCTGCGCGATCAGGTAGAACGCGATCACCGCGAGGCCGCCGAACGCCGAGGCCACGCGCACCGGCTTCTGCCGCAGGCGGAACGCGACGACGTCGGCGAAGGTGTAGCGTCCGAGGTTGCGCAGCGGCTCGGCGATGAGGCACAGCACCACCGGCCAGCCCACCAGGAAGCCGATCGAGTAGATCAGGCCGTCGAAGCCCGACAGGGCGACGAGGCCGGCGATGCCGAGGAAGCTGGCGGCGCTCATGTAGTCGCCGGCCAGCGCCAGGCCGTTCTGGATCGCCGTCACCGAGCGGCCCGCGGCGTAGAAGTCCTCCGTCGTCTTCGTGCGTCTCGCCGCGTACCACGTGATGCCGAGCGAGGCGGCGATGAAGACGAAGAAGAAGATCATCGCGAGCACGCTCGGCTCGCCGATCGCGCCGGTCATCGTCCGCCTCCCGTCCTGATGGCCGCCACCGACCGGTCGTAGTGTTCGTTCGCCCAGCGCACGTAGACGAGGATCAGCGCCCACGCGGCCACGATCACCAGCACGCCCAGGGCGATGCCGAGACTCAGGCCGGGCACGATCACGGTGCCGAGGAACGCCTTGCCGTAGGCGATGAGCAGGATGAAGACGACGTAGATCGCCGTCATCGCCGCCGTGAGGCCGAGGCCGATGCGCCAGCGCGCGGCGGCCAGTCGTTCGAGCGTGTCGTGCGGAGTGCTGGAAGCCATGGCGCCGGCCTCCGACCGGCGGCGCGAATCATAACCGTCCGGAATTCTTGACGCAACGCATCGGCATCAGTGCTATAGTCCGCCGCACTTTCGGCCTTTCCGTCCGGAAAGGGCGCCAGTCCGGGTCACGGTTCGCGTTCGTGCAGGTAGTGTTCGGATCCCCGAAGGCGGGGGAGGGGGCGTTATGCGCGTACGTTCGTTCGGCCTCTGGGTCGCAGCCATCCTGCTGTCGGCCACGTCGGTCTTCGCTCAGGAGGCCACCATCATCGGCACCGTCACCGACGCCAGCAAGAGCGTCCTGCCAGGTGTCACGATCACGGCCACCTCACTCGCCAACGGGCGAACGTTCACCGACGTCAGCAACGAACGCGGTGATTACCGGCTCGTCGGCGTGCCGGCCGGCCGCTACAAGGTGCAGGCCGAGCTCTCCGGCTTCGCCACCGTGATCGTGCCGGACGTGGAGCTGCTGGTCGGGCAGAACCGCACGGTGCCGTTCGCCATGCAGGTGGCGTCGCTCTCCGAGACACTCACCGTCACCGGTGAGGCGCCGCTCGTCGACGTCAGCTCGTCGCAGGTCACCGGCAACGTCGACCGCCGTCAGATGGAGGAGTTGCCGCTGCAGGGCCGCAACTGGATGGAGCTGGCGATGCAGGTCAAGGGCATCACCACCAACGCGGTCGACACCAACCCGGTGCGCGACCGGCAGTTCCAGTTGAACCTCGACGGGCAGGAGATCACGCAGCAGGTCGCCGGCGGCGGCTTCGGCCAGCCGCGCTTCAGCCGCGAGGCGATCGCCGAGTTCCAGGTCATCACCAATCTCTTCGACATCACGCAGGGCCGTTCGCTCGGCATCCAGGTGCAGGCCATCTCGCGGTCGGGCACCAACAACATCGATGGCAGCGTCTACGGGTACTTCCGCGACGACAAGCTGAACTCGAAGGACTTCGTCGCCAACCGGGTGCTGCCGTACTCGAACCAGCAGCTCGGCGCCGCCATCGGCGGTCCGATCGTGCGCGACAAGCTGCACTACTTCCTGAGCTACGAACGCGAGAACGAGCCCAGCACCATCATCACCACGCCCAGCGCGCTGCCGGCCTTCACGTGGTCGTTCCCGACCAAGCTCGTGCAGAACAGTTTCCTCGGCCGCGCCGACTGGCAGATGGCCGCCAAAGACCACCTGACGACGCGTGTGTCGTACTGGGACTGGGACAACCCGTTCACGCAGGTGGCCGGCACCGAGCACCCGTCGCAGGCCGCCAAGCGCTCGCGCCGCGCCTTCAACGTCGCCAACACCTGGGCCAAGGTGCTCACCGACACGACTGTGCAGGAAGTGAAGGTCGGCTACAGCCACTTCGACTGGAAGAACCTGCTCGCGGAAGACAAGCTGGCCAACACGCCCAACTACGTGTTCCCGACGATCACGATCGGCCAGCGCCGCAACTACCCGCAGGAGTTCTACCAGAACACGTTCAGCTTCCGCTACGACCTCACGTCGTCGCGCGGCAGCCACGACATCAAGTTCGGCACCGAGTTCCTGCGCTGGAAGGACACGGGCCAATGGCAGCTGCTGTCGCGCGGCGAGTACATCTTCTCGTCGACGCCGGCTGACCTGGCGCGCCGCTTCCCGCAGGACGCCTGGAACGACCCGTCGAAGTGGGATCTGACGGGACTCGACTCCACGGTGACCCGCTTCGACCAGAACTTCGGCGACTGGACGATCAACATCCCGCGTCCCACCTACGCCATCTGGCTGGGCGACACGTGGAAGATCAGCAACTCGTTCTCGCTGAACGGCGGCATCCGCTGGGACGCCGACTTCGGCGCCCTCGACCCGCCCGACGTGAACGTGCCGGTCACCTTCAACCCGAAGGCCGGCTACGTCGCCAACACCGACCTGCAGCCCGGTGAGAAGCTCTACCCCGGCGGCCTGCGCGACATCATGAACATCGCCCCGCGCGGTGGCTTCACCTGGAACGTCGGCGGCACTGGCAAGCTGGTGATTCGCGGCGGCAGCGGGCTCTACTTCAGCATCCCCGACTCGAACACGACGTTCAGCCAGCAGTCGTTCAATACGTCGCGCATCCTGACCAACTCGTTCCCGAACGACGGCCAGCCGGGCTTCCTCGCCAACCCCACCCGCGGCGTGACGCCCGCGCAGATCCTCGCCGGCGCGGTGCCGCTGCCGGCGCAGGGCCCGCGCGTCATCGCGCACGACTACAAGATGCCGTCGACCTGGCAGAGCTCGATCGGCTTCCAGACGCAGTTCGGACAGCTCTGGGGCTTCGAGGCCGACCTCACGCACTGGAAGGGTTACAACTTCGCCCGCCAGCGCGATCCGAACCTGCAGTTCAACCCGGCCACCGGCTACAACATCGCGCCGACGGCGGCGACGCGTCCCGACTCGAAGTTCGGCCAGATCCAGTGGCTCGAGTCGACGGGCAAGGCCGACTTCGCAGCCATCTCGTCGGGCCTCACCAAGCGCTACGCCAACAACTGGCAGGCCAGCGTCAGCTACACGCTGACGCTCTTCCAGAACGACAACACCACGAACTTCCAGTATCAGGCCAACAACCCGTTCGATCCCGACGCCGACTGGGCGCGCTCGCAGGAGTTCCAGCGCCACACCCTGCGTGTGAACGCCATCTACCGGCTGCCGTTCGGCATCAACCTGTCGGGCGCCTACCTGTTCGGGTCGGGCAACTACTACCAGATCAACTACGGCGCCACGCCGTTCGGACCCGTCGCCAGCGCGAACCGCTACGTGACCGCGCCCGTGACGGTGCCGGCCGACGTCGCGGATCGCTTCGACGGCCCGACGTCGTTCGCCGTGGGCGACCTGATTCCGCGTAACGCCCTGCAGGGGCTGGCGCTGCACCGCGTCGACCTGCGGCTGGCGAAGGACATCCCGCTGCCCAACGGGATGAAGCTGGGCCTCATCGCCGAGGCCTTCAACATCCTGAACCACAAGAACTACGGCGCCTATCAGACGACCATCAACAACGCCGGCTTCGGCTCACCGCGGCAGAACCTGCTGAACGCGTATCAGCCGCGCGTCGGACAGGTGGCGTTCAAGCTTTCGTTCTAGCGGCCAGCGGTCTCAGCCGCCTTCGTCACCACTCGGGCTCGGGCGTCTTCGGACGGCCGGGCCCGAGTGCTGTACGGGCCCTACGAGCGCGGCACGACGCTGAGCGGGACGTCGTGGGCGCGGGCGAACGCGGCCCACTCGTCGCACGATCGCGTCGTCATCACGTCGTCCAGGGGCGTGTCGAGCGGCAGGTCGAGCGCGGTGTAAAGGCGGGCGCGGAAGTGCGGCTCGAGCGCGGCCAGGGCCACCACGCCGTCGCGCGCGCGGTAGACCTGATAGGCCGGATCGGCGCCGCCGAACGGACCGCCCGGCGTCGTCAGTTGGTGCACGCGCGGCGTGCGGAACACGTCGAGGCTGTCGCGCAGGCCCACCTGGCGATGCGTGCCCGGCGGCTCGCGCAACACCAGCAGCACCGCGCTCACCGCGCGTTCCGCGCCGGCGAGATCGGCGACCAGCGTCGCCGGCAGTCGATCGTCGACGAGACCGGCGTCGGCCTGATACGTGAGATCGTGTCCGGCGACGTCGGGCTCGCGGGTGTCGCCGACGATGGCGACGCCGCGCAGCGCGGGATGGCGCGCGCGCAGCGACGCCGGATCGAGACCCAGGCGCGCCAGGGCCGATGGCCGATGGCTCGTCACCAGCACGTCGGCATCGGCGAGCAGCCGATCGAGGGCCGCGCGCCCGTCGCCCTGCTTCAGGTCGAGCGTGCGCACCTCGATGCGGTGATGCAGCGCGTCGTACCACGCGCGCGAACGCCATCGCAGGGTCGCCTCGGGTGGCCTGACCGCCGTCGCGCCCTCGGCGACGAGGCGGGCGACGGCGACGAAGCCGGGCGTTGAGGGCGAGGGTGACGAGACGCACACCGGCGAGGGCGGACATGGTCGCGAGTCTACCGCGCCGGCCGGCGGCTGTCCGGGAGGTCGCCGCGCCCGCCCGTCGTGCCGGGCGTGAACGGCAGCCGCGAGGCGCCCCGGCCGCAGGCGCGGCAATCGGCGGTAGACTCAGCCGCATGCGCCACCTCCTCGCACGTCGCTCGTGCTCGCCGTCGCCGCGATCGCATCGCTGCACGCGCAGACGCCGGCCCGTCGCCGAACCGCTCACGCTGATGAACGCGTCGGTGGTCGACGTCACGAGCGGGACGGTGCGTCGTGCGCAGTACGTCGTGCTGCGCGATGGCCGCATCGAGTCGATCGCCGCGACGGCGCCGGCGCCGGGCGGGGCGTCGCGACGCATCGATCTCGGCGGCCGGTACCTCGTGCCGGGGCTCATCGACGCGCACGTGCACATCGCCACGCCGGCGGCGATGCGGGCGGCACTCGAGAGCGGTGTCACCACGGTGCGCAGCGCCGGCGTGTCGAACTTCGTGGACGTCGGCTTCCGCGAGCTGGTGAAGAAGGGGTACCTGCCGGGACCGGACGTGTTGGCGGCCGGGTACATGCGTCCGCAGCCGGCCGTGGAGGCCTTCATGGACGCCCCGGATCTCGGCGATCTGCTCCAGCCCGGCCTGACGACGCCCGATGCGCTGCGCCGCTTCGTCCGCATGAACCTCGCGCACGGCGTCGAGTGGATCAAGGTGCTGGCCACCGAGCGCGCCGGCACACCCGACACCGACCCGCGCAGGCAGGTCTACACCGAGGCGGAGCTGTCACTGGTGGTCGGCGAAGCGTCGGCGCGCGGTGCCAGTGTGCTGGCGCACGCGCATGGCGCCGAAGGCGCGCGGCCGCGGTGCGCGCCGGCGTGCGCTCGATCGAGCACGGCACCTATCTCACCGACGAGACGCTGGCGCTGATGGCGCAGAAGGGCGCCTACTTCATTCCGACCGCCGATGTGATGAACGACCTGGCCGAGCCCGGCGGCGACTACGACAACGCCGGGCTGCAGCGTCGCGGCCAGATGATGAAGCCGATCGTGGTCGACACGATCCGCCGGGCGAAGGCGGCCGGCGTGAAGATCGGCGCCGGCACCGACACCGCCTACGGCCCGACCAGCATCGCGCGCGTCGGGCGTGAGATCGGCGAGTTGGTGGCGGCGGGCCTCACGCCGCTGCAGGCGCTGCAGGCGGCCACGACGGTGAACGCGTCGCTGTTGAAACTCGAACGCCAGATCGGACAGGTGGCCCCGGGTTTCGAAGCGGACCTCGTGGTGGTGGACCAGTCGCCGGTCGACCGTCCGCGCACGCTGCTCGATCCGCTGCTCGTCGTGAGCAACGGACGCGTCGTCCTCGACCGCCTCACGTTCGCGAAGTAGCCGCGGCTCCTCCTCGAAGAACGGCGGGCGCTACGGCACCACCACCGTGACTTCGTTCGAGGGAGCGCTTGTGCCGAGGGCGTTCACGGCCTCGACGCGCAGGTAGTAGGTGCCCTGGGGCACGTTGGGGAACGACACCGACGTGGCTGCCAGTGGCACCGAGACGATCGGGGCGCCGCTGGCGATACCGCCGCGCGCAGCGTGTACGACGTCGGCACGCCGCCCGATCCCGGCGCCCACGACAAGGACACCGTGCGGTTGACGACCGTGGCCGGCTGCATCACCGGCGGACCGGGTGCAGCCGGGCCCGCCACCGTGAAGCTCACCGTGTTCGTACTGCCGCTGTAGCCGCTGGCGTTCTGCGCGAAGATGGCCACGTACCAGGTGCTGCTCGGGACGCCGGGGAAGCTCACGGCGGTCGCCGACGCGGACAGCGGCACACTGACCGGCGGGCGCCCGGTCGGGGTCGGTCCCGCAGCCAGCAGGTAGTTCGCGACGGGACCGCCGGTGGTCGCCGCCGTCCACGTGAACGTGACGGTCGCGCCGGTCACCGTCGCCGACAGGTTCGAAGGGCGATGCGGCAGCAGCGGAAGCCCGGGAATGGCGACGCCCACGGATTGGATTCCGCGCCGGCGCCCGACCTGTTCGTCGCGCGCACGCTCAGCACATAGGCGCCGGCCGGCGCGTTCACCGCGAAGCTCGTCACGTTGCCCACCGCGACGGAGGCGATGATCGGTCCCCCGTGGCTCAGGCGCGCCAGGACGTCGTAGCTCGCGGGCGCGCCGCCGGATGCCGGCGCGACCCATGACATGCCGAGTGCCGAGCCGGTGGCGGTGACGGTCAGCCCCGTGACCGCGCCGGGCGTCGGACCGCCCACGCCCAGCAGCTGTCGTCGGCGGCGTCCACGTTGATGACAGGGTGGAGACCGGAGCTCCAGTGGGTGACCGGCGTGCCCGTGGAGGTGAGTGCCGCCAGCACCGCGGTGGGCGTCGCCGTCGGTTGCGCCTGCTTCAGCACGGCCCAGGCGCCTGCGACGTGCGGCGCCGCGAACGAGGTGCCGACGCCGCTGTCGTACGTGCCCCCCGGCTGGGCCGTGGCATCGAGCATGCCGGGCGCGAGCAGGTGCGGAACGGGGCGTCGCTGAACTGCGGCACTTCGACCGGCGCTGCCGAGGTGGTGGCGCCCACCCCGATCGCGCTCGAGATGCACGCCGGACCGGCAGCGCGCCGGTCGCCGCGTCGTTGCCGGCGCCGGCGATCACGGCAACGCCCAGCGAGCGCAGGTTGTCGATGCCGCCTTGAGCGCGGGCCGCGCGGTGTCGCACGCGGACTGCGAGTTGTAGCGCACGAACGAGGCGAGACTCAGGTTCACGGCGGCGATCCGGCCGGTGTTGCCGGCGCCAGCCAGCGTGGCGACGCGGTTCAATCCGCTCACGATGTCGGCGTCCCAATAAACCAGGCACGGTGCGAACGCGCCACAATCGACCGCCGCGTCGGAACGGGAGCCGATCATGATCGGAATGAGGCCCGCCGCGGGAGCCACGCCACTGAGGCCCGACGGGCCGTTGGCCCCGACGGCGACGCCGGCCACCGCCGTGCCGTGCAGACACGCCGCGCCGAGGTTGCACGGCGCGGCGCTGCCGGCCGCCGTCGATGACGTGGCGCCGCCGGGGCAGAGCGAGATCGCGCCGGTGCCGCCGCCCGAATAGCAGGCTTCGCCGACGACGCGGCCCCCGAAGAACGGATGCGCGCTGTCGACGCCGCTGTCGAGCACGGCCACGTTCCAGCCCGCACCAGTGGCGCCGGCGGACCACGCCGGCGGCGCGTTCACGAACGGCACCGTGTCGGTGGCCGTCTGGTGGTTGGGCAGGTTCTCCTCGATGCTGGTGACCCCGCGCAACTGCGCGAGCGCCGCCAGGCCGGCGGCAGTCACGCGGGCGCGGAAGAACGGAATCGCGTCGAAACGTTCGCCGACGACGCCTCCGGCCGCGGCGACACGGGCCGAGACGTCGTCGACGTTGCGCGCGATCGCGGCGCGTTGGGCCCTGATCTCGGTGGCCGTGCGCAGCCGGCCTTCCAGGGCGAACGTCGACTCGACGCCGACCAGCACGTCGACGAGCGCACCGCCCTGGGCGCGCGCTGCGAGATCAGGGGCGATCGTGACGGTGGATTGCGTCCGGGTGACCAGACCACCGGAGGCGACGACGAGCAGGACGGCCAGCAGCCAGGGGGAACGCGCCACGGGACACCTCGAGTGCGCTAGACGCTATCGCACTCCGGAGGCCTTCCGGAACATTTTTCAAGGGGCACGTCCGCGTCAGCCCAGCGTCGCGATCACGGCGCGGGTCATGTCGGCGGTGGTCGCCGTGCCGCCGAGATCCGGCGTGCGCACGCGGCCCTCGGCCAGCACGCGTTCGAGTGCCGCGGTCATCCGCACGGCGGCGTCGGCTTCGCCGAGGTGATCCAGCATCAACGCCGCGGCCCAGATCGCGCCGATGGGATTGGCGATCCCGCGGCCGGCGATGTCGGGCGCCGACCCGTGGATCGGCTCGAACATCGACGGGTACTGACGCGACGGATTCAGGTTGGCGCCCGGCGCGACGCCGAGCGAGCCGGTCACCGCCGCGCCGAGGTCGGTGAGGATGTCGCCGAAGAGATTCGACGCCACCATCACGTCGAGCGTCTGCGGGTGCGTGACCATCCGCGCCGCCAGCGCATCCACGTGGTACTTGCGGATGGTGAGGGCAGGGAAGTCGGCGGCCACGGCGTCGACCACCTCGTCCCACAGCACCATCGAGTGTTGCAGCGCGTTCGACTTGGTGGCGCTCGCCAGCAGCTTGCGCGGCCGCCGCATGGCCAGCTCGCAGGCGTAGCGCACCACGCGCTCGATGCCGCGACGCGTGAAGAGGCCCGTCTGCTCGGCCACTTCGTGCGGCGTGCCGCGATGCAGGCGTCCGCCGAGGCCGGCGTACTCGCCCTCGGAGTTCTCGCGCACGCACACCCAGTCGATGTCGGCCGGCCCGCGATCGCGCAGGGGCCCGGGCACGCCGGCCAGCAGGCGCATCGGACGCAGATTCACGAACTGCTCGAAGCGCTGGCGGATCGGCAGGATCAGCTCCCACACCGATACGTGATCCGGCACGCTGGGCGCCCCGATCGCGCCGAGGTAGATGGCATCGGCGGGACGCAGCCGGTCGAGCGCGTCGGCCGGCATCATCCGTCCTTCCGCGAGGTAGTACTCGCATCCCCACGGATAGTCCGTCGTCTCGATCGCGAAGCCGTGGCGCGGTGCCACCGCGTTCACCACGGCGAGCGCCGCGGGCGTCACTTCCTGTCCGATGCCGTCGCCGGCAATGGCGGCGACCCGATATGTCTTCATGAAGTCCTCGGCGCTCCGCCGACTACATTCCCGGCGGCGTGAAGCGTCCGTCCGCGGCCGTCCAGCCTCCGTCGACGTAGAGCGTGGCGCCGGTGACGTAGCTGGCGGCATCAGACAGCAGGAACACGGCGGGACCGGCCATCTCGTCGGGACGTGCCCAGCGGTTCATCGGGTTCTTCGTGGCGTAGGCGTTGTACCACTCGGGCACCGCCTTGATCGGGGCGGTGAGCGGTGTCTCGGTGACGCCGGGGCCGATGACGTTCACGCGCACGCCCGACGGCGCCCATTCGGTGGCGGCCGATTTGGCGAGCTGCACGATGCCGGCCTTGGTCATGCCGTACACCGATTGTCCGGGCTCGGTGACCATGGCGCGGATCGAGCTGAAGAGCACGATGCTGCCCGATCGCTGCGCCGTCATCACGCGGCCGGCGGCGGCCAGCACGTGGAAGTTGCCGCGCAGGTTCACCGCCACCACGCGATCGAATTCCTCGCTCGTGTACTTCAGCAGCGGCTTGCGGACGTTGATGGCCGGCGTGCACACGAGGCCGTCGAGCCGGCCGTGCGTGGCGACGATGCCGTCGAGGCAGGCGTGCACCGCGGCCTCGTCGTTGATGTCGAGCGCGCCGTGGTCGGCCGCGCCGCCATCGGCCCTGATGCCGGCGGCCAGCGACTGTGCGGCGTCGGCCGCGCGGTCGAGGCAGATGGCGCGGGCGCCCTGGGCCGCCACGCACTGCGCCACGGCGGCGCCGATGCCGCTGCCGGCGCCGATCACCGCCACCACCTTGTTGTCGAGCCGGAACACGTCGCGTCGCACGGTCGTCGTCCTCGTCTCGGTGCTCAGCGCTTCGCGAGATCGCGGGCGGCGGGAAGGTTGGGCAGCCCAGTGGCCTCGGTGGCCGCCCGCACGATCGCCTTCGCCATCACGTCGGCCGCCAGGGCGCCAATCTGCGTGAGGTTCGGTTCGCCGCTCCACGTGCCGGTGGCGAGCGAGAACACGGTGTCGCCATCGCCCATCGTGTGCGACGGGAAGATGGCGCGGGCGAAGCCGTCGTCGGCCATCATCGCCATGCGATGCGCGTCCGACTTGGAGAGCTTCGCGTTGGTGGCGACGAGGCCGATGGTGGTGTTCTGGCCCGGACGCGGCGTCTGGCTCGGGCCGCCGCGCCGCAGGATCTGGCGCGCGTCGGCGAACGTGTCGTCGGGGTTGCGGACGCCGGCCACGATCTTCCCGGTGTCGGGATCGATGATGTCGCCCACGGCGTTCACCGCCACGATGGCGCCGACCACGAGGCCGTTGGGCATGCGGATCGCGTAGCTGCCGAGGCCGGCCTTCATCGCGCGGTTGCCGCCGCCCGACTTGCCCACGGTGGCGCCGGCGCCGGCGCCCACCGAGCCTTCCTGCACCTTGCCGTTGGTGGCGGCGGCGGCCGCCTTGTAGCCGCAGTCGGCCGTGGGGCGCACCTTCGGATTGCCGCCGACGGGCAGGTCGAACAGGATCGCCGAGGGCACGATCGGCACCTTGGCGATGCGGACGTCCCAGCCCATGTCGTGTTCCTCGAGCCAGCGGACGGCGCCGGTGGCCGCCTCGAGGCCGAAGGCGCTGCCGCCCGACAGCACGATCGCGTTCACCTTGTCGACCATGTTGGCTGGATCGAGCAGATCGGTTTCGCGCGTGCCCGGCGCGCCGCCGCGCTGCGACACACCGCCCACGGCGCCGGCGCCATCGACGACGATCACGGTGCAGCCCGTGGGACGCTCGGTCAGCGTGATCGAGCCGACCTTCAGGCCATCCACCGCGGTGATGCCGCGCGGGTCGGGACCGGCGGCCGGCGTCTGCATGCGGGCGGTGGCCTGGCCGGCGACGAGCGCGGCGACGGCGGCCGCACCGACGGCGAGACGGCGGGAGAGCAGGGAACAGCGGTTCATCGGGCTGGACATGCGGACCTCGGGCGGCCACCGACGGGCCGCGCGGTGATGTTATTGGATTGGCCCGCTCCCGACAATCGCCGCACCTGATCCAAGATGTCGGCGTGCCCGTCGATCCCGCCCTTGCCGATCGCCTCGCCCGCGTCGTCGACGACTGCGCCGACGAGATCGTGGACTTCACCGCCGGCCTCATCCGTATCCCCACCGTGAATCCGCCGGGCGAGGAATACGTGACATGCGCGCGGTTCATCGGCGACGCGCTGAAACGCTTCGACTTCGACGTGCAGTACGTCGCCGCCGAGGGGCATCCCGACCACACGGCGGCGCATCCACGGGTGAACGTGATCGGCCGACGTGCCGGGCGCCACGCGCATCCCCTGGTGCACCTGAACGGTCACTTCGACGTCGTGCCGGCCGGCGACGGCTGGACCGTGGACCCGTTCGGCGGGCTCGTGCGCGACGGCAAGGTCTACGGCCGCGGCGCCTGCGACATGAAGGCCGGCATCGCCGCCGGCATCTTCGCCGCCGAGGCGATTCGCCGTGCCGGCATCGACCTGCCGGGCACGATCGAAGTGAGCGGCACGGTCGACGAAGAGAGCGGCGGCCTCGCCGGCGTGAAGTATCTGGCCGACGAGCGCTGGATTGCGAAGGACAAGACCGACTTCGTGATCATCCCCGAGCCGCTCGACGTCGATCGCATCTGCATCGGCCATCGCGGCGTCTACTGGTTCGAGGTCGAGGCGCACGGCCGCATCGGCCACGGCAGCATGCCCTTCCTGGGCGCCAGCGCCATCGAGGGGATGGCGCGCTTCCAGGCGCTGGTCGAGGAACAGCTGAAGCCGAAGCTGGCCTCGCGCAAGACCGACGTGCCGGTGGTGCCGGCCGGCGCCCGCCACGCGACCATCAACACCAATGGCATCGAAGGCGGGCAGGCGGTGGACGGCGTGCAGACGCCGTGCGTGGCCGATCGCTGCCGCGCCGTGTTCGACCGGCGCTTCCTGCTCGAAGAGGGCTTCGAGTTCACGAAGGACGAGATCGCCGCGCTGGTGAAGGAAGCCGGGCGCCTGGTGCCGTCGATCCGCTTCGAGGTGCACGACCGGCTGATCGTGCATCCCACGCGCACGCCCGACGACTCGCCGATCATCCCGGCCATCGCCGCGGCGATTCGCCGCGTCGTCGGCCGTGATCCGTCCCTCATTGCCAGCCCCGGCACCTACGACCACAAGCACGTCGCCCGCATCGCCGGCGTGCCGCACTGCGTCGCCTACGGCCCCGGCGAGCTCGTGCAGGCGCACCAGCCCGACGAGTACTGCAGTGTCGCGGACCTGGTGGCGGCCACCAAGGTGATCGCGCTCGCCACGCTCGACCTGATGAGCGGTTCGCGCGTGGCCTGAGCCCGTGGCCCTGGCTGCTCGAGACGTCGTTACTTCGACCCGCCGCCCTCGAGGTGCGTGGTCCACGCCTCGACGATGGGCGTGAGCGGCCCGCGCGTGAGCGCGTAGGCGCGGGCCCAGGCGCGGGCCTGCGTCTTGTCGGCGGCGATCGTGGTGGTGTCGATACCGGCGGCGTGACGGCGGTAGAGCGCGTAGACGCCGGCGGCGATCGCGGGACCGTCCTTGGCGCCGGCGGGTGAGGCCACGTGCTTCGTGATGAGCGGCAGCGCCTTGGCGCTGTCGCCGGCCAGCGCGTAGGCGAGCGCGAGATCGCGGGCGATGCGTGCATCGGTGGGCTGTGCCGCCGCCATCTGCTCGAGCGGCGTCACCGCGGCCGCGGGTTGCCCCGTGCGCAGCCACGCCTCGCCGGCCAGGCGAGAGAACGCGGGCACCGCGCTCGCCGGCACGCTCATGAGCAGACCCGCCGCTTCCTTCTCCTTGCCGTTCATCAGGTAGCACACGCCGAGCATGGCGCGCGCGGCGCCGAACGTGCCCTGCAGCTTCATCGCCGCCTGGAACTGCGTGGCCGCCTGATCGATCTGCCCCTTGCCCAGCATGTCGACGCCGCGCACGAACATCGCCACCGTCTGATCGCCGGCGGCCAGCGCCGCCAGCGCGCCATCGGTCAGCGCGCCGCCGCGCGCCGCCTTGATCGCCGCCAGCACGGCCGGCGAGCGGCCCTGCTCGGTCACGGTCCACAGGGCGTCGGTGGTCCTGGGCTCGAAGATGTCGTCCTTGGTGGCGGCCGGCAGCGAGGCCATGATCGCGCGCGCGAGATCCGGCGGCGCCGCGCTCATCGCCGTCATCTCGCCGGTGGCGGCGACGACGCGGAACTGGCGCACCAGCGCACCGCGCTTCTCGCCGCCCTCGGTGAAGTTGACGCGGGCCAGATAGGTGCCCGGCGGCACCGCCGACACGTTCACGCGGCCCTGCGCCACGCGCACCTCGGGCGACGGCCCGACGGCGACGTCGAGCGGCGAGGTGACGATGGGGCGGCTGGCTTCGTCGCGCAGGATCTCGAGCGTGGCATCGACCTTCTTGCTCTGGCTGGCCGGTGGCGCGTAGGCCTCGGCCAGCGCCACCAGCATGCCGTTGTGGATGCGCGGCTCGACCAGCGGTGTGATGGCGCCGTTGGCGGCGGGCTCGGGGGCCACCAGCAGGTCGCCGAGCGTCAGCGTCTCGCCGTTGAGCTGCCAGGCCTGCACCTCGCGCTCCACGCTGCCCGTGCGCTTGTCGTCGTCGGCCAGCGCGATGCGCAGGCGGTAGGTGCCCGGCTCCAGGGCCACGATGCCGGCGTAGGTGACGTGGGTGTCGTCGCCGGGCGCCGGCTGGAGATCGCGCGCCTCCTCGCTGGCCGCGATCACCTTGCCGTCCTTGGTCGCCACCACCAGGCCGGTCGCGTACTTCAGCGGATCGTCGATGCGGCGTTCCACCTCGGCCGCCACCACCAGGCGCACCTTGTTGCCGCCCGGTTCCTTGTAGGTCCACGTCGTGGCGCGCACCGGCAGGGTGGTGGCCGGCGACGGCGAGCGCAGCACGCGCTTCAACGCGTCGGCCGCGGTCGCCGGCGCCGGGCCGTCGGGCGTGAGGAACGCGCGCCGCGACTGCAGCGTGACGCCCTTGCGGCGTGTCGAGACGTCGATCTTGTGACGCTTGCCGTCGCGGTCGTTGGGGCCCGGCTCGACGCCGAGCAGGTAGTAGCCGGCCAGCGTGCGCTCGATCTGGCGGAAGGCGCCATCGGCGCCAGAGACGATGCGATGCAGGTTGCCGCGGGCCATGCCGGCGAGCAGCAGCAGGCCCTCTTCCTGCAGGCGGCGATCGTCGGCGGCCGTGGTCGGCATCTTGCCCTGGGCCGCGTCGTAGGGCGGCACGTCGAGCATCATCACGTCGAGCGAGGCGCGCACTTCCGCGGCGATGCGGCCGAGGTCGTCGAGCTCGGAGCCGAGGCTCTCGAGCACCAGGCCCTCGGAAATCAGGATCACCGACTTCGGGCCTTCCATCGCGCCCAGGCTCTTCAAGACGCCGCGGATGTTGGTGACCGAGCGATCGGTCTGCAGCCGCTGATCGCCGACGATCTCGGCGGCCTCCTGTTCGACGTCGCGCTCGCAGCGCTCGGTTTCGGCGGCGCCGAACACGCCGGCGCACTCGCGCTGGATCACGTTGGCGATCATCATGGCGTCGCTGTTGCGGTAGAGCGCGAACGCCTCGGTGAGGCTGATGTTGAAGCGGCGGTTGGCGGGCGTGACGCGCCCCGTCACCCGCAGCATCGCCTCGCGCAGTTTCATGCGGTCGGTGCTGAAGTCGACCACCTCGCCCGGCGACGGCACCACCACGAGGCCCACGCGGTCCCTGGGCTGCAGGCGATCGAGGAACTTCAGCGCGTTCTGCATCACCGGCCGCGCCGCGCCGAAGCGGATGTTGCCCTGATCGACCAGCAGCAGGATGGCGCGCCCCTGCGGCCCGAGGCCGCCGCCGTTGCCGGTGATGCCGTAGTCGGGCGGCGGAGGTGGCGCGACCACCGGCGCCGGTCCGCGCGGCGCCAGGCCGGCCTCGAGCGCGTCGGTCATCTTGATGTACTCCGACGTCATCACCCGGCGCGGCTTGCCGTCGACTTCCACCGTGAAGTCGTCGCCCGTGAGATCGACCACCTGACGGCCGTCGCGATCGAGCACGGTGACGTCGAGCGGCAGCACTTCGACGCCGCCGCGGAACACCGGCGTCTGGTCCTGCGGCGCGGCGGGCGTGGTCGTCTGGGCGGGGAGCGCGGCGCCGGCAGCCAATACGGCCAGCAACGCGATCGACGAGCGGAGTCGGAACATGGGCGTCCTCGGTCGATGTCGTCGGCCGCCTGGCGCGGGCGGCACGGCCGGGGTGGCCGCCAGGCCGCTCCGGTCCGCAGGCGCCAATTATGCCGTCAAGTCGGCCGCCGGCTCCACGTCCGTCGTGGCCGTCCGTTACCATGGGGACCGTGTCGGTCAGAGACGTGCTCATCGTCGGCGCCGGTCCTTCGGGCCTCGCCGCTGCCATCGCCTGCCGCCATCACGGCCTCGACTACCTCGTGGTGGAGCAGGGCGCGCTGGTGGATGCCATCGCGCGCTTCCCCCTGAACATGGTGTTCTTCACCACGCCGGAGCTGCTCGAGATCGGCGGGGTGCCGCTCACCACGCCCTACGAAAAGCCCACCAGGGCCGAGGCCTTGCGCTACTACCGCAAGGTCACCGACACCTTCCAGCTGCAGGTGGCGATGCACGAGCGCGTGCTCGGCGTGGCGCGCGAGGGCGAGGGCGACGACGCCGTGTTCGTCGTGTCGACGCGCTCGCGGCACGGCGCCGAACGCGTGCGTGAGGCGCGCGCCGTGGTGCTGGCGATGGGCTACTACGACCGCCCGAACCGGCTCGGCGTGCCCGGCGAGGACCTGCCGCACGTGTCGCACTACTACAGCGAGCCGCATCCGCACTACCGGCGGCGCGTGCTGGTCGTGGGCGGCAAGAACTCGGCGTGCGAGGCGGCGCTCGATCTCTACCGCAACGGCGCCCACGTCACGCTCGTGCATCGAGGCGCGACGCTCGGCGACTCGGTGAAGTACTGGGTGCGGCCCGATGTCGAGAACCGCATCAAGGAAGGCTCGATCACCGCGCACTTCGAGACGCGGGTCGTCGAGATCCGGCCGACCGGTGTCGTCGTCGAGACGGCGGGCGAGACGCACGAGATCGCCGCTGACGACGTGCTGCTGCTCACGGGGTACCGCGCCGATCCGGCGTTCCTCCGCGGTGCCGGCGTCGAGCTCGACGCCGAGACGTTGATCCCGCGGCACGACCCGGTGACGTTCGAGACCAACGTGCCGAACCTGTTCGTGGCCGGCGGGCAGCTGGCCGGCGTGCGCACCGGCACGATCTTCATCGAGAACGGCCGCTTCCACGGCGAGCAGATCGCGAAAGCGCTGGCCCAACGGCTCGGCCGCGTCGAGGTCTGAGCGCGCGGCTGGCCCGGTTCAGTGGACCGGCTCGACCGACACCACGCCCTCGAGCGCGCGTGATGGCGCGGCGGCGAGCGCCGCCCGCACCGCGACGTCGGTCGGATAGGGCACGTCGGGGATCTCGCGGGCCTCGATCGCGAAGGGCACGTCGAGGATGAACGGATTCGGGTCGACGTGCAGGCGGGCGCCGTCGCGGCGAATCGTCCACGGGCCGAGCGTCGAGGGCTCGGTGGCGGCCGTGCAGAAGGCCAGCGACAGCAGATCGCCCAGCCGCACGTAGACGTAGTCGCGCGCCAGCGCCTTCAGATCGCCGCCGGCGGCCGCGAGATGTTCATCGCGCAGCGCCGTCATGCGCGCGAAGAAGTCGTGCCACGCCTCGTCGCCGCGGAAGCGGTCGTAGACGCTGAGGGCGTGATGCGCCACCAGCGCCGCCGCCCACGGCGCCGCGGTCAGCAGGCCGACGCTCTCGGGCCACACCGCGTGCCGCACCTCGACCGGCACGTGGATGAAGTCGCGGATGCGACCGCTGGCCGGATCCACCGTGGGCGCGGCGTCGGGACCGCGCCAGCCGCGATCGTGATGCTCGAGGGCGGTCAGGATCTCGCGCCGCCGCTCGGCCTTCTGCAGCGACGGCCACAGCGTCATGATCCGCCGCGCCAGGGCCGCGTGGTCGGGCTGCGTGATGAGGTGCAGGACGCCGTCGCCAGGCCGGACGATCATCGCGTGCCTACGCCGAGCGCAGCCGGCCGTCGCCGACGAGCACGCTTTCGCCGCCGACCTGCACGCGCGTGATGTCGGCGCCGGTGAGGCCGATGCGGATGTGGATGCGGCTGGGGCGGCCCATGGCCACGCCCTGCGCACTGACGATGGCGTCGGCCTTCGTCGCCGGCACCAGGCCGTGGCGCACGAGATAGCAGCCGAGCGGGCCGCTCGCCGAGCCGGTGGCCGGATCCTCGAAGCCGTTGGCGCCGACCATCCGGCTGTACACCGTGGCGCCGTCGGGGCCCGGCTCCGTCGTGAACACGAAGAGCCCGCGGCGCGTGGTGTTGGTGCGCGCGAACAGCGCCTCGAGCTCGCGGCCGTTCATCTGCACGCGATCAACGGCGGCGCGCGTCGTGAGCGGCACGTAATAGAACGCCGATCCGCACGACACTTCCTGCACCGGAATCGTCGGCGCCAGCACGTCGGGCGTGACGCCGATCGCGGAGGCGAGCGCGGCGCCGGTGGGCAGCACCGGCCCGAACACCGGCCTCTGCTGGGTCATCCACGCGAAACGCAGCCGGCCGCGGTCCCACTCGAGCGCCACCGGCGTCGGGCCGAGGCCGAGGCCCCACACCATCTCGCCGCGCCCGGCGGCGACGAGGCCCTCATCGGCCAGCGCGAAGGTCGAGCCGATCACCGGGTGCCCCGCGAACGGCATCTCGTTGCCGGCCCGTCCGAAGATCCGCAGGCGCCGATCGGTGCCCGCCGTCTCGGCCGGCAGCACGAACGTGCACTCCGAGTAGTTCATCTCGCGCGTCATCGACGCCATGGCCTCGGTGGCGAGGCCCTGCGGGTCCATGAACACGGCCAGCTGGTTGCCGGCGTGCGGCGTGCTGGTGAAGACGTCGTAGTGCAGGTAGCGGCGCGCGTTGGCCGGTGTCGCGGCGGGCGGCGTCTGCGCGCCGGCGCCGGCGGCCACGGCGACCGAACCTGCGGCGGCCACGAAGTCGCGACGGGAAAGGCGAGGCATGCGCCGGAGTGTAGCGTGATTCCGAGGTGCGGTCGTGCCGCCAGCCGCGAGCCCCGCCCCCCAGCCGCTAGCCGCTAGGCCCCAGCCTTAATGCCGGAGTCCGCTGTCGGGCTGGTGCTGCATCAGCACCTTCATCTCGATCAGCTCGATCAGCGTGTGACACCGCGCCAGCACGCTCGGGCGTTCGAGCAGTGCCTGCTTCTCGATGGCCTCGAGTTCCAGGTACTGCGACAGCGCGTTGATCAGATCGTCGTCGGCCATGTCGCGTGGCAGCCTGCCGCTGCCTTCGTCCTGGAGCGACGGCGCCAGGATCTCTTCGAGGCGCTGCCGCGCCTCGCGCAGGTGCACGCGATCCGCGTCCGTGGTGGTCTCCTCGAGCGCCGTCACGTGCGCGATGCGGTACAGCACGCCGTCGGTGGGCGGCTCTTCGTCGTCGATGCGGAACTTGTCGAGGCCGCGCAGGATGACGTTGAACCGGCCGTCGGCCAGCCGCTCGACGTGCGTGATGAGTGCCGCGCAGCCCACCGGGTAGATCGGCGGCCGCCCCTCGTAGCGCTCCTCGTGGCCCGGCACGATCAGCGTCATGCCGATGATGCGATCGCCCTCGATCGCCCGCGTCACCAGTTGCTTGTAGCGCGGCTCGAAGATGTGGAGCGGCAGGAACACGCTCGGGAAAAGCACCGTGTCGGGCAGCGGGAAGAGCGGCAGGTGAGGCGGTAGCATGACCCCTAGTGGATGGTACGGGTCTTCTTGTCCAGGTAGTCCATCAGCACGTACTGGCCGAGGGAACGCGGGGTGGTGAAGTAGGCCTTGCCGCGGCACATCGAGGCGACGCGGCGGACGAACGCCACCAGGTCGTAGTCGCGCGCGAGCATGAAGGTGTTGATCAGGATGCCGGCCTTGGCGCACGCCGACACCTCGCCGAACGTCTCGCGGATGACGAACGGGTCGAGACCGAAGGCGTTCTTGTAGATGCGGCCGTCGGGCTGCGTGATGGCCGACGGCTTGCCGTCGGTGATCATGATGATCTGCCGCATGTCCTTGCGTTGGCGCTCGAGGATGCGGCGCGCCATCTTCAGGCCCTCGCGGGTGTTGGTGTAGTACGGGCCGACGCGGACGCGCCCGAGTTCGCGCAGCGGGATCTCCTCCGCCGAGTCGTGGAAGAGCACCACGTGCAGCGTGTCGCCGGGATACTGCGTGCGAATCAGCTGCGACAGCGCCATCGCCACCTGCTTGGCCGGCGTGAACCGATCCTCGCCGTAAAGGATCATGCTGTGCGAGCAGTCGAGCATGATCACGGTGGCGCACGAGCTCTGGTACTCGCCCTGCGCCACCATCAGGTCCTCGTAGCCGATCTGGACCTTGCCGGCGCCGCCCGTGCCTTGTGCGTGTGCGCGGGCCACCGCGTTCAGCACCGTGGCACTCGCATCCAGGTTCAGGGTGTCGCCGAATTCGTAGGGCTTGGGCGCGCCGCTGGCGTCGACGCCGGTGGCCATGTCGCGCGTGTCGTGGCGGCCGGCGCTGGCGTGCCCGATCGAGCCCAGCAGATCGCGCAGGGCGCGGTAGCCGAGGAAGTCGAGCGCCTTGTCGGTCACCTCGAACTTCGCCTGGCCCGGTTCGCCCTCGCCGCCGCCGGCGCCCGCTTGCGCACGCCGCTGGCGTTCCTCGTCGAGCTCCGGCGAGGGCGTGATGTAGCCGGCTTCCTGCAGGCGGTCCATCAGCTGCTGCACGAGTTCGTCGAGCTGCTGCTTGGCGGTCTCGGCCTGCTCGCCGAAGAGCTGCTCGAGCACGTCGTCGGGCAGCAGCCCGCCGTTGAGCAGGGCGTCGAGGATGGCGTCGTGCAGTGCCTGCATCGTGCGATCGCCGTCCATCGAGCCGTCGCCGTACGGCGACTGGAATCCGCTCGAGAGCAGCATCTCCGACAAGGCCGACACGAGTTCCTCCATGTCGATCTCGTCGGCCAGGCTCGGGACGAACTTGCCGTACTTGAATTTCATGATTCTTGGAGCGGCGAGCCGCTGACCCCAGGCCCCTAGTTGTAGTACCGCTTCTTCTTGCCGCCGCCGGAGCCGCCGCCGCGCGGATCGTCGTCGTCGTCCTCGTCGAGCTTGAGCGCCGGCGCCTGGCGCACGGTCTGCGCCGGACGGCGTCCGGGTTCGCTGCCCACGTAGCTGCCGGCGTCGGTGCGGCTGATGCGCTTCTGCGAGTAGAGCCCTTCCAGCACGAAGTCGACCGCCGACGCCACCAGCGGCGCCGCCGCGCCCGCGGGCGCGACGCGTCCCGCCAGGTCCATGAGCCCCGGTACCTTCGACGCCTCGACCACCAGCGCCGAGGCCGGCAGGCCGTCGCCCAGCGTGACCGAGCCGCCGTCCTCGAAAAACGCCACGGTGCGCGAGACGTCGGCGTCGACGAAGTGGCCGTCGAACACCTGCGCCACGGCATTGCGGATGAGCTCGCGGCCGATGGCATGCGCGCCCTTCAGCTCGCCCTCGTACTCGAGCTCGACCTTGCCGGTGATCGACGGCAGGGCGGCGTAGGTGTCGCTGACGCGCGGGGCCACCAGGCCCTCGCCGGCGGTGAGCGCGCGGCGTTCGGCGTTCGACACCACCGTTTCCATCACGCTGATCGGCAGGCGCTGGCTGACGCCCGAGCGGCGATCGACGCGGCGATCCTGGCGCGCCTGGAACGCCACTTCCTCGACCACCTCGCGCACGTACTGCGGCACGTCGATGCGCAGGCCGCGCTCGACCCACGCTTCCTGCGTCGTCACGGCGATGGCGTCGGCGCGCGACTCGAGGTAGTGCGTGCGGATCTCGGCGCCGATGCGGTCCTTGAGCGGCGTGATGATCTTGCCGCGCGCGGTGTAGTCCTCGGGGTTGGCCGTGAAGACCATCATCAGGTCGAGGGGCAGGCGCACCGGGAAGCCCTTGATCTGCACATCCCCCTCCTGGAGGATGTTGAAGAGGCCCACCTGCACCTTGCCGGCGAGATCCGGCAGCTCGTTGATGGCGAAGAGGCCGCGGTTGGCCCGCGGCAGCAGGCCGAAGTGCATGGCCAGCTCCGAGCCGAGCTGCAGCCCGGAGGCCGCCGCCTTGATCGGATCGATGTCGCCGATGAGATCGGCGATCGTCACGTCGGGCGTCGCCAGCTTCTCGACGTAGCGGGCCTCGCGCGGCCGCCACTCGATCGGGAGATCGTCGCCCTCGGCCGCCACCATCGCCCGGCCGTGCGCCGAGAGCGGCGCCAGGGGATCGTCGTGGATTTCGCTGCCGGGAATGACCGGAATCGCCTCGTCGAGCAGGTCGACCAGGGCGCGGATGAGGCGCGTTTTCGCCTGGCCGCGCAGGCCGAGCAGGATGAAGTGGTGTTTCGCCAGCACGGCATTGACGAGCTGGGGGATGACGGTGTCGTCGTAGCCGACGACGCCGGGGAACAGGCGCTCGCCGCGACGCAGCTTCACGATGAGGTTGTCGCGCACTTCGTCGCGCACCGAGCGGCGGGCGTATTCGCCCCGGGCGAGTGCGGCTTTGAGCGCGCCGAGCGTGGCAGGACGAGCCGATACGGGCATAGTGGCTATTATGACTCCGTGACACGCCCGCGCGGTTTCGAGCCGCCGCCGGTGTTCGCGAGCGACCGGCCGCTGGTGTTCGCGCACCGCGGCGGCGCGAAGATCGGACCCGAGAACACCTGGCTGGCCCTGACGCGCGGGCTCGCCGCCGGCGCCGACGGCATCGAGTGCGACGTGCGGCTGGCCGCGGATGGCGAACCGGTGCTGATGCACGACGCCACGCTCGAACGCACGACCGACGCGCGCGGGCCCGTCCACGCGCTGACCTCGACGGCGTTGGCCGGCATCGATGCCACGTGCCGCTTCCTGCCGGCTGACGACGCGTGGCGGGTCGCCGCGCCCGAGGGCGTGCCGACGCTGCGCGCCGTGCTGGCCCGGCTCGGCCCGGCGCGCCTCATCATCGAATTGAAGGACGACGACCCGCGTCTCGCCGACGCCGTCGTGTCACTGGTGCGCGAACACGACGCCCTGGCGCGCGTCTGCCTCGGGTCGTTCCACCAGCGCATGGTCGATCGCGTGCGGTCGATCGCGTCCGAACTCACGACCAGCGCCTCGCGACCCGAAGCGCAGCGCACGCTGGCGCGCTCGTGGATCCGCTGGCCGTTCGCGATGTCGCCGCCGTATCGCGCCTTCCAGGTGCCCGAACGCGCCGGCCGGCTGCACGTGGTGACCCCGGCCTTCGTGCGCCGCGCGCACCGCGAGCGGTCGCTCGTGCAGGTGTGGACCGTGGATCAGCCCACCGACGTACAGCGCCTGCTGCGTCTCGGCGTCGACGGCATCATCTCGGACCGGCCGGATCTCGCCGTGCCGGCCCGCGACGCGTTCACCGCCGCGACCGCCTCCGCTCAATAGTCGGTGAGCGCGCCGCCGGGACGCGAGGCGCGCAGCGCGTTCAGCACCGCCGCCAGGTCGATGATCTCCTGCGCGATGGCGCCGCTCACCGGCGGCAGCAGGCCGGCGGCGGCCAGGGCCATGCCAGCCACGCTGGCGATCATGCCGCCCACCGCGCTCTGCAGCGCGATGCGGCGCAGGCGGCCCGCGATGTGCAGCAGCTCGTCGACCCGGGCCAGCGACGGCTCCATGATCACGGCGCCGGCGGCGTCGGCGGTGATCTCGCTCTGGTGGCCAAAGGCGAGGCCCACCGTGGCGGTGAGCAGGGCCGGCGCGTCGTTGATGCCGTCGCCGAGGAAGATCGTCGGCGCGCGTTCGGTCTCGGCGCGCGTGATCGCCACCTTCTCCTCGGGCGTGCACGGCGCGTGCACTTCGCCGATGCCGACCTGATCGGCCAGGTAACGCACCTCCGAGGCGCGATCGCCCGAGACGATCAGCACGCGCGACAGCTGGTGGCGCGCCCCGAGGTGGCCGATGAACGCGCGGCTGTCGGCGCGGGGCGCATCGCGGAAGCGGTAGGTGGCGGCGACGACGCCGTCCACCAGCACCACGCACTCGAGGCCGGCCTGCTGCGCGGGCAGATGCGCGCCGAGGCCGAGGCCTTCGGCCTGACGGCGGCCGAGGATGCGCACTTCGCGGCCGTGCACCGTGCCGACCAGGCCCTGTCCGGGCGCCTCGCGCAGCGACGCGGCATCCGCCAGCACGACCCGCGCGGCCGCGGCGGCCTCGAGAATCGGGCGCGCCAGCGGATGCTTCGAGTACTGCTCGAGACTGGCGGCGAGGCCCAGCACGTAGCCGTCGTCCACGTGCGGCGCCATCAGGCGTTCGGTGAGCGTCGGCTGGCCGTAGGTGAGCGTGCCGGTCTTGTCGAGCACCATCGTGCGGCAGCGGTCGACGGTCTCGAGGATCGCCGGATCGCGGATCACGATGCCGCGCGTGGCGGCGAGCGACACCGCGCCGATGATGGCGACGGGAATGCCGATCAGCAGCGGGCACGGCGTGGCGACGACGAGCACGGCGAGGAAGCGCACCGGATCGCCGGTCCACGCCCACGCGGCGCCGGCAATCGCCAGGGCCAGCGGCGTGTACCACGCGCCGAGCTGATCGCCCAGGCGGCGCAGCGCCGGCCGGCGCTGTTCCGAGTCGCGCATCACCCGCATGATGCGCGCGTAGCGTGAATCCACCGCGAGGCGGACGGCGCGGATGGTCAGCGCGTGTTCGCCGTTGATGGCGCCCGAGAACACCGTGGCGCCGGGCGCTTTCGGCATCAGGAATGGCTCGCCCGTGAGGTACGACTCGTCCATCACGCCCTGGCCTTCGTCGACCACGCCGTCCACCGGACAGATCTCGTGGGGCAGCACCACCAGGCGATCGTCGACGCGGATGGCGTCGAGCGCGACGTCCTCGAGGCGGCCGTCGACGCGGCGATGCGCCGCCGAGGGCAGGCGTTTCGCCAGCGCCTGCAGCACCGACGAGGCGCGGCCCACCGCGTAGTGTTCGAGCGCTTCACCGCCCGACAGCATCAGCACGACGAGGGCGCCCGCCAGGTACTCGCCCAGCAGCACCGAGGTAACGATCGAAAGGGCGGCCAGCAGATCGGCGCCGAATTGTCCGCGCAGGGCCTTGCGGACGAGGTCCCACACCAGGGGCGCGCCGCCGGCCACGAGCACGAGCAGCAGGGGGGCCGCCTGCGCCGTGGCGGTCGCGGCGCCGGCCCGCAGCGTGAGGTGCAGGCCCAGGCCGACCAGTGCCAGCGCCGCGATCGCGCCCTCGCGCGTGCGGAGGATGGCGACCAGCGAGGCGGCACCGACGGGCACGACAGCTCAAGCATGGCACGGTCGTGGGCGGGCCGTATAATCCCCGACACCGCACCACCCGTTTCCCGGAGGGCACCCGTGGCTGAACGCCTCGTCGGCACGAACTACACGACGCCGGATCTCGTGGCCAAGGTCACCGGCCGCGCGAAGTACGCCGAAGACTTCCGCGCCGAGGGCATGCTGTTCTGCAAGCTGCTGCTCAGCCCGGTGCCGCATGGACGCGTGCGGCGGTTCGGTCTCGACCGCGCGCTGGCCCTGCCCGGCGTGAAGGGAGTCATCACCGCCGACGACCTGCCGGATCTCGGCGGCGCCGAACGCGCGCTGACCAACGAGCCGCTCTATCAGGGCGAGCCGATCCTGGCCCTGGCGGCGGTGAGCGAGGACGTCGCCGCCCAGGCGATCGAGCTCATCGATCTCGACATCGAGCCGCTGCCGTTCACGACCGATCCGCTCGAGAGCCTGCGGCCCGACGGCCCCGACGCCCGCCTCGACGGCAACGTGTGGGGCGTGGCGCCGCCGCCGCAGCCCGGGCAGCCACCCTCGCGCCCGCCGGTGGTGCGCCTGAAGTGGACGCCCGACGACTTCGCCGCCGCGCCCGAGGGCGGCCTGCCGACGGGCAAGGCCTTCGAGGAGTGGAGCTACGGCGATCTCGACGCCGGCTTCGCCTCGGCCGCGGTCGTGCTCGACGAGACGTTCGTCGTGAACTCCACCGGCCACCATCCGATGGAGACGCGCAGCGCCATGGCCTACTGGCAGGGCGACAAGTGCATCCTGCACTGCTCGACGCAGAGCGTCGTGCGCACGGTCGACGGCGTGGCGCGCTGGGTGGGCATCGACCCGTCGAAGCTCGTGCTGATCTCGGAGTTCACGGGGGGCGGTTTCGGCAGCAAGGGCGCGGGCGCCGTGTCGATGGCGATTCCGTGCGTGCTGTCGAAGAAGGTCGGCGCGCCGGTGATGATGCGCGTGAGCCGAGAAGAAGAGAGCTACTTCGGCCGCGCCCGCACCAACATGACGGGCCGCGCCAAGGTGGGCTTCGCGAAGGACGGTCGCATCACCGCGCTGGATCTCTTCATCGTCCAGGACAACGGACCGTACGGGCCGATGGGCGATCACCGCTCCGCGGGAAACGCCGCCTCGCTCGTCTACCAGGCGCCGGCGATGCGCTGGCGGGCCGTGAACGTGCTCACCAACACG
>JAXLRB010000029.1:0-56042 GCA_046331325.1 Vicinamibacterales bacterium | reverse complement strand
GGCACCTTCCATGAAGTGATGGGTCTGCGCCTCGCCGCGGTCGCCGACGTCGCGGAGCTGGCGACGCGGCTGCCCTCCTTCCGCACCCAGGTGCTCGACCGTCTCGCCAGCTCCGCGGTAGCGGCCGGCGTGCGCGCCTTCGCCGACGCCGAGCGTCCGCAACTGCAGCCGGCCTTCATCATCGTGGCCCGGCCCGAGGGGGCGTGGGCCGGACAGGTCGGCTGGAAGGACCCCTCGGGCGCCGGCGTGAACGTGGTGCGCGATCTCCAGCATCGGGCCGCCGCCGGGCGCGCCGCCCGCGGGCTCGTACAGAGCGGCGACGAGCTGTATCTCGTGGCCGCCGCGCCGGCGATGCTGAACGGCCGCGTCGCCGCCACGCTCACGATCGGCGAGCGCCTCACCAACGACGTCGCGTCGGAGCTGGCCCGGTTGGTGCGGTGTGAGGTCACGCTGGTCGTCAACGGCCACGTCGTGGCCACCAGCCTCGGCGCCGTGGCGACACGTCACGTCGACGAGTTGGTGCGCGCCACCATGGCGGCGCCCGGGGTGCGCGACGACGCCGTGCAGCTCGACACACGGCAGTACGTCGGCGGCGTCTTCACGCTGCTGCCCGACGTGCCCGGCGGCGACGCCGGCCATCTGCTGCTGCTGTCGGACTGGGCGCTCACCCAGCAGTTCATCGACGCGCTCGGCGGCCGCTTCGCGCTCATCGGCGCCCTGGCGCTGCTGTTGTCGCTCGGCGGCGGCGTCTACCTGAGCCGTCAGTTGAGCCGTCCGCTGGCCGACATCGCGACCGCCGCCACCGAGATCGCCGGCGGCAATCTGGCGCTGCAGCTGCCGGTGCGTGGTACGGCCGAAGCGGCGACGGTGGCGCAGGCCTTCAACGCGATGAGCGTGAGCCTGAAGACCGCGCACGAGCGGCTGGTGCACGCGGCCATCCACGATCACCTGACGCAGCTGCCGAACCGCTCGCTGTTCGCGCAGCGGCTCGAGCGCGCCCTGGCGCGGCGCGTGCGGCGGCGCGACTACCAGTTCGCCGTGCTGTTCGTCGACCTCGATCGCTTCAAGCACGTGAACGACAGCCTCGGTCACACCGCCGGTGATCGCCTGCTCGTGCTCTTCGCCGATCGGCTGGCCTCGGCGGTGCGGGCCGAGGACGTGGTGTCGCGCATGCCGGGCGCCGGCTCCGTGCCCGAGCCGACCCTGGCGCGCTTCGGCGGCGACGAGTTCGCCGTGCTGCTCGACGGCATCCGCGAGCCGCTCGACGCCGTCCGCGTCGCCAAGCGCGTGCAGCAGATGGCCGAGCAACCGCTGACGCTCGACGGTCAGGACGTGTTCGCCACCGCGAGCATCGGCGTGGCCGTGGCCACCGACGCTCACAAGTCGGCCGAGGACATCATCCGCGACGCCGACCTGGCGATGTACCGCGCCAAGCACGGCGGCGCCGGCGGCTACTCGGTGTTCGACGCCGCGCTGCACGAGATGGCGGTGCGGCGCCTGCGCCTCGAGACCGACCTCAGGCGCGCCATCGATCGCGACGAGTTCCGCGTGTGGTACCAGCCCATCGTGTCGCTGGCGACCGAGGAGATCGTCGGCGCCGAGGCGCTGGTGCGCTGGCAGCACCCCGAACACGGCATGGTGCCGCCGCAGGAGTTCCTCGGCGTCGCCGAGGAGATCGGCATCATCGCGCAGATCGACGAGTACGTGCTGGTCGCCGCCTGCCGGCAGGCCCGCGCCTGGCTGCAGGACGGCCTGCTGCCGGCCGCGGGCTCGATCAGCGTGAACCTCTCGGCCCGCGCGTTCGCCCAGGAATCCCTGGCGAAGCGGGTGGCCGGCATCCTCCGCGAAGCCGGATGCCCGGCGTCGGCGCTGCGGCTCGAGATCACGGAAGGCGTCGCCATCAAGGACGCCGCCCGCGCCCGCATGGTGCTCGCCGATCTGCGGCGGCTCGGCGTGCGCATCAGCCTCGATGACTTCGGCACCGGCTACAGCTCGCTGAGCTACCTGCAGTCGCTGCCGCTCGACGTGCTGAAGGTCGACCGCTCGTTCGTCACCGGCATCGGCAGCGACGCCGACAAGGGCGAGATCGTCAAGCTGATCGCCGGGCTGGCGCGCGGTCTGGGCCTGGAGATCGTCGCCGAGGGCGTCGAGTCGGGCACGCAGATCGACTACCTGCGTACGCTCGGCTGCCACTACGGGCAGGGCTACTACTTCGCCAAGCCCGCTGAAGCCGCGAAGTGGCCCGCGCCGCGCGGCAAGGTCGTGCGGCTGGCGCGGCCGGCGTCGACCGCGCGCTAGCGGCTACTTGGCCGTCGGCTTCGGCGCCACCGCCGGGCCCGGCACGATCGTGAACGTGGCGTACATCATGTCCGAGTCGAGCTCGATGGTCCTGAGCTTCGTCTTCGCATCGGCCGTGTATACCTCGATCGTGCGGCCGGCCTCGTAGATGTAGAGCGCCTGGCCGTTCGAGCTGGCCCGCATCTGCATGCGCGTGCGGGTCGGCACATCCACGCGGCTCGTGATCTGATGCGTGGCCATGTCGATGGTCCACAGCTGGTGACGGCCGATCTCGGCCAGCAGCACGTGCGCGGTCCTGCGGTCGGGCGAGACGTGGAAGCTGTAGCCGTCGGCCACCGGCACGGGTCCGAGCGGGAACGTCTCGATCGTCTTCGCCGCCAGATCGACCTGGCCGATGACGAGCAGCTCGCGGTGCATCACCGCGTCCTTCTGCTCGAAGAGGCTCGTCACCTTGCCCTGCGGATCGAACGTGTCGTCCCAGGGGCCGGGCTCGAAACGGCCGAGCGAGGCGTCGACGGGCCGCGAGAGGTCCCACGAGTCGACTTCCTGCATCGTCGCGACGTCGAGCACGGTGACCTGGTGGCCGAACAGGTAGAGCAGCTTGCCGTCGGGCGAGAAGCGCAGCGCCAGCGAGTACGGCGTCGGCTCGGGATCGATCGTCCACGGGATCGTGCGCGTGACGGCGTGCGCCGCCAGGTCGTACATCAGGATCTCGACCGGGCTGATCTCCCAGCGATCGATGAGCCGCGTGGCGGTGCGGGCCACGATCACCATCGTCTTGTGCTGCGGGTCGACCTCGTAGGTCAGCGCGCGCACGTGCTTGCGCGCGTCACTGAGCGTGAAGGTGTCGAGGCTCTGGCGCGACACGGCGTCGACCACCTCGAACTTCTCCATGTTGGCGCTCTGCACGTAGAAGCGCGTGCGATCCGCCGAGAGCCGCACGGCGAAGGGCGCGCCGGTCTTGAGCGGCACCTTGGTGAACACGCCGGTGGCTTCGTCGACCGCGGTCAGATGGCCCGAATAGGAGCCCATCCAGATCGTGCCGGTGCCGGACGAGAGGGGCTTCGGCGGCGTCTGCGCGCTTGCGGGACGCGGCATGACGAGCGCACACAGCAGGAGCAGGGCGGCCGATGCATTCGAGCGGGTCATGGGTGGCGATTGTGTCATGGAACGGACGAGATGGGTGTCACCGCTGCGAGCCCGGCGCGGGCGTCAGCAGATGGCGTTCGAGGAAGGCCCCGGCCGCCGAGGTGACGGTGGTCCAGGTGCGGAACAGCAGGAAGCCGTGGATGTCGTCGGGGATCACCAGCTCCTCGTTGTGGATGCCGCGCTCGTCGAGGCGCTGCTTCAGATCCACGGTCTGGTGGAACTCCACGTTGCGATCGTCGTCGCCGTGGATGAGCAGCACCGGCGACTTCCAGGTGGCGACCGACGACACCGGCGAGGCGAGGAACGACGTGCGCGCCGCCTTCTTCAGGTCGTCTTCCGAGATGCCGTCGCCTTCCCACGCCGCGCGCAGATCGGGCGACGACGTCCCGAAGCGATCCCAGTTGTGGACGCCGTGGATGTCGACGCCCACCTTGAAGACGTCGGAGTTGCGGCCGAGCGCCAGCGCCGTGAGGTAGCCGCCGTACGAGCCGCCCCAGATGCCGAGCCGTGTCCCGTCGACGTCGCTCCGCGCCTGCAGCCACTTCGCGCCGGCGAGCACGTCCTGATACTCCGACGCGCCGCGCGCGCCGCCGCCCTCGGGGAAGTGGAACGCGTGGCCGTAGCCGATGCCGAGCCGGTAATTCACCGACAGCACGATGAAGCCGCGCTGCGCCAGGAACTGGTTGGTCGCGTAGTCGTTGGCGTAGTAGTCCATGTAGTGCCAGCCGAGCAGCATCTGCCGCGTCGGCCCGCCGTGCGCGTAGACGAGCGCCGGCCGTTTCGCGGCGCCGCCCGCGGTCTTGAAGAGCTGCGCGTGCACCTCGACGCCGTCGGGCGCCTTGAACACCACGGCCTCGGGCGTGACGAGCTGCGTGGTCGGCACCGAGGCCGGGATGCGGTCCTGCGCGATGAGGCGCGTCGCGCCACCCGCGATCGGCGTCGCGGCCGGAAGCGGCGAGCGCTGCGCCGTCGACGACAGATACACCACCTGCGTGCCGTCCGACGTGACGACCGGCGTCCATTCCATGCCGCGGCCGCTGGTCAACGCGGTGGGCGCGCCGCCGGCCACCGGCACCGTGAAGACGTGACGGCGATCGATGTCGTCCTTGTCGGCGCCCGTATTCGCGGCGTAGACGAGCGTGCGTCCGTCGGGCGTGAGCGACGCGTGTTCCACCATGAAGGCGCCGGTGGTGAGGCGCACCGCGCTCGTGCCCTCGCCAGGATGCTGCAGCGCATACACATGCGGCCAGCCGTCCTGATACGACATGAACACCAGGCGATCGTCGGCCGCCCACTGCAGCGGCATCGCGCCGGCCGTGCGCACCGGCGCGTCGACCAGCGCCGTGCCGCTCTTCCACGCCTGACGCGCCTCCTTGCGGCGTCCGGGCGACGCCGCGTCGACCGGCGCCACCCAGATAGCCCACGGCGAGGGCACCTGCACCAATGCGGATCGCGGCGTGCCGCCGCGTCCGGGCTGCCGCACCCACGCGATCTCCTTCCCGTCGGGCGACCACGCCGGCGACGTATCTCGGGACGTCGACGGCGCGAGGTAGCGAATCGCATCGCCCGGCGTGTAGAGCGCGATGAAGCTGTGATCGTCGCGGTTCGACACGAAGGCGAGCGTGCGTCCATCGGGCGACCACGTCGGCGCCTGGCTGGTGCCGCGGGCGAAGAAGTACTGCTCCGCCGGCTTCGATCCGTCGATCGGCGCGACCCAGATGCGGCGGTCGCGCTCGAACGCCACGGTGTTGGTGCGCGGCGCGACGGCGGGGAAGTCGCCATCGCCGAGCAGCACCGGCGATCCGCCGGCGACGGCGATCGACCACACCTGCACCTTCGGCTGCGCGGCGTCCCCCGCCGGATCCGGCGCGAGGTTTCCTTCCGCCGGCCAGTTCGAGCTGTGTGCGCCGCCCCTTACGTAGACCAGACGCGTGCCGTCGCTCGAGAACACCAGGCTGGTCAGCTCCTGCCCGTCGTCGCGCAGGTACGACGTGAGCCGGCGCGGCGTGAAGTCGGGCGCCGCGGCGACGTAGATATTGCGCTGGCCGCGTTCGTTGAACGTCCACGCCACCACGTTGCCGGCGGGCGCGGCCGTGAGGACGTCGGGGAACGGGTAGCTGAGGATGTCGTCGAGCGTGAACGGACGCGGCGTTTGCGCGGCGGTGGTCGGCGCGAACGACCGCGCGGCCACCAGGACCAGGGCGACGGACAGCAGAACGGCAGGACGGCGCAGGCGGGGCATGGACACCTCGCGCGCATTCTACGCCCGCGTCCGCCCTGACCACCCCACGACGATGGCCGTGCTAACGGAGGCCCGCCGCGCCCAGGGCGGCGGCCAGGGCGGCATCGGTGATGCGATGCCGCGCCACCTCGGCGCCGTCGATGTGCAGCACCGGGATGTCGTAGCGATAGCGCATGTAGACGTCGAGGTCACCGGCGATGTCGATGTGGTGCACGACGTGCGCGGTGCCGCGCAGCGCCGCCTCGAGCTGATCGCGCATGTCGTCGCACAGGTGGCAGCCCGGCTTGGTGTAGAGGACGATGCGCGGTTCGGTCATGGCGACGGCGCGACGCTGGCGGCCGGCAGGCGATACAGCGTACCTCGGCCGATGGGGAAGGCGCGGATTGGCGCGCCCTGGGCGAGGCCCGGGCTCAGGACGTAGACGAAGTCCGGTGCGACCTCGGCGTCGGGCACCACGTGGACCAGGATCTTCGATCGCGGGAGCGTCAGACGTGCGGCGTAGTAGCGCGTGACCGGCAGCACCGACCACTCGACGCCGAGGTGCACGAACGGCGGCGGGCGGCGCTGCGCCGTGATCTCGTCGCCGAGGGTCCGCAGCATGTCCGGTACCGCGGCGTCGGCGAAGTCGTCGAACGTGCGCACGAGGTTGAACGCCGTCGCGGCGTGCGCGGCCGACACCATTGCGAGGGCGATCGCCGCCATCGACACGACACGACGCAGGCCCGTTCCGAGGCCCGCGATTGCGTCGCCGAGGTGCCAGAGCCACAAGCCGGCGATGGGCCACAGATACAGGGCCGTGCGTCCCAGGGGGTAGGGAGCGCCGGCGAAGTCGTGCTGCAGGCGCGCGCCCATCAGCACCAGCACGCCGACGCCGAGCAGCGCGAGCGGCACGCGCGCCGACTGGCGCGACGCCGGCACGAGCCACGCCGCCACCGTCACCACGGCCGCCAGCGCCATCGCCCACGCCAGGGCGGTGACGATGCCGGGTGGGAACCCACGCGTGTAGCTGGCGGCGTAGGCGAGCGATCCGAGGCTGTCGGTGACGAGGCCGGTGGCGCCGCCGAAGTACAGCTCCTCGTTGCGGCGCAGGAGGTACAACGGCGCGGCGCTCACGCCGCCGGCTGCCAGAAGTCCCCAGGCGAGCGCGCGATACTCGCTCCACGCGAGCCGGCCACGTCGGACCAGCACCGTTCCGCCGAGTGCGAGTACGCCCCAGAGCACCGCGAGTCCTGCGGCGGTGACCGCGCCGAGTCGCGCCGCCAGGGCCCAGTGGGCGCGGTCGTCGCGCCAGTTGATGGCGCCGCCGATGCCGGTGACGCGCGAACGCGGCAGCGCGAGGTCCGCCGTGCTCTGCAGCACACGGCGTCCGTTCCAGTCGTGCCCCTGCCACGGACCCTCGTTGAGTCGCGTGCGACGGAACACGCGATCGCCCACCGCCACCTCGACGACGGCGAGGTTCCGATCGGCGGCGTGCGGCAAATCGATCTTGAGGCCCCAGGTGTCGCGCTGATCGTCAGTACGCCACACGCCGGGCGCCACACGCGGCAGCAGGCGGAAGCTGCCGGTCGCTTCCTCGCGGAACACGAACACGTCGCTCAACTCGTCGTCGAGCAGCCCGATGACACGCACGGTGACGGGCGCGAACAGATCGGGCGAGAGCACGCGCTCGCGCGAGAAGACGACGAACGAGTACGCCGCCGCCCCCAGCAGGATCACCGCCACCCACAGGGTCCGGCGTGGTGGTGCGGGCGTCGGGACGACGCCGCGGCCCACGGCGGCCACCAGCGCGACGCCGCCCACGGCCAGCAGCGCCGGCAGCAGGGCGAAGTTCGCCGCGACGGCGAGTGCGGCAGCTGCCATGGCACGGCCGAGCCACCTGTTACCCGGTGGTCCGTCGATCCAGCGCAACAGGCCGTAGAGCGCCAGCGTCAGCAGGGCGAGTCCGAGGCCGTAGCCGCGGCTGAGCGCGAAGAAGTCGAGGGCGTAGAGATTCGTCGCCAGCACGACGACGCCCGCCGCGGCGACCACCGGGTGACGCGTGCGCCGCGCGATCGCCCGGAGCGCGGCGAGGTAGCCCGCCGCGGCGATCACGTTCGGCAGCCGCAACGCCCACACACTGCTGCCGAACATGGCGTGGGACACGCGCGTCAGCACGGTGTTGAGGAGATGGTTGGTGGCGGTGCGGAAGTCGAAGATGGCGGCGACCGGGGCGGCGACCGTCCGTTCGTAGGTGACGGCCTCGTCGAAGGTGAGGGGCACGCGCACGGCGCGCGCGACGACCAGCGCCAGCACGGCCACGCCGACCACGACGCACACGACGTCCACCAGCGGACGGCGCTCGTGACCGACGACGATCACCGCGGCGCCCACACCGGATGCCGGTCGTTGCCCGCGCCGCGCGTGAGCCGGAAAGCGGCCGCAGGGGTGAGCCGTACGAGCACGAGGTCCCAGTCGGCCTCGGCGCCGGAGGCGCGCGATATCGCAGCCACGAGCCAGCGGCCGTCGGGCGACCAGCTCGCCTCACGCGTCGATACCGCGCCGTCGACCGCGAACGACACCGCGGCATCCGCGCCGTCGACCGGCACCACCTCGATCCACGACGTGTCGCCGGCGATGCGCGTGATCGCGAGGCGATGGCCGTCGGGCGACCACGCCGGCCACGCCGCGTCCGCGTCGCCGCGGTCGACGCGCCGCACCGGGCCCGACGTCAGGTCGTGGACGACGACGTGCAGGCCCGATGCGTCGCCCACCGTGTAAGCGAGACGTCGCCCATCGGGCGACACCGCGGGCTGGAACGCCCGCCACGGTCCGGACGAGACGCGGGTGGGTCGCGCGCCGCCCTCGGCACGGTAGATCGCCTCGGTGCCGTCGAGGTTCGCCGAGAAGACGAGCGCCCGCGAGTCGGGCGTCCACGCCGGCCCGTGATAGAGCGCCGCCGTCGTCGTAAGGCGCGTCGTGTCGCCGCCGCGCGAATCGGCGGTCGCGAGGTGGAACGCCGCGCCATCGAATCGCGTCGTCGCGAACGCCAGTCGCCGGCCGTCGGGCGCCCAGGCCGGCTCCACGTCGTGATGGTCGCGTCCGGACGTCAGCGCGGTGATGGCGCCTGTCGCCAGATCGACCGCGAAGATCTTCGAGCGTCCCGCCCGGTCGGACTGGAACGCGACGATCCCCTGGTTCTCAGCGGGCGGGGCCTCCGCCAGCGGCAGGCGAGGCCCGGTGAACGCGGATGGCGCGGCAGGCTGGTCGGGCGCCGGCGCCGCCGGCGCCGGTCCGCACGCGATGCCGGGCACGACGACGGCGATTGTCGCCGCGCGTGTCCACGCCCGCACCGTCGCCGCCGTCATCGCGGGCCATTGTGACGGGGCTGGCGGTACCGGGCAATTGGCCGCGACCGGGGGCCGACTCATGCATAAGGGGTGTGCAAGACACCCATGCCGTGCGAGCATTGGAATCGGACCCGGCGGACCCTTTCCCGCCGGTCCCCACTTGCATGACCACATCCGGATCGTTCCCGTTTCCCGGCGTCCCCACCCGCCGCTCCTTCCTCACCCACCTCGGTACCCTCGGCGGCGCGTCGCTCGTGATGAACGCGATGAGCGCGTGGGACCTCATGGCCGAACCCGCCGGAGCGCGCCCCACGCTGTCGGGACGCCCGGCGAAGAACAAGGTGCTGATCCTCGGTGGCGGCACGTCGGGCCTGGTGCTCGCCTACGAACTCGGCAAGCTCGGCTACGACTACCACGTGCTCGAAGCACGACAGCGCGTGGGCGGCATCGTGTGGAGCGTGCGCAAGGGCGACAGCCACACCGAGATCGGCGGCGACACGCAGACGTGCACGTGGGACGAAGGGCAGTACGTGAACGCCGGCGCCTGGCGCATCCCGCACTCGCACCAGGGCATCCTCGGCTACTGCCGTGAACTCGGCGTGCCGATGCAGGTGTTCCTCAACGACTCCGACGCCAACTATTTCTTCTACGAGGGCAAGGCCGGCGGCCCGCTGGCGGATCGCCGCGTGCGCATGCGCGAGGTGAAGGCCGATCTCGCCGGGCAGATCAACGAGCTGCTGGTGAAGGCGATCGACAGCAAGCAGCTCGACCTGCCGATGACGGCCGAGGATCAGAAGCGCCTCACCGACTTCCTGATCCGTCAGGGCTATCTCGACGCGACCACCCGCACCTACAAGGCCTTCGAGGATCGCGGCGAAGGCGATCCGATCGCGCTGGCATCGCTGCTCGAAGCGGGCTTCGGCAACCGGTTGCGCTCGATTCCGCCGATGGAGGGCACGTCGGCGGCGCCGATGTTCCAGCCGATCGGCGGCATGGACCAGATCTGCAAGGCGCTGCAGCGCGCCATCGGCCCGAAACGACTCACGTTCGGCGCTGAGGTGCAGGCCGTGCACCAGGACGACGCCGGCGTGAAGGTGCGCTACAAGGACACCGCGAAGGGCAAGGTCACCGAGCTCACCGCCGACTACGTGGTCGTGTGCCTGCCGCTCTCGATCGTCGCCGGCCTCGACATCAACGTGTCGGACGACATGAAGGCGGCGATCAAGCGCGTGACCTACAGCGACAGCGCCAAGATCGGCCTGGCGATGAAGCGCCGCTTCTGGGAAGAGGACGATCGCATCTTCGGCGGTCACCTCTATTCGAACCTGCCGATCGGCGAGTTCTCGTATCCGTCGTACGACTACTTCCAGAAGAAGGGCGTGCTGCTCGGCCTCTACTCGAACGGGCCGATCCAGGACCTGAGCAGCCGCTCCATCGCGCAGCGCGTCGAGCACGTGCTGACACACGCCAGCAAGGTGCACCCGCAGATCCGTGCCGAGTTCGAGAGCGCCTACGTCGTCTACTGGCGCAAGGTGCCGTACAGCAACGGCGGCTACGCCACCGTGCGCGGCGCGGCTCTGCGCGAGCAGCTGTCGAAGGTGGAGAATCGCATCCTGCTGGGATCGGCGGCCACGGCGCCGAAATCGCTACCCGACTGGCAGGAAGGCGCCGTGTCGGCGGCGTGGCAGGCGCTGACGTCGCTGCACGAGCGCGCGATGCGGGCGTCCGGCTGATCCGCTTCCACCCCGGCGATGCAGTCGTCAGGGGCGGATCGACGCGTGCCCCATGCTCGAACGCGACTGGAGCTGGCCACGCGATGTTCCAGCCCGCGTGAGCGACCGCGTCAGGGCGTCGTCGATGGCGCGGGCGCGGTTCTCGAGTCGCGGCCCGGCGTAGTTGGTGACCATCGCCGACGGCAGCAGGGCCAGGCCGAGGTCGGCGCGCGCGTAGATGTCGTAGAAGCGGCCGACGTGCTGGAAGACGCGGCCCAGATAGGTGTACGGCGCGGTGAGGTGTTGCCTGCCGCGCGGTCCGGCGTGAGGACCGTCACCGCGTCGAGGGCCCTGCAGGGTGGTGACGAACTCGGGGCGCGCGGGCAGCGACGTCGTCCAGATCGGCGCCACCGGGGTGGGGCCGGGTGAGCACGGGTGCAGCTCGTCGACGGCCACATCCGGTCCGACGAAGTAGGCGAGCACGCCGGCGTCGCGCGTCTCGATGCGGGCGCCGCGCGGCGCGTGTTCTCCGAGATACGCGGCGCCCGCGCCGCCTGGTTGTCCGGCAGCGGCGTGATCTGGCGATCGAAGGCGCGCACGTTCGCGGGGATCGGGCCGACGGTGAGCGCCACGCTGGCGACGGCCACCACGGCGCCAGGCGACCACGGGCCCTCGCGACGTCTCGAGCGCGGCGGCCAGTCGTGCACCCGCCAGGCTCGTGATGAGCGCCGCCGACGGCAGCAGCAGCCGTCCGCCTGGCATTCACATGTCGACGCTGAAGGCGACGAGGCCAAGCCCCGCGGCCACGATCACCACGGCGATGCGGGCCGCGGTCAGGAGCGCGGCGGCCCAGGCTCGCGGCGAGCAGCGCGCCCTGCGCGCCCCAGAAACCCGGCGGCCACAGGAACCTGGAGGTCGAACATCACCTGTTCGCGGAGGCGGAACTCCTTGGCGGCGGCGATGTTCCGGCAGAGCGCCGAAGTAGATCAGCCGCGAGCCCCACACCGCGACGATGCCGGCCACCAGCGGCGCGGCCACCACCCACGGCCGTCGAGCGCGCGCAAACGCGCGCGCTGCGCCCTGGATCGTAGGCGGCCAGCGCGCCCGCCACCGCGACGCCCTCGGGCCGCACCGCCACCAGCAGCGCGGCACGGCGCCGCCGGCGCGGCGCATCCGCAGGCGGCCGTCGAGCACGAGCGCGCACGCCGTGACCACGCAGGCCACGAACATCGACGACTCGATGCCGCTGGTGGCGACCACGCCGTAGTGCGCGTCCACGGCCAGCAATGCCGCCGGCGCCAGTGTCCACGGACTCGTGGATGGTGCGCCGGCCCGGCCGGCGAGGACGCGCGTAGCGCCGTGACGCTCACGGGCCGATCGCCCCGAAGAGGAAGCCGAGGTCGACCATCAGGGCGTGCATGTCGAGGCCGACCCGGATGCCGGCGGCGAGCAGCAGCAGAACGCGAGAGGGTAGCCTCGACCGGCGGCTCGCCGACGTTGTAGACCAGACCGTGCCCGAGCGCCAGGTTGCGGGCGTAGCGGGCCGAGATCAGGCGTCGTCGACGACGCCGTCGAACAGCGGCTGGCGTTCGCCGTGTAGACCGAGAGGATGAGGGTGAGGGCGAGGACAGCAGGTGCTGCGCGACGACGGCATCGGTGTTCCGGCGCGCCGGGCGAACGGCTCGCGCGATGACTGGGGCGCCTGAATACCGCGCGCATGCGCTGGTCGTGCCGCACGGCGCGGCGATCGTCAGTGCCGTGCCCGCGCGCGATTCTCATTCACGGCAACGGCGGATCGACCGCCGCCGACGGCGGCGCCGTTCGTCGAGCGCGAGCTGCTGGCGATGGGGCTGACGGTCGTGAACGAGACGTTCCCCGACAACGTCAAGGCCCGCGCCAGCGTCTGGGTACTCGACACCTTGGGGCCGACGAACACCGTGCTCATCGGGCATTCGTCGGGCGCGGTGGCGGCGATGCGCTACGCCGAGACGCATCGCGTGCTCGGCTCGGTGCTCGTCGGGGTCTGTCACACCGACCTCGGCGATCCGGGCGAACGCGCCAGCGGCTACTACCGCGCGCCGTGGCAGGACGCGATCCGCGCCAACCAGCAGTGGATCGGTGTCTTCCACGGCGCCGACGATCCGCTGATCCCGGTGCGCGAGGCGCGGCACGTGGCCAGCCGGCTCGCCGCCAGCTACTTCGAGCTCGCCGATCGCGGCCACTTCGTCGATCGCGGGCCGTTCTCGGAGCTGATCCAGTTCGTGCGCCGAAAGCTGCAACCACGGATCACGTGACGCGGCCGATCGCCGCATCGGACCGCGCCAGCCCGGCGACACGCGGATCGCCGGCGCGACCGTGGACCGAGGCCGCGGCACGCCCGTTGCTCCGCAGCTCGAGAGCGCCTGTCGTGACGATACGGCGTTCCCCAGATGCGGAAGATCCTTCACACCGACGGCGTGCGCCCATCCCCGCGACAACTCCGTGGTGGCTGTGCGGTCTGCTGCTCGGTGCGCTCGTCGGCTGCGGCTCCGACTCGTCGGTGACGACGGCGCCGACGCAGGTGAAGTGCCGCGTGACACTGACGACGGACGTGGCCTCGATCGGCCCCGACGGCGGCCACGGCCACCTGTGCGTGGACCGCGACGAGCGGCGCATCGTGGATCGGGATCGCGTCGGGCGGGTCGGGTACCGGCAACGGCACCGTCGACTATCTCGTTGCGCCGAACGTCGGTGGTGCACGAACGGGCACGGTCGCGATCGCCGGGCAGACGTTCACCGTGACGCAGGCGGCGGTGGTGCCGGCCTGCAGTTACGGCGTTTCGACGCCTGCGCGATCGAGGTCGGCGCCGCGGAAGCCGAAGACGCCTGCCGGGGCGTGGCGCGCTACGTGCCGAAGGTGGGCAATCGGTCGCCGAAGGCCGAGGCGCGCGAGTGGCGCTTCAGCCTTCGACGCGCTGGCACCGGCTGGCTGATCGATCGCGTCGAGGCGCGCTGACGCGATCGCGGACGCGTGGCGGCAGAGCTACGGACTGGAAGGAAGGGGTGGTGGACCTGACCGGGATCGAACCGGTGACCTCCTGAATGCCATTCAGGCGCGCTCCCAACTGCGCTACAGGCCCATCTCGTGCGGGAGAGACTTCAAATCATACCAGATCGGCTGCCGCGTGGCACCACCCGCCGTGCCTCGGCCCCGGCCCTGGGCGGGGCGACTAGTACTCGCTGAAGATCCGCTGGATCTCGTCGCGGTTCTGGGTCTTCGACAGCGCCAGCATGAGCAGGATGCGCGACTTCACGGGCGTGTGATCCTCCGACGAGATGCTGAAGGCGCGTCGCCGCAGCTGGGCCGGGGTGGGGGTGGCGCCCGGGGCCCCGCCGCCTCCGCCTGGCGCGATCCGTCCCGAGCCGGTCCGCGTGGCGGTCACCACGAACACGCCCTTCTCGGCGGCGTAGTCGAGCCCCTCGTTCTGATCGCCGCTGGTGGCGCCGGCGCCGGCCGTGGCCATCACGATGCCCTTGGCGCCCAGGTCGACGATGGCCTTGATCACGTCGGCGGTGGCGCCCTGATACACCATCACGACGTCGACGCGCGGCAGGGCGGTGAGCTTCGAGACGTCGAACTCGCTCTTCGCCGTGTGCCGCTGCACGATCTGGCGGTAGAAGACCACGCGGTCGCGGTCGACGATGCCGAGCACGCCGTGCGTCGGGCTGCGGAAGGTCTGCAGGCGCAGGGCGTCGGTCTTCGTGACGTCGCGCGCCGAGTTGATCTCGTCGTTCAGCACCACCAGCACGCCCTTGTCACGCGCTGCCGGCGCCGCGGCCACGCGGACGCCTTCGAGCAGGTTGGCAGCGCCCTCGTAGCCGAGCGTGCTCGGATTGCGCATCGATCCGACGACCACCACCGGACGGGTGTCGTGCACGGTGAGGTGCAGGAAGAACGCGGTCTCTTCCAGCGTGTCGGTGCCGCTCGTGACGACCACGCCGGCCAGATCCTTGTCGCTCGCCAGCAGCTCGTTGACGCGGCGCGCCAGCTGCAGCCACTGCGTGAGCGTGAGCTGGCTGCTCGCCACGTTGGCGAACTGCTCGTAGGTGAGCGTCGCGGCGCGCTCGAGTCCCGGCATCGACCGCGCCAGCTCCTCGGCGGTCAGCCGGCCGCCGTCGCGGTTCGAGATGGTGCCGCCGGTGGCCACCATGTGGACGCGGGGCAGTGGCTGGGCCCAGGCGGGCAGGGCGACGAACGAGAGCAGCAGGCCGACGAGGACGAGACGCACGCGCATGGCGCCTATTCTGGTCGATTTCGAGCGGAGTGGCGCGGCGATTCGCGCCGGGCGATCAGCGCGCGCGCTGCGCGGCGACCAGCGACAGCCACTTCGTGAGCTCGCGGGCGGCCAGCTCGGGCGTCGAACCGTAGAACGGCATCAGCGCCGTGGGCATGCCCGGACGCCGGGCCAGCTTCGCGCGCCACTGTTCGCGCGAGATGGCCTGCACCTCGATGTGATAAGTGCGGCCGGCGATCTCTTCTTCGTAGTGGTGGATGGGCACGGGCGGGACGTTCGGGGGTCGGTGAACGCGAAGCGACGACAGCGCGACGATTCTACGACGTGGGTCGGACGAAACAAGCGAAGGTCGGCGCGAAGATGCGGGCGCTCGCGCGTTCGGGCGGCGTCTTGCGCGGAAACGGCGGCGGAAAAAACTTCGATCCTCGCGTCGTCCACAGGCTTTGCACCGTTCATCCACAGCTTTTCCACAGCCGGCCATTCCCGGTGCCGGCGCGTCTGCTCCTGTATCCGTCCTTGACCCCCGTAGAACGCCTCCGTACGCTTTCATGATGCAGATGTGGCGCACCGCCGTCCTGGCGGCCGTCTCGTGGCTGGCGATCGGCGCGGTCGCGCTGGCGCAGCCCGACGCCGTGCCACTGCTGCGCGTGTTCCTGACCGACGGCAGTTCGCTCACGAGCTACGGCGAGTGGGTGCGGCTCGACGACACGGTGGTGTTCTCGCTGCCCCTCTCGGCCACGGCGACGCCCGACCTGCAGCTCGTCACCCTGCCGGCGTCGCGCGTCGACTGGGCGAAGACCGAGCGCTACGCCACGACGGCCCGCGCCGTGCATTACGCCTCGACCCGCGCCGAGGAGGACTACGCGCAGTTCTCGAACCAGGTGGCGGCCGTGCTCACCGGCATCGCGAAGGAGCCCGATCCTGCCCATCGACTGGCGCTTGCCGAGTCGGCGCGGGCGGCGCTGGCCGACTGGCCCCGGCAGCACCACGGCTACCGGGCCGTCGACGTGCAGCAGATGCTGTCGCTGCTCGACGAAGTGGTGTCGGACCTGCGCGCCGCCGCCGGGCAGGACCGCTTCTCGCTGAACCTCGTCGCCACAACGCCACCGCCGCCCGACGAGACGCTGCTGCCCCCACCCACCACCGAGCAGCTCGCGCAGGAACTGCTGGCGGCGTCGACCCTGGCCGAATCGCCGGCCGACCGCATGACGCTGCTGGAGCACGTCGTGTCGCTGATCGATCGCGCGGCCGATCTGCTGCCGGCGACGTGGGCGGCACGGGTGCGCACCTCGACGCTCGGCTCGATCTCGTCGGAACGCGCCATCGACACGGCCTACGGCAAGTTGGCCACGGCCACCCTCGACAAGGCCGCGGCGCGCGCCCGCGCCGCCGACGTGCGCGGTCTGGAACAGCTGCGCGCCGACACGCTGAAGGCGGATCAGAAGCTGGGGGCCAAACGCCCGGCGCAGCTCACCGCCGTGCTCGCCGCGATCGATGCCGGCACCGAATCGGCCCGCAAGCTGCGCCTGGCGCGCGATCAGTGGAAGCTGATGGCGCCGGCCTATCGCAGCTACCAGCGGTCGATGCGCCCGGCGCTGCGCGCGCTCGAGGATGCCGAGGATCCGCTCGAGGACATTCGCGCCCAGGCGGGGCCCACGCCGAAGCAGCTGAAGCGAGTCATCACGCAGTTCGTGAAGGCGCGGCCGGCCGTGGTGAGCACGAATCCGCCGCCCATGCTGGCCTCGGCGCACGCGCTGCTGCAGAGCGCGTGGGATCTGGCCGACAACGCCCTGAAACTGCGCCTGCGCGCCGTCGAGACCGGCGACCAGACGCGGTCGAGCGAGGCGTCGGCCGCCGCCGCCGGGGCGCTGATGCTGTCGCAACGCGCGCGCGACGACCTGGCGCAGGCGGTGAAGGCCCCGGCGCTGCCGTGACCCCGCGCGTCACGTGCCTGCATCGCGCCGTCGATCTCGACGGCTTCCGGCGCGCCATCTTCGACATCGTCGCCGCCGCGCAGCCGTTCGACGTGCGCGATCACTTCGTGGTCGTGCCGACGCGCGCCGCCGCCGACGAGCTGCGGCGCACGCTCGAGTCGCTGGCGTGGGACGAAGGGCGTCCGGCGCTGTGCCTGCCGCGCATCGGCACGCGCGGCGACCTGCTCGACACGCTGGCCGGGCGGCTGGCGCCGCCGCCGGCGCGGCTCAACGGCTTCGACCGCGAGGTGCTGCTGGCGCGCGCCGCCCGCGAGGCGCGTGACGCCGGCGCCGAGCCGCCGTTCCAGGTGCGTCCCGGCCTCGTGGCCGAGATGCTGGTGCTCTACGACGCGCTGCGGCGTCAGCTGCGTACGGTGGATCGCTTCGAGGAGTTCCTGACCGGCGAGCTCGAGGCCTCGGACGATCGCGGCGCCGTGCGGATGCTGGCGCAGACGCGCTTCCTCGCCGCCGCGTTCCACGGCTACGAGGCCGAGGTCGCCGCCAGCGGCCGGCTCGACGAACACGCGCTGCGCGCGCGCCTCCTCGCCGAGCCCTGCCCGCGACCACTGCGCCGCGTCATCGTCACGGTGACCGATCGCGTGGCCGATCCGGCGGGCCTGTGGCCCTCCGATCTCGACCTGCTCACTCGGCTGCCGGGCCTCACGCACCTCGACGTCATCGCCACCGAGACGCGTCTCGCCGGCGGCTGGCTTGAACGCCTCCACGCCGAGATGCCCGGCATCGACGAGCGGGCCGTGCCGGCGGGCACGGCCGGGCGTCCCGTGTGCCTCGTGCCGTCGACCGATGCCTGGATCTTCACGAGCCGCGATCGCGAAGACGAACTGGCGGCGTTCGCGCGCCGCCTCAAGGCCGAGCGCCGCGCCGGACGGCTGGCCGTCGACGCCCGGGTGGCGCTGGTGGTGAAGAGGCCGCTGCCATACCTCTATCTGGCGCGCGACGTGCTCGGACGCTCCGGCATCCCCTACGAGGCGCGCGACACGCTGCCGCTGGCGGCCGAGCCGATCGCCGCGGCGCTCGATCTCGTGTTCGAGTGGATCACCAGCGACTTCACGCGCGCGACCACGCTGGCGCTGCTGCGCTCGCCGCACTTCGTGTTCCGCGATGGCGACGCGCCGCTCGACGGCGCGACGGTGACGGCGCTCGATCGCGCGCTCGCCGACGCGCGCTACCTCGGCGACGCCGCGCGGCTGGCGTCGCTGGTGGAGACGTGGAGCGCGTTGCCTGAACGTCGACGGCACGAGCATGCGCGCAAGGCGCTGCCGGCCGCACGGGCGGCCGCCGCGGCCGCGCAGGCGCTCGTGGCGCTGCGCGCGCCACGGACGGTGGCCACGCACGTCGAGACCCTGCTGGCGTTCGTCGAGGCGCACCTGCGGCCGCTCGACGAGGCCGAGCCGCTCTACGAGCGCGAGACGCGGGTACGTGGCGCCGTGCTGGGCGCGTGTCGGGCCCTGGCCGAGGCGTACGCCGCGTTCGATCCCGAGGCCACGCTCGACCTGGCGGTGGTCGCGGCGGCCGTGCGCCGCTGGCTGGGCGCGCAGACGTTCGCACCGGCGACCGGGCAGGGCGGCGTGCAGATCGTCGACGCGGCCACCGCGCCGTACGGCCTCTACGACGACGTGCAGATCGTGGGGCTCATCGACGGCGACTGGCCGGAACGCGAGCGGCGCAGCATCTTCTATCCCGCGTTCCTGCTGCAATCGCTGGCGTGGCCGGAAGAGCGGAAGCGGCTCGAGGGTGCCCGCGCCGCGTTCCTCGAGCTGCTGGGGCTGGCGCGCCAGCGCTTCGCGTTGTCGACGGTGTCGCTGGAAGACGACGCGGTGGTCGAGCCGTCGGCGTTCGTCCACGAAGTGGAGCAGCTCGCGCCGCCACGGCAGGTCGTCGCCGACGACGGCGCCACACGCATCTTCCCGTGGGAGGCGCTGGCCCTCGATCCACCGACGCCCGACGCGTTCAGCGGCGAGGTGCGTGATTGGGCCGAGCTGCGGCTGGCGCGATCGCCGCGGTCCGCGCCGGCGTTCCACGGCGAGGCGGGACCGTGGCTGCTGCCGCGCGTCTCGGTGAGCCGCCTCGAGCGCTATCTCGATTGCCCGTTCAAGTTCTATGCCTCGCAGGTGCTGTCGCTCGACGAGCCGCCCGAGGACGAGGACACGCGCACGCCGCTCGAACGCGGCCTCTTCCTGCACGAGCTGTTCGAGCGCTTCTTCACGGCGTGGAAGGCCGCCGGCCACGGCGCCATCACCGCGTCGCTGCTGCCCGAGGCGCAGCAGCGCTTCGAGGCTCTGGCCACCGAGGCGCTCGCCACGCTGTCGGATGGCGAGGCCGCCATCGAACGGTTGAAGCTCTTCGGCACGGCCGGCGCGCCCGGCATCGCGCGTCGCGTGCTGGCGATGGAGGTGACGCGCGGCGCCGCCGTCGTGGATCGGCTGCTCGAGTACGAGATCGAAGGCGCGTTCTCGTTCACGGCCGTCGACGGCCGCACGCGTACGCTGTCGCTGCGCGGCAAGGTGGATCGCATCGACCTGCTCGCCGACGGTACCTTCCATCTGATCGACTACAAGACCCGCGCGGTGCCCGACCCGAGGCGGGCGCTGCAACTGCCCATCTACTCCGTGTGTGTCGAGCAGCGCCTGGCGGGGTATCGCGGCCGCAACTGGACACTGGGCGAGGCCAGCTACCTCTCCTATGAAGGCACCGAGCCGTTGGTCGGCCTCGTCAAGAAGACCGACGAACTGCGTGGCCGGCTGGCCGACGCGCAGGGGCAGATGCTCGACGTGCTCGACGGCATCGCCGCCGGTCACTTCCCGCCGCAGCCGGCCGAGCGTTCGCTGTGCAACTACTGCGCGTTCGCGGCGGTGTGCCGCAAGGACTACGTGAGCGAGGACGGCGCGGCCGCCGTCGTGGCGCCCGCGACGATGGCCGGAGAGGACGGCGTCGATGGCTGACGGCCAGCTGCCGTTTCACTTCGACGACACGGCCGACGACGCGGCGTCGACGCCGGTCGCGGCATCGCCGGCGGTGGAGCCGCTGGTCGACCAGGAGGCGCGCGACTACGCGGTGAACCCCGCGGTGCACGTGGCGCTGGAGGCGTCGGCCGGCACCGGCAAGACGAAGGTGCTGGTGGACCGCTACGTGAACCTGCTGCGCAGCGGCGTCGAGCCGCGACGCGTGCTGGCCATCACGTTCACGCGCAAGGCCGCCGCCGAGATGCGGGCGCGTATTGTCGCCGAGCTGACGCGGATGGCGTCGATCGGCGCGATTCCGCCCGAGACGTGGAAGTCGCTGCGCACGCACCTCGGCGAGATCGCGATCAGCACCATCGACGCGTTCTGTCTGGCGCTGCTCGGCGAGTTCCCGCTCGAGGCCGACGTCGATCCCGGCTTCGGCGTCGCCGACGAGACGGAGACGCCGCGCCTCATGGACGACGCGCTCGACCAGACGCTGCGCATCGGCCGCAGCGTGAGCGCGCACGACCCCGACCTGGCGCTGCTCTTCGCGCGCATGGGCGAAGGGCGGCTGCGTGGCGCCCTCACGCGCCTCATCGATCGCCGGTTGGTGGCGCTGGGCGTGCTCGATCGGTTCCTGTCGCGCGTGCCCTACGGCCTGACGGCCGAGTCGGCGGCCGCACGCGCGGCCACGCGCCTCACCGACCTCTTCGCCGGGGGACGGCTGCAGCGCCTCATCGCCACCGGTCCCGACGCGCACGACTTCCGTCTGCTCGTCGCCATGCTGGCGCGGGTGACGACGCCCGGCGCGGCCGTGGATCCCGGCGAGATCGCCGACGCACTGCAGCGCCTGCGCGACTACACGTGCACGAAGCAGGGCGCGGCCCGCAAGAAGCCACTGCATCGCAAGGCGCAGTTCCCGGCCGGGGCGGCGTACCAGACCCACGGCGCGCTGGTGGGTGAGATCGGGAACGACGTGCCGCGGCTGGTCGACGCGCACAAGGCCGACGTGAACGCGGTGCTGGCGCGCAGCCTGCGCTGGCTCACCGCGCGTGCCATCGAGCAGTACCGCCGCACGCTCGAAGAGCACGCGGTGGTCGACTTCACCGACGCGCTGGTGCGGGCGCTGGCCCTGCTGCAACGCATGGAGGAGTTCTCGCAGAGCCGCTATCGCCTGGAGTCGCGCTACCAGCACGTGCTGGTCGACGAACTCCAGGACACGAGCCGGCCGCAGTGGGCGCTGGTCGAGCTGCTGGTGCAGGCGTGGGGCGAAGGCGTTGGAGTGGCCTACGAGGGACCGGCGCCGCCGTCGCTCTTCGTGGTCGGCGATCGCAAGCAGTCGATCTACGGCTTCAGGGACGCCGACGTCGGCGTGCTCGAGGAAGCCGCGCGCCTCATCGGCCGGCTGCGGCCGGGTCTGCCGTCGCGCCGGGCGATCGTGAAGAGCTTCCGCGCCGTGCCGTCGCTGCAGCAGTTCGTGAACGACGTCTGCGACGAGGTGGAGAAGCGCACCGATCGGAACGACGCCTTCCGCTACGACGATCGCGATCGCTTCCCGGTGAGCGGCGACTGGCACGGGCGCGCCGTCGGTCTGGTGGCGGCATCGACCACGCGGGACTGCGCGCGCGCCGTGGCCGGCGAGATCGCCGATCTGATCGCCCGGCAGGAGACCGTGCGCGATCGCGACACCGGCGTGCGCCGCGCCGTGGAGCCGGGCGACATCGCCATCCTGTTCCGCTCGCGCGACAGCCACCGCGACTTCGAGCGCGAGCTCGACGCCGTCGGCGTGCCGTATTACGTCTACAAAGGCCTCGGCTTCTTCGACGCCGACGAGGTGAAGGACGTCATCGCGCTCATCCACTACCTGGCCGAGCCCGACACCGATCGCCACGCCGCCGCCTTCCTGCGATCGCGGTTCGTGCGGCTGTCCGACGTGGCGCTGAAGCTGCTGGCGCCGCGGATTGCCCGGGCCCTGCGCGAGGACGAACCGCCCGCCGTGTTCGCGCGCTTCGGCGACGAGGACCGGCGGGTGTTCGATCGCGCGCGCGCGTCGGCGCGACGCTGGATCGCGCTGGCCGACCGACTGCCGCCGGCCGAACTCATCGATGCCGTGCTGCACGAGAGTGCCTACGCCGCCGAACTGGCCGGCGCCGGACGCGCGCAGGCGCGCGAGAACCTCAAGAAGCTGCGCGGCCTGGTGCGGCGCCTGCAGAATCGTGGCTACGCCACGCTGGGCCGCATCGCCGCGCGCGTGTCGCAGCTCATGGCCGGCGACGAGTCGAACGCCATCGTCGACGCGCTCGATGCCGTGAACCTGATGACCGTGCACGCCGCCAAGGGGCTCGAGTTCCCGGTGGTGTTCGTCGTGAACCTGTCGCGCGGCACCGGCGGACGCGGCGATCCGGTGGAAGTGGTGACGCGTGGCGGCGACGACGAGACACCCGGCGACGACCTGGTGTCGATCGACGCGCTGGCGCCCGAGGCGCGCGAGGAGGTCGAGACGCGCGAACGCGAGGAAGCGAAGCGGCTCGTCTACGTGGCGGTGACGCGGGCGCGCGATCGCCTGTACCTGTCGACCACGCTGGCGAAGGCCGGCACGTTCGCGCCGGCGCCGAACTCCCTCGGCGCGGTGCTGCCGCCAACGCTCGGTGCGGCATTCGCCGCCGCCGCCGTCACCACCGCCGACACCGTGGCGTGGACCGCGGCGTCGGGCGCGACGCACCAGTGTCGCGTGGTGCGCGCGGTCACGCCGGTGGTGCACGCGTCCGAGACGGCGTCCGCCGTGGATCGGCTCGACGACTTCGCGCCGCTCACGCTCGACGCGCCGCCCGTGCGCGATGTGAGCACCCTCGCCCGCGCCGACGCGCTGCCGTCGCGCGGACGCGATGGCGCCGAGCGCGAGGCGGCGCGCGTACTCGGCTCGCTGGTGCACCGCGCGCTCGCGGCCGGCGCCCTCACCGCGTCCGATGGCGATCGCGTGGCGCTGGTCGACGCGGCCGCCGGCCACCTCGATGCGGATGTCCGCGTCCGCGCGGTGGAGACGGTGGCGCGCCTGGCTGCCCAGGCCGAGGTGCGCGAGCTCATCAGCGGAGCGGATGTGCAGCATGAGGTGCCGTTCTCGTGGAGGGACGCGCACGGGGCCACCCTGAGGGCGGTGGCCGACGCCGTGGTACGGCGTCCTGACGGCCGAGTGACCGTGCTGGAATTCAAGACCGGCGCGGCCCGTGAAGCGGATGAACGCCAGCTGGCGTCCTATGCGGAAGGCCTGCGCCGGTTGCTTCCGGAGACACCCATCGATGGGCGCATCATCCGGCTGGATGAATGACTTTTCTTTCTTGTGCCGCCCGGAACCGTTGACTAGACTGAGGAATGCCGGACCCCTTCCGGGGCCCGCGAGAGGAGCAAGAGCGTGGCGTTGACGTGTCCGAATTGCGGCAATGACCAGAACTTCCAGGTCAAGACGCTGCAGATGCACGTGGTGAAGCTCGACGACAGCCGGGTCGAGGTCACCGACGAGTCGCGCCCTGCCGTGTTCGAGGTGCTCTGCGACGAATGCGAGACCGAGCTGAGTCTCGACGACGCCGACGACGCCCTGCGCCGCGAAGTGATGCTCACCGTCGGCGCGCGCTAGCAGGTCGTCCGCCGGGCAAGGCGAAGGGGCCGCGAGGCCCCTTTTTGCTGCCCGCCAGCGCCGCTACGCGTCCGGATCCGCTTCCGGATCCGCTTCCTCGTAGTAGTCGCACTCGGGACAGATCCACTCGCGGATCGGCAGCTTCAGCACCTGCGGGGTGCCGGGCACGTAGCGCACCTCCTCGCGGATGCTGAGGCGCATGTTCTCGCCGCACTGCGGGCATTCTTTCTGCATGGTTCTGCCTGTCGCGGCGCCGCCGCTCCGCTCCCGCTCTTCGTATCGGCGTTGCCTTGACAACGCCGCACCCCGCTCCCCATAGTGAGCGGATGGCGCGCGCCTCCGTGGGCGCGCGTTTCTGTTCTCATGCCCCGCTACTGGAGCGTCGACGAGGCCTGGACGGCCAGCGACCACTCGCCCGAACTCGAGCGCGAGATCGTCCGTTCCCTGTCCGACGAGATCGCCATCGACTTCCCGTCGATGCGCGGCCCGATCGGCCGCATGCGCGCCGGGTTCGGCGACGCCGTCGAGGCCGATCCGCTGGTGGCCGTGGTGCAGCTCTCGGCGCGGCAGGCGACGGCCGGTGTGCGCGTGCCGATCGACGTGCCGCTCCTGCGCGCCTGTCTCGACTGCGGCGGCCGTGGCGAGTCGTGGCAGGCGGCCTGCGATCCGTGCGAGGGCACCGGCGCCACCACCGAACGCTATCCGCTGGTGCTCACGGTGCCGGCCGGCGTCGCCGACGGCGCGCGGTTCGCGTTCAGCCTCGCCCATCCGCGTGGCCACCGCGCCCACGTCGAAGTGCGCGTGGCCGTGCTGTGATCCGTCACGTCGAGTTCCTGGCCCAGCTCTATCGGGTATGGGGCGCGGTGTTCCTGATCGTCGGCGCGGCGGCGCTGGCGCTCACCGGCGGTGCGGCTGCGATCGCCCGCGTGTCGGGACCCGTGGCCACCGGATCGAACGTCGCCGCCGGCGTGACCGCCGTGGCCCTGGGCGTGCTGTCGCTGATCGCGCTGGCCTGGGCGGCGGTGCACGCCTGGGTGGGACGCGCGCTGGCCGGCCACGGACCGCGTGCGCGCATGCTGGCCATCGCGCTGGCGATCGGCAACCTGCCGCTGCTGCCGTTCGGCACCGCGCTCGGCGCCTACGCGCTGTGGGTGCTGCTGCACAACGAAGGACGGCAGGTGTTCCTGCCGCATCCGCCCACGCCGCCGCCGGCGGTCTAGCTCACCCCACCGGCGGGGGATCGAGCGTGCCAGCGGGCGTCCACGGACCGCAGCGCAGCACGCGCTTCATCGCCAGCCAGCCGCCCTTCACCACGCCGAACCGCGCGACCACGGCTTCGCCGTAGTGGCTGCACGTGGGATCGAAGCGGCAGGTGACGCCGCTGGCCGCGAAGACACGCGACAGCGTCGCCTGATAGACGTGAATGCCCGAGACGGCGACGCGTGTGAGCACCTGCTGGTCGGCGGCGCGCGACAGGTCGACGCCGGCCGCGACGGCGACGAGCAGCGCGAAGGCGATGAGGGTGCGGCGCATGCAGGGCACGCGGGGGACGGCGCGCCGGCCGTCCCCGATCGGCCTACAGCTTGTCGGCGTACTGCGACACGCCGGGGATGATCAGCCGGCCGCCGCCCATGCCCTTCACGATCGCCAGGATGTGCAGGATCACGATGGCCAGCCAGACGAAGATGCTGAGCAGGCTGACCACGCAGCCGAGAATGGTGCCGAGCGCCAGCTGCACGATGGTGACCGCGATCCAGAAGATGATCTCGGCGCCGACCAGCACGAGGCCGTGCTTGGCGTGCCACTGCACTTCCTTGTCGTCCTTCTCGACGAGCAGCGGCACCAGGGCCAGCAGCCACAGGTACGAGAGCACGATCATCACACCGCGATTGCTCGACTGCGCGCCGCTGCCGGTCGGAATCGGCGGCGGGGTGGTGGCGTCTGCCATCGGAACGTCTCCTTGAGGCGGTGGCCGGGGAGGGCCGGTCGAGGTGGAGTCTACACCCGCGGGCGCCCGCTCGCTACCGGATCGAGGCGCTGGGGTAAGCTGGATCGGTTGGGGTGGAGGCTGAGATGTCAGACGGAGTGCAGGCGGCCGGAGTTCTCGAAGCCCTGAAGGGCGTGGTCGATCCCGAGTTCGGGAAAGACCTGGTGGCCCTCGGCATGGCGAAGCAGGTCGCCGTGGCGGATGGCCGCGTGGCGTTCACGCTCGAACTGCCGACGCCGGCGCACCCCCTCCGCGACGAGCTGAAAACCAGGGCCGAAGCCGCCGTGGCCGCCATCCCCGGCGTGACCGGCGTCGACCTCACCGTCACCGCCGTCGTGAAATCGGTGACGAAGCCCGAGCACGGACAACCGCCGCTGCCCACCGTGAAGAACATCATCGCCGTGGGCGCCGGCAAGGGCGGCGTGGGCAAGACCACGGTGTCGGTGAACCTGGCGCTGGCACTCTCGCAGCTCGGCGCGAAGGTGGGGATCCTCGACGGCGACGTCTACGGGCCCAACGTGCCGATCATGTTCGGCATCACCACCGAGCTCGGCACCGACGGCGAGAAGATCGTCCCGGCCGAGAAGTACGGCATCCAGATCGTCTCGATGGCGTTCCTCGCCAAGGACGATCAGGCGCTCATCTGGCGCGGCCCGATGCTGCACAGCGCCATCCGTCAGTTCTTCACCGACGTGGCGTGGAAGGACCTCGACTATCTGATCATCGACATGCCGCCGGGCACCGGCGACGTGGCGCTGTCGCTCAGCCAGACGGTGAAGGTCGCGGGCGCGGTGTCGGTGACCACGCCGCAGGTGGTGTCGCTGGCCGACACGCGGCGTGCCGTGAAGATGTACGAGAAGCTCACGATTCCCACGCTCGGTCTCGTGGAGAACATGAGCTACTACGCCTGCCCGAACTGCCATGTCGAGAGCGACATCTTCGGACATGGCGGCGGCGAGCAGCTCGCGGAGGAGATGAAGCTGGCGTTCCTCGGCCGCCTGCCGATCTACCAGCCGATCCGCGTCGGCGGCGATCGCGGCGTGCCGTTGGTGATCGCCGAGCCGCAGTCGCCGGCCGGCAGGAGCTTCACGCAGCTGGCCCAGCGCGTGGCGATGCGCTGCGCGGTGGCGGCGCACGAGAACGCCATCAAGCACAAGGGCAAGATCCCGCTGATCCAGGTGAAGTAGCCGCACAGGCGGCTCAACCTTTCGCGCCGTCGGCCGATTGCCCCCACGAGGGGCCATGTCGACTGCCGCCGTCACGAACACGTCGCTCGATTGCACGGGACTGCGCTGTCCCATGCCGATCGTCAAGCTCGGCCTGGCGATTCGCCAGCTGCCGTCGGGCGCCGAGGTCGAGGTGCGCGCCGACGACGTCGCGTTCGAACCGGACCTTCGCGCGTGGGCGCGTCAGACCGGCCATGCCATCGTGACCTTCGAGGCCGGGCTCGTCGCCCGGGCCGTGGTGCGGAAGGCATGAGCGCCGTCCCCCTCCAGGCGGTCGCGATCGACACCGACACCACGCGCCTCGACCGTCTCGAACGCGAGGTGCGCGCACTGCACGACCAGCTCGCGGCGCTGACGGCGCGCGTGCCCGAGAAGCGCATGGCCATCTGCGTCATCTCCGGCGAGTTCGAGAAGGTGATGACGGCGCTGATGCTGGCCACGATGGCGGCGTCGATGGAGATGCCGGTCACGATGTTCTTCGCGTTCTGGGGCGTGCAGGCCGTCACGGCGCGCCGGCGCTTCCGCGGCAAGGCGCTGACCGAGCGCGCGCTCACGCTGATGCGACAGCCCGACATCGCGGCGCTGGCCAGCCACAAGTTCAACTTCGGTGGTCTCGGTCCGCGCGTCTTCACGCATCTCATGCGCGGCAAGGGCATCGCCACGCCGGCGGAACTGCTCGAGACCGCGCTCGAACTGGGCGTCGACCTGCGCGCCTGCACCACCTCGATGGACGTGTTCGGCCTGCGCGAAGACGAGCTGCGGCCCGGCGTGACCACCTGCGGCGCCGCGCAGTTCCTCGCCGTGGCCGACCGGTCGTCGGTGTCCCTGCTGGTGTGACGACGATGGCGAGCGACGACGTCCAGGTGATCATCGTGTCGGGCCCCGACGAGCCCAAGCGCGTCATGCTCGGCCTGTCGATGGCCGCCAGCGCGGCGTCGACGGGCCGGCCCGTGCGCGTGTTCTTCACGATGGACGGCGCCCGCTGCCTGCTCGACGGCGACTGCGATCGCACGCTGGTCGAGGGCTACCCGACGGTGGCCGAACTGCTCACCGTCGTGGAAGCGGCGGGCGGCGTGGTGGAGTACTGTCCCCACTGCCTGCCCACGGGCTGCGTGCCGCGCGTGGGCGTGTCGGTCGCGGGTCGCGGCACCTGCGGCTGCAATGGCATGCCCGCCGGCATCGCGTCGTATGGAGTGCATCTTGGCGATCGGCACACCGTCGCCTTCTGAGGCGGCGCCCGACCGCCGCGACGAGACCCTCGCCCGGCTGGCCGATGCCAACGCCTTCGCGGCCGAGCTGCTGGTCGAACTCGAGACGGCGAAGATGCAGCTCGAGGCGCAGAACCGTCAGCTCGACACCGCTCGCGCCGCCGCCGAGGAGAGCGCGCGCTGCAAGAGCGTGTTCCTCGCCAACATGAGCCACGAGCTGCGCACGCCGTTGAATGCCATCATCGGCTACAGCGAGCTGCTGCTCGAGGACGACACGGTCGGCAGCGCACCGCGGGCGGCCGGTGACCTGGAACGGATCCGCGCCGCCGGCCTGCACCTGCTCACGCTGATCAGCGACGTGCTCGACCTCTCGAAGATCGAGGCCGGCGGCATGACGCTGCTGACCGAGTCGGTGTCGGTGGGCGCGGCGGTCGAGTCGGCGGCGTCGATCGCGCGGCCGCTGATGGCCGCGAACCGCAACCGGTTCGCGGTGGGACCCCTTCCGGCGGCGTGCTGGGTGCGCGCCGATCCGACGCGGCTGCGCCAGTGCCTGCTGAACCTGCTGAGCAACGCCGCCAAGTTCACCCGCGATGGCGACGTGCGGCTCGACATCGAGGCCCGCGGCGACGTGGTGTGCTTCCACGTGCGCGACACCGGCGTGGGCATCCCGGCCGAACGGATGCACCTGCTGTTCCAGTCCTTCGTGCAGTTGCCGGGCCACGACATGGCGCGCGGCGGTACCGGACTCGGGCTGGTGATCTCGCAGAAGCTCGCGCGCCTGATGCAGGGCGACGTGACCGTGCACAGCGAAGCGGGCGTGGGCTCGACCTTCACGCTGACGATTCCGGCCGACCGCGCCGCCGGCCGCGCCGCCTGACGGCCGGCCTCAGAGGCGCCGCATCGCGGCGATGCCGGCGACTGGGCCGAGCGCGAGGAACACACAGCCCCATTGCCAGCCGGCAAGACCCGCCAGGCGCGGCGTGAGATCGATCGTCACCATCGTCAGCAGGAAGCCGAGCGACGTCTGCAGCGTGAGCGCCGTGCCCACCGCGTCGGCCGGCGCGCGTTCGCTCACGAGCGCCGAGAACTGCGCCGAATCGGCGACGACGCTGAAGCCCCACACGACCACGAGCGCGAAGAGCCACGCGGGATGGCGTCCGTACACCGCTGCGGTGGCGACGGCACACACGGCCGATACCGCCATCGCCGCCCGCGCCACGCGGGCCTTGCCGAACGTGTCGGCCAGGCGGCCCGCCATCACGCAGCCGAGGGCGCCGCTGCCGATGGCGATGAAGGCGACCAGTGCGGCCTCGCGTCCCGGCGACGCGATGCCGCTGGCGGCGAGACTCGCGGCGGCGAACGCCGCCACCCACGCCCACATCGCGTAGAGCTCCCACATGTGGCCGAGGTAGCCGAGCGTCACCAGCCGCACCTCGCGCACGGCCACGATGCGGCGGATGGCCCCGAGGTCGAAGCGCGCCGTGGTCACCGACAGCGGTCCATCACGGACGACGCCGAGCGTGAGTACGGCGCTCGCGAGCGCCAGCGCCGACGTGAAGAGCAGCGACGTGCGCCACTCGCCGGCGAAGAGCGCCGTGACGAGGTACGGCATCGCCTTGCCGAGCGTGAGCGCGCCGACGATGACGCCGAGCGCCAGGCCACGCCGCTGCCGGAACCAGCCGGCCACGATCTTCATCGCCGGCGGATACACCCACGCCAGCGCGGCGCCGGTGAGGAAACGCGTCGCCAGTAGTGCCACCGGCGCCTGGACGAGCAGCGCCGACGCGTTCACCGCGGCGCCGGCGATCGCGCCAAGGCCCATCAACCGTCGCGCCGGCAGGACGTCCGCGAGGTTGGCCGCCGCGGTCGCGAACGTGCCGAGCACGAAGCCCGCCTGCACAGCGATGGTGAGCCACGACGTCTCGGACGACGACAGATGGAAGGCGTCGACCAGCGAGGCCGTGACCGCGGTGGCCGAGAACCACAACGACATGCCGAGCAGCTCGGCGGCCGCCAGCGCGGCGAGCATGCGCCAGGCCGGCGCGCGATCGACGAGCGCGTCGGCGGGGGTGTCGACGGTCATTGCGTGGCTACCGTATCGCAGTCGGCGTGGTTCCGGAAGCCGGAGCCGCTATGCTGGAACCTGAGGCGCCATGACCCACGACGAACGGCATCGCACCGAACACGCCGGCTGGCTGCGCGCCGGGGTGCTCGGCGCCAACGACGGGTTGATCTCGACCAGCAGTCTCGTCGTCGGCGTGGCGGCGGCCGCCGGCGCCGAGCGGGGCGCGGTGCTGCTGGCGGCGTTGGCCGGACTCGCGGCCGGGGCGCTCTCGATGGCCGCCGGCGAGTACGTGTCGGTGAGCTCGCAGGCCGACTCGGAAGCGGCCGACTATGCGCGCGAGCAACGCGAGCTCGAGGAGCAGCCGGCGCTCGAGCACGAAGAGCTCGCCGGCATCTACCGCGCCCGCGGCCTCAGCGCCGAGCTCGCGTCGCAGGTGGCTACCGAGCTGATGGCCCACGATGCCATCGGCGCGCACGCGCGCGACGAGCTCGGCATCACCGAGTTGTCGCGCGCGCGTCCGTTGCAGGCGGCCGTGGCCTCGGCGCTGGCGTTCGCGGTGGGCGCGGCGCTGCCGGTCGTGCTCGCCGCGGTCACGCCGGTGTCGCGTGTCGGCGTCGTCGTCGGGGGATCCACGCTCGTGCTGCTCGCCGCGCTCGGTGCGCTGGCCGCCCGGCTCGGCGGCGCGCCGCTGGCGCGCGGCGCGGTGCGGGTGACCTTCTGGGGCGCGGTGGCGATGGCGTGCACGGCCCTCATCGGTCGGCTCTTCGGCACCGTGGTCTGAGCGCGCGCCCGGGCGCGTCGTCGAACCTCGACCGCAACGATCCCGCGCTCGCCGACCACTTCACGATACGATGACGGTTTGCCGCGAGGCGCGATGGACATTCCGTACACGAAACGTACGCTCGACAACGGCCTGCAGGTCGTCGTCCACGAGGATCGCCACATTCCGATGGCGGCGGTCAGCGTGTGGTACCACGTCGGCTCGCGCCACGAGGTGGTGGGCCGCACCGGCTTCGCGCACCTCTTCGAGCACCTGATGTTCAAGGGCTCGGCGCATCATCCCGACGGCTATTTCGAGGCGCTGCAGGATGTCGGCGGCGTGGTCAACGGCTCGACCAACACCGATCGCACCAACTACTGGGAGATCGTGCCGTCGCAGGCGCTCGAGCTGGCGCTGTGGATGGAGTCGGATCGCATGGGCCATCTGGTGCCGGCGCTCAGCGAGGCGAAGTTCACCACCGAGCGCGAGGTGGTGCTGAACGAGCGCCGCCAGAACTACGAGAACCGCCCGTACGGCCTGTCGAGCCTGGCACTCGCCACCGCGCTCTACGCGCCCGACCATCCGTATTCGTGGCCCACGATCGGCATGCCGGCCGACCTGCTGGCCTCGTCGGTCGACGACGCCCGCGCCTTCTTCGAGCGCTTCTACCATCCGGCGAACGCCTCGATCACGGTGGCCGGCGACGTCGACCCCGACGACACGTTCGCGCTCATCGAGCGCTACTTCGGCGGCATTCCCGCCGGTCCGGCGGTGACGCATCCGCAACGCGACGCCACGCTCGCGGCGCCGGTGCGGATCGTGCTCGAGGACCGCGTGGAACTGCCGCGCCTGTCGATGGCGTGGCACACGCCGGCGATGTTCCACGACGACGACGCGGCGATGGACATCGCCGCCGACGTCCTCGCCAACGGCAAGACGTCGCGGCTCTATCGCGCGTTGGTCTACGACGCGCGGCTCGCCGCCGATGTCGCCGCCGTGCAGGCCTCGCGCGAGATGTCGAGCGTCTTCCACGTCTCGGCCACCGCCGCGCCCGGCCGCACGCTGGCCGACCTGGCGGCGGCGATCGAGCGCATCCTCGACGACCTCGCCACCCACGGGCCCACCACCGACGAGCTCGAGCGAGCGACGGCCCGCGCCGAGGCGCAGTTCGTCTATCGCGTGCAGTCGATCGGCGGCTTCGGCGGCAAGTCGGATCAGCTCAACGCCTACAACGTGTTCACCGGCCAGCCCGGCTACATCGGCGACGACCGCGATCGCTACACGCGCGCCACCGCCGCCTCGGTGGCGGCCGCCGTGCGCCGGTGGCTGCGCGAGGCCCCTGGCGTGGCGCTGAGCGTCGTGCCGCGCGGATCGCGCGACGTGGCGCTCCCGGGCTCGCAGACGGTGACCCCCGCATGACGATGGTCGATCGTTCCACGTTGCCGGTGCCCGGCGCGCCACGGCCGTTCCGTTTCCCGGCCGTGACGCGGACGACGATCGCGTCGAGCGGCGTGGATCTGCGCGTGGTGCCGCAGCACGCGGCGCCCGTGGTGTCGGTGACGGCGCTCGTGCGCGGCGGTTCGGCGGCGGATCCCGGCGATCGTCCGGGACTGTCGGCGTTCACCGCCGACCTGCTCGACGACGGCGCCGGTGATCTCGACGGCCCCGGCCTCGCCGACGTGCTGGCGCGCATCGGCGCCGATGCCGACATCGAGGTGTGGCCCGATGCCACGGTGCTCACGGTGACGACGCTGGCGCGTCACGCCGGGCGCGCGCTCGACCTGCTCGCCGATCTCGTGCGTCGGCCGCGCTTCGCCGAGGCCGACGTCGAGCGGGTGCGCGCGCTGCGCCTCGATCGCCTGCGGCAGATGCGCGCGCAGGCCGCGACGCTCGCCGACCGGGCGTTCACGCGGGCCATTTACGGTGCGCATCCGTACGGGCATCCCGGGATTGGCGACGTCGCCTCGGTGACGGCGGCGACGCTCGACGACATCCGCGCGCAGCACGCACGCTCGTTCCACCCCGCCGGTGTCACGCTGGTGCTGGCCGGCGACCTCGATCCCGACGACGCCGCCCGACTCGCGCAGGCCTCGTTCGGCGACTGGCGGGCCACGCCGCCGTTGCCCGGCCGCACGGCGCCGTTGCCCGAGCCGCCCTCGACGGTGCGCGTGCGGCTGGTGGCGCGTCCCGGCGCGCCGCAATCGGAACTGCGCGTCGGTCACGTGTCGGCGGCGCGGTCGACACCCGATTACCACGCCCTGCTGCTGTGGAACGCGGCGCTCGGCGGGCAGTTCGTGAGTCGCCTGAACCTGAATCTGCGCCAGGCGAAAGGCTACACCTACGGCGTGCGGTCGGGCTTCGACTTCCGTCGCGATCGGGGGCCGTTCAGCATCCACACGAGCGTGCAGCCGTCGGCCACGGGCGACGCCGTGCGCGAGATCCTGCGCGAGGTGCGCGGCATGCTGGGCGAGCAGCCGATGACGGCGCAGGAGCTCTCCCGTGCCCGGGCGGCGGTGGGGCTCGGTTACCCGCGCGGCTTCGAGACCGCGCAGCAGGTGGGGCGCGCCGTGGCGCAGATGAGCCTGCACGAGATCTCGGCCGACCACTTCGAGCAGTTCGTGCCGCGCCTGAACGCGGTGTCGCTCGACGACGTCACGGCGGCGGCACGGCGGCACGTGCGGACCGACGCGCTGACCGCGGTGGTGGTGGGCGACCCGGCGGTGGTGGAACCGCAGCTCGCCGCGGCCGGCCTCGCCAGCGAGCGCATCGACGATCCGGTGTGAGGGCGCGCGCCGGCGGGCGCGTGAACAAACAGGGACGGAACGCCGTCAGTAGATCAGTCCCGGGTTGTATGATTCGCCCTTGGACAGCGCCATGTCCGATTCCGACCCCAAACCCAGCACCCTGCGCCGCGTCGGCTTCAGCCTCGCAGGGGTCATCGGGCTGGTGGCGGTGGTGATCGCGGGGGCGACGGTGTGGCTGCTGCTCACCGACCCCATCACCGTGGCCGAGGCCGTCGACTCGAAAGAGTACGGGCCGCTCGTCGAGGAGATCGCGGATGTGCTCTACCGCGCGCTCGTCGGCCTGATCCGCTACCTGTAACCCGTCAGTCCTCCAGCGCGCGTTCCACCGCCAGCGCCAGGCGGAGCAGGGCGTTCGTGTGCCCGCGCACGCCAGCGAGTTGCAGCCCCACCGGCATCCGCTCGCTGCGCGTGACGCCGCACGGCAGCGTGATGGCCGGCTGCCGGCCGACGCTGAACGGCTGCGTCAGCCGCAGCATGGCGTTCCGCACCGGCTCCGTCGTGCCGCCGAGGTCGACGGTGGCGGCGCCGAGCGGCGGCGCGGCCACCGGCATCGTCGGGCAGACGAGGGCGTCGACGCGGGTGAGCAGGGCGTCGAGTGCCGACGCGATCACCTCGCGTCCGGCCCGCGCGCGCACGTAGTCTTCCGCCAGCACGTAGCGGCCCATCTCGAGGCGCACGCGGACGGGCGTCGTGTAATCGTGCGGCCGGCGCTCCAGCGTGTCGGCGTGATACGCGGCGGCGTCGGCGAGCACAAGGTGCAGGTACACGGGGGCGATGTGCACGGCCTCGGGCAGCTCCACGGGCACGAGCTCGGCGCCGGCGGCGCGGAGGCGCTCGAGCGCCGCGCCGTACGCCTCCGTCACGTCGGGATGGACGCGTGCGGCGAACCAGCCGCCGAGCACGCCGATTCGCGCCTTGGCCAGCGATCGTGGTTCGAGCGTGGCGTGCACGGCGGGCGGCCGGCCCGCGAGCGTCTCGTGCAGCAGCCACGCGTCGGTGACCGATCGCGCGATCGGCCCCACGTGATCGAGTTGCCGGCTCAGCGGCACGACACCGTCCGTGGGGATCTCACCCCACGTCGGCTTCAGGCCCACCACGCCGCAGGCGGCCGCGGGGATGCGCACCGATCCGCCGGTGTCGGTGCCGATCGACGCGATCGACAGGCCGGCGGCCACCGCCGCCGCCGACCCGCCGCTGGATCCACCGGCCACGCGCGTGTCGTCGAGGGGATTCCTGCAGGCGCCGACGCCCGAGTCCTCGCTGGTCGTGCCGAACGCGAACTCGTGCATGTTGGTCTTGCCGACGAAGACCGCGCCGGCGGCGCGCAGCCGCGCGGTGACCGGTGCGTCGTGGGCGGCGACGACGTCGGCGCGCACGCGCGAGGCCGCCGTGGTGCGCACGCCGGCCTGGTCGATGATGTCCTTCAGCGAGATCGGAATGCCGTGCAGCGCGCTCGTGGCGTGCCCGGCAGCGCGGGCGCGGTCGGCGGCGCGCGCCTGTGCGAGCGCGGCATCGCCGGTGACGGTGATGAACGCATTGAGGCGCGGGTTCTCCGCGGCGATGCGGTCGAGGCACGCCGTCGTCAGCGCCTCCGACGTGGTCTCGCCGCGCGCCAGCGCGTGACGCAGCGCGTCGATGGTCGATGCCGTCGCGCTCATGCGCGCGGATCCTTCCCGATCGCCGGCGCGTCGTGATCGCGATCCGCGTGGTCGCCGAACGGCGCCGCCCGCAGTGCCGTGGCGGAGGCCGCGAGTCCTTCGAGCAGCGGCTTCAGTTCGGGAAGGCCGCGCCGCTCGGCATCGGCCACGGCGGCCTCGAGCCAGCGATCGATTGCCGTCTTCGTCATCGTCGGATCGTCCTCAAGCGTGCTTGACGCTCACGGCGAGACCTTCGCCGAGCGGCAGCCAGTGCGTGGTGAAGCGGGCATCCGCCGACAGACGGTCGGCGAAGCCGCCAGGCGCCGCCAGCGCGCGTGGGGTGACCAGCGTGCCGCCCGGTCGCAGCAGGCGATCGAGTTTGTCGAGCATCGGTGCGACGAGCGCGGCGTCGCCGTCCTGCACGACGAGGTCGAACGGGCCGGCGATCTTGTGGAGGTAGCGGTCGGCCTCGCCGATCATCACGTTCACGCGGTCGTCGAGTCCGGCCTCGGCGATCGCCGCGCGTGCGGTCGTGGCCCGCGCGTGGTCGCGTTCGAGCGTCACGAGCAACCCCGTCGACGGCAGCGCCGTGGCCATCCAGATCGCGGAGGCGCCCAGCCCGGTGCCGATCTCGAGCACCTTCGTGGCGCCGATCGCCCGCGCCAGCCCGTGCAGCAGCGCGCCCGTGAGCGCGTCGGTGACCGGCACGCCGTGGTCGCGGGCCTCCGCGCCGAGGCGTGTCAGCACGGGATGCGGCGCGCGGATGAGGCCCTCGAGGACGGCGGCGATGGCCGGCGGCGTCAAGGCGGTCATGACGACGCCGATTGTAAGCTGTAGCGCATGAGGCACACCAAGATCGTCGCCACGCTGGGTCCGGCCACGTCCGACGACGCGACGCTCGACGCGCTCATCCGCGCCGGCGTCGACGTGGTGCGCCTGAACTTCTCGCACGGCACGCACGACACGCATCGCGCCACCTACGCCCGGGCGCGTGCCGCCGCCGCCCGCGTCGGCCGCGAAGTGGCGATCCTGCAGGACCTCAGCGGTCCGAAGATGCGCACCGGCCTGCTCGAAGGCGGACGGCCGATCGAACTGCGCGAGGGCGACAGCTTCGTCATCGCCACCGGCGAGTTCACCGGCGGGCCGGGCCGCGTCTCGACGCCCTATGCCGAGCTGGCGCGATCGGTGTCCGCGGGCGATCGCATCCTGCTCGACGACGGCCGTCTCGAACTCGTCGTGCAGGGCACCGACGGCATCGCGATCACGACGCGCGTGGTCACCGGCGGCCTGCTGGCGGAGCACAAGGGACTCAACGCGCCGCAGGTCGAGCTGCCATCGGGACAGCTCACCGACAAGGACGCCGACGATCTCGCGTTCGGGCTCTCACTCGGCGTCGATCTGGTGGCCCTCAGCTTCGTGCAGTCGGCCGGCGATCTCACGAGCGCGCGCGCCATCGCCATCGCCAACGGCGTGCCCGACGTGCCGCTCGTGGCCAAGCTCGAGCGGCCGGAGGCGATCGCGCGGCTCGACGAGATCCTCGATCACGCCGACGCCGTGATGGTGGCCCGTGGCGATCTCGGCCTCGAGGTGCCGTTCGAGCGCGTGCCGCGCGTGCAGAAGGACATCGTCCGCACGGCCAACGCCCGCGGCGTGCCGGCGATCGTGGCGACGCAGGTGCTCGAGTCGATGCGGGAGGCGCCGCGGCCTACCCGCGCCGAGGTCAGCGACGCCGCCAACGCGGTCGACATGGGCGCCGGCGCCATCATGCTCGCGGGCGAGACGGCGGCGGGGAAGCACCCCGTGAAGGCCGTCGAGGCGCTCGACGCCATCATCCGCGACGCCGAATCCGACGGCGTGCGGCGTCCCTGGGCCGTGCCGCGGCTGCGCGGCGAAGGCCCGTGGGACCACGCATCCGCGCTCGCCGACGCCGCGATCGGCCTGGCGGCGCGCGCGCACGCCGGCGCCATCGTGGCCGTGACGCGCGAGGGCCGCACGGCGCGCCTGCTCGCCAGTGGCCGGCCCACCGCGCCGATCTACGCCGCCACCGATCGGCCCGAGATCGCGCGCCGCCTGGCGCTCTGGTGGGGCGTCGTGCCGATGGTGGTGTCGCTCGACGGCGACGTCGATGCCGTGGGCGCGCGAGTCGTCGATCAGCTGCGCGCGATGGGCGCGCTGACGGCGTCGCCGACGGCGGTGGTCGTGAACGTGAATCCCGACCTCGACCGCGGCACCTCGAACTTCGTGCGCCTGCGCCGCGCCTGACCGGCGGGGCGTCGTCAGCCGCCGCGTCGGAGACCGCGCGGCTCATCCGTGGTAACGTGCGCCCATGCCGAGGGCGCTCGTCGTCTCTCTGGCCGTGGCGTTGCTGGTCGTGCCGCCGATCGTGGCCGCCCAGTCCCTCCCCGCGACGGCTCCGCTCAATACCGCTGGACCGAACGGCCCCGTCGCCGCGCTCGCGCGGTCGGGCAACACGCTGTTCGTCGGCGGCAGCTTCGATCGCGTGGCCATGCCCGCCCCGGGTCTGGCCGTGCTGGCGACGACGAACGGCGCACAACGCGGCGGCGCCAACGTCGACGTCGATGCGGCGATGGTCGCCGGGATTCCGGCCGGCGGGTGGATCGTCGCGGGGCGCATCACCGGCGGCGGCGCTCCCCGCCGGCTCGCCAGGTTCGACGCGGCGGGGGTGCTCGACCAGAGCTGGAACGTCGACTACGACCAGTTCGGCAGCATCACGTTCCTCGCCGTACAGGGCTCGACCGTGCTGATCGGCGGCAACCTGCGATCGGTGAACGGCGTGGCCCGCACCTCCCTCGCCGCCGTGGACGCGACGACCGGCGCCGTGCTGCCGTGGAATCCCAAGCTGTCGTCGGCGCTCGGGCATCCGCTGGTGGTGAAGGGCTTGCTGCACCAGGGCCGCGTGTTCCTCTACGGTCAGTTCGATCAGGTGAACAACCAGGCGGTGGCCTCGGGCTTCGCCGTGGTGGACGCAACGAGCGCGGCGCTCATCCCGACCACGCCGCCACCCGGAGCGGCCGCGAACATCCAGACCTGGGCGGCGGTGGGCGACAACCTCTTCGTGCTGAACAGCTCCGCGCCCGCCGGGCAGCGCCTCGCGATCGCCTCCGGGCAGTGGAGCGCCTGGCTTCCCACCGGGTTGACATCGATCGCCACGGCCGGCACGGCGGTGTTCGGGTGGTCGTCGAGCTCGGTCGTCGAGCTCGATCCGACCACGGCGGCGCCGCGCGGCCAACCGTTCGTCTCGGCCGCGACCATCGCGGGGGTGACCGGCGGCGCCTCGCGGCTGTTCGTCGTGCGCGCCAACAACCACGAGCTCGTCGCGTTGTCGGCGGCCAATCCGGCCAGCGTGGTGTGGCGGGCGCCGGTGGCTGGCGTACCCGCGCCGACGGCCTCGAATCCGCTGCCGTTCGCGCCGCTCGGCGTCGTCGAGAACGGGCGCACCACCGCCGTGTGGGGCCGCTTCAGCGCGGTTGGCGGCGACCCGCGTCCCGGCCTGCTCGCCATCGATCTCACCACCGGCGCGCCAGCGGCGTTCGCGCCGGTCTTCCAGGGCAGCGTGAACGCGCTCGTCACGATTGGCGGTCTGCTCGTCGTGGGCGGCGATCTCGTGGTGGGTGGGCAGCCGACCGGCGCGATCGCGGTCGACACCGCCTCTGGTCAGATCCTGTCGTGGCGGCCCCCGTTCGCGGGAAAGGTCACGGCGCTGGCGCTCGACAGCGCCGCCTTGTACTTCGCCGGCGACGTCGGTCTGGCCACGCTGTCGCTCGCCACGCTCGGCGTCACCAGTCGACAGCCGTTCAACGGCGGGGTGCGCGATCTCGCCGTGGCCAACGGCACCCTCATCGCTGGCGGCGACTTCACGACCGCGGACGGGGCGGCGCGCAACGGCGCCGCCGCCTTCGCCGGCGGGGCGACCCTCACGCCGTGGGATCCCGCGGCGCGGTACGTGTTCAACCCCTCCACGAACGCCAGCGTGGCTGGCACGATCGGCGCGGTGGCCACGGCAGCCGGACGGATCGCCCTCTCCGGATTCTTCACGCACCTCGGCAGCGTCCCGGCGCAGGGGTTCGGCGTCTTCGACGCCAGCGGCGCGCGGCTGCCGTTCGTGTTGCCCGCCGCATTCACGCGCACCAACGACGTCGCCAGCGACGGCAGCCGGTTCCTTGTCGCTGCCCGCCGGTTCGTCGATGTGTCACCCGATCCGTTCATCAGCGACAGCCCCGTGCTGCTGTCGGCGGTCACCGGCCAGACGCTGGGCTGGTCGCCCGGCTTCGAAGGCATGGCGACCCCGACCCTGTCGACCGTGGCGCTGTACCCTGACGCGGCCGTGGTGGCCGGCGAGTTCGCCGAGGCGGGCGGCCGGCCGGCGTTGAACCTCGCCATCTTCCCGATTGCGCCAGGCGCCGCCGGTCCACCGACGCGACTGCGGTCGCAGGTCAGCGGGTCGACGCTGAGCGTGAACTGGGCGGCGCCGCCCGGCGTCGCGCCGCCTGCGTATCGCATCGACGCGTCGCAGGGCGGGACGCCCCTCGGCTCGTTCACCCTGGCGGGCACCGCCATTTCGGCGCCGTTGTCGCCCGGTGTGTACAGCCTGATCGTGCGCGTCGATACCGGCGTGGCCGGGGTGCCGACATGGCCGATCGTGCTCACGGTGCCGGCGCCCGCGGCCGTACCTGCAGCGCCACTGCACTTGACCCAAGCCGCCGTCAACACCGTGACCGGCGTGTTCGATTTCGCGTGGGCACCGGGCATTGGCGGCGGCAACGTCGATTCCTACGTGATCGAAGCCGGCACGCAGAGTGGCGGCGTGAACGTCGGCGTCATCGACACCGGCGTCGCCGACACGACGTTCTCGGTTCCGGTGCCCCCCGGCACCTACTTCATTCGCGTGCGCGCCAGGAATGCCGTCGGTGTCAGCCCGCCCTCGAACGAGATCGTCGTGGTGGTGACGCCGTAGCGTCGGTCAGCGCGACTTCGAAAAGCGATCCAGCCGGTACGGCCGCAGGATCTCCACGTCCACCTGATCCAGCAGCTCGAGGGTGGCGAGCTGGCCGACCGCCGGCGAGAGCGTGATGCCGCTGTGCATCGCCGCGAGGTACACGTTGGGCCGTGTGGTGACGCGGCCGATCACCGGCTGGCCGTCGGCCGGCAGCACGCGGAAGCCGAGCGTGACGCGATCGAGCGACGTCTCTTTCAAGCGCGGCACGAAGCGGCTGGCGCCCTCGAGCAGCTTGTGACCCATCGCGGGACTGGTGTCGCGCGATGGCGACCCGCCGAAGTCGACGCCGGTCACGATCTCGCCATTGGGCAGCTGCTTCAGCGTGGCGCCGGGCGCCACCAGCACGCGATCGACCAGCCGCGTGTGCGGCGTCGTGTGCGCGAGCAGCCCGGGCGATTCCTCCATCGGCACGTCGAAGCCGAGCATGCGGCCGATCGCCGGCATGTCGACGCCGGTGGCCACCACCACGGCATCAGCGGCGATCGTCTCCCCGCCCACCTTCACGCCGCGCACGTTGGCGCCGTCGAGATCGAAACCCGTCACTTCGGCCGGATGCCGCACCGTGGCGCCGTGCGACACCGCCGCCTCGAGCAGCAGCTTCGCCGCGCCGACCGGATCCACCGTGCCTTCTTCCTCGCAGAAGCTCGCGACCGACACCGGGCCCGGCTCGAGCGCCGGCACGAGACGTCGCATCTCCGTCGTGTCGATGAGGTGCGTGTTGTAGCCCCACGCCTGCTGCGCGAGCACACCCTTCCGGAACGCCTCGGCCTTGTCGGCGGCGTCCTGCCACTGCACCGTGCCGCCCCACTGCACCACGAGCTTCGACGGCCCGAGTTCGCCCTGCAGACGACGCCAGCCGGCCATGCCCAGGTGGTTCAGCTCGTAGTAGCCGCGCGGCCGCTTCGAGCCGGCGTTGATCCACGCGAACGAGTTGGCGGTGGCCCCGGTGGCCGGCGCCTTCTTCTCGAGCAGCGTCACGGCGGCGCCGCGCTTCGCCAGGTGATACGCGATCGACGCGCCCATGATGCCGCCGCCGATCACGACGATGCGCTGCGGGGCTCGCGCCGACAGGCGGACCGACCGCGTGGCGAGCGCGCCCGCCGTGAGACCCAGCGTGTGGATGAACTGCCTGCGCGCGAATGATCGCATCGTCGCCCCCGTGCCCAGGCGGCTCGTCGCGAGCCGCGCCAGCCCCTGGCCGCTAGATAGTAGCCCCGTCCTTCACCATCTCGCCGCGCTCGAAGCGATCCACCGAGAACGGCGCGATGTCGAACGTGCGACTCTCGCCGTGACGCACCAGCTCCGACACGACGAGACCCGTGGCGGGCGACATCATCAGCCCGTGGCCGCTGAACCCGGCGGCGAAGACCAGCCCGCGCAGGGCCGGGTGCTCGCCGAGCACCGGGTTGTGATCGGGCGTCATCTCGTAGTGGCCCGCCCAGCCGTGCACGTCGCTGACGTCCACCGCCGCAGGCAGGCGACGCACCAGCGCCGGATAGAACTCCTGCTCCCAGCGCGTGTCGTCGCACGCGAGGTTCTCGCCGGGCGGCTCGTCCCACTTCGTGAACGCGAGAATGATGCGATCGGGATCGTGCGGCGTCAGCCCGTCGTCGTGCCGCCAGTGCAGGCCGCCCGGATCGATCACCATCGGGAAGCGCGACAGCCAGTGGTAGGGCAGGGTGCAGCGGAAGAGCAGCTGGCGCACCGGCTCCACCGGCACCTCGAGGTCGGCCAGCGCCGCGACGCGGCCGGCCATCGCTCCAGCGGCGTTCACCACGACGGACGTGGAGATGTACTCGCCCGATGCCAGCACCACGCCGCTGACGCGTCCGTACGAGGTGTCGATGCCGACGACTTCGTCGTCGAGGTACTCGGCGCCGGCGGCCTCGGCGGCGGCGCGCAGCCCGAACAGCACCTCGCGCGGGTTCGCGTAGCCGTCGTGCGGCCCGAAGAGGCCGAAGCGGATGTCGTCGAGCGCCAGGCCCGGCACCATCGCATGGATCTGCGCCGCCGACAGGCGCTTCTGCACCACGCCGGCCTCGCGCTGCGCGGCCTCGCGGGCCAGCAGCGCCTCGGCGTTGCTGTCGTCGGCCAGGAAGAGATACCCGCGTTCCCGGAACCACGCGTGCGGGGTGTGCGCCGCCGTCTTCATGCGCGTGTCGAACTCGCGCCACAGCTCGACCGAGTGCTGCACCATCCGCGCGCACACGGCCGAGCCGAACTGCTGGCGGATGCCGCCCATGGCGAGGAACGACGACGCCGTCGCGTAGCTGCGGTCGCGTTCCACCACCACCACGCGGCCGGCGACGCCGTCGGTCTTCAGGCGCCAGGCCGACGCCGAGCCGACCACGCCGCCTCCGATCACGACGACGGCGGCGCGCGTGCTCACGGCTTCGCCTGCTTGATCGTGCGCACGCGGTAGAGCCACTCGTTCTCGAGGTAGTCCTTCAGCGTGGCGAGCGCCACCGTCCAGCCTTCCTTCGTGAGCGCGAAGTAGCGCTGCCAGCGCGGGCCGTCGTCCGAGGCGCTCTGCCGCACGGTGACCCGCGACTTCGCCTCGCCCTCCGACTGCCACGTGATCTCGATGGCCATCGGACCGAGCGGCTCCCCGTCGGGCGGCTGCCAGAAGACGTCGGCGACGAACAGCATCCGGTTGGCGAAGTAGTCCATCACCGTGCCGTGCAGCGTGCCGCCGAGCTGCCCGAGCACGGGATCGCGCGCGTCGGCGGGCGGCCAGGTGACCGCGAACGGACCGGTGGCGCGCGGTACCGTGACCGAGCGCTCGGCCTCCCACCAGTAGGCGAGATCGGTGTGCGAGAAGAACGCGGCCGAGAGTCTGGCGACCGGCGCGTCCACCGCGATCGAGAGCGTGAACGACGGTGGCCCCGCGGCGACCGGCTTCTCAGGCATAGCGGAGGTACGGCGCGCGCAGCGCGCGGAAGGCGGCCTCGTCGGCCAGCCACGTGGCAGCGATGTCGGCGGCGTGGACGCCGCCCTCGATCGCCTCGCGCATCCTCGAGCTGCCGGCCAGGATGTCGATCGGCATCAGGCGGTGCTCGTACTCGTAGGGGGGTGGGCGCCAGGCGAAGCTGGCGGGATTGGCGCGCCACAGCTCCTCGATGACGGCGACACCCGTGACCACCGGGCGGAACGTGGCGCGATCGGTGACGTGGATGTGACACCCGCCGCACGTCACGCCGTGGTGCTTCTGGAAAGTCGGCTCGAACACCGTCGACCGGAAGTGCACCCCCGGCAGGCCGTGCGCATTCAGCCGGTCCGCGAAGGCCTCGGCCTGCACCCACGGCGCGCCCACCATCTCGAAGGGACGCGTGGTGCCGCGGCCTTCCGACGCCAGCGTGCCTTCGAGCAGCACGGTGCCGGGATAGACGATGGCGGTGTCGAGCGTCGGCATGTTGGGTGACGGCATCACCCACGGCATGCCGCAGTCGTCGCCGTAGTCGGCGCGCCGCCAGCCCTCCATCTCCACGACCTCGATCGACGCGCCGAGGTGGAACTGCTCGTTGAAGAGCAGCGCCAGCTCACCCATCGTCATGCCATGGCGCATCGGAATCGGGAAGAGCCCGACGAACGACTCGAAGCCGGGCACGAGCGTCTCGCCCTCGACGTCGACGCCGCCGATCGGATTCGGCCGATCGCACACGATCACCGGCACGCCGTGGCGCCCGCAGGCGCGCAGGCAGTTGGCCATCGTGTAGATGAAGGTGTAGATGCGCGCGCCGATGTCCTGCAGATCGATGACGAGCACGTCGAGGCCGGCCAGCATCTCGGCGGTGGGCTCGCGCGTCTCGCTGTAGAGCGAGTAGACCGGCACGCGGCGCACGGCATCGATGGCGTGCGGCGATTCGATCATGTTGTCCTGCAGATCGGACCTGAAGCCGTGCTGCGGACCGAAGATGGCGGCGAGCGTGACGCCGTCGGCGGCGCGCACGCGATCGACGACGTGCACGAACGCGTGATCGACCGAGGCGGGGTTGGCGACCACGCCGACCCGCACTCCTTTGAGGCGTCCCGACGCGAGCAGGCGCGTCGACCCGAGCGTGACAGCCATGGTGCGGGTCCGATTATAGGTTTTCGCCCGGCACGATCTTCACGGTTGTTCCAGCCAGTCTCGCTGAACGCGAGGTAATGTCAGGCTCCAGCCGGAACCTCGCCGGTTCATGAGAAACCGTTCACAGAACGACTTCGGCGCATCTGTTATACCTAGAGACCGCGCCTGTGCCGACGCCGGACCGCGGACGTGCGATCGGAATGTTCCGACTCGCGAGTTGCAGATGGACACGCCCTTCATGACTCCCTCCTCCACCACGCGCCGCCTTCTCGCTGTCTGCGTGTTCGCCCTGGTCGGTCTCTCGGTCGCCCGCCTTTCCGCCCACGACTTCGGCGCCGACGTGACCATCCAGGCGCTCGTGAAGCCCGAAGGCAACACGATGCGGCTGCTCACGCGCGTGCCGATCGTCGCGATGAAGGTCGACTGGCCCCTGCGGGCCAAGAACAAGCTGGCTGTCGAGCAGGCCGACGAGGTGCTGGCGCAGGCGGCGATGAAGTACATCGGCACCCAGGTGGCGATGAAGGAAGGCGAGACCACGCTGCCAGCCATGAAGCTGGTGGCCGTGCGCGCCAGGCCCAACAGCGACCGGGCGTTCGAGTCGTTCGACACCGCGCTGGCGTCGGTGCTGAAGCCCGAAACCGGCGAGCGCACCGTCGACGTCGACGACAGCGTGATGTACGCGCTCTTCGAGACGCCGATCACGTCGGCCGCCTCGCGCTTCTCGCTCGACCCGCGCTGGGGGCCGCAGCTCGGCAAGGCCCCGCTCACCATCATCCGCCTGTCGCTGCCCGACGGCGGCGTGCGCGCCTACGAGCTCGAGGGCGAAGAGCCCGGCATGTTCGAGCTCGACCCGGCCTGGTACACGGCCGTGGCGCAGTTCATCGTGTTCGGCTTCCAGCACATCCTGAGCGGCACCGACCACATGCTGTTCCTGTTCGCGCTCGTGGTGCCGTTCCGCAAGCTCCGCCAGCTGCTGGTGCTGGTCACGGCCTTCACGGTCGCGCACTCGATCACGCTGATCGCGTCGGCCTACGATCTGGCGCCCGGCTTCGTGTGGTTCCCGCCGCTCATCGAGGCCTTGATCGCCGCGTCGATCGTCTACATGACGTTCGAGAACATCATCGGCGCCAACCTGCACCGCCGCTGGATGGTCACCTTCGGCTTCGGGCTCATTCACGGCTTCGGCTTCTCGTTCGCGCTCAAGCACTCGCTGCAGTTCGCCGGGCCGTACCTGCTGTCGTCGCTGCTCTCGTTCAACATCGGCGTCGAGTTCGGGCAGCTGCTGGTGCTGCTGCTGGTCGTGCCGGCGCTGAACCTCACCTTCAAGTTCATGGACGAGCGCATCGGCGCCATCTTCCTGTCGGCGCTCGTCGCGCACACCGGATGGCACTGGATGGTGGAGCGCGTCGGCATCCTGCGCCTCTACCCGTTCGAGATGCCGTCGATCGGCTCTATGGTGCTGGTCGGCGTGGTCGTGCTGCTGGCCGGGGCCGGCACCTGGTGGGCCGCCACGCGGGCCACCGCCGGCCGCGACGACCGCCTCACGCGCGCCCGCGTCTGATTCCCCACCACCACGCGGCTCCGGCACCACGGTGCCGGGGTCGCGCCTCGCACTCGGCTTATAGTGGGAGGGCCCTGCGCTCTCCCTCGTGACCGCTCCACCTCGCGCCGTCCTGGCGCTCGTCCTCGTCGCCTATCTGTTACCGCTGGCACTGCCCGTCCCCCTGATGGAGGACGACGAAGGGCTGCATGCCGCCATCTCGGTAGAGATGGTCGAGCGCGGCGACTGGGTGGTGCCGCGCCTCCTGGGCGAGCCGTTCCTCGACAAGCCGATCCTCTATTTCTGGATGGAGGCGGGCTCGATCGCGGCGTTCGGCAGGAACGAGTTCGCGGTGCGCCTGCCCGGGCCGCTGCTGGGCCTGGCCGGCGCGGCCGCCACCGGCTGGCTGGCCGGCACGCTGTTCGGCAGCGGCGTGGCGGTGTGGGCGGCGCTCGTCTACGCGACGATGCTGCTGCCATACGCGGTCACGCTGGCGCCGCTGCACGATCTGGTGATGGTGCCGCTCGTGGCCGTGGCGCTCGGCGCCTTCTGGCGCGTGCACGTGGCGACCACGGCAGGCGCCGCCGTCGTCTGGACGCTCGTGGCCGGCGTCACGCTGGGCCTCTCGATGCTCGGCAAGGGCCTGACCGGCGTGGGCCTCATCGGCGTCGGCATGCTGGCGTGGATGGTCTGGACGCGCACGTGGTCGATGCGCCTCGTGGCGAGCGGCGCGGCAGCCGTGGTCATCGGCGCGGCGATCGCGTGGCCGTGGTACGCGGCCATGGAGGCAGCGTCGCCTGGTTACCTGCGCTACTTCATCCTCGAGCGTCACATCGGCGGCGTGGCCGGCGAGGCGCAGCGCCACGCGGGTCGTCCGTTCTGGTACTACCTGCCGATCCTGGTGGCCGGCACCTGGCCCTGGGCGATCGCGGTGATCCGTCGCGGCTGGCGCGCCACGTCGAGCGCGGAGCGTCTCGTATGGGGCTGGCTGGTCGCCGATCTGCTCCTGCTCAGTGCCGCCGGCTCCAAACTGGCGACGTATCTGCTGCCGGCGTTCCCCGCGGTGGCGTTGCTCGCGGCGCGCGCTTTGACCGAGGGTGAGGCGACGATGCGGCGGGCGACGCCGACGTGGCTGTACTGGATGACCGCGCTGCTGCCGGCGGTTGGCCTCGTGTACTACGTGTTCGCGCCTGGCCTGCTGCCATCGGCCCCAGGCATGGCGGCGGTGCTCGCCAGCGTCGGCGTGGCGGCGTGGGCGGTGCGCGGGATCGACGGTACCGCGCGCCCGACGCGCCTGGCGATCGTGACGGTGGCCGCGCTGGTCGCCGTGGCCGTGGCGGTGCGTCCGCTCACGGCCGTGGAGCTCACCGCGAGATCGCTGGCGCGCGACGTGAACGCGCGCGGCATGATGCCGCGTCTGCTCGTGATCGTCGACGAAGGCATCGGCTCGTTTCTCTTCTACCTCGAGCCCGACCTGCGCCGCGGCCTCACGCCCGAACGGGTGCGCCGCACCTCGCGCTTCTCGCTGGCTGATTTCTTCGGCGCCCAAGGCGTACTCGTCGCCATCGCCGGCGACCGCCTCGAGGGCGTGCGGGAGATGTACGACATCCCGGCCACCGACTCGATCGCGCCCGGGGACTTCCACCTCATCCCGCTCGAGCAGATCAGGCCGCGCCGGTAACGGGCACATGCCGCGGATTGCGCCAGGGCGCGTGCCCGGCACATGCTGAACGCATGATCACGCCAGCTCGACGGATCCCGCGCACCCGTCTCGCCGCGGCGCTCGTCGCCACCGCGATCTGTCTCGCGTGCGGAGGCGGAGGGGGACGCGCGCGCCCGGTGGTCTCGGCGCCGCCGCCAGACACCACGGCGGCGAGTCCGCTCGAGGGCGAGTGGCGCCTGACCGTCATGCAGCTCGCCGACGGATCCTCGCGGCGCATGAGCGGCTTCCTGCGCTTCGATCGCGCCGGCACCATGAGCGTGCATGCCGAGCTGGCGCCCGACGAACCGGCGGCGCGTCCGCCCCGCACGGTCGTCGCCGATTTCACCACCAAGGCCTCGCCGGCGGATGGTCGCCTCGATTTCGCCGGCCTGTCGATGGGCGTCGGCGCCGAGCGCCTCACCGAGGACGCGGTGGCGATGGAGGAGTGGCGTCACTACGAGGTCAGCGGCCGCACGCTGCGCCTGTCGGTGCGCGATCGCGCCGGTCGCGTCGGCGCCACGCTGGTGTTCGAGAAGGCGTCGTGAGCGAGACAGCGGCTCCGACGTACTGGACCACGCTCGACAGCCCGGTCGGGCCGCTGCTCCTGGCTGGCGATCGGCGCGTGCTGCGCGTGCTCTGGTTCGGCACGGGACGCAAGTTCCAGGGCGCGCGTCCCGACTGGATCGCGTCGCCGGACGAGTTCCACGACGTGTCGGCGCAACTCCGCGAGTACTTCGCCGGCCGCCGCACGCGCTTCGACATCACCGTGGACCCGGCCGGCACGCCGTTCCAGCGCAACGTGTGGCGGGCCCTGCAGGACATCCCGTACGGCGAGACGATCAGCTACGGCACGCTGGCGCGCCGCCTCGGCGACGTGAAGGCCACACGCGCGGTGGGGCTGGCCAACGGCGCCAACCCCATCGCCATCGTGATTCCGTGTCACCGCGTGATCGGCGCCAGCGGCGCGCTCACCGGCTTCGGCGGCGGCCTGCCGACCAAGCGTGCCCTGCTCGACCTCGAGCAGGGGCAGCGCACGCTGCTTTAGGCGACGTGGGGGGCGGCGGGGGGCTGGCTTTCCGTGGCCGGCTGCCTGGCGTTGCCGGCGTTGCCAATCGGGCCGCCGTTGCCGCTGAGTAACAGAATCGTCAGTGTGGTGGGGCCGAGCACGGCGAACGTGGTGGGCATGGGGGATGGACCTCACAGACACGTTCGTGAACGGCCGGGAAAATGACTCACGAGCCCCGCCGGGCGCCCCGGTGGCTGGCGGATAATCGATCCCACCCGGCATGGACCCGCGCGCGCGCGACGTCACACAGCTGCTGCACGACTGGGGACGGGGCGACGCCTCGGCCCTGGACCGGCTGGTGCCGCTCGTCTATCCCGACCTCCAGGGCCTGGCCCACGCGTACCTGAGCCGCGGCGCCTCGCCGGTCACGCTGCAGACCACGGCGGTCGTCAACGACCTGTTCGTGAAGCTGCTGGCCAAACCGCCGAAGCAGCTCGAGAGCCGCCGCCATTTCTACGTGCTGGCCGCGAAGATGATTCGCACCGCGCTGGTGGATCACTACCGGCAGGGGCAGGCCGGCAAGCGCGGCGGCGCCGCCACTCGCGTGCCGCTGCACGAGGAGCTGGCGTGGGTGGATGCCAACGGGCCGGAGGTGGTGGCGTTCGACCGTGCGCTGGCCGAGCTCGAGCAACTCGATCGTGAGCAGGCCGAGCTGTTCAGCATGCGCTTCCTGCTCGGCTGCACGTCGGAAGAAACGGCGGAGCTCACCGGACTGTCGAAAGCCACGGTCGACCGCCGCGTCCGCCTGGCCCGCGGCTGGCTGTTCCAGCGCCTGCGCGGTGAGTCACCTGGCGTCGATTCTCCGAATGAGTAGGTGATGACCGACGCGGAACGCTGGCGGCGCGTCCAGGATCTCTGCGAGGCCCTCGACGACGTCCCCGAGGAACAGTGGGCCACGCGGCTGCGGGCGATGGAAGGCGACGGCGCGCTCCGCGACGAGGCCCTGGCGCTGCGCGAGGCCTTGCGCCAGGAATCCGCCTTCGTCGGGCCGGCCAAACACCGTCCGGCCGTCGTCCCCCTGCCCGAGGTCGTCGGCGGCGTCCGCGTCGAGGCGCGCCTCGGCGCCGGCGGATCCGGCGAGGTGTTCCGCGGCGTGCGCACGGTGAACGGCGTCGAGCAGGCGGTGGCGGTGAAGCGCTTCCACCTGCATCGCGCCGAAGGCGCCGATCTCGAGCGCGTCGCCCGTGAGCAGCAGATGCTGGCCGCGCTGTCGCACCCCGACATCGTGCGGTTGATCGATGCCGGCGTCGACACGGATGGCCGTCCGTTCCTCGTGATGGATCTGGCGGCGGGCGACCCCATCACGGCGTGGTGTGACGAACGCAAGCTGCCGCTCGACCAGCGGCTGCGCCTGTTCCTCGCGGTATGCGACGCGGTGCAGTCCGCGCACCGCCACCTGATCGTCCATCTGGATCTGAAACCCGGCAACATTCTGGTCACCGCCGACGGGCGTCCCAAGCTGCTCGACTTCGGCACGGCGAAACTCGCCGGTCCCGACCTGCACCTCACCAGCACCGAGCCGCTCACGCTGCAGTACGCGAGTCCCGAGCGGCTGCGCGGCGAGGCGGTGTCGGTGGCGTGCGACGTCTACAGCCTGGGGTTGATCCTGTTCGAGCTGGTCTCGGGATCGTGGCCGTTCCGGCGGCACGAGTCGCTCGTGGCGGTGGCTGAGCGCGCTTCGGGCGCGACCACCCTCACGCCGTTGCCGCGCGTCATCACGGAAGAGGCGGCATTGCGGCGCGCGATGTCGCTCGAGCGCCTGCGCGGCGCCGTGCGCGGCGATCTGGAAGCGATCACCACGCGCGCGCTGGCGCACGAGGCCCGCGATCGCTACGCGACCGTGGCCGAACTCGCCGACGACGTGCGGCGGTATCTCGACGGCGAGCCGGTGCGGGCCCACACCCCGGGCGTCGGCTATCGCCTCGGCAAGTTCCTTCGCCGCCACGCGCTCGAAACCGCCAGCGTGACGCTGCTCGTCGTGGGACTGGCGGCGGCCACCGCCTATTCGGTGATACAGGCGCGCGCCTCGGCGCGCGCCGCCGAACGCGCCGAAGCCCAGAACAGCGTGCTGGCTCGCATGCTCATGCTCCCTGGCAACGACGCCACCGCCGCCACCAGCATGACCGTGCGCGATCTGCTGACGCTGGCCGACGACCGCGTGCTGCCGACCCTGCAGGCGCTGCCCGATCTGGCGTCCGACGTCGAGCGTGTCATGGGGCAGGCGTGGATCGCGCAGGGCGATTTCGCCACCGCCGCGTCGTTCTTCGATCGCGCGCTCGAGCGTGCCGCCGCGACCAGCGACGTGCCCCGGCAGGCGCACGCGCGCGCCCTCCGGGCCTACACCCTCTACGTGACGAGCCATGCGGGAGAGGCGACGAACGAGGCGCGTGCGGCGCTGCAACTCTGGAACGATCACGCACCCAACTTCACGCCGGTGCTGGCCAGCGCCACGCTGGCGCAGGCGGCGACCGTGCTGGCCTACGTCTCGCCCGCCAGCGAGGAGGCCGCGCCGTACTTCGAGGCCTGCCTGCGCGTGTCGACGACCCTGCCGTCGAGCGCGAACACGGCGCGGCCGATCTGCCTCTTCGGTCTCGCTGCCGTCCGATTCAACGCGCAGTCGGATTTCGCCTCGGCGTCGCAGCTGCTCGACGAAACCGCTGCGCTGCAGCGTGCGGATCCCACCATGGCGGCGTCGCTCGGCACGACCCTGCAACTCGCCGGCCTGGTGCGGCGCGCCACCGGCCGTTTCGCGGAAGACGAGGCGCTGCAGCGCGAGTCGCTGACCATCGTCGAACGTCTCACCGGCCCCGAGAGCGTCGGTGCCTTGTGGCAGCGCGCGGTGTGGGCGACAAGCCTCGTGGGCGCGGGCCGTGCCGACGAGGCCTACCGCGAGTCGATGGCCGTGGTGACCGCGGCGCGCCGCCTGATCCCGCAACGAGCCGCCGCCATGCTGTGGACGCCGTTGTCGGCGGCCTCGACCGCGGCCTGCTATCTCGAACGCGACGACTGCGAGGCGCTCACGCGCGAGGCGCTCGACACCCTCGGACCGAATCCCGCGCCGAACGACGCCCGTGCGCGCACGGCGCGCGGCCTCCTCGGCCTGGCACTGGCGAAGCGCGGGCGCATGGACGAGGCGCGGCCCATGATGCAGGCGGCGCTCGACGGCGCCATCGCCAGCAAACGCTCCAGCGTGTTCCTGCCGCGCTGGCGGGCGGCGCTGGCCGCCGCGCCGCCGGCGCCCTGACCTCATCACCGTCTCACGGGGCGCGCTAGGATGGACGCATGTGTCAGCGCGTGACGTGCCCGCAATGCGGCAAGGCCTCGTGGGTCGGGTGCGGACAGCATGTCGAGCAGGTGCTCGCCGGCGTCGCCGCGAAGGACCGCTGCCAGTGCCCGCGTCCGGCGCCCGGCAAGGGTTGGCTGTCGAAGCTGCTCGGCCGCTAGTACCCGCCCCGCCTCCGCGGGGGACGTCGCGTGATGCGGACGTCTTGAGTCGTGTGTAAGCTGTCGGCGGAGTCTTCGCCGATGGCCGTATCCCGCCGCTCGTTCCTCACCGCCTCCGCCACCATTGCCGCGTTTCCCCTGGCCGAGATCGTCCGGCCCGAAGACGTCCTCGCCGCCGAGCAGGCCGCGCGCCAGGTCGCACCGGTGTTCCGCCACGGCGTGGCCAGCGGCGATCCGCGGCACGACCGCGTGCTGCTGTGGACCCGCGTGTCGGGCGGTACCGGCGAGGTGCCCGTGCGCTGGACGATCGCGTCGAACGCGGCGATGACGCGCGTGGTGGCGCGTGGCGAGACGCGCACCGGCGCGGCCCGCGACTTCACCGTGAAGGTCGACGCCACGGGGCTGGCGCCCGCCACCACCTACTACTACCGCTTCGAGGCGCTCGGCGCGCGATCGGCCATCGGCCGCACGCGCACGCTGCCGGCGAGCGGCGCGACGCGCGTGCGCATGGGCCTGGTGTCGTGCTCGAACTACCCGTACGGCTACTTCAACGCCTACGCGCGGCTGGCCGAGCGGACCGATCTCGATCTGGTGCTGCACGTCGGCGACTACATCTACGACTACCACCAGGGCCGCTACGCCGATCCCGATCTCGAGAAGGAGCGGCCGGTCGATCCGCCCACCGAGATCCTGGTGCTGGCCGACTACCGCAAGCGCTACGCGCTCTATCGTGCCGACCCCGACCTGCAGGCCGTGCACCAGCAGCACCCGTTCGTCTGCGTGTGGGACGATCACGAGATCGCCAACAACGCCTGGAAGGGCGGTGCCCAGAACCACCAGCCCGACGAAGGCGACTACCTCGTGCGCCGCGACGCCGCGTATCAGGCCTACCTGGAATGGCTGCCCGTGCGCGAGACCGGCTCGGCGAGACAGCCGAACCTGTATCGCTCGTTCGCGATCGGCGATCTCGCGGATCTCGTGATGATCGACACGCGGCTGGTCGGCCGCGACGAGCAGGTGGATCGCGCCAACGTGCTCGGCATCGAAGACCCGCGGCGATCGATTCTCGGCGCCGCGCAGGAAGGCTGGCTCGAGGGCGAGCTCTTCGAGTCGGTGCGGGCCAACACGCGCTGGCAGATCCTGGGGCAGCAGGTGATGTTCGCGCCCCAGGCGCCGGCCGGGCAGCCGTCGACCAATGCCGACTCGTGGGACGGCTATCGCGTGTCGCGCTCGCGCGTGTTCGACATGGTGGAGCGGCACAAGGTGCCGAACTTCGTCGTGCTCACCGGCGACGTCCACAGCTCGTGGGCGTTCGATCTGCCGCGTGGCCTGACCGATGCGTACGATCCGGCGTCGGGACGCGCGTCGCTCGGCGTCGAGATCGTGAGCCCGGCCATCTCGTCGCCGGTGCCGTTCACGCCGGCCAACGCCGCCGAGCGCCTGGCGGCGATCACGAAGAGCCGCCCGCACATGAAGTTCATGGACGGGCTGTCGCGCGGCTATGTGGTGATCGACGTGACGCGCGATCGCCTGCAGGCCGACTGGTGGCTGCTCGACACGGTGAAGCAGCGCTCGCCGGGCCAGCGCTTCGCGAAGGGCCTCGTGAACCAGGCGGGCAGCCGGCATCTCGTAGACGCCGGCGCGCCGATGGCGGCGATGACGGGCCCGGATCCGGCGCCCGCCGCGCGCGACTGATCCGCTGAGCCGCTACTTCGACGCCGCCAGCACCTCGATCAGCGCGTCGGCCACGGCCTGCGGCGCTTCGTGCGGCACGAAGTGCCCCGCGCCGGCCACGACCCGTCGCGCGACGAGCTTGGGGAACGAGGCGCGCTCGGCGTCGGTGGTGTCGGGCGCCGGTTTCCCGAAGCCGTCGTCGCCGCCGTGCAGCACGATCGTCGGCACCTCCACCTTCGGTCGCGTGGCCAGCCGCTTCTCGGTGTCGAGGAAGCGTGGCTCGCTCGGCGCGTTGAAATTGCGGTGGCGGTACGAGTGCAGGACGCAGTCGACGAAGTCGGGGTTCTCGAACGACGCCGCGGTCTGCTCGTACATCGCATCGCTGAACTTCCAGGTCGGCGACCATTCCTGCCACATGTAGCGGCACAGCGCCTTGCGGTTCTTCGTGAGGCCCTCACGCCCGGTCTCGGTGTTGAAATACCACTGGTACCACGAGTTCCGCACTGCCTGCGGCGGCGCCGGCGGACCCTGCGTGATCGTGTTCTGGATCGAGTAGCCGCCGCAGAGCACCGCCGCGCGCACGCGGTCGGGATGCAGCGCCGCGGTGATGCACGAGGCGCGGCCGCCCCAGTCGTAGCCGCTCACCGCGAAGCGCGGCAGCTTCATCGCGTCGGCGAAGTCGATGACGTCCTGCGCGATGGCCGACTGCTGCGCCATGCGCGGCGCCGACGGATCGAGGAAGCGCGTGGGCCCGTAGCCGCGGAGGTAGATCGCGAAGGCGCGATAGCCGGCCTTCGCCAGCACGGGGGCGACGCCGTCGTAGGCGTGCGCGTCGTCGGGAAAGCCGTGGAAGAGCAGCACCGGGAAGCCGGAGGCCGGGCCGCTCTCGTGATAGCCGATCTCGAGCACCGGCGTGCGCACCGTCTTCACGGGCGGCGGCGCGGCCGCCTGGGCGGTGGCGGCCTTCGGCAGGGCGGCGGCCGCGGTGGCGGCGGCGGTGGCGGCGAGGAACTCGCGTCGATCCATGGGCAGGAACAGTAGCCGTCCCGCCGCCGCTTGTCCAACGCTCAGAAGCCGAGGCCGATGTTGATGCGGAAGGTGGTGATCGTCTCCGGCCCGGCGTACGAGTCGCGCCCGATCAGGCGCTTCATGCCGATGCCGGTGCTGATCACCGCGTGATCCGTGAAGGCGTAGCTGTGGTTGAGGTCGAAGCCGAACCCGGGATACGTGCCGTGGTCCGGCATGCGCGTCGCGCCGACTTTCACGCCGATGGCGACGCCGTTGAAGGCGCTGCCGAACGGGTAGTAGCGCACGAACACGTCGCTGTTCAGGCGCGGCCGCTCCTGCGATTCACCGAACAGGATCCAGCCACGGCGCGAGGCGCCAACGCCGGCCGTCACGGCGTCTGCGACCTTCAGCTCGTACTCGGCGTTGTAGAAGTCCATCACCAGGCCGAACGGGTTGGCGGAGATCACCTGCCTGGGTTCGCCGTTGGTGGTGGGGGCGCTGAAGTAGCCGCCGCCCTGCGCGGCGGCCGGCGCGGCGAACGACGTGAGGATGGCGAGAGCGAACAGGGTGGGGAGCAGTGAACGAGTCATCGGAATCTCCATGTCGCGAAGGTAAGGCCCGGCACCGCAACGTGTCGTGCGCCTTCGGGTGAGAAGGTGTGAGGACTCACTGGCGGCGGGCCCTGAACAGGGTGGTGCGCCCGACGTGATCGCGATCGAACTGCCAGCCAATCAGCGCGCCGAAGGCGGCGTTCACGGTGATGGCGCGAAAGAACTCGCCGCCGTTGTTCACACCCTGCCCGCACAGAAGGAAGCAGAGCGCTCCCAGGATCGAGGCGCCGCGCCAGGCGCCATCACTGTTCGGATCGCCGAGCCGGTCGATGCGGTGGACCTCCGCGAGATCGAAGCGCTGCTCGTGGCCGTCGACCACCAGCGCGATGGCCTGGTCGGTGAGGCTCGTCAGCGTGCCTTCGATCTCGGCGGGCGGATTGGCGAACGTGACGAACACCGTGGTGGGGCGATCGCGCAGCGCGTCCTGCGCATCGGCGCTCACGTTCGTGAGCGTGAGGGCGAGAGCGGTGACGAGAAGGACTTGGTGGCTCATGATCAGAACCCGAAGCCGAGGTTCATGCGGAGGATTGGATGGAACTCGGCGACGCCCGCATAGGGGCCGACGTCCAGATGTCTGACGCCGCCCGAGAAGCTGATATAGGCGTGACGGCTCGGCGTCGCGGTGTAGCCGCCCTCCAGCGCCCAGGTCCGCACGT
>JAXLRB010000028.1:0-56277 GCA_046331325.1 Vicinamibacterales bacterium | reverse complement strand
GCGGCGCGCCTGGAATCCGTACTGGCTGGTCGATCCGCTCGACGGCACGAAGGAGTACCTGCACGGCGTGCCCGACTACACGGTGAACATCGCGCTCATCCGCGACGGCGTGCCAGTGCTGGGCGTGGTCCACGCGCCGGCGCGCCATGTCACCTACACCGGCGCCGAGGGGCTCGGCGCCACGCGCACACGCGATGGCGTCACGGCGCGGCTCGTGGCGCGTCCGCCGGCGCCCGGGCAGCCGGTCCGCATCGCCGAGAGCCGCTCGCACCGCTCGCCGGAGATCGAGACGTTCCTCGCGCCCTACCGGATCGGGGAACGCGTGGCGATTGGCAGCTCGCTGAAGTTCTGCCTCGTCGCCGAGGGCACCGCCGACGCCTACGTGCGTCTCGGCCCGACGATGGAATGGGACGTCGCCGCCGGCGACGCCGTGGTGCGCTGGGCCACCGATGGCGCGCCGCATCGCTCGCCGCTCGTGTACAACACGCCGTCGCTGAGGAACGCCGCCTTCGTCGTCGGCTTCCTGCCGCCGCGTCCGTCGGTCGTCTGGCTCACCGGCCTCTCGGGCGCGGGGAAGAGCACGATCGCCGCCGCGCTCGTGGCGCGGCTCGTCGCGGCGGGCGCCACGGTGGAAGCGCTCGACGGCGATGCCCTGCGCGCCGCGATGCCGGGCACCGGCTTCTCGCGCGCCGATCGCGACGGCCACGTGCGCCGCGTCGGCTATCTCGCCAGCCGCCTCGAGGCGCACGGCGTCACGGTCGTGGCCGCGCTCATCTCGCCGTATCGCGACTCGCGGGCGGCCGTGCGGGCGATGTGCGGACGCTTCGTCGAGGTGTACGTGGCGACGCCGCTCGCCGAGTGCGAGCGGCGCGATCCGAAGGGCCTCTACCGGCAGGCCCGCGCCGGCGCGATCACCCAGTTCACCGGCCTCGACGACCCGTACGAAGCGCCGGAGTCGCCGGAGATCGTCATCGACACCACGCACGACACCGCCGAGGCGGCCGCGGACCGCATCGTTCGCTGGCTCACCGCGCCCGCCGCGTCCACGGAGGCCACGTCCGCATGAGCTCGCACCTCGACGCCCTCGAGCATCGCAGCGTCCACATCCTGCGCGAGGCCTACGCCAACTTCCGGCAGCTCTGCATGCTGTGGTCGATCGGCAAGGACAGCACGGTGCTGCTGTGGCTGGCCCGCAAGGCCTTCTTCGGCCACGTGCCGTTTCCGCTCGTCCACATCGACACGGCGTACAAGATTCCCGAGATGATCGCCTACCGCGACCGCCTCGCCGCCGAATGGGGCCTCAACCTCGTCTACGGCCAGAATGAAGAGGCGTTGGCGGCCGGCCGCACGTTCCCGCAGGGCGCGGTGGATCGGCTCACGTGCTGCGGCCTGCTGAAGACCGAGGCCCTGCGGCGCACCCTCGATGGCAGCGGCCCGCGCTACCGCTTCAGCCAGGTGCTGGGCGGCTACGAGCCCGACCCGAACCGCGAGCCCTACACGGGCGTGATCGTGGGCGCGCGTGCCGACGAAGAGGGCAGCCGGTCGAAGGAACGCTATTTCTCACCGCGCGACACGCGGCATCAGTGGGACGTCGGCGAGCAGCCGCCCGAGTTCTGGAACCAGTACAAGACGGAGTTCGCGCCCGGCACGCACGTGCGCATCCATCCCCTGCTCGACTGGACCGAGCTGAACATCTGGCAGTACATCGAGCGCGAGCGGATCCCGGTGGTGTCGCTCTACTTCGATCGGGGCGACGGCACCCGCTACCGGTCGCTCGGTTGCGCGCCGTGCACGCTGCCGATTCGCTCGACCGCGCGGACCGTCGCCGACATCGTGCGCGAACTCGAGACCGGCGCGCTGAAGAACGTGGCCGAGCGCTCGGGCCGCGCCCAGGACGCCGCCGACGGCGGCGGCCTCGAGTCGCTGCGGCGATCCGGCTACATGTGATCCGATGACGCTCGCCGCGTGGTACACCGCCGGGGTCGTGGCATGCGCGATGGCCGCGCTCGCCACCAACCGGATCGCCGCCGAGCGCGTGATGGTGGCGGCGGTGGCGCTGCTGGCGGCGGCGGGCCTGGTGTCGCCACTCGAGGCGCTGCGCGGCGTGGCCAACGAGGGCGTGCTGACGGTCGCGCTGCTCTACGTCGTCGTCGCCGGGCTGCGGCACAGCGGCGCTGTCGGCCTCGTGGCCGGGCGTCTGCTCTCGACGCGGCCGGGATCGGAGATGGCGGCGCAGGCCCGCGTCGTGGCGCCCGTCGCCGCGCTGAGCGCCTTCGTGAACAACACGCCGCTGGTCGCGGTGGCGATGCCGCTGGTGTCGACGTTCGCCCGTCGCCACGGCCTGTCGCCGTCGCGGCTGTTCCTGCCGCTGTCGTACGCGGCGATCCTCGGCGGCGTCTGCACCCTGGTCGGCACGAGCACCAACGTCGTCGTGCAGGGCCTGATGCTGGCGCACAACCGGCTGCCTGGCGTCACGCCGATCAAGCCGTTCGCGCTCTTCACGATCAGTCCCGTCGGGGTTCCCGTGGCGCTCGCGGGCCTCGTCTACATGATGGCCGCCGGCCGCTACTTCCTGCCGGCCCACACCGATGCGATGTCGGTGCAGCGCGACGAGCGCGACTACACCGTGGCGCTGGCCGTGGCGCCCGACGCGGCGGTGGTGGGGCAGCGCGTCGCCGCGGCCGGTCTGCGGCACCTGTCCGGCCTGTTCCTCGCGCACGTCGAGCGCGACGGCCAGCTGTTGCCGGCGGTCGGACCCGACGAGGTGATTCGCGCCGGCGACGTGCTGGTGCTGGTGGGCGTGAAGACGTCGGTGGTGGAACTGCACCAGATTCGCGGCCTGGTGCCGGTCGACGCTCGTGACGCCGCCGTCGCGCGCGACGGCCATCGCCTGGTCGAAGCCGTGCTCACGCCGTCGTCACCGCTGGCTGGTCCGACGATCCGCGATGCCGGCTTCCGCACGAAGTACGGCGGCGTGATCGTGGCGGTGCACCGCCGCGGTGAACGGCTCGGCGGCAAGCTCGGCGACATCCGGCTGCGCCCCGGCGACGCCGTGCTGATCGAGGCGCCGCCCGGATTCCAGGCCCGCCACGCGCACTCGCGGGCGTTCCAGATCGTCGATGGCAGCGAGGGCCCGGCGCTGCCGCGTCACGACCGCGCGTGGATCGCGGCGCTCGTGTTCGCGGGCTTCGTCGTCGCTTCGGCCAGCGGCGTGCTGAGCACGCTCGTGGCGGCGGCGCTGGCGGCCGTGGCGATGCTGGTGCTGCGCTGCACCGACCTGGCGGTGGCGCGACAGTCGATCGACTGGCCGGTGCTGGTGGTGATTGCCGCCGGCCTGGCGCTGGGCGCGGCGGTGGAGCGTAGCGGACTCGCGGCGGCGGTGGCCGAGGCGGTGCTGACGGCCGTGCGTGGACGCGGCCCCGGGTGGATCGTGGCCGCGATCTACGCCTTGACGTGGGGGCTCACCAGCATCCTGAGCAACGCCGCCGCGGCCGTGCTGGTGTTCCCGGTGGCGCTGCGCGCCGCCGAGTCGTCGCATCTGGCGGCCGAGCCGCTGGCGCTCGCCATCGCCATCGCGGCGTCGTGCGAGTTCACGACGCCGGTGGGGTACCAGACGAACCTGATGGTGCTCGGACCGGGCGGCTATCGCCTTGGCGACTATCTGCGCTTCGGCGGCCCGCTCACGTTCGTGTGCGGTGCCGTGGCCGTGACGTTGATCACCGCGTTCTACTACTGACCGGCGCCGCGGCGCCGGCCACGGCCCTAGCGCGCGAAGGTGTCGACGTAGTCGTCCATCGCCGCCTGCACGACCTTCATCGCGTGGGCGCGGCCGTAGACCTTGGCGATGTCGACCTGCGGCTTCTCGCCCGGCACCAGCCGGTAGGTGAGGAAGTAGTGCTGCAGCCGCTCGATGAGCACGTGCGGGATGTCCTTCAGATCGCGCGCCTCGCCGTAGACGTAGTCGTTGTCGAGCACGCTGATGATCTTGTCGTCGGCTTCGCCGCGGTCGACCATCTGCAGGCCGCCGATCACGCGGGCGCGCACGATGATCTCGTTCCTGGTGATGGCGCGTTCGCTGAGCACGCAGATGTCGAGCGGGTCGCCGTCGCCGCGGTTGGCGCCGGGGGCCAGCTTGCTGACGCTGTCGCCGCAGTAGGTGCGCGGCACGAAGCCGTAGAGGGTGGGGTGCTGCGCCGACGAGCGCTGCGGGCGGTCGACACGCAGGTAGCCCGACACCTTGTCGACCTCGTATTTCATCAGGTCGAACGGCGTGATCTCGATGTAGGCGTTCAGCACGGCCGGCGGCTCGGGACCCACCTCGAGCCCATGCCACGGGTGCGGGCGGAAGTGCTTGACGGCAACCGGCGCCGACACGGGCGGCACCACGGGAGCAGGACGGCGCTTGGATGGCATCTCTCCGATGATGCCACGACCGCCGCCGAAACGAGAGGACGGCTGCGCTAGGATGTGCGGATGCTCACGCCCGTTCGTGCCCGTGCCTGCCTCGTGTCGCTCACGATCGCCCTGACGCCCGCCGCCGCGCTCGCGCAGCAGCCGCCCCCGATCGGCGTCGCGCCCGTGGTGCTGAACGCCGGTCCCTACACGTTCGATACCGCCGAACAGCACGGTCTGCGCGTGGTGGTGGTGGCGCGCGGCCTGAACCATCCCTTCGCGATCGCGCCGCTGCCGAACGGCGACGCCCTGGTCACCGAACGCGGCCGGGCGCTGCGTCTCGTGCGTGGCATCGGCGGCGCCTCGCCGGTGGTCGATGCGGCGCCGGTGGCCGGCCTGCCTGCGCCGCCGACCATTCGAGGCGGCGGCTGGCAGGAGGTGATCCTCCATCCGAAGTTCGCGGAGAACCGGCTGGTCTACCTCAGCTACAACACGGTCGGCACCGGCGCTGACGCGACGAAGAGCGCGGTGGCGATCGGCCGCGGCCGCTTCACCGGCACCGCCATCGAGGGCTTCACCGAGATCTTCCGCGGCGACTATCGCGACGGCAACAGCGGCTCGCGTCTGGCCTTCGGTCCCGACGGCTTCCTCTACGTCACGACCGGCGCGCCAAATGGCGACTACGGCCAGCAGCTCTCGAGCGTCTACGGCAAGGTGCTGCGCCTGCGCGACGACGGCACGGTGCCCCCCGACAATCCGTTCGTCGGCCGCCCCGGCGCGCGTGGGGAGGTGTTCGCCTACGGTTTCCGCGATCAGCTCGGGCTCGCCGTGCACGTGTCCGGCGCCGTGTTCGCCGCCGACAACGGCCCGAACGGCGGCGACGAGGTGAACATCGTGAGCGCGCGCGGCAACTACGGCTGGCCCACCAGCACCTTCGGCCGCAACTACGACGGCACGCGCATGGCCGGCGCCGCGTCGACGGGCGCCGAGGAACTGCCGGCGATTCTCTGGGTGCCGTCGATCGCGCCCACCGGCCTGGCGTTCTACACCGGCGATCGCTTTCCGGCGTGGAAGGGCAACCTCTTCGTCGGTAGCGCGCGCCGCGGCGAGGTGCCGCGCACCGGCGGCCTCGATCGCGTGGTGCTCAACGAGCGGCTGCAGGAGATCCGCCGCGAGACGCTGCTGACCGAGCTGCGCCAGCGCATCCGCGACGTGCGCCAGGGTGTCGATGGCTTCCTGTATCTCGTGACCGACGAGGACGACGGCGCCGTGCTGCGCCTGGAACCCGCGCCGTCGACGACCTCGAAGTAGACCGACCTCCCGTACGAAAGGAACGCACGATGCAGACGCGACGACTCGGCTGGATGGTGGGAGGCGCGGCGGTGGCCGCGGTGGCGATGATGACGGTGGCGCGTCCGGCGGCGCAGACCGCGGGTGGCACGACGGCCTTCGTGGGCGCGCGCGTGATCGTGGGCGACGCCTCGCGCCCGATCGAGAACGCCACGGTGGTGGTGACCAACGGGAAGATCGCGCAGGTGGGGCCGTCCGCTCAGGTGAAGCCGCCCGCCGGCGCCACCGTGGTCGACGCCGCCGGCAAGACGATCATGCCGACGATCGTCGACACGCACGTGCATCTCAGCACGACGCGCGACGCGCTGCTGAAGGACCTGCGCGACCGCGCCTACTTCGGCATCAGCGCCGCGCTCAGCCTCGGCCTCGACCCGCCGGGTGATCCGTTCGCGGTGCGCGCCGAGCAGCCCGCCGGCATGGCCCGCTACTTCCTGGCCGGCCGCGGCATCACGACGCCCGAACCCGGACGCACCGACGTGCCCTACTGGGTGACGACCGAAGCCGACGCCCGCAAGGCCGTGCGCGAGCAGGCGGCGCTGAAGGTCGACATCATCAAGATCTGGGTGGACGATCGCGACGGCAAGTACAAGAAGCTGCCGCCCGAGCTCTACACGCCGATCATCGACGAGGCCCACAAGGCCGGCCTCCGCGTGGCGGCGCACATCTTCAACCTGTCGGACGCCAAGGGGCTGCTGAAGGCCGGCATCGACGCGTTCGCGCACGGCATCCGCGACGTCGACGTCGACGACGAGCTCGTCGCGCTGGTGAAGGCGCGTCCGAACGTGGTGCTCATCCCGAACATGCCCGACCGCGGCGTGGCGGTGGACTACGCGTGGCTGAAGGGCAGCCTGAGCGACGCCGAGGTGGCGAAGATCCAGGCCGGCGCCACCGACCGCCCCCAGGCGCACGCGCAGTGGATGATTCAGGCCCGAAACCTGAAGCGCCTGTCGGACGCCGGCATGACGATCGCCGTCGGCACCGACGGCAACACGTCGTACGCCCCGCACGTCGAGATGGAGGACATGGTGGCGGCCGGCATGACGCCGGCGCAGGTGCTGCGATCGGCCACCTCGATCGGCGCCCGCTTCCTGCGCCTCGAAGACTCGCACACCATCGCGTCGGGCCGCACCGCCGACCTGCTGGTGCTCGACGCGAACCCGCTCGACGACATCCGCAACACGCGCAAGATCTCGGCGGTGTATCTCAAGGGCGCGAAGGTGGATCGCGACGCGCTCAGGCCGTCGCGCTAGCCTCACGCGAGCCGGCGTCGTTCACGTCACGGGCGGTCCGCGTGTGGGCCTCGCGGGTCCCCGGCTCGGGAACAGCCCGGATGCTCGCTCGCTGGTACGCTCGCTCGGCATCCGGGCGCCCGTTCCCGGCCGCCCGCGAACTGCACGTGACGGACCTCGGTGCGCGGCACGTGAAGATCACCAGATCATCCGATGCACGCGTCCGATCACGCGGTCGCCAGATCACCACATCACGAGATAACACAAGCCGTCTTGCCGCCGATCAGCGCGCCACCGTTACCCCGGCCAGTGACCGATGCGACTCCCGCCATCCCAGCCAGACCGCCGAGGTCAGCCCCTCCTACGAGCGCGCCGAGCACGAGCCCCAGGATGTGCGCGCGATCGGATCGGCCGAAGCCCAACGCCTGTCGGAGGCCGATGGCCCCACCGACGATGGCACCGAGGGCGAACCACAGTGTGATCGCGATCCAGCTCCAGAAGGGATCTCGCCGGCGACGGTCGCGATGTTCGCGGTCGATCATCGACGCGACGCGAGGCGTGCTGCGAAAGGGTGGCGGCGGGCGAGGGGCGTCATGGGACTCACCATCGTAGACGTCTCGCTCGGGGCACCGGTGGCGGAGGTGCACGGTCCGTTCCGCAGTTCGCGGGCGGCCGGGAACGGGCGCCCGGATGCCGAGCGAGCGTCATAGCGAGCGAGCATCCGGGCTGTTCCCGAGCCGGGGACCCGCGAGGTCCACACCCGGACCGCCGCGTGCCGCGAGCAGATCAGTCGATCAGACGATGCCCGCATCCGATCGCCACATAGCACATCACGCGATGTCCGTACAGAGCACGGGCGGAGTGAGGGGTGTCCCTCGCTCCGCCCGTGACGTCGTCAGATCAGAACTTGTACTTGAAGCTCAGACGGGCCACGCGCGGCGCGGTGATCGTCGTCGGCTGCAGGTAGGCCGAGCCGTTGCGGTTGGTCTGGGCCGTGATGGTGTTGACGTTCAGCGTGTTGAACAGGTCGAACATCGCCTCGATCTGCTGGCCGCCGAAGATCTTGAAGCGCTTCGAGATGCGGTTGTCGAAGAGCTTCACCCAGGGGTAGCGGTCGACGTGCGGTTCCACCGTGATGTAGACCGTGGCGTTGTTGGTGTCGCGGGCGGCCACGTCGCGGCCATACCACTCGCCGCTCTGCGCGGTGAACGAGCCGGCGTAGAGGATGCCCCACGGCATCTGGTACGAACCGCTGACGCGACCCGAGAAGCTCCACTCGGGCAGGCGGCTGCGGTACTGGTTGGTGGTCGTCGAGCCGGGCGTCGAGTTGGTCGAGTTGCCGGGGCCGTAGAGGGCCTCGTTCGGGTTGCGCGGGTCCATGTCCTTCAGAACGGCCTTGCTGGCGTCGAACGACGTCAGGAACGACCAGTTGTTCGCGTACTGCTTGCTGAAGGTCACGCCGTAGGCGTCGTACTTGTTGCGGCTCTCGCTGCCGGTCATCTGCACGATCTTTTCGACGGTCTGGCCCGACAGCGTGCGCGGCACCGAGTAGACCTTCAGCGTGCCGTCGTCGGCGGTGCCGGTGATGTTGTCGCGGCCCGGATCGACCACGTTGGCCACCTGCGTGAAGGCGTCGTACGGCTGTGCGGTGTTGAGGAACTTGTTGCCGCGGCCGTCGTACTTCTTCACGTAGGTGAACTGCATCGTGACGACGCGGCTCAGGCCCACGTCGACGCCGGCGCTGAACTCGTCGACCCACGGGCCCTTCATGTTCGAGTCGATCGTGCGGTTGGTGCCGCCGCCCGAGGTGGCGGTGAGGTTGGCCGCGACCGGCACGTAGGGAATCGAGCCGTCCCAGTTCGAGTAGGTGCGCGTGATGATGGCGTTGGGGTTCACCGTGGTCGCCGCCGGACCGGGGTTGCCCAGCGTGCCCGACGAGCCGCCCACGTAGCGGCCGTAGCTGCCGCGCAGCGCGATACGGCCCTCGCCCGTCAGGTCGTACACCGCCGACACGCGCGGCACGAACGTCTGGTACACCGGGTAGGCGTCGTTGAAGGCGAAGATGTTCTTCGTGGCGAACGGCCCGGTGCCGGGGTTGCCCTGCTCGGGCAGGAAGCTCGAGTAGCGGTCGTAGCGCACGCCGATGTTGACGTTCAGCTTGTTCGACACCGTGATCTTGTCGTTCACGTACGCCGAGTGGTACCACTCGCCGGCCGACGTGGTGTTCGGGTAGTCGTAGACGAGCACCGAGTCGGGACGTGCGAAGCAGCCGTCCCAGAAGGTCGACTGGCTGCAGGCGGCGTCCGCGGTGGTGCTGCGGTAGCGGTACTGCTGCTGGTTCGGGTAGCCGATGTTCTCGGTTTCCTCCACGGCGCGCCAGCCCATGTAGCCGGTCTTGATCTCGTGGTTGCGGCCGAAGAACTCGGAGAACTGCGTATAGGTGCCGCCGAACTGCCAGCGACGGGGCGAGCGGTCGCTCTCGAGGAACGCGCCGCGCGTGGCGCCGGTCGTCAGGTCGGTCTTGCGGACGTCGCTCGTCCACGGCACGTCGGGCCACCAGTAGCCGCCACGCTGCAGGCTGGCGTCGAAGGTGCCCTTGCTGCCGATGATGGTCAGCCACTTGAACGACGGGCCGATCAGCGAGTACGAGTCCTGGTTCTGCGAGGCTTCCAGCGGAATGAAGTTGCTGGCGCCGCGGTACGGCTGCCACTTGCGGCCGCCCTGCACCATCGCCTCGAACTTGTTGTTCTTGCTCACCTGGTAGGTGATCTTCGCGGTGGGGTTCTCGAGCTTGGTGTAGAACTCGACCTGGTTGCGATCCGAGAGCTGGATGAAGCCGGGGATCTTCAGGCCGGTGCGGCCGTCGCGGTAGCTGGCGTAGAACCACAGCTTGTCCTTGATCACCGGGCCGCCGAACTCGCCGTAGAGATCGCGGAGCGACGTGAACTTGTTGACGCCGGGCGCGTAGCCCCGCTTCAGCAGGTCGTCGTCGACGTTCTTGCTCTGCATGCTGCCGCTCTGGTACTGGCCCAGGAACGAGCCGTGGAACTGGTTGCCGCCCGACTTGATGACGAAGTTCATCGACACGCCGGGGTTCATGGCGTCGGCGCCCTTCGAGGCGGTGGTGATCTGCGCCTCCTCGAAGCTGCCGTAGTCGCCGTAGGTCTGGTCCCACACCATGCCGTCATACATGACGACGTTGCCGCCGGCGCGGCCGAAGGTGCGGGCGCTCGGGCCGGAGCCGGTGCCGAAGTTCGAGCCGCCGACGTCGTACGACGTGGCGTAAAGGCCGGGCACCAGGGCGATGAGGCCCGTGAGGCTGCGGCTGTACGGCAGGTCGTCGAGCTTCTGCTGGTCCCACGTGACGGCGACCTTCGACGACTCGAGGTCGATCGTCGGCGCCTGGCTCGTCACGGTGACGGCTTCCTGGATGGTGGCCAGTTCCAGCTTGCCGTTGATCGTCATCGTGCTGCCGCCGGCCACGCCGACGCCTTCGACGGTCAGGGTCGAGAAGCCGGCCAGCTCGAACTTCACCGCGTAGGTGCCGCCCGGCAGCTGCGTGAAGCGATAGGTGCCCGACTCGTCGGTGACCGTCGTCCGGGCGCCGCCGATCAGGTTCGGACTCGTGACCGAGACGGTGGCGCCGGGAAGCGCCGCACCGCTGCCGTCAGTCGCGCGGCCGGTGATGTTGCTCGTGGCGCTCTGGGCCGCCGCCAACGCCGGTAGTCCGGCGAGTGCGCTCGCGACGACCAGGACCTGTAACTGTCTGACAAGACGAACCATGTACAACCCTCCTGCACGCATGACATCCACGCCAGGTCTGGATGGATGGCGGAGTGTAGACGTGTATGACTGACGTGTAAGGTCTTTTTTTGTCTCGGATCGGCGTTCGTCCGAGACATTCAAGGCATCGTGTCGATGTCGCCGGATTATTCGAGCGAGGCGAGTCGCCGCGCGAGGAAACGCCGCTCGGGTTCCTGTGTGGCGAGGGCCAGCGCCCGTGCGTACGACGCGCGCGCATCGGCGAGCCGGCCGACACGGCGACAGAGGTCGGCGTGGGCGGCGTGCGCGAAGTGGTAGTCCGCGAGATCGCCGCGGGCGAGAATCTGCTCCACCAGCGCCAGCCCCTCGGCGGCGCCGTGCCACATCGCCACGGCCACGGCCCGGTTCAGGGCGAACACCGGCGACGGATCGTGGCGCAGCAGCACGTCGTAGAGGCCGACGATCTGCGGCCAGTCGGTGGCGGCGCTCGTCGGCGCCTCGGCGTGCACTGCGGCAATCGCGGCCTGCAGGGTGTAGGCGCCGAACCGGCGCGATCGCAGCGCGCGTTCCACCAGCGCCTGGCCCTCGGCGATGGCGGCGCGGTCCCACGAGGCGCGGTCCTGATCCTCGAGCAGCACGAGATCGCCATCGGCGGTCGTGCGCGACGCCCGTCTCGCTTCGTGCAGGAGCATCAAGGCGAGCAGGCCGTCGACCTCGGCGCCGGGTTGCAGGTCGGCGAGCAGGCGCGCCAGGCGGATCGCTTCGGCCGACAGATCGGCGCGTGTCAGCGACGGGCCCGCGGTCGCGGCGTAGCCCTCGTTGAAGAGCAGGTAGACGACGTGCAGCACGGCGTCGAGCCGGGCCGGCAGATCGTCGGGACCGGGCACCTGATACGGAATCCGGGCGTCGCGGATCTTCGCCTTGGCGCGCACGATGCGCTGCGCGATCGTGGACGGCGTCGCCAGGAACGCCCGCGCGATCTCCTCGGTGGTGAGGCCGCACACCTCGCGCAGCGTGAGCGCGAGCCGTGCGTCGGGCGGCAGGGCCGGATGACAGCAGGTGAAGATCAGCCGCAGCCGGTCGTCGTCGACCGGCGAGGTCTCGTCGAGGATGTCGTCGTCCCTCGACGCCGCGGCCTGACGCTCGAGGGCCTCGGCGAGATCGCCGAGCGAACGATCGTGGCGGGCCCGCCGGCGCAGCTGATCGATGGCGCGGAAGCGGCCCGTGGATACGAGCCACGCCCGCGGGTTCGCCGGCACGCCGTCGACGGGCCACTGCTGCAGGGCCGCCGCGAACGCCTCGTGCAGCGCCTCTTCCGCGCGATCGAAATCGCCGAGCAGCCGGATGAGCGTCGCCAGCACCCGCCGCGAATCCGCGCGGTAGACGGTGTCCACCGCCTCCCGCGCGGTCTGGTCGGCGGCGCTCACGGCATCCGGCTGAAGTCGACCACCGGCCGCACCTCGACCGAGCCGGTGCGTGCCGACGGGATCTTCGCGGCGATCTGCAGCGCGGCGTTGAGGTCGGCCGCCTCGATCAGGTAGAAGCCGCCGAGCTGTTCCTTCGTCTCGGCGAACGGCCCGTCGGTGGTCGACGTCTTGCCGTGGCGGATGCGCAGCGTGGTGGCGGTCGACACCGGATGCAGCGCCTCGCCGGCGACGTAGTGCCCGCTGGCCTTCACGCCCTCGGTGAACGTGAAGTACTCGCGCATGAAGGCATCGGCCTCGGGCTTGGGCATGGTGGCCATGACCTTCTCTTCGTCGTAGATCAGGCAGAGGTAACGCATGGTCGTCTCCGGGCCCCGTGAAGCGGCGCGGCCCCGGCGCCGCACGACCGCGACCGGACCATCCGGGCGGCGGCGTGCATACGGTAGTCGCTCGAGCGCCCGGAATTCGACATCGTGTTCGCGGGCCTCGCCGGGCCCTGCGTGATCGCGGTGACGAGTGACGGGATCAACGGCGGGTTCCGCTCAAGGCGCGGCGAAGCAGGCGAGGCGCAGCGGCGGCCCGCTGCCGTCGCAGCGCACCACGGTGCCGCTGTTCCACGACCCGCCCACCTCGCCGGCCACCGTCTCGCCGGCGCTCGACGTCCAGTTCTCGCACGTCTGCTCGATGGCGGCCAGGCCGTTGGCGCGCGAGCCAGTGAGGATCCGCGTGCCGGCCGCCACGGGCTGGCCGGACTCGGTGAGGAAGAGGGCGGCGGGGAACACGGTGCCGCGGTGCAGGTCGGCAGGGCGCGTCGCCACGAGCGCGCCGGCGGCGTTGTGCCAGGGCCCGGCGCCGATGCGATCGCCGGCGTTCAGCGCCGGCGCCTTGCGGAAGGCGGTGCTGAGGTAGGCGTGCCAGGTACGACCGCCCGCCCCGGCAGCGACCGCCAGATCCTGGCAGACGCGATCGGCGCCGGCCAGACCGCCGAGCCGTCCGCCCTGCGGCACGGCGCGGCTGGTGATGAAGAACGTCGTCGGCGCGGCCGCGGTGGATGCGAGGGCCGACGCACGGGCGAGGGCGGCCAGGGCGACGAGCACGGCCAGCGCGATCGGACGGCGCATGACCGCAGTGTAGACCACGCGTGCGGGCGCGCCGTCAGGCGCGCTGCAGCGTGAACACCGTGACTTCCGGCCGCACGTTGAGGCGCACCTGCAGGAAGTGGCCGACGCCGCGACTGATGTACATGTGCCGGTTGCCGGGCAGGGCGAACGCGCCGGCCGTGTAGGCGCGGTTCTTCACCGGCACGATGGGCGGCGGCAGGAACGGCGGCCGCACCTGCCCGCCGTGCGTGTGTCCGGCCAGGATCCAGCCTTCGAAGCCGCGCCAGGCGTCGAGGTCGGCGGTGTCGGGGTTGTGGCTGAGCGCCAGCATGGCGCGCGTGCGATCGAGGGTCGCGAACGCGGCGGTGCTGTCGAACTGGCGGCCCCACAGATCGTCGAGCCCGATGATCTGCAGGCCGTCGACGTCGGCCACGGCGTTGCGCAGCATGCGGATACCGCCGTCGGCGACGATCGCCGTGACGCGATGCGCGATCTCGGGATGCGCCCAGCGCGGGCCGTACTCGTGGTTGCCGGTGGAGGCGAGGGTGGCGAGGCGTCCGCGCGGCGGCGTCGCGTACATGCGCGCGATCTGCGCCTCGAAGCCGTCGTCGCGGAAGGTCACGAGATCGCCGGTGTAGCAGATGATGTCGGGGGCGAGCGCGGTGACGCGATCGAAGACGCCCTGCACGTAGGCATCGTCGACCAGCGGGCCGACGTGCACGTCCGAGAGCTGCACGAGCGTGCGGCCGACGAGCGACGACGGCAGGTGCGCGATCGGCAGATCGCGCGACACGAACTCGACCCAGTGCGGCTCGACGCGCCACCCGTAGAGGCCGAGGGCGGCGGTGGCGGCCGCGCCCTGCAGCAGGCGCCGGCGCGTGATCGGCATCGAACCCCGTCCTAGGTGTCGCGCACGCCGCCGCCGCGGATCCAGAACACGAGGCCGGCCACCACGAGCAGCACGCCGTTCAGCGCCAGCATCGTTGGCACCGACGACAGGTTGGCGATGCTGCCGGCCAGGAAGTTCCCGAGCGGCGAGGCGCCCCGGAACGCCACCATGTAGATGCTCATCACCCGGCCGCGCATCTCGTTGGGGGCGATGAGCTGCACGAGCGAGGTCACGGTGGAGAAGGTCGAGACCAGCAGCGCGCCGCCCAGGAAGAGCAGCGCCTGGGTCAGCCAGAGCTGGCGCGAGAACGAGAACGCGACCAGCACGACGCCGAACGCCATCACGCCGCCGAGCAGCATGTGGCCCATGCCGCGCGACTTGCCGCGCCAGGCCACGATCATCGCGCCGAGCACGGCGCCCGATCCCGAGAACGCCATGAAGCGCGTGTAGAGACTGACGTCGGCGTGGAAGACGTCCTTCACCATCAGCGGCAGCTGCGTCAGCAACGGCACGCCGAGGAACGCCGCGACGAAGCCCAGCACCGTGAGCGCGATTATGGTGGGCGAGGCTTTCACGTAGTCGAGGCCGCTCTTCATCTCGGCGATGAGCGAGCGGGTGGTGGCCGGCGGCGTGTGCTGCACCTTCAGCGCGAAGAGCGCGGCGATGACGCACAGGAACGAGGCGCCGTTCAGCCCGAAGCAGGCCACCATGCCGAAGGCGGTCAGCGCCGCGCCGGCGATGAGCGGGCCGATGATGCGCGACAGGTTGAACTGGATCGAGTTCAACGCGATGGCGTTCGGCAGGTTCTCCTTGCTGACCAGTTGCGGGATGAGCGACTGGTAGGCCGGGCCACCGAAGGCCTGCGCCACGCCGGTCATCGCCGAGAGCGCCAGGATGTGCCACAGCCGCACGACGTCGAAGTAGACGAGCGCGGCCAGGATGAAGGCCGCCGTCATCTGCACGTACTGCGACATCAGCAGCAGCCGCCGGCGGTCCTTCCGATCGGCGATGACGCCGCCCACCAGCGTGAGCAGCAGGATGGGCAGCTCGCCCATGAGCGAATCGAGGCCGAGGAAGAACGCCGAGTTGGCGCCGGCCAGGGTGGTGATGAGCCACGCCTGCGCCACCTTCTGCATCCAGGTGCCGATGGTGGAGCCGAGGGCGCCGCTCCACAACAGGCGGAAATCCCGGTGCGTGAGGGCCGACGCCAGGCGGCGGCCGGCCGCGAACAGATGCGCTTGCAAACGATGCGATCTTAGCTCAGGACGCCGGGACGAGCGGTGCGCCGGTGAGACCGCGGCGGTCGCACGTGGCGCGCCAGGCGTCGGGCGTACAGACGCCGCTGACGAGATCGGTGGCCCACTGGAGCGGCACCTCCGTCTGGTCGCCCAGACGCAGCACCGTCGGCTCGCCCGGACTGGCGTGGAGCCGCCAGCCGCGATCGGCGAGCGTGACGCCGAGGGCGGCGGTGAGAAAGCCGGTGAGCAGCTCGGTCGTGGTCTCGTCGGCGGCCGTGGCGAACTGCGCGCGCGCCATCGGCGTGGCCAGGCGAGCAGGGCCTCGCGGCTGCTCGGCAGGGCCTCGACGGTGGTCGGCGAACCAGCCCTGCAGGTGCGTAAGCGTCTGGCGCCATGCCGGCAGGATCACCACCATGCCCAGCTCGTCCCACGCGAGCGACGTCAGCGTGTCGCCGCCATGCGCCTGCACGGCGGTGGCGATCATCTGCTGCACGAGCGCGTCGGCATCGGGCACGAGCGTGGCGGCCGGCGGATCGACGCTGGCGCCGGCGCCGCCGGCGGGACCGGCGTCGAGCGCCCCGATCCGATCCTGGAGCGGCGGGTGGGTGTCGTAGGCGCTGCGCTCGCCGAAGGTCGACTCGAGCGCGGCGACCTCGGCCAGCCACGCGCGGTTGGCGTCGGCGTGCAGGAAGCGCGTGAAGCCGTCGAGCAGCGGTGGCAGCCGTCCGACGTTGACCGCCGGCCCGATGTACTGCTGGAGATACGTGTCGTAGGCCGGGGCCAATACCGCCACGCGCTCGAGCGCGCTGGCCATGGCGGCGCGGCCGCCGACGCGCGCGCCGATGGCGTCGGCCACGAACTCCTGCTGCCGCGAGATGGCGTACGTCAGGCGCAGGAACAGGTGGCCGTACCACTCGAAGGGCCTGGCCAGCCACTGCCGTTCCTGTACGCCGTCGATGGTGCGGCCGATGGCGGCGCGCGTCTTGTAGATCCACGGGCCGAGCGCGACATCACCCGAATCGTAGTGGCCGAACTCGTGGCCGATGACGGCGGTGAGCTCGGCGGTGGAGAGGTGCTGCACCAGCGGCAGGCCGATGCCCATCACGCGCCGGCTGCCCACGCCCATCACGCCGCCACGCTGGGTGACGAACGCGTTGATCTGGTTGAGCGCGTAGACCTCGGCCGGCGCCGCCTGGCCGGTGGCGGCGGCCACCGCGTCGAGCATCGCGAACAGACGTGGATAGCGGGCGCGTTCGAGCAACGGGCCCGGCGGGGTGAACTGATCGCGGCGCGGCACGAGCGCCCACAGCACCGCGCCGGCGCTGCCGAGGCAGGCGAAGGCGAGCTGGAACGTGATGCGCCCGCGCAGCCGGTACTCGAGCACGGGCACGGCCACGAGGGCGGCGCTGATGACGAGGGCCAGCACGTAGAACCCGACCATGAGGCCGATGGCCAGCAGGGCGCGGCGGGCGAGCGAGGTCGGGCGGGCCATCGGCCGTCGCTATTTGAGCGGTGAGTAATCGGTGGGCGTGAAGAACACCGATTCGACCCTGGTCGTGAGCGGACCGTTGGCCTGCGACTCGCTCGCCACCTTCTTCCATTCCGGATCGCTGGCAAACGCCGCCCAGCTCGCCTTCGCGGTCTCGCGGTCCTTGTGGGCCAGCAGGTAGACGAGCTGGTTCTGCGAGGCCGGGGCGTCCATCGGCGCGAGATACACCACGCTGGTCATGCCGTGCTTCTCGAAAATCCGCAGGGTGTGGTTGCGGAAGCGGGCGTGCAGATCGCCCAGTTTGCCCTCGGGAGCGGTGTAGGTGCGCAGCTCGAACACGCGGCCGGGCGCCTGCGCGCCGAGGGTGGACTGCGTGAGGGCGCCGGCCACGAACCCGGCGGCGAGGAGCAGCACGGCGGCAAGTCGTTGCGTCATGGCCGGCAAGAGTGCCACAGATGGATTCGCTTGACTTTCGCTTTTGGTTCGCTAAGATGGGCGCGCGCAAACAAAAGGCGAAACATCATGAGTCCAGCCGCCGCCTCGCTTCGTGCCGAATCGCCCGCCCTGCAGCGCGCCTCCGTGGAATCGCTGCTCCGCGATCGGAAGCTCGATCGCACGCTCACCTCGTCGCGCCCGCTCGAGGCGTCCGCCCCGGCCGTGCCGTTCCAGGTGCAGTCGCTCGACGCCTATCTCCAGGGCGGGCTGCCCGCCGGCCAGCTCTCGGAAGTGGTGGGGCCGGTGTCGTCGGGTCGCACCACGCTCGTGTGGCAGTGGATGGCCGCCGCCACCCAGCGGGGCGACACCGTGGCCCTCATCGACACCTTCGATCGCTTCGATCCGGCCTCGGCCGTGGCCTGCGGCGTCGATCTCGATCGGCTGCTGTGGGTGCGCGGCCAGGCCATCTCGAAGACGGCCTGCGCGGTGGATCCGGTGTGGCTGCCGGGCGTGCGCACCGTCGACGGCCCCGGCACGATGGTGGAACGCACGCTCGACCGCGCCCTGAAGGCGCTGAACCTCGTGCTGCAGTCGGGTGTGTGCCCGGTGGTGGTGCTCGACATGGGGGATGTGCCGATGACGGCCCTGCGCCGCATCCCGTACACCACGTGGTTGCGCGTGCAGCGCGTGATCGAGGGCGGCGACACCACGTGCGTCGTCATCGCCCCCGAGCCGCTGGCCCGCAGCGCCGGTGGCGTCACGCTGCACATGCAGCCGCCGGCGCCGGTGGCGCCGCGTCCGGCGCATCCGGTGATGGCCCGCGGTCCGCTGCCGTCAGACACGGTGACCACGCGCGCGCAGTGGCAGGGCACCTCGCCGCGGGCCCGTCGCTTCGACGGCCTGCGCTTCGACGTGCGGGTGGAGTCGTCGCGCCGGCAGGTGGCCGGTGTGGTGTCGATGGCGGCCGAGCCGCGCGTCGATCGCCTCTGGGCGGAACGCTAGCGCGCGCGGAGGTCCTGTCATGTTCGCCGCGCTTTCGTCGGTCACCGCGCCCGTCGACACCCTGGTGCGGGTGGCGCAGTCGTTTTCCCCCCGGGTCGAGATCTCGGGGGCCCTGGTCGTGTGCGATCTCGACGGGCTCGAGCGCCTGTTCGGCGGTCCGCACGACGTCGCGGCACAGATGCGCCGCGCGCTGGTGGATGCCGGCGCCGTGCGTCTCGCGGTCGCGCCCACGCACACCGCGGCGTGTCTGCTCGCGCTGGGGCGTCATGGCGTGAGCGTGGCGCCCACCATCGCCGAGGCGCGCACGGCGCTGGCGGCGCTGCCCGTGGCCACGCTGGCGCAGTGGGACGACGCCGGTGGTCCGGTGGCGCCGCCCACGCCCGCGGGAAACGAGTCGCCTGCCGGCTGGCGGCATCCTCGCGACAGTCATGAGGGCGCGCAGACCCGGCGTCGTGTGCGCGGGCAGGTGCGTCTGCAGCCTGGCAGCCGTCGCGCGCTGGATGCCGTGCGGCAGCGCGCCACGCAGGCCATCGACGTGCTGCGTCGCTGGGGCGTCCGCACGCTGGGGCAACTGGTGGAACTGCCGTCGGATGAACTGGCCTCGCGACTCGGTGCGCTCGGCCCGCGCTGGCAGCACGCCGCGCGCGGGGAAGACCTGGCGCCGCTCGTGCCGCTGGCGCACGACGAGCCGTTCGAGTCGTCGATCGCGCTGGAATGGCCGGTCGAAGGCCTCGAGCCGCTGTCGTTCGTGCTCGGCCGCGTGCTCGAGCCGCTGGCCCTGCGTCTCGAGCGCGCCGATCGCGGCGCCGCCGTGCTCACGACGGATCTGCACCTCACCACGCGCGAGGTCCACACCCGCACGCTGCAACTGCCGGCGCCGATGCGCGACGCGAAAACGCTGCGCACGCTGATCCTGCTCGATCTCGAATCGCATCCGCCGTCGGCCGCCATCGACCGCGTGGTCGTGCGCGTCGAGCCCACGCCCGGCCGTATCGTGCAGTGGTCGCTCATCGAACGCGCGCAGCCGTCGGTGGAACAGGTGTCCACGCTGGTGGCCCGCCTCGGCGCCCTCATGGGCGAATCGCACGTCGGCTCACCGGCGCTGGTGGATACATGGCGCCCGGGGGCATTCACGATGCGGGCCTTCAATGGAGCAGGGAACGGGGAGCAGGCGACAGGGAACAAAACAGAGAATTCGGGCGCACAGAAGTTCGACGCGGACGCCGGCAGTTCCATAGCGTTCCGCCGCTTCCGCCTCCCGGTGCCGGCGCGGGTCACGGTGAAAGATGGCCGCCCCATCCGCCTCACGCCCGATCGCCGCGGCGTGAGCGGCGGCGCCATCGTGGAATCCGCCGGCCCCTGGCGCACGTCGGGGCACTGGTGGGAACAACCCACGGATGCCAGTCATCCCGCCACGGCTGCTTCCGCGTGGGATCGCGACGAGTGGGACGTGCTGCTCGCCGACGGCGTCGCCTGTCGCGTCTACCTCGAACGCGACGTGGGGCAGTGGTTCGTCGAAGGGATGTTCGACTAAGGCGGGGCCAGCGGCTCCGCCTCCTTCCACGTCGTCGTTCCATCTCACCGAGGGTCTGCTGCGGTGCGGTGCCAGCCGCGCTGCGTAGCCGCCAGCCGCCGTGTACGTAGAGCTTCACACCTCCTCCGCTTTCAGCTTCCTCCGGGCCGCGTCGCTGCCCGAGCCGCTCGTCGACCGCGCCGCCATGCTCGGCTATCCCGCCGTGGCGTTGCTCGATCGCGACGGCCTGTACGGCGCACCGCGGTTCCACAAGGCCGCGACCGCCGCCGGCCTGCGACCCATCATCGGCGCCGAGCTCACCGTCGAGCACGTGCACCAGCGTGCGACCGGCCGCGAACCGCGAGCCGCGAGCCGCGATGAGGGGCGTCTTCCCGGCCGCCCACCGCTCGCCGCGAGCCGCTACGTCATCCCCGTCCTCATCGCCTCCCCCGAGGGATATCGCAACCTCTGCCGCCTCATCACGACGATGAAGCTGCGGGCGCCGAAGGGCGAGGGCGCGCTCACGCTCGAAGATCTCGATGGCCACGTCCACGGACTGGTGGCGCTGGCCGGCCGCTCGCTGCTGCTCACCGAGCGGCACGGCGTGGGCGGGTTGCTCGATCGGCTGGTCGGCATCTTCGGCCGGCAGAACGTCTACGTGGAGCTGCAGCGGCACCTGCAGCGCGACGAGACGTGGGACAACGAGATGCTGGTGTCGCTCGCGGAGGCCTTCCGCGTGCCGATCCTCGCCACCAACGGCGTACGCTTCGCCACGCCGGAGACGCGGCCGCTGCACGACGTGCTCACCTGCATCCGCGAGCACGCCACGCTGGCCACGGCGGGGCGGCGGCTCGTGGCCAACGCCGAACGCTACCTGAAGTCGCCGCAGCAGATGGCGCGGCTCTTCGAGGATCTGCCGCAGGCTGTGCGCGCGTCGGTGGAGCTGGCCGATCGGCTCGAGTTCACGATGCGGGATCTCGGCTACCGCTTCCCGCGGTATCCGGTGCCGCCGGGCGAAACCGAGGCGTCGTTCCTCCGCAGGATCGCCGACATCGGCGCACGGGATCGCTATCGTCCATATCACGACAAGGCCCGCGCGCAGGTGGAACGCGAGCTGGCGCTCATCGAGAAGCTCGATCTCGCCGGCTACTTCCTGATCGTGTGGGACATCGTGAACTTCTGCCGCCAGCACGACATCCTCGTGCAGGGGCGCGGCTCGGCCGCCAACAGCGCCGTCTGCTACAGCCTCGGCATCACCGCCGTGGATCCGGTGGGCATGGAGCTGCTCTTCGAACGCTTCCTGTCGGAAGAGCGTGGCGAGTGGCCCGATATCGATCTGGATCTGCCGAGCGGCGATCGCCGCGAGCGCGTCATCCAGCACGTCTACGAGAAGTACGGCCAGCACGGCGCGGCGATGACCGCCAACGTCATCACCTACCGCGGCAAGAGCGCGGCGCGCGAAGTGGGGAAGGCGCTGAACCTCGACATGAGCCGCATCGACCGGCTCGCCAGGGTGATGCACAACTTCGAGTTCAGGGACGACGACGACTCGCTCGCGAGGAACATGCAGGAGGCCGGCGTCGACGCCCAGCGTCCGGAGATCGTGCACTTCGCGCGGCTGTGGCAGCAGATGCAGGACCTGCCCCGGCATCTCGGCCAGCATTCCGGCGGCATGGTGATCAGCCAGGGCGCGCTGTCGTCGGTCGTGCCGCTCGAGAACGCCAGCATGCCCGGCCGCGTGGTGGTGCAGTGGGACAAGGAAGACTGCGCCGACATGGGCCTCATCAAGGTCGACCTGCTCGGCCTCGGCATGATGGCGGCGCTGCAGGACACGCTGGCCATCATCAACACCAATCCGGCGCGTCCCGAGGTCGACCTGGCGCACCTGCCGCCCGACGATCCGGCCGTCTACCGCATGCTGCAGACGGCCGACACCATCGGCCTCTTCCAGGTGGAGTCGCGCGCGCAGATGGCGACGCTGCCGCGGCTCAAGCCGGCGACGTTCTACGACCTCGTCGTGCAGGTGGCGATCATCCGCCCCGGGCCGATCGTGGGGCAGATGGTGCATCCGTTCCTGGATCGCCGCGCCGGCCGCGAGCCGGTGGTCTACGACCATCCGCTGCTCGAGCCCGTGCTGAAGCGCACGCTGGGCGTGCCGCTCTTCCAGGAGCAGCTGCTGCGCATGGCCATGGTGGTGGCCGGCTTCACCGGCGGGCAGGCGGAAGACCTGCGCCGCGCCATGGGCTTCAAGCGATCCGAGAAGCGCATGAAGGCCATCGAGGTGCAGCTGCGCGCCGGCATGGCCGAGCGCGGCATCACCGGCGAGGTGGCCGATCGCATCGTGCTCTCGATCACGTCGTTCGCGCTCTACGGCTTCCCCGAGTCGCACGCCGCCAGCTTCGCGCTCATCGCGTATGCCAGCGCGTACCTCAAGGCGCACTACCCGGCGGCGTTCTACACGGCGCTGCTCAACAACCAGCCGATGGGCTTCTATCATCCGGCCACGCTGGTGAAGGACGCGCAGCGCCGCGGCGTGCGCTTCACGCCGATCGACGTGCAGGAATCCGACTGGGACTGCCGCGTCGACGTCGACGGCTCGATCCGTCTCGGCCTGCGCTTCGTGGCGGGGCTGCGCGCGGATGTGGGGCACATGATGGCGTCGCGGCAGGCCCTCGGCACCAGGGGGCAGGAGCGGCCGCGCGAGGATCTCGGCGGCGCGCGTCCGAGCGCCGCGCGGGCCGAGCGTCCACCACAGCGCTGCCCGAAGTGCGGCTGCGACGATCCGTCGATGCTCGAAGTGTCGGTCGACGGCCAGATGCTGCCGCTGCGCGTCGCCGAGCGCTCGCCCTCGTACGGCGCGGCCGAGTCCCGGACGCCGAGTCCCGAGACCCTGTTCTGCAACGTCTGTTCGCACCAGTGGACCGAGCCCGCGCACGGCCGCCGCTTCCGCTCGATCGAGGATCTCGTGCGCGCCACCGGCATGCGCCGCGACGAGGTGACCGTGCTGGCCGAGATCGGCGCGCTCAACTCGCTCGGCTACGATCGCCGCAGCGCGCTGTGGCAGGCGGAACGACTCGCGCGGCCGGCCGGCGAGCTCTTCGCGCAGGACGACGAGCGCGAAGAGGGAGCGCAGGCCGAAGAGCAGCGGCTGGGGACCAGCGGCTCGCAGAGCCCCTTGCCCGAGATGTCGGCGGGCGAGCGCCTGGTGGCCGACTACGCCGGCACCGGGCTCACGGTGGGGCCGCATCCCATGTCGTTCCGGCGCCACGAGCTGTCGACGAAGGGCGTCGTCCGCGCCATCGACCTGCCGCACGTGAAGAGCGGCCGCCGCGTGCGCACGGCCGGCATGGTCATCACGCGGCAGCGGCCGGGCACGGCGAAGGGCTTCGTGTTCCTCACGCTCGAAGACGAAACCGGCGTCGCCAACGTCATCGTGCGCCCCGACGTCTACGCGCGCGACAAGGCCATCGTGGTCGAGTCGCCCTTCCTGCTCGTGGAAGGGTGGCTGCAGGTGCAGGACGGCGTCACCGCCATCAAGGCCGAGCGGCTGCAGCGTCTCGACGGTCTGCTGGCGTCGATGGCCGTCGAGTCACACGACTTCAGATAGCGCTAGGTGTTCTTGCTCGTGAGCTCCTGCACCGCGCGATACCCGTGGTCGATCGCGGCGTCGGTGTAGGCGTAGGCGGCGGCGTCCGAGTTGGCGATGGCGATTCTGCCGAACGGCTTGCGGGCGATCGCGCAGGGCTGCTCGCCGCCTTCGAGCCAGAACGGATCGGCGAGCGAGCTGTACTGATAGGCGTAGCCGTGCGGCCAGCGGTTCACGGTCAGCGCCAGGATGTCCTTCGCGGGATCGAAGCCGCCGCCGCCGAGGATGCGTCCGAGCTGATCGCGGATGCTGCGTTCGAGCGTCTCGAACGACGTCTGCAGCAGCTCGGCGCGGCCGGCCACGTGCTGCGCCGGTCCCGGCAGGCCCGGCTTGCACACGGCCTTCGTCATGTGCACGACGATCGGCTGGTCGGGCGACGTCTGGTGCTTGTAGGCGCCGAGGCTGACGGGGAAGTCGAGGTTCGCCGAGGCGTGATACATGCCGGGCGCCGCCACGCTGTTCACCTTCAGCTTCACGAACGACGTCCAGTTGCGCACCAGCACGTTCGTGTAGAGCAGCGGCACCTTCTTGGCGTAACGCAGCGCGGTGAGCTGCGTCTCGGGCAGCTCGGGGCAGATGTGCGGGATCACGTGGTGCCAGCACGCCAGCACGCACGCCTTGCTCGACACCTTCCACGCCTTGCCGCCGCGCAGGTAGGTCACCGACACGCCCTGGGCCGAGGCCGCCGGGCCGTCGTGCGCCACCTTCACCACGGTGCTGTTCAGGCGAATGCGCGCCGGCGACGCCGCGTCGTCGAGCTTCGCGTAGTCGATCTTCGAGGTGACGATGTCGTCGGCCGTCGTGCCCGGCACCGCGGCCGGAATCAGCCGCCGCACCAGCAGCCGCGCCACCGAGGCGTTGCCGTCGGGGAAATGGAAGTAATAGTCCTCGGCCTCGGCGTTGCGGATCGAGTCGTAGTTCTGGCCGGGACCGGCGCCCGGCTCGAGGTTCATGCCCTGGAAGCCGGGCAGGTTGAAGCCGAAGGCGTCCTGCGCGGGCACGGCGTCGACGCCGAACCCGAAGAGGCCCCACGTGCGGGTCTGATACAGCTTCAGCACCGCGGGATCGAGCTTCCATTCCTTCGTCACGAAGTCGGTGTAGCTCATGCGGGCGAGCTTCGCCTTCTTCTCCGCGGAGCTGAGGCCCGGCCAGATGTCGCGCTTCTCGGTGTTCAGCTGGAGGATCTGCTTCTGGATCGCTGGCGGAATCGGCGACTGCGCCAGGAACTCCTTCGAGGCGTTCCGCGACGTGCCGGCGACCAGCTTGTCGGCGCCGAACGTCTCCTTGTCGAAGAACGTGCCGCCCGACATGCCGAGCGACTTGTACAGCTTCGAGTCGAGCACCGTCTCGTAGCGCGAGACGTCGATGCCCAGGTCCGTGATGAGGCCCTTGGCGGTGGCCGAGTAGGGCGCCGGGCTGTCGATCGACTGGGTGCCGCCGTAGCCGATGTAGGTGCGGCCGTCGTGGGTGAACTCGTTGCGCTTGGCGTGGCCGCCGAAGTCGTCGTGGTTGTCGAGCACCAGGATCTTCGCCGCCGGGCCGGCCTTCTGCCGGAAGAAGTGCGCCGCCGCCAGGCCGCTGATGCCGCCGCCGACCACCACCAGGTCGTAGCTCTCGCGGCGGTCGATGGCGTCGGTCATGCTCACGCCGCCGTCCTTCAGCAGGTGCGCCGTCTCGTACGACCCCTCGTGGCTGCCCCGCAGGCCGGTCAGCGACGGCGGGTAGTAGCCGGCCGCCTTCTCGATCCCCGGATCCGGCGGCACGGCGGGTTCGCCGGGTCCACAGCCGGAGAGGAGGCTGGCGCCTCCCAGGCCCACGGCCACCCCGCCGATGAAGTCGCGGCGGGTGATGGGACGGTCCATGCCGAGATCGCGGTCGCGCTGGTCGCTCATGGGCCGGGATTGTAGTCCCGTTGCGCATGGGCGGGATGCGTCAATCGGCTGCGATGCCGCGGCCCGCGGGCCGCCATTCCTCCCTGCGGCCGTCCCCGGTGGTTGCGCGCCGGGGATTCTGGGGATTCGAACGCTTGGATCATGGGTGCTCGTGGAGACGCGCATGGATGGTCCGATGCAGGCGTTTGAGTCATGACGTCCAAAAGTCCGTGTTTTCCGGCCCAAAGTCTGGAGAATCGTGCTTGACACGCCGTTGTCGTGAATCGGAGAATCCACACGCGTTCATAGGACCAAGAAGCCAGAACGCACCGTAAGTCGACGGCTGACGTCTGGCCGATTCGGAGGTCTGCATGAGGTCTCGTTTCGTATGGGTACTGGCGGTCGTGGCCCTGTTGGCCGCGCCGCTGTCAGGGTGGGCCCAACAAACCACCGGTAATCTTCGCGGCACGGTGACGGACGAATCCGGGGCGGTGCTGCCCGGTGTCACCGTGACGCTCCGCGGCCGCGGCGTGCCTGGCGCACCCACCGCGGTCACCAACGAGAACGGTGTCTACCGCTTCCCGAACCTGCCTCCGGGCGCGTACGAGATCTCCGCGGAGCTGCCGGGCTTCGCCACCGTCACGCAGACCAACATCCCCGTGGCACTCGGCGGCACCGCCGACATCCCGGTGCAGATGAAGGTGAGCACGCAGCAGGAGACGATCACCGTTACGGCCGAAGCGCCGGTGGTCGACGCCAGCAGCACGGAAGTCGCCACCAACTACGGCCGCGAGTGGGTCGAGAACGCGCCGGTGCGCCGCTTCACCTTCTTCGACCTGATCAACGCCGCCCCCGGTGTCAGCCCCTCGACCTCGACGAGCTCGCGCTCGCAGTCGTTCGGCTCGGCCACCAACGAGAACATGTACCTGCTGGACGGCACCGACTTCACGGCGCCATCCACCGGCGCGGCGTGGCCGTGGCCCAACACCGACGCCATCGAAGAGGTGCAGGTGCTGTCGCTCGGCGCTCCCGCCGATTACGGCAACCTCGCCGGCGCCGTGTTCAACGTGGTCACCCGCCAGGGCAGCAACCAGTTCAAGGGCGACGGCAACGTCTACTTCATGAACCAGAGCCTCACCGGGCGGAACACCACCGACGCGCAGGATGGCGGCTTGCCCTACAACCGCGACCAGTTCCTCGACACCACGTGGCAGCTCGGCGGCCCGATCATGAAGGACAAGTTCTGGTTCTTCGGCTCGTTCCAGTACCAGAAGGACTCGGACTCGCAGCCTGGCACCGATCCGGACTACCCGGCGCTGTCGACCGCCAAGCGCTACTTCTTCAAGTTCAACTACCAGATCAACCAGAACAACCGCATCCAGGCCCAGATCCACAACGACTACTACGAGATCCCGCAGCGTGCCACGGCCAACGACGCGCCCAGCTCGGTCTCGGTGGAGACGGGCAACAACCCCTCGCCCGGCATCCTGTGGTCGTCGGTACTCACGCCCACCACGGTGTTCGAGGCCCGTTTCTCGGGCTTCTATGGTGTGGACCATGGCGATCCGCTGAACGGTGGACCGCGCACGGCGCGCCGCTACATCGACCTCGACACCGGCGCCGTCACCGGCGGTATCTACGGCTGGTACGACGGCAAGGCGCAGAAGACTGCGTTCTCGGGCAAGGTCACCAAGTACGCCGACGACTTCATGGGCGGCAGCCACGACTTCAAGGTCGGCGTGCAGTTCAACAGCGGCCTCGGTGAGTACACCTACGGCAACAACGACTACATCTACACCTACAGCGGCGTGCCGTCGTACGGCTACACGCAGCTGCCGTGGAACCAGGGCGGCCGCGTCAAGGCGATCGGCGCGTTCGCCGACGACACCTACAAGGTGGGGCGCGCGACGTTCAACGTGGGCCTGCGCTTCGACCGCAGCCGCGCCTATTTCGTGGCGCAGGACTTCCTCGACGCCACCGGCAAGCCCACGGGGCAGCAGTCGAAGGCCGTCGACAACGTGTTCACGTGGACCGCGTTTTCACCGCGCCTTGGCGTGAACTTCAAGCTCAACGACAGCGGCTCCACGCTGCTGAAGGCCCACTACGGCCGCTACTATCGCGGCATCGTGACAAACGAGTTCGACAATGCCACGCCGTCGATCACCACCAAGTACCTCTTCGACGGTGTCTACGACTCGCGCGGCAATCCGCTCGGGACGTCGCCCGTGAGCTTCCCGTCGATTCTGACTGTCGACCCCGACCTGTCGAACCCGCACACCGACCAGTTCATCGTCGCCCTCGAACAGCAGGTGGGCGCCGACCTGGGCTTCTCGGTGAACTACGTCGGCAAGCGCAGCCGTAACCAGACGGCCTATAACGACATCGGCGGCCGCTACTCGCTCGTGAACTACACAGGCGCGCCGGCCGGCGCCAACGTGCCGCAGGTGTACCGTCTCACCGGTGGCTCGCGCCTCTTCCAGCTGCAGAACGACGACCGCATGTTCTCGGACTACAACGGCGTCGCCTTCGAGGTGAAGAAGCGCATGTCGCACCGCTGGCAGGCCAACTTCGGCCTGACGCTCTCGAAGAGCACCGGCCGACAGGGTTCGAGCTCGGCGCGTTCGACTCCTACGACGAATCAGTCGAGCGTTGCCGGCGTCTTCGGCCAGAACCCGAACGACTACATCAACTCGGATGGCCGTCTGATTGGCGACCGTCCGGTGGTAATGAAGACGCAGTTCGTCTACCAGGCGCCGTGGGGCATCATGGCGTCGATGAACTTCCAGAGCCAGAGCGGCAAGCCGATCTTCACGGAGATCCGCGTGCCCACGAGCGTCACCGGGCTGCCGACCAGCCGCATCCTGGCGAACGTCGTCGATGGCAGCAACCGCACGCCGCAGTGGACCACCCTCGACGCCCGCGCCGAGAAGGAGTTCAAGCTCGGTGGCACCTCGGAACTGGCCGTATTCGGCGACTTCCTGAACCTCACCAACAGCGACGCGACGGAAAGCGTGCTGGATCGCCGCATCGGCAACGCCAACCAGGACGTGCCCTCGCGGTTCATCCTGCCGCGCCGCCTGATGATCGGCGCGAAGTTCCGCTTCTAGCACCGGGACCCGGGGCTCGCGTCCTGGGTGTCGGATGACGAAGGACGAAGGGCGGCTCGAGAGGGCCGCCCTTCGCATGTACGGAAGACACCCCTCATCGCGACCCTTGCCGCGTGGAAGCGCCTCGCTCCTGCGCTGCGCGCCCCTCGTGAGGGCACCTCGCGCGGTCGGGGGGGCCGAAGTGGCATCTCTCTCGGCTCCACCCTCGCGCGGCGCCGTGAGCCACGGCATCGCGCCATCACGTCTCCCGTCTGCGGCTGGGTTCGCTCCGCCGTGCCAAGCCACGAGCGGCCCGCTGGGCACCCAGGCGGTTCGGTGCGAGGAGCCCACGGCGGCGCGGTTATGAAAGGCGCGGCACGGTACCGCCGCCGTGAGCACCCACCTCGCACCTCCCGCCAGCCCAGCACACCGCTCGGGCACGACGCTCTCGCGTACAGATCACAGCCGCTGACGCGAGACATGATGCCGCGACGCCGCGGCGCGTCGCTGTCGACGCCGGGAAAGGCAGCAGCGATCGGCCGCGAGCCTCGCGGCACAAACGAACCAGGCCGACCGGCGCATCGAGTCGCACATGAATGCGCGATCTCTGGTGTAGCGGAGATTGCCCGCGGCCACATCAGGCGTAGACTGCTGTCGGCGGCAGGTCGACGGGATTTAGGCAGACCTGTCTATTCACGGTTACCCAGACATATCGCAGGACCCCGGCCGAGAGATGCACACCACAATCGGACGCGCCGCCGTGGCACTGCTGTTGGCGCAGGGCGGCACGCCCTTGGCGAGTGACCTCAACGCGCGACACGTGCGTGACCTCGAGGGGCGCATCGAGGCCCTTGTCGGTGCGCCGCCCGCGAGCTGTGGTCGATATCTAATTACGAGGCCCAACGCGCCGGCCGCATCGTTCGAGGCGCTTCAGGGTGCGTTCGCCTGCCTTCGGGCTCGGGCTGCCACGAAGACCCCAGCCGCGATCCTGATCCAAGACCAAGGCGACGACTCGTGGCTGGCGCACGGCCTCATCGTAATGGCCGACGGCTCTCTGGTCGTCTACACATACGATAGCGACCCTTCTGGCGGGTCTGGCTCGCTGCCGCGCTTCTCACACGAGCCATGCGGCGAACCACGTGTAGCGGACGGTCTTCCACCGGGCATGTTTCTGAGTTGCATGCCGTAGCGTGCCCCCCGAGCGGGCCCACGGAAGGTGCAACGCCGTCGCGGTGACGGAAGCAGCCGCGAACGTTGCCTCAACGCGACACTGAAGAGAGGGCGTGGACCTCGGTTCTCGAAGACTTCCCGCTGCCAGGTCGGCGACGCCGCGGATCCCCGCGCCGTGCGAAGGTGGAGCTGCAGGAGATGCCACGTCGGAAGCGCCGCGACTGGGCAGGCCGCTCGCCGATGGCGCGTGCCCTCGGCGTTCAGCGACCCAGCGCGGCGCGGCGTTGGGTGAGGGTGACGGCGAACGCGTTGTCGCCGCGGGAACGGGCGAGGTCGATGGCGACGTCGAGGGCGGCGCGGGCGTCGGCGCGGTGTCCCGTGGCGTCGAGGGCCAGGGCCAGGGTGTCGAGCACGCGCGGATCGGCGCCGCCGCTGCGGTCGTTGAGCGCCGCCGCGAGTTCCAGCGCTTCGAGCGGCGCGCGCAGCGCCGGCGGTTCGGCGGTGACGAGCAGGCGCGCGAGGTTCGCGGCGATCGACGCGTCGTCGGGATGCGCTGCCCGCGCGCGGCGCAGCAGCGTCAGGCCATCGGCGGCGCGCCCTGTTGCCGCGTAGCCGAAGGCCAGCGCGTTGGCCACCGCGGGCTCGGGTGCGGTGCCGGCCGTGGCCGCTTCCAGATCCGGCACGGCGCGCGCGAACTCGCCGGCCTGCGCCAGGGCCATGCCGCGCTTGAGCCGCACCGCGAGGCGTGTGGGCTCGGCGGCGAGCGCGCGGTCGTACGACGTGACGGCGGTGAAGAACTGCCCGCCGCGGGCGGCGATGTCGCCGGCGGCCGACTCGCGATCGGCGATGAGCGCGTTGAGCTTCGTGCGCGCGGCCGCGTGATCGGGGACGAGGCGCAGCAACGCCTCGAGATCGCTCATCGCCGCGTTGATCTGGCCGGCGTCGAGGCGGGCGAGCGCCAGGTTGTAGCGGGCGATGTCGTTGTCGGGCGTCAGCGCGACCGCGCGTGTCCACAACGTGATCGAGTCGCGCCAGAACGCGACCTGGGCCTGCGCCGACTGCGCGTAGAGCACCGCGGCGATCCCGATCGCGAGGAACGCGCCGCGGCGCAGCGCCGCCGGCGCCGCGGTGAGCGCCGCCGCGAGGCCGACGCTCAGCACCATCGCCGGCCCGTATGCGTAGCGGACCGCGGTCATCTGCAGTCCCGACGCGAACACGCCGCTGACCGGCGCGAGCAGCAGCAGGTAGGTGCCCCACACGGCCAGCGCGCCGCGTTTCGAGAGCATCCACGATGCCCAGAGCACGAGCCCGGTGGCGATTAGCACCACACCCACGACGGCCCAGTCCGCCCCTGGCACGCGCGGCCACGCGTCGAGCGGTGGGATCTCGCCTGGCTTCACGGCGCGCCACGCGTAGACGGCCGGCGCGACCAATGCCGTGGCGAGCCGCGACGCCAGCGGCACGTCCGCCAGCGTCTCGATCGTGCGCGCGCCGGCTTCGAGCCACGCCAGCGGCGCCACGACGATCGCGAACGGGAGTGTCGCGCGAATCAACGCCGTGCCATCGCGCGGGAGCGCCCGCGGCACGGTCGCCGCGATGACGGGCAGCGCCAGCGGCAGCAGCGGCGCGGTGACGCGCGTCAGCTGCGAGAGCAGATACAGGCCGGCCGCGGCGACGAGCGTGCCCCGACGATCGCTGCGCGCCCACGACGCGAAGGCCAGCATCGCGCCGAGCAGCCAGAAGTACGACAGCAGGTAGGGCCACGCGCTCGCCCACGCCACCGGCTCCACGCGCATCGGATGCACGGCGAAGATCGCCGTGGCCGCGGCGGCCGTGAGCCAGTGCGCATCGGCCGGGCCGGCCCGTGGCGTGAGCGACGCCACCAGCAGGAACAGCAGCAGGGCGTTGGCGGCGTGCAGCCACACGGCGGCGGCGTGCACGCGCGCCGGCGCCGGCGGCCGCCCGGCCACGGTATCGAGCGCCAGCCAGCCGAGCGGCTGGTAGTGCTGCAGGAAGCGCGTGGTGGCGGCCCACGCCACGAACCCGCGGTCGCCGGGCTCGCGCGTCGGCGCCGTCATCACGGTGGTGTCGTCCCAGTTGAGGAACGCGTGATCGCGCACCGGCCAGAACGTCACCAGCGCCGCGGCGGCAATCGCCAGGGCGCAGAGCAGCGCCAGCAGTGGCGCGGCGGTGGGCAGGTCAGGGGTGACGATGGTGGACGCGTCGTCGTGCGGCGTGTCGCGGGACGGACGGCTCGAGACCAGGCGCGGCCCGCTCATCGCGGCAGCTCGGCGAGACGCTCGCGGGCCGGGCGGAAGGCCGGATCGCGCACGAGCGCCTGTTCGAACCACTGGCGGGCCTCGGCCCGTCCCGCGCGCATCAGCACCAGGCCGAGATTGTAGGCGTATTGCGCGTTCTTCGGATCGCGCGTCGCCGCCTGGCGGAACGCCTCGGCCGCCGCGTCGTTCCGGCCGGCCCCGCCTTCCACCATGCCGAGCGTGTTCCAGAAGTCGGGCACCGACGGATCGAGCGTCGTCGCCTCGCGGTACTTCGTCACGGCATCGGCCGGACGCTGCATCGCCAGCAGCACCTCGCCCTGCCGCCAGCGCAGCAGCGCATCGGTGGGCGCCAGTGCCGCCGCGCGCTCGTAGGCGGCGAGCGCGTTCGGCAGCTCGCCACGCGCCTGCAGGATCTGCCCTTCGCGCTCGACCAGCGACGGCTCCTTCGGCACCGAAGCCTCGCCGCGTCGCACGACGGCGAGCGCCTGCGCGAGGTCCTTGCGCGCGACGAACGTGTTGGCGAGCTCGAGGTACGCCTCGCCGTAGGTAGGCATCAACTCGAGGGTGCGCATGAAGCGCGCCTCGGCGTCGCGGAAACGGCCGAGCCCGGCCAGCGCCCGGCCCTCGTAGAAGTGCACCTGGAAGCTGTCGGCGCCGGCCTTGCGCAGCTGCGCGAACGTCGCCGCGCCCTGCGCGAAGCGCTTCGCCTCGAGCGCGGCCAGGCCGTCGCGCATCAGGCCGTTGAGCGTCTGGAACTCCTGGATCTTGTCCTTGGGATCGGCGCCCTGCGCCACCGCGTCCTTCGACGCGCCGGGGTTCACGTAGCCCAGCGCGCCCAGCTTCTGCAGCATCTCGGCCGGGATCTCCGCTGTCGCATCGGTGGCCGTGGCCTTCTCGCGTTCGGCGCGCAGCACCGCCTCGAGCGCCGCCCGCAGCTTGCGTGCCGTGGCGGGCTGGGTGGCGCTGAGATCCCTGGTCTCACCCGGATCCGCGGCGAGATCGTAGAGCTCGGGCCGCGGCGCCAGGATGTACTTCCACGAGCCGTCGCGCCACACGCGCAGATCGCTCCACTGGTAGTGCAGCAGCGGTGTGAGCGACTCGGCATACGTGGTGCCCGCGACGGGCGTGGCCGGGGACGCGAGCGAGGCCGACAGATCCCGACCGGTGACCGGCGCGGGGAAGCCAGGCACACCGAGCAGCGCGAGTGCGGTGGGCGCGACGTCCACGAGACGGAACGGTCCGCCGATCGTCGTGCCCGCGGTGATGCCGGGGCCGTGCAGGACGAGCGGCACCTTGATCGTGGTCTCGTAGACGAAGAAGCCGTGCCCGGTCTCGCCATGCTCGCCGAGCGCCTCGCCGTGGTCGGCGGCCACGACCACCAGCGCGTCGTCCCAGAGGTGATGCTGCTCGAGGGTGGCGCGCAGGCGGCCGATGAGGGTGTCGGTCCACGCCACCTCGCCGTCGTACTCGCGGCCGCGGAACTGCGAGGCGAACGGCTCGGGCGGCTCGTAGGGATCGTGCGGATCGTAGAGGTGCACCCACAGCGCGGTCCGCTTCGCCTGCGTCTCGGGCGTGCGCGCGTCGAGCCAGCGCTCCACGGCGCCGATCGTGGCATCGCCGCGCCGCTGCACCGCATCCACGAAGGTGACATCGCGGGTGTCGACGTCGAAGTGGTCGTCGTAGCTGTCGAAGCCACGGTGCAGGCCCGACTGCTTCGCGAGCACCACGCTCGAGACGAACGCCGCGGTGGCGAAGCCCTGCCCGTGCAGCAGCTCCGCCAGCGTCGGCACGTCGGCGGCCAGCGGCCGGGCGATGTTGTCGCGCACGCCGTGCTCGGATGGATAGCGCGCGGTGAAGAGCGAGGTGTGCGACGGCCGGGTGATCGGCACGTGCGTGGTGGCGTCGAGCGCGCGGGCGCCCTCGCGGGCCAGGCGATCGATGTTCGGCGTCGGCACGCTGGTGTTCCCGTAGGCGCCGAGGCGGTCGGCACGCAGCGTGTCGATGGTGACGACGACGAGATGCCGGGCGGTGACGCGCGCGGGCGCCGGGGGGCTCGACGGCCCTCCGCAGCCGATGGCGACGACGGCCAGTGTCGCCAGCATCGCGCGACGACTCACCGTGGGCGCTCCATCTTTCGCGCCAGCGCCACTTCGCGTGCGGCTTCGTTCTCCTTGCCCTGGCGGCTGTAGACGTCGGCGAGGACGAAGTGCCCGAGCGGCGCGATCGACGGATCCGGCTTCTTCGCCAGGCCGGTCTTCGCCGCCTCGATCGACGCCGTCAGGTTGCCGGCATCGAGCAGGGCCTTGGCGAGATACAGATAGCCTTCCGCGAAGTCGGGCTTCGCCTCGACCGACGCCCGCAGGCGGGCGATGGCGTCGGGCAGGCGGCCCTCCTTCAGCAGCGTCTTGCCGAGGTTGAACTGCGCGCCGTAGTTCTTCGGGTTCTTCGCGACCTCGGCCTCGTAGGCGGCGCGCGCGCCCGAGGCATCGCCGCGCTGCTCGGCCACCAGCGCCAGGTTGTACTGCCCGCGCGGCACGTCGGCGCGCAGGGTCACGGCCTCTTTCAGCACCTTCTCGGCGTCGTCGTAGCGCTTCAGCGTCAGGTAGGCCTCGCCGAGCTTCACGAGGAACGGCGGGCGATCGATGTCGAGCGTGAGGCCGCGTTCGAGCACGGCGGCGGCCTTGGCGGCGTCGCCCTTCTGCATGAAGATGTCGCCGAGCTGGAAGTGCGCGCGGCCGCTGCGCGGCTCGAGCTGTTGCGATCGCTCGAAACCGACGATGGCGTCGTCGATGCGTCCCATCGCGCGATAGGCGAGCGCGAGATTGAACGTCGCCATCGCGTGCGCGTCATCGAGCGCCAGCGCGCGCTTGTAGGCGGCCACCGCGTCGGTATGCTTGCCGGCGCGACTGTAGATGTTGCCGAGCTGCGCGTGCGCGTCGACGATCTCGGGATCGTCCTTCAGGGCCTGCTGCACCTTGGCGGCGGCGTCGTCGTACTTGCCGGCCTCGGAATCGGAGCCGGCGAGCTTCAGCAGGTTGTAGAGCGCGATCGTGTCCTTCGGATCGCGGCGCGGCCGGTCCTCGAGGTTCTTCGCGCTGCCGCCGCCGACGTAGCCCAGCGCGCGCAGTTTCTGCTCGACCTCGGGCGCCATCGCCTGCGGGCCCTTCGCCGCGTCGGCCCTGGTGGTCTTCGCCACCAGCGCCCGCAGCGAGCGCTCCATGGCGTCGGCCCGCGACTGATTCGACGCGGCGATGTTGGTCTGCTCGTGCGGATCCTTCGAGAGATCGTAGAGCTCGCGCGTCGGCGCCAGGATGAACTTGAACTGGCCGTCGCGCACGGCGGTCAGCTCGCTCCAGCCGTAGTGGAAGCGCGGATACCACGTCTCGGACAGGGCCACGAGTGGCTGCGCCTCGCCGCCGAGCGCCGGCGCCAGCGACGCGCCCTGCATCGCCGTCGGTCCCGGGATACCGGCCAGCGCGAGCACCGTGGGCATCACGTCGACGATGCGCACCTGATCCGGCACGACGCGCGCCGTCACGCCGGGACCGGCCATGATCAACGGAATCTGCACCGCGGCGTCGTAGACGAAGAAGCCGTGCGCCTGCTCGTGGTGCTCCCCGAGTTGCTCGCCGTGATCGCCGAGCACGACGACGAGGGTGTTGTTCAGGTGGCCGCTCGACTCGAGCGCCGCGAGCAGCCGCGCCAGCTGGCTGTCCGTGTAGGCGATCTCGGCGTCGTAGACGCCTTCGAGCGAATTGGGGAAACGCGACGCGAACTCCGCCGGCGCCTCGTAAGGCGCGTGCGGGTCGTACATGTGCACCCAGGCGAAGAACGGCGCCTGACTCGGCTGGCCGAGCCACGCCAGCGCCTTCGTCACCACCTCGTCACCGCGGCGCTGGATGGCGTCGAGGCCGGGGCCCAGATCCTCCGAGAGATTGAAGTCGTCGAAGTACTCGTCGAAGCCCTGGCCGATGCCCCAGCGGCCGTCGAGGACGAACGCGCCGACGAAGCCGCCGGTGCGGTAGCCCTTCGCCTTGAACACCTCGGCCAGCGTGGTCAGGCTGTCGTCCACGTGGAAGCCGGTGTTGTCGCGGATGCCGTGGTAGGTCGGGAACGTGCCGGTGAAGAGCGAGGTGTGCGCCGAGAGCGTCAGCGGCGTGGTGGTGGTGGCGTTGGCGAAGCGCGCGCCGCGCGCCGCCAGGGCGTCGAGCGCCGGGGTCTGCGCTTCCGCATGGCCGTAGGAGCCCACGTGATCCGCGCGCAGGGTGTCGAGCGTCACCACGAGCACGTTCGTCGGGCCCGACGGCGTGCGCGAGCAGCCGCCCGCAATCAGTCCTGCCAGCAGGCCGGCCGCCGCCGCCCACCGGCGCCATGCCCGCGCCCGATTCATGCGAGTGATTGTACCAAGCCCCGCGCCGTGCCCCCTAGCCGCGAGCCCGTCGCCCGGCCGCCAGCCGCCAGCCCTAGATCACCACGCCCATCGGGCCACGCAGCACCAGCACCCATACGACGCTGAGCGCGAGGTAGGCGACGAGCCAGTGCACGTGGTAGCCCGCGACGTCGAGCGAGCGCTCGGGGTACGGCACGGTGATGGCATGCACGGTGAGGTTCGCGTCGATCGGCGCCTCGCTCGGATAGAGCAGCTGCTGGATGAGGTTCGCGCGTTCGCGGCTGGGCGAGCGGCGGGCCGTGGCCGCGCCGACGTAGAGCGTCTTCTCGATCGCCGTGCCGTCCGCGGCGACGACGCGCAGGGTGGACGGACCGGCGTGTCGTGGCACCACGCGCCAGACGACTTCGCGGCGGGTCGGGAAGTAGCGCGACGGGCCGACCACCTCCAGGGCGGATGCCTCCAGGCGTGGCGGCGTCGAGACACCGTCGCCCACCGTCGCCGTGATGGTCGTGGGCTGTCCGGTGGGCAGCCCGTCGTAGCCGTACCACGCCTGCATCTGCGCGATGGCCAGCGTGAGGGGAATCGCCGTGACGACCAATGGCACGAGCGAGAGGCCGACATAGCGCAGGTTGTGCCGGATCACCTCGCCCTGCGCCCGCAGCAGTGCCCGCAGGTCGTCGTTGTAGAGCCGCATCTCGAGCAGCGCCGCGTGGATGCGCCGCTTCACCGCCGCCAGCGCCGCCTGGTCGGATGTCGCCCGCATCGCCGCCAGGATGACGAGCGCCGTCGCCAGCGCCACGCCCGTCAGCACGGCGAGCGGCGACATCCCGGCCAGCGGTGCCAGCACCGCGTCGGCGACGCGCACGAGCAGGGCGTTCAGCAGCGTCATCGCCGGTTACGAGATGTAGCCGAGCCCCTTGAGGCGCTTCTTCAGCTCCTCTTCCGACTGCGCGCCCTCGAGCTGCGCCAGCTCCTTCTCGAGTGCGTGCGTGATGAACTCCTCGACCGACGCGTAGCCGGCGAGATCCGAAATGCGCTTCACGCGTGCCACGAGCGCCTTGTCGAGCTTGATGCCGCCACCGAACATGTCGTCACCTCGTCTGCGGGAATCCCGTGACCCCGAACTCCGCCAGAATCGACGCCGCCAGCGTCTGCAGTCGATCCGACGGCACTTTCAACGGCCGGCTCGTGAAGAGCACGCCCGGCACGTGCGCCGGGTCCATGCTGTGATCGCCGCTCCACGGCTCGCGGTTGTCGCTGAACACCTCGGCCGCCACGACGCCGAGCGCCGAGTCGCTCGACACGCGCGTGCCGCGCGCGTAGCCCATCACGATGTCGGGCGCGAGCGTGGGGTAGCGCTCGTCGCCGAACGTCGTGCGGGTGACGAACGCGCGCGTGATGGCGGAAGCGCTCGTCGCCGGATCGATCGTCGCCTCCATGGCCCGCGCGATCTCATCGGCCAGGGCCGGCGCCTCGCCGGCCGGCACGATGCCCTTCGACTCGCGGCCCTGCACGTTCAGGTAGACGCCATTCAGGCCCACGCCGTAGGCGCGCGTCTTCGTCCAGTCGACGCCGGTGAGGCCGGGCGCCAGGCCCGCCTGCGGCGAGGTGACGGCGAGATAGCCGTGATCGCGCAGCCAGCTGTTCACGTTCACGGCGCGGCGCCAGGGCGCGAAGCCGTGGTCGGACATCACCACCAGCAGATCGTTCGGGCCCAGCCTCTGCATCGCCTCGCCGACGATCGCGTCCATCTGCACGTAGAGCTCGGGAATCACCGTCTGCCACGAGGCGTCGGCGTCGGTGTAGGCGGGATGGCCCGGGTCCATCGACCGCCAGGTGACGTGCGACACCTGATCGATGTGCCCGAAGTAGTAGAAGAGCAGGCCGTCGTCGAAGCCGTCGAGCACGTGACGGAACTGCCGCGCGTTCTCGTCGGCGGTGATGCGGGCCTGCGCCAGCAGCTCGTTCTGGGTGAGCGCCTCGACGTTCCGGGCGCGCGTGTCTTCCGGCATGCCCTGCGTGTAGTAGCGTCCGCCCGCGTCGGCGAGCTCGGCGGCGAAGGCCGCCGGCGTCGAGATCGGCAGTGCCGGCGCGTACGGGTCGAGGTTGATCGGGCTGACGTAGAGCTCGAAGTACGGCGACAGGCTCTTCAGCAGGAAGCGGACTTCGCCGGGCAGGGTGGAGAAGGGCAGCAGCGGCAGGCCGATCGGCACCCACGAGCTCCACTCACCGACCTCGAGCACGCGCGTCTCGTCGCCGACGACGATCTGCACGGCCTGGCCAGTGGCATCGACGTGCGCCTCGAACGGCAGCGTCAGCGGCGTCGGCGTGACCAGATACGGATTCGGCGGGCCGTCGATCGTGCCCTTCGCCACGCCGTCGATGACATCGATCGGCTTCACCACGCCGCCCGAGACGTCCTTGCGCTCGAACACCTCGGGTTTCGACGAGTAGAGCGTGAAGATGCCGTAGGTGCCCAGCATGTCGGGCGTGCCCATGCCGCTCAGCTCGCGCGTGGCCGTGCCCGACGGCGGGAAGTTCGCCGGCATACGCACGATGGTGGTCTCGACGCCTTTGGCTTCGAGCACCTCCCAGAACGCGGTGCCGCCGCGCAGCAGGTCGACGCGTCCGCTCGACAGCGGGAACTGGTACTTGCCGAGCGTGAGCATCCGGCCCGGCGGCACCGTGCGCGACGTCGACAGGAACTGCTCCAGCGTGTCGGGCTGCCGGTGGATGAAATCGAAGATGCCGTGGCCGCCCGGGTCCATGCCGGTGATGAACGTGGACCACGCCACCGGGCTGAGCGGCGGCGTCGACGTGGCGAGCGGCGAGAAGCCGCCGCGCGCGGCGAGCGTGGCCAGGTTCGGCAGGCGGCCGGCGGCCAGCAGCTCGGACGCCAGCTGGTGATCGAAGCCGTCGATGCCGAGCACGATCACCTTCTGTCCAGTGCGCACGTGCTGGCGTGCGCGCGTGCATCCCGGCACGAGGGCGAGCAAGGCGCACGAGAGTGCGATCGCCGTCAGGCGCAGCGACTGGCGCGTCATCGCGCCACCGCCCACGGACGCCCGTCCATGTAGGCCGGCGGTTCCAGGCCGAAGAGCCGCAGCGCCGTCGGCGCGATGTCGACGATGGCGAGATCGCGCGTCTCGTCGATCCGCTTGTTGCAGAAGAGCACGCCGGGGACGAGCCGCGGGTCGATGCAGTGGTCGCCGCTCCACGCCTTCGTGTTGTCCTCGAACACCGGACCCGACACCATGCCGGTGGCGCAGTCCCACGACGAGCGGTAGCCGACGTTGTAGCCGATCACGAGGTCCGGCGCGTTCTCGGAATAAGGGCCGCTGTAGAGATCGGTGGTGGCGAACGCGTCACGGACGCCCACGTCGCGCTTCTCCGTGTCGGTGAGGCCGTGCAGTTTGGCGATGATCTCGGCCTTCAGCGCCTGCGCCTCGGCGCCGGGCGCCACGATGCCCTGGGCCTCGCGGCCGCGGAGGTTCAGGTACATCCCGGAGAGGCCGAGGCAGTACGCGCGCGTCTTCGCCCAGTCGACGTCGCGCAGCCACTCCGACGAGCCGTCGGTGCCGGGCTTCAGCGCGAGGTAGCCCTCGCGCAGGAGCCACGCGTTCAGGTTCACGCCGCGGCGGAACGCGCTGAAGCCGTGATCCGAGATCACGAGCAGCACGTCGTCGGGCCGGATCTGATCGAGCACCTCGCCGACCAGCGCGTCGTTCTTCCGGTACAGCGCCTTGATCGCGTCGCGATGCTCGGCCGGCACGTCGGCGCGGTGCGCGGGATGCGTCGGGTCGATGTAGCGCCAGAACATGTGCTGGATGCGATCGGTGCCGTCGAAGACGCAGACGAGCGCGCCCTTGCGCAGTTGGTCCAGCGCCGTTCGGAACATCGACCGCCGCTCGTCGTCAATATCGTGGGCCTGCCGCAGGAACGTGGCGTCGTCGGTGACGCCTTCGTTCAGCGCCCAGGTGTCTTCCGCGAGGCCCAGCGTCGCGTACGGCCCGTGGCGCTTCGCGAGATAGCTCGAGAAGTACGACGGATGCGAGATGGGCATCGCCGGCGCGTCGGGGTCGAGGTTGATCGGCGACATGTAGAGCGACACGTGCTCGCCCATCTCGAGCACCTGCACGCGGGCGATGCCGGCCACGGTGACGCCGGGGGCCGCGGGGAAGGGCAGCGAGAGCCAGCCGCTCAGCTCGCCGACCGCGAGCGTCACGGTCTCGGCACCCACCGTCACCGTCGCCCGCTGCGAGCTGCGATCCAGCGCGATCGTGAGCGGGCAGGTGAGCGGCGGATGTCCGACGACGAAGCCGTTCTCGGGCCCCGTCACGACCGTCGACACGCGGTCGCCCTCGACGGCGATGGCGACGCGCTGGCCGCCTTCCTTGAACGCGGACGTGGCCGGGCGCGTGGTGAAGAGCAGGAACGTGCCCTGCGTGCCGAGCAGATCCGGCACGCACATCGCGCTCAGCTCGGCGCCGTGCAGTGGATCCGGCGGGAACGTCATCGGCACGCGCAGGATGGTGCTCCAGATGCGCGACTCGCCGAGGATCGTCCAGAACGGCTTGGAACGCCGCAGGTTCGTGAGCTCGGGCTGGTGCCGCGGGATCAGATACTTGCCGAGCTTGAAGAAGCGATCGACGCTGCCGATGCGCGTGCCCGACAGCATCGGCAGATACGTGCGGCGGTCGCGGTCGAGGAAGTCGAAGATGTTGTGGCGGGCCGGGTGCGTCCCGGTGCTGAACGACGACCACGCCACCGGCGACAGCGCGGGGTAGGTCGTTTGCAGGCGACGGTAGGTGCCCTGCTGCTGCAGGCGCGCGAAGTTCGGCAGCAGGCCGTCGCGGAGGTACTGGTCCGTAAGACCGGGGTCCTGGCCGTCGAACCCGATGACGATGAACCGCCCGATGCCACCCTTGGGCGGTCCCGTGCGCCGCACCAGCCGCCACACCGCGCGGAAGGGCCAGGCGAGGATCGACGCCACGACCACGAGCATCGTGACGAAGATCACCAGGAACGACGACATCACCGCGAAGCCGGCGCCGGGGCCGATGTAGGCGTGGGCCGGCGTGGCGGTGGCCAGAGCGGCGGCGACGACCGCGACCGCGAGCGTCTGGTGTGGTACAACTCTGGCCGGACCGGGTCGCATGAGCGGAGCTGGAATGCTCGGTATTGTACCCGGCGGCTGCACGTCGCCGCGCCGGTCCACGCCTGTCACCGACGACATGTCCCTCGCCACCCTCATCCGGCGCCTGCGCGTCGGCGCGCCCATCGTCGTGGTCTCGGGGCTGCCGCGTTCCGGCACGTCGATGATGATGCGCATGCTCGAGGCCGGCGGCGTGCCGATCGCGGTCGACGGGGCGCGCAAGGCCGACGTGGACAACCCGCGCGGCTACTTCGAGCTCGAGGCCGTGAAGGACCTCGACAAGCCGGGCCGGCCCACGCCGTGGCTGCCAGCGGCGCGCGGCCGCGCCGTGAAGATCATTTCGTTCCTGCTGACGTGGCTGCCCGAGGACTACGACTACCAGGTCATCTTCATGGACCGCGATCTCGACGAGGTGCTGGCGTCGCAGCAGCATATGCTCGAGCGTCGCGGCGAGGCGCCCGTCGATGCGGCGCGCGAGGCGGCCGCGGTGCGGGCCACCTACGAGAGCCACCTGACGCAGGTGCGGCGCTTCCTGGGCGTGCGCCAGTGCTTCTCGACACTCACCGTGTCGTATCGCGAGGCCGTCGCCGATCCGGCGGGCACCGCCGATCGGGTGGCGACGTTCCTCGGGCGGCGACTCGACACGGCGGCCATGGCGAAGGCCGTCGAGGCCTCGCTCTACCGCAATCGCGCCTAGTCTTTCGGCCGCCGGTCGAAGGTCAGCTTCAGCGCCACCAGGCCGAGGGCCAGCGCCAGCGTCAGGCCGTTGGCCGCGACCACCGGTGCGGATCCGACGGCCAGTCCGTAGACCAGCCACAGCGCCACGCCGGCCGTGAACGTGCCGAGCATCCCGAACGAGAGATCGGCCGCCGAGCGCGTGCGCCACGTGCGTTGCAACTGCGGCACCCACGACAGCGTGGTCAGCGCCGCCGCCGCATAGCCAACCAGATCGATCGCGCCGGGCGACCAGTGAGGCATGCGCTCCAGTATCGCCGACCGAGCGGCGGGCCGAATGCCCCCGCGGCCCTGCAGGGAGTTCTTCTACAATGCCGCGCATGTCGAACCGCGTCGTGACCCTCGTGGGCATCGTGGCCATCGCCGCCGCCGTCTGGTTCGCCGCCGCCGGCCGGGGCCGCGCGCCCGTGACGGCCGTCGACGCGCCGCCCACCGTGGCCTGGATCGCCACCGCGCATCAGCGCGGCATCGTCGGCTATCGCGATCCGGCCGTGGCCATCGCGCCCGGCGGACGTCTCATCGCCTACTCGGAAGGCCGCCAGTTGCGCGTGCGGCTGGTGGGCGACGGCGTGGACGTGTCGACGGCGATGGCGGAAGGCCAGGTGCGGCATCTGGCGTGGATCGACGACCGACGCCTCGTGTTCGAGGACGGCGACGCGGCGGTGCGCTGGCACCTGCACGAGATCGGCGTGGGGACGCGTCCCCTGTGGCCCAGCGCCACGCTCGAGGGCACCGGCCGCACCAACGGCATGACGCTCGCCGCCAACACGCTGCGGCAGCTCAGCCCGAGTCCCGACGGCGCCTGGCTCGCCGGCATCGCCGCCGGATCGGAGGGGCCGGAGCTGTGGCGCGTGCGGCTCGATGGCCAGGAGCTGTGGCGATCGCCGATCACGACCGGTCGCGCGTCGTCGCCGGCGTGGGCGTCGACGACCGAGATCGCGTGCGTGCTCTCGACGCCGCTGGGCGACGGCATCTCGAGTCCGTGCGGCGAGCCGGTGCTCGTCACGACGCCGGCCCTGCGTATCGTCGGTCCGATCGCCTTCGCGCCCGGCGGCCAGACGATCTACGCGGCGGCCGCCAACACGCGCGGCTTCGTGGACCTCTGGCGCATCGATCGCACCACCGGCCGGGCGCGGCAGATCTCGTTCACCGCGCGCGACAGCTACGGCCCGAGCGTGGCGCGCGACGGCACGCTGGTTTACAAGACGCAGGAATACCGCACGACGCTCGCCGAGCTGAGCGACGGCGCGGTCAGGCCGCTCACGACGTTCCAGTCGGAAACGCCGTTCTGGCATCCCACGGAGCCGCGCCTGTCGTTCACCTACGGCACGTGGCGGCGGCAGACCGACGACGCGCAGTATCCCGACATCGCGCAGGAGGTCGGCGCGATCGACACGCGCGCGGCGCTGCCGGCCGACGCGCCCGCCACCATCGTCGCGCGCTCGGCGTCCGAGGATCAGGGGATGTCGTGGTCGCCCAACGGCCGCTGGATCGCCTTCCACTCGCATCGCGAGATGTCCGACGACGTGTGGCTGCGGCCCACGGCCGACGGCACGCCCGATCGCCGCATCACCATGCTGGGCCGCGGCGCGGAAGTGGGGTGGCCGCGCTGGGCGCCCGACGGCAAGACGCTGCTGCTCGACGGCACGAAAGATGGCCGCTCCGTGATGTTCACGCTGGGCCTCGATCAGGACACGGGACAGGTCACGTCCGAGCTGCGCGAGGTCGGCGCGCCTGGCTTCGAGATCACGCACGGCGAGTGGCTGCCGGACGGGACGCGCCTCATCGCGATCGCGAAGGAGGGCCCCGGCCGGCATGCCGTGCTGCTCGTGTCCGCCACCGGCGGCGCGGCCACCGTGCTGCACCGCTTCGAGAGCGAGCACGACTTCCCGGGCCTCGCGGTCACGCCGGATGGCGCGTCGTTCGCCTTCATCGCGCCCGGCAGCGACGGGCACTTCCAGATCTTCGCGCGCGCGATCGCCGGCGGACCCGTGCGCCAGCTCACCAGCGACCCGATCGACAAGTCGCAGCCGGCGTGGTCGCCCGACGGCCGGCGGCTGGCTTTCACGGCGTGGCGCTACGACGCCACGATCTGGCTCACGCGTCCGTAGGTACGGCCGATTACCCGCACCGAGGAGTGCCCTCGATGCGGAAACTCGTGTTCGTGGTGAGTCTGTCCGGGATGTTCTGCGCGGCCGTGCCATTCCCCGCCGCGGCGCAGCTGACGACCTGCGCCGTGGGCGGCGAATACGTGGTGGCCGGCGCGCTGGTGTCGGCGCCAGGGCCGGCGCAGTTGAGCGGCACCTTCACGTTCGCGCCGCCGGCGTCGTGCACAGCGGGTGCGCTCGGCGCGGTCACCGTGGCACTCACGCTGACCTCGCCCGCGGGCATCACCCCCGTGGCCTTCACCGACACCTATCAGGTGAGCGGCCAGAGCGTGACGTTCGGCATGAACGTGTTCGCCGGCAGCGTGGCCGGCGTCGCGAATGGCGCGGCCGGCGCGATCACGCTGGCGGGGAGCGGCGGCGTGGTGCTGGGCGGCACGCTCACGCGACGCACGGCGATCGTCGGCACCAACGGCCTCGATGGCGCCACCGGCCCGCAGGGGCCGCCGGGACCTCCCGGCGCGCAGGGACCGCAGGGGCTTCAGGGCATTCAAGGCATTCAAGGCATACAGGGCATACAGGGAGCGACGGGGGCCACCGGCACGGCGCTGCTGTCGTACGGCGGATTCGTGAACGACACCGGGTCGGTCATCGCGGTCGTGCTCGGCGGCACGTCGATCCCCCTGACGCAGACCGCCGCCAGCGGCGCGTCGGTCTCGGGAGCCAACGTGACGGTGACGAACGCCGGCACCTATCGCGTGTCGCACTGCGTGCGCTCCACTGCCGCGACGCTGGCGGCCACCCGGTTGCTGCTCAACGGGAGCCAGCTGACGGGGAGCGCGATCGTGCCGTCGTCGTCCGAGAGCGCCTACTGCCGGTCGACCATCGCCGCCATCACGGCGGGCAGCACGCTGCAACTGCAGCTGTACGGACTCCTCGGCGCCGTGACGCTCCTGTCGAGCGGCGGCGCCGAGTTGACCCTGGAACGCGTGGGCAGTTAGCGCGTCACTTCGACGCGACGAACATGATCTCGAGCATGCCCTCGGCCACGAGGCCCGTCTTCACCGTGGCTCGCGCCGGCAGGGCCTTCACGACCGACGTGTAGCCCGTGTTCATCGCCGCGAAGTTGTTCGTGTCGGTGATGTAGACGACGCCGTCCGCCAGGTCGTCCCAGCCGAAGCCGGCCACCTGCAGCGTGCGGCCGACGCGCGCCAGGATCTCCTTCGTCTGTGCCTCGGTGTCGCCCTTGTTGGCGGCGGTGTTGCCGAGGAGGCCCGAGAGGTACAGCCGGTTGCCCACCTTCACCGCGCTGCTCAGCAGCGGGCTGGGCGTGCCGGGTTTGCCATCGGCGGTGGGCGTCGTGAACACCTGCTTGGGCAGGCTCGACGCCGTCATCGCGATCTCGACGCTGTTGGCCGCGCTCATGAGCGGCGCCACCACCGTGGCGCGGGCCGGCGGGTCTTTCACGAAGGCGGTGCGATACGTCTCGTTCATCTCCTGGAACTTCGTGCTGTCGGTGATGAACACCTTCGAGCTGACCACGTTGTCGAAGGTCATGCCCGCTTCCTGCAGGATGGCCGCGGCGTTGTCGAGCACGGCCTTGGTCTGCACCGCCATCGAGCCCTCGACGGTGGAGTTGTCCTTGCCGTTGCGGGCGACGAGGCCGGCCATGAAGAGCGTGCTGCCGCTCTTGATGCCGTAGCTGTACGGGTTGGGCGACTTCATCCATGACGACGGGTGGATGACCTTGCGTTCGCCGCCGTTCGGGATGGCGATGACCGAGATCTCGACCAGCGCGTTCGGGATGACGAAGTCGGAGACGATGGTGGTGCGGGCCGGCGGATCGGCCTTCCAGAACGTGCGGTACACCTCGTTCATCGCCGCGAACTGGTCGGCGCTCTTGATGTAGACCTGCACCGAGGCCGCCATCGCCAGGCTCGAGCCGGCCTTCTGCAGCGTCTGATCGATGCTCTCGAGCACCTTCTTCGTCTGGTTCCGGATGTCGCCTTCCGCGACGATCGTGCCGGCGACGTAGATGAGGCCATCGGCCTTCGTGGCCTGGCTGAAGGGCAGATTGCTCGTGCCCGCGAAGCGCTGCACCTGCGCCGACATGGTCCCTCCGAGTCCGATGAGTCCGATCAGTGCTGCCGCTGTGAGTCGTCGCACGTGCGCCTCCTTGAGTCCGCCCGAAGGATAGCCGAAGCTTCGTCGAATCCGCTACACTGCAATCCGCACATGGCATCGACGCTGTACCTGCCGAAAATCACCCGCAAACGCTCGAAGCTCCATGGCTACGGCGTGTTCGCGGCCGAGCCCATCAACAAGAACAAGATCATCGTCGACTACGACGGCGAGCTCATCGACAACAAGTCGAGCGAGAAGCGCGAGGATGCGTACCTGAATCAGGGCTGCATCTGGGTCTTCCGCGTCAACCGCAACTGGTCGAGGGACGCCAACGTCGGCGGCAACATCGCCCGCTTCATCAACCACTCCTGCAAGCCGAACTGCTACGCCACGGTGGTGGGGAAGACGATCTGGATTCGCGCCGCCAAGCGCATCGAGCCGGGCGAAGAGCTCACCTACGACTACAACACCGAGGGCGACAAGACGATCCAGTGCCGGTGCCGCCCGGGCTGCAAGACGAAGCTGTGATCCGGCGTCGACGCCTCCGGATCGCCGCGGCCCTCGCGACGCTCTGGATCGCGTCGGCGGACGGGCGCGCCCAGGCGCCCGTGGTGGCGCCCGCGCCGGGCACGATCCGCATCGGCGTCACGCAGCCCGACGGCCGCGTCGTCGCCGAGGCCATCCCGCTCGAAGACTACGTGGCCCGCGTGCTGTCGGGCGAAGGGCAGCCCAAGGCGGCCCCGGCGGCGCAGCAGGCGCTGGCCATCGTCATCCGCACGTTCGCGCTCGCCAATCGCAACCGCCACCGCGGCGAGGGCTACGACCTCTGCGACACCACGCACTGCCAGGTGATGCGGCCGGTGCTGCCGGCGGCGAAGGCGGCGGCCGAGGCGACGGCCGGACGCGTGCTGCTCGATCGCGGCCGCCCGGCGTTCGTCTTCTACTCGGCGCACGACGGCGGCCGGCCGGCACTGGCGTCGGAGGTGTGGCCGGGGGCGGTCGACTACGCCCCGGGTGAACCGGAAGACGTGTGCGGCGACGAGCCCGGCTGGACGTCGGACATCACCACGGCCGAGGCCGAGCGGGCGCTGCGCGCGGCAGGACTCAGCGGACGCGCGCTGAAGTCGCTCACCATCGTCGATCGCACGGCGTCGGGCCGCGTGGGCCGGCTGCGCGCCGAGGGCTTCACGCCGGACAGCGTCGCCGCCAACGACTTCCGCCTGGCGGCCGGCCGCACGATCGGCGGGCAGCGTGTGCGCAGCACCGCCTTCGAGCTGGCGGCGACGCCGACGGGGTATCACCTGTCGGGCGTCGGCTACGGCCACGGCGTGGGCCTGTGCGTGATCGGAGCGGGGAAGCGCGCGCTGCGCGGGCAGGACACGGCGACGATCCTGCGCGCGTACTTCCGCGATCTCACGGTGAGCGGCGCGCCGCTGGCCACCTCGCCCACGCTCTCGAGCGGCCGCGCGGCGCCGCCGTCCATCGCGGCGCCGCCCACGCCTGCCGTGCCGCGTCCGGTCACGCCGGCGCCGCCGATCGCGCCTGCCGCCGTGCTCGCCACCGACATCCGTCTCACGCTGCCGGCGTTCGAGGAACACGACCGGGCGCTGGTGCTCGGGCTGGCGCGGCAGACACGCGACGCCGTGGCCGCGCGCGCGCTGGTGGCGGCGCCCGATGCCATCGCGATTCAGGTGCATCCCGACATGGACGCGTTCGGCCGCGCCACCGGCCAGCCGTGGTGGATGACGGGCGCCACCGTCGGCACCACGATCGACCTCGCCCCGCTCGAACAGTTGCGACAGCGGGGCGTGCTCGAATCGGCGATTCGCTTCGAGGTGGCGTCGGCCGTCGTCGCGCCGTACCTGCGCGAGGCGCCGGCCTGGGTCCGTGTCGGCGCGGCGCTCTTCTACATCACGCCCGACCGTGCGACCGACGTCGCCGGCAGCGCGCGCCTCGTCTGTCCGACCGACGGCGAGTTGCTGCGGCCGGTGTCGGGCGGCGCGCAGCGCGAGGCGATGCTGCGCGCGGAGCGCTGCGTGCGTCGTGAGATCGCGCGCGGACGCCGCCTGACCGACCTGCGCTAGCGGCGCCTACGGCGCGGCGGCCGCGGACGCCAGCGGCAGCCGCACGTCGACACCGGCGCGGGCGCCGTCCACGCGCAGGTCGGTGAGCGTGCCGCCCGACGCCTCGATCAGCGTCACCGCCGTCACGAGACGCACGCCCAGGCCGGCGCGCCAGCGATCGAACGGCTGTCGGTCGGTGTGGCCGGCCGGCACGTCGACGGGACGCACGCGCCACACCACGCCCTCGTCGTCGACGGTGGTCGTGATCGTCACCGGGCACCCGGTTTCGCGGCCGACGGCCTCGGCCACGGTGGCCAGCGCTTCGGCGAGGGCGCCGTCGTGTCCGCGCCGGGCGACCGCCGCGGCGGTCTCGCACTGGATGGTCACGGCGAGCCGGCGCTGCTCGGCGGCCAGGCGCGTGTCGTGCGACAGCCGATCGGCAGCGGTGACCACCAGCGGCTCCGACTCGGCGGCCCAGGCCCGCGTGAGCCGGCGCAGGTCGTCCAACGTGTCGACAATCGCCTGCTGCCCGCGGCGCGCGCCATCCAGCGCCTGACACTGCGTGGGCGACAGGCGGTCGCGCTCGCGGTCGAGCAGGGCGAGGTAGCCGCCGACGACCCCGGCCGGCGCCCTGAGTTCATGCCCGAGCAGCGAGAGCAGCGGGGCGGCGATACGCATCGACATGGCGGCGACGGTACTATGAGCGCCGCCCGTCTGGGAATGGAACACGGGGTCGCGGGTATTGATCCGGTGACGGCCGGTTGCCGAAACGCCCGGGGGCGGGGGGCATCTCAGCCGTGCCCCCGCGGGGCCCGCGGCCTGGCGGCCGGCGTGGGACGCGCCCATCCCGCGCGGTATGATCGGACATCCTCCGTCCCCGAGAAGGATCACTGCATGCTCATCACGCCGACGCCCGATCTGCGCGAGTCCGAGGTGACGCCGCGCGAGCTCTACCTGCGCCGCCGCGAGTTCATCTCCGCCGCCGGCGCCGGCCTCACGGCCGCCGCTGCCGGGCTGGCCGTGCCCGGCACGGCCGCCGCGCAGAACCCGTCGGCGCAGAAGCTGGCCAACCTCACCAAGAGCCCGCTCAGCACGGACGAGAAGATGAACTCGTACCGGGACGTCACCACCTACAACAATTTCTACGAGTTCGGCCTCGACAAGGGCGACCCGGCCCGCTACGCCAGCGCGCTCAAGCCGCGGCCGTGGTCGATCAAGGTCGACGGCGAGTGCGCCAAGCCCGGCACCTACAACATCGAGGACATCCTGAAGTGGTTCCCGCTCGAGGAGCGCATCTACCGCATGCGCTGCGTCGAGGCGTGGTCGATGGTGATCCCGTGGAACGGCTTCCCGCTGGCCGACTTCGTGAAGAAGTTCGAGCCCACCTCGAAGGCCAAGTACGTCGAGTTCCGTACGCTGGTCGATCTGCGGCAGATGCCGGGGCAGAGTGAACCGAACCTGCAGTGGCCCTATCGCGAGGGCCTGCGCATGGACGAGGCCCTGCACCCGCTGGCCATGATGGCCGTGGGCCTTTACGGCGAAGTGCTGCCGAACCAGAACGGCGCGCCGATCCGCCTGGTGGTGCCCTGGAAGTACGGCTTCAAGGGCATCAAGTCGATCGTCAGCGTGAAGTTCGTCGAGAAGGAACCCCTGAACACCTGGCAGCAGACCCGCGCCGAGGAATACGGGTTCTACGCCAATGTGAACCCCGACGTCGACCACCCGCGCTGGACGCAGAAGACCGAACGCCGCATCGGCGAGTTCTTCCGCCGGAAGACGCTGCCGTTCAACGGCTACGCCGACCAGGTCGCGAAGCTCTACACCGGCATGGACCTGCGCCGCTATTACTGACGCCGGCGGCGCGTCCCCCGCGCCGTGGCGCATTCGAAGGATGTCGCACACTCAGTTCATCCGGCGCGTCGTGAAGCCGGTGGTGTTCCTGGCGTCGCTGGCGCCGGCGGGTTGGCTCGCCTACAACGCGTTCTGGGGCGATCTGGGCGTCAACCCGGTCGAGACGATCACCAACCAGACGGGCATCTGGTGCCTGCGGTTCGTCGTCGCCACGCTGGCGATCACGCCGCTGCGCTGGCTCACGGGCTTCAACCCGCTCGCGCTGTTCCGTCGGCCGATCGGGCTCTTCGCGTTCTTCTACGGCACGCTGCACTTCCTCACCTACTTCGTGCTCGACCACTCGCTGGCCTTCGACGGCGTGTGGGAGGACGTGGTGAAGCGGCCGTACATCACCGCCGGGTTCACGGCGTTCGTGCTGATGGTGCCGTTGGCGATCACCTCGACCACGGGCTGGATCCGCCGGCTCGGCGGCCGCACGTGGAACCGCCTGCACCGGCTCGTCTACATCACCGGCATCGGCGCCGTGCTGCACTACTTCTGGAAGGTCAAGCTCGACACCACGTTCCCGATCTACTACGGCGTGGCCGTCGCGGCCCTGCTCGCGTGGCGGGTGTGGAAATCTGCGGTCAGCGGGCGTTCGGTGGCCCCGGCCGGCGGCGCGCGCGTGGCGCGCCAGGCATGACGGGGTACACGCGTGAGTGAGTCGGTGGGCCGCATCGCGGTCGCGATGCTGGTCAGGAGTCCTGAATCGTCGAGCCCCGCGCTCGCCGCCGGCGGAGACGACGCCGCGGTGTCGGCACTGCGGACGGCGATCCTCTTCGACACGATCGAGGCGGCGCTCGCGCCCGGCTGGCCGCTGCGGCTGTTCGTGGCGCCGTCATCACAGATCGACGTGTTGCGGGCGCGGCTGTCGAACGACGCGGCGATCGGCCCGCAGATGGATCGGGTGTGCCTGCATCCGCAGGTGGACGGCGACACGGGCGTGCGCATGGGCGATGCGGTGGCCCGCACGCTGCTGGCCGGGCATCGCGTGGCGGTGCTCGTGAGCGCCGACGTGCCCGATCTGCCGCCGACGGCGCTGCGCGCCGCCGCGCAGGGCATCGCCGCCAACCCGGGCATGGCCACGTTGGCCCTGGGGCCGACGTCGGCGGGCGGCGTGTATCTGGCCGCGACGTCCGAGGCATCGGTGCTGCGCACGGCGTGCGCCGGGCTGACGTGGGGGCACGGCGACGTGCTCACCGACATGCAGGCGCGGCTCAAGGCCGCCGGACACAAGGTGCAGCTCGTGACGAGCTGGCACGACGTGGCGTCGGAGGCCGGCCTCGAGGCGCTGTGCCGGCGCGCCGCCCTCACGGGCCGGGCGCCGCGTACGCGACGCGCCACCGCGGCGCGGCCGGGCCTACAATAGCGCTATGAGCACGCGTCTTCCGGTCCGCTCGTGGATGATGGCCCTTGGTCTCGGCGTGGCGGTGGCCGGCGTGGTGTTCGGTGCGTCCAGCGCCGTGCCCGCGGCCCGGCCACTCGCACCGGTGGCGGCCCAGCAGGGGAAGGTCACGCCGCGCCCCACGGGCGTCATCGATCACCAGGTGCCGCGTCCCGACTACGTGGGCAAGCAGCCGTCGCGGTTCGCGTGGACGGCGGCGCCCGAGGCCGACCATTACGCCATTGGCGTGTGGGACGAGGTGGAGCGGTTGATCTGGCGCGCCGACGACATCACGGGCACCACGGTGCAGCGTCCGCCTGATCTGAACTTCGCGGAAGGCACCTACTTCTGGACGGTGTCGGCGCTGCGTGGCACGCAGGAGATCGCACGGTCGGGCCTGGCCGCGTTCGTGGTCGAAAAATAGCGGATTTGGGCGATTGTTCGAATCGCGGCGCGCGGATGGCGCCGGTTTCTGATATTCTTCTTTCGCGGGGTGGAGCAGTCCGGTAGCTCGTTGGGCTCATAACCCAAAGGTCGCAGGTTCAAATCCTGCCCCCGCAACCAATCGACATCGAGGGCCTGCAGCCGAGCTGCGGGCCCTTCGCACGTACAGGCCCAACTTTCCCTTGCGATCCCGACGGCGCGTGGCGACACTCGTGAGCGGCACGCCGTGCCCTGGAGCGCCGATGTCCGACGACCACACGCCCGACCCTTCCACCCCGTCGCCCGCCGAGGCCCCCTCGGCCGACGCCGCGGAGGTCCTGCCGGACGACGTCCTCGATGCCGTCGCCGGCGGCCGTGCCGAGGCTCCGGCGTCGGCGCCTGCCGCGCCGAAGCCGCGTGGCGGCGCGGCGGCGGTCTGGTCGGACGCCAGCGGGCACTTCGACTGACCATCCGCCGGCGGCCGTCGCGCGGCCCGGCGGGTGTCAGATCTTGACGTAGGTGGCGCCCTTCTCCTGCACCAGGCCGAGCGCCATCACGTGCGAGGGCACGATCCGCACGCCGGGATTGAGGCCGGCGGCGAGGTCGGCGCGCACGTCGGGCACGGGCAGCTGGTGCGCGGTGGCGAGCTGCTGGGCCACGGCGTCGAGGGCGATGGCGCACTGCCAGAACACGGTGCCGCGCGCCTGCAGCGCCTTCACGCCGAGCGTGGGATCGTCGAGGAACACATTGCGCTCCGCCGGCTGTTTCGTGGCCGGGTCGACGATCTTGCCGCGCGCGCCGAGGCCGTACTTCTGCCACAGCCGATCCGACGCGTTCACCGGGAAGGCGCGGCCCGAGATGCCGACGATGGTGCGGATGTCGGGAAAGGCCTGGCGGTAGACATCGCGGAAGCCGTCCATGTAGTTGCGCGGCAGCCGCAGGGGCGGCGGCTGGCTCGCCGGATCGCTGTCGGCCATGTCGAACACCTGGATGTGCCGGCCCTTCAGCTCGTCGATCCACCGTAAATCGAAGCCACCGGCCGACGCCTGAGCGGCCTCGACAGTGGACGGCACGGCGGACAGGCCGGCCACCCACGACAGCAGGGACACGAACGAGCGGCGGGTCGTGGACGGGGCGTCGGTCATCGCGAATCTCCTGGCCGGCGCATCGTAGCACCGCCGCCCGTTCACCGGCCCGGTGGGCTACGCCTGCGCCTCCACGCCGGCCGCGCGCGGATGCGCCACGCCCTCGGCCAGCGCCGCGGCAATCTCCGCCGCGTCGTCGTCGGTGAGCGTGGGGGTGAAGTGGCGCACGCGATCGAGCACGCCGTCGGCGGTCTCGGCGTACGCCGGCGCGCACGCCGGGTGCAGATAGCCCGCCGGCATGAAGCGGCCGTCTTCCCAGAAGGTGAGCGTGAAGCGCCACGCGCCCTTCACGATGGGCGTGCGGCAGTGCCGGCACGACGCGCGTCCCGACGCCGCGCGTTCGGCGGTGTTGACGCGCGGCAGACGATGGTGGGCCACGCCGGCCTGCGCGGCCGCGATGAGAGCCTCGCGGTCGTCGATGCCCGTCTCCGCGCTCTCGATCGCCTGCAGGAAGGCGTCGGGACGCCGGTAGGCGGCGCAGCGCGGGTGATACCAGTGCCGCGCCTCGGCGTTCTCGCCATCGGCGAACATGTTCGGCACGGCCTCGCCGATGCGCCACGTGCCCTTGGCGATCGCCAGGCCGCAGCCGCGGCACTTCGCGCGTCCGGTCGCGGCCTGTTCGACGACGTGCGGCATGACGGCATCTCCCTTCATGGCCGGCGGCGGCCCCGGCCTCGCCTCAGCATAGGCCGGGAGCCTCAGGACCGCATATACTGACGGCTCCGCTTTCCTGAGCGCTGGGGCCAGTCCCGCCCGACCCTCACCAAAGCTCCGCTGTGAGGGGTGCCATGATCGTTCGTCCGCCCGAGATGGGCGCGTTCCACTTCGTCGTGCTGGCCACGCTGCGCGCCAAGCAGCTCATGCGCGGCTGCATTCCGCACGCGACCGGCGATCACAAGAAGACGACCCTCGCCGCGATCGAGGTCGCCGACGGCACCGTGGTCGGTGCCGTCGACGGCGTCGCGGTGGCGAGCGATCCGGCGTTGCGCTAGGCGCGCTTACGCCATCGCCGGGGCGGCGGGGCGGCGCGGCGAGGCGCCCTTGCGGTGCTGGAAGCGCGGCCGTCCGCCGTGGCCGGCGCCACGGCCGCTGTTGCCGCGGCGCTGCGGTCCACGGCCGTGGCCGCCGCCGCCGAGGGGCACGGCCTCGAAGCCGTCGACCGCCACGTGGGCCAGCGGCACCGGCAGCAGCTTCTCGATGTCGCGCAGCAGACGGCCGTCGCCGGTCGAGACGATCGACACGGCCTTGCCCTCGCGTCCTGCACGGCCCGTGCGGCCGACGCGGTGCACGTAGTCTTCCGGCACCAGCGGCAGGTCGTAGTTCACCACCAGCGGCAGGTGCGCGATGTCGAGACCGCGCGCCGCCACGTCGGTGGCCACCAGCACGTCGACACGGCCGTCCTTGAACGCGGCCAGGGCGCGGTTGCGCTGACCCTGCGACTTGTCGCCGTGGATGACGGCGACGTTCATGCCGGCGCGCTCGAGGTGATCGCCCACGTGATCCGAGCCGTGCTTGGTCTTGCAGAACACGAGCGCCTGCTCGCCGGTGTTCGTGAGCAGGTGGGTGAGCAGCGCGCGCTTGCGATCGGTGGCCACGGCATGCACGTGATGCGTGACCGTGGCGGCCACCACCTGGTCCTCCGACACGTCGACGCGCACCGGGTTGGTGGTGAACGCCTCGACGAGCGAGGCGACCGCGCCCGAGAGCGTGGCCGAGAAGAGCAGCGTCTGGCGTCCTGCCGGCAGCAGCGGCACGATGCGGCGCAGCGCCGGCTGGAAGCCCATGTCGAGCATGCGATCGGCTTCGTCGAGCGCCAGCACCTGGATCGCCGACAGGTCGATCGACCGGCGCTCGAGGTGATCGATCAGCCGGCCGGGCGTGGCGACGACGACGTCGACACCGCGGCGCAGATCGCGCAGCTGGTGCGACATGCTGGCGCCGCCGTAGATGGCGGTGAAATCGAGCGACGTCGTCGACGCGTAGCTGGCCAGCGACTTCATCACCTGCACGGCGAGTTCACGCGTCGGCGCCAGCACCAGGGCCCGCGGGCGGTGCTTCGCGGCACCGCGCGGCACCGACGCCAGGCGCTGGATGATCGGCAGGCCGAAGGCCGCGGTCTTCCCGGTGCCGGTCTGGGCACGCGCGACGACGTCCTTGCCCTCGAGGGCGAGTGGAATGGCCTGGGCCTGGATCGGGGTGGGGGTGACGAGCTGCAGGCGATCGAGCGCGGTGCACATCGCGGGCAGCAGTCCGAGTTCGGAGAATGACATCGTGTAAGTAACGTTCCTTCAGGACCCGGAGCGATTTCCCAGCCGCGCTGCAGGCGATTCACCGGTACGCCCGGCGCCGGCATGGCGCGGGCGGACGATCGAAGGACGGCCCTTCGAACGGAGACATCGTGGCTAGGCTGTTGCGAGGAAAACCGGTCGCGAGTGACCGGCGAGGCCTGCAGGTGGCAGCGCGCGTGGGAAGTTCCGGTGGAAGGATGATAGCACGCCCTGGCCGGCGCGAGGGGCAGGTGCCCTAGGCGAAGACGTCGAGAATCGAGCCGACCAGCTCGTCCTCGGCCTTGATCACGGCCACATTCGCCCGGATCTCGTTCTTCGCCTGCTGCATCTGCACGACATTGCCCGCGAGATCCGTGAGCTCGGTGTCGCGGCTGATGCGATCGGCGGCGCGGTTGAACCGGTCGTAGCCGTCCGTGAGGCCCTGGGTGGCCGAGCTGAAGGCACCGATCATGCCCCCGCAATCGGCCATCGGCCGCCGGGCTTGAGCGACGCCGCAGGGCCGGCCGGCTACTTGCCGGCGGCCTCGTCGTAGATGGCCTGCACCGCGGCCTGCAGACGCGTCGAGTCGTAGCCGGGGTACTTCGCCATCCACGCCTTGTCGGCGGCGGCCTGCTCCACGGTCTTGCCAGCCTTCTGCGCCGCGATCGTCTGCGCGTAGAGGTCGGCGAGGAACTGCTGGAACGTGCCCAGGTCCTTCCAG
>JAXLRB010000027.1:0-58384 GCA_046331325.1 Vicinamibacterales bacterium | reverse complement strand
ATCTCGACGCCGGCATCGTCGCCCGCGTGCAGGACCTCGCCGTGCAGGCCTTCAAGGCGGTCGACGGCGCCGGCATGGCCCGCGTCGACTTCCTCCTGTCACGCACGACAGGCGCGCTGCTGCTGAACGAGATCAACACCATTCCCGGCTTCACGACGATCAGCATGTACTCGAAGCTGTGGGAGGCGAGCGGTGTCGCCTATCCGGTGCTGATCGATCGCCTGATCGCGCTCGCCATCGAGCGCCACGCCGAGAAGCAGCGCCTGCGCACCAGCGCCTTCTGATCGCGCGACGACGACGCGGACTCGCACGCGCGATCGCGTCGACTCCGCGCGCGCGAGGCGCGCTTTCCTCACATTCAACGTGCATTGCGCCACGGCGCGTGCGATGCTCGTGTCAAGTCGATGTGCGGTTGTGTGAAGTTGACACGATCGACCGCTTCAGGCGTGGGTCGAGGGCCTCTTCGAGGCCGATCCTTTTGACACACGGCCGTGAAATGTGCTTGACATCGCGTTTTTCTCATCCATAATCTACATCTGGTATGAGGGACACCTACTCAGGCCACCGGTAGTGACGCAGTGAATGGTCGCCACCGGGCGGGGTCAGGGCCCTTAGGAGGAACAATGGCGAAGAAGGCGAAGAAGGCGGCCAAGAAGGCGGCCAAGAAGACCGCGAAGAAGAAGTAGGCCGTCGTGGCCTTCGGGGCAGTTCCCAGGAATTGCCCCGTCGTTCGTCAGTACCACGAGATTCGAAAATCCACTGTGAAGGGGGGGATAACACATGGCTAAGAAGGCGAAGAAGGCCGCGAAGAAGGCCGCCAAGAAGACCGCCAAGAAGCGGTAGTCGCGTTTTTCGCGACTGGAATATCCAGGGGGCACCGGGTGCCCCCTTTTTTCTTGTACGGCGATGCCCGCGGCGACGCCTCAGCGACACGCGGCGGGAGCTCGGCGCCAGGCGCGTCGGGCGCGACTACTTCGCGGCGCCGATCCAGCGCTCGCCGTCCCACACGCGCACCGAGACGATGCGGTCGAACGGCTCGAGGCGATCCACCACGTCCATGCCGCTCGAGACGGTGCCGAACACCGTGTAGCGCGCGTCGAGGTGCGGCTGCGGCGAGTGGGTCACGAAGAACTGGCTGCCGCCGGTGTCCTTCCAGTCGAGCGCCATGCCGACGGTGCCGCGCACGTAGGGGCGCGTGTTCAGCTCGTCGCGGATCGTGTAGCCCGGCCCGCCTTCGCCGTCGCCACGCGGATCGCCGCCCTGAGCCACGAAGTCCGGCACGATGCGGTGCCAGGCGATGCCGTCGAAGAAGCCCTTGCCGGCCAGCGCCATGAAGTTCGCCACCGTGCGCGGCGCATCCAGCACGGCCAGCGTGATGCGGAACTCGCCGCGCGTCGTCTGCACGTAGGCTTCGGGCGAATACGCCGGGCTGATGAAGCGCGCGACGTCGTCGACCGCGGGATCGAACGGTGGCGGCGCCGGCCGCGACGCCGCGGCGGTGGACGAGGGATCCAGCGTGCGGGCCAGCTGCGCGGCGCGCACGCGCATCGCCCAGTCCTTGTCGGCGAGCGCGGCGGTGACGAGCGGCGCGGCGGCGGCGCGATCCACGGACACCAGCGCACCCAGGATCGCGGCTCGGGCGACGTAGGTCGAGTCGGCGGCCGAGGCGTCGAACGCCTTCACCAGCGCCGGCCCGGCCGTCGCGACTTTCAACTGCTCGAGGCCGCGAGCGGCCGCCATGCGCACCACCGGGTCGGTGTCCGCGAGCGCGGCGACGAGCCGCTCCGCGGCGCCCTGCGCCTTCACTGCCGCCAGCGACGTCAGGGCGGCCGCACGCACCTTGGCGTCGGTGTCGCGGGCGAGCTGGCCGAGCCGCAGCGACGCGATCTCGGGCTTCAACGCGCCCAGCGTGTTGGCCAGCGCCGCGCGCACGCGCCACTCGGCGTCGACGTCGAGGCCGGACAACACGGTCATGAACGTGTCGGGATCGGCCTTGGCGAGTGCCGCCTGCGCGGCGGCGCGCATCGACGGCCAGCGATCCTCGAGCAGGTCCACCAGCACCTCGGCACCCGCGGGATCGGCGACGGCCCCGAGCGCGGCCGTGGCTTCGAGGCGGATCACGTTCGGCGCGCCCGACAGGACCAGGGGCGTCAGGGCCGCGACCGAACGCCGATCGCCGATCAGCGCCAGCGCCCGCACGGCCTGCACGCGCACGCCGAGGGGCTGCGCGGCATCCGCCGCCAGGCGCTCGAAGACGCCGCGCGAGTCGGCGTCCTTCAGCGTGGCGAGGCCGTGGACCGCGAAGGCACGCGTGGTCGCGCCGCCCTTCGTGAGCCAGGTGCGCAGTGTCGGCAGCGCCGCGGGACGCGCCAGCCGCTGCATCGCGAACGCGAACGGCCACCAGTCGCTCACTGCCTGGCCGTCGGCGCCAATCATCACGGCGCGCAGATCGTCGAAGGCGTCGAGCCGCACCAGCGCGTAGACGCCGAGCCGCACGGCGTCGATCGCCGCCGAGGCCGCCGGCGTGGTCTCGTCGTCGGACGCCAGCCCGGCGAGCACGCCGGCCTTCACGTGCGCCGCCGCCATGCCGGCGATCGATCCCGAGGCCGGCTTGTGGCCGATGAGACCAAGCGCTTCGGCGGCGCGTCCCTGCACGCGCGCGTCGGGATCGCCGAGCGCCGGCATCAGCGCCGGCGCGGCGGCCGCGTCGCCGATGAGGCCGAGCGCGAAGGCGGCCATGGCGCGCACTTCCGGCTCGGCGTCGTTGGCGACCAGACCGCTCAGCGGCGCGATGGCCTCGGCGAGGCCGACGCGTCCGGCGGCGAGCGCGGCGCGGCGGCGCACGCGGCCCTCGCTGTCGGCGAGCAGCGCCGCCATCGTGTTGATCGACGGCGGCGTGATGATCGTGTCGGTGAGCGTGCGGCGATCCTCGAGCTGGAGGATCGCCGCCATCTTCTGCGCGTAGGTGGCGGGCGGCGGTGGCGCGGCGACCGGCGGCGGCGCGGTGGCGCAGCCGATGGTGAGCGCGGCCGTCATGAGCCACGCCAGGCCCGCGAGGCGCGCGGACACGCGGCCCGCGGAAGGCGCGGATGAGGCGACGTCCGGAACCGCTGTCCGCATGCTGAACGCCCTAGTACGCCTTGACGGTGGAGGCGTCGAGCGAGATGTGCCGCTGGGTTGCGGCGTGCACGCGCTCCTCGACGATGTTGACGCCGATGCCGGGGCCGGTGGGCACCGGGATGGTGCCGTCGGGCGACACCTCGATGCCGGGCTCGATCAGGTCGGGCACGTAGTAGCGCTTGCTGGCGGCGATGTCGCCCGGCAGCGTGAAGTTCGGCAGGCTCGCCAGATGGATGTTGTGGGCGCGGCCGATGCCCGATTCGAGCATGCCGCCGTGCCACACCGGGATGCCGTGGGCCTGACACAGGTCGTGCAGCGCGATCGACTCGGCATGCCCGCCGACGCGGCCCGGCTTGACGTTGATGATCCGGCACGCCTTCGCCTCGATGGCGTCGCGGGCGATGCGCACCGTGTGGATCGACTCGTCGAGGCAGATCGGCGTGGCGATCTCCCTCTGCAGCTGCACGTGATCCATCACGTCGTCGTACTCGAGCGGCTGCTCGATCATCATCAGCTTGTAGGCGTCGAGCTTCGCCAGATGGGCGCCGTCGCCGGCCGAGTAGGCGGCGTTGGCGTCGACCATCAGCAGGATGTCGGGGAACTTCGCGCGCACCGCCTCGACGGCGTTGATGTCCCAGCCGCGCTTGATCTTGATCTTGATGCGCTTGTAGCCGGCGGCCAACTCCTTCTCGACCTTGGCGACGAGCTGATCGAGCGAGTCCTGGATGCCGATCGACACGCCCGAGGCGATGCGATCGCGCGTGCCGCCGAGCACCGCCGACAGCGGCTTGCCCTGCAGGCGCGCGTAGAGATCCCAGGCCGCCATCTCCACGCCGGCCTTGGCCATGTTGTGCCCGCGCACGCGCTTCATCGCCGGGAACACCTCGCGCGGGTGCTCGAAGGTCTTGCCGACGACCCGCTGGGCGAGGAACTCGGTGATGATGTGCCACGCCGTCTCGGTGGTCTCGGAGCTGTAGTACGGATTCGCTTCCGCGACCGCCTCACCCCAGCCCACCTGGCCGTCGCCTTCGAGGCGGATCAGCAGGAACGTCCGGTCGTAGACCCGGCCGAAGCTGGTTTCGAAGAAGTGGGCCAGAGGCAGCTTCAGCAGCCGGACGTCGAGGCGATCGATTTTCACGGGTGGCGTGTCTCCTGGAAACGCCCATCACCATACCATGCAGGCCGGCCGGGGACCCGCGCCGGAACGGGCTGCTATACTCGGCGCCGACAGTGGCCTACCGGCATCTCGCCATCGACGGTCCGATCGGCTCCGGCAAGACGCGGCTGGCCGAACGACTGGCCGCCAGGCTCGAAGGCACCGCGGTGCTCGAGCGGGCCGACAACCCGTTCCTCGCCGACTTCTACACCAACAGGCCAGGGGCGGCACTCCAGGCCCAGCTCTTCTTCCTGCTGAACCGTCATCGTCAGCTGTCGTCGCTGCGCCAGGCCGACCTGTTCCAGCAGACGACGGTGGTCGACTACGTCTTCGACAAGGACAAGATCTTCGCGTTCCTGAACCTCGACGACAACGAGCTGTTCATCTACCAGCGGCTGTTCGATCTGCTGGCGCGCGACATCACGCCGCCCGATCTCGTGGTCTACCTGCAGACGCCGACCGATGTGCTGCTGGCCCGCGCCGCCGCCCGGTCGCACGAGACCGAAGACGACACGCCGCGGCCGGATGCCGAGTACCTGCGCGAGCTGAACGAGGCCTACCAGCACTACTTCTTCCACTACACGTCGACGCCGCTGCTGGTGGTCGAGACCTCGCAGTTCGATCCCGAGCACGACGACGCCGCCCTCGACGACCTGGTGCGGCAGATCCAGAGCCTCACCCACGGCACGCGCTACTACGTGCCGCGCACGCGCCGCTAGCCGGCGTCCCGGGCCATTCCGGCCCGCCTCGCCCGCCGGGCTGATAGACTGAATCTTCGTATGGCGTGGTTCAAGAAGGCCCGGAAGCCGATTGCGGCGTCCACGGCCCCCAGCCGGGTGCCGGAAGGGCTCTGGGTCAAGTGTCCCGACTGCGACTCGACGATCTACACCAAGGATCTGGTCGAGTCGCTCAGCGTCTGCCCGAAGTGCTCGCACCACTTCCGCCTCACCGCCAACGAACGCCTCAAGGTGCTGTTCGACGACGAGCGCTGGGTGGAACACGACGCCGGCCTGCAGTCGAACGACCCGCTGAAGTTCACCGACACCAAGCCCTACGGCTCGCGCCTGGCCGCCGGCCAGAAGTCCACCGGCCTGCGCGACGCCATCGTCGTCGGCGCCGGCACGATCGACGGCCTGCCCGTGGTCGTGGCGGCGATGGAGTACGGCTTCATCGGCGGCAGCATGGGCGTGGTGATGGGCGAGAAGCTCGTGCGCGCCATCGAACACGCGATCGAGCGGCGCTGCGGCCTCATCATCGTCTCGTGCTCGGGCGGCGCCCGCATGATGGAAGGCGCGCTGTCGCTGATGCAGATGGCGAAGGTGTCGGCCGGGCTGGCCCGCCTCGATCGGGCGCAGCTGCCCTTCATCTCGGTGCTCACCGACCCGACCACCGGCGGCGTCACCGCCAGCTTCGCCATGCTCGGCGACTTCATCGTGGCCGAGCCGAAGGCGCTCATCGGCTTCGCCGGCCCGCGCATCATCGAGCAGACGATCCGGCAGAAGCTGCCGGCCGGCTTCCAGCGCAGCGAGTTCCTGCTCGAACGCGGCATGCTCGACCTGGTGGTCGACCGCCGCGAGATGAAGGCGACGCTGGCGCGCCTGCTGCGCTTCATGGGCCCGTCGGCCGCGGCGGCGCGCTAGTCCCGCGCCCGTGACGCCCACCGCACGGCTCTTCGCTCTCGAGCAGTTCGGCATCAAGCTGGGGCTCGACGCCATGCGGGCGCTGCTGGCGGCGCTCGGCCACCCGCACCATCGCTGGCCGTCGCTGCACATCGCCGGCACCAACGGCAAGGGCTCGGTGAGCGCGATGACCGAACGCGCCCTGCGCGCCGCCGGCCTGCGCACGGGACGCTACACGTCGCCGCACCTGTATCGCCTCGAGGAACGGGTGGCGATCGACGGCGTCGATGTCGATCCGGCGCGCTTCGAGGCCGCGCTGACCACGGTGTTCGCGGCCGTGGATCGACTGCTCGCCGACGGCACGCTGCCCCACTCGCCCACCTTCTTCGAAGTGTCGACGGCCGCCGCCTTCGTCGTGTTCGCCGAGGCCGCCGTGGACGTCGCGGTGGTGGAGGTGGGACTGGGCGGACGCTACGACGCCACCAATGTCGTGACGCCGGTGGCCGGCGCGATCGTCTCGATCGACTTCGATCACGAACGCCACCTCGGCTCGACGCTGGCCGCCATCGCGCACGAGAAGGCCGGCATCGCCAAGGCCGGCGTGCCGCTGGTGGTGGGCGACGTGCCCGCCGAGGCGTGGGACGCGATCGCGCGCGATGGCCACGACGCCGGCGCGCTCGTGATCCGCGCGGCCGACGAGGTCCACGTCGACGCGCCACTGGTGGACGGACACGCGCGCCTGTCGCTGCGCACGCCGGCCGGCGACTACGGTCCCATGCGCCTGGCCCTGGCCGGCACGCATCAGGCCGGCAACGCCGTCGTGGCCGTGCGCCTGCTGGAGACCTTCGCGACGCGAAGCGGCCGGGCGATCCCGCGCGCCGCCGTCGAGACCGGCCTCGCCGACGCGCGCTGGCCCGCCCGCCTCGAGTGGCTGGTGCGCGGCGACGCTCGGGTGCTGGTCGATGCCGCGCACAACCCGGCCGGCGCCCGCGGGCTGGCGTCGTATCTCGCGATGGCCGCGGTGCCGCCTGTCACGCTCGTCACGTCGGTGATGGCCGACAAGGACGTCGCCAACGTGCTGGCGCCGCTGCTGCCGCACGCCGCCGCCGTGATCGCCACGCAGGCCGACACGCCGCGGGCCGCGCGCGCCGAGGCGCTGGCCGGCGAGATCCGCCGTCTCGCCACTTCCGGCGTGGCGGTGTCCGCGGAGCCGGACGCCCGCGCCGCGGTCGACCAGGCGCTGCATCAAGCTCGACCGGTGCTGCTGGCCGGATCGATCTATCTGGTCGGCCCGCTGCGGGCCCGGCTGGTCGACCAGGGCTTCCGGACCGCGTGAGATACTTCGTGGTGCCCTCGCCGATCGTCCGCCGCATGCCATTCCGCCTGCGCACCCTGATCGTGCTCGCCTGCTGCGCGCTGCCGGCTCTGGCCGCCGCGCAGGTGCCCGGCTACAACCACAAGCAGTTCCGCATCGAGCAACTCGACGCCAATCACTTCCGCTTCACCGGTCAGGTCGAGCTGGAGAACGAGGACGTCAAGGGCCAGAAGTTCTACGCCGACGTCGTCGACGTCTTTCTCGACACCAACCGCCTCGAGGCCAGCGGGCACGTGCTGTACGAGACGCCGCAGGCGCGCATCGCCGCCGAGCGGGTCGTGTTCAACACCCGCCAGGGCACCGGCACGTTCTACGGCGCGTCCGGGATGGCGGCGATCGGACAGCGCGCGCAGAAGAGCATGTTCGGGTCGCTCGAGCCCGACGTCTACTTCTACGGCGACATGGTCGAGAAGACCGGCGAGGATCGCTACAAGATCACGAAGGGCGGCTTCACCACCTGCGTGCAGCCGACGCCGCGCTGGGAGATCGTGTCGGGGGCCTTCTCGATCAACGTCGGTGACTACGCGATCCTGAGGAACGCGGTCGTGCGGGTGAAGGACGTCCCGATCTTCTATCTGCCGATCCTCTACTACCCGATTCAGGACGACGGCCGTTCCACCGGCTTCCTCCTGCCCACCTATGGCCGCTCCACCTACCAGGGCCAGTCGATCAGCAACGCCTTCTTCTGGGCCATCAACCGCAGCCAGGACCTGACCGTGATGCACGACTGGTTCACCCAGACCGGCTGGGGCTACGGCAGCGAGTACCGGTGGGTGCGCGGCGGCGCGTCGAGCGGCAACTTGAAGGCATATCGCCTGAACCAGAAGGCGGCCACGGTGAACGGCGCCAGCATTCCCGAGGCCCAGAGCTTCCTGATGAACGGCTCGATGAACCAGACGCTGCCCTTCCGCCTGACCGGCCGCGCCCGCATCGACTACTCGTCGCGGCTGCAGCTGAATCAGCTCTACAGCCGCGATCTCTACAGCGCCACGCAGGGCCTCAGCACGATCACCGGCAATGTGTCGGGGTCGTGGCAGTTCGTGAACGCCAGCCTCGGCGCCACCCGCACCGAGCAGTTCTTCAACGACACACAGTCGATCGTCAGCGGCAACCTGCCCAGCCTGACGGCCTCGGTATCGAGCCGCAAACTGGGACGCCTGCCGGTGTTCTTCGCGATGCAGTCCGAGGCCTCGCGCCAGCTCTACATCGCCAAGGACGGCGACACCGAGAACGACACCGGCCTGTCGAAGATGGATTTCACGCCGACGCTGCGCGCGCCGCTCACCAACTGGCCGTTCCTGACCGCGACGATGAACGTCTCGTACCGGGTGACCCGGTTCAGCGAGAGCGTCGACGCGAACAACAACAACGTCGACGTGCCGTATCTGCGCCGCTACGCCGAGATGCGCGCCGATTTCACCGGGCCGTCGTTCAGCCGCGTCTACACGCCGAACAACTTCCTCGCCGACCGCCTGAAGCACGTCATCGAGCCGGCCTTCTCGGTGCAGCGCACCACCGCCATTCCCGGCGCCAACCGCGTGCGCCTCATCGGCAGCTCGTACGACCGCGTGATCGGCGACACCACGCGCATGACCTACGGCCTCACCAACCGCGTGCTGGTGCGCAAGGCGGCGAAGGTGTCGGCCTCGCCCGACGCGCGTCCGGCGCCGGCCAGCGCGCCGCGCGAGCTGCTCACGGCCAGCGTCACGCAGAGCTACTACTCCAACCGCCAAGCCAGCTCGTTCGACCCGACCTACAGCGGCAGCTATGCCGGCACCGGCAGCGCGCGCAAGGCCAGCAACTACTCTCCGGTGGCGTTCGTGGTGCGGTCGCAGCCGGCGCAACACGCCGGCGGCAACATGCGGCTCGAGTACGACTGGCCCACGCAGAAGCTGCTCACGGTGTCGTCGGGCGCCGACTACGTCACGCCGGCGGCCACGGTGAACGTGGCCTGGAGCCGGTCGCTGTCGGCCTCGTTTCCCACCAACGTCCTGAACGGCAACTCGCGGCTGAACCTGTTCGAGGGGAAGATCACCGGGTCCTACTCGGTGGCGTGGGACATCAAGCGCGACACCGTCGTCCGTCAGAGCATGGTCGCCGCGTACAACGCCCAGTGCTGCGGGTTCGTCGTGGAGTACCAGGAATACAACTTCGGCAGCTTCGGCGGCGCCTCGTCGGTGCTGCCCAAGGACCGGCGTTTCAACTTCGGCTTCACGTTGGCCGGCGTCGGTACCTTCTCGAACTTCTTCGGGAATTTCGGCGGCGGCGGAGCGGGACGATGACGGCGCCCGTGCTGGTCACCGGCGCCGCCGGCTTCGCGGGGCGCCACCTGCTGGAACTGCTGGCGCCGCTCGGTCCCGTCGTGGGCTGGCATCGTCCCGGCGAGGCCACGCACGCCATCCCCGGGGTCACCTGGCGCGCCGTCGAGCTGCTCGACGCGCCAGTGGTCGCCGCCGCGCTCGACGCCGCGGCACCTTCGGCCATCTATCACCTCGCCGGCATGCCGCACGTGGGCGACTCGTGGGCGAAGGCGCACGAGACGTTCGAGGGCAACGTCGTCGCCACCTTGAATCTGTTCGACGCGATGCGCGCGCAGGGCCGCACGAGCCGCGTGCTCATCACCGGATCGGCGACGATTTACAAGCCATCGAACGCGGCGCTCACGGAAGACGACCCACTGGCGCCGAACACGCCGTACGGCACGAGCAAGCTGGCGCAGGAACTGGCCGCGTTGCGCGCCTGGCGCGAGCACGGCATCCCGGTGGTGGTGTCGCGCTCGTTCAACCACACGGGCCCGCGACAGACACCGGCGTTCGTGGCGCCGGCATTCGCGCGACAGCTCGCGCGCATCGAAGCGGGCCTCATGCCGCCGGTGATGAAGGTCGGCAACCTCGAGGCGCAGCGCGATCTGTCCGACGTGCGCGACACGGTGCGCGCGTATCACGCGCTGATGACACACGGCCGGCCGGGCGGGTGCTACAACGTGTGCGCGGGCACGGCGGTGTCGATGCAGGCGGTGCTCGATGGCCTGCGGGCACACATCCGCGTCCCGGTCACGGTGGAACAGGATCCGGCGCGGATGCGCCCGGCCGACACGCCGCTGGTGCTCGGCGATCCGTCGCGCCTCAAGGCGGATACGGGCTGGGCGCCAGCGATCCCGTTCGACACCACGCTGGCGGATCTCGTCCAGTACTGGCGCGAGGAGTCGGCGCGCGAGACGGCCTGACCGGCTTTCACCGCCCAGCTTGACAGTGGGCGAACAAAAAGCGAAATAATGCCGGGTCATGGCGGAGACGCCGTTCCCCGGACTCTTCGACGCGCCGCCTGAGGCGCCCACCACGCGTGACATCGCCCGCCTGGTGAAGGCCGGCGGACTCGAGGCGCTGCCCGACGCGGTGCAGCGTGCCGACGACGCCACGTATCAGGAGATTCGCTGCCGCTCGGCGCTGAATCGCGCGCACGGCATGCCGTTCTTCACCTGGACGCTGAACCCCTATCGAGGGTGCACGCATGGCTGCCACTACTGCTTCGCGCGCAAGTACCAGCCGCATCTCGAGCTCGGCGCCGGCGACGACTTCGCGTCGGTGATCTTCGTGAAGGCGAACATCGCCGAGGTGTTGCGGCGCGAGCTGTCGGGCCCGTCGCGCCCCACCGAGCAGGTGGCGGTGGGCACGGCCACCGATCCGTATCAGCCCATCGAGGGCACGTATCAACTCACGCGGAAGTGCCTCGAGGCGTTCCGCGCCTGGCCGACACCGCTCGGCATCGTCACCAAGGGCCCGATGGTGGTGCGTGACATCGACGTGCTGAAGGATCTGTCGGCGCGCACGAAGATCAGCGTGTACCTCAGCGTGCCGTCAGTCGACGACGACGCCTGGCGGCGACTCGAACCCGGCACCGCCCCGCCACTGCAGCGCCTGCGCGCGGTGCGCGCCCTCACCGACGCCGGCATCCACTGCGGCGTGCTCATGGCGCCGCTGGTGCCCGGCATCACGACGAAGCCATCGATCATCGAGGCCACGGTGAAGGCGTGCGCGGATCACGGCGCGCGGTCGGTGGGCGCCATGGTGCTGCACCTCGAAGCGGGCGTGCGCAGTCACTTCCTGCAGGTGCTGGCGCGCGAGTACCCGCACCTGGTCGACGGATACGCGCGGCTCTACACGAAGAAATACGCGCCGACCGAGTACAAGGGCGAAGTGGGCCGCATCGTGAGCCTGATGAAGGCGCGCTACGGCGTGCCCGGGCGTCCCGAGCCGGCGGACGCGCCGGCGCCCGAGGTCGCTCGCCCACCGCGTCAGGCGCCGCTGCGCTTCGTGAAGCGCTAGCGCGTGGTGCGCCGCGGCGGCAGCACTCCCGCCGGCGACAGCAGGCGCGCGATCAGGCCGGCCAGCAACGTCGTGCGAGGCATGAGACAGTCCAGCTCGACGTGCTCATGCAGCGCGTGCGCGCCGTCGCCCACCTCACCCAGTCCGTCGAGGGTCGGCACGCCGAGCGCGGCCGTGAGGTTGCCGTCGGATCCACCGCCGGTGCCACCCTCCGCGATCGTCTGGCCGAGCTCGGCCGCCACCGCCTCCGCGTGGCGGTACAGCGCGACGACGCCTTCGGATCGCTCCATCGGCGGGCGCTCGAAGCCGCCCGTGACCGCGAGCTTCGCGCCCGGCAGGATCGGGGTGAGCGCGCGGAACGCGGCGTCGACGCGCGCGGCATCGGCGGCGGAGGGCGCGCGCACGTCGACGATCGCCCGCGCTTCTTCGGGCACGACGTTCGGACGCGTGCCGCCGCTGATGACGCCGGCGTTCACCGACACACCCCGTTCGAGGTCGTGCAGCGCCTCGATGGCCAGGATCTGCCGCGCCAGCTCGCGCACGGCGCTGATCCCCTTGGCCGGGTCGACACCCGCGTGGGCGGAGACGCCGGTAGCGGTGATCACGTACTGACCGATGCCCTTGCGGCTCGTCTTCAGCGGCCCGCCGGCGAGCGCCGGTTCCAGCACGAGCACGGCGTCACTGGCCAGCGCCTCGCGCTCGATGACGTCGCGCGAGGTGTCGCTGCCCGTTTCCTCGTCCGACGTGACGAGCATCGCCACGCGTCCCTCTGCGGGGCGCATCGTCTCGAACACGGCGCGTGTGGCCAGCAGGCCCATCGACACGCCGACCTTCATGTCGAGCGTGCCCGGCCCCCACAGCTTGCCGTCACGGCGCACCAGCGGCATGCGCGCGATCTGACCGTGCGGCCACACGGTGTCGACGTGCCCGACGATCAGGATGCGGCGTCCGCCCTCGCCGATCTCGGCCACGCTGTGGTCGCCGGCCTCGGTGCGTGGCTCGACCGTGACCCGCATGCCGATCGCGGCGGCGCGGCGGCGGAACTCGGCGCCGGCCCGATCCACCGCGGCCTTGTCGTCGGTGGGCGACTCGATCGACACCAGCGCGTCGATGGTCTCGTGGAGCCAGGCGTCGTGGGCGAGGACGAAGTCGGAGAGTGAGGACATGTCGGGGAACAGGGAATACGTAACGGGGAACAGGGCGCGAGCGGGCTCTATAATACGGGGATGCGCCGCGTGATGGGTGGATGGGCCGGAGCCGTTGCGGCGATCGTGGGCGGCACGATCGCCATTGCCGCACAGGCGGCACAGCCGCCGCGCACCGCGCAACCGGCGCCCGCGCCGCGTCCGGGCGCCGCGGCGCCGGCAGCCCCGGCGGCTCCGGCGCCACAGGCCGCCGGCGACGGCCGCCCGAGCGAGCAGGAACTGTGGGGCGTGCCGGTGTATCCCTCGGCGGTGTTCCTGCGGTCGTACGACGCCGGGCGCGGCCAGAAGTACTACATCTTCGGCAGCACGGTGCCCTTCGGCGAGATGGTGACGTACTACAAGAACGTCACGAAGGACAAAGGCAACCTCGTGTTCGAGGTGCCGCCGACGCACGTCTTCGAGATCGCGAAGTTCCGCGAGGAGACGATGGCGTTCCCGCCGACCGTCACGATCAAGGACTACACGTTCAGCGGCTCCGCCGGCTATCCCAACCCGAAGGCGGGCGCCCAGCCCGAGCGCTTCCCCACGCTGATCCAGATCGTGCCGCCGCCGGCGGGCACGGTGAAATAGCGTCGTCTACTTCGGCGCCTGCGGGCGCGGCGGGCTGATCATGATGTGCGCGCCGGCGGTACCGGGGTCCATCAGCCACGGCACACCGGGCGCCGGCTTCGTCGGCAGTCCGGTGGTAGCCGCCGTCGCGTAGGGCACGTAGACCACCCACCGCGTGTACGACTCCGTCACCTGGCCGGTGGCGGCATCGAACGACTTGCCGGTGAGCACGGTGAGGAAGCCGTCCTTCGGGATCGACAGCTTCTTGTCGTCAATCTCCTTGAAGCGCGTGGTGTCGCGCACCTTGTCGTCGGTGATGCCCTGCGCGGTCAGCTCGCGGCCGCGCGCCATGAAGGCGTCGAGGTCCTTGTGGTAGCAGGCGACGTTGAAGCCGTCGATCTTCGGGTTGTCGGCGAGGCAGATCAACTCGTTCGTGCCCTCGCGCAGCGTCACCATCTTCGCGCCGCCATCCCACCCCAGCACCTTCGCCCCGGCCCGCTTGTCGTCCGGCGCGGCCAGCACGGCCCCGGCGATCTGCGCCGCCGGCGGTGGCACCTCCTGCGCGAACGCGGGCGACACGAACATCAACATCCCAGCCACGACACGAGCGACCTTCACGACTCTCCTCCTGGGCCGGTGACGCGCCGGCACGATGCGCACAGTATATCCAGACGATGAGCGCATCGGGCGCTCCGCCCGAGCCCGCTGCTCCCGTCGGGTCGGCGACGTGTGCCGCATCGAGCCTGGGCGGCCAGCCCGCTGGGGATGTGCTGGTGCGGGCCCTCCGGAGCAGACCGCGCACGCGTGAGACGTCAGACGGCGAGGAGGCGCCGAAGTCCGCGTGGGGTGACGAAGTGGGGCCCCGCGCTGCCGCCGACACTCGCCCCCGCAAGCCGGCTGACGGTCTGCGGAGGCGGGAACGCGCCGGCACGTCCCCAGCGGGATGGCCGTTCAGAGACGCGGCAATCAGCGCCTGGTCGCCGACTCGACGTAGATCTCCCCGAGCTTGCGGAACTCCTGGCTCTTGTCGGCCATGCCCTGCGCGGCCTCGCGGCGCAGCTGCTGCGTGATCTCCATGCTGCAGAACTTCGGGCCGCACATCGAGCAGAAGTGCGCCACCTTCGCGCCCTGGGCCGGCAGCGTCGCGTCGTGGTAGGCGCGCGCCGTCACCGGGTCCATCGCCAGGTTGAACTGATCCTCCCAGCGGAACTCGAAGCGGGCCTTGCTGAGCGCGTCGTCCCACACACGGGCGCGGGGGTGGCCCTTGGCGAGATCGGCGGCGTGCGCCGCGATCTTGTAGGCGATCACGCCCGCCTTCACGTCGTCCTTGTTCGGCAGGCCGAGGTGCTCCTTCGGCGTCACGTAGCAGAGCATCGCCGTGCCGTACCAGCCGATCATCGCCGCACCAATCGCCGACGTGATGTGGTCGTAGCCGGGCGCCACGTCCGTCGTGAGCGGACCGAGCGTGTAGAACGGCGCCTCGGCGCACCACTCGAGCTGCTTCTCCATGTTCTCCTTGATGAGATGCATGGGGACGTGGCCCGGGCCCTCGTTCATCACCTGCACGTCGTACTCCCAGGCGATCTTCGTCAGCTCGCCCTGGGTCTGCAACTCGGCGAACTGCGCCTCGTCGTTGGCGTCCGCAATCGAGCCCGGACGCAGGCCGTCGCCGAGCGAGAAGCTCACGTCGTAGGCCTGCATGATCTCGCAGATCTCGCGGAAGCGCGTGTAGAGGAAGCTCTCCTGGTGATGCGCCAGGCACCACTTGGCCATGATCGAGCCGCCGCGCGACACGATGCCGGTCATGCGGTTGGCCGTGAGCGGGATGTAGCGCAGCAGCACGCCGGCGTGCACCGTGAAGTAGTCCACGCCCTGCTCGGCCTGTTCGATGAGCGTGTCGCGGTAGACCTCCCACGTGAGCTCTTCGGGGCGGCCGCCCACTTTCTCGAGCGCCTGGTAGATCGGCACGGTGCCGATCGGCACCGGCGAGTTGCGCAGGATCCACTCGCGCGTCTCGTGGATCTGCTTGCCGGTGGACAGATCCATCACGGTATCGGCGCCCCACAGCGTCGCCCACCGCAGCTTCTCCACTTCCTCTTCGATCGACGACGACACCGCGGAGTTGCCGATGTTCGCGTTGATCTTCACCAGGAAGTGCCGGCCGATGATCATCGGCTCGAGCTCGGGGTGGTTGATGTTGGCCGGGATGATGGCGCGGCCGCGCGCCACTTCATCGCGCACGAACTCGGCCGGCAGGCCTTCGCGCGCGGCGATGTAGGCCATCTCCGCCGTGATCTCGCCCTTGCGCGCGTAGTGCAGCTGTGTGGGCGAGGCATGGCCCTTGCGGGCGGCGATCCACGGCGCGCGCAGCTTCGGCAGGCCCTGCCGCACGTCGTCCACCCGCGGGCCGCTCGTGTCGTAGAGACGCACGGCCGGCTCGTTGCCTGTCAGCCGCACCTCGCGCATCGGCACGCGGATGGCCACCGGGCCCTGCGGCGTCGCCAGCGACGACTCGTCGTAAACGCGAAAGCTGTTGGGGAACGCACCGGCGTAATCGCCGGGCGCCGTGTTCTCAGGCGTGCTCATCGTCCGCTCTCCCTACGCCGGTCTGAACCGGATCAGGTTCCAAGGGTTCGTTCTCAATCGCGCCGAAGCCCTCCTCCGCGCCGCAGGCGCAACGGAGTGGCGAAGGCGGATGCCCCTGGCGGTCTAACCGCATCGACTATATCAAAGGGCCTGCCGGGGCCGGGGCGGTGGCAGAATCGAACCCATGGCGGCGGGTCGGCGTCCGGACGAGCTGGTCGATGACTTGGCGCGTCTCGGCGTCCGGCCGGGCGACCTGCTGATGGTGCACGCGTCGCTGCGTGCGGTGGGCGACGTCGAGGGTCGCGCCGCCGGCCTCGTCCACGCGCTCGATCGCGCGGTGGGGCCCGACGGCACGTTGCTGATGACGCTCGGCGCCGAGGACGAGTGGTCGTGGGTGAACGACCATCCCGAGGACGTGCGCGAAGATTTCCTGCGCGACGCCGAGCCCTTCGATGCGCTGACGACGCCGGCCTCCACCGACATCGGTGTGCTCGCGGAAGTGTTCCGGACGACGCCGGGCACCACGGTGTCGAACCATCCCGAGGGTCGGTTCGGCGCGCGCGGACGCCTCGCGCACGAGCTCACGCGCGACGTGCCGTGGGACGACTACTACGGACCGGGGTCGCCGCTGCAGCGGCTGGTCGACGAGGGCGGGCGGGTGCTGCGGCTCGGCGCCGACGAGAACACCGTGACGTTGATCCACTACGCCGAGTACCTGGCGCACGTTCCCGACAAGCGGCGCGTGCGGCGCCATCGACGCGTCCTCGGCGCCAGCGGCCCGGAGATCCGCGTGGTGGAGTGCCTCGACGACACGCTCGGCATCGTCGACTGGCACGGCGAGGACTACTTCGCGCTGATCCTCCGCGACTACCTCGCCAGCCACGAGGTGCCGCGTGGCCTCGTGGGCGACGCCGACAGCACGCTGCTCGACGCCCGCGATCTGGTCACGTGCGCCGTGCGGTGGCTGCAGACGCACCTGGCGCCGTGAGACGCCGGGTCGTGGTCACTTGCTGACGCGGGCCAGACCCGCCGTGGCGCGATCGACCTGCTGCGCCAGCGCGCTGATCGCCGCGGCCACCTTCGTCACGCCCTGCCGTGCCTCGTCGAGCTGCCCCTCCTCGAGGCCCTCGCGAATCTGCGGCATCGTCTTCACGCCGTAGCCGGTGTAGAAGCCCGGCGCGTAGATCTGGTGGCGGAACCAGTCGCGGCGCGGCAGCCCCTGCTCGTTGCCGAGGCGACGCTCGGACGAGAAGATCAGCTGGTTCACGACCTTCAGCGCCTCTTCCTGGGTCTGCAGCGCCTTCGCGTTGGCGCCCGGCACCACGGCGTGCGCCTTCTCGAACGCCAGCGACGACTTCGACAGCGAGGCGAGGGCGGCGGTGAGCGGCGCGAAATCGATGGCGGCCTTCTTGTCGGCCGCGAGCTTCTGCAACTCGGCGGCGTAGCGGCCCAGCGTGTCGCTGAGGTCCGAGAAGCGGAATGGCAGCACCGGCGCTTCCGACAGGCGGATCAGCGCCGAGCCGCTCACCTGGGCGAGCGCCTTGCCGTAGACGAAGTCGCCGTCGGAGAACTTCGTGTACCACGTGAACGAGTCGTAGACCGAGTGGTAGACGCCGCCGGGCGCTTCGCCGCCGAAGCTGAGGTTCAGCGACGCCAGCGTGAGGTGCTGCAGGAAGGGTGTGAAATCCGAACCCGATCCGAGCGGCGCGATGCGGATGTTCGGGTCCTTCTCGGCCTCGGCGCGCTCGGCCTCGGGCAGGCCGTCGATGGCCTTGCGGCGCGCCACCTCCAGCACCGGCTTGCCGGTGCGCGGATCGTTCACGTCGCGCGCCACCTCGCTGATGAACTGCTGCAGCGCGTGCGAGCCGCCGGCGCTCATCCAGCCTTTGCCGTTGCCGTCGCTGTTGATGTAGACCGCGGCCTTGCCGTTCAGCTCGTCGCGATGCGCCTCGGCCCACTCCGTCGAGCCGAGCAGGCCCCACTCCTCGCCGTCCCAGAGCGCGAAGATGATGGTGCGCTGCGGCTTCCAGCCGCCCTTCACGAGTTCGGCGAGACCGCGCGCCGATTCCATCAGCGACACCGCGCCGCTGATCGGATCGTCGGCGCCGTTCACCCAGGCGTCGTGATGGTTGCCGTAGATCACCCACTCGTCGGCGCGCGTAGTACCCGGGATCTTCGCGATCACGTTGTAGAGCGGCCGCGACTTCCACTCGTGCTGCAGGCGCAGGTGCACCTTGGCGGGACCGCCACCGACGCGGTAGGTCACCGGCATGCCGCCGCGCCACGACTCGGGCGCCACCGGCCCGCGCATCTGCTGGAAGATCGGCAGCGCATCGCCCCACGCGATCGGCATCACCGGAATCCTCAGGATCGTCTTCGCCTGCTCCACCGGCAGCTTCTTCGAGCCGGGCGTCGATCCCCACCCGGGCGTGAGCGGATCGCCGGTGTGGATCGGCATGTCCATCACGCTGCCGCGCTGCACGCCGAACTCGGGACGGAACGGACCGTCGGGGAACACGTCGCCCTGGTAGAAGCCGTCGTCCTTCGGGTCCGAGAAGATGAGGCAGCCGATGGCGCCGTGCTCGTAGGCCACCTTCGGCTTGATGCCGCGCCAGCTGCCGCCGTAGCGCGACAGCACGATCTTGCCCTTCACGCTGACACCGAGCTTCTCGAGCTGCTCGTAGTCGGCCGGCACGCCGTAGTTCACGTAGACCACTTCGCCGGTCACGTCGCCATCACCCGAGTAGGCGTTGAAGGTCGGCGTCTGGTCCGCGTCGGTGGAATCGGGATCCGCCGGCACCGGCGGCTCCTGGATCACCATCGACTTGCCCACCGGCGCCACGAGTTCCAGGCGGCGCTCCATCGGCCAGGGCATGTAGGCTTCGTATTCCTCGATCGAGGCGTCGAGGCCGAACGACTTGAACTGCTGCAGCGCGTACTCGGCGACCTTCTTCGAGCTGCGGCCGGCGACGTGCGGCTCGGCGGTCATGATCCGCATGTGCTCGCGCATGCGGGCCGGATCGGGAATGGCCCGGAACTTCTCCTCGAGGGCGCGCTCGGCGGCCACGCTCTCGGCGGGATATCCCCGCATGCCGGGGGCCTGGCCCCAGACGCGGGATTGCAGGGCCGAGACGACGATCAGGAGCAGCAGGAAGGGCGGAAGGACGCGTCGCATCCCGCGAGCGTAGCCGTCACGGCCGTGACGGCGCAAGGGCGTCTGCACGGTCTGCGCGTGGCGGCCGCCGGCTCCGGGCGGCTCACTGCCTGTCGATGAAGGGCTCGCGGCGCTCGAACTGGGCCAGGCGGCGCGCGATCTCGCGTCCCAGCGCCGGGTCGGCGGTGGCCAGTCGCTGCGCCTCGCGCTCGGTGGCGACGGCGTCGTCGAAGCGGCCAGCCGCGGCATACGCCACGGCGAGCACGTCGAGGGCGCGGGCGTCGCGCCGACCCGTGAGCTGGGCCGCGCGCTCAGCCAGCGGCACGGCCTCTCCTGGCGAGCGCGCCTCGGTATCGGACGCCGTCGCGAACACCCACGCCGCCGTCTGGAGCGCCGCCAGCCAGTCGGGCTTGAGCGACGCGGCCAGGCGGAAGTGGGCCGCGGCGTCGACGAGGCGGCCGTCCTTCACCGCGGTGTGTCCGCGGTTGAAATAGGCCTCGGCGTAGCCCGGGCGCAGCCGCAGCGCCTCATTGAGCTCGCGCTCGGCGCGCAGCAGGTCGCCTTTGCGCCACAGGGCGGCGCCGAGATTGTTGTGCGCCTCGGGCATCAGCGGATCGGCGCGCACGGCCTGTTCGTAGCGCGTGATCGCCTCGTCGTGGCGGCCGAGCACCACCAGCGTGTCGGCGAGGTTGCTGAGCGCCCGTGCGTAACGCGGCCGGATCTTCAGCGCCTGTTCGTAGGCGGCGACCGCGTCGTCGAAGAGGCCGGCCTGCGTGAGTGCGGTGCCGAGGTTGTAATGCGCGGCGGCGTCGAGCGGGCGCTTCGTGGCGCTGACCTTGAAATGCCCCACCGCCACGGCCGGGCGCCCCAGCAGCAGCGCGATCACGCCGGCGTCGTCGTGCAGCTCGCTGTCGTCGGGCGCCGAGAGCAGCATGGTGTCGAGGCCGATGAGATCCTCGGCGGTCATCTTGTGCTGCACCTCGCCGACGAGCGTGGCGCGATCGGCGTCGTTCGCCGTGGCGAGCTGGAACCACAGGTCGCCCATCTCGTCGAACGACTTCTGCCCCCAGCGCACGCGCACCGGCGGCGACTGCGGGTTGCGCGGGTTCTCCGGCGAGTTGTCGTAGACGTAGCGCATCGACAGCGTGGTGCCCTTCGGCAGGCGGATGGGCCGCGTGTAGCGGTACACGTGCTGCCAGCGGAAGTCCCACGCCCCGATGTGGATGAGCGAGCGCGTCGTGCCGTCGGGGAACCGCGCGGTGCCCTGCACGTCTTTCGCGCGATAGTGCGCGTGCGGCTGCACGGCGAGCAGCGTGGCGTCGACGGGGAGCGTGTACTGGTCCTGCACGACGTAGGCGCCGTCGCCGGGCGGGATGTCGATGCCCTGCGAGCCGAGCCGCAGGATCGACGGCGTGCGCGTCGCCGGCTTGTCCGCGAAGTAGAAGCCGATCACCGGCTGCACCGGCTCGGGCTTGCCGCTCGGCTGCATGTGCAGCTGCACCACGAGATCGGTGCCCGGATCGAGGCGCCACGCCAGATCGGGATCGACCAGCGGCGCGATCTGGCCGGGCGTCCAGCCGAGGAAGTGGCCGTCGGGATACTCGGCGCTGCGCGCCATCAGCCCGTCGTAGCCGGGCAGCGGATCGGCGTCGTCGAGGCGGCGCGATCCGTTCGTGCGATCGATGCGTATGTTGGCGTGGTGCACCACGCGCGCGTTGCCGGGATGGAACTCGATGCCGCGCACGTACTTCGTGCCCGAGACTTTCAGCGGCACCGCGAAGATGCGGAACGCGTCGCTGTTCTCGCCGGGCAGCGTGAAGCCGGCCGGCAGCGTGACGATGAGATCGGGCGTGCCGAGATACCAGCCCTCGGCCCATGTCGGCGGCGCGGGCGCGACGCCAGGTCCTTCCACCGGCGACTCGGCCCAGCGACGGAACAACGCCACCTCGTCGGCGGTGAGGCGCGGTTGCGCCACGAACTCGTCGGGGTGTCCATCGGCCTTCCAGGGCGGCATGAAGCCGCTGCCGGTCACGGTGGCCAGCTGCCTCGCGCGCTTCGCCGCGTCGGCGAACGTGACCAGGCTGAACGGCCCGGCGCCGCCGGCATGATGGCACTGCGCGCAGGCGCGATGGAGCACGGGCGCGATGTGCTGATTGAACGTGACGGCTGGCGCGGCCTCCTGCGCCTGCGCGAGAGCAGGCGCGAGGCACGCGATCGCGAGCGCCGGCAGCAGCCGCGCGAGCACGCGCGCGGTCATGGCGTCTGCCGCACGATGGCGCAGCCCACCGCCGGCATCGCCGCGGTGGTCACGGCGCGTCCGGCGAGCAGCGCCGCGAGGGCATCGTCGAGTTCGTGCGTCGTCGGCGTCTGGCGATCGACGCCGAAGTCGACGTAGCGATCGTCGATGCGTCCGTGGTACGCCAGACGCCCCTGCGCGTCGAACACGGCCGCTTCCGGCGTCACCTCCGCATGCGCGCGATCGGCGAGCGTGGCGTGCGTGTCGAGGGCGACCGGCAAACCGTAGCCGAACGACTCGGCATGCGCGCGCGCTGCCTCGGGCTTCTCGCCGCGGTTCGCGTAGACGATCCAGAAGCGGACGCCGCGGGCCGCGTATCGCGCGGCGAGACGCGTCACTTCCGGAGCGTAGCGGTCGGAGATGGGACAGTCGACCGCGGTGAACACCAGCACCGTCGCCGGCGCGGTGGAGGCGAGTGGCGCCACCGGGCGCCCAGCCGGGTCGGTCACCTGTGCGGCGACCGCGGAGGGCATCGCGACGGCCAGCGCCCACAGGCTGGCGAGGAGCACGACGCGGAAAGACGACCGGCGAGGCATCGACGGACCTGGGTCGAGTATAGCGCCCGGCTCCACGGCTCCGGGTGTCAGGGAAGACCTCGTGGCGGGAAAAGAAAAGGGGGCGAACCGTGAGGTTCGCCCCCTGCTCAGTCTTGCCCGGGTCGGGGCATGTGCCCCGTGAGCCCGTCGATGTTTACCAGCTCGACTCGAAGCCGATGCGGATCAGGCGGCCCTGCATGATGGTGGCAGGCTGCAGATAGGTCGCCGTGCCGAACTGCGCCGTCGTCACCGACGACCAGCGGTCGCTGTTCATCGCGTTGAACATGTCGACCTTCGGCGTGATGCGGACGCCGCGGGTGCGGAACGTCTTGCTCAGCGACAGATCCAGCTGGTTGTAGCGCGGCATGAACTCGGTTTCCGGGGCGCGCAGCGGCACGTTGATGACGGCCGACTGCATGTTCGGAATGACGAGCTCACCGGGACGGCACGGGCCGGTGCAGTTGGCCGCGTAGCGCGTGGTGGGCGTGACCTGGTAGAAGGTGCCCTGGCCGTTCGGCTGGTCGAAGCCGGTGCCGAAGGTGAATACGCCGTACGGAATGGCGCGGGTGCCAATCACGTAGCCCATGAGGCTCTGCAGCGACGCGCTGGCGGTGAAGCCCCACTTGATGGGCACCGTGCCGGCGAGCTTGAACTGCTTCGACCACGGGATGCCGCTCTTCCACTGGTCGCAGTAGAGCGTGAAGTTCGGGTCGGTGCCGGCGCTGCAGGTGTTGGCCAGCGTCTTCTCGAGGTTGAAGCCGCCGAAGATGCGCACACCGCGCGGCAGGCGCGCGTTGTAGCCCAGCTCGAAGCCATCGTAGCGACGCTTGATGTCCTTGTCGCTGGCGTCGACGTTCTGCACCGCGCTGCGGAAGGCCGCCTTCACGTCGTAAGCGGTGATGACCGAGCCGTCGAGCGGGCTGACGATCTGCACCGGGGTGTAGCTGTCGGCGTTGCGCGCGACGTTGTTGCGCTCGGTGATGTCGGTGAAGCGGTTCTGGTACCACTCCGCCGTCAGCGTCAGGCGGCCCATGACTTCCTGGGTGACGCCGAGGTTGATCGAGTACTGACCCGGACGCTGGATGTCAGGGTCGGGCGTCGACAGGGCGCGCAGGCCGAACGTGGCCGGCAGGTTGGCGAAGTTGATCTCGCAGCCGGCCGTCAGATACGTGCAGCCACGCTCGCCCTGGGCGATGTCGTCGCCGTTGATGTCGGTCCACGGCAGCACCTGGGTGGTGAGCGCGGTGGGCGCGTAGAGGCGCGCGAACCCGGTGGTCTGCGCGGTCATGAAGCGGTTCAGGCCGGCGCGGACGGCGGTCTTGCCCGTGCCGAAGATGTCCCACACGACCGACGTGCGCGGCGAGAAGTCGTTCCAAGTCGGCACCTTGAAGTCGCCGTAGGCCGGCACGTTCGCGAAGCGTCCCTGCTGGGCCTTCTGGCCCACGATGCTCTGCGCGATGCGGTCGTAGCGGACGCCGTAGTTCACCGTGAAGTTACGGAAGCGCCACGAGTCCTGCAGGTAGGCGGCCACCTGGCCGTCCATGTTCTCCTGCACTTCGAGCGGGGTGTTCAGCACGGTGACCTGAATCGGCACGCCGTCGCGATAGGTCTGGTACAGGTCGCCGTTGGCGTTGTTGTACCGGCGGTAGATGCCCCAGCCGTACAGGAAGCCGGCCTTCACGTTGTGCGAGCCGGTGACGCGCGAGATCGCCGTCGACACCGTGTAGCGGTCCGGGTAGTTACCCAGCTGCGCCGACGAGGCGTTCCAGAGGAAGCCGGTGCTGACGTCGTTCTTGCGGACGTTGCGGTACCACTCGGGCGTCAGGCGCTCGGCGAAGATGCCCTTCTGGTACAGGTTGTCGTAGCGCTCGCGGTTGAACGAGAAGCCCGTCTCGAGCAGCAGCGTCGAGGTGAGCGTGCTGGTCCACTTGGCCGAACCGGTGGCGAACGTCGGCGTGTTCCACACGACCGACGCCGTCTTCGGGTCCGTCGCGTTGGTCATCGCGGCGGCGCGCAGGCGCAGGGCGCGATCCATGTAGATCGCGAACTTGTTGCGCTGCGACATCTGCCACGTGAAGCGGACGATCGGGTTGTTCATCTTCTCGGGCGACTCACCGGGGTCGCACGCGACCGTGCCCGCGAGGCACTGCGCGAACGCCTGCGGCGCCGGCACGTTCGTGGGCAGCACGAACGTGTTGGGGATGAACTTGTCGTAGTTGGCCTTGCGGAAGGCGCCGAAGAACCACAGCTTGTCCTTCTTGATCGGACCGCCGAGTTCGACGTTCCATTCCTGGAAGTTCGAGACCTGGTCGACCGAGCGCACGTTGTACTTCTTGAGCTCGTCGGTGAGGTTGTTGCCCTGCCACGACGACGGGCTCTTGGCGAACTTGAAGCCGCCCGAGAAGCGGTTGCCGCCGTCCTTGGGGACGAGGTTCAGGTTCACGCCAGCGGTCTGCGTCTCGGCGTTGCCGCCCGACGTCATGTAGACGGCGTCCTGCGTCATCGCCTCGTTGTGGTACGCGTTCACCGCGCCGTCGCCCATGAGGCCGTTGGTCATCAGACCGTCGACCATCACGACCGTCTGCGCCGAGCCGGTGCCACGGACGAAGAAGTAGGTCTGCTGCATCGCGCGCGAGCCACCCACGTCCGGCTGGTCGAACGTGACGCCAGGCACCAGCTGGCCGAGGCCCTGGATGGTGCGAGCGGTGGGCACCGCGTCGAGCACGTCGCGCGTGAGCACCTGCTGCTTCACGTTGCTCTGCACGTCGACCAGCGGCGACTGACCCGACACGGTCACCGATTCCTGCAGCGTGCCGACGGTGAGCTGGGTGTTGATGGTCGCGACGAAGTTCGCGGGCAGTTCGACTTCACGCTTGATGACGTTGAAGCCCTGCAGCGTGAACGTGAGGAGGTACTTGCCGGGACGCAGATCGACCATGCGATACGCGCCGTTCTCGTCGGTGACCGCAGAGCGGACCTTCTCGATCAGCACATCGCTGGCCGCTTCCACGGACACACCGGGCATGACTGCCCCGGATTCGTCTTTCACCACACCGCTGATGGCGCTCTGCGCGTAAGCGGGCGACGACCAAAGACCGGCCCCCACGACCGCCAGGCAGAACATCAGCGCTAGCCTGGTTCTACTCGACATGCTTTTTCAGCCTCCAAAGCGAACAAGTGCCGGACTCCGGCGCGATACGACCGGCATGCGAGGTTCGCGCCGCCGGATAGGCTACAGACGACAGACGAATGAGTCAACCGTGAAAACCCCGGAAATGCTTGAAAATCAGGGGTTTCCATGCGCCGGACGACGCTCACGCATCGCCCGATCGCATCGACCAGCAAACACAATCCATCACATTGGAGAAACGCGTTCCGGGAAAAACGAAAACCCGGTGTTCCGACGAGGCGATGGCTGCCTGAGACACGACTTTCCCGCCACGACACGAGCCGCCGTCGCGGCCCTACTTCACCGTCACCTTCACGTAGGCATTGGTCCAGCAGCACTGGAAGCCGCCGCCGCCTTCCCCCGATTGATCGTTGGCCTGCGCCCTGAGGACGTACTCGCCGGGGAGCGAGAACGTCGCCGTGGTGCTCGACCGCCCGCCGTCGCCGATCTTCGGCCGCGCCTCGGCAATCTTCACCTCGCCACCCGACGGCCCGCGATGGTGATGCCAGGACTGGATGAGACGCGGACGACCGCCGGCGGCCGGTGACTCGCCCGCTTCGACGTGCCCGTCGTCGGTGGTGATGACGTCGAGCGTGACGGGCTGCCCCACGGTGCCCGTGAGCTGCTGCGCGATCTCGAGCGGCGGTCCGGTGAACGCCTTGCCGGTCGGCGAGAACTTCAGCACCGGGGGCAGGTTGCCCTCGGCCTGATCCTTGTACGGCTCGATCTGGTAGTCCTTGATCAGGCCCACCGGCACCGAGGCCGTCTTGCCGTTGGCCACCACGGTCCACGTGTAGCGCTTCTCGCTGCCGAAGTCCTTCGGCACCCTGATCGCGAACACACCCCAGCCGCGGCGCGGCGCGAAGTGCGTGGGCTGGCCGAGATCCGGGCCGCCCGGCTCGACGCGGTTGTTCGGCCCGATCGGGATGTCGATCGTCTGCTTCTGATTGCGGTTGTAGTAGCCGAGCAGCAGGCTGTAGCTGCCGTCGGCGTTCTGGAACCAGCCTTCGAATGCGGGATAGATCGCCTCGCCGCTGTCCTTCAGCGCCGGCAACGGCAACTGCCGTCCTTCGAGGGCCGGCAGCGACGCGGCCAGGCCGGCGGCCACCGCCGCCGCGGCGGCGATCGTGCGGAACGAGATCACGCGAGTCATCCGGAATGCTCCATCCGAAACACGGCGGGGGCGCCGCCTCTCGACAGCACCCCCGCGGTTCATGCCCAACGAACGCCGGCCGCCTCTACTGCTGCTGGCGCTCGGACGTGGTGGCGGCGAGCTTCGCCTTGCGCTTGTCGACCTCGACCTTGAAGTCGGCGTCGTCCATGTAGGTGATGTTCACCCACGCGTGCGCCATCTCGTCCACCGTGCGATCGCCCCAGCCGACCCACTGGTTCGGATCGGGGTTGTTCTTGTTGGCGGCGGTGTTGTCGTGCCACGAGGTGATGCGCAGGATGGTGCCCTTCGGCAGCAGCGGCGCGGCGTCGTCGGCGTAGACGTAGTTGGTGTGCCAGTTGAAACTGTAGTCGCTCACCTGGCTCAGCATGCGGATCTCGCCGGTGGGCAGGATGGCTTCCATCGACATCGCCTTGCCGCGCAGGTGCATGTGCGGCTGGAAGTTCTCGACGCGACCGGCCTTCTTCATCACGTGGAAGTTCTGCGTGACGCTCATCGAGTTCGGCGCGATGTCGAGCGAGCGGTTGCCGCCGGTGATGCCGCTGAAGAGCGCCAGCGTCTGCCGGAACTTCGGCTCTTCGCCCTTCGGGTAGAAGTAGATGCCGAGTTCGACGGTATCGGTGATGTCCTCGCCGACCGCGTGATAGTGGATGTCCCACACGATCTTCGAGCCGGGCTTCATGAGCTTCCCGGAGTTCTCGCGCATGATCTCGCCCTGCTTGCCGACGGCCCATTCCATGAACAGGCCCGGACCCGGATCGTCGCCGTCGTTGTTGGCGGCGGCCGCGGCGCCGGTGTCGCCGTCGTCCTGTTGCAGGCGCGCCAGCGCGTGATGCGTGATCTTGCGGCCGTTCACCGTGCCGGGCCGGATCTCGATGGCGCGCACCCAGCGTTCCTCGGTGAGGCCGGTCGGCACCACGGGCTTGTACCAGGCGTCCATCGCGTTCGCCTTCTGCGTGTACTTCGGCGACGTGATGATCAGGTCCGGCTTGCCGTACAGCTTCTCGAAGTTCCAGCCGTCGTTGGCCGGCCACTGCACCGGCTTCGGCATGTCGGCGGGGTTGCCCTTTGGCGCGCCGGCGGCCACCCACTTCACGATGGTGTCGATCTCCTGATCGGAGAGCGAGCGATCGTTCTCGAAGTGCTGGATACCGAGCGTCTTGTCGATGTGCCACGGCGGCATCTGCCGCGTCTGCACGCGATCGCGGATCGACCGCGCCCACGGCCGCGACTGCTCGTAGGTCACGAGCGACATCGGCGCGATCGAGTCGGGCCGGTGGCACGACTCGCACTTCGCCTGGAAGATCGGCGCGATGTCCTTGGTGAACGTGGGCGCGCCCGCCGGGGTCTGGGCGAGCGCGGGAGCGGCCGCGAAGGCCGCCATCACGAAGGCGCCCGCGAGCGGGCGGCGGAACTGACCGTGAGCCATCGTTCGATCCTCCGAGACGTGGAAACGCCTGCGTGCTGGAACGAATTCCTTTTGCAGATGTGCTGGGGATCCTAGCGCGGAAGGGGCAACCTTACATCATCGAAAGGTTTCATTGAACGCGCAGTCAAAGCGCATCAATGAACGGCAGAGCTAGGCCAGCTTCCGGAGGATCAGGCACTTCAGATACTGCGTTTCGGGCACGCCGAGCAGCACCGGGTGGTCGCGTCCCTGGGTGCGGCGCTCCACGATCGACACCGTGGCCCCGGCGTCGAGGGCGGCATCGTGCACGACCTCGGCGAACGTGGCCTCGTCGACGTGATGCGAGCAGGTGCACGTGACCAGCACGCCGCCGGGCTCGAGCAGGCGCAGCGCCCGCAGGTTGATGTCCTTGTAGCCGGCCAGCGCCTTCGGCACCGCGCCCTTGTGTTTGGCGAACGCCGGCGGGTCGAGCACGATGGTCTCGTAGCGGGCGCCGGTCTTCTCGAGGCGCCGCAGTTCGTCGAACGCGTTGGCCTCGCGGGCCTGCACGTGCGGCAGCCGGTTGCGGCGCGCGTTGGCGTCGATGTAGCCGACGGCATCGGCCGAGACGTCGAGCGCCTCCACGCTGGAACACGCCGCCGCCATCGCCAGCGCGAAACCGCCGTGGTAGCTGAAGGCGTCGAGCAGCCGTCCGCGGGCGTAGCCGGCCGCCGCCGCGTGGTTCTCGCGCTGATCGAGGAAGAGGCCGGTCTTCTGCCCTTCCCGCACGTCCACTTCGTACTCGATGGCGCCGACGTGCACGGGCACGTACTCGGGCACCTCGCCGTGAATCACACCGACGCGCGATTCGAGACCCTCGAGCTGGCGCACGCGCGGGTCGTTGCGCTCGACCACGCCGGTCGCACCGGTGCGCTCCACGAGCAGCCGCGTCAGCAGCGGCAGCAGCGCGTCGGAGCCCTGCGACAGCGTCTGCACGACGAGCACGTCGCCGTAACGGTCCACCACGATCGACGGCAGCAGATCGGCTTCGCCGTGGATCAGCCGGAACGCCGAGCCTTCGATGTGCAGGGTGTCGCGGAAGCGCACCGCCGCGTCGATACGGCCGCGCCAGAACGCCTCGTCGATCGGGCGATCGTCGCGCGTCAGCATGCGCAGCGCGATCTGAGACTGATCGCTGAAGAACGCATGCCCCAGCACGCGATCGCGCGCCCCGAGCACGCGCACCACCGTGCCGCCCGCCGCCCCCTCGGCCGCGACGTCCGAGCGGTAGATCCACGGGTGGCCGTGGCGGAGCCGCGTTTCGCCGCGCGGAGAGATGTGGACGTCGAGCTCTGGTGTGGACACGGATCACCAGATTACTCGTTATCCAGTGATCGGGTGAGCTGGTGATCGGGCGATCTGGATACCCACATCAGTCGATCTGGTGATCGGCGGGTGATCGGGTGATCGGGGCTCCGGCGCCGGGATGTACAATCGCCTCATGGTGATCGCGATCGGCGCCGACCACGCGGGAGTCGATCTCAAGGACGCGCTTAAGCGCCGCCTCGAGCGGCGCGGCGCGACCGTGCACGACGTCGGGACGCACGGCGCGGCATCGGTCGACTATCCCGATTACGCGGGGCAGGTCGCTGACGCCGTGGCGCACGGCCGGGCCGATCGCGGCATCCTGGTCTGCGGCAGCGGCGTCGGCATGGCCATCGCCGCCAACAAGGTGCCCGGCATCCGCGCCTCGGTCATCACCGACGTCGAGGCGTCGAAGCTGGCGCGCGAACACAACGACCTGAACGTGCTCACGCTCGGGGCTCGGCGCACCGCGGTCGACGAGGCCGAGCGCATCGTCGACGCCTTCCTCGACACGCCGTTCGCCGGCGGCCGTCACACGGCGCGGGTCGAGAAGATCGCCGCGCTCGACCTGAAGGCCCACTCACACGACTCGTAAGCGTCTCGGCTGCGTTCGTCCTATGTCCACTCCCGCCGTGCCCGCGTTCTTCCACCAGTCCCTCGCCGACGCCGATCCCGAGATCGCCGCCGCCGTCGCCCACGAAGGCGAACGGCAGGAAGAGGGGCTCGAGCTCATCGCGTCCGAGAACTTCGTCAGCACGGCGGTGCTCGAAGCCGCGGGTTCGGTGCTCACGAACAAATACGCCGAGGGGTATCCCGGCAAGCGCTACTACGGTGGCTGCGAGTTCGTGGACGTCGCCGAGTCGCTGGCGATCGCGCGCGCGAAGGCGCTGTTCGCCGCCGAGCACGCCAACGTGCAGCCGCACTCGGGCGCGCAGGCCAACATGGCCGTGCTGCTGGCCCTGCTGGCGCCGGGCGACACCATCCTCGGCATGAACCTGGCGCACGGCGGCCATCTCACGCATGGGCACCCGCTGAACTTCTCGGGCAAGTACTTCACTATCGTCCCCTACGGGGTGTCGCAGGCGGACGAACGCATCGACTACGACGAGGTGGCGCGCCTCGCCGCCGAACGCAAGCCGAAGCTCGTCATCGCCGGCGCCAGCGCGTATCCGCGCACCATCGACTTCGCGCGCCTGGGCGCCATCGCGAAAGACAACGGTGCGCTCTTCATGGTCGACATGGCCCACATCGCGGGCCTGGTCGCGACGGGCCTGCACCCGAGTCCGGTGCCGCACGCCGACGTCGTCACCACCACCACCCACAAGACGCTGCGCGGCCCGCGCGGCGGCCTCATCCTGTGCCGGCAGGCGCTGGCCAAGGACATCGATCGCGCGCTGTTCCCCGGCGTGCAGGGCGGGCCGCTGATGCACATCATCGCCGCCAAGGCGGTGTGCTTCCGTCAGGCGGCCACGCCGGAGTTCGCGGCGTATCAGCGACAGGTGGTCGAGAACGCGCGCACCCTGGCCGAGTGCCTGGTGGCCGACGGCTTCCGCGTGGTCAGCGGCGGCACCGACAACCACATCGTGCTGCTCGACGTCTTCTCGAAGGGCATCACCGGCAAGGTCGCCGAGGCGGCGCTGGGCCGCGCCGCGATCACCGTCAACAAGAACGCCATCCCGTTCGACACCAACCCGCCGATGGTGGCCAGCGGCATCCGTCTCGGCACGCCGGCGATGACCACGCGCGGCATGGGCGCCGCGGAAACTCGTCAGGTGGCGTCGCTCATCGGCCGCGTGCTGGCCGCACCCGACGACGCGGCATCGCTCGCCGCGGTGAAGGCGGAAGTGGAAGCGCTGTGTCAGAGGTTCCCGCTGTACCGCAGGCCGGGCTCGTCGACGCGGTAGCCGGCGCGTTCGCCGACGACGGCCCGCTCGCCCGCGCCCTGCCCCGCTTCGAGCCGCGCGACGGCCAGCGGCGCATGGCCGAGGGCGTGGCGCTGGCGCTCGAGCACGGCGGCGTGCTGATGGCCGAGGCCGGCACGGGCACCGGCAAGACGATGGCGTACCTGGTGCCGGCGGTGCTGAGCGGGCATCGCGTGCTCGTCTCGACCGGCACCAAGAACCTGCAGGAGCAGATCTTCGAGAAGGACGTGCCGGCGCTGCGCGAGGCGCTCGGCATCCCGTTCACCGCCACCTGCATGAAGGGGCGCGGCAACTACCTCTGCCTGCACCGCTTCGAGGAATACCGGTCGCGGCAGGGCGTGCGCGGGCGCCGCGTGGCGTCCGACGACGCCATCTTCCTGCCCGTGATCGAAGCGTGGGCGCCGCTCACCGCCACCGGCGATCGCGCGGAGCTCGCCGAGCTGCCCGAGGATCTGCCGCTGTGGCACGAGGTGTCGGCCACCGCCGAGACGTGCCTCGGCAGCGAGTGTCCGCGGCACAGCGAGTGCTTCGTGACGCGCATGCGTCAGCGCGCCGTCGAGAGCGACGTGGTGATCGTGAACCACCACCTGCTCTGCGCCGACGCCGCCGTGCGCGAACACGCCTACGGCGAGGTGATCCCGGCGTGTCCGCACCTGGTGGTCGACGAGGCGCACCAGCTGGAGGACGTCGCCACGCAGTACTTCGGGCGCGCCATCAGCAACCTGCGCATCGACGACCTGGCGCGGGATGCCGAGCAGGTGCTGCGGATCGCCGGGGCGCCGGGCGCGAAGGCCGCGCACGAGGCCGCGCGCACGGTGATGCACGTGGTCGACCATTCGCGGGCCTTCTTCAGCGCGCTGGCCATGTCGCGGATGTCGCGCGGCGACGATCGGCTGCGCCTCACGCCCGACTGGTTCGCCGAGCACCTCACGCTCGGACTCGACCTCGCCGGCGCGCTCGACGGCCTGCAGGCGTCGTGCCTCGTGGCCGCGGCCACGCAGGAACAGTCGGCTGACGAAGGGGCCGAGCGCGACGACGACCTGCAGTCGATCGCCCGCCGCGCCGGCGATCTGGCGATCGACCTGCGCTTCCTGCTCGCCGCCGCCGATCCGTCGTACGTCTACTTCCTCGAGGTGAACCGCCGCTCGGTGCTGCTGCGCGCGGCGCCGATCGACGTCTCCGCCATCGTGCGGGATCTCGTGGCCGGCGAGCGGCGGGCCACCGTGCTCACCTCGGCGACCCTCACCGTCGACAACCGCTTCGACTACATCAAGGCGCGGCTCGGTCTCGAGGACGCGGAAGAGCTGTCGGTGCCATCGGAGTTCGACTACCGGCGGCAGACGCTGCTCTACCTGCCGCGCCGCATGCCGCTGCCGAAGGACGAGCGCTATGCCGACGCCGTGGCCTGGGAAACGCAGCAGCTGCTGCGCTGCTCGCGCGGCCGCGCCTTCGTGCTCTTCACGAGCTACGCCACCATGCGGGCCGTGGTGCAGCGCCTCGAACTCGAGCTCGAGTACCCGATCCTGGTGCAGGGCACGGCGCCGCGCTCGCGGCTGCTCGCCGAATTCCGCGCCACGCCGCACGCCGTGCTCTTCGCCACGGCGTCGTTCTGGCAGGGCGTCGACGTGCAGGGCGATCAGCTGAGCGCGGTGATCATCGACAAGCTGCCGTTCGCCTCGCCGGGCGATCCGATCGTGGCGGCGCGCATCGAGGCGCTGGCGCAGCAGGGCGAGAGCGCCTTCGAGCGCTACCAGGTGCCGCTGGCCATCCTGTCGCTGCAGCAGGGCCTCGGCCGCCTCATCCGCCATCGCGACGATCGCGGCGTGCTCGCCATTCTCGACCCGCGCCTGCGCACGATGGGCTATGGCCGGCGCTTCCTCGCCTCGCTGCCGCCGGCGCCGGTGACGTTCGACGTGGAGCAGGTGCGCCGCTTCTTCGCCGAGTGAACCGCCGCGGCGCGACCTTCGCGTTATAGTGAACCTCAGGAGTGGAACCTGAGATGATGCAGCGCATCCTCACCTCGGTCGTCGCCGCCGTCGCCGTGCTGGCGCTGGTGGCCCCCGCCTCGGCCCAGACCGGTCTCGTGAAGGGCAAGGTCGTCGGTCCCGACGGCAAGCCGGTGGCCAATGCCGCCGTCACCATCGAATTCGTCGAGGGCGTGAGCCGCAAGCTCACCACCAAGACCGACAAGCGCGGCGAGTTCGTGCAGCTCGGCCTGCAGTCGGGTGGCTACCGCGTCTCCGCCACGCTCGACAAGGTCGGTTCGGGCTTCGCCGACGTGCGGGTACGCGTCGGCACCACCGCGGAGGTCACCATCACGCTGTCGGCGCTGCCGCCCGGCACCGATCCGAAGCTGGCGGCGATGAAGACCGCGTTCGACGAGGGCGTGGCGGCCAGCCGTGCCAAGGATTACGACGGCGCCATCGCGAAATTCCAGGCGGCGATCGCGGCGCAGCCGCAGTGTCACGAGTGCTACTACAACATCGGCTACGCCCTGCTGCAGAAGAAGGACGAGAAGGGCGCCGAGGAGCAGTGGAAGAAGGCCCTCGAGATCAAGGCCGATCACGCCGAGACGCTGAACGCGCTGGCCACGCTCTACAACCAGCAGAAGCGCTTCGACGAGGCCACCGCGGTGAGCGCGAAGGCCGCCGCCGGCGGCGGCACCGGCAGCGCCGACGCCATCTACAACCAGGGCATCATCCTGTGGAACGCCGGCAAGATCGCCGAGGCCAAGGTGAAGTTCGAGGAAGCCACCAAGGCCGATCCGAACCACGCCGACGCGCGGTTCCAGTTCGGCATGGCGCTCTTGAACGAGGGCAACGTGCCCGAGGCCATCGCCCAGTTCGAGGCCTACATGAAGATGGCGCCGTCGGGACAGTTCGCCGCCCAGGCCAAGGCGATGCTGGCGCAGCTGAAGCCGCCGGTCGCGTGAGCGAGCTGCACGATCTCATCGGCCGCCGGCTCGACGCGGTCCGCACGCGCATCCATGCCGCGGCGGGCCGGGCCGGGCGCGATCCGGCGTCGGTGCGGCTGGTCGCGGTGTCGAAGACCTATCCGGCCGAGTGCGTCGCCGCCGCCCGGGCGCACGGCCAGCTCGACTTCGGCGAGAACAAGGTGCAGGAAGGCCTGCAGAAGATCGCCGGAACGGCCGACAACAGCATTCGGTGGCACATCATCGGCCACCTGCAGTCGAACAAAGCGCGAAAGGCCGGGGAGGCCTTTCACTGGGTGCACGCGATCGACAGCGCCGCCCTGCTGCGGAAAGTCGACGAAGGGGCCGCCGGGGCGACCCGGCGGGTGTCGGCGCTCGTGCAGGTCGATCTGGCGGGCGAAGCGACGAAGTTCGGGGCACGTCCGGACGAGGTGCCCGCGATTTTCGCCGCGGCCGCGGATCTGAGGTCGGTGGACCTGGTGGGGCTGATGCTGCTGCCACCCGCCGTCGAGGATCCGGACGATGCCCGGCCCTGGTTCCGGCGGCTGGTCGCGCTGCGCGACGAGTTGCTCGCATCGGGGGTGCCGGCATCGCGGCTGATCGAGCTGTCGATGGGCATGAGCCACGACTTCGAGGTGGCCATCGAGGAAGGCGCGACGATCGTCAGGGTCGGCAGCGCGATTTTCGGCGAACGACGCTGACGCGGCGTCTCGCCGCGGAGCAGTCAGGTCATGAACGTCTCGCCACTCGATCTCCGTCAGCAGAAGTTCAAGAGCGCCATGCGCGGCTACGACCGCGGCGAAGTCGACGCCCTGCTCACCGCGGTGGCCGACGACTACGAAGACGCCATCCGCGAGGCCGATCGGATGCGCGACGAAGTGGCGCGCCTCGAGGGCCTGCTCGCCGAGCACCGCTCGGAAGAAAAGAGCCTGAAGAACACGCTGCTCAGCGCCCAGCGCCTCGCCGACGAGCTGCGTGAGAAGGCCGAGGCCGACGCCCAGCGCATCGTGAGGGACGCCGAGGCCCGCGCCGACCTGCTGCTGCAGAAGGCGCAGACGCGCCACGAGGATCTGCAGCGCGAGATCGACGGCCTGCGCGCCCGCCGCCGCGAGACCGAGACCTCGGTCGAGGCGATCATCAACGCGCTGAAGAACACCCTCGACTTCGTCCGCGAGCAGGACCAGAAGGAACGCGAGGACAAGATCCGCCTGCTGCGTCCGCGCGGCAGCGAGAGCGGCACCGGCATCTCGCCGGCCGTGCCCGCCACGGCGGCGGCGCCGGTGGCCGAGGATCTGGCCCCGGTGCGCACGCAGAACGGCTAGCGCATGCTGCGCGAAGGCCCCGGCGGCACCTACGTCGAGGTCCGCGTGGTGCCGCGCGCGTCCACCTCGACGCTGGCCGGCGAACGCGACGGCGCGCTGCTGGTGCGCCTGGCGGCGCCGCCGGTCGACGGCAAGGCCAACGAGGCGCTCATCGCCTTCCTGGCCACTACGTTCGACGTCCCGAAGCGCCGCGTCACCCTGGTGCACGGCGAGACCTCGCGCCACAAGCGCGTGCTCGTGGAGGGCCTGACGCCCGACGCCGTGCGCCGCCGCCTGGAGACGCCCGCATGATCCGCGCCGACGTCCTCATCGCCGATGCAGACGTGGTGGCCACGTGCGCCGGCGCCGCCCCGAAGCGCGGCCCCGCGCAGGGCGACATCGGCGCGATTCCGCGCGCGTCGATCGCGGGATTCGAGGGCCGCATCGTGGCCGTCGGCCCTGCCGACGAGATCGCCGGCGCCATCGCGCTCATCGACGACGCCACCGTCGTCGACGCCCGCGGCTGCACCGTGGTGCCCGGCTTCGTCGACTCGCACACGCACCTCGTCTACGGCGGCGATCGCCGCGACGAGCTGGCCCGGCGGCTTCGCGGCGCCACCTATGCCGAGATCGCGGCGGGCGGCGGCGGCATCGTGCGCACGGTGACCGACACGCGCGCCGCCTCCGAAGACGCGCTGGTGGCCGCGGCGCTGCCGCGCCTCGCCGACGCGCTCGCCCAGGGCACGACGACCTGCGAGGTGAAGAGCGGCTACGGCCTCGACACCGCCACCGAGCTGAAGATGCTGCGCGCGATCCGTCGCCTGCGGGATCTGCAGCCGGTCTCGCTCGCCGCCACGTTCATGGGCGCGCACGAGGTGCCGGTGGAATATCGCGGCCGCCGCGACGACTACGTGCGCCTCGTCGTCGACGAGATGCTGCCAGCGGTGGCCGCCGAGGGCCTGGCCGAGTGGAACGACGTGTTCTGCGAGCAGGGCGTCTTCACGCCCGAGGAATCACAGGCCATCCTCGAAGCCGGCCGCCGTCACGGCTTGCGGCCGCGGATTCACGCCGACGAGCTGGCGCTGAGCGGCGGCGCGCGCACGGCGGCGGCCGTCGGCGCCGCGTCGGCCGACCACCAGATCTTCGCGGACGAGGCCGGTGCGGACGCCATGGCACGGGCCGGCGTCATCGCCACGCTGCTGCCGGCGGCGGCCTTCTTCCTGAAGCTCGGGCGCTTCGCGCCGGCCCGCATGCTCATCGCCCGCGGCGTGCCGGTGGCGCTCGCCACCGACATGAATCCCGGCGGCGGCTTCTCGGCCTCGATGCCGTTCGTGATCGCGCTCGCCGCCTTCGGCATGGGCATGACGCTCGAGGAAGCGCTGGTCGCGGCGACAGCGAACGGCGCCGCCGCTCTCGATCGCGCGCGCGACGTCGGCAGTCTCGAGGCCGGCAAGCAGCTCGACGCGGTGGTGATCGACGGCACGCTGGCCGACCTGGCGCGGATCGGCGCGCCGGTGGTGGCCGGCGTCATCACGCGCGGCCGGCTCGTCGCCGGCCGGCTCGGAGGTCGTCCGGCATGAGCCCATACGACTCGCAGCCGTTCTCCGACGTCCTCGATCGCATCGCCGCTCCCACAGCGTCGCCTGGCGGCGGATCGGCGGCGGCCCTCGCCGGCGCGCTCGGCGCCGCCGTGGGACAGATGTGCGCCGGCCTGCCGCGCACCCGCCACGGCACGCCGGAGGAACGGGCCCGCCTCGACGAGGCCGTCCGCGACTTCGCCGCGCACCGCGCCCGTCTCGTAGCGCTCGCTGCCGACGATGAAAAGGCCGTGGCGGCGCTGATGAAGGCGGCGCGGCGGCCGCACGGCACTGCTGCGGCCGACGAGGCCCGCGCGGAGGCGCTGGCCGACGCCACCCGCGTGGCCACGCGGGTGCCGCTCGCAACACTGCGTGTCTGCGCGGCGGCGCTCGAGCGCCTGCGCGACGTGGCGGCGATGGGCGCGCGCGTCGCGGCGAGCGACGTCGGCGTGGCGATCGGACTGCTGAAGACGTCGGCGGATGGAGCGGCGTCGAACGTACGGGCGAACCTGCACGGCCTCGACGACGAGGCGTTCGTGCGCGAGACAACGCGACAGTTGTCGCGTCTGCTGGATGGGGTGGCGCGGGCGGCGCACGCGGCGCTGGCCGCCCTGCAGGACTAGACGCCGTCGTCAGGCGGGCGTCAGTACGCCATCCGCCGCATGTCGATGTCGAGCGCGTGTTCCCACTTGTAGGCGTGGCCGCCCGGCACCAGCGCCACATTGTCGACGTACGACGCCTTGATCCGCGCCTGCGTCGACACGTACGCCACGCTCACCGTCGCCGGATCCAGATCGATCTGCTGCTCGGCGGCGAGCGCGACGATCTTCTTCTTGAGCTGCTCGGGCGACTGCGTGGTGCTGAAGAGCACCGCCTGCTGCACGGCATCCTGGAACTGGTAGAAGCCCCAGGCCGACCGTCCGCCCTGGAAACAGGCGTTGAGGATGAGCGCCGTGATCACGAGCTTGATGAACGTCGTCATGGGCCTGTCGCTACTCCGGGGGTCTTCCCGGCGTATCGGCGGCGCGCGTCCGGCTCGTTAGGGTCAGTGGATCTGGTGCAGGAGGCGCGACCAGCGGGTGCCGAGGAACGTGGTGGAGGGCCGTGGGCCGCCCTCGTCCTCGTCGAACGACCAGTAGATCATCAGTGCACGGCCCTTCACATAATGGGCCGGCAGGAAGCCCCAATAGCGGCTGTCCTGTGAGTTGTCGCGGTTGTCGCCCATCGCGAAGTAGTGGCCGGCCGGCACGGTGGCCGGTCCGAAGTGCTCGCGCGGGTCGCCGTCGTTCACCGGGGCGTTCGGGTCGTGCGGCAGCAGGAAGTGGGCGAACGGCTGCGGGATGGCGCTGCCGTTGATGAACACCTGCGTGCCCTTCACCTCGATGGTCTCGCCGGGCAGCCCGACGATGCGCTTGATGAAGTCGCGTTCGGGATCCTCGGGGAACTTGAACACCACGACGTCGCCGCGCACGATCGGCCGCGTAGGCAGCAGCGAACGCTCCAGCCCGGTGGCCGTGGGCGCGAACACGAACTTGTTCACCAGCAGGTGGTCGCCGACGAGCAGGTTCGGCTCCATCGAGCCGGTGGGGATCTTGAAGGCCTGCACGACGAACGTGCGGATGAAGAGCGCCAGGATGACGGCGACGACGATCGACTCGAAGTACTCGCGCACCGTGGACTTCTCGAACGTCGCCTCGGTCATCACGATTCTCCCTGGATCTTCAGCACGGCCAGGAACGCTTCCTGCGGGATCTCCACGCTGCCGACGCGCTTCATCCGCTTCTTGCCTTCCTTCTGCTTCTCGAGCAGCTTGCGCTTGCGGCTGATGTCGCCGCCGTAGCACTTGGCGAGCACGTTCTTGCGCATCGCCTTCACCGACTCGCGGGCGATGATGCGGCTGCCGATCGCCGCCTGGATGGCGATCTCGAACATCTGCCGCGGAATCAGCTCGCGCATCTTGGCCACCAGCTGGCGGCCGCGATCGTAGGCGCGATCCCGGTGCACGATCATCGACAGCGCGTCGACCGGCTCGGCGTTCACCAGGATGTCGAGCTTCACGAGCGGCGACGCCCAGTAGCCGGTGACGTGGTAGTCGAGCGAGGCGTAGCCGCGCGAGATGGTCTTCAGCCGGTCGTAGAAGTCGAGCACCACCTCGTTGAAGGGCAGCTCGTAGGTGATGAGCACGCGGTCGGCGGCCTTGTAGTCGAGCGCCTTCTGCACGCCGCGCTTGTCCTGGCAGAGCTGCAGGATGCCGCCGACGTGCTCGCTCGGCGTGAGGATCATCGCCGTGATCACCGGCTCTTCCAGCGTCTGGATGGTGCCCGGATCCGGCAGCTTCGACGGGCTGTCGATCTCGCGCACCTGGCCGTCGGTGGTGGTGACGCGGTAGAGCACGCCCGGCGCCGTCGTCACCAGGTCCATGTCGAACTCGCGCTCGAGCCGCTCCTGCACGATCTCCATGTGCAGCAGGCCGAGGAAGCCGCAACGGAACCCGAAGCCGAGCGCCGCCGAGGTCTCGGGCTCGAAGAAGAACGCCGAGTCGTTCAGGCGCAGCTTCTCGAGCGCCTCGCGCAGCTCGGAATAGGCGTGGCTCTCGACCGGATAGAGCCCGGCGAACACCATCGGCTTGAGCGGCTTGAAGCCGGGGAACGGCTCCTCGGTGGGCCGCGCCGCCTCGGTGACGGTGTCGCCGATCTGCGCGTCGGCGATCCGCTTGATGCCGCAGACGATGAAGCCGACCTCGCCCACCGAGAGCTCGGACATCTCGAGGGGCTTGGGCGTGAACACGCCCATCTGCTCCACCTCGTAGTCCTGTGCCGTGTTCATGAAGCGCACCTTCATCTTCGGCCGCAGCGTGCCGTCGAGGATGCGCACCACCACGACGACGCCGCGGTAGGCGTCGTACCACGAGTCGAAGATCAGCGCCTTCAGCGGCGCGTCGGGCTCGCCCACCGGCGGCGGCACGCGTTCCACCACGGCCTCGAGGATGTCGCCGACGCCGCGGCCTTCCTTGGCGCTGCACGGGATGGCGCCGCCACCGTCGAGGCCGATGATCTCCTCGATCTGGCGCCGTGCCTCGTCGACCTGCGCGCTCGGCAGGTCGATCTTGTTGATGACCGGGATCACCTCGAGGTTGCCGTCGACGGCGAGGTAGGCGTTGGCGAGGGTCTGCGCCTCGACGCCCTGCGACGCGTCCACCAGCAGCAGCGCGCCTTCGCAGGCGGCCAGCGAGCGCGTCACCTCGTAGCCGAAGTCGACGTGACCGGGCGTGTCGATGAGGTTGAGGACGTAGGACTGGCCGTCCCTCGCCGTGTAGTTCAGGCGGACCGGATGCGCCTTGATCGTGATGCCGCGCTCGCGCTCGAGGTCCATGCTGTCGAGCACCTGCGCTTCCATCTCACGGGCCTGGAGGGCGCCGGTGTATTCGAGGAAGCGATCGGCCAGCGTTGACTTGCCGTGGTCGATGTGGGCGACGATGGCGAAATTGCGGACGTGAGTGGATTTCGGCACGGGTCGGAACCCCTCATTATCGCCCAGGCCCCGGCCGGGCCGTTAGTCGGCCCGTGCGCCGCCCCGTGGGGTGGCCTATCCGAACCGTCCCCACAGCATCAGCAGCGCGAAGGCGAACGGCACCATGGCCACCGTGATCGCGGCCGCCAGCGCGTCGCTCTCGGGACCGCGGGCCCCGGGTGCGGCGTCCGCCTGGCGTTTACGGGCGATGTTCCGGGCTTCCCAGCCGAGGATGACGGCGCCGGCCGCCATGGCCAGCGGGATGATCACCACCAGGCCGAAGACCGGCGGCGGCATGCCGCGCATGATGCCGTGGATGTCGTCCATCAGCGTCCTCGGGCCGGTCGGGTCAACGGGCAGACGCCCGGCCACGGCAGCCGCGTCGTCATCGCTGCTCCATCGGCACCCAGGTCTGCGGATACGCGGGCCCGGTGTACTCGGCGCGCGGGCGGATGAGGCGGTTGTTCGAGAGCTGCTCGAGCACGTGAGCCGACCACCCCGAGATGCGGCTCACCGCGAAGATCGGCGTGTAGAGGTCGATGGCGATGCCCATCGTGTAGTACATCGACGCCGAGTAGAAGTCGACGTTCGGGTTCAGCTTCTTCTCGCCCTTCACGAGCGCCTCGATGCGCTCGGACATCTGGAACCACTTGAGGTTGCCGGCGCGCTTGCCGAGGTCGTGCGACATCTGCCGCAGGTGCGTGGCGCGCGGATCCTCGGTGGTGTAGACGCGGTGGCCGAAGCCTGAGATCTTCTCCTTGCGGGTGAGCTTGCCGCGGATGAAGGCGTCGACGCACTCGGGCGAGGCGTCCTCGCCGATCTCGAGCAGCATCTTCATCACTTCGGCGTTGGCGCCGCCGTGCAGCGGGCCCTTCAGCGTGCCGACGCCGGCGACCACCGCCGAGTGCATGTCGGTGAGCGTCGCCGCGGCCACGCGGGCGGCGAAGGTCGACGCGTTCAGCTCGTGGTCGGCGTGCAGCACGAGCGCGACGTCCATGGCCCGCGTCGCCACCGGATCCGGCTTGCTGCCGAGCAGCATGTAGAGGAAGTTCGCGGCGTGACCGAGGGCCGGATCGGGCGCGATGGGGCCGCCGCCCGCCTGCATGCGGCCCCACGTGGCCACCAGGCTCGCCATCTGGCCGGTGAGGCGCACCGCCTTGCGATACGACGCGCGCGGCGAGTCGTCGTGGGCGTCGGCGTCGTAGTGCGCCAGCGCCGAGGTGAGCGTGCGCAGCGCGTCCATGCCGTCGCCGGGCGGCAGCATCTTCATCAGCCGGACGATCGGCTCGGGCAGCGGCCGCGCGGCGGCGAGCTGCGACTGCAGATCCCCCAGCTCGGCACGGCTGGGCAGGTGCCCGTGCCACAGCAGGTGGCAGATCTCCTCGAAGGTCGCGAACCGCGCCAGATCGTGGATGTCGTAGCCGCGATACGACAGCACGCCGCGATCGCCGTCGATGAAGCAGATGCCCGAGTCGGTCGCGACGATGTCTTCGAGTCCGGCCTTCGCCTTCACGTCCGCCATGCGGTCGATGTTACTCGACCCATCACTGCCCCGCGGTACGCGCCACGACGCGCACCGGCCGGCGGCCGGTGCGCTCACCTCGCGGCTCGCGCGGCTCAGCGCCGGCGCAGGCGTTCGACTTCCAGGTCGTTCAGGTCGTCGTCGCCGCCGAGCCGGCCACCCACCACGCGATCGGCGTCCTTGGGCGGAAGGTCGCGGGGCGCGACGGACGACGCGGGCCTCCTGGTGTCGGGCTGAGTCGTGGTCTCGGGACGGTTCGCCATGGTCGAGGCTCCTCCGACCGGCCGCGGCGGCGCGCCTCGCGCCCGAAGCGCCCGGTCTCAAGAGGGATAGCGGAAGTCGCGGGGGAACCGGGTCACTGACAGCGGCCCGGGAGCGTCGACCAACGGGGAGAGCCGACGATTGATATGCTGCCTCGCGCCCGCCGACCGGGCGACCTCCATCGGACTCCCATGACCCACCGCCTCCCTCTTCGCCGTGCCGCCGCCTTCGCGTTGCCGCTCCTCGTCCTCGCGGCCGCCCTCGCCACGCCGGCCGCGGGCCAGACACCGGCATCGCCCTTCGCCGGCGCCGCCGAGACCGTGGCGAACGGCATCGTGCAGCTGAAGGGCATGGTGCCGCTGCCAGCGAAGGGCGTCGTGACGCCGAAGCGCTTCGTGCTGCGCTATCCGGCCGCCGGCTGGAACGGCGGCCTCGTGATCGGCGCGCACGGCGGCTCGGGCGGGAACAACTACGACGCCACCGGCAAGGTGATCGGCACCGACGAGACGGCGCTCGACGACGTCATCGGCGGTCACGCCGTGTCGCGCGGGTTCGCCTACGCCAGCGCCGATCGCGACGGCGCGATGACCGCCGACGAGGGCCTGGTGCTCACCACCGCGTTCGCCAACCTCGCGGCCACGGAAGTGACGCGGCGCCTCGGCAGGGCGCCGGCGCGCCGCTACCTGCTGGGACTCTCGATGGGTGGCGGCATCGCGCGGGCGGCGGCAGAGACCGTCAACACGCCGTGGGCCGGCATCGTGATCGTGGCCGGCGCCAACGGCGACCTGCCCACGCGCGTCGCGCGACAGAAGGCCATGGCCGAGGCGTGGCCGGCGATCGATCCGAAGGCGCACCCCGGCGTGCCCGATACCGATCCCCGCGTGGTGGCCTTCGCGGAGATCATCGGCACGCCGGTGGCGGCGCGGCGCCTGTGGCCGTACACCGCCAGCGGCGCGGTGCGCGCGGCGGCCAATCCCGCGCCGGCGGCGCCGGGGGCCAGCGGCAACTCCGTCGGCGTCGTGCGCGTGCCCACCATCGAGGTGGCCGGCACCTGGGACGATTTCGTGCTGAAGGAACTGCGCGCCTATCGCGCGCGCGTGCAGCCGCAGGACCGCCACCGGCTGTACCTGGTCGAGGGCGTGTGGCACATGTCGGGCGACGACGACGGCACCGCGTCGTTCATGTTCCTGGCCTCGCGGATGGGCCTCGACCCGAGCGTGGCGCAGGCCATGCACGACGGCCCGTCGTACATCCCCACCGTGCAGCAGGCCTTCGATCGACTCGTGGCGTGGGTGGAACGGGGTGAGGCGCCGCCGCCGACTCAGACCGTCAGGCCCGGCCAGCCGTTGCAGAAATAGCCACTTGTCTGGCCGCCTCTGGAAAAGGGGCCGGGTCCGGACCCGGCCCCTTTCAAGGCCGGGCCAGACTTCGCGTCAGTGGGCGCCGGGACCGCGCAGGACGCGCCCGGCATGGACGCCGGTGTGCGTGCCGTTGGCGATGGTGCGCTGGCCGTTCACGAGCACCTCGCGCACGCCCACCGAGTAGTGGTGCGGATCCGCGTACGTCGAGAGGTCGGCGATCGTGGCCGGATCGAACACCGTGATGTCGGCGGCCATGCCCGCCTTCAGCACACCGCGATCGGTGAGGCCGAGGCGCGCCGCCGGGAACGACGTCATCTTCCGCACGGCCTCTTCGAGCGACAGCACTTTGCGCTCGCGCACGTAACGGCCCAGCACACGCGGATAGGTGCCGAACGCGCGCGGATGCGGCGATCCATCGCCGAGCTTCGTGAGGCTGCCGTCGGATCCGATCATGCCGAACGGCGACTGCAGGAAGCGCTCGACGTCGGGCTCGTCGTACGAGTGGAAGATGGCGCTGCAGCCGCCCTTGAGCTGCAGCTCGATCACCATGTCGGCGGTGGCCGACTGCGTCAGCGGCTGGCCGGCCGCCTTGAGCAGATCCGCGATGGTCTTGCCGCCGAGCGACGGGTCGTGGCCGCAGCGGGCCAGCTGGATACGCGATGGGTCGTCGCCGAAGCGCTCGTCGATGAAGGCGAGCATGCCGGTCTTGATCTCCTTGCGTTGCCCGGGATTCGCGAGCCGCTCGTTCAGCTTGTCGTCGGCGAGCGACCAGCGCGGGAAGATCAGCGACAGGCCGGTGTGCGACGCGGTGTACGGATACTGGTCGTAGGTGACGTCCACGCCACGCTGCCGCGCCGCGGTGATGAGCGCGAGTGACCGCACGCTCAGCCCGAACTGCTTCCGGCCGCCCACCTTGTGGTGGCTGATCTGCACCGGGATTTTCGCCCGCTCGCCGATTTCGATGGTCTCGCGTACCGAGTCGAGCACGCCGCCGCCCTCGTCGCGCATGTGCGAGATGTAGATGCCGCCGTGCTCGCGCGCGACCTCGGCCAGCGCCACGATCTCGTCGGTGGGCGCGTAGGTGCCGGGCACGTAGGCCAGGCCGGTCGAGAGGCCCAGCGCGCCCTGCCGCATCGCCTCGGCCACCAGGTCCTTCATCTTCGCGAGTTCGGCCGGCGTGGCCTTGCGATTGGCGGTGCCCATGACCTTCTCGCGCACGGTGCCGTGGCCGACGAAGAGCGCCACGTTCGGCGACACGGTGGCGGCGGCCACTTTGTCGAACCACGGCGCCAGTGGCAACGGCGAGCTGCCGTCGTTGCCGTCGACAACAGTCGTGAGTCCCTGCAGCAGGTAGCCTTCCGCGTTCGGCAGATCGAAGATCCGCTCGCGCGCGTGGACGTGCGGGTCGATGAAGCCGGGCGCGACCACCAGGCCGCGCGCGTCGATACGCGTCGTCGCCTGAGCGTCGCGCAGCTGTCCGATCGCGGTGATGCGATCGCCACGGACCCCGACGTCGGCGAGGAACCAGGTGGCGCCGGTGCCATCCACCACGCGGCCGCCGGTGATGAGCACGTCGAAGGACGGCGCCGCGGCCGGCTGCGCCGACGGCGACGTCGCGCCCAGCCAGGCGAGCACGACGGAGAGCGTCAGGGCGGCGAGCGCGCGGCGGCGGGTCATGGCGCGGACACGATACCACCGGCGAATTGTCACGGGGTCTGTCACGGTCACGCGATGTCTCCCGCCCGATGACAGCCGATGACCGTGACAGACCCGGTTACAAATGCCAGGTGTCTCGGTCGGCTTCGAACCACGCCATCGGTCCCTGACCGGCGAGCGCGGGATGTGTGAACGACCGCTCGCCCCGGCGCACGAGCCCCGCCTTCAGCAGCACGTGCTGCGACGCCGTATGGTCGAGGTTGGTGATGGCGACGATCTGCGGCAGGGCGAGATCGTCGAACCCGTACTGCAGCAGCCGCACCGACATCTCGGTGGCGTAGCCACAGCCCCACGCCTCCGGCGCCAGCGCGTAGCCCACCTGGATGTCGGTCTCGCCCCAGATGTGGTTAAGCACGTGGAAGCCGATGGTGCGGCCGGTGGCGCGTTCCACCGTGGCCCACATGCCGAGGCCGGGATGCTGGTCGTAATAGTCGAGCGCCCGCACGCGCAGCGTGTTCTCCGCCGCGGCACGATCGCGTGCGCCGCCGAGGAACCGGGTGACGTCCGGACTGCCGAGCAGCGTCGCGAGGAAATCCAGGTCCGCCGGCGTGAACCGCCGCACGAACAGTCGCGCGCTCTCGATCGTGTCGGCTGGCTGACGCACGCCGTGCCCCCGCGCGAGCGCCGCGCGAAGCGCGGCGAGACTAGACCTGCTTGCTGCTGGTGACCGGCTTCAGGTCGAGGTCGCCGCCGAACTGCTGCACGAGCGAGAGCAGGCCGGTGTAGAGGAAGCCCACCTGGAACAGCATCAGGAACGGCACGGTGCCGTAGATGCCGTTGGCCAGCGCGTAGACCAGCGTGGCCGTGAAGTAGAGGCCGAGCGCCAGTTCCACCAGCGGCTGCACGAGCACCGCCTGGCGGTACTTCTTCGCCATCCACTCGCCGCTCGACGGACCGTTGCCGCCGCCCTCGATGCGGTACTTCGGCGTGCGCGCGAACTCGCTCTGCTTGTGCATCAGCGCTTCGATCACCGCGCGCGTGTTGTTCACCGCCAGGCCGATGCCGATCGACATCAGGAACGGCAGGTACTTCAGGCGCTCGGTCCACGTGCGCGGATAGAGTTCCCGCTGGCAGACCATGTAGAAGTTGGCCACCGACGCCGTCGCCGCGAAGAACAGCGGGATGTCGATGAGCAGCATCTCGTACCAGCCCATGTTGTAGCGGATGACCATCGACGGCGCCATCAGCACCGACAGCACGCACATGAGCGGGTAGTTGAAGTTCGCCGACAGGTGGAAGAACGCCTCCGCCTTCACCTTGAACGGCTGATCCGACTGCAGGATGCGCGGCATCAGCTTCAGGAAGGTCTGGATCGAGCCCTTGGCCCAGCGGTGCTGCTGGCTCTTGAAGGCGTTCATCTCGACCGGCAGCTCGGCCGGTGCGACGTGGCCCGGCAGGAACACGAACTGCCAGCCCTTGAGCTGGGTGCGGTAGCTGAGGTCGAGGTCTTCGGTCAGCGTGTCGTGCTGCCAGCCGCCGCCGTCGACGATCGCCTCGCGGCGCCAGATGCCGGCCGTGCCGTTGAAGTTGAAGAAGCAGCCGCCGCGGTTGCGCGAGCCGTGCTCGAGCACGAAGTGGGCGTCGAGCAGGATCGCCTGGATCTTCGTGAGCAGCGAGTAGTCTTCGTTCAGGTGCCCCCAGCGCGTCTGCACCATCGCCACCTTCGGATCGGTGAAGTGGTGCACGGTGGCGCGCAGGAAGTCGGGACGCGGGATGAAGTCGGCGTCGAAGATGGCGATGAAGTTGCCGCGCGCCACCTTCATGGCGGCGTCGAGCGCGCCGGCCTTGTAGCCGGAGCGATCGGTGCGGTGGATGTACTTGATGTCGATGCCCTCGGCCGCGTGCCGGCGCACCGCGTTCTCGGCGATGGCGCAGGTCTCGTCGGTGGAGTCGTCGAGCACCTGGATTTCCAGCTTCTCGCGCGGGTAGTCGATGGCGGCCACGGCGTCGACCAGGCGATCGACGACGTACATCTCGTTGAAGAGCGGCAGCTGGATGGTGACGACCGGCAGGTCGTCGAAGTGCGCCTTGGGCACGGGCACTTCGTGCTTGTGCTTCATGTAGAGGTACACCACGTAGTAGCGGTGCCACCCATACACGGCCAGGATGACGAGCACGAAGAAGTAGGACGCGAGGATGAAAGATTCGGCGAGCGTCATCGTTTAGGCCCGGACCACTGGCGTCAAATCAAACTCCGATTATAGTGGACCAAACCCCTAAGTCAACGCGACACAGGCGATTACGAGAATGACACCAGGTGAGATCCGGGCCCTGCTCGACGGCGTGAAGAGCGGCGCCCTCGGCGCCGACGAGGCGGAACGCCGCCTGCTCGACCAGTTCCGCCAGCAACCGTTCGAAGATCTGGGCTTCGCCAAGGTCGACCATCACCGCGCCATCCGCCAGGGATTCCCGGAAGTCGTGCTGGGCCTTGGCAAAACTCCAGCTCAGATCGGCGAAATCGCCGCCCGCATCGTCGGACGCGACGCGCCGCTGCTCGTCACACGCGCGTCGCGCGAGGCCTTCGACGCCGTGGCCGCGAAGGTGCCGGGGGTCGAGTACCACGAGCTGGCTCGCGCCATCGTGCTCCGCCGGCCGCTGCCGCTGGCCGCCGGCTCGATCGTGGTCGCGTCGGCCGGCACATCCGATCTGCCGGTGGCGGAAGAGGCGGCCCTCACCGCCGAGATCATGGGCAACACCGTCACGCGGATCTACGACGTCGGTGTCGCCGGCATCCATCGCGTGCTGGCGCAGCGTCCCACGCTCGAGGCCGCGCGCGTCATCGTCGTGGTGGCCGGCATGGAGGGCGCGCTGCCCAGCGTGGTCGCCGGCATGGTGAACGTGCCCGTGATCGCCGTGCCGACCAGCATCGGCTACGGCGCCAGCTTCAACGGCCTCGCCGCCCTGCTCGGCATGCTCAACACCTGTGCCAACGGCGTGGCCGTCGTCAACATCGACAACGGCTTCGGGGCGGGATGCATGGCGTCGTTGATCAACCACGGACCGCGGGGCTAGCCGTGTCACCCGGCCTGCTTCGCGCTCTCGAATTCGATCGCATCATCGAAGCCCTCGCCAGCTACGCGCTGACGCCGGTGGGCAAGGCGCGGATGCTGGCCGAGCAGCCGGCGACCGACCGGGCGCGGGTGCAGCAGGCGCTGGCGGCGACGAGCGAGACGGTGCGCTACGTCGAGCGCAACGGCGTCTTCCCGCTGCGCGCCGGCGCGGGGCTCGAGCAGGCGCTGCAGGGCCTGGCCGTGGAAGGGCGGCCGCTCGAAGCGCTGTCGCTGCGGATCCTCGCCGACTTCGTCGCCTCGATCGCCGACGCGCAGGCGGCGGTGAGCCGCGCGCCCGGCGAGTTCCCGATCCTCCAGACGCTCGTCAGCCGGCTCGCGTCGTTCGTCGACGAAGTGGCCGCCGTGCGTCGCGCCATCGATGTGAACGGCGAGGTGATGGACGAGGCCAGCCCGGCGCTGGCCTCGATCCGCGAGCGGCTGCGCCGTCAGCGCACGAAGCTGCGCACGGCGCTCGAGCAGTTCGTGAAGGGCCGCGACACCGCGAAGTACCTGCAGGAACAGGTGGTGACGCAGCGGAACGGCCGCGCCGTGCTGATGGTGCGCGCCGAGCATCGCGGCAACGTGCCGGGCATCGTGCACGGCGCGTCGACCACCGGCGCCACGCTGTTCCTCGAGCCGATGGCGAGCGTCGAGATCAACAACGACATCGTCGCGGCGGAGGAAGAGGAAGCCGAAGAGATCTTCCGCATCCTGCTGGCGCTCACGGATCGCTTCCGGCACCGGCCCGGCGACTTCCGCACCGCCGTGCAGGTGGCCGAGGAGCTCGATCTGCTGCAGGCGCGGGCGCGGCTGGCGCACATCATGAACGCCGTGGAGCCGAAGCTCGCGATCAACGGCCACGTCGAGCTGAACGACGCCCGTCACCCGCTGCTGATGCAGGCCGTGACGTCGCGTCTCGAGGACGCCGCCGATCGCAAGGTGACCACGCCGGTGCCGATCACCGTGGTGCTCACGCCACCCTCGCGCGTGCTGCTCATCACCGGACCGAACACCGGCGGCAAGACGGTGGCGCTGAAGACCACCGGCCTGCTGGCGCTGATGGCGCAGGCCGGGCTGCACGTGCCGGCGGCGCCCGGCTCGACGCTGCCGGTCTTCCGCACGCTCTTCGCCGACATCGGCGACGAGCAGTCGATCTCGGCCAGCCTCAGCACGTTCTCGGCGCACATCACCAACATCGCCGCCATCGATCGGGCGCTGCAGCTGCCGGCGTTGATCCTGCTCGACGAGGTCGGCACGGGCACCGATCCGGCCGAAGGCGGCGCCCTGGCCACGGCGATCATCGCCCACTTCAAGGAACGTGGCGCGCTGGTGTTCGCCACCACGCACTACGACGCGTTGAAGACGTGGGGCACGGCCACGACCGACGTGACCACGGCGGCGTTCGCCTTCGATCCGCAGACCTTCGCGCCCAGCTACCGCCTGATCTACGGCGCGCCAGGGCGCAGCCTCGCGATCGAGATCTCGAAGCGCCTCGGCCTGCCGACGAACGTGATCGCGGCGGCCCGCAACTACCTGAGCGACGATCGCAAGCGCCTCGAGGCGCACCTCGAGCGCGTCGACGCGCAGGCGCGCGCGCTCGACACCGAACGCCGCAAGCTCGAGCGCGAGTACTCGGCCATCGCCGAGCAGAACCGCTCGCTGCGCCTGCGTGAAGCCGCCGTGGCCGAGCGCGAGGGCCGGCTGGCCAAGCGCGTCAACGAGAAGCTCGACGATCGACTGCGCCAGGCGCGGCAGGACATCGACGCGGTGATCGCGCAGCTCAAGGAGAAGTCGGACTCGCTGATCGAGCAGGCGTCCGCGCGCGCCGCCCGCGGCGGCATCTCGACCGGCGATGCCGGCGCCGCCCGCGCCGATGCCGCGGCCGCGGTGGGGAGAATCATCGAGGGCCTGCGCCAGCCGGGCGCGGGTCCGGCCGCGCCTGTCGAATCGTCGCGACCAGTGACGGTCGGCGCGAAGGTCACCGTGGCGGGCCTCGGGCTCGAGGGAACCGTCGTCTCGATCGACGGCAAGAACGCCGAGGTCGACGTGCGCGGCAAGCGGATGCGCGCGAAGGTGGCAGGCCTGCGCGTCGTCGGCGGTCCGCCTTCGCCCGTCCCTTCGGGACGGGCTTCGGCGAGATCGGCGGCGCCGGTGCGCGTCAACGTGGACCTCGCGCCGCGCGAAGGGCTGATGAGCGAGATCAACGTCATCGGCTGCACGGTGGATCAGGCCGTCGATCGAGTGTCGAAGTTCCTCGATGACACCCTCGTCACCGACGTGCAGGAGATCCGCATCGTGCACGGTCACGGCACCGGCGCGCTGCGACGCGGCCTCGAGGTGTTCCTCCGCGATCACCCGATGGTGGCGAAGACCTCGCCCGCACCGCCCAACCAGGGCGGCGGCGGCGCCACGATCGTCGAGCTGAAGGACTAAGTCGCGGCTACGCCCGTGGGGCGTGCACCGCCTGCAGACAGCGGTACGACGCCGTGGCGCGCGCGAAGGCCTCGGCCAGCATGGCCCGATCCGCGGCCGGAGCCAACGCGTGGCGATCGGGATGCAGCCGCAGCGCCAGCGCTCGGTACTCGCGGCGCAGATCGTCGGCCGTGAACTGATCGTCGAGGCGCGCGCCGAGCAGCAGCAGGCGATCCAGCGCCCGCTGTTCCTTCACGGTGAGCACGCGGCGGGCACGCACGATCGGCGAGAGCCGCGGTGCTGGCGCGCGGCGCGCGCCGGCCGTCGGGGCCGATGGCGGCACCGCCGCGGAGGCGCGAGGCGGCGCGGCGGCCGCGGGCTCGGCCTGACGCGGCGTCGTGCCGGCGTCGATACCTGGCGCGGTCGCCGATGACGCGACGACGACCGGGGCGGCGGCTGCCACGCACGGCGTTGCCTGCATGGACGGCAGATCGACGGGTGCGACGGCTTCGACCGGCACCGCGGGCGCCACGAATGCCGCGCCTGCCGACGGCCGTGAATACGCGCGCGCCCATGCCACCCCCGGCGTGAGCGGACGCGCGAACACGAACGCCGCGGAATCGGCGATCCCCGGCCTGGCGGCCCACGACGGAGGAGGCGGCGCAGCCGCGGACACGCGTCCCAGCATGTCGTCGAGCACCTGCGCGAAGGATGCGGCAGCCACCAGCCGCTGAATCGGCGGGCCGGCGCGGCGCTTGACGCGTCGTGCCGATGCACGCCCATGCGCACGACGCGCCGCCGGCATCGCGACCCGCGGCGACGTCGCTCAAGCGTGCAGCGGGACGGCCGATTCCCGGATGAGGCCAACTCCCGGATCTCCCCATGCACCGACTCCCATCCCCCACGAGAGCGGCCCGCTGGTGTCTGCTGCTCGGACTCGCGGCCCTGCTGCCGGGCCCGCCGGTCCTGCGCTCGCAGGGACGGCCGCCGGCGACGATGACCTTCGGCGGGCGCCGCGCGATGGGCACCGAGGTGCTCGTCAAGTACAAGGCGATCCCCACCACCAGGCGCCGGCAGATCGAAGCCGGCCTCGACGCCGACGCCACCGAGGCCATCGGCCGCGGCGCGTGGCATCGCGTGCGCTCGCGCAGTCTCGACGCCGGTGAGCTCGTACGGCGGCTGTCGCGTCAGCCCGACGTCGAGTACGCCGAGCCGAACTACGTGCTCTACGCCTTCAACACACCCAACGACCCGTCGTTCGGATCGCTGTGGGGCCTCTTCAACGGCGGTGCGTCACCGGGCTGGACGGCCGGCGCCGACGTGAAGGCGGTGTCGGCGTGGGACGTCTCGACGGGATCGAAGTCGATCGTCGTCGGCGTCGTCGACACCGGCGTCGACTACACGCACGCCGATCTCGCGCCCAACATGTGGTCGGCGCCGTGGGCATTCACGGTGAACATCGCCGGTCAGAACATCGCCTGTGCGGCCGGCTCGCACGGCTTCAACGCCATCACGCGCACGTGCGATCCGATGGACGACACCAATCCGCCGCACGGCACGCACACCGCCGGCACCATCGGCGCCAGCGGCAACAACGGCTACGGCATCACCGGCGTGAACTGGAACGTGAGCCTGATGGGCCTGAAGTTCATCGGCGCCAACGGCCAGGGCCTGACGTCCGACGCCATCAACGCCATCAACTTCGCGGTACAGGCCAAGTCGACGTTCGCCTCGGTGAATGGCGCCGACGTGCGCGTGCTGTCGAACAGCTGGGGCGGCGGCGGCTTCTCGCAGGCTCTGCTCGACGCCATCAACAGCGCCAACAGCGCCGGCGCGCTGTTCGTGGCAGCCGCCGGCAACTCGGCGCAGAACATCGACGCCTCGCCGGTGTACCCCGCCGCCTACACGGCGCCGAACGTGGTGAGCGTCGCCGCCACCGATCAGGCCGACGGCCTGGCGTCGTTCTCGAACTACGGCGCCACCAACGTCGACCTCGGCGCGCCCGGCGTCGGCATCTACTCGACCGCGCTGAACCAGGGCTATACGACGCTGAGCGGCACCTCGATGGCGACGCCGCACGTCTCCGGCGCTGCCGCGCTCGTGATGTCGATGTGCTCGGCCACGATCGCCGAGGTGAAGTCGCTGCTGCTGTCGTCGGTGGATCCGGTGCAGTCGTTGAGCGGCAAGACGGCCACCGGCGGCCGCCTGAACATCGCCCGCGCCATGTCGTCGTGCGCGCAGCCGCTCGTCACCGGCGTCGGCCTCACGTCGGACAAGGCGGCGCCGCAGGCGCCCGGTACCAGCATCACGTTCACCGCCACCGCCACGGGAGGCGCGTCGCCGCATCAGTTCCGCTGGTTCGTGTTCGACGGCACCACGTGGACACCGCTGACCGGCTGGGGCACCGCCAACACCTACACGTGGACGCCGAGTACGGCCAACGCCGGCTACCAGATCCGCGCCGCGGCGAAGAGCGCCGGGAACAGCGGCGGCTACGAGACGTTCAGCACGGTGAACTACGCGATCATGCCGCTCGTCTCGGGCGTGACGCTCACCGCCGACAAGACCGCGCCGCAGTCGCCGGGCGCGACCGTCACGTTCACGGCCACGGCCGCCGGCGGCCAGGCGCCGTACTACTACCGCTGGTTCATCTCGACCGATGGATCCACGTGGACGCCGCTGACAGCCTGGGGCGCGGCGAACACCTACACGTGGACGCCGGCCACCGGCAACGCCGGCTACCAGATCCGCGCCCTCGCCAAGGGCACGTGGAATCCCGGCATTTACGAGAACTACGCCACGCTGCCGTTCGCGATCCAGCCGATGGTCACTGGCGTCACGCTCACGTCCGACAAGGCCGCGCCGCAGGCGCCGGGCACGACCGTGACGTTCACCGCCAGCGCCAGCGGTGGCACCGCGCCGTATCTCTATCGCTTCTTCGTGTTCGACGGCGCCACGTGGACGCCGCTCACCAACTGGGGCTCGTCGGCCACCTACGCCTGGACGCCGTCATCGGCCAACGCCGCGTATCAGGTACGCGCGGCCGCCAAGGGCAGCTGGAACAGCGGCGGCTACGAGAACTTCACCACGGTGAACTACGCGGTCATGCCGATGGTGTCGGGCGTGACGATCGCGTCCGACAAGGCGGCGCCGCAGCCACTGGGCACCACCGTCACCTTCACCGCCACCGCCAGCGGCGGCCAGGCGCCATATCTCTACCGCTGGTTCTTCTCGACCGACGGCTCGACATGGACGCCGCTCACGGCGTGGGGATCGGCAAACACCTTCACGTGGACGCCGGCGACGGCAAACGCCGGCTATCAGATGCGGGCGCTGGCCAAGGGCAGCTGGAATGGCGGCATCTACGAGAACTACACGACGGTGAACTACCCGGTGCTGGCGACGGTGTCGAGCGTCGGGCTCACCGCCGACAAGGTCGCGCCGCAACCGCCCAACACCACGGTCACGTTCACGGCGTCAGCGAGCGGCGGCGTCGGTCCGTATCTCTATCGGTTCTTCGTCTTCGACGGCGCCACATGGACGCCGGTGACGAACTGGACCTCGACCGCCACCTACGCGTGGACGCCATCGATCGCCAACGCGAACTACCAGGTGCGCGCCGCGGCGAAGGGCTCGTGGAACGGCGGCGTCTACGAGGCGTTCAACACGCTGACGTTCCCGGTGATGCCACTGGTGTCGAGCGTGTCGCTCGTCGCCAACAAGGCCGCGCCACAGGCGTCGGGCACCACAATCACGTTCACCGCCACGGCGGCGGGCGGACAGGGCCCGTATCTCTACCGGTGGTTCATCTCCACCGACGGGACGACGTGGACGCCGCTCACGGGGTGGGCGACACCGAACACCTACGCGTGGACGCCGGGCACCGCCAACGCGAACTATCAGATCCGGGCGCTGGCCAAGGGCAGCTGGAATCCGGGGATGTACGAGAACTACACCACGCTGCCGTTCGCGGTGCAGTGACGCCGCTCAGCCCATCCACTGCAGCACGGGCGCGGCGGCGTCCTCGAGCGACTGCACGCTGACGTCGACGAGCGTCGGCCCGTCGTGCTCGAGCGAGGCGCGCAGCGCGGCATCGAGCGTCTCGCCGTCGTGCGCGCGCCAGGCCTTCACGCCGTAGGCCTCGGCGACGCGCGCATGGTCGGTGCGCGAGAAGTCCACCGAGAAGTAGCGGCCGCCGTAGCTGGCTTTCTGGCTGGCCTTGATCCAGCCGTAGGTGGCATTGGCCAGCACGATCATCCGCAGCGGCACCTTGTAGCGCACCACCGTCTCGAGCTCGCCGACGGCGAAGCCGAAGCTGCCGTCGCCCATGATCGACACGCAGGTCTGGCGCGGATCGGCGAACCACGCCCCCATCGCCGCCGCCATCGAGTAGCCGAGCGCGCCGTGCGCGCGATTGGTCAGGAAGCGCCGGCCGGCGCCACGCAGCTGGTAGTGCGCAGACACGTACGGACACGGCGTGCCGGGGTCGGCGACGACGATGCTGTCGAGCGGCAGCAGGCGGTTCAGCGCCGCCAGCACGCGCTCGGGACGCATCGGCACGTGGCCGTCCTCGGCGAGCGCCGTGAAGGCGTCGACCTTGGCCTGACGCGCCGCCCCGGCCACCGCCCGAGCCGTCCACCGCGCCGGCCGCGCGTCGTGGCGATCCGCGACGACAGCGCTGCGTGCAGCGCCGAGAGCGCGAGCAAGCGTCTCCCACCAGCGCATGCGCCGTCTGGTAGTTGGTCGAGATGGCGGTGGGATCGACGTCGATGTGCACCACCGGCACCGTGCGGGGCGGCACGGTCCAGCGCTCGGTGGTGGTCGATCCCGCACGGCAACCGACGAGGATCACGAGGTCCGCCTGCTGCACGACCGCGCGCGTCGACACCACGCCGCCGTTCAGACCGACGACGCCCACGGCGAGCGGATGCGTCTCGGCGATCGCACCCTTGCCGGTCACCGTCGTGCACACCGGCGCGTTGAGCAGCACGGCCACCGCCTCGAGCGCATCGACGGCGCCGGACGTGACGACGCCGCCGCCGCAGATGAACACGGGACGCGCCGCCGAAAGGATGGCATCCGCAGCGGCGTCGACCGCGGCCGGATCGGGCCCGGATCGCCACGCCGGGTATGTCGCGTGCGCCGGCTGCGCCCAGATCTCGGTGGCGTCCACCGGCGCCTTCAGCACGTCGTACGGCAGGCCGATGTGCGCCGCGCCCGGACGGCCCGTGGTCATGTGACGGAACGCCGTGCGAATCGCCTGCGGCACCTGATCGGCGCGGTCGCACACGGTGTTCCACTTGGTGAGCGGCCGGTACAACGACTCCTGGTCCAGCTCGGTGAGCGGATAGCGCCCGCGCGACGACACCGGCACGTCGGACGTGAAGCCGAGCACCGGCGCGCTCGACTCGTTCGCCTCGACCAGGCCCGGCAGCAGGTAGGTGGCGCCGCCACCGCTCGGTCCTTCACACACGCCCGGCCGTCCGCTGACGCGCGCGTAGCCGTCGGCCATGTAGGCGGCGCTGCGCTCGTCGCGCGTGAGGATGTGGGTGATGCCGTGGTCGAGGCGATACAGCGCGTCGTAGTACGGCAGGCTGGTGTCGCCGCACAGTCCGAACAGGTAGCGCACGCCGTAGAGATCGAGCATGCGGATGAGGGCTTCGGCGCCGGTGGGTGTCTCCATGGATCCTCGTGGGCGAATCGCGCGCGCCCATTCTGCCATCGGGTCGCGGCCGCGCCACGCAGCCGGACCATATAATCCGGGCATGCCACTCGACCACTACGTCACCCTCGGCCGCTCGGGCCTGCGTGTCAGCCCCATGTGCCTCGGCACCATGACTTTCGGCGACGACTGGGGCTGGGGCTCCAGCGTGCAGGAGTCGGAAGCCATCCTCGACCGCTATCTCGAGCGCGGCGGCAACTTCATCGACACCGCGAACGCCTACACCCGCGGGCATTCCGAGGTGATCATCGGCGACTACCTGGCGCGCACGCCCGGACGCCGCGACCGCGTGGTCCTCGCCACCAAGTTCCTGTCGAACCTGTACCCCGGTGATCCCAATGGCGGCGGCGCCGGCCGCAAGTCGATCCAGGCGGCGTGCGAGCAGTCGCTGCGCAGGCTCAAGACCGACTACATCGACCTCTACTGGATGCACTGCTGGGATCGCCACACGCCGATCGACGAGACCATGCGGGCGCTCGACGACCTGGTGCGCGCCGGCAAGGTGCGCTACATCGGCTTCTCCGACACCCCGGCGTGGAAGGTGGCGCAGGCGCACACCGAGGCGCTCTTCCGCGGCTGGACGCCGCTGGTGGCCCTGCAGATCGAGTACTCGCTCATCGAGCGCACGGTGGAAGGCGAGCTGATGCCGATGGCGCGCGAGCTCGGCCTCGGCGTGACGCCGTGGTCGCCGCTGCGTGGCGGTGTGCTCTCGGGCAAGTACACACGGGCCAACGCCGGCACGGTCACCGCCGATCGCGGCGCCCGCGTCACCGACTTCCTGAACGAACGCGGCTACCGCATCATCGACGAGCTGCAGCGCATCGCCGGCGAGGCCGGCGCCAGCGTGGCCTCGGTGGCGCTGGCGTGGCTGCAGGCGCGCCCGGGCGTGGCGTCCACGATCATCGGCGCCCGCCGCCTGGATCAGCTCGATCAGAACCTGGCCGGCCTCGACGTGGCGCTCAGCGCCGCGCAGCACGCGGCGCTCGACGCGGTGTCGGAGCCGGTGCTGAACTTCCCCGCCGGCATGCTGCGCTTCGTCAGCATGTTCACCCAGGGCGGCCTGACGGTGAACGGCCAGACGGCGCCGCCGTGGCCGATGGCGCCGAAGTCCGACGCCGAGCGCTACTGACCGCCATGCGCACGGTGTACTCCGACAGGCACCGCCTGCACCACGGCAACGCGGAGCTGCACGACGGCCAGATGGTGCCGTGCTTCGAGATGCCGCGGCGGGCCGAGATGATCCTCGACCGCGTGCGCACGGTGGGCCTCGGCGAGGTGATCGCGCCCGAGGCGTTCGGCGTCGATCCGATCCGCCGCGTGCACGCCGCCGACTACGTCGACTTCCTCGCCACGGCGTGGGACGAATGGGCGGCGCTCGGACGCACCAACGACGCCCTGCCGCTCGTGTGGCCGGTGCGCAGCATGCGCGGCGACCGCATTCCCGAGCACATCGACGGCCGCCTCGGCTACTACTCCCTCGACGCCAGCGCGCCAATCACCGCCGGCACATGGGACGCCCTGCAGGCGGGCGCCGATGTGGCCGTCACCGCGGCGCGGCAGCTGCTGCAGGGCGAGCGGGGCGCCTTCGCGCTCACGCGACCGCCGGGCCATCACGCCGCGGCCGCCGCCATGGGCGGCTACTGCTACGTGAACAACGCCGCCGTGGCCGCGCAGTATCTGGTGGATCACGGCTGTCCGCGCGTCGCCATCATCGACGTCGACTACCACCACGGCAACGGCACGCAGCAGATCTTCGAGGCGCGCGGCGACGTGTTGTTCCTGTCGATCCATGCCGATCCCGTGATCGAGTACCCGTATTTCCTCGGCTACGCCGACGAGCGCGGACACGGGGCCGGCGAAGGCGCCACGCACAACTACCCGCTGCCGTTCGGCACGGCGTGGGACGGCTACGCGACCGCGCTGACGTCCGCGTGCGACGTGATGGGTGCGTGGGGACCCGACGCCATCGTCGTGTCGCTGGGCGTCGACACCTACGAGCACGATCCGATCAGCGAGTTCAAGCTGACGCGCGACGACTACCCGCGCATCGGCGAGGCGCTGGCGGCGTTGGGACGGCCCACGGTG
>JAXLRB010000026.1:0-58797 GCA_046331325.1 Vicinamibacterales bacterium | reverse complement strand
GGTGCGGGCCGCTTCCAGGGCGGCCTTCACCGAGGCGTCCTGCATGAGGCGCGGGCCGATGTCCCGGGCGGCGCTCTGGGCCTGGGCCGGCGGGGCGTGGACGGCGACGGCGAGGGCGGCGGCGACGGCAACGGCGATGCGCATGACGGCCGCATTTTACAAGCCGTCCACGCCCGGGCCGGGCGACGCCGTGGGCGGTCCGTCCCGGAGGCCGTCCCCGGACGCACGGCGCGCCGTTGCCGCGATCCGGACGACCGGATCTCGCGTAGACTGTGCCGGCCCGGTCGCCCTCCGAAAACGCACGCCGTTCGGAGGAATCACACGCAAGGCCACGCGGACGGGCACCCGTCGAGCGCGCGGGGCGTCGTGGCATTTCGATTGCTGACAGCAGCGAAAGGTTCGTGGGACACTGCGTCCCCTGAACGGGGTTGGTCCGTGGGGGTCGGGTCCGAAGGGGACACGACCGCGGTTGTGGGCCGGCGCGCGGGCCGGCGTTCTGGAGGAGAGTCCATGAGGGTGAAGACGACAGGTTGGCTCCTGTGTCTGCTGGCGGTGGTCGCACTGGCGACATCGGCTGGCGCGCAGGACTTCCGTGGCCGCATCAACGGCACCGTGACCGACAACACGGGCGCCGTCCTCCCCGGTGTCACGGTGACGGTGTCGAGTCCGGCGCTGATCCAGCCGCAGGTGCAGGTCACCGGCGCGCAGGGTGAATACCGGTTCCTCGCCCTGCCGCCAGGCGTGTACGAACTGGCCTTCGAGCTCACCGGCTTCCAGAACATGAAGCGCGAGGGCGTCCGCGTCGTCATCAACCAGACGCTGACCGTCGACCAGCAGATGCAGCTCTCGTCGCTGCAGGAAACGGTCACCGTCACCGGCGCCTCGCCCATCGTCGACACCTCGACGACGACGCTGGCCACCAACTTCACCAAGGAACTGCTCACCGAGATCCCGAACGCCCGCGACGTCTGGGCGGCGATGGCGCAGGCGCCCGGCATGCAGATGACGGCCTACGACGTCGGCGGCTCGCGCACCGGCAACCAGACGGGCTATCGCGCCTACGGCTTCGACGACCAGAACCAGACGCGCGTCGAGGGCATCGACACGACGGAGGCCTCGAGCGCCAACGCCGGCTACTTCGACTTCGGCAGCTTCGAAGAGTTCCAGGTGGGCGGCGCCGGCGCCGACGCCTCGGCCTTCGCCGGCGGCGCGGTGCTCAGCATCAGCGTCAAGTCGGGCAGCGACAAGCTGTCGGGCAACTGGTACAGCGACTTCCAGAACAAGTCGTTCATCAGCGACAACGTGCCCGACTTCCTGAAGACGGCCAACACGAAGAACAGCGAAGGCTTCTTCACGCGCACGCCGCTGCAGCGCGGCAACCAGATCAAGAAGCAGTACGACCTGAACGGCAACATCGGCGGCCCGCTCTGGAAGGGCCACGCGTGGGGCTTCTACAGCTACCGCCTGAACGACCAGTACAAGTACACGCTGGGCCTGCCGAGCAACATCGAGCGCTCGAAGCTCTCGAACCTCTACACGTTCAAGACGACGTTCCAGCTCACCCGCAACAACCAGCTGATCGGCTTCATCAACAAGCGCCAGAAGCTGCAGGACAAGCGCGGCATCAGTCTCACGACGCCGCTCTCGGCCGCCTACTACCAGTCGTCCGAGAACACCCCGATGAAGGCCGAGTGGACGAGCGTGCTCGGCAGCCGCGCCTTCCTCGACGTGATCGCCGGCAACTGGTGGAACTTCTTCCCGCTGCGTCCCGTTCGCGACTTCGACCTGTATGACGGTCCGTGGGGCCCCGGCCGCCAGGACCTGAGCACCGGTCAGCTCTTCGACGGCGGCGCCAACAACGGTTATCAGGACCAGAAGCGCTGGAAGCCCCAGGGCTACGTGACGCTGTCGTACTTCAAGGACGGCTGGGCCGGCAGCCACGACCTGAAGGTCGGCTTCGACATCAAGCGCGACCGCCGCAAGTACTTCCGCGATCAGCCGTTCGACATCTTCTATCGCGACAACAACGGCGCCATCTCGCAGGTCGACCTGTACAACACGCCGAACGCCGGCATCAACGACGTGAACTACCAGGCCGGCTGGGTGCAGGACAACTGGAAGTTCAACAACCGCCTCACCATCAACCTCGGCCTGCGCTTCGAGGCGTACCAGGACGGCTGGCCGGATCAGGACTTCGCGCCGAACGGCATCAAGGCGCTGGCCGGCTGGACCGATGCGCGGTACACGGCGTTCATGGCGCCGCGCTCGGTGAGCGCGCGTGAAGTCGCCAACACCAAGAACCTGTCGCCGCGCCTCGGCTTCGCCTACGACCTCACTGGCGACAACCGCACCGTGCTGAAGGCCTACTACGGCCAGAGCCGCTGGAACTCGGCCGACACGCTGTCGGACCAGGAGAACCCGGTGGGCGTGGCGCAGCTGCGCTACGCGTTCGTGCCCTGCTCGGCCACCGTCACCACCGGCTGCGACCTCAATGGCAACCGGCTGCTCGACAGCCCCGCCGAACTCGGCGCGTTCATCCAGACCGTGGGCGGCGCCGGCTTCGTCACCGTCGACCGCGGCCTGAAGCGTCCGGTCAACAACGAGATCTCGACCGACATCGAGCGCGAGATCGTGCAGTCGCTGTCGGCCCGCGTCTCCTACGTCTACAAGAACATCCGCAACCTGTGGGGCGAGGTCGACACCGTCCGCACCCCCGCCTACAACGTGCCCTTCACGATCAACGACCTGGGCCCGGACAACGTCGCCGGCACCGCCGACGACCAGACGTTCCAGAGCTTCGGCTTCGCCACCGGCCTGGCGCAGAACCGCGTCTACACGAACCCCGAGGGCAACGACTCCGACTACCAGACGGTGGAGTTCGCGCTGAACCGCCGGTTCGCGGGCAAGTGGATGCTGCTCAACTCGTTCGGCTACACCTGGTCGAAGCAGCAGCACGTCTCCACGGCGGCGACGCCGGTGCCGACGGGCTACACCCGCAACTACTCGTACCGTCCGTTCGATCGTCTGTTCGGCGACGAGTACGGCCGCGAGACCTCGACGATGTGGAACTACAAGATCGTCGGCCGCTACACGATGCCCTACGGCGTCGGCGCGTCGGGGTCGCTGCGCGTGCAGAGCGGCCAGCAGTACGGCCGCGTCATCACGGTGAACGTGCCCGGTGAAGGCAACCGCGGCATCCGCGTCGAGCCGATCACCGCGCACCGCTACGACACCATCTCGATCCTCGACCTGCGCCTCGACAAGTCGTTCCGCGTGCCGAAGGTGGGCAAGCTGACGGTGCAGTTCGACGGCTTCAACCTGATGAACAACAACGCCATCACGGCGTTCCGTCAGAACTCGGCGAACAACGCCACCGCCGCGAACCTCTATCGCGAGGTCACCGGCATCCTCGACCCGCGCATCTACCGCGTGGGCTTCCGCTGGGACTTCTAAGCGGCACGACGACTCCATGCAACGGGCGGCTCACTTCGGTGGGCCGCCCGTTCGCGTGTACGGCCCCGCAATCTGGCGAGGTGGCGATGTGGAGATGTAGCGATCCGATCGTCAGATCCATCGATCCGATCACCCGATCACCCCATCACCCGATCAATCGATCGATCGCCAGATCGCCAAATCGCGAAATCGCCACATAATCTTCGCCCATGCGTCCTCCCCGGTGGTTCCTGGCGGTCTACGCCCTGTCGGGCGCGGCGGCCCTCGTGTATGAAGTGGCGTGGACGCGCCTGCTGACGCTGTCGTTCGGCCACGGCGTGGCGGCGGCGAGCACCGTGCTCGCGGCCTTCATGGGCGGGCTGGCAGTGGGCGCAGCGATCGCCGGGCCGGCCAGCGATCGACTCGACCGCGCGCGGGCGTTGCGGCTCTACGCCATCTCGGAACTGGCCGTGGCGCTGCTGGCGCTGGCCATGCCGCTCGGCCTGGCCGCCTTCGAGCCGCTGCTGCGCGGCGCGTACGGCACGGGCGCCGCCGGTGTCACCTTCCCGGTGCTGCGTCTCGTGACCGCGCTCGTGCTCGTCGCCCTGCCCGCCGTGGCGATGGGCGCCACGTTCCCGCTGGCCGCCCGCTGGTTCGTGCCCGACGCCGCCGCCGCCACCCGCGAGGCCGGCGCGCTCTACGCCGCCAACACCACCGGCGCGGCGATTGGCGCGCTGCTCACCGGCTTCGTGCTGCTGCCCTCGCTGGGCCTGCGGCTCACGACGTGGACCGGCGTGGCGATGAACCTCGTGGTGGCCGGCGCCGCGTGGATGCTCTCGGCGCGACCGGTGGCGGACCCACCTGTGGCACCCGCGACACCGTCGCCGTCGGCGTCCCGCCCCTCGAAGCGTTCGGCGGCCAGCGCCGCGCCCGTCCTGATGCCGCGGCCGATGCTGGCGGCGTTGGCCATGGCGGCCTCGGGCTTCCTCTCGCTGGCGCTGCAGATCGTGTGGTCGCGGCTGCTGGCGCAGGTGCTCGGCCCGACGACCTACGCCTTCAGTCTGGTCGTCGCCGTGTTCATCACGGGCCTGGCCGCCGGCGCCGCGCTCGGACGCCGTCTGGCCACCCGCACCGCGCAGCCCGCTGCCGGCCTGGCGTGGTCGATCGCACTGGCCGTCGTGTGCGGCGCGGTGGCCGTGGGCACGATCGACCAGGGCCTGACGTCGATGGCCGCCGCCGTGTCGGCCATCGACGCCACGTTCGAAACCGTGCTGCTGCGTCAGGTCCTGCTGGTCACGGCGTGGCTGCTGCCGCTGGCGCTCGCGCTCGGCTGCGCCTTCCCGTTCGCGATCCGCACCGGCACGGGCGCCGACGACCGTCTCGGCGCGGACCTCGGCCTCATCTACGCCTGGAACACGGTGGGCGCGATCGCCGGCGCCCTGGCCGCCGGGTTCGTGATCGTGCCGTGGCTCGGCCTGCACACGAGCCTGCAGGCGCTCGGTGGCGGCGCGGCGCTGGCCGCGCTCGCGGTGGCCGTGGCCGCCGGGCTGCGCGGCGGGACCCGACTCGCCGCGGCCGCCGTCGCGCTGGCGGCGCTCGTGGCCAGCGTGCTGATGCCGGCCTGGAACCAGGAGCTCTTCGTCAGCGGCGCCTACAAGTACGCGTCGTCGATGACGGCCGACGCGCTGCAGATCTCGCTGCATGCCGGGCAGCTCGCCTACTACCGCGAAGGCGCCACGGCCACCGTGTCGGTGCGCCAGGCCGCGGGCACGACGTCGCTCGCCATCGACGGCAAGGTCGACGCCTCGAATTCCGGTGACATGCTCACGCAGCGCCTGCTGGCGCACGTGCCGCTGCTGCTGCATCCGGCGCCGAAGACGGTGGCGGTGCTCGGCCTCGGCAGCGGCGTCACCGTCGGATCGGCGCTGACGCATCCGGTCGACCGCGTCGACGTGCTCGAGATCTCGCCCGAGGTGGTCGAGGCGGCGCGCTTCTTCGATCCCGAGAACGGCAGCGCGCTGCGCGATCCGCGCACGCACGTCGTGGTCGGCGACGGCCGCACGCACATCCTGCTCGGCTCACAGCAGTACGACACGATCATCTCCGAGCCCTCGAATCCGTGGATGGCCGGCATCGCGTCGCTCTTCACGCGCGAGTTCTTCGAGGCGGCGCGGGCGCGGCTGACGCCCAACGGCGTGCTGTGCCAGTGGGCGCACACGTACGACATCAGCGGCGACGACCTGAAGTCGCTCATCGCCACCTTCGCCACCGTGTTCCCGGACGGCACGCTGTGGCTCGTCGGCGAGGGCGATGTGCTGCTCATCGGCAGCCCGGCGCCGCTCGGTCCGCAGATCGCGGCCCTGGGCACGCGCCTCGCGGAGCGGCAAGGGGCCGCCGTCAACCTGCGCACGGTCGGCGTCACCGATGCCTTCGCGCTGCTGTCGCAGCTCATCGCCGATGGCCCCGGGGTGCGGGCCTTCGCCGCCGGCGCCCGCCTGCAGACCGACGACCACCCGTCGGTCGAGTTCACGGGCCCGCGGGCGGTCTTCTCGCGCAGCCTCACCGACAACACGGCCGCCCTGCGTGCCCTGGCGGCCGAGCATCCGGTGCAGGCCGCCGCCGACGCGCGCCGCACCGCCACCGCCGCCCAGTGGCGCGACCGCGGGTTCATGCTGCTCGAGGCCAGCGCGGCGCGGTCGGCCTGGGGCGACTTCGACTCGGCGCTGCGTCTCGACCCGCGCGACAGCCGCACGCTCGACGGCCTGATCCGGTCCGCCGCCATGGCCAACCGCACCGGCGAGACGATGAACGCCCTGCGCAACGCGGCCGGGCCGGCCACGAACATCGAGGCCCGCATCGCCCTGTCGCGCTTCCTGGCCTCGGTGGGCAACGTCGAGGACGGCGCCCGGCTGGCCTTCGCCATCGTGGAGCAGGCGCCCTCGGACCTGGCCGGCCTGGAGCAGCTGGCGTCGATTCTGGCCGACGTGGGCGACAAGGACCGCCTGGCGCCGGTCGTGGCCCGGCTGCGGGCGCTGGCGCCCACCTCGGACGCGGCGCGCTACTACAGCGCCACCCTGCGCTTCCTCGAGGGCCGCGCCGATCTGGCCGTCTCCGAGGCCCGCGACCTCGTGGCCGCCTCACCTACCCACGCCAAGGGCCAGAACCTGCTCGGCGCGGCCCTGGCCACGCTGGGCCGGCGCGACGAGGCCCGCGAGGCCTTCCAGGCGTCGCTGCGCGTGGATCCGCGCGACGCCTCCACCTACACCAACCTCGCGCTGCTCGAACTCGAGGGCGGAAACACGCCCGCCGGCCTGCAGCGGCTCGCCGAGGCGCTCACGCTCGACCCCACGTCGGCCTCGGCCCGCGATGCCTACACGCGGGCGCTGGCGGGCCAGCCGTCACGCTGACGTCGCCGCGCCGTCGCGCCCCATCCAAATCAGCGAAGCACGATCTCCAGCAGTTCGTCCGTACGAATTCATCAGTCGGCGAATGCCGCCGATTAATGACGCGACAGTTGACGAATTGCGACCAGTTTCGATACGCGATGAGGGTCGACGGCGCGGAAACACGCCTACGGAAGTACACGACTCGCGGGTACGGAACTTGCGAGATGTAAGGAACAGGGAGAGCGTGATCATGAGCGTCGTCAAGCTCCTTGGGTTCGGCACCATGCCCTGCGGCTGTGTCGTCGGCAAGTATCGCGACGTGGCGAGCACGCGCGAGGTGGTCTACGTCGAGGAAAAGGGCCCGCAGTGCCTGAGCGCCTCGCACCGTCAGAACCACACGATTTCCACGCTGCGCGACCACCGCACGCCCGACGCCTACCAGGCGGCCGTGGCGATGCGCGCCTCCTAGCCGGCACGGCCCGCGCCGCCACGGCGCGGCGGGCTGTACTCGTGCCGCCGGAGGCGGTACAATCGCGCCCGCGTGTCCGTGCGTGCTCCCCGCCCCTACGACACCGTCCAGACCGGACGGTCCACGATCCAGTTCTTCCTCGGTGATTCGGTCGAGATCCTCGCGGCGCTGCCCGAGCGGTCGGTCGACGTCGTCGTCACCTCCCCGCCCTACAACCTCGGCATCCGCTACCGCACCTACGACGACGGCCAGCCGCGTCACGAGTACCTCGAATGGACCGGCCGCTGGGCCGGGGCGGTGGCCCGCCAGCTCCGCCCGCAGGGGTCGCTCTTCCTCAACGTGGGCGCAAAACCGACCGACCCGTGGACGGCCCTCGACGTGGCCCAGGCCGTGCGGCCGCACCTGCACCTCCAGAACATCCTGCACTGGGTGAAGTCCATCGCCATCGAGCGCGAGGCGGCGGGCGCCCGGGCCGGCCTCGCCGACGACCTGGCGGTCGGACATTACAAACCCATCAACTCGGCCCGGTTTCTCAACGACTGCCACGAGTTCGTCTTCCACTTCACCCCCGAGGGCACCACCCGGCTCGACCGGCTGGCGCTGGGCGTGAAATACCAGGACCCGTCCAACGTCACGCGGTGGCGCGGCGCCTCGGGCGGACGCCGCTGCCGCGGCAACACCTGGTTCATCCCCTACGAGACCATCCAGAGCCGCGAGAAGGATCGCCCGCACCCGGCCACGTTCCCGCCGAAGCTGCCGGAGTACTGCCTGCGCCTGCACGGCGCCGGCCCCGACGCGGTGGTCTGCGATCCGTTCCTCGGGCTGGGATCGGCGATGGTGGCCTGCGCGCGGCTGGGCGTGTCGGGCATCGGCATCGAGCTCGACGAACACTACCTGCGCGAGGCGATCGACCGGGTGAAGGCCGCCGTGCCGGCGCCGCGGACGCGGGCCCGTCGCACCACCGCCGGCTGATCGCGGCGGCGCGCGTTCCACGCGCCGTCGTTATGCATTCGATACGCAAACAGATAATTGCGCGTCCATGCCTGAGTCGCATATATACTGCGGCCAGGAGATTCCGTTGGACCTACGCCAGCTCGAGATCATCCGCGCCATCGCGGAGACCGGATCGTTCACCGCCGCCGGGCACAAGCTGCACGTCTCGCAGTCGGCGATCAGCCGCCAGATCCTGCTCCTCGAGGACGAGCTGAAGACGCCGGTGTTCCTGCGCATCGGCCGCCGCATCCGCATCACGCCGGCCGGCGAGTCGCTGCTGCAGCTCAGTCACCGCGTCTTCCAGGATCTCAACGACACCGTCGCGCAGATCAGCGACAGCCAGGAGACGCTGCGCGGCACGGTGCGCATCCTCGGCGGCATGACCGTGTGTCTCTACGTCTTCCCCACGCTGCTCTCCGAGCTCACCAAGCAGCATCCCGGGATCGACGTGAAGATCCTGAGCGACAGCACCGAGCGCTGCGTGCAGCACCTGCGTGCCGGCAGCGGCGACGTCGCCCTGCTCACGTTGCCGATCAAGGACGCCGACATGGTGACCGTGCCGGTGCTGCAGGAAGAGCTGCTGGTCGTCACCTCGGCCAAGCATCCGCTGGCCAAGAAGCGCAAGGTCAACGCGCAGGATCTCTCGACGCAGCCCTTCGTGCTGTTCGAGCAGGGGTCGAACACGCGGCGCGTGGTCGATGAGTTCTTCGCGTCGTCGGGCATCGAGCCGCGCATCGTGATGGAGACCGAGAACGTCGAGATCCTGAAGGCGCTGGTGCGCCACGGCCTCGGCATCACCATCGTGTCGTACCAGTCGGTGGCGCGCGACGTGGCCAGCGGCCACCTCTACTGCGCGCGCATCGACGGGCGTCCGCTCATTCGCGAAACGGGTTGGGTCTATCCGAAAATGAGCAGGACGCCGCGCGCCGTCGACGAGGTGATCAAGGCGTTCGAGAAGGTGCGGCCGCGCCTTCGCCTGGCTCCTTAGGCGCCCGGTCGCCAGCTTCGGCGAGGCTTCGGCGAGGCGTCGCCCGACATCGCTCGGTACAGAACGACGGCCCCGGCGGCGCTCAGGCGCCTTCCGGGGCCGTGTCGTGTACCGACGATGACGCGACTAGCGGGCGGCGGCGGTCACGCCGGCTTCCGCCACCACGCGACCGAGGGCGGCAACCGCCTCGGTGATGTCCTGCGGCGTCAGCGTGACGAAGCTGAGGCGCATGGTGCGGGAATCGGGGCGCTCGGTGTAGAACGGCGCGCCGGGCACGAAGGCCACGCCGGCGTCGACCGCCTTCGGCAGCAGGGGCAGCGTGTCGAACCCTTCGGGCAGGCGCACCCAGAAGAACATGCCGCCCTTCGGGGCCGTCCACGTCGTGCCCGCGGGCATGTGGGCCGCGAGGGCGGCCGCCATGGCATCGCGCTGCGTCCGGTAGCGCTCGCGGATCGTCGGGATGTGAGCGTCGAGGAAGCCGCTCTTGATCACCTCGTAGACGACGCGCTGGTTGAAGCCGGGCGTGTGGAGGTCTTCGCCCTGCTTGGCCGACAGCAGCTTGGTGTAGACCGCCTTCGGCGCCACCAGGTAGCCCAGGCGGAAGCCCGGCGTGAGCACCTTCGAGAACGACCCGAGGTAGACGCAGCCTTCCGGCCAGCGCGACGTCATCGACGGCGGTGGCGGCTCGTCGAACCAGATCTCGCCGTAAGGGTTGTCCTCGAGAATCGGCACGCCGGCCGACTGCGCCGCGGCCACCAGCGCGCTGCGGCGGGCGTCGGTGATCTGGCCGCCGGTGGGGTTCTGGAAGTTCGGCAGCAGGTAGGCGAACCGGGTGCCGGGCGCGCGCGTGGGCAGCGAGGCCACCGAATCCGGCGTCGGCCCCTCGGCGTCGCTGGCCAGGCTCACGTAGGACGGCTCGTAGGGCTCGTAGGCCTGCAGCGCACCGAGATACGTGGGCTGCTCCACCGCGATCGGAGCGCCGGGGTCGATGAAGGCCTTGGCCATCAGCTCAAGGCCCTGCTGCGACCCGGTGGTGATGAGCACGTCGTCGGCCGACACCTGGTAGCCCGGACGCGACAGGCGCGCCGCCACCCATTCACGCAGCGGCGCGAAGCCCTCGCTGGCCGCGTACTGGAGGGCCGGGCCGGGCGCGTCGGACAGCACGCGGTTGCAGGCCTCGCGGATGGCCTCCACCGGGAACGTCAGCGGCGACGGCAGGCCGCCGGCCATGCTCTTGATGCCCGGACGCTCCGCGACCTTGAGGATCTCGCGAAGCACCGAGGGATTCATCCGTCCGCACCGTCTGGCCAGGGTCCACACGCTCATGGTCGCCGCCGCTCCTTCTTCCGCATTATGCCGCGACTTCCGGTCGGGCGCCCGGCATCGCGGGACGGCACCGGTCAATCGCCGTCGCGCATCGGTGCAATTCGATCATTCTATTTCCGTGCTGGATACGGGGTGCCTATCATCAGGCTTTGCACGTCCCCTGGAGGCCAGCATGTCCCCGAGCCCCGACCGAGTGATCAGCATCGCCCTCACCGACGAAGTCTGGCGCGCCTTCACCCAGGCGCAGCCCGAGCCGGTGTCCTGGCTGAAGTCGCGCATCCTCGAATCGATCGAGGCGGCCCGCGAAACGGGTTCGTCGACGCAGCCGATCGGCCGCGCGTAAGTCCAGACCGCCCGGGGCGCCGTCAGGGGCCCCGGGACGTTCGTCCCGTCCCGCCCTACTGCTTGGTGGTCGACGGTGGCTGTCGCAGCGTGTACGACGTGCGCGACCACACGTTCAGGCCCTCGCGCTTCACCTTCACCTCGATCTTGCGCGTCTTCTTCGTGGGGTCGGGATTGTTCGAGTAATACCCCACCACGTAGTAGTCGCTCGTCTCGGCGTCGATCCGCTTCAGGCCCTTGTCGAAGTTGTTCTGGTTGACGATGGCGATGCCGCCCGTCTCGTCGGCCAGCACGCGCAGGCTGTCCTGCGTCTTGCGGATGTGCTGCGCGAAATCGCTCGGGTCGACCGTCTCGTCGAGGTCCTGCCCGGCCACCAGCCCGCGCGGATCGATCGTGTAGAAGGTGGCGTTGGCGCGATTGGCGGCGCGCGTGAGGTCCGCGAGCTCGCGCGCCAGGTCGGCATCCGCGAACTGCGTGCCCTGGTTGAAGGTGCGGTTGATGTCCTGCCCTTCTTCCTGGGTCTGCCCGTAGCGCCCGCCGTAGATCGGATCCTCGCCCTGCCGCTGCTTCTCGAACGGGTTGAAGTCGAAGCCGTTGCTCACCCACACCACCGCCTTGCGGCGGTTGGTGACCTTCTCGAGCTGCGTGACGATGTCGCGCGCCGTCGAGAACGCCACGTGGGCGCGGTAGCGCACTTCGGTCGGGCCCTGCGGGCCGTCCTGGCCCTGGATGATGTCCGACGGCTTCAGGCCGTTGCCGGTGATCTTCTTGATCGACTCGGTGAGGATCTTGCGGTCGTAGGTGAGGTCGATGGCGAGCGACGACGGCCCGGTCGACACGATGCCGAACATGTCGCCTTCGTGCACCAGCGTGTTCGAGATGCGCTTGAACAGGTCGCGGATGCGGCCGGTGTTGCGGAAGTCGAGGTGCAGATCGTCGACGATCAGCAGGAAGATGCGGCCGGCGGCGTCGTTGCGCGGACGCGCCGTGGGCAGGATGATGCCTTCCTGCGCCGGCGGCGGCGGCGGCGCCTGCAGGTTGAGCACGCGGCCGCCGTGCACCAGCGTCATCGACGCCAGGTCCTGCTTCACGCCGTCTTCGTAGATCTCGATCTCGTCCTTGGTCAGGTCCGCCACGAACTGATCGCGCGCGTCGCGGGCGATGACGTCGGTGGTGACGAGGTCGACCGCGAGACGGAAGTCGGCCGGCGTCTGCGGGCGCTGCTGCCCCCCCGGGGCGGCGTGCAGCGAGATCGCGGCACCGAGCGCGAGCCCGGCACCGAGGACGGCGAGGCGGCGGATGCTCATGGGTCCTCAGTATAGACGCTCGGCCGGGCGCTCCGGTCCGGGCGGTGGGCTAGGCCGCGCCGGTGGCCTGCTCGACGGTGCGCCGGAGCGCCTCGACGCCGGCGTCCACGCCGGCCATGCCCGACAGCACCGCCTCCGGCGATTCCCACCCGTCGGGGTCGAGCGCGGCCAGGCGGTCGTGCCACTGGGCCTTCACCGCCGGATCGGCCGCGGCGTTGTCGACCAGGGCCACGAGGTCGGCGTGGCGCGCCCGCAGACTCGACGCGATACCGCGTCCCAGCAGCTCCGCCAGCAGATCCGGCCCCAGGTCGTCGTCGATGACGTCGGGGGCCGGCGCCGCCGGCGCGTCGACTCCCCCGCCGTCGCCCGCGGGCGGTGCGGCTTCCGGCGGCGCGCTGACGCGCCGGGGCTGGGGAGTGTCGTCCGACGACGCGTCGTCCGATTCGGATGGCGGGCGCGGCTTGCGCTTGCGCGGGGGCAGCGGCGCCTCGACCTCCACCGGCGTCATCGCCCCCATGTCGAGGATGTACTGCCAGTCGAAGTCGATGTCGGGATGCTGCTCTTCCAGCGTCCGCATGGCGGCGTCGTCGAGCGCAGGACGCCCGATCCGCAGCCCCGGCGCCGTGCGGTACCAGTACAGCACCTTGGTCGGCACGCCAGGGGCGGGCGTGTGGAGCAGATACGTGTGCTCCACGCCCCGACGATCGGCGACGAGTCGTAAGTACGGCACGCCGGACTAGCGCTTCTTGCCGGGCGCCGGCTTCTTCGCCGCGCCCTTCGGCGGCGGCGCCTTCTTCGCCGCCGGCTTGGCCTTCGCGGCGGCCTTGGCGGCCGGCTTGGGCGCGGGCTTGGCGGGCGCCGCCTTCGCGGGCGTCGCGGCCTTCTTCGCGGGCAGCACGGGCTTGGCCGCGGGCTTCGCCGCCGGCACGGGCTTGGCCGCGACCGCCGACTTGGCTGGTGCGGCCGGCTTCGCAGTCGGAGCCGTGACCTTGGCGGGCGCGGCGGCGGGCTTGGCGGCCACCGGCGCCGGCTTGCCGGCTGGTGCGGCAGGCTTCGCCGCCGGAGTGACGACCTTGGCGGCCGCCGTCTTCGGGGTGCCCGCGTCAGCGGGTTTCGCCGCCGGCACGGTCGGCTTCACCGGTACCGCGGGTGTCGCCGGCTTCTTGCCGGCCGGAGCCGCGGCCGTTGGAGCCACCGGCGCGACCGGCTTGACGGGCGCGGCCGGCGTCCCTGCCGACTGACGCGCCGCCGAGGCCTTGGCCGCGGCGACGAACTTGCCGAGCGCGGCCTTCTGCGCGGCGGTGCGCACCGGCCCCTTCGCGTCGGACGACCGCGGCGCGGCCGGCGGCGGCGGTGGGGGCGGGGGTGGCGGCGGGGGCGGCGGCGGCGCCACCTTCAGCTTCGGCGTGCCCTGGATGCCGGCCTTTTTCGCCGCCGCGATGGCGGCGTCGGTGGCCTTCTGGATCAGCGTGAAGCGAATCTGGTCGAGATGCGGGTGGTAGGTCCACAGCTCGGTGACCGTGACGTTGTGATCGCGGCACAGGCGCCGGACGGTGTCGAGCGTGTGCGGCGGCACGTAGAGATGGAACGGCACGCGCAGCTTCGAGAACGGCACCCACTGGGCCAGGGTCTCGAGCGAATTCACCGACTCACCTGTCTCGACCTCGATGACGCCGTCGAGCTTGTGCGCCTTGTCGTCGGTGAGAAGGATGAGATCGGGGGTGAATTCCGTGGTGCCGAGTACGATCGACGTGGGCGGCTCGTTGCCGACGTTGGCGACCGGGTCGTGCTTCTTCTTGTACTTGGCCTGCAGCAGGCGGATGATGCGATCGTGCTCGAGTTGTTCGCGCACGGGCCGGACGAGGATGGGCACGAGGCCTCCGCGGCAATCGCTACAAAGGTAGCGGTCAAAAACAAACCCCATAATATAGCACGCTCGTTCCGCGTCGGACCCCAGATGGTGGGCTGGGGGCCACGAGACATCCCGGTACAATCCGGGCATGACCGCACATCTCATCGGCGTCCCCCTCGACCTCGGCGGCAACCGCCGCGGTGTCGACATGGGGCCGTCGGCCATCCGCATCGCCACCCTGGCCGAGCAGCTCGGTGGCCTCGGCGTCACCGTGGTGGACAAGGGCGACATCCCCACGCCGTTGCCGGAAACCAAGGGCCCCGGCGATCCCCGCAAGCGTTACGTGAAGGAGATCGCGAAGGTCTGCCAGCGGCTGTTCCAGACCTCGCTCGCCTCGCTGCACGAAGGCGCCCTGCCGATCGTGCTCGGCGGCGATCACTCGCTCGGCGCCGGATCGGTGGCCGCCACCGCCGCCTGGATGGCGACGCGCCAGCAGCCGCTCGGCGTGATCTGGGTCGACGCGCACGCCGACATCAACTCCCCCGCCACGTCGCCTTCGGGCAACGTGCACGGCATGCCGCTGGCGGCGCTGCTCGGCGGCGAGCCGCTCGAACTGGCGCGCATCGGCGGCGACGGTCCGTCGATTCGTCCCGAGCACACGGTGCTCGTCGGCATCCGCAACCTCGACGATCGCGAGAAGGAGATCGTGAAGGCGTCGGGTGTGCACGCGTTCACCATGAAGGACATCGACCGTCTCGGCATCGCCGAGGTGATGGATCGCGCGCTCGCCGCGGCGTCGAATGGCACCGGAGGCGTACACGTGTCGTTCGATCTCGACGTCTGCGATCCAGCGATCGCGCCCGGCGTGGGCACGCCCGTGAAGGGCGGACTCGATTATCGCGAGGCGCACTTCGTGATGGAGGCGGTGGCCGAGTCGGGGCGCCTGGTGGCCCTCGATCTCGTGGAAGTGAATCCTGCCCTCGACCTGCGCAACACCACGGCGGAGCTGGCGACCGAACTCGCGTTGTCGGCCTTCGGCAAGCGAATCCTGTAGGCGCGGCGAGCGATCCGGGGAACCGAATTCGCGATGCTATAGTCCAAAGACTGTACCGCCCGGCGCAGGTGGCGCCGTGGCGGTGGCGTTCATTCCAAGGAGCAGTCCCGTGATTCAGCGTCGTGCATTCATGGCCGCGGCCGCCCTGGCGGCGGCACTCGTCGTGCCCGCCGGCCTCGTCGCCGCCCAGGAGAAGCGGGCCAGCCCGCACGAAACGGTGAAGGCCACCATCGACGGCGCGAACGTGAGCATCACCTACGGCCGGCCCTACATGAAGGGCCGCAAGATCTTCGGCGGCCTCGTGCCGTACGGCCAGGTGTGGCGCACCGGCGCCGACGAGGCGACGATTCTCCAGAGCGACAAGGCGCTGATGTTCGGCCCCTTCCACGTCAACCCCGGCAAGATCTCGCTCTACTCGGTGGTCACCGACAAGGGCTGGTCGCTCGTGCTCAACAAGCAGGTCGGTCAGTGGGGCACGGAGTACAAGCAGGGCGAGGACATTGGCCGCGTGCCGATGAAGGTCGAGACGCTGGCCACGCCGGTCGAGCAGTTCACCATCACGCTCGACAAGGGCCCCGGCGGCAAGGGCGGCGTGCTCACGATGCAGTGGGAGAAGACCAAGGCCACGCTCGCCATCTCGACGATGTAGTTCCGCGCGCGTCCGGGTGCGCGTGCCTCACGCGCACCCGGCGTTCGTCATCCCCCTGCCGCCCGCGCCCCGTTCGACGCTCCCTCGCGCGCGGTGCTCGCCCCCATCCCGCTCCTGTTGACCGGCCTCGCGCTGGTCGTCCTCTGGTTCGTCGCCGCCTAGAGGCGCAGCGCCCGACGCGGCCATCCGCACGCGGCGCCCTCGCTGGCGCTCGTCGTGCTCGGCGCCGTCACGCTCTTCTTCGACACGCTCGGCATCGGCAACTACGCGCCCACCACGGCCCTCTTCCGTTTCTTCCGCACGGTGCCCGACGAACACATCCCGGGCACGCTCAACGTCGGGTCGTCGGTGCCGGTGGCATTCGAGGCGTTCGCCTTCGTAGCGGCCGTGGCCGTCGATCCGCTCACGCTGGGCCTGATGGTGCCGGTGGGGGCGCTCGGGGGCTACGTGGGCGCCGCGATCGTCTCGCGCCTGCCGCGCCGCGCGATTCAGGGGGCCATGGCCATGGCGCTCGTCGCCGGCGCGTCTTTCATGTCGGTCACCAACTTGGGATGGATCCCCGGCGGCGGCGACGCCCTGGGGGTCACCGGCGGCACGCTCGTGGCCGCCACGCTGCTGAACTTCGTCTTCTGTGGCTTCAATGCACTCGGCATCGGCAGTTACGCCCCGAGCCTGATCGTGTTCAGCCTGCTCGGCATGAGCCCGCGCGCGGCGTTCCCGATCATGATGGGGTCGGCCGCCTACGGTCTGCCACTGGCCGGCATCAACTACACGCGCACCGATGCCTACGACGGCCGCGCCGCGCTCGGCCTGGCGCTTGGCGGCGTGCCGGGCGTGCTGGTGGCGGCGTACGTCGTGAAGCAGATGCCCCTCGAGACGCTGCGCCGGCTGGTCGTGCTGGTGGTGCTCTACGCGGGGCTGTCGCTGCTGCGCACGGCACGACGCGGTCGCGACTGATCGCGCATCAGGCCTCGCCGCGCACCTTCGCGATCCACCAGCGCACGCCGACGAACAGGAAGCGCCAGTCGGTGAAGAACTCCGGGCGCTTGCCCTCAACGGCATGCCCGATGAACTGCAGGACCCAGCCGCCGATGAAGAGCATCGCCGCGGGCAGGCGCAGCGACGGCCAGGCCACGCTGGCCGGCGCGAGCAGGATGGCCACGACGATCGCCGGAATCCCGATGGTGTGCAGCAGCCGATTGAGCGGGTGCTGGTGGCTCGACGCGTACTGCTGAATCCACGACGACATCGGGCGGGATCCGAACATGGACGCCTCCTGCGGCGCAGTGTAGCCCGGGTCCGCCGCCCGGACGTGGCGTCATTCCGGCACCAGGCGCCCGGCGGTCTCGAACTGACGGAAGTTCGAGTAGAGCGCGTCGGCCGTCACCGTCTCGCCGGTGTTCGACGCGTACGACTCCCGCATCGACTCGGGTACCAGCACGTCGAACCGCGCGCTTGGCGCGTAGGTCACGGTCATGCGTCCCCGCAGGCCCATCGCCTGGTCCACCAGCTCGAGCGACGTCTCGAGCACCTGCCCGCCGTCGGCATCGAGACGCACCAGGCCCGTGGCCGGCAGATCGCGTGTACCGGCCCGCACGACGGTGGGCCGCACCTGTTCCTCGAACGCGTAGGTGATCACACGACGCCCCTCCAGGCGGGTCTCGCCGCGCCGGGCGACGCGGAAGCGCCCACGGTGATCGTCGTCGAGGAACACCAGCGCCAGCGTCGGCTCACTGAACGTCCGGACGATGGTGCCGATGTTGAAGCGGCCGTTCTCGCGCGCCAGCTCGCGCAGGGTCGGAATCGACAGCTCGGAGGCGGCACCGAGCGCGGGCATCGTCCGGTCGGCCAGGGCGCGGGCCCGCCCGTCGACACTGACGACATCACGGACCGACAGCCACGTGCGATCGGCCGGCAGCCGCAGCAGCGTCATCTCGGCCTCCAGCACACGGTGATCGGCGACGCTCGTCGTGCGGGCGCCCGACGCGCCATACACACGTTCCTGACGCACCGTCTGCTCGTAGCGCTCGTGCCACCGCATCGCCGCGAAGATGCGCTCGAACCGCGCGACGTAGGCGCGCGCCAGACGCAACGTGGCGTCGTCCTGGCCGGCGGACGTGGCCGGGGAGCCCGGCGTCGCGGGCGCCTCCGGCATCGCCGGCACCGCGACGACGGCGGGCTCGGCCACCTCGACGGCGCCCCCGCCGAGGCCGAGACGCGCCCGCGCGGCCGCGACGTCGGCGTCAGTCGACACCGTGACGAACCCCGCGCCGAGCTGCGCGGCCAGGCGTTCGATGGCATCGCGCACCAGCCCCTGGAAGGCCACGACGCCCTCGGTGCGCACCATGACGAGCGGCACACCGCTCGCCCTCAGCGCCGCGAGGGCCGGCGCCAGACCGGCGCGGCCGTCGTCGCGCGTCGGCCACCCGCTCGAGACCAGCACCACGCGCGCGCCGGGATTGGCGACGGCCAGCGCCACGAGTCGTTGCACCTTCGACGCGGTGGCGCGTTCGGTGTCGCGGGCGACGGATTCGACGAGCGCTGCCATGCGGGAACCGCACCCCGGCTGGGCCGGCGGACCGCAGCGTCGCGCCGAGGAGATCGTCGCGTATCGCCTGATTCCCGCGCAGGATCTCCACCGCCTCGGTGTAGGTGACCTCGGGCGCGGCCCGCACCATAGTGACCGTCTCGACCAGACCGCGCACGGCGTCGGCGGGCACCACCGCGGCGGACTCGCGCGTGAGACGTGCGACGCGGGTCGTCGCCGGATCAAGTCCGTCGAGCAGCGCCGCGCGGACACGCACCGTCGCGTCGGCGGCCACCGGGCTGTCGGTGTCGATGACGACGAGGGTGGACGGAGGAGGCGGCCCCTGGACCAGGAGCGCCGCGAGCGCCGACGCCGTGAGCAGGCGCAGGCCGGTCACCGCGTCAGTCGCGTCTGGTGAGCCGAGTGGGGATCGAACCCACGATCACCTGATTAGAGGCCCGAGCCGCCCATGTTCGCAGCGTGCCGCGCATTGCTATTGCGGCCCATTTTCTATCAGGTTCGTGCTGGAACGTCCGATGAGATTCGCGCGCTGTTGTCGGCCTGGGCGTGAACGTGGGCGTCAGGGCTCTCAGTGGAACGCTATCCGGTACGATTACGACATGTCGTGGGAGCCGGGACGACGCACGCCATCTCTCCAGCCGCCGCCCGAGCGCCGAGTGTGGCTGATGGTCAAGGACTCGGGAGGCAGACCTGCCAGAAATCAGATTCCACGACTTGCGCCACACTTCTGCGACGCTGCTTCCCGCCCAAGGTGTAGATGCCAGGTTGATCATGCACACCCTCGGTCATAGCTAGATCACACTAACCATGAACCTCTACGCCCACGTACTCCCATCCCTGCAGCACGACGCCGCAGAGCGCATGAACCTCGTTCTTGCTGGATGAGAGGCGCCTAGTCGCTGTCGCGTTCTCGGCCCAGGTTCGGACCCAGCTCGCGACCGAAAATGCCCAAGAGTCGAGTCTGCCAGCCGCCGTTCTTGTAGTCGAAGGCGTACGCGGCAATGCGCTCGATATCGTCGTCCTCCAGCTTTAGTTCTCGGCTGGCCCGGCGAACGCGTTTTTGGAGGCCGACCAAGAACCCCTGAAAGCCACCGTCGCGGGCCGACGCGGGATCTTGCCGGTCAAGCAACTCAATCTCGTGAGGCTCTAGAACCACCCATCGCGCCATGTCGCTGCCCTCCAGTCGGGTCCGTCAGTTCTGGAGAACCAATCTACGCTATGAGGGCCGCTTGAAGATCAGGATCTTCTCGTCCGTCATCACGTTATAAAGCCCGTAGACAATCTTCGGGAGCGTGCGTTCCAGGTCGAGGCCAGCCGACGCCGCCCATCCGATCATGTCGCTGGTAGTTGAGTATTCGCTTCCGTCTACCGTTGCGTCTCCCACGACGAACGCTGCTCTGGCACCCGGCTTAAGGATGCGAGCAACCTCTACGAACATGGCCTTCATGTCGTCGTTGTAGAGCGCAAGCTTCTGTCGTGCGCCCTTGCCTCGCACGCCGGTCATCGTGGCCCTCAGTTCCTTGGTGTCGACCCCTAGCGCATCCAGGGCGTGTTCGTCGTTCTTCACGTAGTCGAGGGCGATTGAATACGGCGGCGAGGTGACGATCGCGTCGACCGTCCCCGGCTTAACCCCCGCGCCTTTGAGGTTGCGGCAGTCGCCCACGCGAGCTACCACCTTCCCGGGCTTGATCCCGAATTCACGGATCGCGCTCGCGTGGGCCTCAACGGACTCCAGCATCGCTAACAGATTCTTCCGGAGGTATACATCTCCGGTCCTCGATCTCCGGGCCACGTCGCTCAGCGTAACCATCCGGGCCACTTGAAGAAACTCAGCAACGGTTGGGTTCTCGTCCTCGGTCCAATTGTCACGATCCAGCTGCACTTTGGCGTTGTTCAGCAAGTCGGCAACACGTTCGCGAATCCGGGGCAAGGCCTGAACGGACTGGGTCTTGACCCGAGCCAGCATCGCGCAGAGGGGCGACAGGTCTACGCCGACAACGTTTGCCCCCAGCAACGAAGCTTCGAGGGCGGCAGTTCCGCTGCCAAGAAATGGCTCAAACACCAGGGAGCCAGGGCCGACGCCTAGGATGTTGAAGAGCGCCCGGACCATCTGGGGGTGGAACTTGCCCCGATACGGGTAGATCCAGTGCGTCAGATACTGATTGACCGAACGGGTGCGGTTGAAGGCACCGCCCTGGTAGTTGGGCCTGATCATCCGGCTGTATACGCTCTCTGCGCCGTCCACACTCCCAACGTAGGCAGCCCTGGAGAGAACCCCGGCCGTTGAACCGTTGACGTGGGCGTCCAAAACCCAAGGGTTGTCCACATCGCGCTTGAGGCGATCGCACCCGAGGGAGATCAACTCGACGCGCGCGAGCTGCTCCTCATAGAGAAATTGCACGTTTCTTTGGAGGGTCAGACGGTTCATTTAGTCCTTCTTGCGGTCATTGAGAAGCTCGTCCATCGCCTTGGCTTCAGCTACGCGACCCGGGATCGTGCGCTGGGCACAGTCCAAGCAGATCGGTCCTAGCGCGTCGTAGACGAACAAGTGCCCTCCAATTCCGAAGGGCTGGATCTTGGCGCCACAGTTCGAGCAGAGGGCTGGGTTAGCATTCATGGCGTTGCTCGTGGCGTCAGATTGCGACGACCGTTACTCAAAAATCGGGGCTGTGGCATAGCGGGTTCGTCGCCCCCAACCGGCTTGGTGGCGTCAAGGTGGGCGTCAATGGGCCCCGATCACTGGCCCTTGGCGTACGAAAACCTCGAAGTCAGACGCAAATGATGGTGGGCCGAGTGGGGATCGAACCCACGACCACCTGATTAAAAGTCAGATGCTCTACCACTGAGCTATCGGCCCGCCGTCCCTGATTGTAGCCGGTCGGACGCGCGCCCGGCGCGAGCTCAGTCGTGCGCGAGCCAGAGCACGACGACCGCGGACGCCGCGGCCACGAGCGCCACGCCGCCCGCGACCCACAGCAACGGACTCGCGGCCTCGGGCACGCTGACCGAGACCGACGGCAACAACGACGTGGCGCGACCCGCGGCATCCGTCATCGCACCGCCCACCCGAGGCCCAATCGCGCCGACGGCGGTCACCACCAGGCCCAGGCCGCAGGCCGCCGCGAGCCCCTGCAGCCAGACCACGGGGCGCGCCGCCGCGCGCTCCCGATCGAGCCGCGCCCGCACGGCCAGCCGCCACCACATCTGTGCCGCCGTCGGCACCGGCGCGTCGTCCGCGGCATCGGCGCCGCGCAGCATCGACGCGATCGCGATGGTGTCGCGGCACACCGCGCAGCCAGACACGTGGGCCCGCAGTTCCGCCGGCGCCTGATCGGGCCACTCGCCGCGACCGCAGGCGCGGATCACGTCCGCTTCGTGGACGCAGGTGGGCAGGCTCATCGCAGGTCTCCCCCGTGGCCCGACAGCAGCAGCTGCAGACGCCGGCGGGCGCGGTGCAGCAGCGTCTTCAGGCTGGTGCGCTTCACGCCGTGGCTGGCGGCGAGTTCCTCGTGCGACTGGCCGTCGACGTAGGCCATCCACAGCAGGCTGCGCTCGCGCGGCGAGAGCCGGGCCAGGGCGCGGTGCAGATCGACGTGCTCCACCGCGCGGTCCGCGTGCCGCTCGCTGCTCGTGTCGAGCAGCGCGTCGTCGGCCGCCATCGCGACCTCGGACCGCGTCACGCCCCGACGGTAGCCGTCCTTCACCAGATTGGCGGCGATGCGGAACAGGTAGTGACGCCGGTGATCGTCGCTGTCGAACGTCACCTGCGCCCGCAGCAGCCGGTAGTAGGCTTCATGCAGCAGGTCGTCGGCGACCCCGCGGTCGCCCGAGACCCGCACGAGATACGCCCGCAGCGGACGCGCCGTGCGCTCGTAAAAGGCCGTGAAGGCGCACTCGTCCATCGCGAAGGCGCCGTCGGCGGCGGCCAGCACGTCGAGGCGTTCGATCGCGTCGACCCGCGACTCACTCATGGCTGGGCTTCACGTCGCCGATGAGACCGTGGCGCGCCGAGATGACATACGACGCGCCGGCCGACAGCAGGAAGCCGACGCCGAGGGCCATCGCCAGCGTGCTCAGCATCCAGAAGCCCTTGCCGGCTTCGCCGAAACGGCCCTGCAGCACGGTGAATCCGGCGCCGAGCGCCACCAGCACGATGCCGGCCTGCACGGCGAGCAGCACCCGCGAAAGCGACGTGTTCGCCGGCCGCTGACGGCCGTCGACCTCGATGGGCGCCGATTCCAGGAAGCGCTGCCCTGCCGGGCTCTGGATGTACGCGATCAGGTCGTCGTGCGAGGTGAGCCGGTCGAGGATCTTGGCGTGCGCCTCCACCTGCGTCTTCGACTGGCGCAGCCAGCGGCGATGATCGAGCACGGTGCGCACCAGCCAGGCGAAGAACGTGAAAATCGACGCCATGATCACCATGACGCCGATGCCCTCGAGCAGATCCTCGGCCATGCGGATGCCGCGCGACTCGGCGTCGCGTGGCGCGTCGTACTCGGAGCCGACGAAGTACGAGGCATTCAACGCCACCTCGGGATGCTGCTGCACGAACGTCGCGAGCGCCGGGTACGGCGACAAGTAGTCGGCGCGGGTCAGCAGCGTGGGATCACGGCGCAGCACCTCGCCCACGACCGGCGGCACCGAGCGGAGCAGCTCGCGCAGCTCGTTGCGCACGTCGTCGGCGGATCCAATCGTGGCCGTCTGGACGGCCGGCGCGGGCGCGGCGGGCGTCGCGGGAACAGCCGGGGCGGCGGGCGGCGCGGCCGGGCGGGGCGGTGTCTGCCCGTAGGCGACGGGCGTCGAAATCAGCGACGGAATCAGGGCGAAGGCGGCAAGGCGCGTCATACCCACCAGATACGCACACCGCCCGAAAAGGTTAACCGGCGGGTGTCGCGCGCAGGTCGAGCAGCCGCCGGGTGGCCTCGTGTCGCGGCGCGGTGAGGACCTGGCGAGGCGCGCCTTCCTCCACGACCTGGCCGTCGGCCAGCACGACCACACGGGTGGCGAACTCGCGGACGAAGTCGTCGTCGTGGCTCGTCAGCAGCAGACTGCGTCCCGTGCCGACGAGCTGCTGCAGCGTCTCGCCCAGATCGCCGCGGCGCGCCGGATCGAGCGAGGCCGTCGGCTCGTCCATGAGGAGCAGCCGGGGATCCGCGGCCAGGGCGCGGGCAATCGCCACGCGCTGCGCTTCCCCGCCCGAGAGCTCGCGCGGCAGGGCCAGCTCGCGATGTCCCACGCCGAGCTCCGCCAGCAGCTCGCGGGCGCGGGCCGCCGCCTGCGCCAGCGGCGTGCCGTACACGTGCACCGGCGCCAGCGTGACGTTGTCGATGGCGCTCAGGTGGTCCCACAGGCAGTGGAACTGGAACACCATGCCCACCTTGCGATGCAGCGCGGCGTGCAGCTTCGCGGCGGGATCGAGCGTCAGGCCGTCGACGTCGATGCGACCACCGCTGAACGCCTCGAGCCCGGCCACCGCGCGCAGGATCGTCGTCTTGCCCGAGCCCGACAGGCCCATCAGCGCCACGAGCTCGCCGCCGCCGACATGGAGATCCACGCCGCGCAGGATCTGGCGCGTGCCGCGCGCGAGCATGAGGCCGTCCACCGTGAGGATGCGGGCGCTCATGCCGTGGGCGCCGCCCATCGCCGTTCGAGCCGCGAGGCCAGTCGCGCCAGCGGCCACGAGAGCACGAGGTACATCGCCGCGCACAAGAGACCGGGCAACGCCCACGTGCCGAGGTTGGCCGCGAAGATCTGCGTCTGCTTGGTGAGCTCCACCACGGTGAGCACCGACACCAGCGACGAGTCCTTCAGCAGCGCCACGAAGTCGTTGGTCATCGGCGCCAGCGCGTAGCGGAACGCCTGCGGCCCGCGGATGAGGCGCAGCGTCTGCCAGGCGGTGAATCCCAGCGTGCGGGCCGCCTCGAGCTGTCCTTTCGGCACCGCTTCGAGCGCGGCGCGGTAGATCTCGCTCTCGTACGCCGCGTAGTTGAGCCCGAGGCCGAGCAGCGCCGCCAGGAACGGCGGCAGCCGCACGATCGACGCCAGCCCGTAGTAGAGGACGAAGAGCTGCAGCAGCACCGGCGTACCGCGCGTGACTTCCACGTAGGTGGTCAGCAGCGCCCGCACCCACGTGCTGCCGTAGACGCGGCCCACCGCGATGCCGGATCCCAACGCCACCGCCAGCGCCATCGCCGCGCACGACAGCACCAGCGTGATCACGGCGGCACGCGCCAGCGCGGGCAGATAGCGTTTCGTGAGTTCCCAGGTGCCGGGCCTCGACGGCGTCGCGCCGGCAGCCGTGTCGAGCAGCGAGTCGGCGCCCGCCAGCACGCGCGCGTACATGCCCGGCTGATCGTCGTTCCACACCTTCCAGCGGCGGAAGATGCCCTCGAGCCGGCCGTCGCGCATCGCCGCGCGCAGCTCGGCGTTGACCTGATCGCGCAGCGCCGTCTGATCGGGCGCCATGAGAATCACGTAATAGCCGGTGGCCACCGCCTCCGGATGCGTGGCCAGGCCCTGCTGGCGCGACATGGCACGATCCGCGAGCACGTTGTCGAGCAGCACGGCGTCGACGCGGCCGAGCAGCAGATCCTCGTAGGGATGGACGTCGTCGTCGTACGACACGGCGTCGATGCCCTGCGCCCTGCCGGGCCCGCTCAGGATGTCCCACGCCAGCGTGGCGCCGAGCGTCGCCACCTTGTGGCCGGCGAGATCGGCCAGGGTGCGGAAGCGATCGCGATCGCCCGCGCGCACCGTGAGCACCTCGCGGAACTGGTAGTAGGGCACGCTGACGGCGAGCTCGGCGCGCTTGGCGGCCGAGTCTTCCAGACCGCTCAGCGCGATCTCGAAATCGCCGCGCTTCACCGACTGATCGAGCGCGGTGAAGGCGGCCTGTACGAAGCGCGGCGTGCGGCCCTGCGCGGCCGCGACGAGCCCGGCGATCTCGACATCGAAGCCGCGCAGTACCGATGGGTCGTTCGGATCGGCTTCGACGAACGGCGCACCGCCCTCGGCATCGCCGCCCCAGCGCAGCTCGCCGACCTGCGCGCGAAGCGGCACCAGGGCCGCGAGCACGAGCGCCGCCACGGCGCCGCCGATCCTGCGCATCACGCGATGGAGTATACGGCGCGGCGCGGTGGTTTCAGCGCTGCGAGACGACGCCGGTGAGGCGGCGATACTTCACGGCGCGACCGCCGCGCGTGGCCGGGCGGAACTGCCAGTGCTTCACCGAGGCCAGCAGCACGGCGTCGTAGACGCGGTTCACCGACTGGTAGATGTAGGCGTCGGCCACGTGGCCCTGCTCGTCGACGACGAGATCCACGACGCCCAGCCTCGTGCCGGCGGCGGGTTCCCCCATGGCGCCCCACCAGCCGTCGATGGGCTGCGCCACGGGCGTCGGCGCCACGACGTCCTTGTCGCGCCAGTCGTACGTGAAGATGTCGAGCGGCGAGAAGGGCGCCGGAGCGGCCGGCGTGGCGGCCGTATCGGCCGTCGCGTCCGCGAGCGCGACGGCTGGCGGCGCGATCGCGGCAGCCGCGACCGGCGCCGGTGGCACCAGCGGCGCGTCGGCCTCGGCGCTCACCGGCGGGAAGCCGCCGAGCATGGTGGTGACCGGCTGTGGGTCGCGCAGCGCGGCCATGGCCGCCCGCACCGTCTCGAGGTCGCGACGCGACGACGAGGCGCGATCGAACGCCGCCGACGCCAGCTGGCCGAAGCCTTCGGTGAGCGTGCGGAGGTCGGCCAGCGTCGGGTCGAGGGCGTCGACATCCGGCGTGGCGAGCATCGCCTCCAGGCTGTCGAAGCCGTCGCGGGCGTGGCCGTAGTCGCCGGCGTCGTAGGCGCGCTTGGCCTCGGCGTAACGCTGCCGGGCGAGCGTGGGCAGCACGCGGCGCCGCGTGGTGTCGAAGAGCGCGCGCACGCGTGGTGAGACGGCGGAGGCGTCGAGCGTCGTGGCCGGCGCCGCGCCCAGCAGGGCGGCGGCCGCCAGCTCGGCCTCGCGCGGTCGGCCGAGCGCCACGAGACACAGCATGCGGTGCTGCTCCACCTGGGCGATGGCGGCGCTGTCGAGTTCCTGCGTGCGCAGCGCGTCGAGCATCACGAGCGCGTCGTCGTACGACGCCGAGGCGTAGAGGTCGACGGCCGCCCGCAACGAGGCAGTGGACTGCGCCGCGGCCGGCGCGACCACGACACCGCAGAGCAGCACCGCGGCAACGAATCGCCGGGCGGTCATCGCGCGCTCCGCAGGTCGGCCGCCAGACGCACCGGCGCGCCGGCACGGACGGTGAGCATCTCGACGCGATCGCCCAGGTCGGGATGATGGAAGACCACGCGATGCGTGCCGAGCGCGAGCGGCACGTTGGCGAGCGGCGTCTCGCCCAGCACGCGGCCATCGACGGCGACCTCGGCCCACGGCAGCGCGTTGAGCTGCACGGGCACCATCGGCGCCTCCGCGCTCACCACCGCCGTCTTGCCGGCGGCGATGGTGGCGCGCGCGATCTGCGAGTAGCCGAGCGCGGTGTTCACGAGCGTGAGAGTGTGCGCGCCGGTGGCCAGGGCCAGGCGCGGCGACGTGCTGGCGCCGACCAGCCGATCGCCCTCGAACACCTGCACCTCGAAGGGCGCCTCGATGTGCAGCGCGCCCATCGCCGGCGCGGCGGACGTCGACGCCGCCGCAGGCGCGGCGAGCATCAGCGCCACTGTCTCGCCGGCGGTGACGTCGACGGTGCGGGTGAGGCGGCCGCCGCCCGCGAACTCCACGGCGACGCGGTGCGTGCCGGCGGCGAGATCCTCGCGAATCGCCGGCGCCGCGCCCACGAGTGCATCGTCGATGATCACGCGCGCCTCGGCGCCCGCGGTGTCGACTTTCAGCGTACCCACGCGCGGCGCCGCGACCGGTGCCGCCAGCTCCACGTGCCGCGTGACGCGCTGACCGGCGGTGATCGCCACGTCCACCGCCGTGGACGCGCCATCGGGACCGACGAGTTCGAGGGCGTGAGCGCCCGCGTCGAGCGGCAGCACCATCGGCGTCGTGCCGTAGAGGCGTCCATCCACGCGCACCTGCACGCCCGACGGATGCGACGACAGCACCAGGTCGCCGACACCGACGCGCGGCGCGGCTTCGCCGGTGAGCGAGAAGCCGATGTAGAAGGCCTGCGCGACGATCACCGCGACGAACAGGGCGAGCACGCCGATGCGATCGCGCGAGAACGGCAGTCGGATGGCCGCGGCGGCGCGCGTGGCGCCGGCGAGCGCGGCGGGCACCGCGGCGGTGGCCGTGGCAAGGGGCGACGCGGTGTCGCCGAGTTGAGCGGACCGCGCCAGGGGCGACGCCGCGCCCGGCAGCGGCACGAGTGTGGGCAGGTCGTCGTCGTCCACGAACTCGTCGAGCGGGTCGAGGTACTCGACCACCGCCGTCCGGTCGTCGGTGCCGCACCGGCCGAAGCCCCAGGGGTCGAGGTGGTCTCGAGCGTCGGCCGTCGTGCTCATGGGCGCCATCGGGATCCTCCAGCGCCGCCCACCTTCCGTGCCGGTGGGTCGGACTATGGAGTCAAGCGGCGAACCCCGTTACCCGCCCTCACCAGGCCCCTCCCCCTGCCCGTCGGGGGGCCGGCCATGTTACGATTTGGGGTTCGTTCGCACGCGTCCCCGTCGTCCAGAGGCCCAGGACGTGGCCCTTTCAAGGCTAACACACGGGTTCGAATCCCGTCGGGGACGCCATCTCCCTCGCTGCGATCGGTCGGCGCCGTCCCACGACGGCTTCAGGCGCGCTTCCCTGCCTACTTGTTGATCCTGGTCAGCCGCTCGTACCCGTGGGTGTGCCCCGCCACCGACGTCACGATTCGGTCGGCCGCTCCGCACTGCACCACCGCGATTCGGTTCCACGGCAGGGTCGCCGTCGAATTCGCGTAGTGGAACAGCACGGCGCTGCCCTGGTCCACGACCTGATACGTGCCACTGCCGTTGCCGGCCCACGTGCCACCCGCCTCGAACGCCCCGCTGTCGACGACGTAGGTCCCGTTCGAGCCGAACGTGACCTGTCCGGCGGCTCCGGTGCCGACGTTGGCGACGGCCCAGGTGCCGACGATGCTCTCGGTGATGTCCTCGCCGCACCCGCGGGCGTCTGATCCCGGCAGCCCGGGTCGGCCCTGCGGTCCCTGCGGCCCCTGGGCGCCGGCCGGCCCGACCGGCCCCATCGGCCCCGTCGGTCCAGGGGGCCCGGGCGGGCCCGGAGGTCCCACCGTCCCTCCCGCCTCACAGACGACGGAGCCGTCCGGGTTCACCGCGCGGATGGCGAAGCCTGTCCCGCACGCGCCGCTGACGCGCTGCTGCGGCAACGCCGGCGTCAGGCGCGGAGGTCCGGCCGCCGTGCCGTTGAAGGCGAACGCGCCCGACGCGCCGCCGCTGTCGGACCACGATCCCGACAACCCCGCGAGGTTGACCACGGCGGCCACGTGCACGTCCTTCACGCCAGGCACCACGACGTGGATGCGCATTTCAATCGTGCTGCCCACGACAACCGCCGTGCCCGTGGCGGTGCCAGCGGGCCCGACCCCGCACTGGTTGTCGCTGCCCTGCAGCCGAAAGCCGCCGGCCTGCGCCACGATCTCGACCGCCAGGCGGTTGCAGTACGGCTGCAGCTGCCACGTGTACGTGCCGAGCGATTGCGCGGACGCCGGCGCCACCGCCAGGGCGAGCACCAGTCCAAGTGTCAGGCGCCGTAGACGACGGGTAAACATGTGCATATCGAGGGGATCCCTGCCGGAGTGGGCGCCGGGATTCTAGCATCGGTGGCCTGTGGCCCGCGGCGGGCCCCGACCAGCGTCGTGACGCGTCTGAAGGGCGCGGGACCGCGCGGTAGACTGGATGCGGCGTTCATGTCGCCCCACCCCGATCAGGCCATCCCGCGCGCCAGACGCTGGCCGCGATCGCGCTTCCTTCTCTGGACGTTCGCGGCCTTCCTCGTCTTCGGCGTCGCTCCCGGCACGACGCCGGTGCGGCACGCGATGTCGTGGCCGCTCATCGTGCACGACGAGGCGGCCGCGGGCGATGCGGTGTACGTGATGCAGGGCGGACTGGCGAGCGAGGAACGCCTGCGCGCGGCGGCGGACCTGTACCAGATGGGCCGTGTGCCCGCCATCTACGTGCTGCAGGACGACAACCGCAGCTACTACTCGTTCGCCGAGAAGCGATCGTTCACGCGCACCGAGTGGGTGCTCAGCTACCTCGGCTGGCTCGGCATCCCGCGCGACAAGATCCATGTGGTCGCGGACGACCCCACGCAGTACTTCGGCACGCTGCACGAGGCGGAGTTGGTGAAGGCCACGCTGCCGGCCGACGTGCATCGGCTGGTCGTGGTCACCTCGCCCGTGCACACGCGGCGCAGCGGCTTCACGTTCCGCCGACGGCTCGCCGATCGCGGCATCAGCGTGACGACGTACGGCGCGATCGACTGGTCGATGAGCGCGGAGGCGTTCGCGCCCCTCTGGCTCGAGTACCTGAAGGTCGCGGTCTACGCGGTGATGGCCTAGCGACGCTCAGCGCTCGCCCATCACCTTCACCACCACGCGCTTCTTCCGCCGGCCGTCGAACTCGGCGTAGAACACCTGTTCCCACGGGCCCAGATCGAGATCGCCGTCGGTGATCGGCACGATCACCTGATGGCCCATGAGCGTGCGCTTCAGGTGCGCGTCGGCGTTGTCTTCGCCGGTCTGGTGATGGCGGTACGGCAGGCCGGCGGGCGCGAGCTTCTCGAGCCACACCTGGAAGTCGTGGATCAGCCCGTCTTCCCAGTCGTTCACGTACACCGCGGCGGTGATGTGCATGGCCGACACCAGCACCATGCCGTCGCGGATGCCGCTCGCCTCCACGATCGCACGCACCTGGTCGGTGATGCGCACGAACTCCTGGCGCTGGCGGGTCTCGAACCAGAGGTAGTCGGTATGGGTCGGCATCGGCGCGGTCCTCGCGTGCTCACTATAATCGTCGTGCTCCGCATGCTCCGCGACGTCGCCCGCCACGATGCCGCCATCGTGGCCCTCGGTCTCACCACGCTCGCCATCGGCATCCCGGTGGACGCCTCGGCCGCGCCATGGGCGCAGCCCGTGGTGTCGGCGTGGGCGTGGTGCGCGCTGGCGCTCGTGGCCTGGCTCGCCCGGCCCGAGGAACGCCGCGAGCTGGCGGCCTGCGTGGTGCTGGCCACCGCCGGCGAGCTGTTCCTGAAAGACGTCTGGGGCCTCTACGTCTACCGGCTGGGCAACCTGCCCCTCTTCATCCCCGCCGGCCACGCGCTGGTCTACGCCACGGCGCGCCGCCTCGCCGATCGCGCGCCCGGCTGGCTGCCGTGGGCCGTCGGCGCGTCGTTCGCGGTGGTCGTGGGACGCGGCGCGTGGCTCGGCACGGACACCTTCGGCCTGCTGTGGTTCGGCGTGTTCCTCGCCTATCTGCGGGTGTCGGCGCGGCCGGCGCTGTGCGCCACGCTGTTCCTGCTGGCGCTGGCCATCGAGACCTACGGCACGGCGCTCGGCGGCTGGCGCTACTTCACGGTGGAGCCGTGGTTCGGCCTCACCACCACCAACCCGCCGGTCTGGATCGGCGCCATCTATTGCACGCTGGAAACGTTGGTCCAGCTGGCGGCGGGCGGGGCGCCCGCGGCCGCCAATTCGTCTTGCAGCGCCGCGCATCCGCACGCTACTGTGATGGGCGCGATAACCGGGCCGGATTAGCGACGGCCCTCGAAAGGGACGCACATGAGCGAACAGCACACGAGACGTGAAGTCCTCCGCGGCGGCCTCGCCGCTGCCAGCCTGGGCGTGATGGGCGTGCCCGAGTGGGTTCTGCCGGCGCTGGCGCAGGGCGCAACCGTGGTGCCGTTCCTCGACTTCCCCGAGAACTTCGTGGCCAACCCGGCGCCCGATCGCCGGCTGTACGACACGCGCACGCTCGAGACCTTCCTCACCCCGAAGGATCAGTTCTTCACCACGCAGCACCTCGGGCACCCGGTGCTCGATCCGGCCACGTTCAAGCTGAACGTCGGCGGCCTGGTGGCCACGCCGAAGAGCTTCTCGCTCGACGAGCTGAAGAAGATGCCGAAGACCGACGTGATGTTCGGCTTCGAGTGCTCGGGCAACCGCGCGCCGGCGCAGGGCCTGTGCAGCAACGGCAAGTGGACGGGCGTGTCGCTGGCGCTGCTCATGAAGACGGTGGGCGTGAAGGCCGAGGCCCGCGAGTTCATCTTCCTCGGCGCCGACCACGGCGTCTCCGAGGTCGAGTGGCGCACCCAGAAGTACAGCCTCGATCAGCAGTTCGGCCGCAGCCTGCCGCGCGAGAAGGCGCTGTCGCCCGAGCCGATCGTGGCCTACGCCTACAACGACGAGCCGCTCACCCGTCACCAGGGCTTCCCGCTGCGCCTCATCGTGCCCGGCTACTACGGCGTCGGCAACGTGAAGTGGCTGCAGGACATCCAGGTGCAGATCGATCCCTACATGGGCCACTACCAGGCGCGCTGGTACCGCACCGTGAAGGGCGAGATGATCAACGGCGAGATGAAGTGGATGGAGACCGCCGTCACCCACATGCAGCTCAAGTCGTTCGTCGCCCGCATCACCAAGGAGGGCGACGTGCACAAGGTGACCGGCGTGGCGCTGAACGACGGCACGGCGTTCAAGTCGGTGGAAGTGAAGATCGACGACGGCCCGTGGCAGCCGGCCACCTTCGACAAGCAGAACACCAAGTTCTCGTGGAAGCTCTTCCACTTCGACTGGAAGGGCGCCACGCCGGGTGAACACACGATCGTGTCGCGCGTCACCGACATGACCGGCGCCGTGCAGCCCACCGAGAAGGACCTCGAGAACAAGAAGTCGTTCCTCGAGCACAACGCGCAGCACGTGCGGCGCGTGAAGACCGCCTAGAGACCTGTAGCGGCCAGGGACTAGCGGCTAGACACGGGAAACGACGCGGGCCGCGAAGGGACTCCCTTCGCGGCCCGTGGCCTGTACGGACGGCGACGTCGCGGCGTCGACGGCTACTGCTTCGCGCGCTCGGCGGCGAGCAGCGCGCGCAGCTCGGCGACCTCGCGGCTGAGACGCTGCACTTCGGCGAGCAGCAGCGACGGCAGCACGTGATACTTCACGGTCTCGGGCGCGCCGTCCTTCCCCATCGCCACCAGCTCCGGCAGCACCTGTTCGACTTCTTCGGCGATGAGGCCGTACTGCAACGGCTGCTCGCCGTTGGCGAACGCCTGGTTGTAGCGGAACTGCACCGGCCGCAGTTGCTGCAGACGCGCGCCGACGTCCGCCGGCAGGTCGGCGATGTCGTGCTTGGTGCGCGCCGACGACGACACGGTGCCGAGCTGTCCGGTGCTGTCGATCACCACCGGAATGGCGTCGTTCGCGCCGGTAGTCACGGCGCGGATGCCGGCGATGAACGCGCGGGTCTGGCCACGGCCGATACGCACGGTGTCATCGCCAGCTGTTGCGCGATCCCGAGGTAGATGTTACCGTGCGTCAGGTTGCTGCCAGCGTCGGCACCGAAAGGTGCGGTATTCCGAGAGCCTCCTCGATCAACGCGCTCAGCGCCGAGGGAGCCCGATCGCCCACGTTACGCGCGCCACCGGCTGTGTTCGGACGGCGAGGAACCCCAGCGCCGTATTCGCCGACGCTTGGGCCGTGAATACCATCGATGCGCGCGCCTACCGCAATGTTGTCCCCGGGTCTCGCTCTCCAGCACGCACCCCAGCCGATCGCCACGTTGCCGATCGCGTTGGGATACCGTGCGAGGACTCCACTGCCCACGCCGACGCTGGTGCCCGAGGACGTTGCCACCATCGCGCCCGTGCCGATCGCGACGTTGCCCACGCCGTCGGTGTTCGAGTTCAAGGCGCCCATCCCGATCGCGATGTTGTCGCCACCAGTCGACGGCACGTTCGGCAACGCCGGAGCCGGGGCGATGCCGCCGGGGCGCAGTGGTCGTGATCAACGCGCGCCACCTGCGTGAAGTCGACGCCCAGCGTCGCCGCGCCGCTCGTCGCGCCGCCCACGAGCGCCCCGGCGAGCACGTCGGTGATGTCGCCGCCTCCGCGGGCGTGGCGCACACCGCGCTGCCGTCCTGATTCACCGCGCTGAGGAACTGCCCCGCGGCACCAGGTGCCACTCACCCGGCGCTGCATGCTTCGGCGGGGTCGATGCCCACCGCCCCCACGAGCGTCGACGGCGCCGGTCGCGCCGAACCTCCCGCAATAGCGCCCACCGCGAACATGCCGCTGTGCCCACCGAGTCGCGCCACGTGCCGGCACGGGTGGCCGGGTTCACGATCGCGATGACGCTCACGGCCTTCGCGTCTGGCGTCGTGACGACGTGGAAACCCAGACCGAGCGAGCCATCGGGATTGGCCGAGACCTGACCGACCAGCGGCGCCTTGGTCGGCGCCCCGCACTGGTCGTCCCAGCCATCGAGGTGTATGCCGTCTCGGTGGCGGTGACCGTGGCGGTCACCACGTTGCAGAACGGCTGCAGCGTCCACTGAAAGTGCCCAATGTCTGCGCGCGGGCGGCGGAGGAGCCGACAGAACGAGCGCGCGCGACAACGAACCCGCCGACACGACGAAGAGTGCCCATCGCCCACCTCGAAGCGCGCCGACGGCCGCCGTCCTCGCGACGGCGGCCCGGCGCTATCTCGGGGGTATCGGCTCGGCCGCGCTGGACCGACATCGGACGCACTCCGAGGCGCCAGCTCTGCCCTGCGGCCGGACCGGCGAGCGCCTATCGCGCGGCGGTGGTGGACGCGAACACCGACGGCAGGTCGGTCTTGGTGGCGCGCAGAATCTCGAGCATGGCGCGACGGTCGGCTGACGGGCTGAGGTGCGCGTGGCGCTTGTCGCCGCCCACCGGCGACGCCGTCAGCACCTCCCACAGACGGCGATGCACCGCCTGACGCACCGCCGGCGGCAGGCCGTCGAATCCGCGCGAGTGATCGTGTAGCCTGAGGCGGGTATTTCATCAGCCGTCCGTCGAGCTTCAGCTCGCGCAGCGGCGGCCGGCGGGATCTTTCGGGCCCTGGGCCTGGAACCACTCCGCGTAACCCGAGTTGCCCTTGATGGCGCCAAGCGGCACCTCGTCGACGAAGAGCAGGTAGTCGGCCAGTTCGTCGACGGCCTCGCGTACGCGTGCGGTCAGCATGGGCTCTTCGCCAGGCGCGACCGGCGCATCGGCCGCCGCACCCGCCACGAGCCGGTGTTCCCAGCCGGTGCGGGTCATCAGGTTCATCGCGTGCAGCTGATGCTCGAGCACCTGCAGCGCCACGATGTCGCTCGTGGGTCGCAGGAACTGATCGATGTCGCGCACGAGGTTCGTGCCGGCCAATGTCGTGCGCAGCACCGGCGCCGGCGTCTTCTCGGGCGTGGTGGCGCCGGCGAAGATCAGCGGCTGGTTGCCCATGTGCCGCGGCGGCACCTTGTCGCCGGTGACGTACCAGCCGCCGTAGCGGCGGTTCAGCGGCTCGCGGTGATCGCTCACGCCGCCGTCGGCGTAGTCGTTGTCGGACTTGCGCGGGAAGGTCGTGAGCACGAACGCGCCGGGCACGGCGCGGGTGTCCCACGAGAGATGACACGAGAGGCACGTCTCGACGCGCGAAGGCTGCGGCGTGGCCGTTTCGGTCTGGCTGAGCGTGTAGAACACCGTGCCCAGCCGCGGATCCTGCGCCGCCACTTCCAGCAGCGGCGCGCCGCGGATCCACGCCACGGCGACGTTGTCGTTGAAGTACACCGCCCGCGGGTTGTCGGGCTTGATGTAGGTGGCCTGCAGGCTGGTGCCCGAGTAGACGAGCGTCTGCGAGCTGGCGTCGATGCCCAGCGCGTCGAGCATCGCCTTCAGATAGCCGCGGCCGCCCGGCTCGAAGGCCAGCGTCACCTCGCCCTGCTGCAGCTTCGCCTTCAACTGCGCCACGACATCCGTGGGCGCGGTGCTGCTGTATTTCAGATTGGGGTGATACCGCGAGTCGGGGAACGCATCCGACCGTTGGAACGCCACGCCGGTGGCGCCGAGCCAGAGCGCCACCAGCGCCGCCGCAAGAGGAACGAAGGGCGCGCGAGTCACACGTCTACTGTAACGCGTTCCCCCGCGCCCCCGACCGTGTCGCCGGCTGTCGGCAGTTGTCCCGCCGTGTCGCGAGCGATACCCGCACCCACGCCCGGAGCCGCCAGGCGCTAGCCGCTAGAGCGGATTGTCCGGGAACATCATCGTGCGCCACATGTGCGCCACCGGGCTGTTGTCGTTCCCCAGCCCTTCCTTGGGCTGCTTGAACTGCCGGCCGATGATGTCGATGAACGGGTCGAGCGACACCTTCGCGTTCGGATCGAACGCGTAGAGGTCGTTCACCGTGATCATGCGCGCCTCGAAGTACCACTTGTGCTTGCGCGCGAACTCGTAGGCCGCCTTGATGTGCGGCTGGGGCTCGTAGTCCTTGCCGTAGATGCGCGTGTAGAGCTCGGGGTACTCGTAGCCGTGCGCGGGATCCGGATAGAAGCGCAGCGCCTGATGGTAGCGGATGGCCCAGCTGACCTTCTCGTTCACGTAGGGCTCGAGCATCTGCGCGCCCCACCACGCGTGATCGACCTTCACCAGGTTCTGCACGACGTCGTGCAGCAGGCAGGCGAACACGATCTCCTCGCTCATGCCGGTCTTCAGTGCGCGCGTGGCGCTCTGCAGCACGTGGTTGGCGGGCGCCCAGCGCTTGTCGAAGAACTCCTTCAGCGTGGGCTTGTCGGACATCGCCGCCAGCGCCGGCATCTTGCGGGCGCCCTGCGGGCCCGACGGCGCGAACAGACTGCCGACGCCGCGGCGCACCGTGGCGTCTTCGGGCGACGGCAGCACCTGGGCGTTGACGAGTTCCACGTCGCCGCCGCTGAGCGCCAGGTCGATCTTCTCGACCATGTAGTGCTCGAGCGCCTCGGCTTTCGTCTCCGAGTCCATCCGGTCCACGACGGCCATGCCGCCGAGACTGGCGATGAACGCGCGACGGTCGATGTCCATGTTGCCAAAGCCCATGTGTCGGCCTCCTCGTGTAACCCGGACGGTGTGACCGCCCGGGGTCGTGCGCGCGCTGCCAGCTGGTCGCGGCCGGCGGCGATGGTCCTTCGGAACGCTTCGCGTCTACGCCGCCGCGGCCTTGGCCGGCACGCCGAGCGCGGTGGCGAACACGCCGACGGCGCGCTGCATCTCGGCCAGCGTGCCGATCGAGATCCGCGCGTGCGTCTTCTCGTACGGCGGGAAGTCGCGGCCCACCAGCACGCCGTCGCGCGCGCAGGCGTCGCGGAAGTCCCTGGCCGGCCGCTTGATGTCGACGAAGATGAAGTTGGTCTGCGAGTCGGTCGGCGTGAAGCCGCGATCGCTGAACCACTGCATGGTGAAGGCCCGGGCCTCGGCGTTGCGCTTCCGCTCGGCGTCGACGTACGACGGCGGCACCGCCAGCGCCGCCTTCGCGCCGGCGATCGCCATGATGCTCAGCGGATCGATGGTGTCCCACGCGCTCATCTTCGCGATGGCGTCCTTGTGGCCCACCGCGTAGCCGATGCGCAGACCGGCCATGCCGTAGCACTTCGAGAACGTGCGGGCGACGACCACGCGCGGGTTCGCCACCGCCAGCGGGATCATCGTCTCGTAGCCCGGCATCGTGACGTATTCGAAGTACGCCTCGTCGACGAGCACGGTCGTGCCGGGCGACTGCGCCAGCACCGCGTTGAGGTAGGCACGCGTGTCGGCGCCGCCGGTGGCCGTCCCCACCGGGTTGATCGGGTTGCAGAAGAACACCATCCCGGCGCCCTTCGCGGCCTTCTGCATGGCCTCGAGATCCATGCCGAGGCGACTGGTGAGCGGCACGCCGGTGATCGGATGCCCCATCAGCCGCGCGTACGACGCGCATTCCTCGTAGGCCGGAATCGTCGCCGCCAGGCCCGCCGTCTTCGACGTGAACACGTGCGTGGCGGTGCGGAGGATCTGCGTGGAGCCGGTGCCGAGCAGGATGTTCTCGGGCTTCACGCCGTGCGCTTTCGCGACGAGGCCGGTCAGCTCGGCGGCGGCGCCGAACGGATACCTCCCCGCCTCGGTCATGCAGGCCTTCACCGCGGCGAGCACGTCGGGATGACAGCCGAGCGGGTTCTCGTTGCTCGACAGGATGAGCGGCGGCGCGCCGCCTTGCGCGTGTGCGGTCTCGCCGAACCACGCGCCTTCGCGGCCGCGATCCGAGAGCCAGAGGCCGGCGGCGCCGGCGCCCACGGTGTGGACGAACGATCGACGTGAGAGCGCCATGACTATCGTCCCCCCTGCGGCTGACGCGACGACGTGGTGCCGGCCCCGAGCACCGTGCGGAACACCGCCACGGCACGCTGCATCTCGGCCATCGTGCCGATCGAGATGCGACAGTACTGCTTCTCGAACGGCGGGAAGTCGCGGCCCACCACCACGCCGGCGGCGCGGCAGGCGTCGCGGAAGTCCTTCGCCGGCCGCTTGATGTCGGCGAACAGGAAGTTGGCCTGCGAGGCCGTGCCGCCGACGCCCATGTCGGCGAGCGCCTTCACGGTGAACGCGCGCACCTCGGTGTTCCGGGCGCGCTCGGCGGCGATGTGCTGGGTGTTGGCCAGTGACGTCAGCGCCGCGGTGAGCGTGAGCGTGCCGAGGCCGTTCGGCATCTTGTACGCCTGCAGCTTCGCGATCGCCGCCGGGTCGCCGATCGCGTAGCCGGCGCGCAGGCCGGCCATGCCATGGGCCTTCGAGAACGTGCGGGCGACGAAGACGTTGGGCGTCGAGAGCGCGAGGGGCACCGCCGTTTCGTACGACGCCTCGGTGACGTAGTCGTGGTACGCCTCGTCGATCAGGATCACGGTGTCGGGCGACGCCCGCCGCACGGCCTTCACGAGATCCGCCACGGCGGCCTTGCCGTGCACCGTCGCGGTGGGATTGTTCGGGTTGCAGAAGAACACGAGGCCGGCACCGCGCGCCGCCTCGGCCATCTTCGCCAGATCGATCGCGAGGCCGGCGTCGAAGCCGACTTCGCGCACCGGCGTGCCGATCTTCTTCGCCGTCTCGCGCGGCGTCTCGAACGACGGCCAGGCGGTGACGAGCGGCCGCGTCGGCGACGTGAACGCCCGCACCGCGTTCATCAGGATCTCGCCAGATCCGGCGCCGAGCACCACGTGCGCGGGCTTCGCGGCGTAGCGCGTGGCCAGCGCGTTCACCAGCGTGTCTTCGCGCCGCTGGGCGTTGCCGGGATACCGCGCCGCTTCCGGGAACGTGCCGGTGATGGCGCTGATGACGTGATCGCCGGGCCCGAGCGGGTTCTCGTTGCTCGAGATGCGGATGAGCGAGGCCGGCGCCGCCTGCAGCGCCTCGCCCGCCATCCAGGCCTCGCGGCCGCGCGCCGCGATCCAGTCACCGCCCGGTCGAAGCCCGAGGGCCCCGGAGAAGAGTCCCCGCCGTGTCACCGGCATAGCGTGCCTCCTGCGCCGGAACGGCGCGGAATCGGCCTACGAGATGGAATCGATGCGCGGCATTCTACTCGTGACCCGGCCGTATGGCGTCAGTTATTCCTACCAGACGCCGGCGGGCTTTTCCTTCGCGACGATCGCCATCCAGCGCCCGTCGGGCGACACGGCCAGGCGGCTGAGGTCGCCGATCTCGGGGTCGGTCAGCAGCGTCCAGCTCGTCTGCCCCGGCCGCCACCAGTGGATCTCGGTGCCGCGCGTCATGAAGAGCGTGCCGTCGCCGGCCCACGCGTAGTCGTGATCGACGCTACCCTCGAGTGCGGGCGTCACGTCGCGCACCGCGCTCGTGGCCGGGTCGAACTCGCGCACGACCCACTGCGCCCCCACCTTCTGCACGAACGACACGGTGCCCGTCGGCCGACGCGCCAGCGTGCGGCCGACCTCGCGCGCGATGGTGGTGGACTTCCCCGTCGCCAGGTCCACGATGTCGAGATGGTTCGGCTGGCCCAGCACGTAGATGGCGAGCCGCCCGGCGTCGACCCAGGCGTGATAGCCGGCGGGCTTCACGCCGGCGGCGAGCACCTTCGGCGTGGCGCCGTCGGGCCCGAGCGTCCACACGCGCTGCGTGCCGTCGCGCTCCACGCGAATCACCGAGACACCGGCGTCGTCGGGCATCACCGTCGGCGAGTACTCCGACTCGGGCGTCTCGGCGAATCGGCGAATCTGCCGCGTCTGCAGCTCCAGGAAATAGATGTCGGTCTGCTTCCCGTCGCGGCTCGACGTGAACAGCATGGCGCGGCCATCGGCGCCAAACGCCGGCTGGTTGTCGTAGCCGCCGGGATTCTCGGAGGCCACGCGCGCCGGCCCCATGGCCGGCGCGGCCGGCATCAGGCGAATCGGCGCGAGGAAGATGTCGGTCGCCGGCGGCACGGGCACCTGGGCGAAGAGCGGCGTGGCGACGGCGAGCATCGCGGCGGCGGAGAGCAACGGTCGGCGCATGCCGCCCACTATACTCAGGGGCCGTGGCGGAGTTCGATGCCAGTGCGCTGGCCGTGCTGTTCGGAGTGGGCATCGTCTCGGGAGCCCTGAACGTGGTCGCCGGCGGCGGATCGTTTCTCACGCTCCCCGTCCTCATCTTTCTCGGCCTGCCGCCCACCATCGCCAACGCCACCAATCGCGTCGGCGTGCTGGCCCAGAACGCCGGCGGCGTGGCCGGTTTCCATCGCTCGCGCGCCATCGACTGGCGCTGGGGACTGTCGGTGGCCGTGCCCTCGATCCTCGGCGCGGTCGCCGGCGCGACGTGGGCGCTGCACCTCAGCGACTTCGCGTTCAAGCGGCTGCTGTCGGTGGCGATGCTGGTGATGACGTTGTGGACGTTGCGTCGTCACACCTACGCCGACGGCCAGCACGTCCTGTCGCCGTGGCGTCCGTGGAACGTGACGGCGTTCCTCGTCATCGGCGTCTATGGCGGACTCATCCAGGCCGGCGTGGGCTTCGCGGTGCTCGCGGCCACGTCGATGGCTGGCATGGACCTCGTGCGCGGCAACGCGGTGAAGTTGCTGGCCGTCTGCTGCTGACGGCGCTGTCGCTCGCCATCTTCGCGTCGAGCGGCGTCGTGGCCTGGACCTACGGCCTGGCGCTGGCCGCCGGCAACATCGTCGGCGCGATCGCCGGCGTGCGCCTGGCGCTGCGTCAGGGACACGGCTGGCTGCAGAACGTCGTGACGGTGGCCGTCGTGGCCTTCGCGGTGCTGCTCTGGTTCGATCGCTAGGCGCCGCCAGGCTGCCCGTATCTCCTTGATTTGTCGTCTGTTACACGGTCGTTACAGACGGCGAACGGGAGGGCGTTTGGTAGACTGGGCGTCAGTCGCCGCCATGATGACGCCCTCGGATCCAGCCGGCCCCCCCTCGCATCCAGGCCCCTCGAGCCACGCCCGCCACCCCGAACGGACGCGACGGAAGGTTGTCGTAGCCCGCAAGGTCGCGACGGCCCCGCCAGACTGGTCGACGCTCGATCCCGAGGACCTCGGCAACGCGGCGCTCTACATCAACCGCGAGCTGAGCTGGCTCGAGTTCAATCGCCGGGTGCTGGCGCAGGCGTCCGACATCTCGCACCCCCTGCTCGAGCGCGTGAAGTTCCTCTCGATCTCGGCGACCAACCTCGACGAGTTCTTCATGGTGCGCGTGGCGACACTGCTGAAAAAGCAGCGCGCCGGCCTCGACGATACCTCGATTGACGGCCTCGGCACCGACGAAGAACTCGACACCATTCGCCCCACGCGGCCGAGCAGATGGCTGAGCAGACGCGCTGCTGGCAGCAGGAACTGCGCCCGCTTCTGTCGGCGGTCGAAGGCGTCCACTTCCTCGATGCCGGCGACTACACCCCCGCGGTCGACCACTGGCTCACCGAGTACTTCGAGGCGCAGGTGTTTCCGTCTCACGCCACTGGCGTTCGACCCGGGCCATCCGTTCCCCTTCATCTCGAATCTCAGCATGAACCTCGCGGTGCGCGTGCGCCACGGCGGCCGCACCAGTTCGCGCGCGAAGGTGCCGGGGATGCTGCCGCGTCGTGGCGCTGCCCCCCGGGCCGCTCTCGCCGGGCACGACGTTCGTGTTTCTCGAGGACATCATCCGCCGGAACATCCGCGCGCTGTTCCCGGGAACCCAGGTGGAAGGCGCCCACCTGTTCCGCGTCATCCGCGACACCGACATGGTGATCGAGGGAAGACGAGGCCGACGATCTGCTCGAAAGCGTCGACCGCGGGCTGAAGCAGCTGCGCTACGGCGCGCCCTCACTGCTGCAGGTGGAAGCCGACATGCCGCGGCGCATCCTCGACATCCTCATCGAGAACTTCGAGGTCGACCACGACGTGGTGGCGCGGTCCAGCGCCCGTATGGGCCTGAGTGACCTCCGCGAGATCTCCTCGCTACACCGCCCGGCCCTGAAAGACACGATCTTCCATCCTCGTACGCTATGGGCGCCGGACGAGGTCGATCAGGTGTTCGAGCAGGTCGCTGACAGCGACTATCTGGTGCACCATCCGTTCGACTCGTTCACGTCGGTGGAGACGTTCCTCCGAGCCGCCGTCACCGATCCGCACGTGGTCGCGATCAAGATGACGCTGTACCGCATCGGCGCCGACTCGCCGCTGGTCGACCTGCTCATCCAGGCCGCCGAGCAGGGTAAGCAGGTGGCGGTGCTCGTCGAGCTGAAAGCCCGCTTCGACGAGAAGAACAACATCGCCTGGGCAACGCGGCTGGAGGCGGCCGGCGTTCACGTCGTGTACGGGCTGGTCAACATCAAGGTGCACTGCAAACTGTGCCTGGTGGTGCGGAAGGAAACCAGCGGCATCCGCCGCTACGCGCACATCGGCACCGGCAACTACAACCGCGTCACCTCGCGCATCTACACCGACCTCGGCCTCTTCACCGCCGACGACGCCATCGTCGACGACGTCAGCGAGGTGTTCAACAGCCTCACGGGCTACTCGCACAAGCGCAGCTACCGGGCGCTGCTGGTGTCGCCGGGCGGCATCCGCCAGGGCATCCGCGCGCTCATCGAGCGCGAGATCGAGCACGCGGCGGCCGGCCGCAAGGCCGGCATCATCATCAAGAACAACGCCGTCGCCGATCAGCCGATGATCAAGCTGCTCTACCGCGCCTCGCAGGCCGGCGTGCCGATCGAGCTGCTGGTGCGCGGCGTGTGCTGCCTCAGGCCCGGCATCCCGAAGATCAGCGACCGCATCCGCGTGCGCTCGGTGGTGGGCCGGCTGCTCGAGCACTCGCGGCTCTACTGGTTCGAGAACGGCGGTGCGCCCGAGGTCTACATCGGCAGCGCCGACCTGATGGAACGCAACCTCGATCGCCGCGTCGAGGTGCTGGTGCCGGTGCAGGACCCGGAGCTGCGCCAGCATCTGCGCGACGTCGTGCTGGGCACGATGCTGCGCGACACCGAGCGCACGTGGACGCTGACGCCGGCCGGCGTCTACGAGCGCACGCGCGCCGGCGCCGACGAGACGCCGGTCGACGCGCAGCGCGCGCTGATCGAGTGGTACACGTCGCCGGTGCGCGACGACGCCGGCGCCTGACCGCCGGCTCAGCTCCAGCGGAACAGCTTCAGCGCCGCCACGAACGACCCGGCGCCCCAGGCGCCGAGCAGCGCCAGTTCGCGCCACAGCGCCGTCAGGCTCCGCCCGTCGTTCATCACGCCACGCAGCGCGTCGTTCAGCGCGGTGAGCGGCAGCGCCTGCACGAACGGCTGCATCACGTCCGGGAAGTTCGACGACGCGAAGAACACGCCCGAAAAGACCCACATCGGCAGCATCACGAGGTTCAGCAGGCCCGAGACCCCCTCCACCGTCTTCGCGCGGCTGGCGACCAGCAGCGCGATGCCGCCGAACGCGAGCGCGCCCACGAGCGACACCGCCGCCAGCGCGGCGAGGCCGCCGTGCGACTCGACGCCGAACGCGACGTACGCGAACGCGATGAGCACCGAGCCCTCGGCTACGAGGAACACCAGGCGCGCGAGGAGGCTCGCCAGCAGGTAGGCGCTGCGCGGCATGGGCGTGGCGGCGAAGCGCTTCAGCAGCTTGCGGGTACGCGCGGTGACGATGGCGAAGGCCGTGCTCCACAGGCCCGTGCTCATGATGTTCATGCCGAGCAGGCCGGGCACCAGCCAGTCGATGTAACGCGAGCCCACGGCACGCACGGCGTCTTCCTTCGGCGTGAACACGTCGACGCGTCCGGCGGCGCGCTGCAGCGCGCGATCCACGGCGAGCCGCGCCACCTGGCTCTCGGCGCGCGCCGGATCGAAGCGATAGGTGGGCGGCGTGCCCGGCGCCACCACCACCTGCACGAGGCCGTCGCGCAACGCCCGCTCCACGCCGGCATCGGGGACGTCGCTCACGACGAAGCCGCCGGCCGCGGCGAGCGACGCCCGCACGGCCGCGCTGCCCTCGCCGGCCTCCACCGCCACACGCACCGGATCGTCCGTGCGCGAGCGGAAGGCGATGCCGAGCGCCAGGGTCATGATCACCGGGAAGCCGAACACCCAGAACACGGCCTCGGGCTCGCGCAGGAACTCGCGCAGGCGCGACAGCGTCAGCTCGCGCAGCGCCGGCAGGAATGGAGAGTGCGGCTCAGGCATCGCGCAGGTGTCGTCCCGTGAGCGAGACGAAGACGTCTTCGAGGGTCGCCGAGTGCGTGCGCAACTCGCGCACGGGGTGGGCGGCCTCGGCCAGCACGGCCAGTACCGCGGGAATGGTCGCGTGGATGGCGGTACTGCCGAGCACGATCGTCCGTCCATCGAGGCGCGCCTCGGCGGCACCGGGCAGGGCCTGCAGGGCCGGGATCGCGGGCAGCGGCCGCTCGCCGTCGACATCGACCTCGATGACATGCGGCGTGCCCAGCGCCTGTACCAGCGCGGCCGGCGTGCCGAGCGCGATGAGACGGCCGCGATCGACGACGCCGATGCGATCGCACAGGGTCGCGGCCTCGTCCATGTAGTGCGTGGTCAGCAGCAGCGTGCCGCCGCGTTGCTTGAAGCGCTGCAGCACGTCCCAGAGCTGGAGGCGTGACTGCGGATCGAGCCCGGTGGTCGGCTCGTCGAGGAACAGCACCTCGGGTTCGCCGGCCAGCGCGCACGCCACCGACAGGCGCTGCTTCTGCCCGCCCGACAGTTTCCCCACCCAGGCGTCGCGTTTGCCCTCGAGCCCGACCAGCGTCAGCAGGTCGTCCACGGTGGGGCCGGCCGGATAGAACGAACGAAACATCCGCAGCGTCTCGACGACGCTGAGCTTGTCGGCGAGCTGGGTCTCCTGCAGCTGGATGCCGAGCCTTGGCCGCAGCGCCGCCGCGTCGGTGGCCCAGCGCCGGCCCAGCACCTCGACCTCACCGGCATCCGGCGCCTGCAGGCCCTCGAGCATCTCGATGGTGGTGGTCTTGCCGGCGCCATTCGGCCCGAGCAGGCCGAAGCACTCGCCGCGGTGCACCTCGAGGTCGAGGCCGTCGACGGCCACGACATCGGCGAACCGCTTCACGACCGCGCGGCAGGCCAGTGCGATGTCGTGCGCCATGATCGGCATTCTAGTCCGCGGCGCATTGCGCCCGTCTCATGCGCTGCCGTACACTGGAGGTTGCGTGTCAGCGACCATCGTCGTCATCGGCCCGGAGCGCACCCTGCCCACCCTGCGTGCCCGATTCGAATCGGGTGGCCGCGTGCACAGCTTCACCGACGCCGAAGCCATCGAAGCGCTCGAGCACATCTTCCGCCACCGCCCGCGCATCGTCGCGGTGGAGCGCGAGTTCTCGGGTACCTCGCGCGGCGTGGCGCTCATCGGCCGCGTGAAGGACGACCCGACGCTGGCCGAATGCGAAGTGCGTGTGGTCGCGCACGATGCCGGCCCCCGGCCCTCGGGCGTGCGCCGCCCGGCGAGTCCCGACGCCCCGGCGCCGGTGACGCCGCTGCAGCAGGGCGTGCGCCGCGCCCCGCGCGTGCGCATCGCCGAAGGCACCGAGGTGCTGGTCGACGGCGACCCGGCCCAGCTGCTCGACCTCTCGATCCTCGGCGCCCAGGTCGTCGCCCCGTTCGCCCTCAAGCCCAACCAGCGCGTGCGCGTGTCGTTCTCGGACGGCAACGGCATCGTGCGCTGCGTCGGCTCGGTGGCGTGGGCGTCGTTCGAGATGCCGAAGAACATGCCCACGCGCTACCGCGCCGGCATCGAGTTCTCGGGCGCCAACGCCGAGGCGCTCAGCCTCTTCTGCGAAAAACACCGTCGGGGCTAAGCGCTCGGTTATCTCGTGATCGGGTGATGTGGTGATCTGGTGATCGGACGCCCACATCTCTTGATCAATTGATCTGTTGAACTGCGGCCCGCGCGGCACGAGCGAAGCGAGGCGCCGCAGGGCTCGTCAGGTCACCCGATCGATCACCCAATCACGCGATCGAGAGATCAACCGATCGATCACCCGATCACCCGATCACGCGATCGCCAGATGTGCGCGACCGCGGAGCGAGCGGCGCGCGCGAGGACGCGCTAGCGTCCGAGCCAGGCCGCGAGCGGGCGGTCGCCGCGAATGATCGTCTCGTCGCGATCCGACCCGGTCGACACCAGCCCCACGGGTACTCCGCTCACCTCTTCGAGCCGCGCGATGTAGCGGCGGGCGGCTTCCGGCAGCGCGTCGTAGGTGGTGACGCCCTTGGTGGGCGCCGTCCAACCGGGCCACGACTCGTACACGGGCGTGATGGTCGCCCCGGCGGGGAGGCACGAGGGGAACTCGTCCACACGCCGGCCGTCGATGTCGTAGGCCACCGCCACCTGGATCTCGTCGAGACCGTCGAGCACGTCGAGCTTGGTGAGGGCGATGGCGCCGATGCCGTTCACCCGCGCCGCGTAGCGCACGGCGACGGCGTCGTACCACCCGCAGCGCCGCGGCCGTCCCGTGGAGGCGCCGTACTCGTGTCCGGTCTCGCGCAGGCGTTCGCCGAGGGCATCGTGCAGCTCGGTGATGAACGGCCCCTCGCCGACGCGCGTGGCGTAGGCCTTGGCCACGCCGAGCACGCCGCCGATCGCCTGCGGCGGCACGCCGAGGCCGGTGCAGACGCCGCCCGCCGAGGCGTTCGACGAGGTGACGAACGGATAGGTGCCGTGATCGATGTCGAGCATCGTGCCCTGCGCGCCCTCGAACAGCACGCGGCGGCCGTCGCGCATCGCGTGGTGCAGGTACAACGAGCCGTCGACCGACCAGCGCAGCAGCCGGTCGCCCTGCGCCACCAGCGTCTCGTGCACCTGCTGCCAGTCGAGATGGGTGTCCCTGATGATCTGGTTGCGCGCGTGCACGTTCTCGCGCACGAGCTCGGCCAGCCCGGCCGGATCGCGCAGATCGCTGACGCGCACACCGCGGCGGCCGATCTTGTCTTCGTACGCCGGACCGATGCCGCGCGACGTCGTGCCGATCTTGCGCTCGCCACGCCGCGCCTCGCTGAGCACGTCGAGCTCGCGGTGATACGGCAGGATCAGGTGGGCGCGATCGCTGATGAAGAGCCGGCCCTCGACCGAGATGCCGAGCCCGGCCAGCATGTCGACTTCGGCGAAGAGCGCGGCGGGATCGACGACCACGCCGTTGCCGATGAGGCAGGCGACACCGGGATGCAGGATGCCCGAGGGAATCAGGTGCAGCACGAACTTCTGGCCGCGCACGTACACCGTGTGGCCGGCGTTGTGTCCACCCTGATAACGGCCCACGACGCCGAAGTGCGGCGTGAGCAGATCGACGATCTTGCCCTTGCCTTCGTCGCCCCACTGGGCGCCCAGTACCACGAGATTCATGTACGGAGACCGGCGTGCGTAGCTGCACAGGCACACGCGCCGGTGAGCCGCTCGACACCACAGGATAGTGCAGCCGTCACGCGAACGCCAGCGAGGGACGGACGACGCGTACGCGTCGCGATCTTGTCAACGAATATTCATTCCGCACGACGACGAGATTGCCGTTGACATCCTCGGCGCGCGCTCTTAGTTTCTATGACTCCGCGCGTCCCCTCCGCGCGACGCGTCGCCTATGTCCATCGTCGTCACACTCGCCCCCATGAGTCACGACCGCGCGGCCCTCACGCCTCGCTCTGTGCGGGACCTCCGTTCATGATGGCGCCTCACGCCGGTCTCGAACGGCGCGTCATCGCGTCGCTCGAGGCGACGCCGTCGCGTGTGCCCGTGGTGCTCGGCGGTTGCGGCACCGGCCGCACCACGCTGCTGCACGCGCTGGCCGACCGCATCGGCCGCACGAGCTGCCAGCACATCGACGTCGAACGCGCCGCGAGCACGCCCGAGCGTTTCCACGACGCCATCCTCGCCGCGTCGCCGTTCGTCGATCCTGGCGCCGCCACGACGGCACCGCCGACGACGCCGCGTGAAGCGTTCGATCGCACGCTCGCCTTCCTGCAGCGCGCCCGTACGCCCGATGGCCAGACGGCGACGTTCCTGCTCGACGAAGTGCTCGAGCTGCGCACGTTCGAGAACTTCCCCGATCTGCGGCAGGTGCAGCGCGAGTTCGTGCAGGCGGTGGCCGACAGCCCCAACCGTTTCGTCTGCTCGAGCCGCTACGTGGCGCGCGCGCACCGCCTGCTGCGCGACGCCGCGGCACGCTTCGAGGTGATCCACCTGCCGCCGCTCTCGGTGAGCGACGTGGCCGGAATGCTGCCGCCGGGCGACGCCGCCGCGGCCGGCGATCGCGACGACCTCGCGCGGGCCATCCAGGCGCTGGCCGACGGCCGCGCGGCGTACGTGCGCGCGCTCGGCGACATGTGCGTGTCGATGCGCGGCGGCGACCCGATCAGCGCGCTCACCGCGCTGCTCACGACCGACGGCGCGCTCACCACGTGGTGCGGCTACCGCTACGAGCTGCGCCTGCACCGCGCGCGCGGCTACGGCGCGCTGAAAGCGATCCTCGAGATCCTCGCCGGCGAGGAACCGCTCACGCTCACCGAGATCGCGCAGCGCCTGCGCCGTACGCCCGGCTCGACCAAGGACTACCTGTCGTGGCTCGAGGACGTGGACCTGGTGACGTCGCGCCAGAAGCGCTACAGCTTCGTCGATCCGGTGCTGCGCCTATGGGTGCGCCTGCACGCGCGGCCGATGCCGCCCGGTGTGGACGACGTCGCGCGCGAGGTGCAGCAGTACGCGGTGAGCCGCCTGCCCCACACCACCCGCGACCTCGCCGCCGCCGGCACCGCCGCCGAGCGCAAGGCGTGGGGAATCATCGAGATCGATTGATCGCGTGATCGGGTGATCGCGTGATCTGAGCGTCGGCGGTGGCGCCGTTACGGCTCCGGCGACGGCGCCGACGTGGCGAGCCAGTCGAGCGCGAGGCGGGCGGCTTCCTGCTCCGCTTCCTTTTTCGTGCGCCCGGCGCCAGACGCGACCACTTGACCGTCGACCACCACGTCCACCGCGAAGCGCTTGGCGTGGTCGGGGCCCGTTTCCTGGGCGATGCGGTAGTGCGGCAGCGCGCGGCCGGCGGCCTGCAGGCGTTCCTGCAGCGCCGACTTGTGATCGCCCCCGGTCACGCCCGCCTGGCGCAGTGTGGCGAACAGCGGCCGCCACGTGCGGTCGATGAACTGCCGCGCCGACTCGATGCCGCCGTCGAGATAGATGCCGGCGATGATCGCCTCGAGCACGTCGGCGAGCAGCGCCGGCTTGGCGCGGCCACCGGTCTTCGCCTCGCCGCGTCCGAGCAGCATCGCCTCGCCGAGGCCGAGGTCGCGACTGAGGCCGGCGAGCGTGATCGTCGACACCAGCGACGCCTTGGCCTTCGACTTCGGGCCCTCGGTGAAGTCGGGATACTCGCGATACAGCAGGTCGGCGATGACGAAGCCGAGCACGGCGTCGCCGAGGAACTCGAGCGACTCGTTGTCAACGACGCCGCCGCTCGGGTCTTCGGCGGCGCGTGACTTGTGCGTGAGCGCGTGCTCGAGATGCCCGCGATCGCGGAACGTGTAACCGAGCCGCTGCTCCACGTCGTCGAGCTGACTGGCCAGTGGCACCGACAGCCCGGCGCTGCCGGCGTCGCCATAGCTCTGCAAGGCCCGCAGCGCCTCGGGCGCCTCGTCGATCGGCACGGCGATGTGGATGTCGCCCAGCGTCGACACCGAGAAGGCGAAGACGTTCGACGGCGGCCCCGACGACCGCACGACGTGCAGGCCCTGGCTCTCGAGCAGTCCGGCCACGACCGACGCTTCGATCTCCGAGCGGGTGCGGAACACCACCTCGACCTCGGCCATCAGCCTTCCACCTCCCCGTCGATCGCGGCGGCGATCGGCGTCGTCGCCTCGACGCGCAGCAGCAGCATCGTCATGTCGTCGTGCTGGCCCTGGCCGGCGCCGAAGGCGCGGACGTCGCCCACGAGGCGATCGGCCAGCCGGTCGAGCGGCATGTCGCGGTACAACCCGGCGAGTTCGCCAAGCCGCGTCTCGCCGAAGCAGTCCTGCTCGGCGTTCATCATCTCGCTCATGCCGTCGGTAAAGAGGACGAAGAGGTCGTTCGGGTTGAGCGGCACGGTCACTTCCTCGAGGAGCGACTCGAACATCGTGCCGTCGTCGAGCGAGAGTCCCACGACCAGCCCGTCCGGCGCCAGCACCTTCACCGGCGGCGCCGAGCCGCCGCGGCGCCCCGGCACGACCAGCAGCGGACAGTGGCCGGCGCGCGCGTAGGTCATCACCTGGCGCTCGAGGTCGACCACCAGGTAGCTCATGGTGATGAAGCTGCGGCCATCGAGGTGGTTCACGAGCACGCGGTTCACCGCCACCAGCAGATCGCGCGGCGATCGGTGCAGTCGCGCCAGCGACAGCACCAGGCCCTTCAGCTGCGCCATGTAGAGGCCGGCGCCGACGCCCTTGCCCGACACGTCGGCGATGAGGAAGCCGACCACCTTGTCGCTCACCGGGAAGACGTCGTAGTAGTCGCCGCCCACCTCGCGCGCCGGCTCGCAGTACGCCGACACGGCCAGGCCGGGCACGGCCAGCGGGCCGCGCGGCAGCAGCTTCATCTGGATGTCGCGGGCGGTGGCGAATTCCTGCTCGAGGCGTTCCTTCTGCGCCACGTCCGACAGCAGGCGCGTGATCTCGCCGGTCATCACGTTGAACGAATCGGCCAGCTCGCCGAGCTGATCGCGGGCCCGCACGGGAATCACGTGCGTGAAGTCGCGGTTGCGCAGGTGCTCGGTGCCGGTGAAGAGATCGTGCACGGCGCCGGTGATCTGACGCGCCAGCGTGAGGCCGAGCAGCAGCGCCACCGACTGGATGATGAGGAAGAGCACGCCGACGACGGTCAGCAGCGCCAGCGCCACGCCGCTCATCGCACTGCCCAGCCCCGGCCCGAAGGCGATGCGCCGATAGATGTCGACCAGGTGCAGCGACAGATAGACGCCCAGCTCACCGGTGCGCCCGTTGGTCCAGTCCGCGTGCGGCACCAGCACGATCCAGCGCCGCAGCAGCTGATCGACGACGCCATCGCCGTAGTCCACCGGAGGCCGGACGTCGATGGCGTGGCCCCGCGCCGTCACGGGGGCCCCGTCGTCGGTCGGCAGGTCGTCGATGCGGCCGAGCTGGATGCCGGTTTCGTCCTGCAGGCGCCGCTCGACCGTCGACGAGATCGGCAGGTCGAGCACCACCGCCCACGTCGGCGTGCGCGTGGCCGGCAGCGCCACGGCGCGGGCGACGACGCGCACGTCGCGCTCGCCCAAGGCCGTCGGCCCGGCCTCCGCGGCATCGAACGCCACGAGGTGCGCGTCGCCGTCGCACTTGATCCACGACGGCAGTGTCTCGGGCGCCGCCAGGTGCGCCCACTCGCCAGCCCGGGCCGGCAGCGCCACCGGCGGCGTGCGGCCCGCGTTCGACGCGAGCAGACCGGGCGGGCACTGCACGCCCTTCACCGGCACGAGCGCGATCGACAGGAACGGATACCGCGTGGCGCCCGACGCCTGCTGCCGTTCGAGCGTGTCGCGCACGGCCTCGGCCGTGGTGGCGCGCTGCACGTCGAGCAGCACCGCCTGCGCCAGGAAGCGCGCCTGCTCGGTCTGCGCCTCGAGCCGCGTGCGCACCATGTAGCCGGCCACGTTGCGCACGAGCAGCAGCCCGGCCAGCACGAAGAACGCGAGGATCAACAGGCTCGGCACGAGGCCGACGAACACGTACGACAGGATCAGCTTGCGGCGCACGCGCCACAGCAGCCGCCGCCGGGTCCACACGAGCAGACGGCCCAGCAGATAGAACGCCACGAGCACGATCGCCAGCGTGCCGGCACGTCCAACGAACGTGATGACGTCCGGCACCGGCTCCCCGGTGAGCGAGGCGAGGACGCCCTCGATGATCTTGAGCAGGAGGCCGCCGAGCAGCAGGCGGCCGGGCCACGAGACACGCAGCCATCGCCAGACGCGCGCGGCCGGCGACAGCGTCTCTCCGGGTAGCGCGGGGCGGGGGGTGCGGTCGGGCATCAGCGGGGCACGCGGACGCAGGCAGACGTCGCGCAACCGATTGCCACGTCGGATGATATCAGAGTAACGTGGCCGGGCCGTGAAACTTCCCGACTCCGCTCGCTTCGCCACGATCTGCGTGCACGCCGGCCAGGAACCCGACCCGGCCACCGGCGCGATCATCACGCCCATCTACCAGACCTCGACCTACGTGCAGGAAGGCCTCGGCCAGCACAAGGGCTACGAATACGGACGCACCCAGAACCCGACGCGCATGACGCTCGAGGCCAACGTGGCCGCCATCGAAGGCGGCACGGCGGCGTTCGCGTTCGCGTCGGGCATGGCCGCCATCGACACCGTGCTCACGCGCCTCCAGGCCGGCGATCACGTGGTGGTCAGCGACAACACCTACGGCGGCACCTATCGGCTGTTCGAGAAGGTGCGGCGCAAGTTCGGCCTCGACTTCAGCTACGTCGACACGGCCAACCTCGACGCCATCGCCCCGGCCCTCACGCCGAAGACGAAGTACCTGTTCCTCGAGTCGCCCACCAACCCGATGCTGTCGGTGACCGACATCGCCGCCGCCAGCGACATCGCCCATCGGCACGGCGTGCGGGTCGTGGTCGACAACACCTTCGCCAGCCCGTTCGTGCAGCGACCGCTCGAACTGGGCGCCGACATCGTGCTGCACAGCACCACCAAGTTCCTGAACGGCCACAGCGACTCGGTGGGCGGCATCGTCGTCGTGAAGCACGACGACGACGTCGAGTGGATGCGCTTCGTGCAGAACGCCGCCGGCGCCATCCTCGGGCCGATGGACTCGTGGCTGGTGCTGCGCGGCACCAAGACGCTGCCGATCCGCATGGAGCGCACCAACGCCAACACCATGCGCCTGGCCGAGTGGCTGAACGCGCATCCGCGGGTCACCCGCACGATCTATCCCGGCCTGCCCTCGCACCCGCATCACGCCCTGGCGTCGCGGCAGATGAAGGGTTTCGGCGGCCTCATCTCCTTCGACGTCGGCTCGCTCGACCGCTCGCGCGAGGTGCTCGGCAAGGTGCGTCTCATGGCGCTCGCCGAGAGCCTCGGCGGCGTCGAGACGCTGATCTCGCACCCGGCGATGATGACCCACGCGTCGGTGCCGCCCGAGCGGCGCGCCGCGCTCGGCATCACCGACGGCCTGCTGCGCGTCTCGGTCGGCATCGAGGACGTGCAGGACCTGATCGACGACCTGGCGCAGGCCCTGGCCTAGCGCGAGGCGCCTCCGTGGCTCAGGCCGGCGGCGTCACGCTGTCGGCCAGCCACGCCCCGTACGCGTCCCCCGCGTCGGCGTCGAGCACGATCCACTCGGGCACCTCGTAGGGATGCAGCGCCTTCAGCTGCGCCTCGAGGGCGCCGAGCCTCCCCCGGGTCGTCTTGATGATGAGCTGTCGCTCGTGGGCCGTCTCGACGGCGCCCTTCCAGCGATAGGTCGAGCGTCCGGCCTCGAGCACGTGCACGCAGGCGGCGACGCGAGCCTCGACCAGCGCCCGGGCGACCGCGTCCGGCGCAGCCTCGATCGGCCAGGTGGTGAGCACGACACACGGGGTGGTTGCGTTTTCCACTTGTACTCTCGAAAGAGTTCTTGTACTTTTTCTCGCGGTGCGGTACAAACCGCTTGTACTTCCCGTACCGACTCGCTATTCTGTCATCGCGCATGGACGCCACACCTGATCGCCAGGCCGCCGAGACGGCCACCGCGCCCCCGCCCCCGCGGGGTTCGCGCGTCGTGCGCATCGGGCTGATCCTGGTGACGGCCGTGGTGCTGGTCGACGCCATCGTCGGCGACAAGGGCGTGTTCGCCCTGGCCCGCGAGCGCGAGAAACTGCATCAGGTCAACGCCGACCTCGAGGCGCAGCGCCAGGACAACCAGCGGATGGTCGACCAGGCGCGGCGCTACCGCGAGGATTCGGCCACGATCGAGGATCTCGCCCGCCGCGACCTCGGCATGATCAAACCCGGCGAGAAGCTCTTCATCATCCGCGACCGCGAACACGCCCCGGCGCCCGAGCCGGCCCGCTAGGCGGCCGCGCCGCCCCATCCGGCCGCGTTCGCGGCCCATGCTACGCTAGCCGTTCCCACGTTCCACGCCGGTCGCGACCGACGTGTGGGCGATTGCACAAGGAGCAGCGATGGCACGGACGGCGACAGCGGAGTGGAAGGGCGATCTGATGGGCGGCGCGGGGCACGTGGCCCTGGGCAGCGGCGCCTACGAAGGCAACTACTCGTTCGCGACCCGGTTCGAGGACAAGGCGGGCGCCAACCCCGAGGAACTGCTCGGCGCGGCGCACGCGGGCTGCTTCTCGATGGCGCTGGCGAACTCGCTCGCCAAGGCCGGCTTCACGGCCACCTCGGTGAAGACCACCGCCAGCGTGCACCTCGGCAAGGACGACAAGGGCTTCAAGATCACGCGCATCGACCTCGACGTCGTCGCGCAGGTGCCGGGCGTGGATGCCGCCACGTTCCAGCAGCACGCCGAGAACACCAAGACCGGCTGCATCATCTCGCGCGCCCTCGAAGCGAACGAGATCACCCTCAAGGCCGTCCTGGCCTAGCACTCGCGGCGATGCGCGTCCATCTGGTCTCGTGGGATCCGATGGACGCGCGCGCCCATCTGCGGGCGCTCGAAGCCCTCGGGCACACGGCGACGTGGCTCGATGGCACCACCGGCACGCCGCTGATGCGGGCGCTGCGCGCCAGCGACGCGGACCTCTTCCTGATCGACCTCGGCCGGCGGCCCTCGCACGGCCGTGAAGTGGCGATGGCGCTGCGCAGCAGCCCGGCCACGCGTCAGCGGCCGCTCGTCTTCGCCGGCGGCGACGACGAGGCCACCGCGCGCATGCGCGAGCTCCTCCCCGACGCCACCTACACCACGTGGGGGCGTGTGAAGACGGCGCTGCCGAAGGCCCTGAAGGCGGCGCCCGCCGCCCCGGTCGTGCCACCCGATCGGCTGTTCTCGGGACGCACGCTGGCCCAGAAGCTCGGCCTGGCCGCCGGCGAGACGGTGGCGGTCGTGGGTGCGCCGCCGGGCTTCGCCGACCTGCTCGGAGCGCTGCCGGCCGGCACGCGTCTCACCACCCGCGCCGAGGCGTCGAGCGACCGCCTGATCTGGTTCGTGCGCTCGCGCCGCGAGCTCCAGTCGGCGCTCGCCCGCCTGAGCACGCTCGTGACGACCCAGGTGGCGTGGCTGGCGTGGCCGAAAGCGGCCTCCGGTCGGCAGACCGATCTGAACGGCAACGACGTGCGTGAATCGGGCCTGGCCGTAGGCCTGGTCGACTTCAAGGTGTGCAGCATCGACCCGACGTGGTCGGGCCTCGCCTTCAAGCGCCGGGCGCGCTAGGCGCTACTGCCCCGCCGCCGATCCGGCGGCCTTGGCATCGACCAGCGCCTTCACCAGCGGCTCGATCTCCTCGAGCTTCATCTGCCCCGGGTGATAGGTGCGGACGACGCCGCTGCGGTCGACGAGCACGACGGTGGGCGTGGTGGAGGCGCCGTAGTTGAGGAAGTTTTCCTCGCTCACCGGCACCATGTCCGACGCCATCCACGGGTAGAACTGGTCGCGGATCTGCTGGATGTAGGCCATCTCCTCGGCCACGCCCGCCTTCTTGCGCGCGGCGACATAGCCGTAGCGCTGCGTCGGGGCGACGATGGTGAGGCCCTTCGCTCCGTACTTCTGGCGCAGCGTGTCGAGCACCGGGCCCATCGCCTTGCAGTCGGGGCACCAGTGCGCCCAGAAGAACACCACGAGCGGCTTGCCCTTCAGACTGGCGAGGCTCGCGGCCTTCGTCGTGCCGAGGAACTCGGCCGTTTCAATCGCCGGCGCCACCTTGCCCTCGAGCGACAGGAGGTTGATGTTCTTCTGCAGGCGCGCGCGGATCGAGGTGGCCTTGTAGGTGGCGAGTTCTTCCTGCAGGAACTGCACGGCGTCGGCGCGCTTGCCCTGCTGCGCGGCCACGTTGGCGCGCACCTCGATGGCGGCGCCGATGGCGATCGGCAGCCGCGGCTCGTCGTCCATCTTGCGGGTCTTGAGCGCCGCGACGCACAGGTCGTAGGTCTGCTCGGCGTAGGTGTTGGCCTTGTCGAGCTGCTTCGCCGCCAGGGCGCCGCGGCCGAGCCACGACATCGCCTCGAGCGCGTCGGGCGTCGTGCCCTTGTCCTTGCGATAGGCGGCGAGGATCTGCTCGCCGGCCGCGAAGTCGTTCTTCGCGATGGCGGCCCGCACGTCGGCGATGACGTTCGGGGCGGCCGCGGCGGCCGGGGCCGGGGCTGGCGCCTGCGCCCGCGCCGCGACGACAGGGGCCACGGAGCAGACGGCCACGAGGGCGAGAACACGCATGCGCATGGGAACGGCCTCCAGGCCGGCCATCTTACTCCGTCATCCGTCGCGGTCACAGGCCCACGATGCGGAATGGTGCGCGCTCGCCCCCGGACGGGCCGCGCCCGCCCCGGCCCGATGCCCGCTGGCTCTGGCACCGTTCCTGCGACATGCTGGACAGGACCCGCGCGGTCCGCCCTCATGCCCGCCCTCGACCTCGCCCTCCGCCTCGCCATCGCCGCCCTCGGGGGCGCCGTCGTCGGCCTCGAGCGCGAGTGGTCGGGTCACGCGTCGGGGCCCACGGCGCGCTTCGCCGGCATCCGCACGTTCACCCTGCTCGGCCTCACCGGCGGACTCGCCGGCCTGCTGCACGCCCTCGAGGCGCCTCTCGCCGGCTCGGTGCTGCTCGCCGCGGCCGGCGCGCTCGTGGTGGCCGCCTACGTGGCGGCGTCGATCTACGACGTCGATGGCACGACGGAAGTGGCGGCATTCGTGGTGCTCGCCGCGGGCGCCATGGCGGGCCTGGGTCAGCTGGCGGTCGCGAGCGGCCTGGCGGCCGCGACCGGCCTGCTGCTCGTCGAGAAGTCGCGTCTGCACGCACTGGTGGCGCGCGTGGACGGCGCGGATCTGCGGGCCGGCATCCGCTTCGCGGCGATGGCGCTCGTGGTGCTGCCGCTCGTGCCCGCCGGGCCATTCGGCCCCGCGCCCGGCGTGCGGCCGCGTGAGCTGTGGGCGCTGGTGCTCTTCTTCAGCGGACTCGGGTTCCTCGGCCACGTGGCGCGACGCGCCGTCGGCCCGGCGCATGGACTCCCGGTGGCAGGCGCCGTTGGCGGCGTCATCTCCTCGACCAACGTCACGCTCACGTTCGCGCGCGCCAGCCGCGAGACGCCGGGCGACGCGCGTCCCCTCGCCAGCGGCATCGTCGCCGCGAACCTCGTGCTGGTGCCGCGCGTGCTCGCCGCCACGGCGGCGCTGCATCCCGGACTGGCGGCGGCACTGGCGCCACGGTTGTTGCCGGCGGCGGCGGTGCTCGCCGTGGTGCTGCTCGTGAGCCTGCGCGGACGCGGCGATCGCGACCAGGGCCCGGACGAACCGACGCAGCCGCTGCGCGTGGGCGCGGCGCTGCAGATGGCGGCCCTGTTCCAGCTCGTGCTCTACGCCGTGCACATCGCGCAGGCGTGGTTCGGCGACGCTGGCCTGCTCACCACGGCCGCGGCGCTGGGCCTGACCGACGTCGACGCGCTCACCGTCACGATGGCGCGCGGCGTCGCGCCCACGTCGGGCGTGACGCTGGCCGCCGAGGCCATCGCCATCGGCATCACCGCCAACACGCTGCTGAAAGCCGGGCTGGCGCTGGTGCTCGGCCGCGGCGCCTGCCGCACCCGGGCCGGCCCGACGCTCGTCGTCACGGCGGCGGTGCTCGCCGCCACACTCTGGCTCGTCTGATCCCGCGACCCGCGTGAATTCCCGGCCGCCCGCGGCCGCTCTCGCGCGCCGTCGACGCCATCCGGTGGGTGCGCACCGGCACGCGCCTTGCGGTTCGAGCACGTGGAGGCGTCGTCATGACGACCCTGATTCGCCGGTTCCTGGCGGTGCTCGCGCTCGATGCCCGTGTCTTCGAGGAAGTGGAAGCCGATCGTGGCGCCACCGGACAGGCCCTCGTGGTCGTGCTGCTGGCCGCGATCGGCGCCGCGTTCGGCAACGCCGGCCTCGGCAGCGAGACGCGTCCCGTGCTGGTCGCGGTGGCCATCGGCTCGCTGGTGACGTGGGCGGCGTGGGCGCTGCTCATCTACCTGCTCGGCACGAAGGTGATGCCCGAACGCGGCACGCAGTCGGACCTCGGCGAGGTGTTGCGCACGCTCGGCTTCGCGGCGGCGCCGGGCGCGCTGCGGGCGTTCGAGGTGTTCGGCAACACGCGCTGGATCGTGCTGCCGGTGACGGCGATCTGGATGGTGGCGGCGATGGTCGTGGCGATTCGCCAGGCGCTCGACTACACCTCGACCGCGCGCGCCATCGCGCTCAGCCTGCTGGGATGGGCGGTGTCGTTCGGCGTCGCGATCGTGGTCGGTCTGCTGCTGGCGAGGCCGGTCTCGTAGCCGCGCGCGGCCTCAGGCCGCGGTGGGCGCGTGAAGCGGCCGGTCTCGGTTTCGGTGAGTTCTCCGGCCTCGACCAGCCGCCGCAGCACCGCCCGGCATACGGGCGGCTCCAGCGCCCACAGGCGGCGCGCCTGCTCGACGGTGAGGATCAATCCCGGCAGCTCGTGATACTCGCGGCGGACCGCGGCGACGATCGCGTCGAGCGCGCCGTCATTCTGGATGCGGTGTGCCATGGCGCCCTCCTCTGCTGAACCGTGGAGAGCAGAGCGAAGCGTGTGCCACGCGCGCCCCGGTCGCTGGCGGTGGGTTTCGCGCGACCGCGGAGGTCGGTGTGTCGTGAACCGCGTGAAAGTACGGCGCGTGCGTATCAATCCGCGTCGGCCGGCATCATCGGCAGCTCGATCGTCACCTTCGTGCCGGCACCAGGCGCCGTCGCGATCGTGCACGACCCGCCGTGCTCGTCCACGCCGCGCTTGGCGATCGGCAGGCCCAGCCCGGTGCCGCGCGTCTTGGTGGTGAAGAACGGCTCCAGGCAGCGCTGCATGACGTCGGCCGGCATGCCCGGACC
>JAXLRB010000025.1:0-61752 GCA_046331325.1 Vicinamibacterales bacterium | reverse complement strand
GGCTCAGCACCTGGCGCTGACCCGTCGGCAGAATGGCCTCGACCATCATGGCCTTGCCGCGCAGGTGCATGTGCGGCTGGAAGCTCTCGATGCGGGCGTTCTCGCGCAGCGGGTAGAAGCCTTCGGTGACCGTGACGGCGTTGGGCCGCAGGTCGAGCTGACCGAGGGCCGCGGGCACCAGCGAGAGGCGGGTGCGGTACTTCGGCTCCTGACCCTTCTCGTAGAAGTAGATGCCCATCTCGACGTTGGTGCTGATCTCTTCACCACCCTGCGAGTAGTGGATGTCCCAGCGGAAGCGCGCGCCGGGCATCAGCAGCTTGCCGGTGTCGGGACGCATCATCTCGCCCTGCTTGCCGACGGCCCATTCCATGAACAGCGGCGCGGGACCCACCTGCGGAGCGCCGGGCTCGTCCTGCTCGAGGTAGGCGATGGCGTGGTGCACCACCTTGCGGCCCTTCAGGTTGGCCGGACGGATCTCGATGGCGCGCACCCAGCGCGGCTCGGCGAGGTCGATCGGCGTGACGCGCTTGTCCCACGCGTCCTGCGAGACCGCCGGCATGGTGAACGAATCCGACTTCACGATCATGTCGGGTTCCTTGCCGAGGATCTTGGCGAAGTTCCAGGTCTGCTCGGTGGGCCACTTGATGGCTTCCGGCATGGCCTTCGGATCGCCCTGCGGCGCGCCGGCGTCGACCCACTTCACGATGGTGTCGAGCTCGTTCTCGCTCAGCGACGCGTCGTTCTTGAACTTGGTGATGCCCACCGTGCGATCGATCTGGAAGGGCGGCATCGAGTGCTCGAGCACGCGCGACTTGATCGAGCGGGCCCACGGACGGGCCTGCTGCCAGGTCTGCAGCGACATCGGCGCGATCGAGTCGGGCCGGTGGCAGCTCTCGCACTTGCTCTGGAAGATGGGCGCCACGTCCTTGGTGAACGTCGGCGCGGTCTGGGCCGCGGCGGTCGAGGCGCCGCCGAGCAGCGCCACCACGGCGAATGCCCCGGCCGCACCACTCATCAGAATCCGCATGTCACGCTGCATCATCGCGCTCCTGTCAGTTACTTGATGGTGACCTTCACGTACGTGTTCGTCCAGCAGCACTGGAAGCCGCCGCCGCCTTCACCCGATTCGTCGTTGCCTTCGATGCGCACGAGGTACTCACCGGGCAGGCTGAAGGTGGCGTTGGTCGTCACCATCTCGCCCTGCACCTTGGTGGCGACTCGCAGCGGTTCGAACTTCACCGTGCCCGGTCCGCGGTACTTGTGGAACTCGACGCTGGCGATAGAGCCGCCACCGCGCGTCGGCGTGCGCGTGGAACCCTGCTTGGTCTCTTTCGGATCCTCGACCTTGAAGGTGATGGTCACCGGCTGGTTCACCGCGCCGGTGAGCTCGGCGGCGGGCACCGTGGGCGGGCCGAACACCTTCGTCGCGCCGAAGGTGAACTCGGGGGGCTTGTTGCCCATGCCCTTTTCCTGGAACGGCTCGATCGTGTAGCCGTTGGTGATGCCGAGCGGAATCGACTGCGCGACGCCGTTCACGGTCACCGTCCACACCAGCTTCTTGGTGCCGAAGTCCTTGGGCACCTTGATGGTGAAGACGCCCCACTGGCGGCCCAGTTCGAAGTGCGTGGGCTGGCCCTGATCGACCGGACCGGGTTCGATCTTGTTGTTCGGACCAACCGGGATGTCGAACGTCTCGGACTTGTTGCGATTGAAGTAGCCGACGAGCATCGTGTACGAGCCGTCGGCGTTCTGGTACCAACCCTCGTAGGCGGGAGTCACGCTCATCCCGCGCTCGCGCGCCGGATCGAGGGGCATGGGCTGGGCGGCCTGCGGCGCCGGGGCAGCAGCAGGTGCGGGGGTCTGTGCCGACGCGGGCGCGGCGGCGAGGCCCCCGAAAAGAACGACAGCGGTCGCAGCGCGACCGACGAACTGGCGGACGTGGCGCATGGTCTGTGGCGCGTGGGCGCACTCGCCCACGAAAGCTTTGAACGGAACGTACAGTCTACCTGTACGACGCGCCACGGACGCCAGCTTTTTCTTCGAATGTCTCCGTCCGAACGACCGATGACGGAACGTTATCGACGCTATTTGCCGCCGAGACTGATGATGTTGGCCATCAGCCGGTAGGCGCCGTCGGTGCCGGCCGGCAGCTGCCGCCACAGGCCGATGCCCAGGTAGATCCACCGGCCGGTGCCCACTTTGGCCTCGACCAGCGCCCCCACCTTGGGCCCGGCGTTGTACGGGAAGGGCTCGGTGAACTCGACCAGCTCGGTGTAGCGGGCGTCGGCGGGGTCGAGGAAGTAGGTGCCACGTTCCTGACGCCAGTTCTTCCAGTCGGCGTCGGTGATCTGGTTGGGCGTGGTGAAGATCGGGTGGGTCGGGACGAGCACGCGCGTCGGCGAGTTCTCGTCGGTGACGCGGCGCACGCCCACCTTGGCCGGGTAGGGCCCGTACTGGGCGTCGTTGAACTCCTGCTTGTTGTAGTTCACCACCACCGTACCGCCGGCGTTGGCGTAGTCGAGCAGGCGCTGGTTGTAGGCGCGCAGGTCGCGGCGGCGCTCGTAGGCGCGCACGCCGGTCATGATCACGCTGTACTTGCTCAGGTCGCCCGACGCGAGCTCGTCCTCGCCGATCATGACCACCTTGGCGCCGAGCTGCTCGAGGGCCGCCGGCACCTCGTCGCCCACGCCCATCACGTACCCCACGGTGAGATTCGGCTTCACCTTCAGGTCGAGCACGCTCACCTGCACGTCGGGCGCGCGCAGCACGTGGCGGCGCGTGGTGTGCGGATACTCCACCACCTGGTAGCCCTGCTTGTAGACCTGGCCGCCCTCGCGGGCCTCGGCGGTCATCGTCAGGTGCGTGCCGGGCTTGCCGGGCGCGGCCGGCGGCGTGACCACGAAGCGCACGGTGACGGCTTCGTCCTCGCGCGAGAACTTCACGGGCTGCGTGGCCGGCGACGCCTTCCAGCCGGCCGGCGTCTGCAGCGCCACCTCGGCGCTCGCCGCGCCCTTGCTGTGATTCAGCACCGTCACCTGCACGTCGCGCGTGGTGGACGGGCCGCTCGTGGGCACGACAACGATGTCGGGCGTGACCTGCACGGCGAACTTCGGCACCACGTGCATCTCGGCACGCTTCTCGCCGCTGTAGAGATTCCCTTCCGAGCGCGACATCACCGGCACGGGCACGCTCAGGTTCGCGCCGCCGATCGTGAGCGCCACGTTGGCCACGTACGGCGTGGGCCGGAACGGCAGGCCGAACGGCACGTCGGCGTCGAGGATGAACTGCGCCGCGGTGGTCGAGTACTTGAAGTGCGCCGCGGTGAGACGCGCATCCGCGGGGATGGTCGCCGTCATCTTGCAGTTGCGGGCACCGCGCATCTCGATGGACGCCGGCGCGCAATCACCGGTGACGCCGCCGAAGCCGGTGAGCGCCGCGCCGAAGGTCACGGGCGCCTGGCCGCGGTTGGCGGCGATCACCTGCACCTGCACGGGCTGGCCGCCCACCACGAGGTTGTCGTTGCCGATGGCATCGAGACGCACGTCGGCGGCGAGCACCAGCGCCTGCGTGAACTGCTGTTCCTTCTGCGCCAGGCGCACGTCGATTTCGTAGCGGGCCGTGTCGTTCAGGCCCATGCCGGCGAGGCCGCCGCGCAGCGCGCGCACCGCCTGCAGGCCGGTGGCGAGCGGCGCCACCGCCGCGCCTTCGCCCTTGCCGCTCACGGCGGCGCGGGCGTCGTTCACCGCGGCGACGATCTTCGCGAGCCCGTCGGTGAGCGCGGCCGGGCGGTTCGCGCCGGCATACGACGCGATGCCGGCGAGCGTCGTGTCGACGCCGTCGAACATCTCGGGATCGGGGCGGTTCACACCGCCGGGCAGCACGGTGTCGCGCAGGCGGTAGCCGCGCGGACCGCCGGGAGGCCCGAAGCCCTCCGACACGCCGGGCAGCGGCAGCAGCTGCGACATGCCCTGGCACTTGTGCATGCTGCGCGCTTCACCGGCGATCTCGTTGCAGGTGCGGCCGAGCAGCGGGTCGTAGCTCTCGCCGCCGGTGAACTGAAAGATGGTGGACGCGCCCTCGCCCTGCGGCGCCTGGCCGCGCGGGCCGCCGAAGCCGGCCGTGTAGTAGAACTTCTTCGCCTGCCAGGGACGCAGCCCCTGCGCGATCTGCTCGGGGAACGCGTTGGGATCGGCGGCGGCGCGGAAGGCCTGCGACGTGAGCCGCGACGACGTCTGGTGGTGCTGGCCGCCGCCCTCGCCGTCGAACACGAAGCCGACGATCACGTCGGGCCGGATGGTGCGGATCATCCGCACGTAGTCGCCCAGGATCACCTGGCCGCCCCACTTCTCGAGCGTCTCGTCGACGCTGAACGAGAAGCCGAAGTCGACCGCGCGGGTGAAGTACTGCTCGGCGCCGTCGAACTTGTGCACCGCCAGCAGTTCCTCCGTGCGCAGCACGGCGAGCGCCTCGAAGATCTCGGGGCCGATCTCGTTCTGGCCGCCCTCGCCGCGCGTCGCGGTCACGAGCGACGTGCGGAAGCCCTTCGTGTGGCCGTAGTAAGCGAGCAGGGCGTTGTTCTCGTCGTCGGGATGGGCCGTGGTCATCATCACGTTGCCCACGGTGTCGAGCTTCCGCAGCGCCAGCTCCAGCGCGGGACGCCCGGTCATCGCCGCCACCGGCTGCAACCGGTGCTGGGCGCTGGTGGGCACGAACGACGACGTGAGAGCGAGGACGAGAACGACGGGGAGGAGGAGCAATCGGCGCATGGGAACGGAAAACCTCAGCCTGCAAGCGTACCTGAGTCGCCGTCATCGCTCCAAGCGTGGGGATGCCGACGGGCGGCGGGACGGGTCGGGCGGACGGGCCCGCCCGGTGACCGGTACGGCTCAGACGGCGGGAGGCACCCGGACGCGGAAGGTCGACCCGCGACCGTCTCTGCTCCGGAACGTGAGGCGGCCGTGCATCGCCTCGACCAGCCGCCGGCTGATCGCCAGGCCCAGGCCGGTGCCCCCGGCGGCCCGGGTGGCCGACGCGTCCACCTGTGAGAACGGCTGGAACAGACGCGAGCGCTTGTCGCGGGGGATGCCGGTGCCGGTGTCGTGCACGCTGCACACGAAGCCGCCGGCCGGGGTGGCCCGGCGCAGCCGCACCGTGACGGCGCCGTGGTCGGTGAACTTCACCGCGTTGCCGATCAGGTTCAGCAGCACCTGCCGCAGCCGCACCGGATCGCCGGTGACCGGCGGCAGCCCCGGCGCCACGTCGACGACGAGCGACACCCCCTTGGCCGTGCACGCCGGACGCATCAGGTCGGCGAGGTCCAACGCCAGGGTCGCGAGATCGACGCGCGTGGTGGCGAGCCGCAGGCGGCCGGCCTCGAGTTTCGAGTAGTCGAGGATGTCGCCGATGATCGCGGTGAGGTGGCGGCTGGCCGCCAGCATGCGCTCGACGTCCACCGCCAGGGCGTCGTCGCCGCGGCCGCGCAGTTCCTCGGCCGTCATCTCGCCGTAGCCGATGATGGCGTTCAGCGGCGTCCGCAGCTCGTGGCTCATCACGGCGAGGAACTCGGACTTGGCGCGACTCGACTGCTCGGCGGCGTCGCGCGCCGCCGCCAGCTCGATCACCGCGCGCTGATCGCGGGCCAGCGATGCCGCGGCGTGCGATCGCAGGCGATACACGCCGGTGGCGACGGCCAACGCGATCAACACCAGACCGGCGAGCGCGAACGAGGCCAGCCGCTCCAGCCGGGCCAGCCGCTCGTCGAGGTCGCGCACCCACATGTCGAGGCCGACGATACCCACGAACCCGCCGTGGCTGTCGTAGAACGGCGCGTACGCGCTGAGGTACGAGCGCACGGCCTCGTGCGTGATCTCGTCGTTGACGATGAGCGACTGCGTCTCGAGGGCCTGCCGGACGTCGTGATCGTTGCCGTCGTAGGGCTTCCCCGCCGGGTCGTACGGCTCGGTGTCGCCAGGCACCTTGTAGGCGTAGGCGCTGTCGAGCCCGAAGCGCACCACGCCGTCGTCGAGCGTGTAGGTGTAGACGTAGATGACGTCGCGCGTCGCCTTGTGGAAGCGCACGATCGGCGCCAGGGCCGCCAGATGTTCTGGCGTGCCTTCCATCTCGCGACGCGCCACCCGCCGGTGGGCGTCGCCGTCGATCTGCACGGCCACCGTGCGCGCCAGCTGCGCCAGCTCGTTGCGCACGGCGTCGATCTGCGCCTGCCGCGAGAAGTAGTAGGTGACGCCGAGGCCCAGCGCCGACACGCCCAGTACGATCGCGAACGCCGCCACGGCTTCGCGCAACGGACGGATCCCGGCCGTGGCGTCGGAGGCGGAGGGCGACGAGGGCGGCATGGCGGATCAGGCGGCGCGGCGCAGCGTGTGGTGCCGCGGCAGCACGAGACGGAACGACGAGCCCACGCCGGAGCGACTGCGGAAACGCAACTCGCCACCCATCGCGTCGACGAGCCGTCGGCTGATGGTGAGGCCGAGGCCGGTGCCGGCGGCGGCCTTCGCGCCCCGCGCGACCTGCGCGAACGGCTCGAACAGGCGGGCGTGCGCCTCGCGCGGAATGCCGACGCCGGTGTCGTGCACCACGATGGCGACGCGCTCGCCGCGGGTGGCGAGACGCGCGCGCACCGTGATACGTCCCCGCTCGGTGAACTTGATGGCGTTGCCGACGAGGTTCAGCAGCACCTGACGCAGGCGCACCGGGTCGGCGACGACGACGGCGTCCGGCGTGGAATCGACGACGAGATCCAGCCCGCGCGCCACGGCGCCCGGCCGCAGCAGCTCGGCGAGATCGCCGAGCAGGTGCGCGACGTCGGTCGGCTGGGGCTGCATCGCCAGCAGTCCCGCCTCGACCTTCGTGTAGTCGAGGATGTCGCCGATGATGTCGGCGAGGTGACGGCTGGCGGCGGCGATGCGCGCCACGTCGTGCCGCGTGGTCTCGTCGCCGAGTCCGACGAGCTCTTCGTCGATGAGCTCGCTGTAGCCGAGAATCGCGTTGAGCGGCGTGCGCAGCTCGTTGCTCATCGTCGCCACGAACTCCGACTTCTGCCGGCTCGCGGCTTCCGCCGCGTCGCGCGCCGTGGCCAGCACGCGCGCCGTCTCGATGTCGCGCCGCTCGTGCATCTCGGCGGTCTTGCGGTGGCGGAAGACGACGGCGCCGACCGCGAGCGACAAGAGCGCGAGGCCCGCGGCCGATACCTCGACGATGCGCCGCAGTCCCTGCAGATGCGCTTCGAGCGTCTGCACCCACATGTCGACTTCGACGATGCCGGCGACACGGCCCTCGGCATCGAAGAACGGCGCGTAGGCGCTCAGGAACCGCCGCCCGGGCTCGGTCCACGTCTCGCTGTTGACCTGCGGGGTGCGGGCGGCGAGCGTGCGGTCGAGGTCGTCGTCGGGCGACGTGTACGGCTGCAGCAGCGCCAGCCGTTCGCTCGAGTCGCCGGGCACGCGGTAGACGGTGGCGGTGTCGACGCCGTGGACGAAGCCGCGGCCGTTGGCGGCCGGCGTGAGCGTGTAGAGGTAGTAGACCTCGGGCGCGGCGCGCTGCAGCGCGACCAGCGGCGCCAGCACGCGCCGATACGTCTCGCCGCCATCGTCGGCGGGGTCGTCGAGTGTCTGGTAGGCGGCGACGTCGATCGTCGTGGCGGCCACGCGCGCCAGTTGCAGCAGCGCGCGCTGCTCCGACTCGATCTGCACCTGGCGCGAGAAGTAGTAGGTGACCGCCAGGCCCAGACCCGACACGAAGCTCACCGCGAGTGCGGCGAGCACGGCGTCGCGCAGCGGACGCACCACCCGCCCGGGAGCGGCGGTCGGTGTGACGCGCGGCTGACTCATGCCGCCTCCGCCGCCAGCGCCGGCGCCGTGGGCAGCGACATACGGAACGTCGAGCCGTGGCCGACGCGGCTGCGCACGCGCAGCGATCCGCCGAACGCCGAGACCAGGCGATGACAGATGACCAGGCCGAGGCCGGTGCCGCCGGCCCGCCGGGTCAGCGATGCGTCCACCTGCGAGAACGGCTGGAAGAGACGATCGCGCTTGTCCACCGGCACGCCCACGCCGGTGTCGTGCACGGCGATCACCACGCGATCGGGGCGGCCGGGGGCGCGTCGCACGCGCACCACCACGCGGCCGCGATCGGTGAACTTCACCGCGTTCGACACCAGGTTGGTGATCACCTGCTGCAGGCGCACGGGGTCGATGACGATGGTGTCGACGCCCGGCGCGACGTCGACCGACACGGTGAGCCCGCGACTCTCGGCCTCGCCGCGAAGGTGCTCGACGATCTCGCGCACCAGCGCCGGCACGTCGACGCGTTCCAGCGTGAGCACCAGGCGATCCGCCTCGAGCTTCGAGTAGTCGAGGATGTCGCTGATGATGGCGGCGAGGTGGCCGCCGGCGGCGCGGACGCGGGCGATGTCGTCGGCGAGCCGTGTCTGTCCGCGCGCCGTGAAGTCGTCGTGGATGAGCTCGCTGTAGCCGACGATGGCGTTGAGCGGCGTCCGCAGTTCGTGGCTCATCATGGCGACGAACGTCGCCTTGGCGCGGACCGACTGCTCGGCGGCATCGCGGGCATCGGCCAGCGCGCGCAGCCGCTCGTGCGCGCGAGCGAGCGCGGCGGCGTTGGCGCGGCGCATGCGATACACCACGCCGCCCACGAGCATGGCCAGCAGCGCCATGGCAGTCGCGGCCAGCAGCGCGATGCGGCCCACGCGGGCCACGCGTTCGTCCACCGCCTGCACGCGCATGTCGGCGCCCACCACCCCTGCCACGCGGCCCGTGCCGTCGTAGAAGGGTGCGTACGCACTGAGGAAGTCACCGTATTCGTCGGGCTGCGGCGATTCGTTGATCACCTCGGCGCCGGTGGTGAGGGCCCGCGCGAAGTCCGGATCGCCGCCGAGGTACTCGTCCATCAGGTGGCTCGCCACCGCGGCGTGCCCGGGCTGGTGATAGGCGGTGGCGGCGTCGAGCACGAAGTGCACGCGGCCGTCGCGCATGATGCCGGTGTAGAGGTAGAAGACGTCGTCGGTGGCGCGAAGCACGTCGACCAGCGGCGCCAGCGCCCGACGATATTCGGGCCCGCCTTCGAGCTCCGGGCGATCGAGGCGGTTGTGCAGGTCGCCATCGACGCGCGTCGCCGCCACGCGGGCCAGCTGCAGCAGCTCGGCGTGCACGGCCTCGATCTGGGCACGGCGCGCGAAGACGTAGGTGACGCCGAGACCGAGGGCCGACACCACGAGCACCACGAGGCCGGCGGCGACGGCGTCGCGCCACGGGCGGATCGTCCATGTGCCGGGCAGGGCGTCAACACGCGCCGCAGCCGATTCGGCCGCGGTGATGGAGGCCCCGGCGCGAGAGGCGGCGGAAGTCGTCACGACTGACGATCGGTCTATCGGCGCGCCGCGTGGAGTACCTCAGCAGCGGCGGGACGCCCCGGTGCAGGATCGCGCCGAAGCGCGCAGGGGTTTAGCGGCCGACCTGGACCAGCCACTCGGCGGCGGCGTACACCACTGGCAGCGCCCAGACGGCCAGGATCGCCGCGGGCACCAGGGCGGCGGCGGTGACGACACGCAGCGACCCTCCGGCCGGCTGCGCCGGCGCGACGAGCCGGCGCACGCGCTGCTCGAGCGTGTCGCCGCCGATGAGCGCGCTGGCGAGACAGGGCGTGGGGGCCGGTGCGACGGCCAGGCGCGCCACCTTCGTGAGCGCACCCGCCAGGGTGAGGCCATCCCCGGCAGCACGCGCCTGCAGGTCGGCGATTTCCTCGGCGGTGTCGTTCCAGCGCTGCTCGAGTTCGGCGGCGGCGGCGCCGGCGCCGGGCGCCAGCAGGAACAGCAGGCGGGATCGGTTGTCGTGCGCCGCGAGGTGCGCGCGCTCGTGCGCGGCGATGACGGCCAGTTCCTCGGCGGTGCAGGTGGCGAGCACCGCGCGCGACACGAACAGCTCGGCGCGGCGAACGCCGGTGACGGCGACCACCGGGAACGTCGTGTCGATGGCCCACGCGACGCCCGTCCAGCCCGGCACCGTGGCGGGCTTCGCCAGCGAGGTGCGCCAGGCGCGTTCGAGGGCACGCGTGTCGTGCACGCCGCGCCACGCACGTCGCGCCACCAGTCCCAGCAGCGCCACGCCGGCCGCGCCCAGCAGCGACAGGACCAGGCCGGACGCTTCGTGCTGATTCGGCGGCTCGAACACCCAGAACGCCAGCTGCACCAGCCCCGTGAACGCGAGCCCGAGCGTGAGCGGCGAGAAGCGCGCGTGGCGCAGCACCGCGGCGCGGGCGCGCGGGCCCAGGGCGCCCCACGATCGCGCGCGTGTCGCCACGGCCACGGCATGCATCACCACGGTGCCGACGGCGGCGCCACACGCGAAAGCGGCGAACGCCAGCAGCCCGCCGAGCAGCGCCGCGCTCATCGGCCGCCCTCCGGCTTGCGGTGCTCGCGGATCAGGGCGTCGAGCGCGTCGAGCACGTCGCGATCCTCGCGCTTCACCGCCTCGACGAAGAACGACACCACCGGACGCAGCTCCTCGCCGCGCGGGCCGAGCATGGCGGTGAGGGCATCGCCCGCCACCGACGACAGCAGCTGATCGCGCGTGAGGCGCGGCCGGTAGAGGAACTTGCGGCCGTCCTTCTCGCGCAGCAGCACGCCCTTGCGGTGCAGCCGGTCGAGCGTGGTCATCAGCGTGGTGTAGGCCACGCCGGTGACGTCGGGTTCGAGATCGCGGACGGTGGCCGCGGCGGGCCGGGACCAGAGCGCGTCGAGGACGCGCAGCTCGAGGGAGCCGAAGACGCGTTCGAGCGGATCGCCGGTGAGCGGCTGGATCATGGGCCGGTGGCCGGGGTCCGGGCGCCGTGCCCGGACCCCGCGCCGGATTAGAACATGAAGCGCAGGCCGATCTGGAGCTGGCGCTGCTCGTAGCCGCCCGTGGGCGTGAGCTGATTGCCGCTGGTCGGCAGCGGGTTCACCGGCAGGCCGGTGGCGGCGACGACCGCCACCGAGTTGCCGGTCACGCTCGACCACTGCACGGTGTTGAAGATGTTCTTCACCTCCGCGAGCAGTTCGAACTTGCGGGCGCCGCCGAAGCCCACCTGCCGCGACAGGCGCAGGTCGACGTTCTTGCGGGCGGGCAGGTTCAGCGAGTTGCGCGGCACGCCCGAGGGACGGTCGCTGCCGATGCCGTCGTTGTTCAGCTCGGCGTTCGCGCGGATGTTGATCGGGATGCCGCTGGCGAACTGCATCGCCACGCCGACGACCGTGCCGTTCACGATGGCGCGGCCGATGGCACCGCCGCCCTCGATCTGCGGACGGGCCACGATGCTGCCCGTGAAGGTGTGGCGCTGATCGAGCACGTTCGGGCCCTTGTCGGTGTCGAGGCTGGCCGGGTTGCTGCGGCCGGCATCGCCCTGCAGCGACAGCACGGTCGTGAGCGGGGCGTTGTCCTCGCTCTTGCCGAGCGTGTAGGCGAAGTCGAACTGGATGCCCTTGAGGCCGCGGCCGGTGAACGTGGCCGTCACGTTCTTGTAGGTGGACTCGCCGAGCGACTCCACCTGGTTGATGACGTTGTAGCGCGGGTCGACGCGGGTGCCGCTGTTGATCGCCGTGCTGAAGATCGGGCGACCGTCCGACAGCGAGCCGATCGGGTTGATCAGGTTGATGTTGCTGATGATCGGCAGGGCGTAGCCGCGCGCGTACGAGGCGCCGACCGAGGCCGCGAAGTGGTTGTTGAGCTGCCGCTCGATCTGGACGTTGTTCTGCCAGTTGTGCGCCACCTGGAAGTCGGGCGACACCGTGGTGAGCGTGTTCGGCGTGGCGCCGGCGCCGCTCGACAGCACCGCCGGGAAGGCCGGGGCGCCGACCTGCGTGGGCTGGTACGAGGCGGCGGCGCGCTTGTTGGTGCCGTCGTTGATGAGCGCCTGCTCGTAGCTGGCGAGCAGCGCCTGGTCGTACATCACGCCGGTGTTGGCGCGCACGACCGTGCGCCGATCCTCACCCACCGTCCACACCACGCCGAGGCGCGGGGCGAAGTTGTTCTTGTCGACGACGAAGTCGCGCGACGCGGCGAACGGTGCGCTGGCGTTGGCCGCCGGCACGTCGTAGACGTCGTAGCGCACGCCGTAGAGCACCTTCAGCGAGTCGCCGACGCGCCAGTCGTCCTGCAGGAACATGCCGTAGAGGTTCGACGAGAAGTCGAGGTTCGGCTCGCCGAAGTACTGCTGGAAGGTCTGGTAGCCGAACGGATTCGAGCCGTCCTTCGCCGCCAGATAGGCGGCGGTGTTGGCGAAGGTGTAGAGCTGGAACTGCGTGCTGGTACGGGTGTCGGCGACGTGCTGCACGTCGAAGCCGGCCTTGAACGAGTGATCGCCCTTCAGCCAGGTGAGGCTGTCGTTGAACTGTGCGACGTCCTGCGTGAAGCCGAAGCCGGCATCGGCCAGCGCGCCGATGGCGCCGCCGAACTGCGCGACGTTGGTGATGTTGATGGCCGGACCCGAGCCGGCGCGATCGCCGGGCGTGCGCGACTGGGCGCGCGTGGCGTACTGCAGGCGCATCTCGTTCAGCAGCGTCGGCCGCACGGTGGAGATGAGCTGCAGGGCCGTCGAGTTCTGGCGGTCCTTGAAGTCGGTGCCGCGCTGCACCGACGTGATGCCGCCGCCGACGTTGTTGGTGATGCCCTGGTCGAAGAACAGGTAGCGCAGCGACAGGCGGTTGGCGCCGTTCAGCTGATGGTCGATCTTGCCGATGGCGAACTTGGCGTCGGCGACGCGGTCCTGGTAGCGCGCGTCGGGGATGCCGAGAATCGCGGCCGTGGCCGAGGGAATCGTGATGACGCTCTGGCCCGACAGGTCGCGCTGCGTGCGCTCGAAGCCGCCGAAGAAGTGCGTCTTGTCCTTCACGATCGGACCGCCGAGGTCCACCGTGTAGATGTTGACGTCGGTGGGCGGCTTGGTGGCGTCGGTGCGGGGGCCGGTGAAGAAGAACGGGAACGACACCATCGACTGGCGCTGGAAGCGGTAGCTGCCCTGGCCCCGGTAGGTGTTGGTGCCGGACGGCGTGATGGCGTTGTAGATCATGCCCATCGTCTGACCGAACTCGGGCGCGTAGCCGGTGGTGACGACCTTCACCTCGCGGATCATGATCTCGGACATCGGCATCTGCCGCAGGCCGGCGCGATCCTTCTGCGTGTTGTTGCTGCCGTCGATCTGGTAGTTCACACGGAGCAGCGCGCCGTTCGAGGTGATGCGGGTGGCGCCGAACTCCGAGTTCTCGAAGCCGACCACGCCCGGCTGCAGCAGCGCGAAGTTGTAGGGGTTGCGCGAGGTGAGCGGCAGCGTCTTGATTTCCGCCTCGCTCAGCGTGCGGCCCTGTTCGATCTTGCCGAGGTCGACCAGCGGCGCGTCGGCGGTGACCGAGATGGTCTCGGTGAGGGCACCGACGCCGAGCTTGATGCTGATCACGGCCGTCTGGCCGGCCGACACGTTGATGCCGGTCTGCTCGAGCTTCTTGAAGCCCTGGAGTTCCGCGGCCACGCGGTACTTGCCGAGCGGCAGCAGCGGGGCGCGGTACAACCCGCTCTCGTTGGTGACGACGACGCGCGTGTCGCCCGTGTCGAGGTTCGTGATCGTCACCGTGACGCCGGGCAGGACCGCGCCGGAGTCGTCGGTGATGACGCCTTCAATCGAGCCGTTGATCGCGGTCGACTGGGCGGCCGCCGGCAGGACCGCGGCGGCAGCGAGGAGAAGAGCCAGCAGGAAACGACGCATGGGGTGAGTGCCTCCGACCAGAAACGCAGGTCAAAGAGGCAGTATAGTCCGCTCGCCCCCGGCCCCCAGCCCCTGGCCCCCCGTTACGGCACCACCAGCGTGAACTCGTTCGACGCGGGGCCGGGCGTGGCGCCGTTCAGTGCCACGACGCGCACGTAGTAGACGCCCGCGCCGACGCCGCTGCCGGCGAGGCCGGTGCCGGCCACCGGGATCTGGAACGTGCTGGCGCCGGGCGTGAAGCCGGCGAGCAGCAGGTAGCCCGTGGGCGCCGGCCCCGACGCCGGGGCGAGCCAGCTCAGGCTCACCGTGCCGCCCGGTCCGGCCGCGCCCGTGAGGTTGCGCGGTGCGCCGGGCGCCGAGGCGCCGACGGTCACGACCTGGTCCGCCGTGGGGGCGCTGTTCCCCGCCGCGTTGGTGGCGACCACGCGCAGGTAGTAGGTGCCGTTCGGCACGTTCGGCACCGTCAGGCCAGGCACCGTGAGCGGCACGACGCCGATGTTGGTCACGCCGGGCGCCGTGCCGGCGAGCAGCTGGTAGCTGGTGGCCGCGCCGCCCGTCGTCGGCGGGTTCCAGGTGATGGTGACCGTGCTGCCCGACGGTGGCGACGAGGTTGGTGGGCGTGCCGGGCGGCGTCGTCGCCTGCGGCGCGCCGGCGCCGGGATAGAGCGCCGCCATGCCGGCGAGATCGTCCGCGCCGAGCGGCGCCGACACGGTACGGCTGAAGCACGTCGACGAGATCGACGGATACATGATGGCGGCACGATCCGCCGAGTGGCCGAAGCCGATGGCGTGCCCCATCTCGTGCACGAGCACGTCTTCGTAGCAGCCGGTCGTGAAGCTCGCCCACTTGGTCGTCGGGTTGTCGGTGACGACCATGCCCTTGGTGATCTTCCAGTAGCTGACGCCGTTGATGGTGCGCGTGACCGACGAGAAGTAGGCGCCGCCGATGGCCAGCGTGGAGCTGGCGTCCGCGATCTCGCCGCAGGGATCGCCGTAGGTCACCGAGAGGCGGCCGTCGTTCTCGCTGTTCGAGAAGCAGCGCGCCGATCGCGACACGCCGTTGGCGAGACGCAGCGAACCGGCCGCGCTCCACTTCGCGGCGGCGTTGGCGAGTTGCGTGAGGCCGCCGCCGGCGAACTGTGGATGCCCGCCGGCCTGCGTATCGACGAAGACCGGCGTAGCCGTGTCGGCCTCGTGCCAGCGCGCCGGCTGCGTCGCGAGCAGCGTGTAGAGCGGCGCGTCATGCCCCCCACCCGCCGCCGGCGCGGGCATCACCGGCTCGAGCACGGCGCCGGTAGCGCGCACGCGCGAGCCGGCGAGCGCCGCCAGCGCCTGGAGCGCCGTCGTACTGCGATAGTCGCGCGCGACCACGGTGGCCGGATCGGCGGCGCGCATCTCGCGCACCGCGGACGTGGCGACGTCGGGCGCGCCGTTCAGCACCCACTTCCCCTGCTCGAGGCCCGACACCGACAACGTGTTGTCGCGCGGCCGCACGTCGAGGAACACCAGCACGTCTTCGCCCACGGTGAAGAGCGCCTGGCCGCCGACGACGAACGCGGTGCCGCCGACGAGGCCGCCCAGCTGCTTCACGACCACGCGCGCGGGCTGCCCGTCGAGTCCCCACGACGCCGCGACGTCGATGGTGACGAACGTGTAGATGGTGTCGGCGTCGGTGTCCCAGTGGGCGCTCGTGGCCACCACGCGGCCCTGCACCGCCGCCGCGGCCGACCGCGCCAGGGCGTCGTCGCTCACGCGTTCCGAGGCCGATGCCGGCGACGCGAGGCCGAGCCACGCCGCGAGCATCGCGGCACATCCGAGTCGAAGACGCGTCTGCATGGCGGCCGGAAGTGCAAGGCGGGTACCGATGCCCCGCGCGCGCGAAACATGGCAGTTCCGGCCGACGTGCGCAGTCCGGCCCGCGCATCCTGGCCGATCCGTGTTTCAGCCTTGGACACGCGTTGTCAGATTGGTCGAGCTGGCCCGCGTGCACGGCGCCGCGGACGACGCGGATACAATGCGGCCCGGAGACTTCACGCCGTGCCCGATCTGAATCAGCTGCTCCTGTTCCTGCACTTCCTCGGCCTCGGCCTCGGCGCCACGTCGGCGTTCGGCGGCCCGGTGATCGGCAAGCTGATGGAGAACGCGAGCGAGGCCGAGCGCCCGATCCTGGCGCGCGTGCCGGCGGCGCTCAGTCACGCCAGCGGCGCGGGGCTGCTGTTGCTGTGGGCAACGGGACTCGTGCTCGTCTTCACGAAGTGGGGCGGCTTCGGCAGCCTGCCGTGGCAGTTCCACGTGAAGATCACGGGCGTGGTGCTGCTCACCGGCGCCGTCGGCATGATCCACGCGAACCAGGCCAAGGCGAAGCGCGGCGATCGCGCGGCGGCGGCGCGCATCCCGGCGATCGGGAACATCGCCACGCTGCTCACCGTGCTGATCGTGCTCTTCGCGGTTCTGACGTTCGACTAGCGATCGCCGCGGCGTTCACCACGCGCGCGGCGCTCGCCGCTGCGACGTTCGACGCCCGTGGGCGAGCCGACGTCGAGCACGCGGCGATCCCAGCCGGTGCGTCGATCGCGCGAACGCTTGCGCCGTTCGGCGCGCGTGGCCACCGGCGCCTCGAGCGACCTCGACATCTCGCGCTGCAGGCGCACGCCGCGCCGCTTGGGATCGACCACCTCGAGCAGCGCGTCGTGCACCGACTTGGCCTTCTCGTCGGCCGCGCCTTCGAAGCGCTCGCGCAGGAACGCCGCCGCGGCCAGCACGGCCTGGCGCTGCCAGAGGTCGAGGGTGACGCCGCGTCCGTTAACCATGGAAGCGCACCAGGTCGTCGGCCAGCAGGCCGGTGTCGCGTGAGGTGACGCGGGCCTCGGTCTGCGAGAAGTAGTCGCGCGCCAGACCGATGCCAGCGCCGCGGGCGATCGCGTCGCGACGATCGCCCTGACGGTCGTCGCGGCCCGAGCGGCGCTCGGATCCGTACGGCGATCCGAGGTCGACCGCGCGGCGATCGGCCTTGCGGCGGTCTTCGGCGCGGGCGCGACGCTCGAAGCGGTAGGGCGTGGCGCGGGTGGTCGCGGCAGGCACCGGACGCACGCCTCTCCCGGCGCCGCGAAGCGGATCCGGAAGAGGACGTGCTACCGGATTGGGCGCTGGGGGAGGCCCAATCTTGCGCGGTCCTTCAAGAAGTGCCGTTGCGGCCGCTGCCGCCTTTTGCCAGACAGTCATGAGTGGCACTGACACAAGTTCGCGATTCCGATCCCTTTATGGGCTCCGGAGGCCGCGATGGCCAGGACTCCTGACTAGTCAGCAAGAAGCGTGCTCAGTGGCGCTCCTCCTGGACGCGTCCGAACCCGAAGGCCTCGTCGTCGCGCGTCGACTCGTGTGCCACCGCGCGCACCAGCGCGCGGCTCGCCATCCAGGCGAGCGCGGGATCGCGATCGGTACCGAACGAGAACAGCTGGTGCGGATACTGGCGGTGCGGTCCGATGAGCGGGAAGCGATCCGGGCCGGCGACGATCGGCGTCGACCAGCCGAATGCCGGCGCCAGGCCGAGGATGGCCGGGAAGCGCTTCAGCACCTCGTACATCAACTGGCCGGTGCGCTGCGCCTGCGCGGCCTCGCGCTGCCGATCGCCGGGCACGGGGCCGTCGCCGCCCGAGACGAGCAGGCGGCCGTCGGGCGTCGTGGTCACGTGCACGTCGGCGGCGGTGTCGCTGAGGATCACCGACGCAAGGCCGACGGCCTTGCGCATCGCCGCGGTCATCGGCACGGTGAGCACGTGGTAGCGCTCGAACGCGCGCACGTGGCGATCCAGCGTGGGCGCCAGCGCGCCCGGCGCGTCGGTGCAGATGACCACGCGCGGCGTGGTGATCGCGTGCTTGCCGACGTGCAGCGTGGCGTCGACGCGGGTGAACGTGATCTTCGCGACGGCGCTCTTCTCGAAGACCTTCACGCGCGCGTCGGCGGCCCGCGTGATGGCGCCCGACACGATCCGCGACGGATCGACGAGGCCGCCGCCGTCGTACTTCAGCGCCGCGGCCGCGCCGTCGGCCGACGTGGCGCGCGCCAGCGCGCCGCCGCTGAGCACGGTGGACGGGAGCCCGATCTCCTTGCGAATCGCGGCGTCGCGATCCCAGCCCTTCGGCGTCGCGTTCACCGCGGCCACGAACGGCCGGGCGTCGCCGCCGCCCTGGATCTTCGCCTTTTTCAGGCCGGCGACGAGCGCCGGGCCGGCGTCGTGGACGGCCATCATCAGCACGCGGGCGATGCGGCGGCCGTGCAGCGCTTCGAGCCCGCGGTACTCGTCGGTCAGCAGCAGCCCGGTGAGACCCGACGCGGAGCGGCTCAATCCCCCGCCGACACGCGCCGCGTCGAGCAGCACCACGTCGTGACCGGCGGTCTTGAGCGCGGTGGCGGTGAGCAGACCCGTGAGTCCGCCGCCGACGACCACCACGTCGGCCGCGGCCGGCGGCGCCGTGGTTGGAAAGGTCCGGGACTTCGAGGCGGTCGCAGCAGCCCAGGGCGACACGCCGTAGCGCATTCGGCTCATGCAGTGGCCACGTCGTGAACGGCACGCTCGAAGAGCGTGAGATACGCGGCCGGCGCCGCGCCCTCGCGGGGCGGCGAGAGCCGCAGCCAGTCGCCGCGGCGGCCCAGCACCCGATCGCGGCACAACGCCCGGGCCAGGTCCTGCCCGGCGGCGCCGAGGCGCAGCAGAATCGCGTCGCCCTCGAGGCGGATTGCCGCCCGGCGGCCGGCGAACACGGCCGGGGCGCCGAAGAGCGAGCCGAGCCGCAGGCCGCGTCGTCCCTCGACGAAGCGCTGGAGCAGGGCCGCACGGGCGCGGGAGGCACCGGTCACGGGCGGGATTGTAATGGATCGCCGGGGGCGGACTGCCGTCCGCCCCGGCTGGAGCCCGGGTTCCGGGGTCCGGGGCCCTGGGCGGGGGTCAGACCCCCTTCTTGCTGGAGCCAGACTTCCCCGCCTCTCGGGCGAGCAGGATCGCCTTCCGGTCGGCGCCCCAGCGATAGCCGCCGGATCCGCCGGCCGACGGCACCACGCGGTGGCACGGCACCACGAGAGCCACCGGGTTGGTGGCGCACGCCCTGGCGACGGCCCGGACGGCCCGGGGCCGGCCAATGGCCGCCGCCACCTCGGCGTAGGTGCGGGTTTCGCCGGCCGGAATGGCCGTGAGCGCCTTCCACACGCGCCACTGGAACGCCGTGCCCTGCACGTCGAGCGGCACGTCGGGCGTGGTGGCGGGACGGCTGCCGATCGCCGCCGCGATGGCCCGCGCCCAGCCGGCGGGCAGGCCGCGCGGCTGCACGGTGGCGCCGGGGAACTCGGCGGTCAGCGCCTCGACCAGTGCCGTGTCGGACGCACCGAGCTTCACCGCGCAGACGCCGCGGGCGGTGCCGGCCACGAGCAGGCGTCCGAGCGACGACGCGACCACGGCGTAGTGGATCGACTCCCCTGCCGCACCCTTGCGATACGCCGACGGCGTGAGTCCACGACCGGTGGGCTTCTGCTCGGCGACGCGGCTCGGCGATCCATAGCCGGCGTCGTAGGTGGCGGTCGTCACGTCGGCGCCGGCGCGCAGCGCGTCGCGAAAGTGATCGGCGCGGATCGCCGCCTGGAACTCACGCGGCGACACGCCGGTATGCGCGGTGAAGGCGCGCTGGAGGTGCGATGCGCTGAGCCCCACGTGCGCCGCGAGATCCGCGAGCGAGACGGTATCGGTGGCGTGCGTCCGCAGATACGCCGCCGCGCGGGTGACGGCGTTGGCCGCCGCCGAGGCGGGACGCGCACCGGCCGGCGCGCAGCGCAGACAGGCACGGAACCCGGCCCGTTCGGCCGCGCTGGCGGCGTCGAAGAAGCGGACGCGCTCGCGCCGGGGGCGCCGGCTCGGGCACGACGGCCGGCAGAAGACGCCGGTCGACGTGACGGCGTACACGAACGACCCGTCGGCCTCGCGATCGCGGGCGAGCACGGCGGTCCAGCGGCGGTCGTCGGCGGTGCGGACGGGCACGGGGATCAGGGCGTGGGCGGCGGGTGCAATCATCATGGCACGAGCGTAACGGCCGGGGTCCCGCACGCGCGATCCGCGGCGTGCGTGAGAAGTGACGGGGGGCGGGCATCCGGCGGCGAGCCGCTAGAATCCTCCCGTGCGGTTGTTGCGCTTCCTCGGCTGGATGCTCGTCATCACCGCCGTCGTCGCGATCGCCATCGCGATCGGCGCCCGCGTGATGGTGGGGCGCAGCCTGCCCGTGCTCGACGGCGAGGTCGCGCTCGCGGGCCTGACGGCGCCGGTGACCATCGCGCGTGACGCGCTCGGCGTGCCGACGATCACCGCGCACTCGCGCGTCGACCTGGCGCGCGCGATCGGCTTCGTGCACGCGCAGGATCGCTTCTTCCAGATGGATCTGCAGCGCCGGCAGCCAGCCGGCGAGCTGGCCGAGCTCGTCGGCGCCGCGGCCGTGAACGCCGATCGCCGGCAACGCGTGCACCGCTTCCGCGAGATCGCGCGTCGCGCGGTCGCCCTGACCACGCCGGCGTATCGCGCCGAGCTCGAGGCGTATGCCGCCGGCGTCAACGCGGGCCTCGCGGCGCTGGCGGCGCCGCCGTTCGAGTACCTCGCGTTGCGCGTCGATCCGGCGCCGTGGCAGCCCGAAGACACGATGCTCACGCTGATCGCGATGTACGTGACGCTGCAGGGCGGCCAGTGGGAATTCGAGCAGACGCTCGGCACCATGGCCGACGTGCTGCCGCCGCCGATGTTCGAGTTCCTCGCCGGCCGCGCCACCGACTGGGAGAGCCCGATCGAGGGCGAGGTCACGCCGGTGCCGCCGATTCCCGGCCCGGACGTGTTCTCGATCACGCGGGCGCCGAAGGGCGCGACCGCGCGTCTCGATGCCGCGCCCGATCGCGAACTGCCGTGGTGGGCGCGATTGCCGCGCGAACAGGAAGCCACCATCGGCAGCAACAACTGGGCGGTGTCGGGCGCGCACAGCACGACCGGCGCCGCCATCGTCGCCAACGACATGCACTTGCGGCTGGCGGTGCCGAACATCTGGTATCGCGCCACCTTCGTGCTGCCCGACGATCGCGTGCCCGGGCGCACGCGCACGCTTTCGGGCGTCACGCTGCCGGGCGGCCAGCAGCTCGCCGTGGGCAGCAACGGCGACATCGCGTGGGGCTTCACCAACTCCGGCGGCGACTGGTCGGATCTCGTGATCGTGGAACCGGTGCCCGGCGATCCCACGCGGTACCAGACGCCGGACGGACCGCGCGCCTTCGACACGCATCGCGAGACGATCGCGGTGAAGGGCGGCACGCCGGTCACGATCGACGTGCGCACCACGATCTGGGGACCCGTGGTGGCGCGCGACCGTCGCGGCCGCGATCTCGCCCTGCGCTGGGTGGCGCACGATCCCGCGGTCATCGCCGGCGATCCGATACGCGTCGCCGACGCGCGAACGGTGGACGAGGCGGTGGCGGCGGCGCCCGGCGCCAGCGCGCCGGCGCAGAACATCGTGGTGGGCGACCGCGACGGGCACATCGCGTGGACGATCTACGGCACCATGCCGCGACGCATCGGCTACGGCGGCGACGTGCCGACCTCCTGGGCCGACGGCACGCGTCGCTGGGACGGCTATCTCGGGTTCGACGAGCAGCCGCGCGTGGTCGATCCGCCGGGCGGCCGGCTCTGGACCGCCAACGCGCGCGTGGTCGGCGGCGCGGCCGGCACGCGCATCGGCGACGGCGGCCAGGCCGACGGCATCCGCGCGTGGATGATCCGCGACGATCTGCAGCGACGCGATCGCTTCGACGAGCGCGCGATCTTCGACATCGCGCTCGACAACCGGTCGCTGTACCTCGATCGCTGGCGTGACGCGCTGCGTGAGGCGCTCACGCCCGACGCCGCGCGCGCGACGCCGCTGCGGGCCGAAGCGCGGGCCCTGCTCGATACGGCGTGGCCGGGCACGACCGCCATCGACTCGGTGGCCTATCGACTCGTGCGCACGTTCCGCCTGACCGTCTCGCGCATGGTGATGGAGTCGCTGACCGCCGGCGTGAAGGCGGCGGCGCCCGACTTCGACTACACCGCGATCCGCAGGCTGGAGGGCCCGCTGTGGCGGATCGTGCACGAGCGGCCCGCGCATCTGCTCGATCCGGCGTATCCCACGTGGGACGCGTTCCTGCTGGCGGCGCTCGACCGCACGCTGACCTCGCTGACCGCATCAGGACCGCTGGCCCAGCGGACGTGGGGCGAACAGAACATCGCCGACGTGGCGCATCCGCTCAGCGCGGCCGTGCCGCTGCTGGCGCGCTGGTTGAACATGCCGCGCGCGCCGTTGGCCGGCGACGTCTACGTGCCCCGTGTGATGGCGCCGCGTTCCGGCGCTTCCGAACGCTTCGTCGCCTCGCCGGGGCACGAGGCCACGGCGATCCTGCACATGCCCGGCGGGCAGAGCGGCCATCCACTGTCGCCGCACTACGGCGATCAGCAGGGCGCGTGGGTGGCGGGCACGCCGCTGCCGCTCGTGCCTGGCCCGTCGCTGCACACGTTGACCTTGCGTCCGTGACACGACGCGGCGCGCGCGCCTCTGCGGCGGCACGCGCGTGATAGGCTTCCGCCCTCGCCAGATCGGGACCCGCCATGTATCCGGTTCAGCTCGCGCTCCTCGGTGCGGAAGCGCTCATGATGGCCACGCTCGTGCTGGCGCTGTTCCGCAGCCGCACGGTGCTCGGCCTCTCGCCGCTCTACATCGTCATCGGAGGCTTCCAGTATCTCGAGGCGTCGCTCAACCTGCGCGTCGACTTCGCGCCCGGCTGGGCCGTGTATCCGGCGTCGATGGTGATGTACACGGCGACGCTGCTCGCCGTGCTGCTGGTCTACATCAAGGAAGACACGCGCGAGGCGCGCAAGCTCGTCTACGGGTTGATGCTCGCCAACGCCGGCCTGTCGCTCGTGTCGATGGTGATCAGCCAGCATCTGCTGATCCCCGGCAGCGAGGTGCCTCCCGATCTCACCACCGCGGCGCTGCGTGGCAATGCGTGGGTGGCGTTCGTCGGCACGGTGCTGCTGCCGATCGACGTCATCGGCATCATCCTCGTGTACGAGTTCGTGAGCGGCTACGTCGCCAACATGTTCGTGCGCACAGCCGCCGCGATGCTCGTGATCGTGGCGGTCGACAACTTCTTCTTCACGCTGGCGGTGCAGTGGGGACGTCCCGATCTGCCGATGCTGATGGCCTCGGGCCTGGCCGGCAAGGCGGCGTCGGCGATCTTCTACTCGGCGCTGCTCACGCTGTACCTGCGCTATGTCGATCCGATCTCGGCCACCGTCGGCGCCGGCGACGTGGCCGACGTGCTGCAGAAACTGACGTATCGTCAGCTCTACGAGCAGGCGTGGACGCGCGCCACCCGCGACGCGCTCACCGGCCTGCACAACCGCGGTTACTTCGACGAGGCGCTGCCACGTGCGGTGGCCAACGCGGCACGCTATCAGCACCCGCTCAGCGTGCTGCTGGTCGACACCGACCACTTCAAGGAGATCAACGACACGCACGGCCACATGGTGGGCGACCGCGTGCTGAAACTGGTGGCCGAGCTGCTCGCCGAACACGCGCGCGCCGCCGACACGGTATGCCGCTACGGTGGCGACGAGTTCGTCGTGATCCTGTCGAGCGCCGATGCGTCGAGCGCCGCCGCCTTCGCCGAGCGCTTCCGCCGCCGGCTGCGCGACCGCGCGGAGGTGGCGCTGTCGACGGGCACCGTGGCCATCACGGCCACCGTCGGCGTGGCCACGTTCCTCGAGGACGCCGAGGTCCGCACCGCCGAGGATCTGCTGCAGCTCGCCGATCACCGGCTGCTCGAAGGCAAGCGCGCCGGCCGCAATCGCGTGGTCTGGCGCGACGCCGCGGCCACCACCTGAGCGGCGCACGGAACGACGGCCGTCGACACGATCAGCCCGATCGTCCCTGCGTCGCGCGACGCAGCCCGAAATACAGGCCCACACCGACGGCGACCGCCGCCAGCCCCACGATCAGGAACCGCGCGGTGTCGCCGGCGAGGAACGACTCGCCGAGGTACACGACGGCAAGCGCGTACGGGATCTCCGTCGCGGCCAGCACGGCGATGTAGGTGACGAACGAGTAGCGCAGCAGGCCAAGGACGTAGCCGAGGACCTCCGACGGCATGGCCACCTGGAACAGCAGAAGGTGCGTCACGTTCCCGCGATCGCGCACGAGGCGTTCCCAGCGGTCCAGGGTCGCGCCGTCCACGAACATCCCGGCCACGGATCGGCCCAGGAAGCGGCCGATCGCATACGACACCGCGCCACCGGCGAGCCACCCCACCCAGAGCATGGCGAACGTCACGAGCGGGCCCCAGGTGGCGACGGCCACCGGTGCAAGGACGCCGGTCGAGAAGAACGCGATCATCGCCGAGAGCGCGGTGAGCACCACGAACACCGCCGCACCGGCGACGGGCACGCGGGCGATGAAGGCCTCGGCCCGACCGACGAGCGTGGTGAGCGCGTCGTGCACCGGCGCGGATGCCACCGCGACGCCGGCGAGCGCCAGCGCGAGCAGGAGCAGGGCGATCCGGCGGGGGAGAAGGCGCGCGTCTGACACGCGAAGTCAGCGGACCACGACGTCGCGACGGGCGTAGATCCGGATCTCGGGGTTGATCTTGTCGAAGTTGCTCTCGGGATTCTCGACGCCGTCGCTGAACTCGGGCCGGTAGGCCAGCAGCGCCAGGCCGGGCGACGACTTGAAGCGCGCCGCCTCGCGATAGAGCGGATGCGATCCGCCGAGCAGCGGGCCGAAGAAGTCGATGTGGCGCGCGCGCGACGCGAACTCGGCATTCACGACCAGGAACTCGGGCGGCGCTGATTCCACCTGCGCCCAGTCGTACTCGACGTTGGTCACCGGCAGGCGTCCAGCGCGCGGCAGGTAGGCCTGCGGCCCCGCCAGGCCGACGATTTCGCCGCCATCCACCTGGCGTTCCAGCCACGCCTCGGCGGCGAAGCGCGAGTCGCGCGCCATCAGCAGATCGATCGAGCTGCCGAGCAGCAGCACGTGCACCGCGGCGACCGCGACTGACACGCGCGCCCACAGCGCGGTGCTCGCCGCCAGCCAGGCCATGCCGACGCCGCCCACCGCGGCCAGCAGCACCGCGGGAGCGAGATAAAAGCGGTCGTACTGGTATTGGATGACGAGCGTGAAGGTCAGGTAGTACGACACGATCGGCAGCAGCAGCACCACGAGCGCCTCGCGACGCGCCCGCCAGGCGAGCATCAGCGAACCGGCGATGACGATCGCCGTCGGCGTGCCGAACGTCCACGGCACCATCGCCAGCGCGTCCGTCACCATCGCGAGCTGTCCGCGCGCCGTGGACTCGTACGTACGGAAGCCGGAGCTGCCGGTGGCCATGACCTTCACATGGCTCACGAACCCGTCGAAGTTGAAGATCAGGTTGTGGCTGACGACGAACACCGCCACCGCTACCGCGATCGCGCGCCACAGTGGCGCGTCGGTGGCAAGCCGGCCGAGGCGCGCGGCAAGCCCGGCGTCACCGTGCGCGCGCCAGCGCAGCCACACGAGATGCAGCGCCGGCAGTACCACGAGCCCATACGCCTGGTCTTTCAGGCAGATCGACACCATCCCCCAGAACGCGAACCACCCGTAGACCGCCGGCGTCGGCGTGCGCAGCGCGCGGAGGTGGAAGAGGGCCGCCGCGAGGAACGCCGCGGAGTACGGCACGTCGGCCTTCGCGAACTTCGTGAGATACACGAGCAGCGGCAACGTCGCGGCGAGGAATCCTGCCCAGATCGCGGCCCGGCGCGAGCCGAACGCCTCCATGCACAACCGGTAGGCGAGCCCGACGCTGACGACGCCGCAGACGACCATGGCCAGGCGATACACGGCCACCTGCGCGACGCCGGCCGGCTCGAGGCCGAGATCGATCAGACCCATCGTGCCTGCCGCCATGAACGGCCACGAGAACACGCCGAGGCAGGCGTAGAAGAGTGTCGGATACAGCGCGTACCACCCGCCCGAGAACCAGGCGCGCGCTGGCGCCAGCACATCGCCGGCCAGCAGCTCGTCGAGCTCCCACGAGGCGGGGAGTCCGTACCACACCTGCCACAGCTGCAGCCCGGCGGCCAGCGCCAGCACGCCCCACACCCATCGGCGTTCGTCGCTGGTCGCGGCGGTGGCATCGAGGTGGCGGCGCAGGCATCCGGCGGCGAGGCCGGCGAGCACGACGAGCTGGCTCAACGACAGGGCGGTGGCCAGCACGAGGCCCGGCCGTATGACCTGATCGAGGTAGTACGCGACGCGCGTGGGATACAGGGCCGTGGGACCGAGGTCGTGCAGCGGATTGCCGGCGCGCGCCCAGCGCACGTCGAGTGACGACGCGCTCGCAAGGTCCACCTGCAGCGCGTGCAGTCCCGACGTCAGCGTCACCGTCTGTCGCCGCGCGCCATCGGCCGTCGGTGCATAGCCGTCGGTCACGCGCCGATCGTCGATGTACACCCAGGCCGGACCGTCGGATCGCGTCTCGATGTCGAACGTGGCCGGTTGTCCCACGACCAGCCAGCCGCGCCAGCTCACGCTGGTCTCACGACGGCCGATCGGATGGCCCGCTGCGGCCAGCCAGTCGCCGGCGCCCACGTGCTCCTGGCCGGTGGCCAGCGGCACGCCCTGCCATTCGCGTCCCTCGTAGTGCGTCGCGATCAGCCCGGACGACAGCAGCAGCGGCCCGTACGCGGCGGCGACGGCCAGCACCGACCACAGAGCCAGCGCGGGCAGCACGAGACGACGGACGAACGGCGGCAGCAACGACACGCGACTGCCGTGAAGTATCGCGTACGCGGCCGAGCTGCCATGACGCGAATCACGCGTGCGCCACGGCTGAGTGGCGGATCACGACGCCCGCTTCCGATGACAAGGCAGGAGAGACCTCATCATGTCGTCACGTTCGTTCGTTTCCTTCGCCCTGGCCGCGACCCTGTCGCTGGTCCCCACCATTGGTATCCACGCGCAGCACGACGCGTCGCACGGCACACAGGCGCCGGCGGCCCTCGTGAAGATCGTCCGCGAGACGACGCGTCCGTTCCTGGACATCGCGGCGCTCGGCGGCACCGGCTACGGGCCGTTCCTCGGCTGCGTGAGCGGGCCCGAGGTGGGCGCCATGGGCCAGCACTACGTGAACCCCGGACTCGTGGGCGACGGCCTGATCGACGCCACGAAGCCGGAAGCGCTGATCTACGAGTTCGCCGGCAACAGAGCCCGTCTGGTGGGCGTCGAGTTCATCGTCGACGCCGCCACGTGGAACGCGTCGCACACCGCGCCACCGGTGCTCGAAGGCCAGACGTTCCAGCTCGTGACCGCGCCGAACCGCTACGCGCTGCCCGCCTTCTATGAGCTGCACGTGTGGGCCTGGCGCGACAACCCCAATGGCACGTTCGTCGACTGGAACCCGCGCGTCAGCTGCGACGGGCAGTAGCCGCGGATCGCGTTCACGGCACGACGACGGTCTGCGCCGCCGTCGCCGCGGACGAACCGCACGCGTTCACGGCGCGCACGGACAACGTGTAGCTGCCGGGCGCCACGGGCACATCGACGCCGCGGGTCACGAGCGGCACGTTGCCGACGTAGGCTCCGGTGGCCTGCACGAGATAACTCGTGGGCGCGGCGCCGCTCGATGGCGGGTCCCACGCCAGCACCAGCCGCCCGCCGGTCGTGAACGCCACGAATTTCTCGACCGGCGGCGGCGCGCCGGTGCACCCGGCGGGAAAAGTGAGCGCGACCGGATTCGACGCCGACCCGACGCCCGATGCGTTCACCTGGCGAACGACGAACGTGTAGGTGCCGGGCGGCACGTTCGGGAAGTCGAACGACTCGACCGGCCCGAGCGACAGCGACGCCGTCGCGCCACCCGAGACGTCAAGCACGGCGCCAGCCGGCGCACCGCCGGTGAACGTGCTGCGCCACGCGAGCGACACCGCCTGACCGGAGGCGAGACCGACGAGATTGGCCGGCGCCGACGGCGGCACGGGCTGGTTCACCGGCACGGTGATGTCGGCGGTGGGCGCGCTCAGGCCGCTGGCGCCCACGGTGCGCAGGCGGATGTAGAGCGTGGCCGACGGCAAGGCGATCGTGAAGCGCGGCGCGGTGCCGAGCGATACTGCACCGAGCACGCCGCCGGGTGTGACGCCGCCCTCGAGCTGATACCCGAGCGGCGTCTGGCCCAGCGCCGGCGGATTCCAGCCGAACGTCACGACGTTCCCGTTGACGCCCACGACACGGAACGCCGTGGGCGGCTGCGGGCCGGCCGGCGCCGTGACCGCGAGCGCCACGGTGGCGATGGCCGAGGTCCCGACGTTGTTGGTCGCGCGATAGGTGAACGCATCGGCGCCGATGTAGCCGGCTTGCGGCGTGTAGGTGAAGGCGCCGTTCGGTTGCAGCGTCAGCGCGCCATGGGCCGGCGCCGCGATCACGGCCGCCGAGGCGCTCGAGCCCGGGCTCGCATCGTTGCCGAGCACGCCGGGCGCGGCGACGTCGAGCGTCGATCCGCCCTGCACGCTGTAGGTGTCGTTCTGCACGGCCGGCGGCTGTGGCGTGCCGTCGTCGTTGACGATGATGCCCGTGCCGGTGCCCGCGAGTATGACCGCGCCTGCCGGGTTGGCCAGCGTCACGCTGAAGGTCTCGTCGATCTCGGGGATCGTGTCGCCGAGGATGTTCACGTCGAACGGCTTCGTCGTGTCGCCCGGGTTGAAGGTGATGGTCGTCGGCCCCGTGGCGGTGTAGTCGGTGCCGGCACTCGCGGTGCCGTTGCTGGTGGTGGCCGTGACGGTGATCGGCGTCGGTGCCGCGGTGGACAGCGAGACGGTGAACGACAGGGGCGCGCTGCCGCTGTTGCCCTCGCCGCGGGTGGCGTTGGCGATGCTGAGTTCGTACACGGTTGCCGGGAACACCCGCACTTCGCCGCCGGGCGCGAAGCTGGTGTGGATGTCGAAGTAGGCCCGTCCGGCCAGCAGTCCGTTGAGCAGGGCGGCGCGTGCCGCGGCCACCGTGCCGCCGTTGGCCGTGACGAACGCGGCGTTGTAGCTGCTGCCGAGCGTCAGGTCGAAGGTCTGCAGGTAGCTGCCGGACGTCACCCCGGCGGGGAAGCTCGCGAAGCTCGGCGTCATCGTGGCCACGATGGCGGTGCCGGCACCGGGAGACGCCGTGCAGCAGTGGATGTGCGCCGCGGTCACGGCGCCGGTGAGACCCGAGAACGCCACCTGCATGGTGAGCGTCGCACACCGCGCCGCCGGTGCTCGAAGGCCAGACGTTCCAGCTGGTGACCGCGCCGAACCGCTACAAGCTGCCCGCCTTCTACGAGCTGCACGTGTGGGCGTGGCGCGAGAACCCCAACGGCACGTTCGTCAACTGGAACCCGCGCGTCAGCTGCGACGGGCAGTAGCCGCGGATCGCGCGATCGCCCGACGGCGCGGGAAGTTCCCCGCCCCGTGCGTCGGGTGATCGCAGAGGCTCGACGGATCACGCCGCCAGCGGCGTGCTGATCGATGGTGCGGCTATTGCTCAGGCACCGCCACGCGGAGATCTGCATGCCCGAACCGAACGCCGTCGAGACCTGCCGCTGGAGCCGCCTGACGATCCGCACGCCGTATCCGTACTGGCTCGACGCGGAACGCCGTCCGTGGAGCTGCCTGTGCGCCGCCGACCCGCGCACCATCGACGACCCCGGCCAGTGCCGGCAGTGCGAACGCTGGACACCGCATCGGCTCGACGCCCGCCTGCCCGAGGCGTGAGCGCTACGAGCCGCCGCCGATCCAGATCACGGGGCCGATGAGGCGGGCCACCGGCACGCGGCCGAGTGTGTGCTGCGCCATGGGCATCCCGCGGTTGTCGCCCACGACGAAGTACTCGTCGGGCCCCAGGCGGGTGGCGGCCATCTGCCAGCGGGCCCGCTGACGCACGTACGGTTCGTCGATCAGCACGCCGTTCACGTCCACCTGGCCGTCCGCGATGCCGATGGTGTCGCCCGGCCCGGCGAGGATGCGCTTGATCAGCACGGCGCGGCCCTCGCCTTCCCACGTCACCGCCGCGATCTCGCCCCGACGCGGCCGCCGCACCTTGTACGAGATGCGGTCGACGATCATCAGCTGGCCGTCGCCGATCGTCGGCTGCATGCTCGGGCCCGAGCCGCGCACCGAGAGGATGCCGTAGCTGATGAGCAGCCAGCCAAGGACGACCAGGACGGCGCTGCGCACCAGGGTCCGCCGCGGATTGGCTCCCACCACGAGTCGCGCAAGGCCGCTGGCCATGCCGGCAGTGTAGCCGGATACACTCGGCGGTCACGGGCCGCGCCGACCGCGGCCGGGAGGACCGTCCCCATGACTCGCGCTCGCTTCGCCCTCGCCGCCCTCGGCATCGTCGCCGCCGGCGCCCTTGGCTTCGCCCAGGACCGCACCGTCGATCTGCTGCGGAAACTCACCGACGCCGCCGGCCCCTCCGGCTTCGAGGAGCCGATTCGCAAGGTGATGGTGGACGAGATGCGGCCCTACGCGTCGTCGATCACCTTCGACGGCCTCGGCTCGATCATCGCCACGCAGGGCACGAGCGGCCCGCGCATCATGGTCGACGCGCACATGGACGAACTGGGCGGCATGGTGCGCCGCATCACGCCGAAGGGCCTGCTCACGATGCAGATGCTCGGCGGCTGGCTCGATCAGGCGCTGGTGGATCAGCGCTGGGTGATCATCGGCTCGAAGGGCCCGGTGAAGGCGGTCACCGGCATCCGTGACGTGCACGTCGTGCCCGCCGACGAGCGCACGCGCGTCTACAGCCGCGACGGCCTGTATCTCGACGTCGGCGCGTCGTCCGAGGCCGAAGTGCGCGCGATGGGCATCTCGGTGGGCGATCCGATCGTGCCCGACGCGCCGTTCGAGGTGCTCAACGGCACCAATCGCTATCTCGCCAAGGCGTGGGACGACCGCGTCGGCTGCGGCGTGGTGATCGAGGCGATGCGGCGCCTGGCCAGTGAGCCGCATCCGAACCAGATCGTGTGGGCGATCACGACGCAGGAGGAGATCGGCCTGCGGGGCGCGCACACGGCGTCCGACGCGATCAAGCCCGAGCTCGGCATCGCCATCGAGGGCGGCATCACGGGCGACGTGTTCCCCGGCCGGCCCGAGGAAACGCAGGCCGTGCTCGATGGCGGGCCGGTGCTCTTCGTTTACGACTCGTCGGCGCTGCCCAACAGAAAGCTGAGCGCCTTCGTGAAGCAGACGGCGGCGGCGCGGAAGCTGCCGCTGCAGCTCGATCTCGTGCAGGGCTACGGCGACGACTCGGCCGAGATCCAGAAGAGCACCGCCGGCGTGCCCACCGTGAACCTGCTCGTGCCGGCCCGCTACACGCACGCCCACAACGGCGTGATCAGCCGCCGCGACTTCGACCAGACCGTGGAGCTGGTGGTGTCGATGCTGAAGACGCTCGACGCCAAGGCGGTGGCGGCGATCCGCGACTTCACGCCGTAGCACGGCGGCCCGCCGGGCCGCGACCCGGCTCAAGCGCTGGCGGCTCACGGCCGATTCCTGCGGGTACGTCAGGTCCCCGGAGTCGCCCGTGAGCTCGCAGATCACCCAGTTGTCGCTGTCCGGCTCGCCCCGCGCGCGGGCCGAAGCCCTGGTCGCGCTGGCCGACCGCCTGCTGGCGCTCGTCGCCGACCACGGCCCCGACGACGCCTCGCTGCAGCCCGAGCGCTTCCGCGCCCAGGTCACCCGCTGGCGTGCCGCCGTCGCCCACGAGGAAGATCCGGCGCAGCTGACGGCGCTCGCCGCCGAAGCGTGTCCGGCGGTGGAAGACTTCCTCGACCGTGTGCACGCGTACCACAAGGATCGCGAGTCGGAGCTCGTCGATCTGGTGAACGTGCTGCGCGACGTGATCGACGCGGTGCGCGGCGACTCGCAGCAGTTCGAGCTCGAGCTGGTGCGATCGACGAACGAACTCGGCCGGATGGTGGAGATCGAGGACATCCGCGAGTTGAAGCGAACGCTGTCGCGGGAAGTGAAGGTGCTCAAGGAGGCCGTGGCCGAGCACCGCGCCAACGAGGCCCATCGCTACGCGGCGCTGAGTTCGCGCGTGCAGTCGCTCGAGCAGTCGCTGAAGAAGGCGCGCGCCGACGCCTCGACCGACGCCCTCACACGGCTGCCGAACCGCGGCGCCTTCGACGCCGCGCTGCGCGAGTGGGTCAGCTCGGCGGCCCGCGATCGCGCGCCGTTCGCGCTGGCGATGGTGGACCTCGACGACTTCAAGCGCATCAACGACACCTACGGCCACCCGGTCGGCGATCGCGTGATCGTAGCGCTGGCGCAGCTGCTAGGCACGAGCATCGAGGCCGGCGAGGTGGCGGCGCGCTTCGGCGGCGAGGAGTTCGCGCTGCTGCTGCGGGTAGCCTCGGCGTCGAAGGGCAAGCAGCGGCTCACGACGCTGCTCGAGAGCCTGCCGCCCGCGTACCAGTACGAGGTCGACGGCAAGAAGGGCTTCGTCGCCTTCACGTTCAGCGGCGGCGTCACGGCGTGGACCCCCGGCGACACCACCGAGTCGATCGTGAAGCGCGCCGACGAGGCGCTCTACGACGCCAAACGGCGCGGCAAGCGGCGCGTGGAGACGCGTCCGCAGGCGTTCCTGCGCGGCCTCATGGGCGGCTGACGCGGCCGCTCAGCCGAGGCGCAGCTCCATGTACACCGCGTTGCCGGTGTCGACGTAGTCGCCGAAGGCGCCGCGATCGACGAATCCCACGGACCGGTAGAGCGCGTGGGCGGGATGGAACGCCGGATGGCGCCCCGTCTCGAGATAGAGGGTGTCGTATCCACGCGCCCGAGCCTCGCCCAGCAGGTGTTCGAGCAGCGCCCGGCCGGCGCCGGTGCGCCGCGCCGCCGCCGGCGTGCGCATCGACTTCACTTCCCCGCTCGTGGGCGTGAGCTGCTTCAGCGCGGCGCAGCCCATCAGCCGATCGCCTCGCCATGCCGTCCAGAACGTGACGCCCGGTGCGCGCAGCTTGCTCGCATCGAAGGCGAACACCTGATCCGGCGGCGACAGCTCGTACATGTTCTGCAGGTGCTCCTCGAGCAGGGCGAGCACCTGGGGACGCGTGACGTCGTCCTGCTCGATGCGGAACGGCTCGACGTCCGCCATGGCGCGATCAGCGGCCGACGTTGAGCACCGCGTTGAAGATGACGCGGAACGTGCCGAACGGCTGGCCGCGCCACTGCGGACGGAAGCCCACCAGCACCACGCGCCCGCGATCGAGCGGCATCGACAGCGCGGCGGCCTTGCCGTTCATGTACTTCTCGCCGGTGAGGTAGCCCGACATCAGCGGCGACCCCGCCGCCTGGTACTTCGCGAGCACCTCGCCCTTGAAGCCGTCGAGTGTCTCGAACACCGGGCTGCCGTCGACGAACACCGGAGCGCGATCGGGCATGCCCGCCATCAGGGCGTGCGTCGGATCGACCTCCACCGACACGATCGATCCGCCGGTGAAGAAGTCCTGCCGCTTCAGGCCGCCCACCGCGTTCTTCACCGGCAGGTGCAGCTGCTCGATGGCGAAGAGGGCGCTACGGTTGAAGCAGACGAGCGATCCGCCGCCGCGCACGAACGCGTCGATCGCGCGCACGCCGCTCGTGCCGATGCCACCCACGTACTGCGGCGGCACGACGCCCTCGGCGTAGCCATCCAGCAGCCCGCGCGCCTCGTCGGCGATGACCAGCACGTCGATGCGATCGGCCAGCGGCGTGGCGCCGCGGAAGTCCGCCGGCACGAGGTTCACGAACGTGAAGCCGTACTGCTCGAGAATCCAGCGCGTCCAGCCTTCGTCCATGCTCGCCATCCACGGGCGATAGAGACCGATGCGCGGCTTCTTCACCTCGGTGCCGGTGGCCGAGGCGGCGCGTTCGGCCTGCAGCGCCAGCGACGAGACCATCTCGGTGATCGTCGCGTCGTTCACGCCGGCGAGCGCGAACCGCGCGCCCTTGCCGTTGGCCGCGGGCACGAGCCGCACGCTGCCGCCGGCCTTCCACACGCGGTTGATGGCGCGATACGCGTTGTTCTGCGCGGGATCCACGAGCAGCAGCGGACCCGTGCCGGCGGCCTTGCCCGCCGGCGGCAGGATCGCCGCAGCCACCGGATCGGCGTCGAAGCCGAGGCCCGGCAGGCTGTCGAACGGCGACTTGTCGACGGTGCCGGTGATGTACGGCGTCGGCACCGCGGTGGGCGACGGCGGCGCGCCCAGCGCCTTCAACGCCGCCTTCGCGTCGGCGCCCATCGGCGTCATCACCGCCGCCACCTGCACGCCCATCTGATACGGCAGCGTCCAGCCGGCGGCGTCGTACGGCTGTTCGAGCGGACCGTCCGGCGACTCGCGCAGCTCGGGGTACTTCTGCACCTCGAGCACCTGACGCGCCGTCTCGGCGAACTCCTGATCCATCGGCACCACCCAGGTGCCGGCGGCGTAGCTCACGCCGTCGATCGTCGCGGCCGACGCCAGTTGCGACACGCGCACGCCCTGGAACGCGAGGCGGCGCAGAAGTTCGACCGCGGCCACCGGATCGCGCTGCTGCTGCGGCACGACGTAGGCGTAAGGCGGGCTCTTGCGGAACTGCTCGATCTGCTGCCGGCCCGCCTTGTAGCGGTTCAGCAGCAGCGAGTCCTTGTAGCGCGCCGCCCAGTCGATCACCGACAGCGATGCCGTCTCCATGTACTCGACCGCGTCGCGCAGCCGCCACCAGCCGCCCGGCCACGGGCTGCTGTAGAGGCTCTCGGGCCGCAGGTCGCGCATGTCGGCCGGGAAGTCGTTCGGCGTGTAGAAGCGCGGCGTGGCGTAGCTGTAGAGCGCCGTCTCGGTCCAGAACGACGCGATGTTCTGCAGCATCGGCTTGTAGTCGATGTACCCCGGATACCACGCGTCGAAGCCGGTGCCCATGTGCGTGGCGCCCACCTGGCCCCGTTCCTCGAGGCCCTTCGCCATGGCCATGCCGATCATGTTCACTTCGCGCGACAGCAGGTACGGCACCCGCGAGGCGATCGGCTCGGCGAACGGCGGCAGCCAGATGCGCGTGGGGAACGGCGCCGTCTGGTGGTGCACGTGGATGATCTGCGGCTCCCACGCCCGCCACGCGTGCTCCATCACCCGCGACTCGATCATGTTGATCATGTAGCCGTCGCGGTTGTTGTCGTGGCCCACGTACTCCTGGTACAGCCGGGGCAGCGGCGCCACTTCGTAGGGCGTGCCGACGTTGCCGCGATACCACTCGGCCACCATCGTCTGGCCGTCGGGGTTGATCGTCGGCCACAGCATCAGCACGACGTTGTCGAGCGCCATCTTCATGTCGGGCTCGTCGGCGCGACTGAGGATGTCGTAGGCGAGCTGCGGCGTCTGCTGCGGCCCGGCCACCTCGGTGGCGTGCAGGCCGCCGTCGATGTGCACGAAGGCCTTGCCCTCGCGGGCGAGCGCCCGCGCGTCGGCCTCACTGAGGCCCTCGGGATGCGCCAGCCGGCGCGAGATCTCGCGCAGGCGGGCGATGTTCTTCAGGTTCTCGGGCGACGAGATGAGCGCGAGGTGGTAGGTGCGCCCCTGGGTCGATGTGCCCGCCTCGACCATCGTCATCCGGTCGCTCGCGGCGTCGAGCTTCTGGAAATAGGCGACGACGTCTTCGTAGGTGGCCAGCTTGTAGTCGGCGCCCGGACGGAAGCCAAGCGACGACTCGGGCGTGGGCAGTGCCGGCGTCTGCGTGTGGACGCCGGCCGACCCGGCCACGAGCACGAAGATCGCGACGGCGAGCGCGCCAATCGCGCGAGCGGGGGTTCGCATGCGACGCCTACTTCTTCTTGGCCAGCTCGTCCTGCACCGACTTGATGCGACCGACGAGGCCGCCCATCATCGGCGAGATGGTCGACGAGTAGCCCTGGTACTTCGTGGGGAAGGTGAACGCGGCCGCGGCCTGTTCCGGCGTCTTGCCCGCCTTCAGCTCGGCCTGCATCCACGTCGTGATCTCGCGGTTGAACTCGGCGAACTCCTTGAGATCCGCCCACGTGGTCTGGGTCGGCATGTGGCCGTTGATGATCGTGTCCACGTTCTTGATGCCGTTGTACGCCTTGGTGAGCGAGTCGGCGATCTGCAGCTGGCTGCCGCCGTTGGCGGTGTCGATGAGGGGCAGGTTCTTGCCGGCGAAGATGTCGCCGGCGTGCACGGTGCGCAGCGCCGGGAACACCACCCAGGCGTCGCCGTTGGTGTGGCCTGGCCCGAAGTAGTAGAGGTCGATCTGATCGGCGCCCTTCCCGATCGTCATCTTGTCGGTGAACGTCCGCTTGGCCATGCCCTGGCCGTTGTGTTCCTTGAAGATCGGCATCTTCTCCATGTTGGCCCTGGTGTTGGCGTGCGCCACCACCTCCACCGATGCCGGGAACTCGACGTTGCCGCTCACGTGATCGCCGTGCGTGTGCGTGTTGATCAGCATCGTGACGGGCTTCGGCGTGAGCTCCTTGATCTTCGCGAGGATCGGCGTGCCCCATCCGGGGTTCTTGGCGTCGACCACGGTCACGCCGCTCGCCGTGATGAACACCGCCGTGTTGCCGCCGCCGCCGCGCAACACGTAGAGGTTGTCTTTCACCTTCTCGACCTCGACGACCTTCGGCCCGTCGGCCGGCTGCTGCGCGCGCGCCGCCACCAACGTGCCCAGCATCACGACCGCCCCGAGTACCAGTGCTCGCCGCATGTGTGGCTCCCTCATCGCGTCCGGTGTCGGACGCCGCCCTCCGCGGGCGTGCGTGCCCGCGTTCCAGAGTCTGCCACCAATTCGCCGCGCCCGGCCATGAGTAGACTGGGGGCGTGACCGCCCCTGGCGCTGCTGGCGCCGTCATCTCCGTGCAAGGTCTGCGCAAGGCCTACGGGACGCACGTCGCCGTGGCCGACGCCAGTTTCGTGGTGCACGAGGGCGAGATCTTCGGCCTCGTCGGCCCGAACGGCGCGGGCAAGACCACCACGCTCGAGTGCATCGAAGGCGTGCGGCAGGCCGATGGCGGCACGGTGACGGTGCTGGGCCTCGACCCGGCCCGCGACGCCTACACGCTGCAGCCCCGCATCGGCGTGCAGCTCCAGCAGGCGCACCTCCAGAAGCGCATCACCGTGTGGGAAGCGGCGCATCTGTGGGCGGCGCTCTACGGGCGTCCGGTGGCCGAGGCCGATCGCCTGCTCACGCAGCTCGGTCTGGCCGAGAAGCGCAATGCCTGGTTCATGACGCTCTCGGGCGGGCAGCAGCAGCGGCTCTTCATCGCGCTGGCGCTCGTGAACGATCCGGAGGTGGTGTTCTTCGACGAGCTCACCACCGGGCTCGATCCGCAGGCGCGACGCACGATCTGGGAGCTGGTGCGGGGCGTCCGCGCGCGCGGCAAGACCGTGTTCCTCACCACGCACCTCATGGAAGAGGCCGAGCGGCTCTGCGATCGCGTGGCGGTGATGGATCGTGGCCGCGTGGTGGACGTCGACACGCCAGCCCGCCTGGTGGCGCGACACTGCCCCGATCGCACCGTGGTGCTGGCCACGCCGAACGCCGAGGCCGCGTCGCTGTTCGAGCGCATCCCCGGTGTGACACGCGTGGAGACGCGCGACGGCCGCCACACGATCGACGGCCGCCGCGAGGATCTGACGACCGCGGTGATCCAGTGCGTGGCCGCGCATGGCCTGCACGTCACCGACTTCCAGACGGTCACGCCGACGCTCGAGGACGTGTTCCTCGCGCTCACTGGCCACTCGATCCGCGACTGAGGACCGGACATGCTGCGCGGACTCTGGCACCTCACCTGGCTCGAACTGAAGATCTTCCTGCGCGAGCCGATGGGCGCGCTGGGCACGGTGCTGATGCCGGCTCTGGCCTTCTTCGGCGCCAGCCTCGCCGGCAACAGCATCGCGCCAGAGCGCTTCGGGTCGAGTCAGTTCGCGCGCGTCGGCCTGCCGGTGCTGGCGGCGACGCTGATGGCGATCTCGGCGGTGCTGTCGCTGGTGACGATCATCGCGGTGTATCGCGAGGGCGGCATCCTGAAGCGGCTGCGGGCGACGCCGCTGCGGCCGGTCACCATCGTGGCCGCGCACGTGCTCGTGAAGCTGCTGCTCACGGCGGCGACGCTGGTGGTGCTGGCGCTGCTGGGCCGTCGCGCCGCCATGCCGCCGCCGGGCGCGTCGCTCATGAGCTTCGCGGTGGCGCTGCTCTTCAGCACGGCCGCCATCCTGTCACTCGGCTTCCTGCTGGCGAGCGTCGTGCGCACCGCGCGCTTCGCCCAGCCGTTCGGGGCGCTGGTGCTCTACCCGATGCTGGCGCTATCTGGCGTGTTCGTGCCGGTGGACTCGCTGCCGCGTGGCCTGCAGGTGGCCGCGCAGTTCCTGCCGCTCACCCATGCGGTGGCGCTGCTGCAGGGCGCGTGGCTGGGCACGCCGTGGATCGCGCAGCTCGGCCATGTGGGCGCGCTGATCGTGTTCGCGATCGCCAGCGCCGTGATAGCGTCGCGCGTCTTCCGCTGGGAGTAGCTGGGGTCGGGCCTGGCGCTGTCCCGGCGCCGGAGGTCGCGATGGGATTGCTCAAAGCGATGGGGGGGCTGGCGGCGGCCGTGGTTCTGTTCGGGATGCCGCTGGTGTACCGGCGCCAGGTTCTTGCGGCGCGCGCATGGTCGAGCACCAACGGTCTGCCGATCGAACCGCCGAAGTCGAGCATGCGCCTGGCAAGGTTTCTGGAGGGCTGGCTGCAGGTGTCGATGGCCGGACAGTGGGAGGGCGTGTGGGTGCGTGTGTGGGTGACACCGAACTTCAGCTACTACACAAGCAAGATCGCCGTCACGCTGAACGGCCCGGTCACGTCATGGGTGCAGGCGCCCGCGATCCTCGGCCTGGTCACCGTTCGAGATGGCGAAGTCTACATGCAAGGTCCCTTTCAGTTGGAGGGACTGCCGGCCAGCCTCGCGGCGGCCGTCGCTCACGCCCGGGCCCTGACGGGCGGCCGGGGCCGGGGCGACGACGGCGTGGCGGGTCAGCCCACGATTGACGCGAGCGCGCGCACGTAGGCCTCCGGCGTCTCTTCGTGCGGCCAGTGGCCGGCGTTGTCGAAGGTGACGACACGCGCGTGGGGCAGGGCGGTCTTCCAGCGCTCGAGGATGTGCGGCTGGAATGCCGAGTCCTTCAGTCCCCAGAGGATGTGCGCGTCGACGTCGCGCAGGCGGTCGCGTCGGTCCCAGAGTGACGCGTAGAACGCACTCGAGCCGAGCAGCGACTGCGCCAGCGCGAACAGCACGCGCTCGCGCGACTCGGCGTCGGGGAACACGTTCAGGTACTGTCCGTGGATCGCCGGCGTCAGCCGCCGCTTGTCGCCGTAGGCCGACGGCATGATGAGCTTCAGCGACGCGTTCAGCCGGCGATACATCCAGCGGCCGATCGGCGAGGCGATGAACCGGGCGCCGCGCCGCATGCCGGCGTCGTCGTCGAGCGGCCACATCCAGGTGTTGGTGACGACGAGGTGCGCCAGGCGGTCTGGATGGTCGAGGGCCCAGTCGAGCGCGATCGGCCCGCCGAAATCGTGGACGACGAGCGTGAGCGGCCCCGACGGACACACCGCGTCGACGAAGCGGCGGAACCGGCGGGCGTGATCCTCGGGCCGGTAGCCGGCGGACGCCGGGCGATCGGACAGGCCGAACCCGAGGTGATCGACGGCGACCACGCGATGCCGCGAGCGCAGGCCCGCGATCACGTGCCGCCATTCGAAGCTCCACGTCGGCGTGCCGTGCACCAGCAGCACCGCCGGCCCTGCGCCTTCGTCCACGTAGTGCTGCACGCCGTCGCCGGTGTCGACGCCGCGGGGTGCGGACGGCCAGGCGGCGCGGTCGAGCCAGGTGGGCGTGGTCGGAGTCGCCATGCAGGTAGTCAAGCACGCTTGACCTAATATCGTCAATATCACTTGACGACATTGACGGCGGACGCGACAATGCGGCCGTGGCTCGCCGCTCGCCCGCCGTCAGCTCTGGTCTCGGTCCCCTGCTCTTCGAATGCGCCCGTCTGCTCGACGAGATCGCGCAGGACGAGGTGAATCGCGAGGCCGGGGCGCGCGTGCTCACGCCGGCGCTGGTGCGCCTGCTGCCGCACCTCACCGTCGACGGCGTGCGGCCCACCGAGCTGGCGCGGCGCGTCGACGTGAGCAAACAGGCCGTGGGCCAGGCGCTGGCCGACCTGGCCGGGCGCGGCTTCGTCGAGCAGGTGCCCGATCCCGTCGATGGACGCGGACGCCTCGTGCGCCTCACGCGCGAGGGCGTGGCGGCGTTCGACCACGGGCGCGGTGTGCTGGCGTTCTACGAGGGCGAACTGGCGTCGCGGCTCGGGAAGGCGAAGATCGACGCGCTGCGGTCCACGCTGGCGTCGTTGCTGCCAGTGCTGGAAGGCTGGACGCGCGACGGCGCGCCGCAGCGGCCGACGCCTACGAGCCCAGCGCGGCCCGGGCCGCGAGCACGCGCGCGACGGCGTCGTCCACCGAATCGGCCAGCGCGGTGAGGTGGCCCATCTTGCGGCCGGGCCGCGGATCCGCCTTGCCGTAGAGATGCAGCTTCACGTCGGGCACGGCGAGCGCGGCCGCCCAGTTCGGCTCGCCGCCCGCCCAGACGTCGCCGAGCAGATTCGCCATCGCCGCGGGACGCAGCAGTGTCGGCGCACCGAGGGGCAGCCCGCAAATCGCGCGCACTTGCTGCTCGAACTGACTCGTGGTGCAGGCATCGAACGTCAGGTGGCCCGAGTTGTGCGGACGGGGCGCGATCTCGTTCACGAGCACGCGGCCGTCGCGCGCCAGGAAGAACTCCACCGCGAGCACGCCCACGTACTCGAGCGCCTCCATGATGGCGCGCGTGACCTCCACGGCCTCGTCGACGGCGGCCTGCGGCATCCGCGCCGGCGCGATCGACAGATCGAGGATGTGATGGCGGTGCTGGTTCTCGATGGCGCCGTAGTGCACGAACGCGCCGTCGAGGCCGCGCGCGGCCACCACCGAGAACTCCATCGTGAAGTCGACGACCTTCTCGAGTACGGCGGGCTGATGGCCCACCAGCCCCCACACGTGCTCGATCTCGCGTTCCGAGGTGAGGCGGTGCTGGCCCTTGCCGTCGTAGCCGAAGCTGGCCGTCTTCAGGATCGCCGGCAGGCCGATGCGGACGACGGCGGCGGTGAGCTCTTCGAGCGACGCCACCGACTCGTGCGCCGTCACCGGGAAGCCCTTCAGCGCGAGGAACCCTTTCTCGCGCGCGCGCTGCTGCGTGACGTGCAGCGCGTGGCCGCTCGGACGCACCGGCACGATCGCGGCGGCGGCATCGGTGGCGGCGGTCGAGACGTTCTCGAACTCGAAGGTGATCACGTCGACGCCGCGGGCGAAGGCGCGGATGGCGTCGAGGTCGTCGTAGTCGGCGTCGATCTCGACGTCGGCCACCTGGCCCGTGGGTGTGTCGCTGCCGGGTGAGAACGTGTGGACGCGGTAGCCCATCTTCCGCGCCGCGATCGCGAACATGCGGCCGAGCTGGCCGCTTCCCAGCACGCCGAGCGTCGCGCCCGGATTCAGCACGCGGCTCACGGCAGCGAGGCGTCGCGCACGGCGGCGGTCTGCGCGTCGCGGAACGCGTGCAGCCGCTGGCGCAGCGCGGGATCGGCCGTGGCCAGGATCGCGGCGGCGAGCAGGCCGGCGTTGCGCGCCCCGGCCTTGCCGATCGCCAACGTGCCCACCGGCACGCCGCCCGGCATCTGCACGATCGAGAGCAGCGAGTCGAGGCCGTTCAGCGCGTGACTCTGCACCGGCACGCCCAGCACCGGCAGCACGGTGTGCGCCGCGACCATGCCCGGGAGGTGCGCCGCGCCGCCGGCGCCCGCGATGATCACCTTCAGCCCGCGCGCTTCCGCCGTCTGCGCGAATTCGGCCATCCACACCGGGGTGCGATGTGCCGAGACGACGTGTTTCTCACAGGGGACGCCGAGTTCGTCCAGGGCGGCCACGGCGTGCGACATGGTTTCCCAGTCGGACGTGGAGCCCATGATGACGGCGACGAGCGGCGTGGACATGGCGGCGAGCGCAAGCTTATCAAATCCGCCGTGCGGGGCTGGTAGGCTGAGCCATGCGGGAAGCCTCACGGCTCGCGCTCGTGTCGGACATCCACGGCAACGTCGCCGCGCTCGAGGCCGTGCTGGCCGATCTCGACGCGCGCGGCGTCGACACGGTCGTGAATCTCGGCGATCACGTGTCCGGGCCGCTCTGGCCGCGCGAGACCGCGGCGTTGCTGATGGCGCGCGGCTGGCCGTCGATTCGCGGCAATCACGATCGCATGGTCACCGACGATCCGCCGGCGTCGCATGGGCCGTCGGATGCGTTCGCCGCCGCCGCGATCGACGACGCGCAGCGTGCCTGGCTGGCGGCGCTGCCCGCCACCCTCGACATCCCGGACTGGCGCCTGTTCCTGTGTCATGGCGTGCCCACGGACGACCGGCTGTACCTGCTCGAGTCGCCGGTCGACGGACGGCTCGTGGCGGCGCGTCCGGATCAGATCGCGAAGCGGCTTGGTGACGTGCGGGCCGGCCTCGTGGCGTGCGGCCACTCACACATTCCGCGCGTCGTGCACCACGGCGACACGCTGGTCGTGAACCCCGGCAGCGTGGGGCTGCCGGCGTACGAACACACCGGCGCCCACGCGCACGTCAGCGAAGTGGGCTCGCCACTCGCCCGCTACGCCCTGCTCGAACGCGAGTCCGGTGGCGTGCGCGTGATGTCGATCGCCCTGCCGTACGACATCGAGTCGGCAGCGGCACGGGCGGAGGCGAACGGCCGACCCGACTGGGCCCACGCCCTGCGCACCGGCTACGCGCGCCGCGCCTGACGCGCCGTCCCGCGACTCGTCCCGCCGGGCGCCGAGCTGGCTGCCGGGTGATGAACGGGTCGGACTACACTGCCGGTATGCGTACCCGCATCTCGTCTTGGGTGGGCGTCGTGTCGCTGCTGCTGGCCGCGTCCGCGGCTTTCGCGCAGCCGGCGCCGCGTCTCGCCGTGCCCTACACCGAGTTCACGCTCGCCAACGGCCTGCACGTGATCCTGCACCGCGACACCAGCGTGCCGATCGTCACGGTGAACGTCTGGTATCACGTGGGCTCGGGCAGCGAGAAGCCCGGACGTACCGGCTTCGCGCATCTCTTCGAGCACCTGATGTTCGAGGGCTCGAAGAACGTGCCCGAAGGCGCGTTCGACAACTGGTTGGAAGGCGCCGGCGCCAACAACAACGGCTCCACCACCACCGACCGCACGAACTACTACATCGACGGCCCGTCGAGCGCGCTCGAGCTGATGCTCTTCCTCGAGTCGGATCGCATGGCCTACCTGCTCGACACGATGTCACCCGAGCGCGTGAACGGCCAGCGCGACGTGGTGAAGAACGAACGGCGCCAGAGCTACGAGAACCGCCCCTACGGCATGGCCGATCTCGAGCTCGACACCATGCTCTATCCGCCGGGCCACCCGTACTCGTGGTCGACGATCGGATCGATGGACGACCTCACCGCCGCCAGCCACGAGGACGTGCAGGAGTTCTTCCGCACCTACTACGCGCCGAACAACGCCAGCCTGGTCGTCGCCGGCGACATCGACATCGAGAAGACGAAGGCGCTGGTGGCCAAGTGGTTCGACGAAGTGCCGCGCGGCAAGCCGGTGATGCCGGTGGCGCCGCCGGCGGCAATGCTGACCGGCGTGACGAAGAAGACGATGACCGATCGCGTGCAGCTGCCGCGCCTGTATCTCGGCTGGCTGACGCCGGGGTCGTTCAGACCCGGCGACGCCGCGCTCGACATCGTGTCGTCGCTGCTCGCCGGCGGCAAGAACTCGCGCCTCTACAAGCGCCTCGTCTACGAGATGCAGATCGCGCAGGACGTCACCGCCTATCAGCAGTCGCAGGCGCTCGGCAGCACCTTCATGGTGGTGGCCACGGCGCGTCCCGGCAAGAGCCTCGACGAGATCCAGGCGGTGATCGACGAGGAGATCGCGAAGCTGGCGGCGACGCCGCCCGAGGCGCGCGAGATGGAGCGCGTGCGCAACCAGATCGAGGCGTCGTTCCTGAGGCGCGCCGAACGCGTGGGCGGCATGTACGGCAAGGCCGACCAGCTGAACTCGTACTACACGTCGACCGGCACGCCGGACTTCTTCGAGGAGGACATGGCGCGCTACCGCGCCCTCGATCCCGTGGACATCTCGTCGGCCGTAGCCACGTTCCTGCCGCGCGACCGCCGCGTGGAACTCACCGTGCTGCCGCAGGAGAAGAAGTGATGACGCGCCGTCCGGGGGTCAGACCCCTTTCTGGCTGGAGCCTGACTTTGGTGGCGGCAATTGCACTGTCCGCCCCGCTCGTCGCGCAGCAGCGTCCCGATCGCTCGAAGCCGCCGGCCACCGGCACCGCGCCCGAGCTGAAGCTGCCGCCGATCCAGAAGTTCACGCTCGGCAACGGCCTGCGCGTGTGGCTGCTCGAACAGCACGAGGTGCCCCTCGTGCAGGCGAACCTGGTGGTGCTCTCGGGCGCGAGCGCCGACGTGCCCGGCCAGTTCGGCACCGCCAGCATGACCGCCGCGATGCTCGACGAGGGCGCCGCCGGCAAGGCCGCGCTGGCCCTCGCCGACGAGATCGAGTTCCTGGGCGCCACGCTGAGCACGTCGGCATCGTTCGACGCCTCGGCGGTGCGGCTGTCGACACCGGCCACGAAGCTCGGCGACGCCATGGGCCTGATGGCGCAGGTGGCGCTGACGCCCGATTTCCCGCAGAGCGAGCTGGATCGCCTGCGCACCGAGCGGCTCACCAGCCTGCTGCAGGCGCGTGACGACGCCTCGGCCCTGGTCGGCCTGGCGTTCCCGCGTCTGCTCTACGGACCCGAGCATCGCTACGGCACGGGCGCGTCTGGCACCGAGACGTCGCTGAAGGCGCTGGGCGTGGGCGAACTGCGCGCCTTCCATCGCGCGCACTACCGTCCCGACAACGCCGTGCTGATCGTCGTGGGCGACATCACACCGGCGGCGCTGCGCCCCCTGGTCGAGCGGCGGTTCGGATCGTGGAAGGCCGAGGGCGCGATGGCTCCGGCGCTGCCCGTGCGCAACTCGCCGCAGCCCGGCAAGCGGCAGATCTACATCGTCGACAAGCCGGGCGCCGCGCAGTCGCAGATCCGCATCGGCCTCGTCGGTGTGCCGCGCTCGACACCCGACTACATCGCCCTCGACGTGCTGAACACGATGCTCGGCGGGTCGTTCACCTCGCGCCTCAACCAGAACCTGCGCGAGACGCACGGCTACACCTACGGCGCGTTCTCGATGTTCGACATGCGCAAGGCGGCAGGTCCGTTCTTCGCCATGGCCGGCGTGCAGACCGACAAGACCGCCGACGCGCTGAAGGAGTTCTTCGTCGAGCTCACCAACATCGTGAAGCCGGTGCCCGCCGACGAACTCGATCGCTTCAAGAACTACGCGGCCCTCGGCTACGCCGGCGAATTCGAGACCAGCAGCCAGCTGGCGGGCAAGCTCGAGGAGCTCGCCGTGCACGGCCTGCCCGAAGAGACGTTCAGCACCTACGTCGGCGCCGTGCAGAAGGTCACGCCGGCCGACATCCAGCGTGTGGCGAAGCAGTACCTGCTGCTCGACAAGCTCGCGGTGGTCGTGGTCGGCGATCGCGCCTCGATCGAAGCGCCGATCCGCGCGACGAATCTCGGCCCCGTCACGATTGTGCCGGTGACCGACGTGATGAAGTAGCGGCTACTGGACGCTGCCGACGGGCGTCAGCGTGAGCATGGCCGACGAGACGCCAACGCCGAAGTCGTAGAACGGCGGATTCGGGTCGAGCGTCGCCCAGCACACCATGCGTACGGTCGCTCCGGAGATACCCGCCGTGAAGGGCGCCGTCATCGAGATCGACTCACCAGTCGGGGCCGTGGCGTTGCCGCTGCCGTCTTTCCCGGAGCGCCAGTGCACATTCCGGCGGGTGCCGGGCAGGTCGGTGTACGGCGTGCCGATGATCGAGGGAAACGACAGCGCCTGCAGCTTGCAGCTGTAGCTGAAATAGTACGCACCGAAGTTGTCCAGCATCGCGTCGAGCCTGGCGACGTAAGTCCCACCCGAGGGAACGCTCTTGGCGAGCACCGTGATCGCGTTGGCCTCGCCGATCGACGGCGTCGTGAGCGGAACGCAGCACGACGTGAGGCTGGCGGCGTAGACGGTGACTGCCGCGCCGCAGCGCGACGCAGTGATACGCGCTACCGGAAGATCAGGGTCGAAATCATCCCGGTGGTCTGCGTCTCGAAGTTGTTGTTGGTGGCCGCGCCGACCGCGCACATGCCGATCCAGATGTTCTGGCCGACTGGCACGTTGGAGATGCCCGCCGTATAGACGAAGTTCACCGACAGGGTCTGCCGGGTGCTGCCGGCGAGGGTGACGCTGCTGGGCGCCGTCCCCATGGGCGTCGCGGCCGTTCCCGCGGGGGCGCTGACCAGGCGGAAGCACGGTCTGATCTGCAGGGTGCCGCCTGCCGGGCCGACGCTGACCGGGTGCGCGGCGGTCATGAACGCGCGCTGGCCCGACTGCAGCGTGACGGCATTCAGGGGCCCGACGAACTCGAGGAACCCCGGCGTCGTGTTGACGCCGGGCCCCTTGTCGGGGAGCTGGTTGGTGTCGGACCCGATGACTCCGCTGGGGCCCTGCGGACCGGTGGCACCTGTGGCGCCAGTCGCACCAGTCGCTCCAGTCGCGCCAGTGGCTCCCGTCGGACCCTGCGGACCCGCGGGTCCGGCAGGACCCGCAGGACCCGCAGGACCGGCGGGACCGGCAGCGCCGGTCGGACCCACGGGGCCTGCCGGACCGGTCAGGCCGGTGGGGCCGGACGGTCCGGCGGGACCAGCGGGTCCTGCGGGACCGGTGGCGCCGGCCGGACCCGCGGGCCCGGCAGGTCCTTGCGGCCCCGGCGATCCGATGGCGCCGGCGAGCAGATCGCCGTTGCGCAGCACGAGCTTGGCCGACGCCGCCAGCGGCACGAATGCCGGAGACGACGACGTGACCGCCTGCAGGTAATAGCGATCCAGCGTCGTGCCGACGAACGGCGGGGTGACGTTCACGCTGACGCTGCCCGTGCCGCCGATCGCGCCGACCGAGAGGATCGCGAAATCCGCGCCCACGCCGAGGTTTACGCCCGCGTAGGCCATGCCCGCGCCCACGCTGCTGCCGAGCAGCGCGTACTGCTGGCCGGGGGTGCCGGTGATGGTGACCGTGACCGGTGCGCCTGGCGTCACCGTCGTGGACGGCGCCGACAGCGCCGGCTGCGCCACGGCGGGAGCCGCCAGCGACATCAAGCCGAAAACCAGGGCGACTGCGCGCCCGACACCTGCCGTCATCGATCCACCCTCCGTCCCGGGGGGAGGGCCGGGACGTGGGGAATAGCGGAAGGCGCGGGGAAACCGGGTCAGGCCACGCGCACGGCCTGCGAGAAGCGGCGGCGGTAGGCCACCGGCGACGTGCCGACGCGCTGACGGAAATGGTGACGCAGCGTCTCCGCGGTGACGAAGCCCGAGAGCTCGGCCACGCGATCGATCGACAGATCCGTCGTCTCGAGCAGGCGCTGCGCGGCCAGCACGCGCTGATGCGTGAGCCACTGATGCGGGGTGGTGCCGGCCTGCGCCTCGAACCGGCGCGCCAGCGTGCGCAGCGACATCCGGCCCTTCTTCGCCAGCGCCTCGGCGGTCAGCGGTTGATCGAGACGCGCGCTCGCCCAGTCCATCAGCGGCGCCAGCGATCCTTCCACCGGCGGCATGGCGGCGGCGACGAACTGCGCCTGGCCGCCGTCGCGATGCGGCGGCACCACCATGCGGCGGGCCACCTTGTTCGCGATGTCGGACCCGTAGTCCTGCCGCACGATGTGCAGCCCCAGATCGATGCCGGCGGCGCTGCCGGCGGCGGTGAAGACGCGTCCTGATTCCACGTAGAGCACCGACGGCTCGACGAGCACCTTCGGGTAGCGCGCGGTGAGCTTGTCGGAATGCAGCCAGTGCGTGGTGGCGCGGCGGCCGTCGAGCAGGCCGGCCGCGGCCAGCACGAAGGCGCCGGAGCAGATCGAGAGCAGGCGCGCCCCGCGGGCGTAGGCGCGACGCACGGCATCGAGCATCGCCGGCGGCGGCGCCTCGTCGAGTCGGGGCCAGCTGGGAATCACGATCGTGCCGGCGCTGGCGATGGCGCGCACCGAGTGCGTGGGCGTGATGCCGATGCCGCCGGTGCCGCGCAGCGGCGGCGGATCGAAGCTCACCACCGCGACGTCGTACCACGGCACGCCCAGTTCGGGCCGCTTCAGCGCGAACACCTCGAGCGTGATGCCCAGTTCGAACATGGCGACGCCGTCGCAGACGATGACGGCGACGCGACGATTGGCGGGACCGGGGACACGGCGGGGCGTCATGGCAGGATCTTAACGCACTATGGCGTCTCTGCCACTCGATTCCTGACCCACCTCTGGCGGACACTCGAGCGCATGGCAGACCTCCGTTATCCGATCGGCCCGTTCGTCGAGCCCGCCACCTTCACCGCCGCCGATCGCGCGGCCGCGATCCGCACCCTGGCCGAGCTGCCGGCGCGGCTGCGCCTGGCCTGCGCCGGACTCTCGGAGGCGCAGCTCGACACGCCGTACCGCCCCGGCGGCTGGACCGTGCGGCAGGTGGTGCACCACACCGCCGACAGCCACATCAACGCCTACATCCGCCTGAAGTTCGCCCTGGCCGAGAGCAATCCCACGATCAAGCCGTACGACGAGACGGTCTGGGCCGAGATGCTGGATGCGCGCACCGCGCCGGTGGCGCTGTCGCTCGATTTGCTCGAGGCGCTGCACGCGCGCCTCGTGATGACGCTGGCGAGTCTGCCGGCGGACGCGTTCGCGCGCACGCTGTTCCACCCCGAGCGCGGCGCCATGACCGTGGACAGCTATCTCGCGCTGTATCACTGGCACTCGCGGCATCACACCGCGCATGTGACGGCGCTGCGCGAGCGCGAGGGCTGGTAGCGCGCCTAGAATGACGGCGTGACCCGCGTGCTCGTGGAATCGTGCGTCGACTCGCTCGACGCGGCCCTCGCCTCGGAGGCCGGCGGCGCGGGTCGTCTCGAGCTGTGCGCGCGTCTCGACGTGGGCGGCACCACGCCCGATCCCGCGCTGGTCGCGGCGGTGGTCGCCGCGGTGCGGATTCCCGTGATGGCGATGGTGCGGCCGCGCGGCGGCGACTTCGTCTACGACACCAACGAGCTGTCGGCCATGGCGCGCGACGTGACGCGCATGCGCGAGGCCGGCGCGCACGGCATCGTCACGGGTGTCCTGACCGGCGCCGGCGACATCAACCGGGCGCTGATGCAGGTGCTCGTGCGCCTGGCCGGATCGCTGCCGGTGACGTGCCAGCGGGCGTTCGCCGCGGCGCGCGATCTCGACACCGCGCTCGACACGCTCATCGGCCTCGGCGTGACGCGCGTGCTCACCTCGGGCGGCGCGCCGACGGCGATGGAAGGCGCGGACGCGCTCGCCCGCCTCGTGCACCGCGCCCACGGACGGATCGCGATCCTCGCGGGCGGCACTGTCCGCGCGTCGAACGTCCGGGCGCTGGTCGAGGCGACGGGCGTCGCCGAGGTGCACGCGCGGATCATCCGCGAGCCCGGTCCGGCGGACGCGTCGATGCGCGCGCGCTGGACGGCGGACGTCGCCGCCCTGGTGCAGGCGGCGCCCTGAGAAGTCTGGCTCCGTCCTGAAAAGGGACAGGTCGGGGCCGGGTCCGGACCCGGCCCTGCCGTCAGCGATCGGCTGTAAATATCAGCCGAATATGCTTTTGGCGACGAACCAGACGTTGGCGGGACGTTCGGCGAGGCGGCGCATGTACCACGGGAACCAGTAGGCGCCGTAGGCGATCAGCACACGGCAGTTCTTGCGATCCTTCGCCAGCCGCCGCTGCTCGCCGCGCTGGATGCCGTAGAGCATGTGGATCTCGTAGTCGGTGGTGGGGATGCCGGCGGCATCGCCGTGGCGCTCGAGCGTGTTGATGATGATCGTGTCGTGCGTGCCGAACACCGCGCGCGAGCCGTGGGCGCGCGACTCGGGCGCCATCATCGTCTTCGCCAGCGTGACGTAGTTCGCATCGACCTCGGCCTTCTTCGGGAACGCCACCGACTCGGGCTCCTTGTAGGCGCCCTTCACGAGACGGATACCGATGCCTTCTCGGATCATGCGCGCGGCGTCGTCTTTCGTGCGGTAGAGATACGCTTGCAGCGCCACGCCGATGCGAGGCACGTCCTGGCGGAGCCGGCTCACCATGTCGAGCGTGGTGTCGACGTACGACGACTGCTCCATGTCGACCCAGAAGTAGCTGCCGGCCTCCATCGCCTTGCGGCCGATGGCCAGCGCGTTGCGGTACGCGGCGTCGCGATCGACGTCGAGACCGAGCTGCGTGAGCTTGATCGACGGCTCGCACACGAGGCCGCGCGCCCGCACGTCGTCGATCACCTGCAGGTAGTGGTCGCGCACGGCGTCGGCCTCGGCCATGTCCGCGACGTTCTCGCCGAGACGCGTGAACACCGCGTGGATGCCCTGCTGCGCCTGTGTCGCCGCGGCGGCCAGCATGTCGGCGGACGTCTCACCCGGCATGAACACCGACACCGCGCGGCGCACGAACGGCGCCTTGGTGCCGTGCTCGCGCAGCCAGCGGCTGTCGGAGGCCTTCAGGAGGAGGGTGCGGGCGACGCTCATCCCCTCACGATACGATGAGGGCCGTGTCGAAGGCGAACGAATCGGGACGCCCGCGGCGGATCGCGTCGTGAGCGCGCGGGTCGTCGTCGTAGGCGGCGGCGCGGCCGGGCTGATGGCGGCGATTGCCGCGCGCGAGGCCGGCGCCGACGTGACACTCGTCGAGCGCACGGCCGACGGCGGCCGCAAGATCCTGATCAGCGGCGGCGGGCGCTGCAACGTGCTGCCGTCGATCGCCGCGCCAGACCGATTCGTGTCCGAGGCCTCGCCGGCACTCGTGCGCACGCTGCTCAACGCCTGGCCGCTGCGCGAACAGCACGCCTACTTCGAGGACGTGCTCGGCGTGGCGCTGGCGCTCGAGCCCGACTCCGGCAAGGTGTTTCCGGCGTCGAACCGCGCGCGCGACGTGCGTGACGCGCTCGTCGCCCGCGCCCGCGATCTCGGCGTCGCGCTGCGCTTCTCCGCGACTGTCACGGCGGTCGCGCCCGTCGGCGACGGCTGGCGCGTGTCGACGGATCGCGGCGATCTCGTCGCCGATCGCGCGATCGTGGCGACCGGCGGCCTGTCGGTTCCGACCACTGGCAGCACCGGCTTCGGCTTCGACGTGGCGATCGCCGCCGGGCACACGGTGCATCCACGCTATCCCGCGCTGACGCCCCTCACGACCGACGGGCGCCCGCAGGCGGACCTCGCCGGCATCTCACTCGACGTCGCGATCGAGGCGGTGTCGGATCGCGAGCGCGCGCGGTCCGAGGGCGGATTCCTGTTCACGCATCGCGGCTACTCGGGACCCGCGGTACTCGACGTGTCGCACGTGGCCGTGCGCAGCCTCGACAGTGGCGGTCCGCGCGCCAGCGTGCGCGTGTCGTGGACGCCCATCGACGCAGAGGCGTGGACGGCGGCGTTCCTCGACGCGCGCGGCACCGCGCTGAACTTCGTGGCGCGGCACGTGCCGCAGCGCCTCGCCGAGATGCTGCTCGACGCCGCCGGTGTCACGCGCGAACGCACGTGCGTGCAGCTGAGGCGCGACGAGCGGGCCCGTCTCGTCGCCGCGCTCACCGCCTTCGAGCTGCCGTGGACCGGGCACGAGGGCTACCGGCCGGCCGAAGTCACCGGCGGTGGCGTGGCGCTCGACGAGCTGCACCGCGGCACGCTCGAAAGCCGCCGGGCTCGCGGGTTGTTCTTCTGCGGCGAGGTACTCGACGCCTTCGGCCCGATCGGCGGCCACAACTTCATGTGGGCGTGGTCCACCGCGCACACCGCCGGACGCGGCGCCGCCCGCTGACCGGATCTTGACGATCATTGTCATTCGTGCCACTCGATCGACACGTCGATCGATCGCACACTGACGCATGCCGGCGCGCGACGCGATCGACCTCGTCATCCTCGGCGCGCTGTGGGGCGCGTCGTTCCTGTTCCTGCGGGTGGCGGCGCCGGCGTTCGGTCCGGTCACGCTGATCGCCGTGCGGGTGTCGATCGCGGCGATCATGCTGCTGCCGCTGATGGCCCGCGACCGCGGCTTCGCGCAGGCCCGCGCCGCGCTGGGCCCGCTGGTGCTCGTGGGCGCGCTCAACACGGCCATCCCTTTCACGCTCTTCGCCTACGCGGCGCTCACGCTGCCGGCGGGACTCTCGTCGGTGCTGAACGCGAGCGTGCCGCTCTCGGGGGCGGTGGTCGGACTGGCGTGGCTGGGACATCGACCGCAGCGGATGCAGATGGCCGGCCTGGCCGTCGGCTTCGCCGGCGTGCTGGTGCTGGCGTGGCCGCGCCTCACGAGCGCCGCTGACTGGCGCGCGGTGGCGGCGGCGCTGGTCGCCACGGTGCTCTACGCGGTGTCGGCCCACCTCACGCGGCAGACGCTGGGCGGCGTGCGGCCGCTGGTGGTCGCCGGCGGCAGCATGACCGCGGCCGCCGTGCTGCTGCTGCCGTTCACGCTCGTGTGGCCGCCGCTGTCGATGCCGTCGTCTGGCGCGTGGCTCACGGCGCTGGCGCTCGGCATCGCCAGCACGGCGATCGCCTACGTGATGTACTTCCGGCTGATCGCGCGGTCGGGGCCCGCCGTCGCGATGACGGTCACCTACCTCGTGCCGGTGTTCGGCGTCTCGTGGGGAGCGCTCTTCCTGGGCGAACGGCTCGCCGCAACGGCCTTCGCCGGCGGCGCGCTGGTGCTGGCGGGCGTGGCGTTGGCGACGATTCGTCCACGCGCATCCGCCGGCGCGTAGCGGCTCGATCGCGGCCGCGTCAGGCGGTGACCGGCCACGGCTCGCCAGCGCGATGCCACTCCGCCGTCATCTGTCCGCGCACCGCGGCGAGAATCTCGTCGCCCGAGACCGGCTTCGAGATGTAGGTGCCCTGCGCCTCTTCGCAACCGAGCGCCCGCACCACGCGCAGGACCTCGGCCGTTTCGACGCCCTCGGCCACGGCCCGCATTCCCAGCGCGTGCGCCAGGTCGGCCACCACGCGCACGATGGCGTGGCTGCTCGTGGAGGTGGTGCACCCGGCGACGAACATGCGGTCGATCTTCACCTCGGTGAACGGCTGACGCTGCAACAGGGCCAGCGACGAGTGGCCGGTGCCGAAGTCGTCGATCGACAGGCCGAAGCCCTTCACGCGCAGGCGCGTGAGCACGTCGGTGAGCAGCACGCCGTCGCGGATGCTCGACGTCTCGGTGAGCTCGAGCGACAGCCGCGCGGTGTCGACGCCGGCGGCGCGGCAATGCGTCTCGAAGCGATCGGCGATGCGCGAGTCGTGCAGGCTGCGCGCCGACAGGTTCACGGCCATCTGCAGCACGCAGCCCATGGCGTCCCAGGCCTTGAGTTGCGCGCACGCGGCCTCGAGTACCCAGTCGGTCATGCGGTCGATGCACACCGACGACTCGGCGAACGGAATGAACTCGAGGGGCGACACGAGCCCGCGCTCGGGATGCCGCCAGCGTACCAGCGCTTCCACCGACGTGATGGCGCCGGTCCGCAGCGACACCTTGGGTTGATAGAGCAGGAAGAGCTCGTGCCGATCGATCGCCGACTGGATGCCGGCCGCGGTGAGCCACGGCTCGCCCAGGCGGTTCTCGCGCAGCACGCTCTCCAGTTCCGACGGCGTGAACGGCTTGGCCAGCGCGGCCGCCACGTCGAGCCCGCGCGCCAGACCGACCTGACGCGCGGCGTCGAGCACGCGTTCGCCGGCGCCACTGATGAGGATGATCCGCGCCGTGCTCTGATCGGAAGCGAGCTGCGACAGCAGCTCCAGCCCGTCCACGACCGGCATCTGGAGGTCGACGATGATGTGCGTCGGCCCCCACGCGCGCACGCGTTCCAGGAAGTCGTCGCTCGTCGCCACCTGCATGGTCTGGTAGCCGGCGCGGTTGGCGATGCGGGCCACGAGGGCCCCGATCATCTGGTCGTCGTCGACGATGAGCAGGCGCTGATCGGCTGAGCGGTCGTTCATACGGTCCAGTCGCGCCCAGCCGTGGCAGGCGCGCCCCACAGCATAGGCCGGGAGCGAGGCCGGCGGGTATCGGAGTCGAACCGATCGCTGCGCACATTCGCGCAGGGGCGGGCGGGCGTGGTGGACGTCCCGCCACCGCCTCACCCCTGATCGAGTCACCGCCCGGGTCGCGCTAGTCGGTATGGCCCCGCTTGGGGGCCCGGGAGACGGACGAATGACGAGAGTGCGGGTCGTGGCGATCGTCGGCGCGGCAGTGGTGATGGCAGCGTCGGCATCGGCGCAATCGCTCGGCATGTTCACCTGGCAGTTGCAGCCGTTCTGCAACGTGGTCACGCTGGCGGTGACGCAGCAGGGCGCGCTCTACACCGCCCAGGGCTTCGACGATCAGTGCGGCGCGCCGCAGCGAGCGCCGCTCGTCGGGACGCTGGTGCCCAACCCCGACGGTTCCATCGGATTCGGCCTGCATGTGGTCACGGTGCCCGGCGGACGCGGCGTGCAGGTCGACGCCCGCATCAGCGTCGCGAGCCTGAGTGGCTCGTGGAGCGACAGTGCCGGCAACAGCGGCGCGTTCGCGTTCGGTGCGCGCACGGGCGGTAACCCGCGCCCGCTGCCGACGGTGGCCGGCGGGCCCATCGCCCCCGGATCGATCACCTCGGTCCTGCTCGCGCCAGGCGCGGTCGGCGGCGCGCAGCTGGCGCCGGGTGCGGTCGGCACGGTGCACATCGCGCCGGGCGCGGTCGGTGCCGCGCAGCTGGCCCCGGGGGCGGTGGGCACCGCCCAGCTCGCGGCGGGTGCCGTCGGCACGGCGCAACTGGGCCTGGGGGCCGTGACCGCGTCGAATCTGGCGCCGGGCGTCATCGGCACGCTGGCACAGTCGCGCGTCACCGGCGTGTGCGCCGAAGGCCAGGCGATGCGCGGCGTGAACGGCGACGGCACGGTCGTGTGCAGCAACGGCGTGACCACCGCCGACGACGATGCCTCCGGGAACACGGTGGGCGCCTATGCCTCGGCGGCCATCGGCGTCGACGGCCTGCCGATCATCAGCCACTTCGACGCCACGGCGGCGGCACTGCGCGTGACGCACTGCGGCAACCTTCAGTGCACGCAGGACAACGTGTCGACCCTGGTCGACGATCCGGCGGATTCGGTCGGCCGCTACTCGTCGATCGCCATCGGCGGCGACGGCTTCGCCGTCATCGCGCATCTCGACCTGTCGGCGGCGGCACTGCGCGTGACGCATTGCAGCAACGTCGCGTGCACGGCCGCGACGTCGCTCAACGTCGACGATCCAGTCGGCCTGGCGGTGGGCGAGTACACGTCGCTCGCCATCGGTGCCGACGGCTTCCCGATCGTCAGCCATCGCGACGCCACCAACGGCGCGCTCCGCGTCACGCATTGCGGCAATGCGGCCTGCACGAGCGGCAATACCTCCGCCACCATCGACAATCCCGTGAACGCCGTCGGCACCAACACGTCGATCGCCATCGGCGCCGACGGCCGCGCCGTAATCAGTCACCAGGACTCGACCGCCGGCGCCCTGCGCGTCACGCACTGCGCGACGGTCGCGTGCTCCACCGCCGACGCCTCCACCAACGCCGACGACCCGGCGAACGCGGTCGGCACGCACTCGTCGATCGCCATCGGCACCGACGGCTTCCCGCTCATCGCGCACCGCGACGCCACGCTGGGCGCGCTGCGCGTCACGCACTGCGGCAATGCCATCTGCACCACCGGGCTGACCTCGTTGACGCTCGACAACCCTCCGGGCGACGCCGGTTTCGCCACGTCGCTGCGTATCGGCGCCGATGGCCTGCCGGTGGTGAGCCACATGGACATCAGCACGGGCACTTTGCGCGTGGCGCATTGCGGGAACGTGTCGTGCACGGGCCGCACCATCAACGGCGTGCTCGCCGATCCGACAGCCACCGTGGGCGGCGGCACGAGTCTCGTCATCGCTCCCGACGGCCTTCCGCTCATCGCCTATCAGGACACCGCCAGCGGCACGCTCCGCGTGGCGCGCTGCGGCACGCGCACGTGTCAGTGAGCCGCTGATTCAACCTTCGCGCACCGCTCAGGTCTAAGCCTCACGGAAGCCGGCTGCTCCCCGCCCGGCCCTGCGATGCAAGACCGTGAGGAGGCGCGTATGAGTGTGAGGCGACGAGGCTGGACGGCCGTACTGGCGGCCGTTCTCGTGGCGGCGACGGCCGTCGGCGCAGGGGCGCAACATCGACCCGGCAATGCGCTCAACTGGGCGTTCGGCGGCACCGTGCACACGGTGGCGCGGGCCGGACACATCGCGATCGTGGGCGGTCGCTTCAACGCGGTGGCGGCGCGGCACAACGTCACCGGCGGCTTCGCCGTGACGTCGCCCGTCACCAGCCAGCGCGCGCTGCGCGCGGTGCGCGTGCACGGGAACGTGAACGCGGTGGTGCCCGACGGCGCCGGCGGCTGGTTCGTGGGCGGCAACTTCACCTTCGTCGGCGATTCCCGGCAGCCGCAGATCGCGCACATCCTCGCGAACGGACGGCTCGATCCATCGTGGAACGGCCGCGTGAACGGCCGCGTGCTGGCGCTGGCCGTGGTAGGCGGGACGTTGTACGTCGGCGGCGAGTTCACGCAGGCCGGCAGCGGCCCAGGCCGCTGCTGCCAGCCGCGCGTGTGAACTTCGCGGCGTTCGACGCGGCCACCGGCGTGCTGAAGAGCACCGGCGCGGCCGGTGCGGATGCCATCGTCACCACGCTCGCGGCGTCGGGCACGACGCTCTACGCCGGCGGCGACTTCGCGACCTTCGGTGGCCAGGGCCGTTCGCGCCTCGCGGCCTACAACACGACGAACGACACGGTGCTGCCGTGGAATCCCGGTGCTGACGGCACCGTGCGCGAGATCGTGCCGGCGCCTGGCGGCATCTTCGTCGGCGGCGCGTTCAGCAACACCGGCGGATCGACGCGCGCGTTCCTCGCGCAGATCGACGCCACCACCGGGCTCGCGACCGCGTGGAATCCCGGCGCGAGCGACGCGGTGACGGCGCTGGCGCTGGTCGGCGACGTGCTCTACGTGGGCGGTCGCTTCACGCAGCTCGCCGGCGCGGCGCGCAATCACGCCGGCGCCGTGCACGCGCAGACCGGCGCGCTGCAGGCGTGGGATCCCAACGCCGACGACGCCGTGCTCGCCTTCTCGGTGTCGGGCACCACGCTCTACATGGGCGGCGAGTTCCTGAACGTGGGCGGCAAGCTGCGCCTGCACACCGCGGCGGTCGATCTCACGACGGGCCGGCTCACCGTGTGGCATCCCGCCACCAACGACCCGGTGCGCGTGATCGCGTCGGCGGCGGCCAACGTGGCCCTCGGCGGATCCTTCGAGGCACTCGGCGCCCATGCGCGCCGCAACCTCGCGGCCGTCGACCTCGACACCGGCCGCCTGCTGCCGTGGCGTCCGGCGCCCAACGGCGCCGTGCTGTCGCTGACCGTCGCGCGCGATCGGCGCGTCTACGTCGGCGGCGCCTTCACGACGATCGCCGGCCAGTCGCGCGATCGCCTGGCGGCGTTCGACCTGCCGACGCGCACGCTCGCCTCGTGGAATCCCGGCGCCGATGCCGACGTGCTGGCCCTCACGAGCGTGACGGACTCGTCGAACGTCACGACGATCTACGCCGGGGGCGACTTCGCCACGGCCGGCGGGCAGGCGCGCAGCCGCATCGCCGCGTTCGACGGCGCGAGCGGCGCGGCCCTGGCGGGCTTCAATCCCGGCACGACCAACGACCGCGTGCTCACGCTCGACGCGAATCAGAACGTGCTCTACGTGGGCGGCCGCTTCACCACGCTCGGCGGTGGGTCGATGCCGTATCTCGGACGCCTCGATCGCGCGACCGGCGCGCTCGATGCCACCTGGGCGCCGGCACCCGACGCGCTCGTGCGCTCGGTGCACGTGTCGAACGGCCTGCTCTACGCGGGCGGCGGCTTCACGTCGATCGCCGGCGTGCCGCGCGCGCACGTGGCGGCGCTCGGACACGCTGCACCGGCCGTGGCCACCGCGTGGCAGCCGAATCCCGATCGCGACGTGCACGTGGTGCGCCGCGACGGCCCGTACGTGTTCCTCGGCGGCGCGTTCCGCACCGTCGACAACGTCGTGCGGCCTCGCCTGGCGTCGGTGCTGGCGGCCGCGGTGAATGCCGAGCCGTATCTGCTGCCGTGGCGGCCGAAGTGGTACGGCCTCGTGCACACGCTCGACGCGCGCCTCGAAGGCGTGCTCGCCGGCGGCGAGGCGCTGCCCGATCTCGACGATCAGGAGTTCGATCCGGTGGGCCGCGTGGCCTTCTATCCGCGCGCCGGCGTTCCCGGACGTCCGGGCGCTCCGACCAACCTGCACACCTTCACGAACGGCGGCCAGGTGGGCGTGGAATGGGGTCCGCCGCTGCATGGCGCCGAACCGCGCTTCTACCTGCTCGAGGTGGGATCGACCTCGGGCGCCAACGACGTGATCACCGCGTTCCGCGTGGACGATCTCTTCTTCGACGCCAGCGGCGTGCCGCCCGGCACCTACTACCTGCGCGTGCGCGCGGTGTCGGCGGGCGGCATCGGACCGGCGTCGAACGAAGTGGAGCTCGTGGTCGGTCCGTCGACGTGCGCGGCGAATCCCGAGCCGCCGACCGATCTCGAGGCGGTCGTGAACGGCGGCACCGTGACCATCACCTGGACCGAGAGCGTCACGCCTGGCGTGACGGGCTACAAGGTGGCCGCGAATCCCTTCGGTGTCGGCTCGTTCTTCTCGACGCTGGTGCCGGCTGGCACGACGACCTTCTCGGCGCCGGCGCCTCCGGGCGTGTTCGAAGTGCGCGTGCGCGCGATCAGCGCCTGCGGTGCGAGCGAGGCGACCAACGACGTGGTGCTCGGCGTGGGCGGCGCGACGATGCCGCCGGGCGCGCCAGAGGATCTCACCACGACGGTGAACGGCAGCGCGGTGACGTTCACCTGGAGCGCGCCGCTCACCGGCGTCGCCGCGGCCGGCTACGTGCTCGAAGCCGGCACCGGCCCGGGCCTGAGCGACATCGCGCGGGTGCCGCTCGCCGGCACCACCCTCACGGCGCCGAACGTGCCGGCCGGGGCGTACTACATCCGCGTGCGTGCGGTGAACGGCGCGGGCCTGGGTGAAGCGTCGGAAGAAGTGCAGCTCATCGTGCCGTAAGCACCACGCGACGGGACGAGCGGCCGGGGGCGCCCGCAATGGGCGTCTCCGGCCGTCGTGGTGTACGGCGGCTATACTGAACGCTTGGAGATCGCGTCTTGCTCGCGGCGCTGAAAGAGCAGCCGCACGTCATCTCGGTCGAACTGCGGCCCCCGCGCGCGGAACTGGAATCGGCGGCCGGCATCGACGCGTGGATCGACACGTATCACGCCATCAAGGGCCTGGTGCGCCAGGACGTGCGCGTGATGGTCACCGACAGCGCCGTCGGCGCCCAGGAAGAGAACAACCTGCGCCACCTCGTCACCAATCTGGGCGACGACGTGCCGCGCAGCAAGGTCATCCCGTTCCTGACCACCAAGCACTCGATCGACTTCTGCCTGGCCTACGCCGATCAGGTGGTCGACTACGGCTTCTCGTCGCTGGTGGTGCTCGGCGGCGACAAGCACGTCGGCCGGCCGCGCGTGGTCGAGCACGCCTGGCGGTTGCGGCAGCTCATTCGCGAGCGGCACACGGATCTGCCGCTCGGCGGCTGGGCCAATCCGGCGCAGGATGCGGCGCGTCAGGTGGCCTTCCTCACCGACGGCACGTTCACCGCGGACTTTTACCTCACCCAGATCGTCTCGCATCACGGCGCCGGCCAGGTGGAGGCGTTCCTGCGCGAGGCGAATCGGCAGGGGGTGGACGCGCCCGGCGTGTTCGGCGTGTTCTATTACCGCAGCGCCAAGCCGGCCACGCTGAAGACGCTCAGCCAGTTCCTGCCCGTGCCGGTCGAGGGCCTGCTCGCCGAGTTCGCCGAGGGCCTGACCCCCGTCGACATCTGCGCCCGCTCGATCCGTACGCTGGTTTCACTGGGCGTCAAGCACTTCTACGTCAGCAACCTGCCCCTGGTGCGCACGGCGTCGGTGCTGTCGGCCATCCTGACGAAGGCGGGCCTCACCCCGTCCGCCGGCCAGTAGGCCCGGCGCCGGCATTTCTTCCGGACCTGCTGACCCGGTCCGGCCCGTCTTTCCGCTTTCCGACCTGTTGCGAGTCGGGCGCACCGCCCGGGCGCCCGCAACGCCAAGGAGGCCGTGATGCGGAAGCGACTGCCGTGGGGTCTGTGTGTCGTGGGGGCTCTGGTGGCGGCGATGGGCGTCGCCGGCGAGGCCACCGCGCAGGACGCGCCGTTGGTGCCGGGGGTCGTGCGGTTCGACGGGTTGGCCGGTAGCACGGGCGCCCCCTCGGTGCGAAGCGCCACCCTCGCGATCTTCGACGCGGCCGAGGGCGGCACGCCGCTCTGGGAGGAAACGCAGCTGGTGGCCGTGGACGCCACCGGCCACTACACGGTGTTCGTCGGCGCCGGCCATGCCGAGGGCCTCGGCGCGTCCGTGCTGGCGGGTGGCGGCCAGCGCTGGCTCCAGGTGCGCTTCGCCGACGCGCCCGACGGCGCCGCGCGCGTGCCGCTCACCAGCGTGCCCTACGCGCTGCGCGCCTCGGACGCTGACACGCTCGGCGGCCTGCCGGCGTCGGCCTTCCTGCGCGCCTCGTCCGCGGGCGGCGCGGCCTCGAGCCCGGCCACGAAGTCCGTGGCCAGTGCCACCGCGAGCACGCCGCTCGTGAACAACGGGTCGCCCTTCTACCTGGGCATGTTCACCAGCCAGACCGATCTCGTGAACTCGAACGTGTTCCAGTTGAACAACAAGCTCGGCATCGGCAACACCTCCCCTCTCGACACGATGCACGTGACGTTCAACGACGCCAGCGGCTCGGTGACCGGCTACGCCGTGCAGAACCTGGGCTCGGGCGCGGCGTCGTACTCCGGCATGCTGTTCTACGACCAGAACGGCGCGCTTGGCCAGTTCCAGGGCTTCAACAACGCCACGCACGAGTACCGCATCAACAACATCGCCTCCGGCGGCTCGATCAACTTCATGATCGGCAGCGCCTCGAAGTTCCAGGTGCAGAACAACGGCGACATCAACATCGCCGGCGGCCTGCGCAAGGGCGGCCTGCCATTCATGCACAACATCCAGGGCACGGCGCTCGGCGTGAACGCGCTCGGCACGACGAGCGGCGTGTCGAGCGGAAACGTCGCCATCGGCGATCAGGCGCTGGCGGCGCTGAACACCGACGTGGGCCGCAACGTCGTGATCGGCACCAGTGCGCTCACCAGCTCCACCAACGCCCACGACAACGTGGTGATCGGCAACCAGGCGTTCCCGTCGGGAGGTAACTACAACACCGTGGTGGGCTCGGGCGCCGGCTTCAGCTCGAGCGGCGACCGCAACATCTACATCGGCTGGAACAGCGGTGGCCCTGGCGGCCCCGAGTCGAACACGACCCGCATCGGCTCGCCCGGCGCCCCGAGCCGGTTCTTCGCGCTCGGCATCCGCGGCGTCACCACCGGCGCCGCCGACGCCGTGGCCGTGGTGATCGACTCCACGGGGCAGCTCGGCACGGTGAACTCGTCGCGCCGCTTCAAGGAGGACATCCAGGACATGGGCGAGGCGAGCAGCGGGCTCATGCGGCTGCGC
>JAXLRB010000024.1:0-63241 GCA_046331325.1 Vicinamibacterales bacterium | reverse complement strand
GCAGTGTAAGCCGCTCAGCCCATCGGCTCAAGAGATTCAGAGCGGGAAATCCCGTGCATAATGTTCAGGTTGGCGGCAGAGGCCGCGCCCGGCTTGACCCGTCAAGCGTCCTGTGCGAAGCTTCTTGGTAATGCCGGTAGACAAGTCTACGCGGCACGCTCAGTGAACCGCCTCAAGTTCAGGCCTTCACTGGGACTGAGTCCTCGCCAATGAGGTTTCTCCGGCCAAAGGGTTGCCGTGAGAATCACGACGAGGAATCGGCTAGAAGCACCCAACAGGCATCGGGAAGGTGATTTCGGATATTAACCGAAACCCTTTCCGTAACCATAGGAGTGCAAATGTCGATTCCGACCGACGAGCGGACTCAGCTCGCCCGCCAAATCCTGGCAGACATCCTCAGGGAAAACGGTCCGCAGCTGGGCGCAAAGCTCAAGGTTCGCCTTACGCAAGTGCTGGGCGAGCGCTTGGGGCTTCCGGTGGACGCTCGGCACGGCCTTCTGCCGCGGCTCTCGCACTTCCTCGCGGCCAACGCCGACCTAGTTTCCGTTCAACGTCCGGCAGGCCCGGGCGACATTCGGGTTTCGTTGCGCGCTGACGCTGAAGGCCATTCGACAGCTCCGAACGAGACGGCCAGGGTGTGGTACCGCCCCGAAGTGTGGACCGCGTTCGTGAATCCCGATCCGGTTCGACGCCGCTTCTATCACCGACACGAGCACGAGGTCGTTCATTTCTCGACTGGCTCGGGCGCGCGTCCTCAGCCCGCCGTCGTGGACCGAGTAACCAAGGACCCGGCCTTCGTCGAGATTCAGTTCGCAACCGCAGCTGAGCAAGGTACTTGGCTGCGGGAGTTCCTCGATAAGGCCCCTCTGATCTCCGAGGTGCACAAACGGGTCGCGCGCCACTTCATCGAGGTACCGTTCGACAGCTCCATCAACGCGGCTTTCGCGGCTTCGCTCGGCCCCCACGGCGACGCTTGGAGACGCTTCCGAGCCAAGAAGGTTGACGACCATATCGTCGATTGGGCCAAGGCCAACAACATCGACGTCGCCGCGCTGAAGCACCTCCCCGCCCAGCTGGCGGTCGCGACGCCCACCGCGCACACGGCCGACGGCGGTGTCGTTCCAGAACCCCTGCAACCGAACAGCCCGGCGTCAGATCTCCGAGCACAGCTGTTGCGGGTCGTCGAGGCGCTAGAAGACGCCGAGCTCAGGCAGCTTCTCGTGCCGCTTTCGGCCGTGGAGAGGATTCTCCGGCTCCGATCGTAGCTCGCGGCGACTACGCATGGCGTCCGCGGTCATCGTGGTTGGAGGTCTGGAGGCGCTCCGACGCGACCTTGAGAAGCACCTCGGCGATAGGGCTCACCTGCTAGTGCTGCGCATGGCTCGCAGTGGTGGATTCAGGCTGGAAGCTCATCCGACAGTGGCAGTGCAGATGCTTGAGGGCGCGACCGATCGTGCTGACAGCCCGCAGCACGTACTTGTAGTCGTGCTGCCGTACGCGCCATGTCCAGAGGAGCTTGGCGGCACGATCGCCGCGATCGAGGACCTCGGGGCAACAGTCATCCGGGCCCAGGCCGGGGCCGGCCGATGGCCATCCAGACCGCCGGCACTCGACGGCAGGTTTCAGGAGGCCTTGCGGGCGGCTCTGCTAGCAGTCATCGACAGTTGGCTGCCGGGCGACCCGCCACCGGATAGTGTTCCCGACGCCATCGACCGAGCCAGGAGGGACTTCGCCGAGACACTCCACATTCCGGACAACCTTCCGATCGACACGAGCCTCGACGGGCCGTTTTGGTACGGGGTGCTGGCGGCCCTTCACGACCTCTGCGAGATCGAGCGTCGCGGAGAGGCGCCGAACAAGCGGGATATCCTCCGTGACCGGCTTGCTGCGAGGATTCGAAGTCCCAAGCGTACCTACAAAGTGGCCGACACGGGCGTCTATTCAGTCCACCCGTCCACCGGGAACCGCATCGAGCTCAGAGAGCGCGTTCACTTGGTCGAGGGCAAACCGGCCGAGACGGAAAGCGTGTACTGGGTGACGATCGGCGACGAGCGCCCCTCATATCGCTACTTGATTGGACGGCTAGGTCGACACGCCTGACAGCCGGCGCAGAGCGCTCTTACGGCCCGATGATCTTCTCGGCGACGAGTTGGAGCGTGCCGAGATAGAACTCAAGAAAAGACTCGGGTGGCGTGGTGCCAGGCTTCGTCAGATTGAGGAATCCGCCGACTGTCAGTCCCGGCGGAAGCACTCCCTTCAGCTCGTTTCTCGCGACGGTCTCGAATTTGTTGAAGGCTGTCCCAGACCGGTGGGCAACGGCATTTCTGATGACGCGAATGTCCTCCAGGGTATTGAGCTTGAGGTTGAGCGGGTCGACGTAAGGTTTGCCATCTCGAAAAAACTGTTTGGCGCGCCTGATCACCTCTGGGGCGCTGTCCCACTTCGCGTACCCTCGTCCAGCCGAGCTGAACTCCAGCGCGGCCACTCGATCGGGCGGTAAGGCGTAGCGGTGGAGACGCGGGCTCCGCCTGGGACGTCTACCTAGCATATGAAGCACGAAGGCATCTTCAAGAAAGTTCTCCCATCCGAGGAAACCGCGCAAGAACGCCATCTCGACGATCGAGTCCCGCCGTTCCACGGAGATGCGCGGCGCCCCTCCCTTCTGCGCCCAACTGCGAGCGTCATCCGCGAACCTCCGGCAATCACGGACGGTTCGTTGAAAGCGCCCGAGGATGTCCAGATGTCTATCGGCCACGATCCAGCTAGCTCAGAGCGGCCACAAACTTCCTGCAGAGGTATTGCGTGAGCGACAGTCGGCTGGAAGTGTGCACCCAGTGCGTATCCTGTGCCTCGTAGAACTTCCGCTGCTCGTCGGTCGGCTTTCGCGTTCCGTCTTCAACCTCTTCAATCAAGTCGTTCAGTTCCTCGAGCACCGCTTTGAGCTTGGGATAGTCTGTCGCCTTTAAAGCTTGTCTTGGCGCTTGGACGCGTGGCATTGCGAACTTCATGTGATATACGGCGCAAAACAGCGGGTAGAGGAGCTTTGCGGATCGAAAGCGAAGGGTCGTTAGCTCCGCGCCTCCGATGGTGCCGATCGTGTCGACCACTTCCACAAATCGCTTCTCGTGCCGCTCCCTGTTCGGGAACGTGTCGTCATAATCCGAATAGGCCTTGTCGATAACAGATTTCTTACCTTCGCGAGGCCCCTCCTGCATTGCCAGCAGGAGCTCAGAGATGAACTCGGCTTCCGCCATGCGCAGTACCTGTTTCGGCGTGAACACGCTGTAGGCCTCAACAAACTCGTTAAAGGTGATGGCCAGTTCGTACACGCACGACTTGAAGTCGCCGAAGAATTTGGCGTTCCGCAACTCCTGAGGCTTCAGCCGCTCAGAGAAGGTGTTGATCCGAGCGAAGAGGTCATACACCTCCCGGTCGGGCATGTCCTGAAGGAGATCGACTACGAACTCGTACTTCAAGATGTCCTTCTGAGTCGCCGTGTCCAATTCGCTGAACGTCAGGCCACCAAATTCTTTGTGATGAGCACGGCTGATCTTGAAGCCGTCTTTGATAAAGCTAAGGACCGCCCGTAGACGCTGCTGGCCATCAACGATCTCCCGCGTTGTACGCCGGCCCTTGGGCACGACGCTCTGGCGCATATACAGCTTTGGGATCGGCTTGCCGCGGACGATCGTATCGATCAGGTACGACTTCGCGCGAGGATTCCACACGTCTCGCCGCTGAAATTTTGGCGCGAGAACCAACTCCTTGCGTTCGTCCCACTCCTCGAAATCTCTAACACTATAGTTGCGCGTGCTGAAGAGTTGCTGCATGAGTCTCCCTACTTCGACGGGACGCCTCGAAGCTTGGTGTTGCGAAGCACGAGTATGGTTTCGGACGAACTGCCCACGATCCCGCGACGAACACGACGTTCATTCGGTATGGCATCGGCGTGCTGCGACGCCAAGACGTAGCCTGCCTCCTTAGCGATCTGTCCGACAACGTTTGGAAGATTCTCTCGACGCTCGCGAGTGCAAGTGTCGCCGACCACGAGAACACAGTACCCATTCGCTTTGAGGAGTCCCCGCCAGCGCTTCAGACAGCGCCCCATCAACGCAAGAAACTCTTTCTCGCGGGGGGACACCACGCCGTCGAGCGCCTTCCAGTCGTCGCAGCCCAGGAACCACAGCCTCAGTCGATTGTCGCGTCCATAGTCGAGTTGGCGCATGTAAGGAGGGCTGGTCAGGATGGCATCGATTGACGCGCCAACCTGCTGGAGTTCGGCGCGCCCCCCCAGGCAGCGTCTCTCCAGTGAGAAGTCAAGCTTTGGTACCCTCCTGAACGCGCGACGGACCTTGGCCTCGAGCCTGTCAGCGACACTGCGATACGCGTACAGCTCCGGGTGCTTCGCAGCCGGGAACTTCTTGATTCGCAGGTACGGCACCGTGTGGCTGCTCGGATACGACAAGAACCCCGGTCGCTGGTGGTGGAGGATCCCCATCAAGCAAGCCAGCAAGAACCAGCGTCGCTCCTTCTTCAGAATGGAGGTCCAGGCCAGTGTCTCCCTGAGCGTGTCTTGGTGGAAAAACGCGCGCACCCATGGGGGCACCGTCCGCAGATCGACGCGCTCGACAGACTGCGCAACCTTCGAGTCCATGACTCGCAGATCGGCGAGGGCATCCTCCAGCGCGCGGTACGGCAGCAGCTTGCTTCTGGTCAGCAACCGTGCGTAGGGGCTGACGTCGTTCGCGATGACGCCGCGGCCGGCACGCCATGCCTCAAATGCAAAAGTGCCGCAACCAGCAAACGGATCGTAGACAAGGTCTCCGGGAGCGGGTGAGCCTGGACGAGCGCCGCTGCCATCGACGACTTCGTCTTTCCAATATAGGGCGCGAGCTGGTGGAGCGTGCTCTCGCTCTGCCAGGCACTCCCGGACCACGAATCCGCCAGTCGTCCTAGCGTGCTCATCGCTGGCGCAGTCTCTCTGCTTCGCGCAGTCCCGCAGCGCGAAGCCAGGTGGCAAGCCCTTGGCCAGTCCGAGATGCGGCGTCCGCCATCTCGCGCTTCTGGGCCGCGGTAACGAGCACGCGCACTTGCTCCTCTTTTCGTTCCGTCTTTGGCTTTCTTCTTTTCATAGCGAGCGCCTAATCGTGCCCGAATAGGGCACGGCCGTCAACGGAAGGCTAGGCGAACGCGGTAGCGAACGGTGCATGTAGATGGGTGAACACTGAGGTACCGCGACACGGTGCACGCGTCACGGATGAATGACGACACGCAGTCATCCACTTTCGGCACAGGCGCCTCAGATCTGCCGGAACCACAGGGATCCGGATCGGGGGCACCCGATCAGGAAGCTAGCTGGAGCGCGTTCAGCCGCCTCAACCATAGGTCGAGCTGATTCCAACTGGGTAAATTGCGGCTCGCCGGATTTCCGACGGCCGCCGGGTGCCCGTCGTCATGCGCGCGACGCCGTTCCGGGCGTTTGAGGCTTGACCGACGTCCGGAATTCCCCGTATCATCTGGGTTTGCCGTGACAAGGCAAACGCTGGAAGGGTACTGAAACGATGCGAACGTACGTGGCGACACCCAAGACGGTGGCGCGCAAGTGGCACGTGATCGACGCCGAAGGCAAGGTGCTCGGGCGCGTCGCTACGGCCGCGGCGAAAATGCTCCAGGGCAAGCACAAGGCGATCTACACGCCGTTCATCGACACGGGCGACCACGTCGTCATCGTGAACGCCGCGAAGGTCAAGCTCACGGGGCGCAAGGAAGATCAGAAGTTCTACCGCACGCACTCGGGCTACGAAGGCGGCGTGCGCGAGGAACGCGCGAAGGTCGTCCGTCAGCGCCGGCCGGAGCGCCTGGTGGAAGAGGCCGTCCGCGGCATGCTGCCGAAGACGGCGCTCGGGGATGCGATGTACGGAAAACTCAAGGTCTACGCTGCCGCGACGCATCCCCACGCGGCCCAGCAACCGACTTCGTTCGAGGTGGCATAACGTGGCGGCTTCCCAGTACTACGCGACCGGTCGGCGCAAGACCGCGGCCGCGCGCGTCTTCCTGCGGCCCGGTTCGGGCGCGATTACCGTGAATCACCGCGAGTTCGCGGACTTCTTCCCCACCGAGTCGCTGCGCGGCACGGTGAAGCAGCCGCTGCTCCTCACCGAGACGGCCGAGAAGTTCGACATCCTCTGCACGGTTTCCGGCGGCGGCGTCGCCGGTCAGGCCGGCGCGGTGCGCCTCGGCATCTCCCGCGCCCTCTGCTCGTTCGACCTCGAACTGCGCGGCAAGCTCAAGAAGGACGGCCTCCTCACGCGCGACGCGCGCGCGAAGGAACGCAAGAAGTACGGTCTGGCCGGAGCCCGCAAGCGGTTCCAGTTCAGCAAGCGCTAGGCGGAACCGATGGACGGAGCAACCTTGACCCCACTCGCGATGAAGGACCTGCTCGAAGCAGGCGTGCATTTCGGTCACCAGACGAAGCGCTGGAACCCGAAGATGAAGCCCTACATCTTCGGCGAGCGCAGCGGCATCTACATCCTCGACCTCGGCAAGACGGTGAAGCTGTTCCGCGAAGCGGAAGGCTACGTCCGCAAGCTGGCGGCCGAGGACAAGACGATCCTCTTCGTCGGCACCAAGCGCCAGGCGCAGGACGTGATCGCGACCGAAGCCGCCCGCTGCGGGATGTACTACATCAACGAGCGCTGGCTCGGCGGCCTGCTGACCAACTTCTCCACCATCCAGCGCAGCATCGCGCGCCTGCGCGATCTCGAGGCGATGGCGACCGACGGCCGCTACGACTTCATGCCCAAGAAGGAGATCGCCCGGGCCGAGAAGGAGAAGCGCAAGCTGCAGAAGAACCTCGATGGCATCCGCAACATGTCGCGGCTGCCCGATGCCCTCTTCGTGGTCGACACCCGCAAGGAGAAGATCGCGGTCGACGAGGCGCGCAAGCTGAAGATTCCGGTGATCGGCATCGTCGACACGAACTGTGATCCCGACGAAGTCGACTTCGTGATCCCCGGCAACGACGACGCCCTGCGCTCGATCAAGCTCTTCGCGGCCCGCGTCGCCGACGTCGTGCTCGAGGGCCAGACGGAACGCGAGTCGCGCCGCGCCGACCAGGCGGCGGCCGATGCCGAACAGGCCGCGGCCGACGAGGCGTCGCGCACGGTGCGTCCGGCGGCCATCCGCCGTCCGCAGCGAGCCGAAGCGCCGGCGCCGACGGCCTAGCCCGCTCGTCAGGCTCGAGTGTTTCTTGCGCCGGCCTGGAGCGGATCTCCGGCCGGCGTTTTCTTGTACTGCGCCGCGATGACGGCGTGACGGCGCCGCGGGCGCCGCGATGGAGACTTCGATGGCAATCACGGCAGAGATGGTGAAGCAGCTGCGCGACAAGACCGGCGCCGGCATGATGGACTGCAAGAGCGCGCTCGCCGAGTCGAATGGCGACATGGAGAAGGCGATCGAGATCCTGCGCAAGAAGGGCGTCGCCAGCGCCACCAAGCGCGCCGGCCGCGCCACCAAGGAAGGCGTCGTCGGCCACTACATCCACATGGGCGGCAAGGTCGGCGTGCTGGTCGAGGTGAACTGCGAGACCGACTTCGTGGCCCGCACCGACGACTTCCAGGCGCTGGCCAAGGAAATCGCGATGCACATCGCCGCTGCCGATCCGCGCTACGTCAGCCGCGAGCAGGTGCCGGCCGCCGACCTCGAGAAGGAGAAGGACATCTACCGCGCCCAGTTCGCGGGCTCGGGCAAGCCGGCGAACGTGGTCGACAAGATCGTCGACGGCAAGCTCGGGAGCTTCTACTCGCAGGTGTGCCTGCTCGACCAGCCGTCGGTGCGCGATCCCAACGTGACCGTGCAGCAGATGCTGCAGGCGGCCACCGCGAAGACCGGCGAGAACATCACCGTCACGCGCTTCGTGCGTTTCAAGCTCGGCGAACTCGCCGAGTAGTTCCGTGTGCCTCACCGCGGCGCGCCGTTCGTTCGGCGCGCCGCTGGCCTATAATGCCCGCCTGAGATGTCGTCCACGCCTGCCGAGTCGTCCGCGCCCCAGCGCTACACCCGTGTCCTGCTGAAGTTGTCGGGCGAAGCCCTCATGGGCGACGGCGCTTACGGCATCGATCCGAACGTCGCCACCCGCATCGCCTCCGAGATCGCCGACATCCAGTCGCTCGGCGTGCAGACCGCGATCGTGATCGGCGGCGGCAACATCTTCCGCGGCGTCGCCGCCAGCGCCCGCGGGATGGATCGGTCGGCCGCCGACTACATGGGCATGCTGGCGACGGTCATGAACGCGCTGGCCCTGCAGGACGCGCTCGAAGCGCAGGGCGTGCCGACGCGCGTGCTGTCGGCTATCGAGATGCGGGCCGTGGCCGAGCCCTTCATCCGCCGCCGCGCCATCCGCCATCTCGAGAAGGGCCGCGTGGTGGTCTTCGCCGCCGGCACCGGCAACCCCTACTTCACCACCGACACCGCGGCGGCGCTGCGGGCGATGGAGGTGAAGGCCGACGTGATCCTGAAGGCCACCAAGGTCGACGGCATCTACACGGCGGATCCGGTGAAGGATCCGGCGGCCACCCGCTACGAACGCATCTCGTACCTGCAGGTGCTGCAGGATCGCCTGCAGGTGATGGACGCCACGGCGATCTCGCTGTGCATGGACAACAAACTGCCGATCGTCGTCTTCAACCTGCGCACGCCGGGCAACGTGCGGCGCGTCGTGAGCGGCGAGCCCGTCGGCACCACCGTCACGGGTTGAGGCCCGATCAGCGGCTAGCGACTAGCGGCTAGCGGCTCGCATGGTTTCGCGCTAGACGAGACACAACGATGGACGTCAACGATCTGAAGGGACTGTACGGCGAGGCGCGCAAGCGCATGGACGGCCAGGTCGAGCACGTGCGGCGCGAGCTCGCCGGCGTGCGCACCGGCCGCGCCAGCACCGGCCTGCTCGAGAACATCATGGTCGAGGCCTACGGCAGCAAGCTGCCGCTCAACCAGATCGCCACGTTGTCGATCCCGGAACCGTCGATGATCGTCGCGCAGCCGTTCGATCCGAGCACGATGGCCAGCCTCGAGAAGGCGATCCGCACGTCGGACCTCGGCCTGAACCCCGCCAGCGACGGCAAGGTGATCCGCATTCCGATTCCGCCGCTCACCGAGGAACGCCGCAAGGACCTGTCGAAGCACGTGCACAAGGCGGCGGAAGAAGGACGCAATCACGTGCGTACCGTGCGCCGCGACGCCAACGACAAGCTGAAGAAGATGCTGAAGGACCACGTCATCTCCGAGGACGACGAGAAGCGGGGACTTGACGAGGTGCAGAAAATCACCGACAGTGCCATCCGCGCCATCGATGAGCTCCAGAAGAAGAAGGACGAGGAGCTCCTGGGCCGGTAACACTTCCGAGAGACGAGGCTCCCCCGCCGCCATGTTTTTCAGCCACCTGGAATGCAGCGTGCCGTGCGGAGCGGGGCCGTTCGACGCCCGCGAACGGCATCACACGTGCCCGTCGTGCGGCATGCCCCTGCTGGCGCGCTACGACATGGCGCGGGCGAAGACCTGGTCGCGCGACTCGCTCGCCGGCCGTGTGCCGAACATGTGGCGGTATCGCGAGATGCTGCCGCTCTTCCCCGGCGAGCAGCCGATCACGCTTGGTGAAGGCTTCACGCCGCTGCTGCGGTGCTGCCGCCTCGCCGACGTGCTCGGCATGGAACGGCTCTACATCAAGGACGAGTCGTTCAACCCCACCAACTCGTTCAAGGCGCGTGGCCAGTCGGCCGCTCTCACCCGCGCCAAGGCGCTCGGCGCCACCACCGTCACCCTGCCCACCGCCGGCAATGCCGGCAACGCCGCGGCCGCCTACGCCGCCGCCGCCGGCGTGCGCTGCGAGATCTTCATGCCGCGCGACGCCAAGCAGCCGTTCATCGACGAGTGCCGGCTGTACGACGCGCAGATCACGCTGGTCGACGGGCTCATCACCGACTGCGGCAAGATGGCCACCGCCAAGTCGAAGGAGCTCGGCTGGTACGACGTCTCGACGCTGAAGGAGCCGTATCGCGCCGAAGGCAAGAAGACGATGGGCTACGAGCTGGCGGAACAGCTCGACTGGGAGCTGCCCGACTGGGTGATCTATCCCACCGGCGGCGGCACCGGCATGGTCGGCATGTGGAAGGCCTTCGACGAGATGGAGGCCATGGGCTGGATCGGGTCGAAGCGCCCGAAGATGGTCACGGTGCAGCCCACGGGCTGCGCGCCGATCGTCAAGGCGTTCGACGAGGGCACCGAACGCGCCGAGATGTGGGTGGATCCAGACACCGAGGCCCACGGCCTCCGCGTGCCGAAGGCGATCGGCGACTTCCTCGTGTTGCGCGCCATTCGCGAGAGCGGCGGCACGGCGGTGATGGTGACCGACCGCGCCATGATCGACGACATGGTCACCATCGGACGCCTCGAAGGCATTTCGGCGGCGCCCGAGGGCGCGGCGGCGCTGTCGGCCACGCGCATCCTGCGCGAGCGCGGGGTGATGAAGCCGGACGAGTCGGTGGTGCTCTTCAACACCGGCGGCGCGCTGAAGTACCTCCAGGTGCTGCACACGCCGCGCTGAGGGCGCGGCGTCGCGGCCGTGGCGGCGTCAGTCGCCGAGCGACACGCCGATGGCCCGCGCCGCCGTCACCAGGTCGTAATCGAGCGGCACCGTCTTGGTGCGCCCCACCACGTCCGACAGCGGGATGTGCACGATGTCGGGCGGGTTGTTGGCCACCATGCGGCCGTAGACGCCACGACGCACCAGCTCCACCGCCTTGGCGCCGAAGCGCGTCGCCAGCACGCGATCGAACGACGTCGGCGATCCGCCGCGCTGCAGGTGCCCGAGCACCACGCTGCGCGATTCCTTCCCCGTCATCTCCTGCAGCGCCGCGGTGAGCTGCTCGCCGATGCCGCCGAGGCGCTCGACGACGCCGGGCTTGGCCGCCGTCTTCACGATACGCGAGCCGCCGCGCGGTTGCGCGCCCTCGGCCACCACGACGATGCTGAAGCGGGCGCCCCATTCGTCGCGTCGCAGGATGTGCTGCGCCACCTTGTCGATGTCGTACGGAATCTCGGGGATCAGAATAACGTCGGCGCCGCCGGCCATGCCGGCGTGGAGCGCGATCCAGCCGGCGTAGCGGCCCATCACCTCCACCACCATCACGCGTTTGTGCGACTGCGCGGTCGTGTGGAGCCGGTCGATGGCGTCGGCGGCGAAGGTCACCGCGGTGTCGAAGCCGAAGCAGCTGGTCGTGCCGACGATGTCGTTGTCGATCGTCTTGGGCACACCCACCACCGGGATGCCCTTCAGGTAGAACTGGTGCGCGATGGCCAGCGTGCCGTCGCCGCCGATGACGACGAGCGCGTCGAGACCGGCCTTCTGGAAGTTCTCGACGACGCGGTCGGAGTAGTCGGCCTTGCCCGACTCGGTCGGGTACTCGAACGGGTTGCCGCGATTCGTGGTGCCGAGAATCGTGCCGCCCAGGCGCAGGATGCCGGTGACGTCGCGCGGCGTCATCGGCTTCATCCGCTGCAGATCGAGCAGGCCGTCGAAGCTGTCTTCGAGCCCGTAGACCTCGATGCCGGCGTTGCTGCCGGCCTTGACGACGGCGCGGATGACGGCGTTCAGGCCGGGGGCGTCTCCGCCGCCCGTGAGGACGCCGATCTTGCGATGTTCAGGTGACATGGGTCTGTTCAGTATATCGGCCGGGCTCGACAGCCCTGCAACGGCCCGACCGCCGCCTCAGCGCGCCGTGCGCAGATCGAACAGGCGCACCGTCGAGGGCGCGCCCTCGAGCGGGAGCTCCTTGCCACGCGTCGTCAGATACCGCGCCACTTCGGGCTGGTTGTCGGCCAGTTCGTGCCAGGTGGTGGTGGCGAAGTAGGCGGCGTGACGCCGCGTGCGCAGCGCCTCGAGCACCGCCGGCGAGATCGAGTGGATGTCGAAGCTCCATCCCTGCCGGTGCGCGTAGTACAGCAGCATCGGCGAGTTGGCGCCGCCGTCGTCGTAGTCCACCGTGATGAGCGTGGCGTCGGCCTCGGTCGCCTGGCGGATCGCCCCGCCCACACCGATGAACCCGGACTGCAGGTTGTCGGGACGGTAGAGGTGCAGCACGACACCAGACGCGCGTTCCATCTGCCAGACGACGATCGCGAGCACGAGCGCAAGGGCGACCCCGCCGCGCCAGCCCGGGAACCAGCGGGCCCGCCACTCGGCGTCGAAGAGCGGTCCGGCCGCCGCGCCGAAATAGAGGAAGAGCGGCGGCAGGATCGGAAGCTGGTGGAACTCGTGCCAGTACTGCCCTTCGAGCGCCACGAGAAACAGCGCCAGTCCGGCAAGGGCCCACAGGTCGATCGGCAGCCGCGTGGCCCGTGGCGCCAGCCACAGACCGAGCAGCGCGCCGACCGCACCGATGGTCGTCAGATGCAGCTGCCAGAAGCGGTCGCCGAGCTGCGACCAGGTGTCGATCGCGAAGAAGCGCGACGCCGTCACCCAGTGCGAGATCGACACGAAGGTGACGCCCGGCGCGATGTCGGCCGGATACGTACCCGATGGCCGGAACACCGCCTGCGTCAGGCCGGTGGCGAGAAAGATGCGGTCGGCGTGGTAGTACCACGCCGCGGTGACCGCCAGCACCAGCGCCACGCCGGCCCACAGGCGTCCATCGCCAACGGCGCGCCAGCCGCGATGCCGCAGCGCCACGCCCGCCACGGGCGCCAGCACGAGAATCGCCGGCAGTTTCACCAGCGCCGCCAGGGCCGTGCACGCCGTCGCCGCCGCGAAGACGAGAGGCCGCGGCTCGTCGAACCACACGTCCCAGAGCCACACCGCCGCGATCATGCAGGTGAGCATCGGCGTGTCGGACAGCAGGGTGCGTCCGAAGTAGACGACGCTCGGCGAGATCGCCATCAGCGCGGCCGCGGCGAGTCCGCCACCACGGCCGAGCAACCGACGTCCCAGGGCGTACATGGCGGCGACGCCGAGCACCGACCACAGCACGGAGATGAGGCGGCCGATGGGCTCGGACTCACCCGTGACGCGCCACACGATGCCGGTCATCCACTGGAGCAGTGGAAACTCCATCCCGACCACACCGTCGCGGCCGCCCCACGACACCTGCGGGTGGAACAGGTCCAACGTCGAGGTGGCGAAATGGCGGGCGATGTCGGCGTTGGTCACCTGCCGCCAGCTGTGCGCGTCGACGTAGGGCACGTCGAGCCGCCACACCCGCAGCGCCAGCGCCACCGCCAGGATCCCGAGCAGGGCGAGATCGAAGCGGGGCGCGGCGTCGGATCGGGGGTGTGGCATCGAGCGAATCAACCGATAGTACCCCACAGTGCAGCCGTGCGAAGGTATGCCAATTTCGTCAGGCGCGTATCGAACGACGACACTCGCGGACCCGTCGCCCATGACGCTGGGCACGAAAATGTGAGCGTTCTCTCGATTCGTTGAGATGGCACCGTCTTCGCACTTGTTTCGTTCCGGTCCCGCGTCCTGAGGAATCCGCAATGCTCCGACGACTGCTCTTCTCGCTTTCCGTGCTCGCGATCGGCCTGACGGTCGCGGCCCCTGCCGTAGCCCAGGTGCCCGGCGCGCCGACGTTGACGGCGAGCGCCAGTGGCCAGACCGTCTCGGCGAGCTGGACGCCGGTGGCCGGCGCCACGGGCTACCGCGTCGAGGCCGGCGTGACCCCGGTGCAGGCCCTCGCCGGCTACGAGGTGGGCCCGCTCACCAGCTTCACCCTGCCGAACGTGCCCCAGGGCACCTACTACCTCCGCGTGTTCGCGCGGAACGCCAGTGGCCTCGGCGCCCCGTCGAACGTGGTGGGCGTCGTCGTATCGACAGCGGCGGCGCCGCCCGCCGCCCCAACCGGCCTCGTGGCCAGCGTGAGCGGGAACACGGTGACGCTCACGGCCCAGCTGCCTGCCGGTCCGCTCACGGGTCTGCTGCTCGTCGCGGGCGTGGCGCCCGGCGCCGCCCAGGCGGCGATTCCGCTGGCGGTCACCGGCACCAACGTCATTCCCAACGTGCCGCCGGGCATCTATTACGGCCGCCTCGTCGCGCTGAACGCGGGCGGACCGAGCCAGCCGTCGAACGAGGTGCAGATTGTCGTCACGCAGGCGCCCTGCGCCCCGATCGCGCCGGTGACCGTCACGCCGCAGGTCAACGGCCAGGCGGTGGTGCTCTCGTGGAACGCGGTGCCCGGCGCCGTCGGCTACCGTCTCGACGTCGCCGCCACGCCCGGTGGCGCGGCGCAGCTGTCGCAGCCGCTGCCGGCGTCGCAAACCGGCGTCGCGAATCCGCTGGTGCCGGCCGGCACCTACTACGTGCGCGTCGTGTCGGCCAACGCCTGCGGTCAGACGGCCACGTCCGCGGAGGTCGCCGTCACCGTGGCCGGTCCACCGGCCGGCGGCAACCGCACGCCGAACCCGCCGCCCGGTCAGCGCCTGCCGCTGCCCAATCGCGCCGCGGTGATCACCCAGATGGCGCAGCAGTACCGCGCCGATCTCAACAACTCCTGCGTCGCCAACGGCGGCAACAACACGTGGCTGTTCCGCGTGGTGCAGCGCCTGCGTCAGGAAGACACGCGCTGGGGCCTGAACTGGAAGCGGGGACGCGTCGGCGACATGTCGCAGGACATCCTCACCTACAACTTCGGGTCGGAAGCCGATGAGGGCACGCGCAACATCTACGTGCTCGACATCATCGCCGGCCACTGCGGCTCCTCGCCCTCGGACGCCTGGATCGACGTCACCGGCGTGGGCGGCGCCGACGCGATCTGGACGCTGCAGCCGTACACGGCCGCCGGATTTCCTCGATAGATAACCCTCACCACACGGCCCTTTCCACGGGGCCGTGTGGTACACTCCTGCGCTGTTTGGCGGGGACCGATCCCGGCCCCCGCTCCGCGTGAACCCCACTGTCAGTCAGGGCGTGGATCAGCAACGCGGCACGTGTGCGAGAGTGCCGAGGCGCGACCGTGTACGGCCGTTCGACGAGGAGAGTGAAATGACAGGACGAGTCCTTCGGAGCATCACCGCGATCGCCGCGGCGTGGCTCCTGAGCGCGGGAGTCGCCAGCGCCCAGGCGCCCGTGATGGCGGTGCCCACCATCAGCGGGAACAACGTGACGTTCACGTGGTCGGCCACGGCCGGCGCCACCGGCTACCGCCTCGATTACGGCGTGGCCTCGGGCGCGTATCTCAACGGCCTCACGCTCGGCAACGTGACCCAGTACAGCGTCGGCGCGCCGAACGGCACGTTCTTCCTCCGCGTCGTCGCCCTGCCGGGCAACGAGATCTCGAACGAGATCCGCATCCAGGTGCCGTCGCCGCCTGCCGCGCCGACCAACCTGCAGGTGGCGCGCAACGGCACCGGCCTCGTCGCCACCTGGACGCCCGGTGTCGGTGGCAACGCCGCCGACTTCTACCAGATCCAGATCGGCGTGACGCCCGGCACCACGATCTACACGTCGAACGTGACCAACGCGGGCTGGGGCTTCCCAGCCGGCGTGCCGGCCGGCACCTACTACGTGCGCGCCGTGGCGGTGAACGCGACCGGCAACGTGCCCAGCGCTCCGTCGCCGGAAGTCGTGGTGACCATGCCCGCGGGCGGTGCGTGCGATCCGGCGCTGAGCGACTTCACGGCGCAGGGCGTCGGCGGGTTGCTCAGCCTGAACTGGACGCCGCTGCCCGGCGTGAGCAACGTGCTGAACGTCTCGCTGAACGGCGGCGTGCTGGTCACCAACTTCCCGCTCACCTTCGCCACCGGCCGCTTCAACTACGGCTACGTCGGCACGGGTCCGAACTCGGGCATTCTGCCGAACCTCGGTGTCTACGACCTGGCGGTCACCACCGCGTTCTCCTGCGGCTCGCAGGCGCAGCGCACGGTCACGGTGAACCTCAACGGCGCACCCGCGCCCGGCACGCGCACCGCGGATCCGGCGCCCGGTCAGCTGCTGCCGGTGCCGAACTACGTGCAGACCGTCGTCACCAACGTCGCCAACCGTCGTCCCGACCTGCTGCGCAACTCGTGCGTGGACACCGGCGGCAACAACCGCTTCATGTTCGAGGTGGTGAAGGAGCTGCGCGCGCTCGACAACCGCTGGGGCCTGAACGTCAAGCGCGGCTACCAGGGCTTGTCGCAGGACATCGTCGTCTACAACCGCAGCGCGCTGCAGGACGAGGGCGCCACCACCGGCCCGACGGCCGCCACCGCCAACGTCGCCCTGTTCGACATCATCGGTGGGCATTGCGGCAGCGCCCCCTCGCCGAACTGGACGGAAGTGACGCAGGCCACGATCAACGGCGGCGCTCGCGCGGTGCTCTGGCTCGGGCCGTATCTCGACGCCGGTTACAAGCCGTAACGGCGTTCCAAGCTCGACAGGTGAAGGGCCGGCGCGCGATGCGCCGGCCCTTTTCCGTGTACGCTGGCGAGCACGCATGGCACGCCGTCCTTCATGGCTGAGCCTCGGGCTCGGTCTCCTCTTCTCGCTCGTCCTCCTCACCGGCGCGCACGCGCAGTCCTCCTCGCCCGGACTCGTGCTGCGCGGACGCGTCAGCGCCGCACGCGCCCAATGGGACGACACGCGCACCCTCTTCACCTACGTGACGATCGATGTCGACGAGGTGTCGGTTGGCGTGGGCGTGCCGCGGCGCATCGTGCTGAAGCAACTCGGCGGACGGATCGGCGATGTCGGCCTGTGGATCGCCGACCAGGCCGTGTTCGCCAGCGGTGACGAGATGCTGCTCGACCTCGCGGTGTCGCCGCGCGACGGCACGCTGCACACGCGCGCTCTGGGGCACGGCGCGTGGCGCATCGCGACCTCGACCACGACCGGCGCGCGCGACGCCATCGGCGACACCCGCACGTCACTGACATCGCGTGTGGAGGCGTTGGCCGCCACGCGCACGGCCCCCACCCGCTTCGTGGCCGTGCCGACCGAGTACGCCGCCGCCGATCTCCGCACGCCGCTCTTCAGCTACCTCCCGACCGGCACCGCTTATCCTCCACGCTGGCATCAGGTGGACGACGGCACGCCCGTGTTCGTCGACCATCCGTCGTCGCTGCCGGCCACGTGGAGCGGCGCCACCAGCGACGTGGGTGACGCGATCGGCCTGTGGCGAGGCACCGGCATGGATCTCGATCTACTCGACGGCGGCGCGTCACTCGGCGCCGGGCAGTGCCCGTTCACGTTCACCGGCAACGGGCGCATCGCCGTCGCCTACAACGACCCGTGCAGGACCGTCGCGGACTGGTCCGTGGGCGGCGGCTACTACACCACCGCCGACCTCCGCGTGGTGAACGGCCAGACGTTCCAGAAATTCGTGCAGGGCGCGGTGGTGCTGAACGACGCGGGACCGCAGACCAACAGCGCCGGGTGCTTCCAGGATGCTCTCACCCACGGTCTCGGCCACGCGTTGGGCCTCGGGCATTCGAGCGCGTCGGGGGCCATCATGCAGGCCGGCCCGCCCGGGTCGTGTCCTGCCAACGGCAGCGGCCTGACCAGCGACGACGCCCAGGGCATCACCTCGATCTATCAGGGCATTCCCGCCGCGGTGGCGCCGCCCGACGCGCCCACGGCGATCACCGCGTCCGCCGCGCTGTCGACGGTGACGATTGGCTGGACGCCCGCCGCCACGGGGGGCGCCGTGCAGAAGTACCTGATCGACGCCGGCACGGTCGCGGGGGTCTACAACCTCGGCTCGCTCGTGGTGAACGCGCCGGCCACCTCCACCTCCGTCGCCAACGTCCCGGCCGGCACTTACTATCTGCGCGCCCGGGCGCAGAACCTGTTGGGCACGAGCACCGCATCGCCCGAGACGTCGGTGACGGTCGGCGCGTGCGTGGCGCCGGGGCCGCCGGTGTCGTTCACCGCATCGTCGAACGACACCGCCGTGCTGCTGCAGTGGACGCCGCCGGCGGCCGGTGTCGTGCAGGGCTACGTCGTCACCGCCGGCACCGCGCCCGGCCTCGCGAACCTCGCTGCCGTGCCACTGCCCGTGTCGCCCACTGCGTTCGCCGCGAGCGTGCCGTACGGCGCGTACTACGTCCGTGTGCAGGCCACCAACGTCTGCGGCACGAGCGCGCCGTCGAACGAGCAGCTGCTCACCGTCACACCATGCACCAGCGCGCCCGCCGCGCCCACCGCGCTGACGTCGTCGGTGGCCAACGGCATCGTGACGCTGCAGTGGACCGCGCCGGCGACTGGCCCCGCGCCCACCGGTTACACGCTGCGCGTGGGCAGCGTGCCCGGCGGCAGCGACGTCCTCGTCTATCCCACACGATCGACCGCCACCGCACTCGCCGCACCGGCGCCGCGTGGCACATACTACGTGCGCGTCGTCGCGACCAACGCGTGCGGCGCGAGCGTCGAATCCAATGCCATCGTGGTCAGCGTGCCGTAGCTCGTGGATCGCCGGCCTCGCGGTGCTGTGCCTGCAGACCGCGAGCGCGATGGCGCAGCCGTCCAACCTGCTCTTCGAATCCGCGCCGGATGCAGCGCGCGCCGCCATCGCGCGTGTCGCCCCGGGGGTGGCACGTGAACGGGTCGCGCGGCCGGTGCGTGGCTGGCTCGCTGACGCGGCCGATCGACCTGCCGGCGACGCGGCGCCCTTCCGGCTGAACCTCTTCGACGACGTGGTGCTGTCGCTGCGCGGCGCACGCGTCGAGAGCGCCGACGCCGGCCATCGTTCGTGGAGCGGCACCGTCGAGGGCGACACCGAGGGCATCGCCGTGCTGACGTGGCGCGACGACGCCCTGCTGGGACGCGTGCAGGCACGCGGCCGCGCCTACGCGATCGATCCTGTGGGAGCCGGCCTGGTGCGCATTCGCGAACTGGCCATCGCGCCGGTCGCCGACGACGCGCTGGTGGTCGCGCCGATCGACGCGACGCGCCCGCCGCCGACGTCCCCATCGTCGACGGCGCCGGTGGTCGACGTGCTCGTACTCTACACACCGGCGGCGGCGGATCGGGCGGGCGGGGCCGGTGGCATCGAGCTGTCGATCGCCAACAGCGTCGCCGCCACCAACACCGCCTTCCAGCGCAGTGGCGTGGCCGCCACCGTGCGGCTGGCAGCGGCGCGCCCGCTCGTGTACCTCGAGTCGCTTGGCGGCCTCGCCACCGACCTGTACGAGATCAGCCCCGGCGGGTCGATGGCCAATCCGGTCGCGCAGCTCCGCCTCGAGACCGGGGCCGACCTCGTGGCCTTGATCACGGGCCGCGCCAATGTCGACACCGGATGCGGCACCGCGTGGCTGGGCCCGTCGCCGGCGGCGATCCACAGCGTCACCGAGGAGGCGTGTCTCTTCGCCGGCCAGTGGTCGTTCTCGCACGAGCTCGGGCACAACTTCGGCGCCGATCACGCGCCGGGGGATCCGGTCGTGAGCACGGTGCCCTACGCCCGCGGCTACCGGGATTCGCGCGTGCGGACGCTGATGGCCTATCCGGTGCCGGGGGCGCCACCGCGCATCCTGAACTACTCCAGCAGCGTCGTGCTCGAACCGGCGGGATCCGGCGGCCCCACGGGCCTGACGGTCCAGGACAACGCCCGGCAGTTGAACGAGGCCGCCGCCACCGTCGCGGCACTGGCCACGCAGGCCGCTCCGCCCGATCCCCCGGCGGCACTCTCGGCCACCGTCGCGGGTCACGCGGTGACGCTGGCCTGGACCGCCGCGCCGACCGGCGGCGGCGTGACCGCGTTCGAACTGGAGGCCGGCACGGTGCCGGGCGGGTCGGATGTCGGCCGGTTCACGCTGCCGGCGTCGCCCTTCACGTTCCCCGATGTCGGTCCGGGCCGCTAGCACGTGCGGCTGCGCAGCCGCGGCCCGGGCGGCGTCAGTGCGCCCACCGCCGACCTCGTCATCGATGTCGGTCCGGTGTGTCTCCCACCCGGCCCGGCGACGCTCACCGCGACGGTGGCAACAGGCACCGTCACGCTGGCGTGGGGGGCGGCGGCCGGCACCGGACCGACGTCGTTCCTGCTGGGGGTCGGTCGCGCGCCTGGCGTGTACGCTCTGGGCGTGATCGACGTCGGCGGCCTGACAGCCATTTCCGCGCCCGCGCCAGCCGGCCAATACGTCGTCCAGGCCGCGGGACGCAACGCCTGTGGCGTGGGAGCGCCGTCGCCCGCCGTCACCGTGGTCGTGCCATGACGAACGCCCGTCCTCTGCGCGAGGTCCCGAGCGAGGCGCTCGATGCGCTCGTCGCCGCCAACCCGTTCAAGGCCTACCGCCAGTACCGCACCTATTCCCGGCGCGAGCAGGCGGCGATTCTGCGCGCCGAGGTCGATCACGCACTCGCGACGAGCGGCGAGACCAGTGTCGCGCTCGGCGCCCCCGATCTCGCGGTCGCGGTCGTGACGCGGCCGCTGCCGTGGGACAGCGCCTACTTCGGCGTGGCGATGGCCCGCCTGGACCTGCTGGTGCGTCCAGAGACGACGCACGGCGAACGCGACGCCGCCATCGACGCCGCCTGCCGTGCCGCGCGCGCGCAGGGGTCGCGTCACCTCACGGCGCGCGTGGATGTCGGCGATCTCGAATCGCTCGCGGCGCTGGAGGCGCACGGGTTCCGCACCATGGACGCGCTCGGCACCTACATCCTGCGCGCCGGCAAGGACACGGTGCGCGAGGTGCGCTCGGTGGGCCCGCTGCGCCCGGCCACGGCCGCCGACACCGACGACATCCTCGCCATCACGCGTCAGGCGTACGCGGGCTATCGCGGCCGCTTCCATCTCGACCCGCACCTGCCGCGCGATCGCGCCGATGCGTTCTACGAGGTGTGGGCGCGTCAGTGTCTCACCGGCGCGATGGCCGACGTGGTGATGGTGTCGAGCGACTCGAGCGGTCGCGTGATCGGCTATCTGGCGCACCGCAAGCGCGAACCGGCGTCGTCGATCGGGATGCCGATCTACGGCGGTGGGCTCGGCGCCTGCCGGCCCGACGCCCCGGGCGCCTACGCCAGCCTGATTCGCGACTCGGCGCTGTGGGCCCACGGCCAAGGCGCCGTGGCCGAGTGCCAGACGCAGATCTCGAACTTCCCCGTCATCCGCGTCTATGAGTCGGTCGGCTTCCACTACGTGCGGGCCGAGTACACGCTGCACGCGTGGCTGGCCTGACCAGACGGCCACGGGGCTGTGTTACACTTCGAGGGTTGTCGGCGTTCGCCGACGACGTGTCGGGCACCGTGGGCGGCTAGCTCAGCTGGGAGAGCGCCGCGTTCGCAACGCGGAGGTCAGGAGTTCGATCCTCCTGCCGTCCACCATCTTCCCCTCGTGCCCGGGGCTTCCCGCCCTTTCCACTCCGAGTGCCGTGGCCCGTATACTGGGGGCGTGATCCGCCCCGCGGTTCCGCGCGCCGCCCTCCTGGCCCTGGCTGTCGTCCTCGCCGGCGCCGCCCTGCTCCACGCGCAGGCGCCCGCCGCGGCCGAGATCGCCCGCAAGGTGCAGGCCCGCTACGACACGGTGGCCGACTTCGAGGGCCGCTTCACGCAGACCTACGAGGGCGGCGTCCTGCGGACGAAGACCACCGAGGAGGGCACGCTCGTCATCAAGCGGCCCGGCCGCATGAAGTGGACCTATACCCGCCCCGAAAAGAAGGAATTCGTCTCGAACGGCCAGAAGGTCTACGCCTACTTCCCCGCCGACAAGCAGGTGATCGTCAGCACGGCGCCCACCGGGTCGGACACCACGCCGGCCCTTTTCCTGACCGGCCGCGCCAACCTGGTGCGCGACTTCGAGGCCTCGGCGATGGCCATCCCCGGGGCGCCCGCCGGTGTCCTGGGCCTGAAGCTGGTGGCCCGGAAGCCCGACCCGGACTTCGAGTGGCTGGCCATCGGCGTCGATCCGGCGTCTTACCAGATCACCATGCTCGTGGCCCTCGATCGCCAGGGCGGCCGGTCGACCTTCAGCTTCGCCGACCTGAAGGAAAACCGGCGCCCGCCCGATAGCCTGTTCGAGTTCCGCATCCCCAGGGGCGTGGACGTCGTGACCCAATGACCCGCGGATCCGGTCGATCATCGCGTCTGCTCGGCGCCGCCGGCCTCGTGGCCGCCACCCTGCTCGGGGCCTGCGCGTCGACCGGGGCGATGCAGAACGCCCGCCTCGCCGAACAGCGCCAGGACTACGACCTCGCCGTCGCGGAATGGACCAAGGCCGCCCGCCAGCATCCCGACGACCGCACCGTGCGCCTGTCGCTCGATCGCGCCAAGCTGCGCGCCGCGCAGGACCACTTCGCCAAGGCCCGCCGTCACGCCGCCACCGCCCGTACCGACGAAGCGCTGGTCGAGTACCAGCTGGCCGCGGAGCTGAATCCCGCGAGCGGTGAGATCCAGGACGAGCTGCGGGCGCTGCGCGCGCAGATGCGCACCCAGGTGGCCTCCGACCGCGGGGGCAAGACCACCCTCGAGGGCCTCATCCGCGACAGCCTCGCCGCGCCGCTGCCCGGCACCGACCTGCCCGACGGCGTCACGCTGCCCGACTCGCTCGTGTTCCGCGAGGCCGGCACCCGCGACATCTACACCGCCATCGCCCGCTTCGCCGACATCAGCGTGGTGTTCGACCCGGCGTTCCGCGATCAGCCGCTCAGCATCGACCTCCGCAAGACGGCGCTGCCCGAGGCACTGAACGCGGTGGGCGCCGCCACCCGCAATTTCTGGCGCGTCACCTCGCCGCGCACCGTCATCGTCATCCCGGACACCGCGGCCAAGCGCCGCGAGTACGAGGAAGAGATCGTCCGCACGTTCTTCCTGAGCAACGCCGACCTCAAGGAAACGGTCGACGTGCTGCGCATCGTGGTCGATGCGCGCCGGCTGGCGCCGGTGGCCGCCACCAACGCCATCACCATCAAGGACACGCCCGAACGCGTCGCCGCCGCCGGCCGCATCATCCAGGCCATCGACAAGGCCCGGCCCGAGGTGGTGATCGACGTCGAGCTGCTCGAAGTGGACCGCACGCGCCTGCAGGACTACGGCCTGCAGATCGCTTCGCCCACCAGCTCGCCCACCGGCATCGACGGCGCTGCCTCGGTGCAGCGCGATGGCCTCACGCTGCGCGATCTGCGCAGCCTCACGTCGTCCGACGTGCTCCTCACGAACCTGCCGGGGCTGTACTACCGGCTACTCAAGAACGATACCAACACCCGCACGCTCGCCAACCCGCAGCTGCGCACGCAGGAAGGCACGGCCGCGCAGGCCCGCTTCGGTGAGCGCGTGCCGGTGCCGGTCACCACCTTCGCGCCGATCGCCGCCGGCGGCGTGCAGACGCAGCCGATCACGTCGTTCAACTACGAGAACATCGGCGTCAACATCGACATCACGCCGCGCATGCACCACGACGACGACGTGTCGCTGGCGGTGAAGATCGAGGTGAGCAGCATCTCGGGCAGCGGCTTCGGCGGCCTGCCGACGTTCGGCAACCGCTCGATCAACACGGTCATCCGGCTGCGCGACGGCGAGACCAACATGCTCGCCGGCCTGATCCGCGACGAGGAACGGCACGTCGCGTCCGGCATTCCGGGCCTGGTCGACATCCCGGTCATCGGCCGGCTGTTCGCCTTCAACCGCACCGAGACGCAGGCCACCGATATCATCCTCACGCTGACGCCTCACATCGTGCGCGTGCTGGATCTGACCGACGCCGACGTGCGCGCCTTCAAGGTGGGGCGCGACACCGGCGCCGCCGCCGTGATCGACGCGCCTGGCCTGACGCCCGTGCGCCCGCCGACCGATGGCGCGGGCGGCGCTGCGCCGACGACCGGGGCCCCTGGCGCGCCGGTACTGCGTCCACAGCCGCCCACGCCCGGCACCGCGTCGCCCCTGAAGCCGCCGCCGCCCACGCGGCCTCCTGGCGGCCGCTAGGCGCCGCTCAGAGCCCGGGCGCGAGTCGCCGCCTCACACCTTGGCGACGTGCGCGCCGAGCGACTGCAGGCGCTCCACGAGCCGGCTGTAGCCGCGTTCCACGGTCTCCAGCGGCTCGACGCGGCTCTGCCCCTTCGCCGCCAGCGCCGCGGCGATGAGCGCCATGCCCGAGCGGATGTCGCGGCTGTCGAGCGTCTTCCCCTTCAGCTTCGCCGGGCCGGTGACGATGATGCGATGCGGATCGCAGAGGAACAGGTCCGCGCCCATGCCGCTCATCTGCTCGAGCGCGAAGAGCCGCAGCTCGTAGAGCCAGTCGTGCACGAGGGTGGCGCCGTCGGCCTGCGTGGCCAGCACCGTGACCAGGCTGATGAGATCGCTCGGAAACGACGGCCAGAGGCCCGTGGTGATCCGGCCGGCGCCGATCAGCGTCGACGGCGGCACGGTGAGCACGTCGTCGCGCTGGCTGCACGCGACGCCCAGCTTGCGGAGGACGGCGGTCAGGGGTTCCATGTCGACGGCGCGCGCGCCCCGTACCTCGACCTCCCCGCCGGTGATCGCGCCCACGACCGCCCAGCTGCCGGCTTCGATGTAGTCGCCCCACAACGTGCGGGTGGCGCCACCGAGTCGCGGCACGCCTTCGACGCGAATCGTGTGCGACCCGGCGCCGGTGATGCCGGCGCCCATCGCCGCCAGGAACTCGCACACCTCGACGACGTGGGGTTCGCACGCGGCGTGGCGGATCTCGGAGACGCCCGGCGCCGCCGCCGCGGCGAGCAGCGCCGTTTCGGTGCCGGTGACCGACGCCTCGTCGAGGTAGATCGACGTGGGCCGCAGGCCGTCCGGCGCTTCGAGACGATGGCCCGGCCCTTCCACCGCCACGGCGCCCATGGCCGAGAGCGCGTCGAGGTGCGTGCGGATGGTGCGACGCGCCGGGAAGTCGCCGCCCGGCGGTGCGATGTAGGCCTTGCCGGTGCGCGCCAGCAGCGGTCCGAGCAACAGCACCGATCCGCGCAGCCGGCCGACCAGTGCGCGATCCGGCTCGTGCGAGGTGATCGCGGCACACCGGATCGTCAACGTGGAGCTGCCGATGCCGTCCACCTCGGCGCCGACGTCGAGCAGCAGCCGCGCCATCACGTCGACGTCGGCGATGCGCGGCACGTTGTGCAGCACGCACGTGTCCTGGGTCAGCAGCGTGGCGGCCATCAGCGGCAGCGCCGCGTTCTTGTTGCCCTCGACGTCGACGACGCCCGACAGGCGGTGGCCGCCTTCGATGATCAGAGTGGACATGCGCTGCGCCTCAGGACTCCCACGCGCCGAGCGTGACGATCTCGTCGCGCAGCGCCACGCCGAAGCGCTCGCGGACGGTGGTGCGGCACAGCTCGACCAGCGCGCGAATGTCGCGCGCCGTGGCGGTGCCGTCGTTGACGATGAAGTTCGCGTGCGTCGGCGACACGCGGGCGCCGCCGATGGCGTGGCCCTTCAGGCCGGCGCGATCGACCAGCGCCCCGGCCGACGGCGGGATGCCCTCCGGCACCACGTCGCGCGGCGTCTGCGGATTCTGGAAGATGCACCCGGCGCTCGGCGCGGCCAGCGGCTGCGTGCGCTTGCGGAACGCCAGCGACTCGCGCGCGACGGCGCGCAGCGCCTCGGGATCGCCGCCCGGGCGCACGCGGAACGCCGCCCACACCGCGATCTCGCCCGACTGCTGCAGGCGGCTGTGGTCGTAGGCGAAGTCGAGCCGGTCGGCCGTCACCTGACGGAGCTGCCCTTCGCGCGTACAGACCCGCACGCTCTCGACCAGGTCGCCGATGTTCTGCGCCTTCCAGTGGGCGTTCCCGTAGAGGGCGCCGCCCACCGTGCCCGGCGTGCCGGCCCAGGCCTCGAGGCCCTGCAGGCCGCGTCCCACCGTCCAGCGCACGAGGCCGTTGATCGTCACGGCGGCATCGACGCGGACGATGTCCTCGCCCACCATCGTCAGCGTGCCGCCACGCGGACGCACGACCACGCCGCGGATGCCGCGGTCGGCGATGAGTACGTTTGACCCGCCGCCGAGCATGGTGAGCGGCACGCGATGCGCGTGCGCCAGCTGCACGACGCGCACCAGCGCCTCACCGCTGGTCGGCTCCACGAGCCAGTCGGCGGGCCCGCCGACCTTGAACGTGGTGAGCGGCGCCAGCGGCGCCTGCGTGGTGATCGCGAGATCCGGCAGCGCGGCCCGCAGCGCCTGTTCGAACGGCGTCATCGCGCCGCCACCTCCGGCAGCAGCCGCACGATCTCGCGCTCGCGGGCGATCAGCGCCGCGCGCGCGTCGGCGCGCGTGCCGGCCGCGAAACACACTGGCGACCCCGGCGCGCGCAGCCCCGCCAATGGCAGATCCGCCGCGATCACCGTGGCGATCTTCGGATAGCCGCCCGCGGTCTGGCGATCGGCCATCAGCAGGATCGGCGCGCCCCCCGAAGGAACCTGAATCGCGCCGAACGCGACCGGCTCGGAGACGAGTTCGGCCTGCCGGGCGACCGCGATCGGCGGCCCCTCGAGGCGAAAGCCCATGCGGTCGCTGCGGGGCGAGACCGTGAAGGTCGACGCCAGGAACGTGTCGAGTGTGGGCGTCGCGAACCAGTCGTCCTGGGGGCCGAGCAGCACACGCAGCCTGCCGCCGGCCGGCGCGACAGCCGGTGGCACCACCACATCGCCGCGCGGTGCGTCACGCCTAGAAGCGCCAATCGGCAGCACGTCGCCCGCCACCAGCGAGCGCCCGGCGAGGCCCCCCATCCGGCTCACGAGGTGCGTCGATCGACTGCCGAGCACCGCCGCGATGTCGATCCCGCCGGCCACGGCGAGATACGCCCGCGCCCCGCTGCCGGGCGCGCCTCCGCCGATCTGCAGCTCACCGCCAGCGGGCACCGTGAAGACACGCCCGACGGGCACGCGGCGTCCATCGACACGCAGCTCCAGATTGGCGCCAGCGACCGCGGCCGTCAGCGCGTGGCTCGTACGCAGCGTCGGACCAAGCAGCGTGATCTCGAGCGCCGCGGCGCCGTCGTCGTTGCCGACGAGCAGGTTCGCCTGCCGCAGCGAGCGCGTGTCCATGGCGCCCGCGACCGGCACGCCGAGCGCCTGGTGTCCCCAGCGGCCGAGATCCTGCACGGTGGTGAGCAGTCCGGGACGCTGGATGGTGAGCGACGCGGCGCTCATGCCGGCCTCCCCGGTCCACCCTCGTCGAAGCGATCGTGCGCCAGCGGCACGAACCGGACGCGATCGCCGGGCTGCAGCAGGGCCGGCTGCGCGCGCGCCACATCGAACATCGCGACAGGCGTGCGGCCGATGAGCCGCCAGCCTCCGGGACACTCGGTGGGATACACGCCGGTCTGCACGCCGGCGATGCCCACGCTGCCGACCGGCACGGCCGTGCGCGGCGACTCGCGACGCGGCATCGCGATGGCGGCGTCGACGCCGCCGAGGTACGCGAAGCCGGGCAGGAACCCGAGCATGTACACGCGATACGTGCCGGCGGCGTGCGTCGCGATCACCTGGTCGGGCGACAGCTGCGCGAACGCGGCGACCTCGTCGAGGTCCGGCCCGAACGCGCCGCCATAGCACACCGGGATCTCGACGACGCGGGCCGCGGCGTCGTCCGGCGTCGTCGCCCGATCCCAGTCGTGCGAGATCACGGCATCGAGCGCCGAGGCATCGAACCGCAGCGGATCGACATGCACGCCCACGGACGAGTACGCGGGCACCACGTCGCGCACGCCGGGCACGCGGGCCGCCGTGATGGCCTCGGCCAGCGCCACCGCCCGGCGGTTGATCTCGGGCGCGATGCGGGCGTCGAACTCCACCAGCACGAGCGCGTCGCCCGCCCAATGCAGCCGCGGACGCGCCAGCGCCGGGACCGACGCCTGACTCACGCCAGTGCCTCGAGCAGCTTGCCGTGGATGCCGCCGAAGCCGCCGTTCGACATGACGAGCACGTCGTCGCCCTCGCGCGCTTCGGTCGCGATGGTGGCGACGATCGCCTCGATCGACGGGATCTCGCGGGCGGCGACGCCGGCGGTCGTCAGGTCGGCGACGAGCTGCGGCACCGACAGCCGCTGATCCTCGGGCAGGGTCGAGCGGAACACCGGCGCGACGATCACCTGATCGGCGCCGCCGAACGCGCGGGCAAAATCGTCCTGGAACACCCGCCGGCACGACGACGCCGACCGCGGCTCGAAGATCGCCCACACCCGGCGGCCCGGTCGTCCCGCCCGCAGCGCCGCGATCGTCTCGGCGACGGCCGTGGGATGGTGCGCGAAGTCGTCGTAGACGCGGATGCCCCGCCGCTCGCCCACCACTTCCAGGCGACGCTTCACGCCGGCGAACGACGCCAGCCCCTCGCGGATGGCGTCGACGCCAAGCCCGTGGTCGTGCGCCACGGCGATCGCGGCCAGCGCGTTGCGGACGTTGTGGAGGCCCAGCAGCGGCACCCGCATGTCGGCGCGCAGGCCGTCGGGCCCCTCCACCGTGAAGCGCGTGCCGGCGCCGTCGATGTCGACCTCGGTGGCGCGCCAGGTGAGCCCCGGCGCGGTGCCGAAGGTCTGCACGCGGGCATGGGCCAGCGGGGCCAGAGCCGCCGCCTCCGCACTGTCGGCGCCGAGCAGCACCAGACCGCGTCGCGGCACCAGCCGCACCAGGCGCTGGAAGGCCAGCCGCACGGCGTCGAGATCCTCGTAGATGTCCGCGTGATCGAACTCGATGTTGTTCACGACGGCGATGTCGGGCAGGTACTTCAGGAACTTGGCGGTCTTGTCGAAGTAGGCGCTGTCGTACTCGTCGCCTTCGATCACGAACGCGCGGCCGCGTCCGAGGCGGTAGCTGCCGCCCTGCCCGTCGCCGAGGTTCCGGGCGATGCCGCCGACGAGCACCGACGGATCGGCGCCACCGGCCGTGAGCACCCAGCCGGTGAGGGCGGTGGTCGTGGTCTTGCCGTGCGTGCCGGCGATGACCACGGCGTCGGCGTCCCACAGGAACGTCTCGCGGATCATCTCGGGCAGCGACACATAGCGGATCGAACGGTCGAGCACGGCCTCGAGCTCGGGATTGCCGCGCGAGATGGCGTTGCCCACGACCACGACGTCGATCGCGCCCTGCACGTGATCGGCGTCGTAGCCGTCGAGCAGCGTGATGCCCTCGGCGCGCAGGAAATCGCTCATCGGCGGATAGACGTGCGCATCCGAGCCCTGCACGAGGTCGCCGCGTCGCTGCAGCATCGCGGCCAGCGTGCCCATCGCCGTGCCGCAGATCCCGATGAAGTGCACGCGACGCGCCATCAGGCCACGGCCCCTTCCTCGATCGACAGCGACGCGCCCTGCGGCCCGGCCGTGAGGCGTGCCGACACGCCGAACGGCAGCGTCCAGGTGGGTCCGTCCGTGTGCCCAGAGGGGAAGCCGAAGACCACCGGACCAGGGAAACCGGCGAACAGATCGCGGAGCACGCCGCGCGCCGTCGGCCCGCCGCCGAACTCGTCGCAGCGCGGGAAGGTGCCGAACACGATGCCCTTCACGTAGCGGAACATGCCCGCCTGGTGCAGCTGCGTCATCAGCCGGTCCACGCGGTAGGGACGCTCGCCCACGTCTTCGAGGAAGAGGATCGTCGGCTCGCGCGGCACCCACGCGAACGGCGTGCCGAGGAGCGCCGCCAGCTGCGTGGCGGTGCCGCCCATCAGCACGCCGTGCGCGTCGCCCTCGCGAAACACCTCGAGTCCCGGCGGCGACAGCGTGCCCATGGCCTCGGGCTGCGTGAGCGCGGCGAGGAACGAGGCGCGGTCGTAGGCCGCGGGGCCTCTGGCCAGGCGGCCCTCCGCCATCGGGCCGTGGAACGCCACGAGGCCGTGACCGACGTGCCACGCGAGCAGCGCGGTGATGTCGCTGTAGCCGACGAACACCTTTGTGTCGGGGCCCATCCAGCGCGGGTCGAGATGCGGCAGCAACTGCTGGCTGCCGTACCCACCGCGCACCGCGACCAGCGCGCGAATGGATGGATCGCGCCAGGCGTCGACGAGCTGCGCGACGCGCACCGTCGGTGGCCCGGCGACGTAGCCGTGACGCGCCAGCACGCGGTCGTCCCACACCGGCTCGAACCCCAGCAGCCGCAGCTCGTCGGCGCCACGCGCCAGATCGTCGGCCTGCACCGGGCTCGCCGGCGCCACCAGGGCCACGCGATCCCCGGGCTGCAGCCGGCGCGGCCGCCGCCGCCCGGCACTCGTGCGTGTCTCGTCGAGACTCATGCGAATGTCGCCATTTCCGCGGCCACGAGTTGATGTTCCTCGCAGCCGACCACCTGCTTCCACCGGCGCAGCCGTTCGCGCGCCGGCGGCCGATCCGCGAGGAAGCGCGCCTTCTGGCGGGCGATGCGCCGCGTGGCGTCGTCGAGTCGCGCGTGCGAAATCACGCCCGACTCCACGGCCTTCACGAGCGCCTCGAGCGTCGCCGCCTGCACGTCGAGATTGCCGCTGCACACCAGCACGCCGTCGCAGCCCGCGGTCACCGCCATCACCGCCGACTCGGGCGGCGTCCAGCGCGCGGCCACCGCGAGCATCTCGAGATCGTCGGTCACCACCATGCCCTGGTGGCCGAGGTCGCGCTTGAGGATCGGGACGATCGCCGGCGACAGCGTGGCCGGCCGATCCTCGTCGAGCGCCGGCACCAGCACGTGGGCGGTCATCAGACAGGCGACGTCGGCGGCGATCGCCGCACGGAACGGCTCGAATTCGAGGCGCGACAAGCGATCGCGTCCGTGCTCGACCAGCGGCAGGTCGAGATGCGAATCGACCGAGGTGTCGCCGTGACCGGGAAAATGCTTGCCGCAGGCGGCCACGCCGCTGGCCTGGAGCGCCCGCACGATCGTCGCCCCGAGCGCGCCGACGCGGGCGGCGTCATCCGACAGCGCGCGATCGCCAATCGCCGGATTCGCGCGGTTCGTCAGCACGTCGAGCACGGGCGCGAAATCGAGCGTGACGCCGACCGCCCGCAGCTCCGTGGCGAGGGCCCGCGCGAAGCGCTCGGCGAGCGCCGTGTCTGGCGTGCGTCCGAGCGTGGCGGCGGGCGGCCAGACGGTGAACGGCGCCTTCAAGCGCGCGACGCGTCCGCCTTCCTGATCCACCGCCACCCACGCCGGCGCCTCGATGCCGAGCGCCTCGATGCCGATCGCGAGATCGAGTACCTGCTCGGGCGATTCGACGTTGCGCGCGAACAGTGTGACGCCGCCGAGATCGAACTCGCGAGCCAGCGCCGCGAGTTCCGCGGGCACCGTGTGACCGGGCAGGCTCCCGAAGAGGAGCGACCCGATCCGTCGACGAAGCGGCACCGGCATGCGTGGGCCACATTATAATTCCGCCGTGACCGTCACCGCGTCGGCGCCCACTCGTGTGGATCTCGCCGGCGGCACCATCGACATCTGGCCGCTCTACCTGTTCCATCACGGCGCCCAGACGCTCAACGCCGCCCTCACCATCCGCACCACCGCGCGCATCACGCCGCGTGACGACGACCGCGTCGTCCTCGTGTCCGAGGATCTGCGGCTCTCGACGGGGCCGCTCGCCTACGACGACCTGCCCACGCACACCGCCCTGCCGCTGCTGGCCAAGCTCGCCTGGGCCTTCGGGGCTCGCGGCGTCACCATCGAGACGCGCAGCGACGCCCCGGCCGGCGCCGGCATCGCCGGATCGTCGGCGCTCAACGTGGCGGTCACGGCGGCGCTTGCGCGCTACAGCGGACGGGCACTCGAAGGCGACGCGCTGCTCGAGGTGGCCAAGAACGTCGAAGCGCAGGTGATCGCGGTGCCGACAGGCCTGCAGGACTACCGTCCCGCCCTCTATGGCGGCATCGCCTCGCTCGAGATGGACGCCTTCGGCACCCGCCGCACGGCCCTCGCCGTCGACGCCGACGCGCTGTCGGCGCGGCTCGTCGTCTGCTACACCGGCGCCCCGCGCCAGAGCGGCATCAACAACTGGGACATCACCAAGCGCCGGATCGACGGCGACGCCGCCGTGGTGGCGGCGTTCGACGCGATCGTCGCCGCCACCGCGCGCATGCGCTCGGCGCTCGAGGCCGGCGACTGGCCGGCCGCCGGACGCGCCCTGGCCGACGAGTGGACGACACGCACGCGGCTGGCGCCGGGCGTCTCCACGCCCGACATCGATCGCCTGCTCGACACCGCCATCGGCGCCGGCGCCTGGGGCGGCAAGGTCTGCGGGGCCGGCGGCGGTGGCTGCGTCTTCGCGCTCACGCCGCCCGAACGCCGCGACGCCGTACGGCAGGCCTGGACGGCCGCCGGGGCGCGCGTGCTCGACGCCGCCGTCGATCCGCGCGGGCTCGAGGTGCACACGTCATGACCGACTCCCGCGATCCCGTCGACGCCATCAAGCGCCTATACTACCAGGCGACGAAGGCCACCATCCTGCGCGACCTCGATCGCGCCATCGACCTGCTGAAGGCGTTGCCCGACGAAGACACGCGGGCGCGGGCCGCCGTCTACATGGACGGCCTCGCACAGATGCGCTCGGAATGGGGCGTGAAAGCAGCGGCGGCGGTCCGCCCCGCGGCCAAGGCGCCGGCGCGACCGGCGCGCCGTCCGGCCCGTTAGCCGTTCTGCCCCTTCACCAGGCGCCGCCGCGCCGCCATGCGCAGCGGCTCGGGGACGTTGCGATCGATCGAGATCCCGCGCACGTCGCGCTCGACGAGGCGTTGCAGCAGGTTCAGCGACAGGGCGACGGGCGTTTTCGGGTTGCGCGTGAGCGACGACGCCACCCCGTAGCTCTTCACCCACGCGCGGTTGTGGCCGATGGCTCGCAGCACGTCTTCGCTGACGTTGGCCATCTTCGCGAACGCCTCGACCTCGGCCAGCGTCAGCTTCGGCGACGCCAGCACCGCCGACGACACCATCTTGTTCGGATCGCGCACCAGGATCGAGCGCATCTCGCGCGTGCCCTTCATGGCGGCGCGCACGCGCTCCACGATGCCCATCTGCTGCAGCTGCTGCGTGATCGAGAGCGTCGACGCCGCCTCGCCCTCGACGGCCGCCTCGTCCACCGTGTCCCACTTCTCGCCGGTGTCGACCAGCGGCGCTTCGTCCTCGGTCGCTGACGTGCGCGCGCCGGGCACCGGCGCGATACCACGATCGCCGAAGAAGCGGACGAGCTCGACGGGCGTGTCGGCGCGGGCCAGCACGGCCGCGACATCCTCGCTCGGCAGCGCGGCCAGTGTCTGCTGGGCGGCGTCGCGCACGGTCGCGTCGTCGTCGTCGATGAGCAGCACGAGCAGCGCCAGCTGCTCCTGGCCGCGCGGCGCCAGCCGGCCCAGGGCGGCCTCGAGGCGCACCTCGACGGGCGCATCCCCGCGGCGGAAGTTCTCGATCAGCGGGGTCTTCAGTCCGACGTCCATCAGCGTGCCACCCGTGCGTGCGCCTGCGGCGCCATGCCGGAGCCGGACAGCTCACCGCCGCGCACGACCGGACGCGGCCACAGCAGGTAGGCCGCCACGACGAGCGCCACGACCACGCCGATGGCGACGCCGGTCAGCACCACGGACGTCCAGCCGCGCGCGCGCACCGGCACGTCGGCGATCGGGCCCTGGGTGACGCCGGGCGGCGGCAGGCTGTCGGGATGGCGTTCGAGGAACGCCTTCACGGCCTCCTCGGGATCGAGGCCGATCTCGCGCGCGTAGGCCCGCACGACCGATCGCCGGAAGATGCCGGGCGGCAGCCGATCGATCTGGTTGCGCTCGAGCGCCTCGAGCGTGCGTACGCCGAGCTTGGTCGTGTCGGCCAGGTCGCGCAGCGTGCGGCCGGCCGATTCACGCGCGGTGCGCAAGCTCTGCCCGAAGTCGTCGGAGGTGTCGAACACGATGGCGGGGCCGGCAACGGCCGGCGCTCCGCTGATCGTAGTGAGGTCGATCGCGGTCAGTCAACGTCGACCGCACACGACGCCGTGGCCCGGGCGATCGCGGCGGCGATGGACTCGCCGGAACGAGGCAGGAACGTGCCGATCGCGGCGACACCGTGGACGCCGAGCGGGGCCAGCCACGGCCAGTCCGTCGCCGCCAGTCCGCCGATCGCGTAGACCGGCGCCGTCGCGGCGTGGACGATCGCCCGCAGCCCGTCCGGGCCCAGTCGAGCACCGCCGTCCGGCTTCGACGCGGTGGCCTGAACCGTGCCCGCCACCAGCGCATCCACCGCCCCTGCCGCCGCGACGCCCGCCTCGTCGTGCACGGCGCGCCACAGGGGCCGCAGCGCAGGAAACGCCATCCGCACGCGCGCGGCCGGCATCGACGACTCGCGGAGGTGCACGCCGGCGCGCACCGCCGCGGCGACGTCGGCGCGATCGTTCACGAGCAGCGTCGTCTCGGGTCCGATGACGGCGCGGATCGCCGCCGCCAGCGCGTACAGCGCGTCGCCGTCGAGATCGCGCTCGCGCAGCTGAATCGTGCCGATGCCGGCGGCGCCGGCGGCGCGGGCCTGCGCGACCAGCAGCGACGACGCGTCGTCGACGGACGCGTCGCACGCGCGCGCGAGACGGCGCCGGTCGGTGACGAGACAGAGACGCGCCGCCGGCAGCGCGGCGATCACGCCGCCGGCCGGCCGCGCAGCAGTTGCGCGAGGTCGGCGAGCGCGGCCATCAGGTTGACGGCGCCGAGGCCGGTGACCGCGCCGCGCGCGTAGTTGTTGGTGATGAACGCCTGCACCGCGGGCGAGAACTGGGCGAAGTAGTTCCGATCCCAGTACGCCGACCACGGCGCGACGACGAGCAGGAGCCCGAGCTCGATCAGCAGCGCGATGACGAGCAGACGCCGCAACGGCCGGTTATCCCCGCACCTGCGCCGTGCGGCTCAGCCGCTCGATGCGCGCGGTCACGTCGCGGAAGCCGCGCTGGTCGGCCTGGATCTCGCCAAACACCGCGAGGGCGCGGCTGGTCTCGCCGAGGTCCTCGAGCACGCTCGCCAGCTCGTAGAGCAGGCCGCGGCCGGCCTCGAGCGTGGGGGCCGGCGCCTCGGCGGCACGCTCGAAGCACTCGAGCGCCCTGGCGCGATCGCCGCGCTCGACGTAGAGGCGGCCGAGCGTCGACGCCGCCTCGAAGCGCAGCCGCGACGAACGCGACGCCAGCTCGAGCGCCTGGATGGCATCGTCGGTCATGCCCATGTCGCGGTACGTCAGACCGAGGCGCAGCTGTTCGGCCGCCAGGCTGTCGTCCTGCGCGCGGCCGGCCTCGATGATGGCATCGCCCGGCTTCACGCCCTTCTTCCCCTTGGCGCCGCGGGCGTTCTTCTCGCTGGCCGCGTTGTCGAGCGCCGCCGACAAGTCGATCTCGTCGGAGGCCGACGTGGCGACCGGATCGGGAATCTCGACCGGATCGTCGAACACCACGCCTTCGTTCAGGTCGAGCTTGTCGGTGGCCATGAACGGGCTGTCGCCGCTCAGGCGATCGGCGATGACGGCATCGGGATCGGGCTCGCCGAGCATCTCGAGGGCGCGGCGGAAGCGCGCGATGTTGGCGGCGTCCCACGGCTCGCGGGCCACGAGATCCTCGCTGATGATGCGCGCCTCGAGGCCGCGGCCGGCGTCGAGATACGCGTCGGCCAGCTGCGCCTGCGCGGAATACATCGTGGCCTCGAGGCCGCCGTCGACGCAGATCTCGACGAGCCGCATGAGCGACACGATGTGGCGGCGCACGCGGGTGACGAACTCGTGCAGCGCGGCGGCGGCGGCGGCGAAGTCGCCGGCGGCCACGGCGGTGTCGGCCACCGCTTCGATCGCGGGGTACGCCGCGTCGGCGTCCTGTTCAGCGAGGCGGCACGCCATGGCGATCGCGGCTTCGCGCTGCGACGGGTCGGCGGACAGCGCCGCCAGCACCGCGGCCTTGCCCTCGTCGAGATGACCGGCGCGCAGCTCGGCGTCGGCCAGGCCCATCCACAGCGTGGCGTCCTTCCCCGCCACGTCGGGCGTGAGATACCGCTTGGCCGTGGCCAGGTCGCCCTTGGCGACGTACGCCTTCACCAGCTGGACGCGCGCCTCGACGTCGTTGGCGTCCATGTCGGCGACACGGGCGAGCACGGCGAGCGCTTCGGTCTGCTGACCGGCGGCGGTGAGCGCGTCGGCGAGCTGGCGCAGCTCCGACGGCGACGACGCCCAGGCGAGCGCGCGCGCGAACTCGCCGCTGGCGATGTCGGCGGCGAGCACGTGGCTGCGGGCGACGTCGTCGGTCGGATCGAGTTCGAGCAGGTCGCGATAGGCGTCGCGCGCCTCGTCGATCCGCGATTCCTTGGCGAACCACTCGGCGGCGGCGCGGAACTCGCGCGTCGCGGTGTCGGTGTCGCCGAGATCGCGGGCGGCGCGCGCCGCGGTGTAGCGGGCGGCGAAGTCGTCGGGATCGAGCGTGCCGAGGCGCACGGCCATCTCGGCGGCGCCGCGGATGTTGCCGATCTTGCGGCGGCGGTCGGAGACGGTCTGGTAGGCGTTCTTGGCGTCGGCGAGCAGACCCTGCTTCGCGGCGACGTCGCCCGAGCGGATCAGCGCGTACTCGTCGTTGGCCTTGACCTTGAGGATCTTCTTGAAGAGGGCCGCGGCCTTCGGATAGAAGCCCTCGTCGGCGAGGTGGTCGGCGATGCGCGTGTACTGCTCGACGCCCTTGTCGAGCTGGCCGGCGCGCACGAAGAGATCGCCCAGCGCGTTGGCGCTGTTCCAGTCCCTCGGCTGTGCCAGCACGAGCGCCTGGTATTCCTCGATGGCCGCGTCCACTTTGCCCAGTCGCAGGGCCTTCTCGGCCCGCTTCAGAGCTCCTTCGCGATCGAATGGCGCCACGGTCGTCCGCCCTCAGTCCAGAGTATCAAACAGCGTCGCCGGCCTGAACGACCGCCGGTGCGCCTCGGAATAGCCATGCTTGGCGACCGCCTCGAGGTGCGCCGCGGTGGCGTACCCCTTGTGCCGATCGAAGCCATACCGGCTATCGGTCCGATGCAGGTCGTCCATCAGTCGGTCGCGCGTCACCTTGGCGACAATCGAGGCGGCGGCGATGGCGGCCGAGGTGCGATCGCCCTTCACCAGGCCGCGCTGGGCCATCCGCAGGCCCTCGATCCGGAAGGCGTCGACCAGGACGAGGTCGGGCTGAGGCGCCAGTGAGGCGACGGCGCGTGCCATGGCGTGCAGCGACGCGCGATGGATGTTGTCGCGGTCGATTTCTCGGGGGTCGGCGCTGCCGACGGCCCAGGCGAGCGCCCGGGCCGTGATCTCGTCGTACAGCGCATCCCGGGCGTCGGCCGACAGCAGCTTCGAGTCGGCGAGCCCGGGAATGTGACGGTCGGGATGGAGGATGACGGCGCCGGCCAGGACGGGCCCGGCCAGGCAGCCGCGCCCCACCTCGTCGACGCCGGCGATCAGGCTGAAGCCGAACCGACGGTAGAGGTTCTCCGTCGTCCGGCGGGCGCGCACCTTCGTCATGGTGCCGTGGTCGCGCGCCCGGCCAGCCTAGTTCGCCTTCTTCACTTCCTTCATGCGCGCCGCCTTGCCCTTGAGGTCGCGCAGGTAGAACAGCTTGGCGCGACGCACCTTGGCCGAGCGCACCACCTCGATCTTCTGGATGATCGGCGAGTGCAGCGGGAAGATGCGCTCGACGCCCTGGCCGAACGAGACCTTCCGCACCGTGAACGACGCCCGCGTGCCGCCGCGGCGCAGGTTGATCACGATGCCCTCGAAGATCTGGATGCGCTCCTTGTCGCCTTCCTTCACCCGGACGTGCACCTTGACCGTATCGCCCGACTGCATCGCCGGACGCGTCAGCGCCTGGCCCTTTTCGATCAGCTCCACTGCGTTCATCGTTCCTCGCCCTTCCCTTTCCCTCGCGCGGCCGCGCCGACCGTGAGATCCGGCCGCCGCTGCCGCGTGCGCGCGGCGGCCATCGCCTGCCGCCACTGTTCGATGGCCCCGTGATGCCCCGACAGGAGCACCTCCGGCACCGCCCGTTCCCGCCAGACCGCCGGCCGCGTGTAATGCGGAAAGTCCAGCTGTCCCGTCGAGAACGAGTCGTTCTCGACCGACCGTTCGTCGCCCACGACCCCCGGCACCAGCCGGGCGATCGCGTCGAGCATCACCAACGCGGGCAGCTCGCCCCCGCTCAGCACGTAGTCGCCGATCGACCACTCTTCGGCGTCGACCGCCTCGATCAGCCGCTCGTCCACGCCTTCGTATCGGCCGCACAGCCAGATGATCCCGCCCGCGCGGGCCATCGTTTCCGCCGCCGCCTGGTCGAACCGCCGCCCCGCCGGCGACGTGAGAATCACGCGCCCCGGAGCCCCCCGCCGCTGCCGGATGGTCTCGACGGCGACGTAGAACGGCTCGGCCTTCATCACCATCCCCGGGCCGCCGCCGAAGGCGACGTCGTCCACGACGTGATGCTTGTCCGTCGTGAAGCTCCGGAGGTCGTGCACCGCGATGTCCAGCAGTCCACGGGTCCGCGCCCGTCCGACGACCCCGTCGGCCAGGCCCGCTTCCACCATCGCCGGGAAGATCGTGACGACGTCGAATGGACCCACCGTCGTCTCCCGTGCGGTCATGCCCGCCAGTCGCCGTTCATCTCCAGCAGCCCCTCGGGCGGCCGGATCACGATGCGGCGCGCCGCCAGGTCGACCTCGCAGAACGCCTGCGTGAACGGCACCAGCACCTCGCCCCGCGGCGCCGCGACGACGAGCCGCACCTGGCCGTCGCCGTCGATCGCCTTCACCGTGCCCACCACCTCGCCGGCGCCGGTTTCCACCGTGCAGCCGATGAGGTCGTGCTGGTAGTACACGTGCGCCGGCAGCGCCTGGCGCGCCGACTCCGGCACGCGCAGTTCCCAGCCGGTGAACCGCTCGGCGTCGTTGATGTTCGCGACGTCGCCGAACGTGATGGCGGGCCGGCCCAGGTGCATGCGGAACGTGCGGATCCGCAGTGCCTCGGGCGTGCCGCCCGCCGGTGACCGGCCCCACACCTGGCCGCCCTCACCGAACCGTTCCTCCACGAAGTCGGTCGTCGTGTTCACGACGACCTCTCCACGGATCCCCTGCGTGCGGGCGACCACGCCCACGAGGAGCATGTCGTCCCACGGCGCCGGCGCGTTACCGCTGCCCGGCGCTGTCGCGGATGTCGAGTTGGATGCGCTGTCCATCCACGTCTGCGGCCGCGGCCAGCAGCGTCCGCAGCGCGGCCGCCGTGCGCCCCTGCCGTCCGATGATCCGGCCCAGGTCGCCCGGCGCCACGCGGAGCTCGAAGTGCAGCCCGCCGCGCCGCTCGCCCTGCTCGACCGAGATCTGGTCGGGCTCGTCGGCCAGCGCCCGCGCCACCGTCTCCACGAGCGTCTTCAGTTCGGCCACGATCGAGCTCCGCTCTAGGCCTGCGGCGCGGTGGCCGCGGCCTCGACCGGCGCCACGGCGCCGAGATCGCGGGTCATGTGCCTGGCCAGCAGCGTCCGCACCGAGTCGGAGGGACGCGCGCCCTGCGAGATCCAGTGGGCGATGCGCGCCTTGTCGACGGCGACCACGGCCGGCTTGGTGCGCGGGTTGTAGACGCCGAGGGTCTCGATGAACCCACCCTCGCGCGGCGACCGCCGCTCGGTGACGACCACCCGGTAGTGGGGACGCTTCTTCGATCCCGTACGACGCATGCGAATCACGAGCATAGTTGTTCCTCTTCCAGCGAGCCGGCCTTCCCGGCTAGCGCATCAGGCTGAACGGCCCCTTCTTCTTTCGCTTCTTCGGGGCCTCGGGGACGGCTTCGCCGGTCATCTGGCCCACGAGCTTCAACATCTTCCGCATCTCGTTGTACTGCTTGAGCAGGCGGTTGACGTCTTCCACCGACGTGCCGCTGCCGAGCGCGATGCGCTTGCGGCGGCTGCCGTCGATGACTTCGGCGTGTTCGCGCTCTTCCGGCGTCATCGAGTTGATGATCGCCTCGACGCGGCGCAGCTGCTTCTCGTCGGGCTTCTGCGCGCCGAGGTCCTTGAGCTGGCCCATGCCGGGCAGCAGCTTCATGATGTGTTCGAGCGGGCCCATCCGGCGGATGGTGCGCAGCTGATCGCGGAAGTCGGCGAGGCTGAACGTGTTCTTCCGGATCTTCTCTTCGATGGTGGCGGCGGTGGACGAATCCACCACGGCCTCGGCCTTCTCGATGAGCGACAGCACGTCGCCCATGCCGAGCAGGCGCGACACGAAGCGATCGGCGTGGAAGGTGTCGAGATCCTCGAGACGTTCGCCGGCGCCGACGAACGCGATGGGCACGCCGACGACCGACACCACCGAGAGCGCCGCGCCGCCGCGGGCGTCGCCGTCGATCTTCGACAGCACCACGCCAGTGACGCCGACCTGGCGATTGAACTCGCCGGCGCTCTTGATGGCGTCCTGCCCGGTCATCGCGTCGGCGACGTAGAGCAGGTCGTGCGGCTGCACCGTGTCCTTGATGGCGACCAGTTCCGCCATCAGCTCGTCGTCGATGTGCAGGCGGCCGGCGGTGTCGACGATGACGACGTCGCAGCCGGTGTTGCGCGCCTCGAGCATCGCGCCCTTCGCGCGCGACACCGGATCGAGATTGCCGGCCGGGTTGTAGACCCGGACACCGGCCTTCCCCGCCACGACCGACAGCTGCTCGATGGCGGCCGGACGACGCACGTCGGTCGAGACGACCAGCGGGAAGCGGCCCTGCTTCACGAGCATGTGGGCGAGCTTGCCGGTGGTGGTGGTCTTGCCGGAGCCCTGCAGGCCGAGCATCAGCACGACCTTGGGCGTCGGGCCGCCGGGCTTCAGGCCGCCCTTGGCATCGCCGAACAGGTTGAGCAGCTCGTCGCGGACGATCTTGACGACCTGCTGGTCGGGGCTGAGCGAGCCCTGCACGTCCTGACCCGCGGCGCGATCGCGGACGCGATCCACGAAGGCCTTCACGACCTGCAGGTTGACGTCGGCCTCGATGAGGGCGACCCGGATTTCGCGCAGCACCCGTTCGGTCGTCTCGGGGGTGAGACGGACCTCGCCTCTCAGTGACTGAAAGACGTCTTGTAGACGGGTGCCCAGCGCGTCGAACATGGAGATGGATCGGCCGAGCGGGGCTCGGCACAAACCCTTATCCTACCGGCTGTTGGGGCCGTCGGTCAAACCTTGGTCAGGCGGTGACCGAGCTTGTCCTTCTTGGTGCGCAGGTAGCGCCGGGTGGTCGGTGACGGGGCGATTTCGAGCGGCTCGGAGGCCACCACCGCCAGGCCGTAGCCCTGCAACCCCACGAATTTACGGGGATTGTTGGTCAGGAGCCGCATCGTGCGGATGCCCAGATCGCGCAGGATCTGGGCGCCAATGCCGTAGTCGCGCTGGTCGGGCTTGAAGCCCAGACGCTCGTTCGCCTCGACGGTGTCGAAGCCGCGATCCTGCAGGGCGTAGGCCTTGATCTTGTTGGCCAGCCCGATGCCCCGCCCCTCCTGGTTCAGGTAAAGGAGCACGCCGCGGCCCTCGGCGGCGATGCGGGCCATGGCGGCGTCGAACTGCGGACCGCAGTCGCACCGCGTCGAGTGGAAGACGTCGCCGGTCAGGCACTTCGAGTGCACGCGCACCAGCACGTCCTTGCCGTGGCCGATGTCGCCGCAGACGAGCGCGACGTGCGTCTCCTTGTCGAGCGGGCTCTCGAACGCGTGCACGCGGAACTGCCCCTGCACGGTCGGCAGGTCCGCTTCCGCGACGCGCGTGACGAGCTGCTCGGTGCGCATCCGGTAGCGGATGAGATCGGCCACCGAGATGAGCGGCAGCTTGTGGCGCTTCGCGAACTTCACGAGGTCGGGCACCCGCGCCATCGTGCCGTCGGCCTTGGCGATCTCGCAGATCACGCCGGCGGGATACAGGCCGGCGATGCGCGCCAGATCCACCGCCGCCTCGGTCTGCCCCGCGCGCACCAGCACGCCGCCATCTCGGGCGCGCAGCGGCAGCACGTGGCCGGGCCGCGCCAGATCGTCGGGACGCGTCCGCTTGTTGATCGCCGTCAGGATCGTGCGGGCGCGATCCGCCGCCGAGATGCCGGTGGTGACGCCGCGCCGCGCCTCGATGCCGACGCAGAACGCCGTATCGAACGTGGTCGTGTTGCGATTCGCCGGTACCTGCAGCGGGATCTCGAGGGCGTCGAGGCGCTCGGCCGTCATCGGCATGCAGATGAGGCCGCGGCCCTCGGTCATCATGAAGTTGATCACCTCGGGCGTGACCTTCTCGGCGGCGATCGTCAGGTCGCCTTCGTTCTCGCGATCCTCGTCGTCGACCACGATCACCATGCCGCCACGGCGGATGACCTCGAGGGCGCTCTCGATGCTGGCGAAGGGCGAGGCCTTCGCACGACGGGCGCCGGTGGCGACGCGGGGGGTAAGCGCCGGACGGCGCGACTGCGAGGAGCGGGAGCGGGACGTGGCCATGGGGTTCAGCGGCGCGACTCGGACGCGGCCACTTCGGCCGCGCGCAGGACGTACTTGCCGAGCACGTCGCATTCGAGGTTCACCCGGTCGCCGACGGCGCGGGCGCCGAGCGTCGTGTGGCTGCGGGTGTAAGGCACGATCATCACGTCGAACCGGCGATCGTCGAGCCCGGCCACGGTGAGGCTCACGCCGTCGACCGTCACCGAGCCCTTGCGGATGAACAGCGGCGCCAGAGCCGGCGGATAGCTGACCGTGATCCAGAGGCTGTCGCCTTCGGGACGCAGTTCCTCGATGAGGCCCACGCCGTCGACGTGGCCGAGCACGAAGTGGCCGCCGAGCCGCGCGTCGGCGCGCAACGGCCGTTCGAGATTCACGGTCTGCCCGCGCTCGAGCGTGCCCAGGGTGGTGATTCGCGCGGTTTCAGGGCCGATGTCGAAATGGACCTCGCCGTCCGCGGCAACGAGCGCCGTCAGGCACACGCCGTTCACGGCGATGCTGTCGCCGGGCGCCGTCTCGCCCGCCAGGCTCGTGGCGACGCGTACGCGGAAGCCGCCGGCCATCGGCTTCACTTCGACCAGCGTCCCGACCTGCTCAACGATCCCAGTGAACATCGGCCTCCATCCAGACATCGTCGCCACATGCTGTCGATCTCACGCGTTCGAACCGCGACCATGGCACCGGCAAACCATCGAACATCGGCACCGCGCCGGCGCCCAGGCGATGCGGCGCGACGACGAGGTGCACTCGATCGACGCGCCCGGCCTCCCAGAACGCGCGGTGCAGCCGGGCTCCGCCTTCGACCAGCAGCGTGTGGACCGACCGCGCGACCAGCGCCGACAAGCCGGCCTCGATCGACGCCACCGGCACCAGCTCGGCGCCGGCGTGCGTGAGCGCCGCCACCGCGTGAGGTGATGTGGCCATCGCGTCGGTGCTCGTGAGTATTATCACCGGCCCGGCCGGGGGCGCCGTGAAGAGGCGCGCCGTGGGCGGCGTCCGCAGCCCGCGATCGAAGACGACCCGCGTGAGCGGCCGCGATCGCACGACGTCGCGGGCCGAGAGGCGCGGGTCGTCGGCCAGCACGGTGCCGGCGCCCACGGCAATCGCGTCCATGCTGGCGCGCAGGCGCTGCGTGCGCCGCGCCGCCGCCGCGCCGGTGATCGCGGTGGGCCGATCGCGACGCTCGGCGATCGCGCCATCGCGCGACACCGCGGCCTTCACCGCGACCAGCGGCCGCCCGTGTTCCTGCGCCAGGAAGTAGCCGGCGTTGAGACGGCGCGCCTCGGCGTCGCCGAGACCGACCGAGACCTCGATGCCCGCCGCGCGCAGTTCCTCCACGCCGCGGCCGGCCACGCGCGCGTCGGGATCGAGCGTCGCCGCCACCACACGGCGGATGCCGGCGTCGATGACGCGACGCGTGCAGGGGCCGGTACGCCCGACGTGGCAGCACGGCTCGAGCGTGACGTACATCGTCGCGCCGCGGGCGCGGGAGCCCGCCGCGTCGAGCGCCACCACCTCGGCATGCGCGAGCCCGGCGCGCTCGTGGTACCCGTGCCCCACGACCACCCCCTCATCGGTCACGACCACGGCGCCGACGACCGGGTTCGGCACCGTGCCGCCCGCCGCCCGCGCCGCGTGGAACAGCGCCCGCCGCATCCACGCCGCGTCGGTCACCACGTGCGCGTGAAGAGGGCGTCGACGTAGGCCCGGGCGTCGAACGGGAGGAGGTCGTCGATGCCTTCGCCGACGCCGACGAAGCGGATCGGCAGGCCGAGGTCGTGGGCGATGGCGACGGCGATGCCACCCTTCGCGGTGCCATCGAGCTTCGTGAGCACGACGCCGGTGACCCCGGCCGCGGCGGCGAACTCGCGGGCCTGCACGAGGCCGTTCTGGCCCACGGTGGCATCGAGCACGAGCAGCACGTCGTGCGGCGCGCCGGGCACCTCGCGCGTGGTGATGCGGCGGATCTTCTCGAGCTCCGCCATCAGGTTCACGCGCGTGTGAAGACGGCCCGCGGTGTCGACGAAGACCGTGTCGATGGCGCGCGCCTTGGCCGCCGACAGCGCATCGAAGACGACGGCGGCGGCGTCCGAGCCTTCCTGCGCGCGCACGATCTCCACGCCGGCCCGGTTCGCCCACACCTGGAGCTGATCGACGGCGGCGGCGCGGAACGTGTCGGCGGCGCAGATGAGGGTCTTCCGGCCGTCCTGGCGCGCGCGGTGCGCGAGCTTCCCCACCGTGGTGGTCTTGCCGGTGCCGTTCACGCCGACGATGAGCACGACGTACGGGCCGGACGCCGGTCGCCGCTCCGCCGAGGGCACACCGTCGAAGATGGCCGTGATCTCGTCGGTGAGGGCGGCCCGCAGACCGGCGCCCCCGGCGGCGCGACGGCGCACGCCGTCGACGAGTCGCGTCGTGGCGCCGAGGCCGACATCGGCGCCGAGCAGCAGTTCCTCAAGCGCGTCGAGCGTCTCGACGCCGGGTCCTGACGCGGCCGGTGTCTCGTCGGCGCGGCCGGCGATCTCGTCGAAGCGGCGCGCCAGGCGCTCCGCCGTGCGCGAGAGGCCACTCTTGAGGCGATCGAACAAGCCCATCCTGGCGATCTTAGCAGGGCCGGCGGACCGGCGGTTCCGTCACTCGGACTCGGCCTTCTGCCGCCGTCCCATCAGCTCGGACACCGCGGCGGCCGGCGTCAGGCGGCCGGCCAGCAGCGCGTCGACCTGCGTCGCGATCGGCAGTTCCACCCCGAGACGCGCGCCGAGCGCCAGCGCCGCGTGCGTGGTCCGCACGCCCTCGGCCACCATCTTCATGCCGGCGACGATCTCTTCGAGGCGGCGGCCCCGCGCCAGCTCGAGGCCGACATGGCGGTTGCGGCTCAGCTGCCCGGTGCAGGTCAGCACCAGGTCGCCCATGCCGGCGAGACCCGCGAGCGTCTCGCGCTGCCCGCCGGCCGCCACCGCCACGCGGCCAATCTCGGCCAGGCCGCGCGTGATGAGGGCGGCCAAGGCGTTGTGCCCCAGGCCGAGCCCTTCGACGACGCCGGCCGCGATCGCGATGACGTTCTTCAGCGCCCCGCCGAGTTCGACGCCGACGAGATCGTGACTCGCGTACAGGCGCAGCGCGCCGGAGCGGAACTCCTCCTGGACGTGGCGCGCGGCCGAATCTTCCGACGCCGCCACGACCACGGCCGTGGGCAACGACGCCGCCAGTTCCTTCGCGAAGCTGGGTCCGGACAAGACCGCCACCTCGCGCACGTTCGGCCACTCGTCGGCGACGACCTCCGACATGCGCGCGAGCGTACCGTCCTCGAGGCCCTTGGTGGCGCTGAGCACCACGGCCGAGGGCGAGACGTGGTCCGCACCGGCGCGCAGCACCTGCCTTACGCCATGCGATGGCACCGCCACCAGCACGAACTGCGCGCCCGTGAGCGCCGTCGCGAGGTCGCTGGTGGGTTGCAGCGTCTCGGGGAACGACACGTCGGAGAGGTAGACCGCGTTGGCGCGGCGCGCCTGCATGTCGGCGACCAGGGCCGGATCGCGCGCCCACAGCTGCACGCGATGCCCCACCCGCGCGAGATGCACGGCCAGCGCCGTCCCCCAGCTGCCCGCTCCGAGCACGGCCACACTACGCACGAGGCACCTCCCGCGCGGCGAAACGGCGTTCCGTGCCGCGCCACAGCCGCGCCAGGTTGCCGCGGTGGCGCCACAGGATGAGGACCGCCGCCGCGGCGGCGCCCGCGGCGACGGTCGGATCGCGGCGCACGATCAGGGTCAGCGGCGGCAATGACATCGCCGCGACGATCGAGCCCGCCGAGACCACCCGCGTCGACACGACGGTGAGCGCGAACAGCACGGCCGCCATCGCCGTCGCCAGCGGCGACAGCAGCGCGAACGCGCCGCACGCGGTCGCCACGCCCTTGCCGCCGCGTCCCCGCAGCCACACCGGATACACGTGCCCGGCCACGGCGGCCACGCCCGCCACGACCGGATCGACCGGCGCCACGAGCCACGATGACGCCAGGGCCACGGCCCCCGCGCCCTTGGCGACATCGAGGAGCATCACGAGCAACCCGAGACGCGGTCCCGACACGCGGTACATGTTGGTGGCGCCGACGTTCTGGCTGCCCACACGCCGCAGGTCCACGCCGCCCAGGCGCCGGCCCGCCAGGTAGCCGAGCGGCAGTGATCCGATCGCGTAGCCGCCCAGCGCCGCGGCGATCATCCCGGCAGGCTCCCCGCCACGTAGCGGCGCACCAGATCGAGCGCCGTCGTCGCGGCCAGCGACCGGATCACCGTGCGATCGCCGGAGAACCGCGACGTCTTGACACGCGTGCCCGCGGGCCCACTCACGGCGAAGCACACGAGGCCCACCGGTTTGTCGGCCGTGCCACCGCCGGGCCCGGCGATGCCGGTGACCGCGACGGTGACGGTGACGCCGGCACGCGCTCGCAGTCCTTCGGCCATCGCGACGGCCACGGGCTCGCTCACCGCGCCGTGCGCGGCGATGAGCTCCGCGGGCACGCCGAGCACCGCGGTCTTCGCCTCGTTGCTGTAGGTGACGACGGCGCGCTCGACATAGCGGCTCGAGCCCGCCACGTCGGTGAGGCGGGTCGTGACCAGGCCGCCCGTGCACGACTCGGCCGCCGCGACCGTCCATCCCCGCTCCGCCAGCGCGGCGCCCACCGAGGCCTCGAGCGAGGCGCCATCGAGGTTCACGACGTCGTCGCCGAAACGCGCCGCGAGCGTCGCCTGGGCCGCGTCGAGACGCGCGGCGACCGCCTCGGGATTCGGGCCGTACGCCGACAGGTGCAGTTCGACGGTGCCGAGGCTCGCGAGAATCGTCGTCGTGATCGGCACGGCCTCCTCGCCCCACGGCCGGTAGAGCGGCTGGGCGATCTCGTCGACCCACGACTCGCTGCGCCCGGCGATCACGATCGCCCGCTGCACGGCGACGCCGCCGCCGAAGCGCGGCGCCACGTGCTGGTCGAGCGCCTGCTGCAGCATCGGCGTCATCTCGCGCGGCGGGCCGGGCAGCAGCAGCATGGCGCGACCGCCGGCGGGGATCCACAAGCCCGGCGCGGTGCCGCGGGCATTCGCGACGATCGTGGCGCCGGCCGGCACCTGCGCCTGCCGCCGGTTGATCTCGGGCATGGCGAGGCCGCGACGCCCGAAACGCTCGCGGATCGCCGCCACCACCTCGGCATCCTCGTGCATCGACAGGCCGAGCACGTCGGCGGCGCAGTCGCGCGTGCGATCGTCGTCCGTGGGACCAAGGCCGCCCGTCGTCACCACGAGATCGGCGCGCGTCAGCGCGTGGCGCATCGCGTCGAGCAGCGCCTCGCGATCGTCTGTGACGACGGCGGTGAAGCTCACGGCGATGCCGTGCCGCTGCAGCGCCGCCGCGATGAATGGCGAGTTGGTGTCGGCACGGCCGAGCGCGAGCAGCTCGCTGCCCACGGCCAGCACGGCGGCCACCGGGGCGCGACTCACGCCAGCCATCCCGGCAGCAGACGCAGCGCACCCTGCAGAACGAGCGCCGCGTAGACGCCGGCGGCCAGGTCGTCGAGCATGATGCCCCACCCGCCGTGCGCGCGTTCGAGCTGGCGTGCGGGCGGCGGCTTCACGATGTCGAACGCGCGGAACAGCAGGAAGCCGAGCAGCGCGACTTTCCACGAGACCGGCGCGGCGAGCAGCGTGGCGCACTGCCCCATCACCTCGTCGATCACGACCGGCCCCGGGTCGGTCGTGCCGAGCCGGCGTTCCGCCTCGGTGGCCGCGAGGGCGCCCAGGACCAGCAACACGACGACGAGCACGGCTTCGTGCAGCGGCGTGGCGCCGGCGGCGCGCGCGGCGAACCACACCACGACACCGACGGCGGAACCGACCGTACCGGGCGCGATGGGAAAAAAGCCGGAATAGCCGGCGCTCGCGAACGCCAGCGCCAATCGACCGATCATGCGGCGACCTTCACGACGCGCGTATGGGCGATCTGGTCGTGCACGGCGCGTCGGTCGTGCCTCCACAGGGCGGGCAGGAATCCGGCGCCGGCCACCAGCCCGCCAAGGATCGCCACCACGACCCGCACGGTGGCATCCCCGAACGTGAGCGGCCCGTCGGTGCCTTCCACGCGGAGTCCAGCCGCCATCTTGCCCAGTGTTTGTCCGCCGTTGGCGGTGAACACGGTGAGATAGGCCACGTTGAGGCCGACGAGGAACGTCGCCAGCGGCGCCAGCGGCAGCAACACAATCTCGGCGAGCGGGATGTTGGCGATCTTCGCCGTGAAGTACACGACGCTGGCGTCGATCACGAGCAGCAACAGCACGTCGAGGATCGCCGACAGCAGGCGCGCGACCGGTGGCGCGGCGCTGTCGGACGCCAACACCCCGGGGGCGTCGGCCGGGGCGTCGGTCCCCGTCTCCTCCTGCACGGCGTCGAGCAGCGCCGGGCGCGGACGCTTCACCGGGCCGGTGCCGCGGCTGCGCACGCGCTCGGTCGTCCGGCGCACGGCCAGCGGTGCGCCGGCGGGCGGCGGGGGCTCGGCGAAGCGCTCGGTCGCGCTCGTCGCGACGTCCAGGGGATCGGTGACCTGCAGCGGCAGGTCGACGACTGCCGCCGGTTCGGGCGGCGTCGGCGCCGCCAGTCGTTCGCGCGCGATCGACGGCAGCGGCACCGGTTCCATGCGCGCCACCGGCGCGGGGGACGCGGGCTCGGCCAGCGTCAGTGAGAAGTCGTAGCCGCAATGACGGCAGCGGTCGGTGGCCTCGTAGCCGACGTACGAGCACTTGGGGCACTTCATCGCGTGCCGCCCTCCGCCGCCGTGGCGCCCGCCGACCGCAGCAACTCCTGCTGCACGCGGGCTCGCAGCGCCCGCGCCTCGGCGAACGCCGCATCACCGGCATCGATCCGATCCAGGACGGCCAGGGCGTCGGGCAGCTTCCCCGCGTCGAAGAGCTGACGGGCGCGCGCGAGATGCCCTTCCATCGCGCCGGGCACCGGCACGGTTGCCGGCACGCGGTCGATGGCCGCGGGTGTCAGCGGCGTTGGCGCGGGCGCGTCGAGCGCGACGAACACGGCCGCGGCGCCCGCGACCACGGCGACGAGCACCGCGGTCACCGGCCACCAGCCCCGCGTGGCGGCGGCTGGACGCGCGACGACCCGGCCGGCCGGGCGCGCGTGCGCGCGTCCGTCGATGGCGGCCACGTCGAGCAGCCCGATGCGGTGCAGCACCGGCAGCGCCTGCTCGTGCGGCGCGCCCCGCTCCACCGCCGCCGTGAGCAGATCGCGCGCCCGATCGACGTCGCCGTCGTCGAACGCCTGCAGGCCCTGGTGCATGAGCGCTTCCGACTCGCGCTGGCGTTCGGCCTGCGCCCGCCGCGCGCGGTCGATGTACGCGCGCGCGCGGTCGTTGCTGCGGTCGAGGAACAGCACCCGCGTCCAGACGTTGATGGCCTGGTCGAGACGGCCACCGAAGTAGTCGTCGAGGCCGGCGACGAGCAGCTGTTCGATGCGGGCCTCGCGTTCGGCGTCGCTCAGCGACTCGACGGGCGGGGCGGCATCGCGGGACGGTTCCGACATGGCCGTAAATCGCCGCGAGTATAGCACTTACGCGCCCCCTCGCCGTGTGGTACAACGGCCCGCATGCCGTGGCTCGAGTGTGTGCCGAACGTCAGCGAGGGCCGCGATCCGGCGGTGATCGACCGGCTCGCCGATGCCCTGTCCACGACACCCGGCGTGGCGCTGCTCGACGTGCACCGCGACGCCGTGCATCACCGCGCCGTCTTCACCTGCATCGGCGAGGCCGCCGCACTGCAGGCCGGCATCGTGCGGCTGGTGGGCGCCGCGATCGAGACGATCGATCTTCGACAGCACCACGGGGCGCATCCGCGCATCGGCGCCGTCGACGTCGTCCCGTTCGTCCCGATCGGCGCATCGACGATGGACGACGCCATCGCCGCCGCCCGCGCCACCGCCGACGCGGTGGCGGCCGCGCATCAGGTGCCCGTGCTCTTGTACGAGCACGCGGCCTCGGCGCCGCATCGTCGACGCCTCGAGCACGTGCGGCGCGGGCAGTTCGAAGGGCTCGCCGCGAAGTTGCGGCTGCCTGAGTGGCGCCCCGACGCCGGGCCCGACGTGCCGCATCCGACCGCCGGCGCCATCGCCATGGGCGCGCGGCGCCTGTTGGTGGCCTGGAACATCAACCTGGCCACCGATCGGCTCGAGGTCGCCACCGCCGTCGCCCGCGCCATCCGCGAAAGCAGCGGTGGTCTGCCGGCCGTGAAAGCGATGGGGCTCGCCCTGCCCGACCGTGGCGTCGTGCAGGTGTCGATGAACCTGGTCGACGTCGACATCACGCCGATGCACGTGGTCTACGACGCCGTCGCGCGCGAAGCGGCCCGGCATGGCGTGGCGATCCACGAGAGCGAGCTCATCGGGCTCGTCCCGGCATCGGCGCTGGGCGCGGTGGCCGCCGATCGACTGCGCATCGCCGGCTGGCAGGCGTCTCGCGTGCTCGACGCGCGTCTGGTCGCCGGCCGCTGATCTACTCGGCGTCGCGGCGGGGCGGGGCGATGCCGAAGCCCCGCATCTTCTTGTAGAGGTTGCTGCGCTCGACGCCGAGGGCGTCGGCGGTGCGCGAGATGTTGCCATGCTGCGTCGCCAGCACGTGCAGGATGTAGTCGCGCTCGAAGCGATCACGGGCCTCGGCCAGGGGCGTCACGGTGGCGGCCGGCGCGGCCTCGATCACCGGCGCGTCGCCGATGAAGCTCACGTCCTGCGCGGTGATCACGCTGTCGGGCACCATGATGAGCAGCCGCTCGACCACGTTGTGCAGCTCGCGGACGTTGCCGGGCCACGTGTAGTGCTGCAACCGGCTCATCGCGTCGGGCGCGAAGCGCTTCACCCGGCGCCCGTACTCGGCCGCCAGCGTGGCCATGAAATGCTCCGCCAGGCGCGGCACGTCGTCGGCGCGATCGCGCAGCGGCGGCACGTAGATCGGCACGACGTTCAGGCGGAAGAACAGGTCCTCGCGGAAGCGGCCGGCGCGGATCTCCTCCTGCAGGTCCTTGTTGGTGGCGGCGACGACACGCACGTCGACACGCACGAGCGCGGTGCCGCCCACGGGCTGCACGGCGTTCTCCTGCAGCGCCCGCAGCACCTTGGCCTGGGTCTTCAGGCTCATGTCGCCGATCTCGTCGAGGAAGATCGTGCCGCCGGTGGCGTGCTCGAAGCGGCCACGGCGATCGGCCACCGCGCCGGTGAACGCACCCTTCGTGTGGCCGAACAGCTCCGACTCGATCAGCTCCTCGGGGATCGCCGCGCAGTTCACCTCGATGAACGGGCCGAGGCGGCGCCGGCTGTGGGCGTGCAGCGTGCGCGCCACCACCTCCTTGCCGGTGCCGTTTTCCCCGAGGATCAGGACGCGACCGTTGGTCGGCGCCGCCAGCATGACCTGCTCGCGCAGGTGCCGCATCACGCCGCTCTCGCCCACCAGCACGTGCCGGCGATCGACCTGGGCGCGCAGGTCGCGGTTCTCGGCCTCGAGGGCGCGCTGGCGCAGGGCGTTGCGCACGACCAGCACGGCCTTGTCGAGCGACAGCGGCTTCTCGACGAAGTCGAAGGCGCCGAGCTTGATGGCGCGCACCGCCGACTCGACGTTGCCGTGCCCCGAGATCACGACCACCTGCGCTTCGACCTGCCGCTCGCGGAGGCGCTGCAGTGTCTCGAGTCCGTCGAGCCCCGGCATCCACACGTCGAGCAGCACGACGTCGAACTCCTGCTCGACGAAGCGCTCGAGGCAGGCCTCGCCGGAGTCGACGGCTTCGACCGTGTAGCCCTCGTCGCGCAGCACGCCCCCGAGGGCCGAGCGCACGCCGGGCTCGTCGTCGACGATGAGGATGGACGCCATTCGAACGCTAGCCGCAGGGCAACTCGATCGTGAAGCGCGTGCCCCGCGATCCATTGTCCGTCACTTCCACGTTGCCGCCGTGCTCGGCGACGATGCGGCGCACGATCGCCAGGCCGAGGCCCGATCCCCGGCCCTTGGTCGAGTAGTACGGCAGGAAGAGCTTGTCGCGATCGGCGGCCGGAATGCCCGGGCCGTCGTCGGCCACGACGATGCGCGCCACCTTGTGCACCGGGTCGTGCGCCGTCTCGACGACGATGCGTCCCTCGCGCCGCATGGCCTCGACCGCGTTGTCGACGAGATTGATGAGCACCCGCTTGATCTGCTCGTCGTCGAGCCGGACCGGTGGCAGGTCGCGGGCCAGCGCCGTCTCGATCGTGACGCCAGGCAGCAGGCCGTTGTAGAGCGACAGCGCCGCCGTGACCGCGTCGTTCAGCGACGATGGCACGGCCTTCGGCGCCGGCATGCGGGCGAACTGCGAGAACTCGTCGACCAATCCCTTCAGCGCTTCGACCTCGCCGATGATCGTGCTGGTGCACTCGCGCACCAGCGCCTCGTGCGGCGCCCCCGGCTCGCCCAGCTTGCGCTGCAGGCGCTCGGCCGACAGCTGGATCGGCGTCAGCGGGTTCTTGATCTCGTGGGCCAGGCGGCGCGCCACCTCCCGCCACGCCGCCACTTTCTGCGCGCGGATGAGCGGCGTGACGTCGTCGAGCACGACCACGGTGCCTTCGAAACCGGCGCCGCCGTAGAGGCGCGTCGCAGCGATGGCCAGCGTGAGCTCGCGGCCGCCGCGCGACAGCGCCACTTCCTGCGCCACCGCTTCGCCGCGCGCCCGCGCCGCATCGTCGAGCACCGCCATGATCGGCTGCAGATCGCCGGCGAACACGCGGACGGCGGCCTGTCCTTCCGCGCCGGGCGGCAGTTCGAGCAGGCGGGCCGCGGCCGAGTTCACGCGGCCGATCGCGCCCGAGGCGTCGATCGACACGACGCCGGTGGCGATGCGCTCGAGGATCGTCTCGACCGAGCGATGTCTCCGCTCCACCTCGTGATGGCGCTGCTCGAGGTCGTGCGAGGCGCGTTCGAGGGTGCGCTGGCGCGCCGACAGGTCCGCGGCCATCGCGTTGAACGACTCGACCATGTGGCCGAACTCGTCGTCGGCCTGATGCTCGATGCGATGCTCGAGGCGGCCGGCGCCGATCTCGCGCGCCGCCACCGACAGCATCTGCACCGGCCGCGTGATGCGCTTGGCGAGGTAGAGGCCCATCCACGTCGAGCCGACCAGGATGAGCAGCGTCACCATCACGAAGAACGAGAGGTAGACGCCGGCCAGCGGCTGCTTCAGCACGCGCAGCTGCGAGTAGTCCTCGTAGGCCTTCGTCATGCGGCGGGCCCGGTCGGCCATCTCGCCCGTGAGCACGTCGCTCGCCAGCACCACGCCGGTCATGCGGCCGTCGGGGGCGCGGATCGCCTGAGCCACACGCAACAGCTGCGCGCCGCGCTCGCCGGGCACCGGCTCGAACTCGAGCTTGCCGCTTTCGACGGCGCGCGCCGCCAGCCGATCGCCCGCCGCCCGCGAGGCGCCCGCCGGCACCGCCGGATCGGCGACGTCGAGCACGGACTGCGCGCCGGCCCCGGCGGCCACGCGGTACACCTGCACGAGCGCGACGCGCCGCCCGGTGACGTTCGGCGTGACCACGGCGCGCACGGCGTCGAGATCACCGGCGAGATCCACGCCCGAGAGCGCCTGCGCGATGCGGGCCGCCTCGTCGCTCACGATCCGCTGCCGCTCGAGGTAGTAGTCCGACGCGATGCGGCTGGCCGACGCCAGCACTTCCTCCATCGGCGCGTTGAACCAGCGATCCACGGCCGTCAGCACCACCTGCGAACCGACGGCCAGGACGAGCAGCGACGGCACGAGCGTGAGGCCGAGCAGCAGCGCGACCAGCTTGGCGCGGAAGCGCGCGAACGGCAGGGCGCGTCGCCGCTCGACCACGATCTTGACGACGTTCCGCACCAGGAAGAATCCCAGCGCGAGCAGCATCATGACGTTGGTCGCGCTCAGCGCGTAGAGCACGAAGCCGGTCAGGAAGTCGGGCGCGAACTGCGCCGAGCGGTTGGCCAGCCAGACGAGGCTCGCCAGCACCGCCAGCAGCAGCACGATGCCGACGAGAATCAGCCGGGGGTTGTCGCGGAACGGCCGGCGCGCGGCCGGGACGGCCGGCCCGCTCGGGGAGACACGGGCCGCGGGCGTGGCCATGACTGTCGGGCGCGGGGCGCCCTACTCCTTCGCGCCGAGCAGGTCCTTCAGCTCGGTCATGAACTCGCCGATGTCGCGGAAGTGCCGGTAGACGGACGCGAAGCGGACGTAGGCCACCTTGTCGAGCGACTTCAGCTCGTGCATCACGAACGCGCCGATCTCGGCGGTGGCGATTTCCTTCTCGGCGCGATCCTGCAGCATCGCCTCGACGCGGTCGGCGACGCCTTCGATCGCGGCCACCGACACCGGCCGCTTCTCGCACGCCTTCAGCAGGCCGGCGACGAGCTTCTGGCGTTCGAAGCGCTCGCGCGAGCCGTCCTTCTTGACGACCATGTACGGGATCTCGTCGATGCGCTCGTAACTCGTGAAGCGCTTCCCGCAGTCGTCGTTCAGGCACTGCCGCCGCCGGCGGATGACGTCGCCTTCCTTGCTCTCGCGCGAGTCGACCACCTTGTCGCCGAGCTGGCCGCAGTAGGGGCACTTCACCGGTGCATCTCCTCGTCCTTGGCGCGCGCCGCCTCGGCGCCCAGGCGCGAGAACGACAGGCCTTCGCGGGCCATCAGCCAGGCCCCCGCTATCAGCGTAGGCACGAACCCGACGGCGTGCAAGACGATCGCGGCGCCGACGGCGTGGTCGTTGTCGGCGCCGAAGAAGGCCGTGGCGCCGATCCGGTAGGCCTCGTGGAAGCCGCCGACCGCTCCCGGCGTCGGCACGGCCACCCCCACCACCAGCAGGGCCATGATGAGCAGCGAGCCGGCCGCCGGCATCATCACGCCGAGGGCCCGAGACACCACCCAGATCTGCGCGGCGATGAGCAGCCACAGCGGCACCGACCAGGCGAACGCCAGGCCGAGCCGCGCCGGGTCCTTCACCACGGCCAGGCCACCGGCGAAGCCCGCCGCCAGCGAACGGACGAGCGTGCGCGGTTTCTCGGGCAGCCAGCCGGTGCACGCGGCGACGATGCGGTTCAGCAGGTCCGGACGCGAGGCGCAGGCCATCAGCACGCCCATGCCGGCCACCGCCGCCGCGGCCGCCGCCAGGCCGCCGCCGCGCACGGCGGCGAAGAGCGTCGGGTCGAGCGCCGCCAGCCCCGGATCGAACGCCACGAGGAAGAGGCCAAGCAACAGCAGCACCGCCACGAGGTCGAGCATGCGCTCGATCACGACCGTGGCGAACGTCGCCGTCGGGTCGAGGCCTTCACGTCGGGCCACCAGCCACGGCTTGATGAACTCACCCGCGCGCGCCGGCAGGACGAACGACGCGGCGAAGCCAATCACGGTGGCACGGAAGGCGTAGCCGAGCGACACCGCGCCGAGCGGCGCCAGCATCACCCGCCAGCGCACGGCACGCAGCACGTAGGTGCCGAAGAGGCACGCCACTCCGGCGGCGAGCAGGCCGGGATGCGCGGTCCGCACGACGTGCCACACCTCGGCGAGGTTGGCGTTGCGCAGGAACACGCCGACGAGCACGAGCATCAGGACGACGAGCGCGGCGGAGCGGAGCCAGGGTGGCATGAGAATCGACGGCCGGCGCATCCGCGACGGCCGCGAGCGCGATGGGGTGCGCTCATGTTACATGAGGCGGTGTCGCCGGGCTTGCGTGGTGCGCGCTCGTCCGACTACCATCAGCATCCCGCGAGCCGATTGTGTCCTTCGCTCCTCCACTCCTTCAATCCGACCTGCCGGGCGTGCCGCGCGTGCGCCAGGGCAAGGTGCGGGATCTCTACGACGTCGGCGAGCACCTGCTGCTCGTCGCCTCCGATCGCATCTCGGCGTTCGACTACGTGCTGGGATCGGGCATTCCCGACAAGGGCCGCGTGCTCACGCAGCTCTCGGCGTTCTGGTTCGCGCGCACCGCGCACATCGTGCCGAATCACGTGGTGTCGACCGACGTCGACCAGTACCCGGCCGTGCTGGCGCCGTTCCACGATCAGCTGCGCGGTCGCTCGATGCTGGTGCGCAAGACCACGCCGCTGCCGGTCGAATGCGTGGCGCGCGGCTACATCTCGGGCTCGGGCTGGAAGGACTACGTGGCCACCGGCGAGGTGTGCGGCGTGCGACTCCCTGCCGGGATGCGCGAATCGGATCGCCTGCCCGAACCGCTCTTTACGCCCGCGACCAAAGCCGACAGCGGGCACGACATGAACATCCCCGAGGCCGAGGCCGCGGCGGTGGTCGGCGCCGAGCGGCTGCAGGAGCTGAAGCGCCTCACCATGGCGCTCTACGCGTTCGGCGTCGCCCACGCCGAGTCGTGCGGCATCATCCTCGCCGACACCAAGTTCGAGTTCGGCGTGACGCCCGGCGGCGAGCTGCTGCTCATCGACGAGGTCATGACGTCCGACTCGTCGCGCTACTGGCCGAAGGACGCGTACGCCCCGGGCGGACCGCAACTGAGCTTCGACAAGCAGTTCGTGCGCGACTACCTCGAGTCGATCAAGTGGAACAAGCAGCCGCCGGTGCCGTCGCTGCCCGACGACGTCGTGCGCCGCACCCGCGACAAGTATCTCGACGCCTATCGCCGCCTCACCGGCCGCGAGCTGGAGACGCCGAATGCGTGAGGACTTCGAGCGTCTGATCGCCGAGATGGTCGATCGCGGCGTCCACTTCGAGGACGCCCAGCGCGAGTTCGAGCGCCGCTTCATCGCCCGCGTGGTCGCGCACTGCGACGGCAACGTCGGGCGCGCCGCCGAGGCCCTCGGCATGCATCGCAACACCCTCACGCGCAAGGTCACGGCGCTCCGGATCAAGGTCCGGAAGTCCTCCGCGGCCTGACCCCTCCCGCCGACCCGCCCGGCCCCAGCACCACGTCTTGACAGCCCGTCGGGGCTGTCGCTACGATTAGCACTCGTGCGGTGCGAGTGCTAGCCCTCCATGGAGGCTGACTGCCAGCTTCGTGAAGGACGAGCGCCCGTGCCGCGGGTGACGTGGCACGGGAGCCGGCGAGCGCCGGACCCGACGCGTCCCCGAGAATTCGCGGCCCCTTCCGGGCCGCCGTTTGCATGACCGGAGTCCCAAGATATGGCCACGAAGCTGCGTCCGTTGCACGACCGGATCCTCGTCGAGCGGATCGAAGAAGGTGAACAGAAGGTCGGCGGCATCATCATCCCCGACAGCGCCAAGGAAAAGCCCCAGCAGGGCAAGGTCGTCGCCGTCGGCGCCGGCAAGCCCGACAAGGACGGCAAGAAGGTCGCGCTCGACGTCCAGGCGGGCGACACCATCCTCTTCGGCAAGTACTCGGGCCAGGAAATCAAGATCGACGGCAACGAGTACCTGATCATGCGCGAGGACGAAGTTCTCGCGGTGCTCGAGAAGTAACCCAGGTTCGAACGGAGATACGCGCACATGGCGAAGCAGATCATTTACGGCGAGCAGTCGCGGCAGGCCATCCTCCGCGGCGTGAACGCGCTGGCCGACGCGGTGAAGGTCACCCTCGGCCCCAAGGGCCGGAACGTCGTCCTCGACAAGAAGTTCGGCTCCCCCACCATCACCAAGGACGGCGTGACGGTGGCCAAGGAAATCGACCTGAAGGACCCGCTCGAGAACATGGGCGCCCAGATGGTCCGCGAGGTCGCGAGCAAGACCTCGGACACGGCCGGTGACGGCACGACGACGGCCACCGTGCTGGCCCAGGCCATCTACCGCGAGGGCGCCCGCAACGTCGTCGCCGGCGCCAACCCGATGGAGCTGAAGCGCGGCATCGAGAAGGCGGTCGAGGCCATGACGGCCGAGATCAAGAAGATGTCGAAGCCGGTCAAGGGCAACATGATCGCGCAGGTCGGCACCATCTCGGCCAACAGCGACACGACCATCGGCACCATCATCGCGGAAGCGATGGAGAAGGTCGGCAAGGACGGCGTGATCACCGTCGAAGAGGCCAAGACCCTCGAGACGACGCTGGATGTGGTCGAGGGCATGCAGTTCGACCGCGGCTACCTCTCGCCCTACTTCGTGACCGACCCCGAGCGCATGGAAGTGGTGCTCGAGAACCCGGTCATCCTCATCCACGAGAAGAAGATCTCGTCGATGAAGGACCTGCTGCCCGTGCTGGAGCAGGTGGCCCGCCTCGGCCGTCCGCTGATGATCATCGCGGAGGACATCGAGGGTGAGGCGCTGGCGACCCTGGTCGTCAACAAGCTGCGTGGCACGCTGCACGCCGCCGCCGTCAAGGCGCCCGGCTTCGGCGACCGCCGCAAGGCCATGCTCGAGGACATCGCCGTGCTGACCGGCGGCAAGGCCATCACCGAAGACCTCGGCGTGAAGCTCGAGAACATCAAGCTCGAGGACCTCGGCAAGGCCAAGAAGGTCACGATCGACAAGGACAACACGACGATCGTCGAGGGCGCCGGCGAGAGCAAGGCGATCGAGGGCCGCGTGAAGCAGATCCGCATGCAGGTCGAGGAGACCTCGTCGGACTACGACCGCGAGAAGCTGCAGGAGCGCCTGGCCAAGCTCGTGGGCGGCGTGGCGGTCATCAAGGTCGGTGCGGCCACCGAGACCGAGATGAAGGAAAAGAAGGCGCGTGTGGAAGACGCCATGCACGCCACCAAGGCGGCCGTCGAAGAGGGCATCGTGCCCGGCGGCGGCACCGCGCTCATCCGCGCCAGCAAGGCGCTCGAAGGCCTGAAGCTCGAGGGTGACCAGGCCGTGGGCGTGGCCATCATCAAGCGCGCCATCGAGGAGCCCTGCCGCTGGATCGCCACCAACGCCGGCCACGAGGGTTCGATCGTGGTCGCCAAGGTGAAGGAGTCCAAGGACGACGTGGGCTTCAACGCCGCCACTGACGTCTACGAGGACCTGGTGAAGGCCGGTGTCATCGACCCGGCCAAGGTGGTCCGCAACGCGCTGCAGAACGCGTCGTCGATCGCCAGCCTGCTCCTCACCACCGAGGCCCTGGTCTCGGAGATCCCCGAGGAGAAGAAGGAAGCCCCGGCGATGCCCGGTGGCGGCGGCATGGGCGGGATGTACTAGACGCCCGCGCAGCGGCTGGCGGCCAGGGGCCAGCGGCTGGATTCCAGGCCCGGAGGGACGTCCCTCCGGGCCTTTTCTTTTTTCCGACCACTCCACCGGCGGGACGGAGACCGCGCTCGTCCAGCGGCAGCCGCTAGTGCTTCTTCTCGAGATCCTTCAGGAACTCGGCGAGATAGGGCCCGAACACCTGCGGCCGCGAGTGCGTGCCGTGCCCGCGCGTCTCGTCGCTCGCCGGGATCAGCACGAACCTCCCATGCTTCACCATGCCGATCATCGCCTCCATCATGGGCAGTTCCGGCGGGTTCACGAAGTCGTCGGCGGAGTTGATGGCGAGGAGCGGCGCCGTGATCTCGCCGAGGTGGCTCGAGGGGTCGTAGTCTTCAGAGGCCCTGAAGTGGTAGATGGTGTCGTTGGCGTCGGTCGTCTTCGCCCGCGCGGTGAGCTGATCGGCGAGCCACCTGTCGGCCGCCGCCGCCGTGCCGAAGTCCTTCTGCCACAGGCGTGGGGTGCTCGTCGCGATCAACAGGAAGCCGAGCGCGTTGGCCATGCCCTTCGGCGGCTCGGTGTACTCGCCGCCCTGCCACGTCGGGTCGTTCACGATGGCGTCGACCAGCAGCTTGCGCCACACGCGGTTGCGCCCGGCGATCTCCACGGGGTTGCTGGCGAGCGGCACCAGGCCGTCGGCGAACGTGGGATACATGTAGCCCCACATCCACGCGTGCATGGCGCCCATCGACGTGCCCATCACCAGCCGCAGGTGCGAGAGCCCAAGGCCCTCGGTGACGAGCCGATGCTGCAGCCGCACCATGTCGGCGTAGCGGTATCGCGGGAACTTCATGTGCAGGCCGTCGCTGGGCTTGCTCGACTGGCCGTGGCCGACGTTGTCCGGCAGGATGATGAAGTACTTCTGCGCGTCGAGGATCTGGCCGGCGCCGAACAGCAACCCGGCGTACCCTGGCGAGACGAACCCGGCGCCGTTCCCACCGGTGCCGTGCAGAATCAGCACGGCGTTCCGTACGACGCCGTCGGCGTCCTTCCGCGGCTGTCCGATCGTGCGGTAGTGCAGGCGGATCTCCGCCGCGACCTCGCCGCTGTCGAAGCGGACGTCGCGCGCCACGAAATCGCGTTCGACGGGCGCCGGATAGGACGCCGGCTGCGCGCCGGCGAACGACGGGAGGGCCGCGACCGCGAGCGCGGCCATCAGACGTGGGATCGTGGTCACGAAAGCGCCTCGCACTTCTCGCCGCCAGCCCCCGGGCGCCAGCCGCTGGGTCACCGCATCACTTGACGAAGCGTACCCGGAAGATCCGCGGCCACAGCTTGCCGGTGATGAGGAACGTGTCGTTCGACGGATCGTAGGCGATGCCGTTCAGCACGTCGGTACCGTAGCGTTCGGCCGCCGGCAGCAGCCCGGTGGCGTCGATCGTCGCGACCACCGCGCCGGTCTTCTGATCGATCTTCACGATGCGATCGGTCTGCCAGACGTTGGCGTAGACGTGCGGGCCGACGCACTCGAGCTCGTTCAGCTGATCGACCGGCTGGCCGTTGTCGCGCACCGTCACCTCGCGCACCTGCCGGAACGTCTCGGGACCGCGGAACGTGAGGTGGGCGCTGCCATCGCTCATCACGAGCTCGGTGCCGTTGTGGCACAGGCCCCAGCCCTCGCCGCTGTACGAGAACGTCGCGCCCTTCTTGAAGGTGTCGCGATCGTAGGTGTAGGCCTCGCCGTGCTTCCACGTGATCTGGAAGAGCTTCGTGCCCACCAGCGCGAGCCCCTCCGCGAACACCGGCGCCGGGACATCGATTCTGCGCAGGACGCGGCCACTCGTCAGCTCGACTTCGCGCAGGCTCGAGCGCCCCTCGAGTCCGGTGCTCTCGAACACGCGTCCGCCGGCCAGCACCAGCCCCTGCGTGAACGCGCCCGGATCGTGCGGGTAGCTCTGCACCACCTGTACGCGCAGCCGTTCGGCGCCGACGCGCTGCTCCTCCGCGGCGGCGGGCGCCGCGCGCCCCACCGTGTCGCAGGCGACGAGGCCGAGCACGGCGAGGGCCGCGCCGCACACCAACGGGGTCACCGACTGACGCACGCCATCCTCCTACCGCAGCGTGAAGTCGAGCGCGATGGTCACGCGCACGGCCACCGGTTCGCCGAGCCGCGTGCCCGGCACGAACTTCCACTGCCGCGCCGCCTTGATCGCTTCCTGATCGAGCCCGAACACGTTGTCGAGCGACTTCACGATCTCCACCCGTCCGACCGATCCGTCGGGCAACACGACGCAGCGGAGCAACACTTCGCCCTGCACCTTCGCGCGCATCGCCTCGGACGTGTAGGCCGGCTTCACCTGACGCAGGATGCGTGGCGCCGTCACGCCGTTGCCGACGTCGTACTCGCCGCCGCCCACGCCCGCCGTGTGTCCGGCGCCGAGGCCGGTGCCGTCGCCGGACCCCGATCCGCCGCCGCTGCCCGTGCCGCCGCCACCGCCCGTGCCGCTCCCGGCGGACGTCGACGTGGGACTTTCGGCCGTGATCGCGCCGGGCGCCTCGACGGGCGCGGCGGAGGTCTGCACGGCCGGGATGGTGGTCTGCACCGGCGGCTCTTCCTTGGGCGGCGTCTTCACCGGCTCGGGTTCGACCTCGACCGGCACGCTCTCCTTTTCCTTGCCCCGCAGCTCGACCTTCTTCGGTGGCTCGGGGGAGTTGTCGCCACCGCCACCACCGCCGCCGCCCGGGCCTTCCTCGGCGATCCAGACGATGTCGTCGGGCAGGCGTTCGGGAATGAACTCGGCCACCTGCGGCGCCGGCCAGTAACGCAGCAGGAGGAACACGAGGACGGCCCCCGTGACGTGAACGGCCACCGACAGGCCGGCGGCGCTCCCGAGCCGTTGCTCTTCGAAGCCGAACGACACGTCATCGGGGCGATCGAGCAGCACGTGTGTGCCGTGCGACCCCCGGCGGGCCGTGGCGCCCTTGCTCTGTGGATCAGGCATGCGCGGTCAGACGACGAACGGATGGCGCGAGCCCCAATTCTCACCGACGGCTCCGGGGACAGACAAGCGCAATCGGCGCGACGGGCTCTTCCGGCGTCTCCTCGTGTTTCTTTGGACGCCTGTCACGGCCGTTTGGGCGCGTCATGCCCGGCCCGGCTGGAAGTGCTAGACTGAGCCCATGGTCACGCCCGTCCTCGCCCTCTTCGGACCGATCGGCCTGCCGGAGATGCTCGTCATCCTGGCGATCATCATCCTCATCTTCGGCGCCAACCGCCTGCCGGAACTCGGCCGCGGCATCGGCTCGGGCATCCGCAACTTCAAGTCCGGCATGAAGGACGGCCAGGACGACAAGTAGCCCGGCGCCCGCCGTCCCGCCCGCTCACAGCACCACCCGCGCCTCACCCATCCGGCGCGTCACTCGTTCCCGGTCCAGAAACTCCAGCAACGGAATCGCGTATTTCCGCGTGACGTTGTACGTGTCCTTGAAGGTCTTGACGTCGACGGTCGCGCGCCCGTCCGCGGCCTGCGCTTTCCGGGCAGCGATCTCGCGCTTCAACGTCTCCAGTACCTCGCGGTGGAACACCAGCGTGTCGAGCCGCACCAGCACCTTCGTCTTCACCATGTGCTGCACCACGCGCTCGACGAGCGGCGCCGGCCGCCGCGCCTCGGCGGGCAACGTCGCAAGGTCGGGCGGCGCCAGTCCGCCGCCGCGGAAGCGTTCGTCGAGCCACGCCTCGAGCACGGCCTCATCGGCCGACAGCGTCGGCCGATGGTTCGCCAGCGACAGCGTATCGGTCGCGGTCACGCGTCCCTGCGCCACGAG
>JAXLRB010000023.1:0-71684 GCA_046331325.1 Vicinamibacterales bacterium | reverse complement strand
ACCACATCGAGGACACCGCTCGCAGTCTGACTGGGACGGTCCGCTACAATGTCGCCTCCATGATCGAGATCCGCGCGGAACGTCCCGGCGACGAGGCTGCGATTCGCCATGTGAACGAGCAGGCGTTCGGCGCGCCCGGAGAGGCGCGGCTCGTGGACCAGTTGCGTGCCGCGCACAAAGCCGTCGTGTCGCTGGTGGCGGTACGCGGCGCCGACATCGTGGGACACATCCTGTTTTCGCCGGTGACGATCGCGGAGGCGCCGCCATCGCTTCGCGCCGTGGGGCTGGCGCCGATGGGCGTCCTGCCGGAGTATCAGCGCCAGGGCGTGGGCTCACTGCTCGTCCGCGAGGGGCTTCGGGCGTGCGAGGACGCGGGGTACGACGTCGCCGTGGTGCTCGGCCACGTGGACTTCTATCCCCGCTTCGGCTTCGTGTTGGCGAGTGCGTGCGGACTCGACAACGAGTACGGCGCGACGGATTCGTTCATGGTGCGCGAACTCCGCCCGGGGGCCCTGGCCCGCGTCCGCGGCCTCGTGACCTATGCGCCGGAGTTCGGGGCACTGGACAGCTGAGTCTGAGCCTCTCGACCGCGGCGGAACGGAGCACTGATGCAGGCGACAGTCGAAGCGATCGGGTTCGTGTCGGCGGCGCGCACCGCGCCCGAAGACGACAACTGGGGCGGGGCGCGTTCCACGATCACGCTCGTCGAGGCGATGGACGAGACGGCGCTCGACGGCATCGAGGCGTTCTCGCACGTCGAGGTGATCTTCCTGTTCCACGCCGTCGGTCCGGACGGCGTCGTCACCGGCGCCCGGCATCCGCGCAACAACCCGGCCTGGCCGAAGGTTGGCATCTTCGCGCAACGCGGCAAGTCCCGGCCCAATCGCCTCGGCAGCACGATCTGCCGGGTGGAAGGCCGCAGCGGCCGTTCCCTGGTCGTGTCGGAGCTGGACGCGATCGACGGCACGCCGGTGCTCGACATCAAGCCGGTGATGGCCGAGTTCCTGCCGCGCGGCGCCACCCGCCAGCCCGCGTGGGCCACCGAGTTGATGGCCGCCTACTGGCGCAGGCCGTAGCCCCCAGCGACACATGAGCACACCTGCACTGGTCGACGCGTTCTACGCACGCATCTGGAACGACGGCGATGTCGCCGCGGCCGAGGAACTGCTGGCCGACACGTTCGTGTTCCGCGGCTCACTCGGCGCCGAGCTTCGTGGACGCGACCAGTTCCTCGACTACGTGCGCATGGTGCGGTCGGCCCTGGACGGATACCGCTGCGACATCCGGGAGTGCGTGAGCGAAGACGATCGGGCGTTCGCGCGCATGCGGTTCTCCGGGCGGCACGTGGGCGTGTTCCGCGGATTCGCGCCAACGCACCAGCCCGTCGAGTGGGCCGGGGCCGCGCTGTTCAGGTTCGAGCGCGATCGAATCGCGGAACTCTGGGTCCTCGGCGACCTCGCGGGGCTCGACGCGATGCTGCGGGCCAATCAGGCCGCGGCGCACTAGCGACTGCGGGCGGCGTCCTCGGCGTGGCCGCGACCACGCGCACATGCAGGGGACGAGTGTCACTCGTCCGTTCGCGAGATGCGCGATACTCGCGTGATGTCAGAGCTGATGAACGCCGAGGCGCTGCTCGAGGCGATCCTCGATTCGTGGGATCGCAACCACGCCATCACCGTGAACCTGCTGCGGTCGATCCCGGCGGATGCCTTCGACCTGCGCGCCGCCGAGGGCAGTCCCACCATCGGTGGACTGTTCGCGCACATGCACTACTGCCGGCTGGTGTTCGTGCACGAAGACGCGCCGGAGCATGCCCGCCCGGTGCCCACGGGCGAATGGCGCGCGACGGCGGACGCCGCCTCACTCGAGGCGGCGCTGCACGAGAGCGCCACGGCCATGCGCGAGGCCGTGCGCGGACGCCTCCTCGCGAACCGGCAGTTCGATGCGCACTACGATCATCCCCTGCTGATGCTGCAGCACTTCATCTGGCACGAGGGCTATCACCAGGGCCAGATCAAGATCGCGCTGAAGCTGGCCGGACGGCCGTTCGACGACGAAGCGATCGGGCCGCTGACGTGGGACGTGTGGATGGACAAGGCCGAGGATCACCGGCGACGGCTCGAGCGGCTCCGCCAGTCGGCGGCTGCGGAGGACGGGCGGTGACAGGCCAGGCGTGGCGCGTGGTCCTCGGTGTGGCCTGCGTCGTCGCCGCGTCGACGTGGCTGTCGGCACAGGGCCGGGCGCGCGAGCCCATCGTCGGCCTGCCCTGCGAGGGCTGCGAGGCGGTGTTCGAGGGCAGGCCCTCGACACTGTCGTCCACGTCTCGCATCGCGCCGGCCGGTGAACCCGGCCAGGCGATGACGCTCACCGGGCGTGTGCTGGATCGCGACGGCCGGCCACGGCCTGGCGTCGTGGTCTACGCGTATCACACCGACGCTGGCGGGCTGTATCCGCGGCCGGCGACGAGCGTGGGCGCCGCAGGCGATCGCCACGGGCGCCTGCGCGGCTTCGCCGTGAGCGGCGCCGACGGGCGCTACACGTTCCAGACGATCAGGCCCGCCGCCTATCCCACGCGCGAGGCGCCGGCGCACATCCACATGCACGTCATCGAGCCAGGGTGCGGCACCTACTACGTCGACGACGTGATGTTCACCGACGACCCCCTGCTGACCCCCGACGCCCGTATCCGCTACTCGAACGGCCGCGCGGGCTCGGGCATCGTGACGCCCGTACGCGAGGGCGGCGCGTGGACGGCGACGCGCGACATCCTCCTGGGACGCGGCGTGCCAGGCTATCCCGTCTGCGGCGCCGGCAGGCGCTGACGGCGGGACGTCGTCCTGCGCGGCCTGCCGCGGCGAGGTCACTGCGGCGCGGGACCCGGCTCGATGCGCAGCAGCATGCCGTCGGTGTCCTGGTTGCCGCGCGAGCGGCCCTCGGTGAGCACGTAGAGGTACTCGTCCGGGCCCTGGCGGATGTCGCGGAAGCGCACGTCGAGGCCGCGCAGCATCGTATCGGTCTGTCGCCACATGCCGCCGCTGAACGACATCTGCACCAGCCGCTTGGTGCCGGCGCCGGCGATCATCAGGCTGCCGGTGAACGCCTTCAGCTTCGTGCCCGTGTAGAACACCATGTTGGCGGGGTTCACCTGCGGGTTCCAGTGGAACTGCGGCATGTCCATGCCCTTGCGGAACCACGGCTGCTCCGATACGAGCGTGCCGGTGTAGTTACGGCCCAGCGAGACGACCGGCCAGCCGTAGTTGTGCCCCGCGACGATCAGGTTCAGCTCGTCGCCGCCGAACGCGCCGAACTCCGAGGCCCAGAACTCCTTCGTCTGCGGATGGAAGGCCATGCCGTAGACGTTGCGGTGGCCCCACGTGTAGATCTCGCCCTTCGCCTTGGGTTCCTTCACGAATGGGTTGTCGGGCGGCACCGAGCCATCGTCGCGCAGCCGCAGCACCTTGCCGATGTGGCTGCCGAGATTCTGCGCCTGCTTGCGCGCCGGCGAGTTGTCGTCGCGCGTGTTGCCGTCGCGATCGCCGACGCTGACGTAGAGCAGGCGGTCGGGCCCGAAGATCATGCGGCCGCCGTAAGTGCCGAGCGGACTACCCCACGCGTCGGCGACGAGGATGTCCTTCAGATCCAGCAGCGCGCCGCCCTCGAATCGTGCGCGCGCCACGGCGAGCGTCGTCGTGTCGTTGTCGCGCGCCTTCGAGTACGAGAGATACAGCAGGTGGTTGGTCGCGAAGTCGGGATGCAGCACGATGTCGTGCATCCCGCCGAGCGACAGGTTGTGGACCGTCGGCACGCCGCTCACCGGCGTGGGATCGAGCACGCCGTCCTTCACCACGCGCAGGCGGCCGGGACGTTCCACCACGAGGATCGTCTGCCCGTCGGGCAGGAACACCATGCCGGTCGGATGCGAGAGCCCGTGTGCGAGTGGCACGACGCGCAGCGCCACACCGGCCTCGTCGCTCTTCGCCTCCACCGGCGCGGGCACCGGCGTGCCGGTGAGCGGCACCGGCGGCGAGATCACGGGCTGGGCGCTGGCGCTCATCCGCAACGCCGTCGTGACGACGACGGCAGCCAGCACGAGTTCGTGACGACGCATCATGGGGTCCTCCGCGGCGGCGGGCCATCCAGCCGTGCGGTGCAGTGTATCGGGTTCGCGGCCGCGTGGCGCGCCCGGTAGACTGGAACACCATGTCGCTGCCGCCGTCCGCGCACGCACCGCATCGTCCCATCCTGCACGACCTCGCCGCGCGCGCCATGGTCGACCGCGGCCTGATCCCGGCTTTCTCCCCGGACGCGCTCGAACAGCTTCGGCACCTGCCGGCGCGGCCCGACGATGGCGCCGCGGCGGTGCGCGACCTCACCGCCCTGGCGTGGTGCTCGATCGACAACGAGACGTCGCGCGATCTCGACCAGCTCACGGTGGCCGAGCCGCTGGCCAGCGACGCCATCCGCGTGCTGGTGGCCGTGGCCGATGTCGACGCGCTGGTGCCGAAAGACTCGCCGCTCGATGCGCACGCCCGCGCCAACACCACCTCGGTCTACACCGCGGCCGTCATCTTCCCGATGCTGCCCGAGGAGCTCTCGACCGATCGGACATCGCTCAATCCCGGCGTCGATCGCCTGGCGATCGTCGTGTCGATGGACGTCACGGCGGACGGCACGATCGCACGGTCCGACGTGTGCCGCGCGCGCGTGCGGAATCACGCCAAGCTGGCGTATCCGAGCGTGGCGGCGTGGCTCGATGGCAAGGGGCCGGAACCGGCGCCGATTGGTCGCGTGGCTGGACTCGCCGACAACCTGCGGCTGCAGGACGAGGCGGCGCACCGGCTGCGGCAGCGACGTCGCGGCGCAGGGCGCGCTGTCGCTCGAGACGGACGGGCGCGTCCGGTGTTCGCCGGCGACGACCTCAGCGATCTCGAGGAAGAGCGGAAGAACCGCGCCACCGAGCTCATCGAGGACTTCATGATCGCCGCCAACGGCGTCACGGCCCGCTTCCTCGAGGATCACGGCGTGGCGGCGATCCGCCGCGTGGTGCGATCTCCCAGGCGTTGGGATCGCCTCGTGGCGCTGGCCAGGGAACACGGCGACGAGCTGCCCGAAGCGCCGGATCCGGTCGCGCTCGACGGATTCCTCGACCGCGCGCGCGCCCGCGAGCCCGAACGGTTCACCGACGTGTCGCTGGCCGTCGTGAAGCTGCTCGGCGCCGGCGAGTACGTGGCCGACGTGCCTGGCGCCGAAGCTCCTGGACACTTCGGGCTGGCCGTGAAGGACTACACACATTCCACGGCGCCGAATCGCCGCTACGCCGATCTGGTGACGCAGCGCCTCGTGAAGGCGGTGCTCGCCGGACAGCCGGCGCCGTACGGCGCGGCGGAGCTGGCCGCGCTCGCCACGCACCTGACGGCGCAGGAAGACGCCGCCAACAAGGTCGAACGTCAGGTGAGCAAGTCGGCGGCGGCGCTGCTGCTGCGTGGACGCATCGGCGACGTGTTCACCGGCATCGTCACCGGCGCCTCGTCCAAGGGGACGTGGGCGCGCGTGTTCCATCCGCCGGTGGAAGGGCGCGTGGTGCGCGGCTTCGAGTCGATGGACGTCGGCGAGTCGGTGCGGCTGCGCCTCGTGGACGTGAACGTCGAGCGCGGCTTCATCGACTTCGCCGGCCTCGACGGCCACGGCCGCGGACGCTAGCCGGCGTGGTCGGTCACAGCGGATACGGCAGCGTCAGGCCGAGCAGGCCCACGAGCAGCAGCACCACCGGCGTCAGCACGACGAAGACGACGAAGGTGTAGCCCATGATGTCGCGCGCCTTCAGCCCGAGCACGCCGAGCACGGGCAGCATCCAGAACGGCTGCACCAGATTGGCCAGCGCCTCGCCGAGGTCGTAGGCCGCCACCACCCAGCCGAGGTGCACCTTCAGCTGGTGCGCGGCGGCCATCACGTACGGCGCTTCCACCACCCACTTCGAGCCGCCCGACGGCACGAACACGCCGAGCACGGCCGAGTACACGGCGACCACCATGGGATAGGTCGCCGGCGTCGAGATGCCGACGAAGGCGTCGGCGAGCTGCTGGCTCAGGTGGGTGCCAGTGATGATGGCGGCGATGCCGGCGTAGAACGGGTACTGCAGGATCACGCCCGAGACCGACGGCGTCGCCACGCGCACCGCGTGCATCAGGCGCGCTGGCGTCCCGTGCAGCAGCACCCCGAGCAGCAGGAAGATCAGGTTCACCACGTTGAGCGTCAGCGCGTTCAGCGGCTGCGCGGCCTGCGAGAAGTAACGGAACAGGTAGAGGCCGCCCAGCGCGACGACGAAGAGGCTGAGCACGCGCGAGTGTTCGAGCCAGGTGCCGGGCGTGACCGCCTCCGCCGGCATCGCTGGCGCGGCGTCCGTCTCGTCCAGCCCGATGCCGAGATCACGCGCCGTGCGCGCCCGCGACGCCGCCGGCGAGGCCAGCCACATCACCGTCACCACCAGCACGATCTCGACGGCCACCGACACGAGGCTCTGCCACAGGAAGATTGTGTGCGTCAGCGCCACGATGCCGTCCGGCACCAGGCCGCCGGCGGCGACGATCTCGCGAATCCTCGGCTGCAGCGCACCCGGGCTCGCCATCTGCAGCGCCGCGGAGCCGCTGAGGCCCTGCGCCCAGATGCTGCCCAGCCCGAGCACGCTGGCGGCGCCCAACGCGCGGTAGTCGGCCGCCGGCACCCGTCGCGCCACCTCGCGCGCCAGCACGGCGCTGAACGCCAGGCTGAAGCCCCAGTTGAACCACGAGCTCACCAGCGCGAAGAACGTCACCCACGCCACCGCCGCCCGCGGATCGCTGGGCACGGCCGCCAGCCGGCGGATCAGCGCGCCCATTGGCGGCGAGCTCGCCAGCACGTATCCCGTGATGATCACGAGCGCCATCTGCATCGTGAACGGGATGAGTTCCCAGAAGCCCGTGCCCCAGAGCGACGCCACGTCGATCATCCCGGCCGGCGTCGCCAGCAGTGCCGCGGCCACGACCACCACGGTGGCCAGCAGCGCGAACACGAACGCGTCGGGGATCCAACGCTCGGTCCACGCCGTCATCGCCAGGGCGAAGCGGGCCAGCGCGCCGGTGTCGGTGTCTGGGGTAGGCTGGCGTGGTGCGCCTCCACGGCGGTCACGTCGCGTGAACCCTATCACGCAGGTCGGGCCCTGTCGCCCGCGCCCGGGCGCATCGCGGAGATGGCCGCATGATCGTCGGCGTCATCTCGGACACGCACGGGTTGCTGCGCCCGCAGGCCCTGACCGCGCTCGAGGGCTCCGATCTCATCATCCACGCGGGCGATGTCGGATCACCCGACATCCTCGCCCGCCTGCGGATGATCGCGCCCACGATCGCGGTGCGCGGCAACGTGGACACGTCACCGTGGGGCCGTACGCTCGCCGAAGTGGAGGTCGTCGAGGCCGAGGGCCACCAGATCTACGTCCTGCACGACGTCGGCGCGCTCGACCTCGACCCGAAGGCGGCCGGCTTCAGCGCCGTCGCCTACGGGCACTCGCACAGGCCCGACGCGCAGATGCGCCACGGCGTGCTCTTCCTGAATCCCGGCAGCGCCGGTCCGCGACGCTTCTCGCTGCCGATCAGCCTCGCCCGGATCACCATCGGCTCGCGCGGGCTGACGCACGAGTTCGTGACCCTCGAGGCCTGACAACGCGGCCGACGCGTGCGCCTACGCCCACAACGTGAGCGGCGGGTCGTGGATCACGCAGCGCAGCACGTCGCTGCGCGACACGATGCCGACCAGCACGTGCGACTCCGGGTCCACCACCGGCAGCGCTGACAGATCCCACGCCAGCAGCGCCTCGGCCAGGCGGCGCACGTCCACGGCGGGCTCGGCGGTGATGATCGGCGTCTGCATCACGTCGGCGACGCTTCGCGCGCGGATGTCGCTGATGCGGCCGTCGTGCTCGTTGAGCACGTGCAGCAGGTGCGAGCGCGACACCAGGCCCACGAGGTGCCGCTCGGCGCTCACCACCGGGGCCTGCCCGACGTTGGCCTCGGCCAGCGCCCGCCAGGCGGCGTCGACCGGCGTCGTGATCGGCAGCGTGAGCACGCGCCGCGACATCACCTGGTAGGCGTGATAGACCGGGCCGCGATCGGGTGACGCCTGGCGGGCGGCGGTGTAGGCGGCGGCCGCCGCCTGGTAGCGCCGCTCGTCCTGCTGGGCGGCGGGCGTGATCGGCTCGCCTTCCTCACGCTCGAGGCCACGCACGCGGCGGGCGGCGCCCACCCGCTGCGTGCGCAGCATGTCTTCGAGCGTGCCGCGGAAGAACTCGCCGTCGACGCCGGTCAGGCCGAACATGTGCGCCTCCGCGCCTACCCTCTCACGTTCGGCGCGGCGGTTCAACCGCGGGGCGGCCCGGCGTCAGTTCACGATCTCGAGGTCCTTGCGCAGCTGGCTGATGCGGTCGCGCTCGACGAACGACAGCGACCCGATGCCGAAGCCGCCGCCCCCGGCGCGTCCCGCCGCCTCGCAGCGCGCCACCACCGTGGCCAGCATGGCCTCGCGGGCGTCGAGGTCGAGCGCTGCCAGCCGGGCCCGCAGGGCGCGGCGGCCGGCCTCGAACAGGCGCACCGGCGGGCGTTCCGTGAGCCAGCGCTCGATCAGCTCCACACCATCGACCGTGCTGCGATCATCGGCCGCGTACTGCACGCGCAGGGCGTGGCGCTCGGCGGCGTCGGCGCCATCGAGCCAGCAGACGTCGACGGCCGGCAGCCACTCGAGCAGGGGCACCGTGTGCGCCCGCAGACCGTGGGCATAGAGCGTGACGACGACATCGCCGTCGCCCACGCCGAGCGCGGCGACCAGGGCCGCCACCTCCGAACCGAGAATGGGCTGACGGGCGACGACGTCGCGGATCCGGCTGCTGTCACTGAGCTGCATGGGGCACCTCCGATGTGATGCCCTGACGGTAGCGGGAGACGCGGTAGCTCGACAATTAGATAGATCGACGAGGCGACGAAGATTTCGTCTATGTCACGGCCGGCGCGTGGCACACTGCGGCCATGCTGCGCATCGCACGACGCACCTTCCTCGCACTCACCGTGGCGACGCCGCTCGCCGGGTACGCGCAGCGGGAGGCGCCGATGGCCACGATCGTCCGCGCGGGCGAAGACCGCGACGGCACCCACAAACGGCTCGGGATCAGCACGATCGACTTCAAGGTGACGAGCCGCGACTCGAACGACGCGCTGCTGGTCATCGAGAACGTCAACCGCGGACGCGGTGGCCCGGCCCGCCACCGCCACCTCGATCAGGACGAGCATTTCTACGTCGTCGAGGGCGAGTACACGATCGAGGTCGGGGGTGCGACGTACGCGCTGAAGGCGGGCGATTCGCTGCTGGCGCCTCGCCAGGTGCCGCACGTGTGGGCGTGCACGTCGGCGGCGGGACGACTGGTGATCACCTTCACGCCGCCGGGTCGCATGGAGGCGTTCTTCCAGGAAGTGTCGAAGCTCGGCGACATGCCGCCGCAGGATCCGGCGCTGTGGCGCGCCCACGGCATGGAGCTGCTGGGCCCGCCGCTGAAGGTGTAGCGCGTCAGCGCCGGCCGTCGTACCACACGAAGCAGTCGTCGGGCCGCGTCAGCGACCGCCCGCCGCTCGTCACGATGCGCCAGAAGAAGCGCGTCATGTCCCACCACGAGTAGAGGTGCAGCTTGCGCCCGCTCGTGCGCAGCGGATGCCGGTGCAGGATCAGGATGCAGCGGCCGGCGCGGCGCGCCTCGCGTTTCAGCCGCCGGAAGAGCGCGATCTCCTCACTGGCGTAGAGCGCGAGGTCGAAGCCGCCCACGGCACGGAAGGCCGACGCCTCGACGAAGATGCACGAGCCGGCCGCCCAGCGCATCACGCGACTGGTGGTGTTCCACGCCGTCACGCCCATGCGCGCCCACCACCGGTCGTCGTCCATCGTCACGGTGGCCCCGCCGGCCAGCACGCGGCCGCCGGCGATGGCATCGGCGATCTCGGCGAACAGCGCCACCGGCGGCTCGGAATCGGCATCGACGAACACGAACCAGTCGCCGCTCGCGACGCTCGCCGCGCGGTTGCGGGCCCGGCCGATCTGGTTCACCGGCTCGAACACCACGCGCGCGCCGTGGGCGGCGGCGACCGCGGCCGTGGCGTCGGTGGAGTTGTTGTCGCAGACGACCAGTTCGGTCGTCCAGCCGCGCGCCTCGAACGCCGTCATCGCCGCGCGGATGCCCGGCAGCGTGCGCGGCAGCAGTGCCGCTTCGTTGAACGCCGGCACGAGGACGGAGACGGTCATCGCTGTTTCGTAGGACGCGCCGCCGGGCCCACCGGTCCCGTCCGCGCACCGCCGGGCCGATACCGGCCGCTAGCGCGCCAGCCGGTTGTACTTGCGCAGCACGTCACGCAGTTGATCGTGCGGCAGGCGCTCCACGCGGCGGCCGTTCACGCCGGTCATGGTCTCGGCCGCCACCATCGCGTTCACGATCGCCTCTTCGGTCGCCCAGGCGGTGCCATCGAAGATGGCGCTGATCTGCTCGTTCGAGACCATCTGCACGGCGGCGAGCCCCGACGGCTTGAAGGCGTCGGGGTTGGCCGTGGAAAACGCGAGGAAGATGTCGCCGGAGCCGTTGCCCGAGAGTCCGCCGGTGCGAGCCATGCCCAGCGTGGCGCGACGCGCGAGACGCTTGAGCTGATGCGGCAGGAGCGGCGCGTCGGTGGCCACGACGATGATGATCGATCCGAGGTCGCCGCGCGTGGCGTCGTCCTGCAGCATCGCCGCCTGGGCGGGCGGCTGCGGGATCTCCTTCCCCACCGGCACGCCCGCGATCGTGAGCTGCGGCCGGCGGCCGAAGTTGGCCTGCACGAGCACGCCCACCGTGTAAGTGGCGCCGTCCACCGTGAGCACGCGCGACGACGTGCCGATGCCGCCCTTGAAGCCGTAGGCCACCATGCCGGTGCCGCCGCCCACGTTGCCTTCGGGCACCGCGCCGCCCTTCGCGCCATCGAGCGCCGCGAAGACGTGATCGTCCTTCACGTGGAAGCCGTTGATGTCGTTGAGCACGCCGTCGTAGGTCTCGGCGACGACCGGGAGCGACCACCAGTAGCCCGACGCGTCCGGCGGCCCCGACTTGATGCGCCACTTGATCACCGCATCGCGCACCGTGCCCACCGAGTGCGTGTTGGTGATCATCACCGGGCCCTCGAGGAAGCCCGATTCCTCGATCCACGTCGTGCCGGTCATCTCGCCGTTGCCGTTCTGCGAGAACCAGCCGGCGAACGACGGCTTCTGCATCGAGTCGCGGCCGCGCGGCAGCACGGCGGTGACGCCGGTGCGCACCGGCCCCTCGCCCACCTTCAACGGCCCATCGCCGCGGATGATCGTGGTGTGCCCGACGGTGACGCCAGCGACGTCGGTGATGGCGTTCTCGCGGCCGGGCGTGCCCTCGAACGGCACGCCGAGGTCGCGGGCGCGGGGCGCCCGCTGGGCCGACAGGTCGACGGCCGCCAGCGAGGCGGCGAGCAGCAGGACGGCGGCGCGAGGCGAAAGCGACATGCTGTGGGAAGTGTAGTCCGCCGTGTCGCCCGCCGTACGCACGAACGGCGGGCCCCGGGGCCCGCCGTCGTGGGACGAACGTGGTGACCGCGGGCTAGTTGCCGCCCGGCTTGCGCATCATCTGCTGCATGCGCTCGGTCGAGGGCGGGATCAGGCCCTTGCTGCGGTAGTACGGAATGGCCGTGCCGTACATCTCGTTGCTGTGGCCGATGACGCCGGCGAGGATCGATCCGCGCGCCACCTGGTTGTTGCCCTGCTTCACGAGCTCGGTCGCGTTGGCGTCGGTGAGCATCTTGAACGCGGCGTCGCACACCGCGAACGAGTCGGCCAGCGCCTTCACGAATTCCGCCTTCGTCGTCTTCTTCTCGTTGTCGTTGCCCTGGTTCGGATTGGCGATGCCCTGCGCGGCCGAGCAGGCGGCGAACTGCGAGTTCGCCACGTGGCCGAACAGCTGGCCGAACGTGCGCACGTCCTTGGTGATCATGAAGCCGTAGTCGGCCTCGGGCATCTTCTCGGCCATCTCGGTCAGGTTGCGCTTCACGCCGTCGTAGCTGCGCTGCATGCCGGCGGCGAGCGTGATGGTCTGCGGGGCGCCGCCACCCATCTGGGCGTAGGCGGAAGGCACAGCCAGGGCGGCGACGAACAGGCCGGTGAACACGTACTTCATGAATGACTCCTCGGGCCGGCGGGCGGCCGCGTAATTGTCTGGACGACCGCTCACTGTACGCCAGCCGACGGATTCGATCAATGGATGGGCGGCATCCCCGGGCCGCGGTTCAGCGGGCCACGCGGAGCCGGTCCCGCAGGGCGTCGACCTCGGCGGTCGGACCCTGCCAGCGCAGCTCGTCGACCGAGGCGAAGACCGGCACGTCGAGCCGCAGCGTGGCCAGGTCGCGGAACAAGAGGGCGTCGGCGCGCCGCGCCGCCAGGGTGGCCGCGAGCACGCCGGCGCGAGCCACGTCGACCTCCCACGCGCGCGGATCGTCGGGGATGCGATCGAGATGGCGCCACCGGGCCAGCACCTTCGCCGCCGACTTGGCGCCCCAGCCGGGCAAGCCGGGATATCCGTCCGCGGAGTCGCCCACGAGCGCGAGGTAGTCGGGAATCGACGCCGGCGCCACGCCGAACTTCGCGACCACGCCGGCTTCGTCGCGCGTCACCTTGCGGACGCGATCGCGCTGCACGATGCGGGTGCCGCGCACGCACTGCGCCAGGTCCTTGTCGGGTGTGCAGATCACCACCTGCTCCACCCGCGGATCCTCGGCCGCCTTCACGGCGGCGGCCGCCAGCGCGTCGTCGGCCTCGAACTCGACCATCGGCCACACCTTCAGCCCCCACGCCTCGAGGCCCTCTTCGAGCAGGCCGAACTGCGACCACAGATCCGGCGCGATGCCCTCGCCGGTCTTGTAGCCGGCGTAGAGATGATTGCGGAACGACTCGATGACGTGGTCGGTGGCGACGCCGATGTGCGTGGCGCCGTCCTGCACGAGGCCGCGAATCGAGTGCATCACGCCGCGCACCGCCGCCACTTCCTCGCCCGCGGCGTTCTTCGCCGACGGCATCGCGTAGAAGTGACGGAACAGCTCGTAGGTGCCGTCCACCAGGTGCACGATCACGCGACAAGCATAGCCGCGGCGCGCGTGCTATAACGAAGAACTCATGGCTACCCGTCGACGCCCGTCATCCGCGCCGTCGCGCGGCCGCACCTCGCGCCGCCTCGTGTCGATCGGCCTCACGCAGATGGCGTGCGGTCCGAACGCCAACGCCAACCTCACGCGCCAGCTGGCGCTGGCCGGCCGGGCCGCCGATCGCGGCGCGCAGATCATCTGCACGCAGGAGCTCTTCCGCTCGCAGTACTTCTGCCAGTCGGAGGATCACGGCTGCTTCGATCTCGCCGAGACCATTCCCGGCCCGTCGACCGACGCCTTCCAGCAGTTCGCGAAGTCGCGTGGCGTGGTCGTGGTGGCGTCGCTCTTCGAGAAGCGTGCCTCGGGGCTGTACCACAACACGGCGGCGATCATCGACGCCGACGGATCGCTGCTGGGCATCTACCGCAAGATGCACATCCCCGACGATCCGCTGTTCTACGAGAAGTTCTACTTCACGCCGGGCGACACCGGCTTCCGCGCCTGGAAGACGCGGTTCGGCACCATCGGCGTGCTGATCTGCTGGGATCAGTGGTACCCGGAAGCGGCTCGCCTCACCGCGCTGCAGGGCGCCGAGATCCTGTTCTACCCCACGGCCATCGGCTGGCATCCGAAAGAGAAGGCCGAGTACGGCGTGGCGCAGCACCAGTCGTGGGAGACGATTCAGCGCAGCCACGCCGTGGCCAACGGCTGCTACGTGGCGGTGGCCAACCGCATCGGCCACGAGCTGGTGAACGGCCCCAACGGCAGGCCGGTGAACCCGAACGGCCTCGAGTTCTGGGGGCAGTCGTTCGTCGCCTCGCCCGACGGCGCCGTCGTGAAGCGCGCCAGCGTGCAGCGCGAAGAGGTGATGGTGGTCGAGTGCGATCTCGCGAAGGTGGAATTCGCGCGCACGCACTGGCCCTTCCTGCGCGATCGCCGCATCGACGCCTACGGCGCGCTCACCGAGCGCTTCGTCGACGGCACGTCGGGCACGGGCCGGCGGTGAGCGCCCGCGGCCCCCGGGTGCTGGCCGGCGCGCCGGCGGAGCACGGCTACGCGTTCCCGGCCGAATGGGCGCCGCACGCCGCCACGTGGATCAGCTGGCCGCGGCCGGAGGGCATCTCGTTTCCCGGCTTCTACCACCGCTCGATCCTCGATGTGGCCCGCGTGGTGGACGCCATCAGCGCGTTCGAACCGGTCCACATCAACGTGCCCAACGCCAACTACGAGCGGATCGTCCGCGAGCAGTTGCGCGCGGCCGGTGTGCGACTCGCGAAGGTCACGTTCCACCACATCCCCACCAACGAGTGCTGGACGCGCGATCACGGGCCCGCATTCGTGCAGCGCACGCGCCGCGGGAAGGTCGAGACCGCGATCGTCGACTGGGGCTTCAACGCGTGGGGCGGCAAGTACCCACCGTGGGACGCCGACGACGCCGTCCCGACGCGTGTCGCGGCGGCGCTCGGCCTGCCGGTGTTCCACGCCGACATCGTGATGGAAGGCGGCGCCATCGACGTGAACGGCGAGGGCACGCTGCTCACGACCACGTCGTGCCTGCTGAACCGGAACCGCAATCCGCGGCACTCGAAGGCCGAGATCGAGCAGTACCTGAAGGCGTACTACGGCCAGCGCCACGTGGTGTGGCTCGGCGACGGCATCGCCGGCGACGACACCGATGGCCACGTCGACGACCTGGCGCGCTTCGTCGATGCACGCACCATCGTCACCGCGATCGAAACCGATATGGGCGACGACAACTTCCGTGTGCTCGCCGACAACCGCAGGCGCCTCGACAAGGCCCGCGATGCCGATGGCCGGCCGTTCACCGTCGTGGAACTGCCGATGCCGCGGCCGGTGGTCTTCGAGGGCCAGCGGCTGCCGGCGACCTACGTGAACTTCCTGTTCGTGAACGGCGGCCTGCTGGTCCCCACCTTCGGCGATCGCGTGCGCGATCGCCAGGCGCTGTCGCGGCTACAGGCGCTGATGCCGCGCCGCCGCGTGGTGGGCGTCGACTGCCGGGCGCTCATCTGGGGCCTCGGCGCCATTCACTGCCTCACGCAGCAGCAGCCGCGCGGTTGAGCCGGCCGCGGCCGCCGCGCCCGTTGTGCGGAGCGCGCGACGGGCCAGGCCGCCGCGCTACAGTGAGCGCATGAGTCCCGTGGCCGGGCGCCACCTTGCCGCCGATCAGGCCTTCGCGCGCGCCGCCGGCGCGCCGCTGGTCGACGGCAACGCCGTGCGCGTGTTGCGCGACGGCGCGGCGAACTACCCGGCGTGGCTCGACGCCATCGCCGCGGCCACCTCGTTCATCCACTTCGACAGCTACATCGTCCACGACGATCGCACCGGCAACCTGTTCGCCGACGCTCTCATCGCGCGGGCGCGGGCCGGCGTGACGGTGCGCGTGGTCTACGACTGGGTGGGCGCGCTGCGCGCCTCGCCGCGCGCGTTCTGGTACCGGCTCGAGGACGCCGGCGTGCAGGTGCGCGCCTTCAACCCGCCGGCGCCGTGGCGGCCGCTGGCGTGGCTGGCGCGCGATCACCGCAAGATGCTGGCGGTGGATGGACGCGTCGCCTACGTGTCGGGCCTGTGCGTCGGCGACGACTGGATCGACACGCCGGGCCGTCCCGCCTGGCGCGACACCGGCGTGGAGATCACCGGGCCCGCCGTGGCCGACGTGCACGACGCCTTCGCCGAGGTGTGGCTGGCCACCGGCGGTGCGCCGCTGCCCGAGGCCGAGCGTCCGACGCGGGCCGCGCTGGCTCGACGCGGCGGCGTGGCGCTGCGCGTCATCGGCAGCACGCCGGCCACCGCCGCCATGCTGCGCCTCGATGCCCTGGTCGCCGGCCTGGCGCGCGAACGCCTGTGGATCACCGACGCCTACTTCGTGGGCCTGCCCAGCTACGTGCAGGCGCTCACGGCCGCGGCCGCCGACGGCGTCGACGTGCGGCTGCTCGTGCCGGGCGCGAGCGATCTGCCGGTGGTGCGATCGCTCACCCGCGCCGGCTATCGCGGCCTGCTCGCCGGCGGCGTGCGCGTGTTCGAGTGGAACGGGCCGATGGTGCACGCCAAGACGGCGGTGGCCGACGGCCAGTGGGCGCGCGTCGGGTCGACGAACCTCAACCTGCAGAGCTGGATGGGCAACTGGGAACTCGACGTCGCCGTCGAGGACGCCGGCGTGGCCACGGCGCTGGAGCGGCTGTTCGAGCAGGACCTGACGACCGCCACCGAGGTCGTGCTCGACCCGCGACGGCGCGTCACGCCCGCGCGAGACGGGCCGCGGCGGCCGGCCGGGGCGATGGCTGGCCGCAAACGGGGGCGGCCCTCACGCGCCGCCGCGGGGGCCCTGCGGCTCGGCCACACGGTGGGGGCGGCGCTGGCCGCCACGCGTCCGTTGGGCGCCGCCGAAGCGCCCACGCTGGCCGGCGGGGGCCTGCTGCTCCTGCTGCTGGCGGCCTTGGCGCTGTGGCGGCCCACCTGGCTGGCCTACCCAATCGGGGTGGCGGCGGTATGGCTGGGCCTGTCGCTGCCGGCGAGCGCCGTGAGAACCAGCGGCGACGGCCAGGGCTGACGTCGGGGACGACGGCGCGGTATACTGGTCCTCTTGTCGTGACGGCCGGAAAGTGGACCGGGGCCCCGTGCCTCCTCCCGGATCCGGCGAAAGGACCACACCATGAAGCCTGGCATCCACCCGGAGTACCAAGAGGTCACCGCGCACTGTGCCTGCGGCGCCACGTGGCAGACGCGCTCCACGAAGAAGGACGTGCACCTCGACATCTGCAACAACTGCCACCCGTTCTTCACGGGCCGGCAGAAGTTGATCGACACCGAGGGCCGCGTCGACCGCTTCAACAAGAAGTTCGGCGCCCAGTCGTCCGAGGCCCTCAAGGCCGCGGCGAAGGCCAAGAAGGCGGCCAAGACCGCCAAGCCCAGCTAGGGCGTTCCCACCTACGTCTTGCCGTCGTCCGGGGGCTTCGGCCCCCGGGCCTGACGGGCTCCCCAGAACAACCCGGCCACCCCGGCGGCAGCGCCGACACCCGCGAGCGCCCGCAACCAGGGACGCCCGCGCCGTGGCGGCGTGGCGGGCCCCCGTGCGATCTCGCGATACGCGTCGTACTCCGGCGGGCGGGTCGGCGCGGGGCGGGGGCGGCCGCGCCGATCGGGAACGGGCACCCATCGGCTGATGTACGAGAACGCGTCGGACGCGCAGGCCGGGCACCGGTACTCGTCGTGGACTTCCTCGCAATCGAGGCACAGCCGAGCGGTGCGTAGCTGCATGTCTGCAGTGTAGCGCGGTCGGCGCGAAAGGCAGCGCGGCCGCAGGTCCGGCCGGGCTCAGTCGAAGAAGACCGGCTGGGTCCACGCCTGATGGCCGTTGGAATCGCGCACCGTCACTCGGGCGAAGCGCATCGCGGCGGTGAGCGGGAAGCGCGCGGTGAGCCCCTCCACCGGCGGATGGGCGCCCGACGCATCGACCAGCGTGATCCGATAGCGCGCGTCACCCTGCGGATGCACGCGGATCTCGATGGCGTCGGCCGTGGCCTCGACCGCCTCGAGTTCGACGCCGGTCGAGGCGTAGAAGTCGCCGGCTTCGAGCGACGCCATGAGCGCCGATGCGTCGAGCCGCGGCGCGCGCACCACCACCCAGCCCTTGCCCGGTTTCGACGCCGTCGGATCCCACGGCCGCGTGAAGTGATGCGCGTCGTCGACGGCGATGCCATAGACACGGCGGCCCGACGTCAGCAGGCGATCCCACACCGTCTCCATGCCCGGCATGTCGCCGCCGCCCTCGTTGTTCACGAGCGGATGCCCGTTGAAGATCTCGAGCAGGCGATAGCGTTCGAGCTGCTGCAGGTGATCGGGCGCGATGGCCCAGACGAAGTTCGGGTGGTTCACGTGCGGCACGCCGCGCGCCTCGCGGATGGCGTCGATGTTGCGCTGCAGGATCTCCGGGATGCTGGCACCGTGACGCGGTTCCACCAGGCGCGTGACGTTCAGGCCGTTGATGTGCAGCGGCGCCTTCTCGAACACGTCGGTCACTTCCTCGCCGGGCACCAGCAGGAACTGCTCCGGCACGGCGAACGTGCGCGACAACGCCTCGATGTTCGTCAGCACGTTGTGGTCGCTGAGCACGAGGAACTGGTAGCCCTGATCGCGGTACCAGCGCGTGACCGTCTCGGGCGAGCTGTCGCCGTCGCTCTCGGTCGTGTGCGCGTGCGTGTTGCCCTTGTACCAGCGCCAGGTGCTGCGATCCGGCGGCGCCTGGCGCGCCGCGTCCGGACGCGCCAGCAGCCCGCCGAGTCCCACGGCCACCACCCCGATCAGCACCGCCGCTCGTCGCATGCGCGTCCCCCGCGGGCGATTGTGCCCCAGCGGCGCGACATCCGTACAAAGCAAACGGGCAGTCCCGAAGGACCGCCCGTCTGGTGTTGCCGTCGAACCAGGGCCCAGCGGTGCGCCGCCAGCCCCCAGCCGCTGGATTAGAAGTCGATCGCGAGACCGAGGCGGATGATGCGCGGCGCCAGCAGCTCGGACGGGAACAGGTAGCTCGAACCGATCGTGGCGTTGTTGCCCACGGCCGTGTTCGCGTTGTTGATGTTGAAGACGTCGATCTGCGGCGAGATGCGACGGCTGCCGAAGCGGAACGTCTTCGAGAGGCGAAGGTCGAGCATCTTCACCGCGTCGAAGCGCTCGTCACCGCGCTTGCTGAGCAGCACGGTCTGGGTGGCGCGGGTCAGCGTGACACCGGCCGCGGCCGCCTGGGCGCGCGTGACCGACGCCGTCGACACGTAGGGGTAGCCGCTGTTGGCCACGACCGTGCCGGCGAAGCTGATGTCCCACGGCAGCGTGTAGCTGCCCGACAGGCGGAAGGCCACCTGCGAGTCGCTGCCGATGATGCCATCCGGGTAGGTGGTGTTGTTCGGGTCGTTCAGGTCGTTGCCGTTCTGACCGCCCGCCGCGTTCACGCCACCGGTGTTCTTGCCGAGGGTGAGGCCGGCGACCATCTGCCACTTGTTCGAGAAGCGCTTGTTGGCCGTGAACTCCACGCCCTGGTAGGTCGTGTCGAGGTAGTCCTGGTTGTCGCGGATGTTGTTCTGCGCGCTGGCCAGGTTGGCCGCCAGGTTGTAGATCGTCACCGTGGTCGGCTTCGGATTCGCCACCGTGCCGCCGGGGCCGTTGGGAATCGTCAGCTGGAACGGCGTGTAGGCGCTGGTCGGCACCGCTTCGTTGCGGACGCCGAGCTGCTTGCGGTTGGTGCGGTAGTAGTACATCGCCGCCACGCGGACCGCGCCGCTCAGCTGCTGCTCGACGCCGGCCGTGATCTCGTCCGAGTAGGGCCACTGCACGCCGTCGGCGTAGAAGGTCGAGACGCCGCCGCTGAAGGCGCCGCACGTGCCCTGTTCCGACAGCTGGAACTTGCCGTCGCCGTTCGGGTCGGTCCACACGCAGGTGCGGCTGCCGGCCGTGAGCGGGTTCACGTTGGTGACGCGGTCGATGCCGGTCTGCAGGCCGTAGCGGCTGTAGGACGCCTTCAGCGCCGTGGAGCCGTTGCCGGTCACATCGTAGGCCGCGCCCGCGCGCCACACGAAGATGTCCTGCTTGATCACGTCCTGCTTCGACACCGAGCGGGCCGGCGCGAACGTGGAGGCCGCGGCCGACTGCTCGGGCAGAGTGCCCGTGTACTTGTCGTAGCGCACGCCGAGGTTCAGCGTGAGGCGGTCGACCGACCAGCTGTCCTGCATGAACACGCCGACCACGTTGGCCAGGTTCTTCGAGGTGACGGGGGTGTTGAACTGGCGCACCTGCGCCGGCACGCCGTTGTTGTATTCGACGTAGTGGTCGCCCTGCACCTTGTACTGCGACTCGTACGAGAGGCGGGCCAGCTGCACGCCGCCCTTGAAGAGGTGCGTGCCGCCCTTGTCGGCGCTCAGCGAGAAGATGTTGTCCCACTGACCGCGCGAGTTCGGCTGGTGCTCTTCACGGGTGGCCGCGAAGAAGGCCGTCGAGGTGCCGTTGTCGACCTTGCGGATGGCGTTGGGGTCGGTGCCGGGCTGGTAGAGGTAGTTGGTCTGGCCGAGCATCACGCTGAAGTTCGACTCGTACACCAGGCGGTTCTTGATGCCCGTGTACTTCGCCTGCGTGGTCGAGGCCGGGTTGGTCTGCACGAGCGACGCGATGTCCTCGACGATGTTCGGCGGGGTGTCGCGACGGTGACCGCGGATCTTGTTGTTCCACAGGTACGACGCGATGACCTTGTTGTTCGGCGAGATCTGGCCGACCAGCTTGCCCGAGTAGTTCTTCAGGTCGTTGTCGTCGAGCGCCTGGCTGCCGTCGGGGTTGCGCGCGTTGACGAGCTTGTTCACCACCCACTTGCGCACGGTGCCGTTCACCCACAGGCGGTTCTGCACGATGGCGCCGCCGCCCGAGAGGTTCAGGTCGTAGGTCTTCTTGGTGGGGTTGCCGAGCAGGCCCGGGTTGATCTTCTGCTGGTCGGCCCAGTTCTCGCCCTGCAGGCTGTCATTCGCGAAGTTCGTGCGGATGTTGCCCTTCCACTGGTTGCCACCGACCTTCGTGACCATGTTGATCGAGACGCCGCCGGCGAGGATTTCCGCCGGGATGGCCGAGGTCATGTAGTTGACCTCTTCGAACATGCCCTGGTCGTAGTAGAGCATCGTGGCGCCGCCGCCACCGCCCGGCCAGTTCACCGTGGCGCCGTCGATGTTGTAGCTGACGTCGTTGGTGTTCGAGCCGTGCGACGACATCGAGCTCTGCTGCATCGACTGCGTGCCGCCCACGTCGTAGGTGCTCACCTGGACGCCCGGGATGATCTTCGCGAGCGACCACGGGTCACGACCGGTGGGCACGCCTTCGAGGATTTCCTGGCTCATGACGGTCTGCTGCACGTTCGAGCGGACGTCGACGGTGGGCGACTGGCCCGTGACCGTGATGGTCTCGCTGAGGGAGCCGACCTCGAGCTTCACGGCGACCGTCGCCACGAACGCCGCGTTGATACGGATGTCGGTGCGCTCGACGGCCTTGAAGCCCTCGAGTTCGAACTTGACGTTGTAGGCACCGGGGGAGAGGCGATCGAAGCGGTACGCACCGCTCGCATCGGTCACCTGGGTCTGCGGACCGCCGATGAGGCGGTCGCCCGTGACCGTCACGTTGACACCAGGCAGCACGGCGCCGCTCGTATCGCTCACCGTGCCGGTGATCGATCCGGTCTGCACCTGCGCGTGGGCGAGGGGCGTTCCCAGCAGCAGGGCCGCACAGGCGAGGACCGCAGCTGCCACTCGACGAATACTCATGTCTTCTCCTTGTGGTTCCGGGCAACGGCGATGGCCAGCCGTCGCAAGGGGCGAGGCGTTACTCTAACGCAACGAACCCGCGGAAAACCAGTCATTCCATGGCTGGCACGCATGCGTTTGTTCGCTGTAAATCCCGTGACGAATCATCCAAAACACGGGAGATCCGCCATCCAACGATTTGGAAACCGAACGGACGTTACAGCTCGTCGTCGAGCTGTGTGATGAGCGCCCCCGGCGTGCGTCCGAGCTTGCGTTCGAGGCGAGCCAGGCGATGGGCGGACCGGGCTCGCGCCGCCCCCTCGATCGGCTCGGCGAGCGACTCGAGCACGAGTGCCCGCGCCGACGCGAGATCGCGCGTCCGGTGCTCCTGATGGATGGCCAGCGCCTCGCGCGCCTCGCGCCGCAGCCGCAGCGGCACGCCGCGCGTGGCGAGCAGGGCCTGCCACGACGCCGCGGCGGCATCGGCGCGTCCTGCCCGCCGCTGCACGTCGGCCAGACGGCGCAGAGCCTCGCCGCGTAACGGCCCGTTGCCGGTGCCCAGCGCCTCGGCAGCCGCCCTCTGGTAGCAGGTTTCGGCGCCCGGCCGGTCGTCGAGGCGCTCGTAGATGCGGCCCAGGCCCAGCACTTCGTGGCCCTGCGCAGCCGCCGACGGCCCACGCACCACCAGCTCGGCCGCCCTCGCGCAGACGAGCAGCGTCGACACGAGATCCAAGCGATTGTGTTCGAGTACCGCCTCGAGCGGCTCGGCCCGCCCGTCGCGGGCGAACTGGAAGAAGCGCGCCGGAATCTCGAACCCTGGCACGTCGCCCACGCGATGCAGGCCGGCGAGGTGCCGTTCGAGCACGCCGAGCGAGCAACTCGAGTCGTCCGGGTCGGGGCCGCTGAGCTCGGGCCGATCGCGCCAGAAGCGCCGCGCCGGATGCAGCGCGTCGAGGTGCGGCAGGCCCTTCCACGGGCACGGTACCCGGTTGAAGCTGCAGCGCATCTCGAGCAGCGGCAGATCGAACGTGCGGCCGTTGAAGGTGACGAGGTGCGACCGATCGGCGAGCCACGCGGTGAGCAACGCCAGCTGCGCCCGCTCGAACTCGAAGCCGGGCGACAGGAACTGCCGCACGTGGATGCCGTCGCCATCGAGGTGCGCGCATCCGACCAGGAACGCCTGCGTGCCGGCGCCGCCGGCGAGCCCCGTGGTCTCGAGGTCGATCACCGTAAGCCCGTCGACCGGCAACGCCTCGGCGCTCGCCGGTGAGGGCGTCGCGGGCCACGCCCGACGCAGCGACGCGAGACCGTCCGACGCGCGGCGCAGCGTGTCGACGATGTCGCCGACGCGGGCGCGGCCGTGTCGCGTGTCCGCGGCGTAGCGGCGATCGACCACGATGCAGAGGCCATCGCGATGCTCGTCGACGACACCGCCCAGGCACGCCGCCGCCTCGCGCGCGCGCAGCAGGCGCCGATCGACGCGCGGCACGGCAGGCGCGGCGGCCGCCGTGGACCCGCTGGCGTCCGCGGACAGCGGATCGGCCGCGACGTCGATGGGCGCCGGGGTCGTGACCGGCGGCACCGGCGCCCCGCCCGCGTCGGGATGCACGCGCGGCACCGCGCCGGTCGACACCACGGCGCGCAGGCGATCGGCGAGCGACGGTTTCAGCGCCATCGCGACCTAGAACGGCACCTCATCCGCCTTCGCCAAGGCTACGGCGGATTCGGCCGCGGGCGCGGCCTCATCCAGTGGCTCGCGGGTGTCTCCCGGCGCCGCGACGGCGGGCGCCTGTTCGGGTCCCTCGATCGCGCGCGAGCCCAGCGCGTCGAGGATCTGCAACGCCACCGTCTTCGCGCGCGGTCCCGTCTCGCCGATGGGACCAACACAGGTCGGGCAGCCGTGATCGCACTCGCATCCGGAGATGAGCTCGTACGTCCGCTGCAACAGCAGATCGTGCATGCCGTGCAGCGGCGCCGAGAAGCCGACGCCGCCGGGGAACGCGTCGTAGAGGTAGATGCGCGGCTCGTCTCCGAGGTTCTCTGGCACCGAGGTGCGGCCGCCCACCGGACCGGTCTCGCCCTGCGCGTCGTCGCCTTGCCCGAACGCCAGGCCGACGTCGCGGCTGTCGCACATCAGCAGCAGCGTGGCCACGTGCTTCATCGCGAATCCGAGGCCCACCACGCCGTCGCGCTTCTCGTCCTTCGACCAGGCCAGCGACTGCATCACCGATCGCGGCACGCTCAGCCAGTAGCCGGTCGTGTGCATCTGCTGCTCGGGCAGGTCGAGCTCGCCCGAGCCGACGTTCTCGTTCGTGTAGAACTTGATCTTCTTGAAGCCGACGACGCGCGACGAGACGTGCACGTCGCCGTGCGTGGCGACCGCCCCGTCGCCGCCCGCCGCGACATCCAGCACGGTGACCTTCGAATACGAGATCGCATCCGTGTAGTAGTCGCAGTCGACGGCGCGCACGTAGGCCTTGCGGCCCTCGAAGTCGAGCGTCTCCACCTGGAAGAGCCGTCCTTCCACGATGTAGATCGCCTTCGGGTGCAGCGTCGACGGGCCGCTGTTGAAGTCGGTCTCGCCGAGCACCTTCGATCCGGCGGTGATGTCGATCACCACGAAGTTGTCCGACGAGATCGAGCGAAGGCTGATGGCGTCCGCGGGATAGCTTTCGCTGGTCCAGTGCCACTGCCCGTCTTCCGGCGTTTCGGGATCGCCCGAGCGGTGCACCAGCCCGTTCTCGCGCAGGATGTCGAGCACCTCCTGCACGTCGACCACGCCGAACGTGTCGGTGCCACTGAACGGCAGCTCGAACGCGGCGCATTTCACGTGGTCGACGAGGATGTGCAGGTTGTCGGGGTTGACCAGCGCGTGCTCGGGCGAGGCGTCGAAGAAGTACTCGGGGTGCTTCACCACGAATTGATCGACCGGCGCCGAGCTGGCCACCATCACCGCGGCAGATCGCGCGGTACGGCGGCCGGCGCGGCCGGCGCGCTGCCACGTGGCGGCGATGGTGCCCGGATAGCCGGCCATGATCGAGACGTCCAGCGCGCCGATGTCGATGCCCAGTTCGAGCGCGTTGGTCGACACCACGCCCTTCACCGTGCCCTCGCGCAGCCCCTTCTCGATCTCGCGCCGGCGCAGCGGCAGATAGCCGCCGCGATAGCCGCGGATCTGCTCCGCCATGCCGGGCACGGTCTCGAAGTCCTCCTTCAGATACGTGGTCAGGATCTCGGTGGCCAGCCGGCTCTGCGCGAACACGATGACCTGCAGGTGGCGGCGCAGGAACTCCCCCGCCACACGGCGCGCCTCGGCGAGATACGAGCGGCGGATGCCGAGCTCGCGGTTCACCACCGGCGGGTTCACGAACACGAAGAACTTCTCGCCGCGCGGCGCCCCGCTTTCCGCGATGAGCGAAAACGGCTTCTCTGCCAGGCGTTCGGCCAGCTCGCGCGGATTCGCGATGGTCGCCGACGAGCAGATGAACTGCGGATCCGAGCCGTAGTGCCGGGCGATGCGCTGCAGCCGTCGCAGCACGTTGCAGAGGTGACTGCCGAACACGCCGCGATACGCGTGCAGCTCGTCGATCACCACGTATTTCAGGTTCTCGAACAGCTTGGCCCAGCGCGGATGGTGCGGCAGCACGCCCGCGTGCAGCATGTCGGGATTGGTGAGCGCGATGTGCGCCCGCGCGCGAATCGTCTTGCGGGCATCGGCGGGCGTGTCGCCGTCGTAGGTGTGCACGCCGATCGGCTCGCCGCCCGCCTCGGTGATGAGCGCGGTGAGCTCGTGCAGCTCGGCCATCTGATCCTGCGCCAGCGCCTTGGTCGGGAAGAGATACAGCGCGCGCGCCGCCGGATCCTTCAGGATGGCGTCGAGCACCGGCAGGTTGTAGCAGAGCGTCTTGCCCGACGCCGTCGGCGTGGTGACGACGATGTGTTCGCCGTTCGCGACGCGCGCGAACGCCTCGGCCTGATGCGAGTAGAGCTGCGTCAGGCCGCGCTTCTCGAGCGCCGCCTGCAGCCGCGGCTCCAGGGTGTCGGGGAACGGCGCGTAGCTCGCATCCACCGGCGCGAGGCGGCGGCACGGCCGTGATGACGCCCTCGGGCGTGTCGGGGCGTTCGAGCCACGGCCCGGGCGCGAGGTGCTCGAGGGCGCCGTGCAAGGGCCTTGTCCTTGCGCTCGACGAGCGACGTGGACCCGGGCAGGGACTTCGGCTGGGCGGACATGGGCAGATCCGGAGAGGCCCGGGCATCATGCTTCGGTGCCCGGACACGATCAACAGGCGAAGGTGGGCTCGGAGGGCCTGGGTCAGCCCCCGACGCCCGACAGGTCCAGACGGGCCAGCGTTTCCGGATCGGCCAGGATGTTCATCGCCGTGACGCGACCGTTGGCGACGTCGTAGCCAATCACCGAGCAGCACGCGCCGGTCGGCCAGCCGCGAGAGGACGCCGACGTCGCCGTTCACCAGGACGAGGTGGCTCGTCAGATCCAGGCGTCTGAAACTCGCCGCCTGCGCGGCCACTGCGTCGGCGCCACGCACCACGCGCGAGAAGCCCTTCGCCGCTCCGCCGTCGGCCCGCAACACGATCTCGGGATCGAGCAGCGTAACCAGCGTGGCGAGATCACCCTGCTGCACAGCGGCGAGGAAGCCTTCCACGGCGCTGCTCGGATCGCCGGCGCTCGAGCCGCAGCGTCCCCTTTGCGCGCGGCGCGCGCGCGGCTGGCGAGCTGCCTGGTGGCGTCGACCGATCGATCGACCAGCGGGGCGATCTCCTCGAAGCGCAGGTCGCACACGTCGTGCAGCACGAACGCCAGGCGCTCGGCCGGGTCGAGCATTATCGAGCACGATGAGCCACGCGAGCCCGACCTCGTCGGCACGCACCGCCCCGGCCTCCAGGTCTCGATGAAACCGGTCGAGGCGAACGCGGCCTGATCGGATCGGCACGTGGGTCTCGATGGACTCCTCGCGCCGGCTGGCGCGCTTCCCGCAACCCATCGAGGCAGATGCGCCCGACGACGGTGGTGAGCCAGCCGCCCAGGTTGTCGATGCGATCCGGCGTGCGCGACAGCCGCAGCCACGCCTCCTGCACCGCGTCGTCGGCCTCGCTCAGCGAGCCGAGCAGGCGATACGCCACCGCGCGTGCATGGCGTGCGTCTCGAACTGCCGGGCCAGGCTGGTCTGGGTGGGCTCCGTCACGTTTTCTCCCGTGCCGTCCGTCATTGTAGCGAGCGCCACCCATGTGCCGGTGGCCGGGAGACGCTGATGAACGCCCTGTTGTGGATCGTCCAGATCGTGCTGGCCCTGTTCTTCGTCGCGGGCGGCGCCTACAAGATCACCTCGACCGAGGCCCTCGCCACCATGGCCGCGATGCCGCCGCTCGCGTGGCGCCTGCTCGGCGTGCTGGAAGTGGCCGGCGGCCTGCTGCTCGTCGTCCCGGGCCTGATGGGACGCCTGCCGGGTCGGCACCGCTGGCCGCCACGGTGTTGCTGGTGGAGTCGATCGGCCTGTCGATCTTCTACGCCAGCTACTCCACGACGATCGCGGCCACCAATCCGCTGGTGTGGACCGTCCTGTTGACGGTGCTCACCGCCGTCGTGGCCATCGGGCGGATGTCGCCGCCGATGGCGCACTGACCCGCCGCGCCGCTTACTCGACGCGCGCGGTGCGGATGTAGTCGAGCTTCGGGAAGTTGGCCCGCAGGTAGGCGTTCCCTGCTCGAACGGCGGCCTCCTGCTTTCCCGCACGGATGCCACCGAGGGCCGACTCGCCGTAGCCGTCGTAGAGCGCATCCATCACGTCGAGACCTTCGACGACGCGGCCGAACACGACGAACGGCTCTGTGTCGTGGGTGGCGCTGTTGTCGACGAGGTTGAAAAACACCTGCGTGGTACGGCCGTTCGCCGTGGCGAACGCGAAGGCCACCGTGCCCTTCAGGTTCGACTGCCCCCACGAACGGATCGTCGGGCATCGTCCGCCCGCGCCATTGTTGCGAGAGCGCCGGCGTGCCGTTGATGCCGAACTGCGCCCACTTCCCTTTCACCACGCGGAAGAGCGCGTTGTCGTCGTAGTAGCCCGAGGTGACGAGCGTGTAGAAGCGATCCACGCCGCGAGGCGCCATGCCCGCGTGCAAGCGATGACGATGACGCCGCGGGTGGTGTCGAGCCGCACGCGGAACTGCTCCGGTGCGCGGCGATCGGCGGCCGGCGTCTGCGCCTGCACGTACCAGGCACCATCTGGGACGGCCAGAACCACGAATCGGACTGGCAGATCGTCGACGAGACGGGCAACGTGCGGAACCGCTGACGCGCGGCCTCAGCGCGCCGCCGCGAGCGGCGTGACCACGAGACGCGTCAGCATCTCGACGAGCAGGCGCCGATGATCGCGACGCTCTTCGCTGACGTCGGGCGACGACGTCGTCGCGATGACGAGCTGCAGCGACGGCACGACGAACGCGTACTGACCGCCGTAGCCCCACGCGAAGCACGTGGCGTGGCCGCCGATCTCGTGCACCCACCAGCCGTAGCCGTACTGGCGATCGCGCAGCGGGTCGGACTCGCCGCGCGCCTCGAGGCCACGCGCCCACTCCGGCAGCTCGCGGGGGCGGCCCGTGCACGATCGCGTCACCCACGCCTCGGGCACCACCTGGCGTCCGTCGGCGCGGCCGCCGTTCAGGTAGAGCCGGCCGATGTCGAGCAGCTGGCGCGGCGTCATCAACATGTCGTTGCCGCCGAAGTAGATGCCCTGGGGATCGGTGGGCCACGCCGGCAGCGTGAATCCCAGAGGACGCGCCAGCACGCAGTTGGCGTAGTCGCGCGTGCTCATGCCGGTGGCGCGCGTGAGGATCGCCGACAGCAGGTGCGTGTTGCCGGTGCTGTAGTCCATCGACGCGCCCGGGTCGGCGACCATCGGCCGCGCCAGCACGAACTGCACCCAGTTGCGGCTCGACACCCAGCGCCCGTAGTTCCTGCCGCTGGTGCTCTCGAGGCCCGGCCGCATGGTGAGCAGGTCTTCGACCGTGATGGCACGCTTGCGGCGATCCGGATCGCGCGTGAGCGACGGGAAGTACGTGGTGAGCGGCTCGCGCACACTCGGGATGCGCTTCTCGTCGATGGCGATGCCGACGAGCGCCGCGATCACGCTCTTCGACGCCGACTTGATGTTGGCGGGACGATCGGCGCGGGCGCCGTGGTAGTAGCGCTCGAACACCAGCGATCCCCGCGCGTGCACGAGCAGGCTGTGCAGTTTCGGCAGCGCGCGCGCCGCCGCGTCGAGCGCCGCGGCATCGAACACCGCTTGAGCGGACGGACGCGCGGATAGCGTCGCGATCGCGACGCCGGCCAGCAGCGCCGCGGCCAGTCTCATCGCAGTGGCACCCGCACGCCGGCGCCGCCACCCACGGCGACACTGCCGGTCGCGAGCAGCAGCAGCGGATACGCCAGACCGCCGACGACCAGCGCCAACGGCGACGCCGCGGTGCCCGACGCCCACACCGCCAGGCCCATGCCGGCGCCCGCGGCGGTCACGCGGGCCAGCGACTGCCACGGCCGCGCGCCAGGCACGGCGGTACCGACGGCCATCGCCGCCACGATCAGACGCACGATCTCGCTCACCACGGTCGCCCACGCCGCGCCGACCACGCCGGCGCGCGGAATCAGCCACAGGTTCAGGCCGACGTTCACCACCGCGGCGACGCTGTTCACGGTGAGCAGCGACGACTCGCGATGCCGGGCGATGAGCGCCGCCACCGCCATCTCGCGCAACGCCGCGATCGGCACCGAGAGCACGAGCACCTGCAGGGCCGGGGCACCCTCGGCGTACGCGGATCCGAAGAGCAGCGTCACCAGCCACGGCGCCACCAGCGCGCCGCCCACCGCCACCGGCAGCGTGACGATCCACGCCACCACCATGCCGGTGCCGTAAGCGGATGCTGTCGCCGGCGTCGGCGCAGCGTCGCGCGCCATCGCCGGCAGCACGGTGTGCGAATACGCGATCATCAGGTTCGCGCAGAACGAGATCAGCACGTACGCCGCGGCGTACTGCCCGGCCGCGGTCTCGCCGCGCAGCACGCGCAGGATCAGCAGGTCGACGTTGTAGAGGACGAGGCCGAGCAACGTGAACAGCACGAGCCGCCGGCCGCGGGCCAGCAGCGCCGTCACGCGGTTGTGATCGGTCGCCGCCCGCAGGCGGACGCCCAGCGCGGGCAACCCGCGATGCAGCAGCGCCGTGCCGACACCCAGTCCGATCGCGGTGGCCACCGGCGCCCAGCGCACGTCGGTGGCCGAACGGACGAGCGCGAAGGTGAGCGCGGCGCCGACCAGATCGGCGACGATACGCGACACCGCCACCGGCGTCGGGCGTTCCAGGCCCAGGTAGATCCAGCGCACGCTGAGCGCCGTGAAGGGCAGGGCCAGCGTCGACAACGCCAGCACGGCGCCATCGGGCTGCGTCATGCCCCACCAGCCGAGCGGCCACACCAGCGCCAGCAACACCGCCACGACGCCGAGCCGCACGGCGATCACGCGGCCGGCCACGGCGGCGGCGCGCGCGGGACCGCCGGCGGCGTCGGTCATGCCGGCCAGTTCCACGCCGGCATCGGCGATTTGCGTGAGGTACAGCAGCACGCCAGCCGCCACGGCCACGACCCCGTACAAGCCGGGGCCGAGCACGCGCGCGAGATACACGGTGGTGCCGAACGCGACGAGGCGCGCGAGAGCCTCACCCAGTGCGAGGGCCGGCGATCCGGCGCGACCACCGCTCATGACGACGCGAGCGCGGGCGCGAGGCGCGGATCGGTGAGGACCGGCGCGAAGTCGGGATCGCGCGGCAGCCGCCAGCGCGTGAACGGACCGAGTTCGCGCAGGGGCCGCGCCAGGTGCGCGACGACGCCGTCGACGTCGCCCTCGAGCGCGGCGATCGCCGCCCGGTAGTACCGCGTGTACGGATCGTCGGCGCCAGCGGCGAGGCGGCGCTCGAAGGCGTCGCGCGCCTGCGCCGCGTACGTGCGAGACGCCTCGAGATCGCCCAGCCGCGCGTGCGCCGCCGCCAGCTTCTGCTGTACCTCGATCAGCGAGCGATCGCGCAGCGCGTGGTCGGCGTGTCGCAGGAACGACAGCTCGCGCTGGTACTCCCGAATCGCGTCGTCGTAGCGGCCGGCGAGGTAGTGCACGTAGCCGAGACGCGTGTGCGCGCCCACCACGAGCAGGCCCTGCGCGCCCGACATCGCGCTGGCCTGCAGATCCACGGCGGCCGCCGCCGATCGTTCGGCACTGGCGAGGTCGCCCGACAGCGCTTCGAGCAGCGCCAGCTGCAGGTGGGTGTACCCGGCTTCGGGCGCCAGCGCAACGCCACGGCGGAAGTGTGTGATGGCGTCGTCGATGCGGCCCTGCCCCAGCCACAGCAGGCGCGCCAGCTGCGTGTGCGCGAGCGCGCTGTCGGGCTCGAGCGCCAGGCCGCGGCGAATCGCCGCCTCCCCGGCGACGATGTCGCCACGCTGCGTCAGCACCTGGCCGAGCCGCACGTGGGCCTCGGCACGGGCCGGCTCGAGCGTGACCGCCTGTTCCAGGAGGGCCTGACTGCGCGCCAGCGCCTCGGGCTGCGCCAGGAACGCGCCGCGCAGTTGCAGCGCGCTGCCGAGCGCCACCAGCGCGTCGACGTACGACGGCTCGACGTCGATGGCCTGTTCGAACAGCGTGATGGCGCGCTGCACCGAGTCCTCGGTGGCGACACGCAGGTTGAGCATGCCGCGCTGGTACGCCTCGTAGGCCTGCGGCACGTGCGCGTCGGCGCCGATGGCGCGGCGTTCGCTCGACTCGAGCTCACGCTGCAGCCCCTGCCGCACGAGCTCTTCGACCAGCCGATCCTGCAGGTCGAAGATGTCGGCCATGGTGCCGTCGAGCTTCACCGACGACACCGTGTGGCCTTCCTCGACGGCGATCGTCTGCGCGGTGACGCGCACGCGCTCGCCCATGCGCTGCACGGCGCCCGCCACCACCCAGGTCGCGCCCAGGCGGCGGCCGAGCTCGATCGCCTGCCGCGCGTCTTCCATGCGGCCGGCGCCGCCAGCGGCACGTTGCACGTCGAAGATCTGTTCGCGCGGAATGCTGCGCAGGCCGTGCACCTTGCCGAAGTCGGCGGTGAGCGATTCGGCCATGCCCTGCCCGATCCAGTCGTCGGCCGGCTGCCCCGTGAGGTTGGCGAACGCGAGCACCGCCACGCTGCGACCGGCGGAAACGGGCGCCGCCGCACCGGGACCGAAACCGACCGGCGGCAGGTGCATGCCGGGACGCCACGTCTGCGCGCCGGTCATCGTGCGCTCGCGCAGCAGTCGTTCGCGCGCGTGGTGCAGGTCGAGGTAGAGCTCGCGCGCCGACTGGTAGCGGTAGGCCGGATCCTTCGCGAGCGCCTTGCGCACCAGCGTCTCGACGTCGTTCGGCACCGCGTAGTTGAACCGCGCCAGCGCCTCGGGTTCCTGTGTGAGGATGCGCTCGGCCGACTCGGCCATCGACGCGCCGGCGAACGGCGGCCGGCCGGCCAGCATCTCGTAGAGCACGACGCCGAGCGAGAAGAGGTCGGCGCGATGGTCGACCTCGCCGCCGCGCAGCTGCTCGGGCGCCATGTAGTGCAGGGTGCCCAGCACCATGCCGGGCATGGTGAGGCCCAGCGTCTGGGCGTGATCGGCGGTCGACGGCGTGAGGAACTTGGCGAGGCCGAAGTCGAGCACCTTCACGCGCTGCCGCGCCGTGAGCATGATGTTGGCGCTCTTGATGTCGCGGTGCACGACGCCGCGGGCGTGCGCGTCGTCGAGCGCGTCGGCCACCTGCAGCGCGATCTCGAGCGCATCGGTGACGTCGAGCGGGCCGCGCGCGATCCGCGTGGAGAGCGGCTCACCCTCCACGTACTCCATCGCGATGAAGAGCGCGTCGTCGTGCTCGACCAGATCGTAGGTGACGGCGACGTGCGGCGATCGCAGCGCCGAGGCGGCGCGGGCCTCGCGCACGAGCCGGGCGCGCGCTTCGGGATCGGCCGTATCAGCCCCGGGCAGGAACTTCAGCGCCACCTGACGGCCGAGCCGCGTGTCTTCGGCGAGGAACACCTCGCCCATGCCGCCGCTGCCGAGACGTCCCTGCACGCGGTAGTGCAGCAGCTGGGTTCCGACGTCGGGCGCGTGCGGGGCCATGGTCTCTGGATTGGATGCCGCGACGCCGGCGGGCGCGCCGTGGCGGCTAGAACGCGCGGCTCTGGCAGCCGTCGACGACGATCGACGCGCCGCTCACCCAGCTCGCCTTCGACGAAGCCAGGAACGCCACCACGTCGCCCACCTCGTCCGCGCGTCCGAAGCGGCCGAACGGCAGCTCGGCCGTGATGAACGCCGCGATGCCCTTCGGATCGGTCTGCTGACGCTTGTACCACGAACCGCCGGGGAACGAGATCGACCCGGGGGCGATGCTGTTCACGCGGATGTTGTCGCGCGCCAGGTCGCGGGCCATCGACTTGGCCAGGCTGATCTCGGCCGCCTTCACCGCGTTGTAGGTCATGCGGCCGCCGGCCTCGCGGCCGTAGATCGACGACACGATCAGCACGACGCCGCCGCCGCGCTTGCGCATCGAGGGCACGGCGAGGCGCGTGGCGCGAATCGCCGGGAAGAGCGTCTGGTCGAACGCCTCCTGCCAGTCGGCGTCGCTCGTGTTCAGGATGTCGGCGCCGCGCGCCAGCGCCACGTTGTTCACCAGCACGTCGATGCCGCCGAACTCGGCCGTGGCGCGATCGATCACCGTGCGGATGCCGGCTTCGGTGGCCAGGTCGGCCTGCACGCCGAGCACGCGCGCCGGTGTCGCCGCGGCCGCGGTGAGCGATGCCACCGCCGCCTCGAGGGTGTCCTGGCTGCGGCCGCACACGCACACGTGGCAGCCTTCGCCGACAAGCGACGTGGCGCTGGCCAGGCCGAGGCCCCGCGTGGAGCCGGTGATGACGGCGACCTTGCCGGAGAGTCCGAGGTCCATGCGATCAGGCGGGCAGGCCGGCGAGGAAGTCGTCGATGCTCGCCTCGAACGCCTGGCCCTGCTCGAGGTTCGCCATGTGACCCGCGCCGGCGATGCGCACGAGCGAGGCGTGCGGCAGCGCCGCCACCATCGCTTCGGCGTCGGACGGCGGCGTGAGCGTGTCTTCGTCGCCGACGATCACCAGCGTGGGCACCTGAATCGTCGGCAGCAGCGCCATCGAGTCGGGCCGCTCCATCATGCGGATGATGGCGTCGCGGATCGCCGCCGGCGACTGCCGCTTGATCAGCAGGCGCAGCGTCTCTTCCACGCCGGGGCTGCCGGCCCTGGTCGACGCGCCGACCAGGTTCGGCATCATGTCGCGGGCGACGCCCTGCGGCCCGTCGTGCTCGAGCACGGTGAGCATGGCCTTGCGGCGGGCGCGGCCTTCGAGCGTGTCGGCCGTGGCGCGCGTGTCGGCGAGAATCAGCGCCCGCACGAGCTGCGGCGCGCGGCGCATCACGGCCAGCGACGCGTAGCCGCCCATCGACAGCCCGCACAGCACCGCCGGGCCGCCGTGCGCCACTTCCCGGATCAGGCCGATGACGTCCTCGGCGTAGTCGTCGATCGACGGATCGACGTGCTCGGCCCGTTCGTCGGTGGAGCCGCCGAAGCCGCGCAGGTCGGGTGCCAGGATGCGCCAACCGTAGAAGGCGCCGCGGAACTGCGGCTCCCACATGCCCGAGCCCATCGGGAAGGCGTGCACCAGCACCAGCACCGGCTGACCGGTGGCCTCGGGGGCGTTGTCGAGGTACGAGAGCGTGCGCGACCCGAGCTGCAGGTATTGGCGGACCACGCCCCGGATCTTACCGCACCGGAAGAGTCAGGCGCCGCCGCGGATCACGTCGAGCACGGCCGGGCCGAGATCGTCGGCCTTGCGTGCGCCGACGCCGTAGACGTGGCGCAGCGCCTCGAGCGACGTGGGACGCAGGCGTGCCAGCTCGCGCAGGGTGGTGTCGTGGAAGATGACGTACGGCGGCACGCCGCGCGATCGGGCCACCTCGAGACGCAGCGCGCGCAGGCGCTCGAAGAGATCGCGGTCGACGCCTTCCCAGCCCTCGGTCTCGGCGCGCGAGCGTCGCGGACCGCGCGACGGATCGGGGCGCTTCTGCCGCGCCAGCGACAGGCCCGGCGCCGCGCCGGCGTCCTTGAGCAACGCCACGCCGTCGTCGGTGAGCGCCAGCACCGGGTACTGATCGCCGGTCTGCTGCAGCAGGCCGCGGCCCAGCAGCTGATCGATGTAGCCGCGGATGTCGTCGACCGAGGCGTCCTTCAGCAGGCCGAACACGCTGAGGGTGTCGTGGCCGCGTGAGGTCACCGGATCGGACGTCGCACCGCGCAGCACATTGGTGACGTGCGCGGCGCCGAACCGCTGCCCCACGCGGGCCACGCACGACAGCACCTTGCGCGCGATGGTCACCGGATCGGCCACCGACTCGAGCTCGCCGAGGCAGTAGTCGCACGCGCCGCAGTCGTCCTTCGCGTAGCGCTCGCCGAAATGCGCCAGCAGGTGCTTGTGGCGGCAGCCGACGCCCGAGGCGTAGCGCTCGATGTCGCGCAGCAGGCCGCGGCGCTGATCGTTCCATTCTCCCGAGCGCTCGAGCAGCGTGCGCCACTTCAGGAAATCGGCGCCCGAGACGATCAGCACGCACTCGGCCTCGAGACCGTCGCGGCCGGCGCGGCCCGATTCCTGCTGATAGTGCTCGAGCGACTGCGGCGCCCCGGCGTGCACCACGAAGCGCACGTCGGATCGATCGATGCCCATGCCGAAGGCCACGGTCGCAACCACCACGTCGGCGTGCTCGTCGAGGAACGCGTCCTGGTGCCGATGCCGTTCCTCGTCCGACAGGCCGGCGTGGTACGGCACCGCGCGCCGGCCCTCGTCCTTGAGCCACGCGGCCAGCTGATCGACGTCCTTGCGCGACGTGCAGTAGATGATGCCGGCCTGACCTTCGTGACGACGCAGCACGTCGACGAGCTGCGTCTTCAGCGACTGCCGCGGCAACACGCGGTAGGTGAGGTTCGGCCGATCGAAGGAGCCAACGAGCTCGACGGGCGAGGCCAGTGCGAGCTGCTCGGCGATGTCGCGGCGCACGCGCGCGGTGGCGGTGGCGGTGAACGCGTGCAGGCTCACGCCGGGAAACGTCTCGCGCAGCCGCGCCAGCTGGCGGTACTCGGGGCGGAAGTCGTGCCCCCACTGGCTGATGCAGTGCGCCTCGTCGACGGCGATGAACGCCAGCTTCGCGCCGCCCGCCGTGACGCGGCGCAGGAAGCCGTCGGCGCCGTCGCCGACCAGCCGCTCGGGCGACACGTAGAGCAGCTTCAGCGTGCCGGCCCGCAGGCTGTCGAGCACGGCGGCCTTCTGCTCGGACGACTGCGCGCTGTTGTAGCAGGCGGCGGCGACGCCGTTGCCGACCAGCGTGTCGACCTGGTCCTTCATCAGCGAGATGAGCGGCGACACCACCAGCGCCAGGCCGTCGGCAACCAGCGCCGGCGCCTGGAAGCACAGCGACTTGCCGGCGCCGGTGGGCATCACGACCACCGAGTCGCGCCTGCCGAGGATCGCCTGCATCGCCTCCTGCTGCAGCGGCCGGAACGACGTGTAGCCCCAGTACTTCTCGAGCACCTCGAGCAGGGGCGCGGTGTCGGAGACGGTCGAGGCGGGCACGGACGGCGGCACGGACATCGGGGCGGACGTCCATGGTGACACACGGCCCGCGCGCCTCGCTATAATCCGCGGTCAGCCGTGCCTGCCGTCGACCTGCCGCGCCGTCCCGCCGCGTTGCTCGCGGCCTGCGCGCTCGCCGTGAGCGCGGTGGTCGCCGTGCCGGCCGCGCGCGGCGACGACGTCGCCACCGTGCTGGACAAGGCCACGGCGCGCGTGGAGGACTTCTTCACCCGCGCGCAGAGTCTCGTGTGCACCGAGACGGTGCGCGTGCAGCCGCTCACTTACAGCCTCACGAGCGATGGCTTCGGCCGCACGGTGGAATCCGAGTTGCGGCTGTCGTGGAATCCCGGCGACGACGGCGAGGCGGCGAGCGAGGCGCAGACGCTGCGGCAGGTGCTGCGCGTCAACGGCCATCCGCCGCGCGGCAAGGACAAGCGCAACTGCACGACCCCCGAGCGGCACGACACCGAGACGCAGGTGCTCTCGATCCTGCTCGCGCACCAGCGCGACGACTACGTGTGGACAATGGCCGGCGCGACGAAGATCGACGGCCGCCATGCCGTGCTGATCGACTACCAGGAGAAGAAGAAGCTGACGCTCGAAGTAATCGTGAAGGAAGGCGACGAAGACTGCCTCACCTTCGACATCAAGGGCGGCGACCGCGGCCGCATCTGGCTCGACACCGAGACCTACGACGTGCTGCGCATCGATCAGCGGCTGTCGGGCCAGGTGTCGTCGCGCACGCCGGCGCTGCTGGCGCGGCGGCCCAACGCCGACTCGCACATGGTGGTCGAGCGCCTCGACCGCAGCTACCGCTTCCGCCGGCTGTCGTTCGACAACCCCGCCGAGACGATGGTGCTGCCGGTCTCGGCCAGTCAGCTCATGGTCACGCAGGGCAATGGCGGCGCCCGCCAGCGCGTGACCACCGAGTACAAGAACTACCGCCGATTCCTCACGGGCGGCCGCATCGTCCCCGGCCCCTGAGCGCGCGGCCCTTCGCGCCGCCGCACCGGTCTTCACGCGCCGCGTCCCCGCGTCAGCTGAGCTGTCGGGTTTCCGACATTCAAGCGCGATGCCAGCCCGCCGATTCTGGGGCTGGACGCATCTGCCATGGCGACGCCCCTGCCCTCCGCCCCGCGCGAAGTCAGCCGCTCTGCTCCAGCGCCCGCCGCGCCGCCAGTCTCGGTGGGCATCCGCGTGGCCGGCGCGCTGGTCGACGCCGGCGTGGTCGCCGCCGACCAGCTCGCGCTGGCGACCCGCATCCACGCCAAGGTGCAGACCTCGCGCACCCTGTCGTCCGTGCTCATCGAGCTGAAGCTCGCCACCGACGCGCAGATCCGCGCCGCGCTGCGCGCCGCGCATCTCGACGTCTCGGTCGGCGACGTGCTGGTGGAACTGGGCCGCCTCGAGGCCCACGAGCTGCAACTCGCGGTGGCGCAGCAGCGGCAGCATCCGCAGACGCCGCTCGCCGAGCTGCTGATCGACAACCACTTCGCCTCGGCGGCCGATGTCGTCGAGGCGCTGGCCGACCTGCACGATCTGGTGCCGGTGCACGCCGACAGCGTCGCCTTCGACGTGCCGCTGCTGAAGCGCGCGCCGATGCAGACCTACAAGGCACACGGCTTCCTGCCGGTCGCGAAGACCGGCGACACGGTGCTCGTCGCCTTCGCCGATCCGCACAACCGGCAGCACCTCGAGGCGGCGCGGAAGATCTTCGGCGCCGACCTCGTCGTCGGCATCGGCGCCCGCAAGAGCATCACCGCCGCCCTGACCCGCGCCGAGCGCGAGGTGCTGGCGAGCGCGGCCGCGGCGGCCGCCATCGCCACGCCGGTGGTCGACGGCGGCGCCGTCGCCGCCGTGAACGCGGTGCTCGACGCCGCGCTGGCGCAGCGCGTCAGCGACATCCACTTCGAACCGGGCCGCGAGCGCATGCGCATCCGCTTCCGCCAGGACGGCGTGATGGTGATGCACGACGACGTGCCGAACGACAAGGCCGTCGCCCTGGTGGGCCGCATCAAGGTGATGGCCGGCGCCGACATCGCCGAACGCCGCCGCCACCAGGACGGCCGCATCCAGTTCGAGACGCCGCGCGGCACGGTCGACATCCGCGTCTCGATCTACGCGACGATCCACGGCGAGAAGGTGGTGATGCGGTTGCTCAACAACCGCGACACCCTGCTCACCATCCGCGACATCGGCATGGCGCCGCGCATGCTCGAGGCGCTGCAGCGCGATGCCCTCGACGCGCCGAGCGGCGTCGTCATGGTGACCGGGCCCACGGGCTCCGGCAAGACGACGACGCTCTACGCCGCCGTCAACTACCTGAACGACGCCAAGACCAGCATCATCACCGCCGAGGATCCCGTCGAGTACATGATCGACGGCATCTCGCAGTGCTCGATCAACCCGAAGATCAACGTCTCGTACGCCGAGACGCTGAAGCACATCGTCCGCCAGGACCCCGACGTCATCGTCATCGGCGAGATCCGCGATCAGTTCTCGGCCGAGGTCGCCATCAACGCCGCCCTCACGGGCCACAAGGTGCTGACGACGTTCCACACGGAAGACTCGATCGGCGGCCTCATCCGCCTGCTGAACATGAACATCGAGGCCTTCCTGATCTCGTCGACGGTGGTCAGCGTGATCGCCCAGCGCCTGGTGCGCCGTGTGTGTCCGCACTGCGCCGAGCCGCACGTGCTGACGCCCAACGAGCTGGCCCGCCTCGGCTACCAGCCCGCGGAAGCCGCCGGCCTCACCTTCGCGCGCGGCCGCGGCTGCCCCGAGTGCCGGCACCTCGGCTACAAGGGCCGGGTGGCGGTGTTCGAGATCCTGGTGCTGAACGAGATGGTGCGCGACGCCCTGCTGTCGCGCAAGACCGCCTATGAGATCCGGCGCGTGTGCGTCGAGGCCAGCGGCCTCGTGACGCTGATCGAAGACGGCATCACCAAGGCCGCCGCCGGCCTGACGAGTTTCGAGGAACTGATTCGGCAGCTGCCCCGCCTGACGCGCCCACGGCCGCTCGGCGAGCTGCACCGCCTGCTGGGAGTGAACGCATGAGCGACCAGACGCCGCCCGTCACCGGCGCCGACGAGACCACGCCTCCGGTCGAGGAGCGATCGCTGCTCGACCAGGCACTCGCCTTCGCCGAGGCGAAGAAGATCACGCTGCCCGTCTTCAGCGACGTCGCGCTGAAGGTGCAGAAGGCGTCGCGCGAGGAGCGCTACGACATCAGCGAGATCGAGAAGGCGATCGAGTCGGATCCGGTGCTCGTGGCCGAAGTGCTGCGGGCCTCGAACTCGGCGTTCTTCGGCGGCCTCACGCAGGTGTCGAGCATCCGGAACGCGGTGCTGCGTCTCGGCCTGCAGCGGGTCACGAACCTGGTGTTCCTGGCGTCCGAGAAGAGCCGCTACAACGCCAAGCATCCCGACATCGCCGGACTGATGCGCGACCTGTGGCACCACGCCTCGGCGTGCGCGATGGCCGCCGAGTGGATCGCCCGCAAGGTGCGCTTCCCGCAGCACGGCGAGACCGTGTTCATCGGCGCCCTGGTGCACGACATCGGCAAGCTGTTCCTGCTGCGCGTGCTCGACGACATGTCGCGCGAGCCCGAGTACGCCCACGTGGTGTCGCTCGACCTGGTGCGGGAGCTGCTCGACAACGCGCACACCGAGGTGGGCTACCGCCTGCTCACCTCGTGGCACCTGCCCGAGGTGTACCAGACGATCGTCCGCGACCACCACGTCGAGAATCCCGATCCGGCCAACGTGCCGCTGCAGATCGTGCGGCTGGCCAACCACGCGTGCAACAAGGTCGGCATCGGCCTGCATGCCCAGCCCGATCTGGTGCTGGGCGCGGTGCGCGAGGCCGGCACGCTGGGCATGTCGGAGATCGCGATCGCCGAGCTCGAGATCATCCTCGAGGACGTGATGGCGCAGTCGATGGCCGCGTCGTTCGCCATCGGGTGATGCCGGATCCGGTTCGGGCCGAACGCGCCGGGGGGCGGGCAGGCTGAACCGGACCGGGTCGCTCGATGCCGGACGACGGACGGCCGGCGGATAATGGCCGCCGGTGCGTCCGACCCCGCTCTCGCGCTCGATCGTCCTCACCCTCACCGCGCTCGTCGCGCTGGCCGGCGCGGCACGCGCGCAGTCGCCGTCGGCGACGGCCCCGTCGACCGCCGACGCCCAGGCCCTGCCCGCCAACGACGACGTCACCGACGGCACCGATACGACCGACGTCGGCCTGCTGCAGGTGGAGCTCGGCGGCGTGTTCACGCACGGCGACGCCGCGACGCGCGCCGCGGGCACGCCTCTGACACTGCGCTACGGCGCCTTCGAGTGGCTCGAGCTGAGCGTCGGCACCGACGGCTATCTCGCGATGCACGCGTCCGACAGCGCCTGGACCAGCGGCATCGGCAACACCCAGCTCGGCGCGCGCGTGCGGCTCTTCGCCGGACGTGGCGGTCTGCCGATCGTGTCGCTGCTGCCGGCGGTGGTGCTGCCCACGGCGAGCGCGTCGAAGGGTCTCGGATCGGGCGACGTCGACGCGACGCTGGCCGCCCTCACCGGACGCGATCTGCCGCGCAGCAGCCACATGGACCTGATGTATGGCGCCGGCGCGATCGGCGCCGGCGACGGCTCGCACTTCGCGCAGCACGTGGTGTCGGTATCGGGCACGCTGGGCGTGACCCGGGCATGGACGCCCGGCCTGACGCTCACGTGGGTGTCGCGTCAGGATCCGTCGACGGGCCGGGCCCTCACGGCGTCCGCCGATTCCGTGGTGACCCTCTCGCGACGACTCGCGTTCGACGTCAGCGCGACGGTCGGTGTGAACCGCGACGCGCCCGATCTGGAGATCGCGGCCGGTCTGTCGGTCGTCGTCGGCGAGCTCGACCTCGACGACGGCGTGCACGCGCGCCGCCACCGCCTGCGGCTGCGCCCCAAGCGCCGGCCCAGACATCGCGTGCCCGACCCGCCCGGCCTGCCCTGAGCGCCCGCCATCTCCCGGCCGTGTCGGTGGCATGAGGCGACACCACGATGGGCCGCCTCAGATAGACTCGTCCGGTCACGGAGGTCGTTCCCATGTCTGCTGTTTCCCGCTTCCACCGTCCGGGCCTGGCGCCCGCACTCGGCGTGGTCGCGCTCACCGCCGCCCTCGCCTCAGGTCTGGCCGCGCAGGGCCAGCCCGCCGCCCAGAATCCGCCGGCTTCGCCCGCCGACGCCGTGCTCGGCACCTACAAGTGGCGCAGCATCGGCCCGAATCGCGGCGGCCGCTCCATCGCCGTGTCGGGCGTGAAGGGCCGTCCGAACGAGGCCTATTTCGGCGCCGTCGGCGGCGGCCTGTGGAAGACCACCGACGCCGGCAACAACTGGACGCCGGTGACCGACAACCAGATCACGAGCTCGTCGGTGGGCGCCGTGGCGGTGTCGGAAACGAATCCCGACGTCGTCTTCATCGGCATGGGCGAGTCGTGCATCCGCGGCAACATCATGCCGGGCGACGGCGTCTACAAGTCGGCGGACGCCGGGAAGACGTGGACGCACGTCGGTTTCCGCAACGTCGAGGCGATCTCGAAGATCCGCATCCATCCGACCAACCCCGACATCGTCTACGTCGCGGCGTTCGGCCTGTACCACGGCCCGAGCGACGAACGCGGCGTGTTCAAGTCGACCGACGGCGGCAAGACGTGGAAGAAGACGCTCTTCCGCGACGGCAAGACCGGCGCCGTCGACCTCTCGATCGACCGGAAGAACCCCAACGTCATGTACGCGGCGCTGTGGGAGGCCTACCGCGTCGAGTACCAGATGTCGAGCGGCGGCCCCGGCAGCGGCCTGTTCAAGTCGACCGACGGCGGCGAGACGTGGACCGAGATCACGCGCAACCCCGGCATGCCCACCGGCATGGTCGGCCGCATCGGCGTGGCGGTGTCGGGCGCCGACGGCTCGCGCGTTTACGCGCTGGTCGAGAACGAGAACGGCGGCCTCTTCGTGAGCGACGACGCCGGCGCCACGTGGAAGCTGATGAACGCCGCGCGCAGCGTGCGCCAGCGCGCCTTCTACTACACCCACGTCTACGCCGATCCCACCCTGAAGGACGTGGTCTACATGCAGAACACGTCGCTCTTCCGCTCGACCGACGCCGGCAAGACGCTGACCTCGATCGAGACGACGACGCACGGCGACCACCACGACCTGTGGATCGACCCCGACAACCCGAACCACGTGATGGACGGCAACGACGGCGGCGGCGCGATCTCGTTCAATGCCGGCGGACCGGCGCGTCAGGTCGCGTGGAGCGACCAGGACTTCCCGACGGCGCAGTTCTACCACGTGGTCACCACCGCCCACGTGCCGTTCCACCTGTGCGGATCGCAGCAGGACAACAGCACGCTCTGCGTGCCGAGCGACACCAACCTCGGCGGCGGCTTCGGCCGCATCCCGCCGGTGGCGCCCTATCAGGTGGGCGGCGGCGAGCCCGGCTACATCGCCCCGCATCCGTCGAACGAGGATCTGTTCTTCGCCGGCACCAACAACGGCGGCTTCCTCACGCGTTACAACAAGCGCACCGGCGAGCTGAAGGAAGTGGGCGCGTATCCCCGCTTCTTCTCTGGCGAGGCGTCGAAGGACGTCAAGGAGCGCTGGCAGTGGACCTACCCGATCATCTTCGCCTACGCGGATCCGACCGTGCTCTACACGACCTCGCAGCGCGTGTGGAAGAGCACCAACGGCGGTGACTCGTGGGAGGCCATCAGCGGCGACATCACCCGCCACGATCCGAAGACGATGCAGGACTCGGGCGGCCCGATCACGCACGACATGAACAGCCCCGAGATCTACGGCACCGTCTTCTCGCTGGGGCCGGGCAAGAAGGACATCAACCTGATCTGGGCGGGGTCGGACGACGGCCTCGTCCAGGTGACGCGTGACGGCGGGAAGACGTGGACCAACGTCACGCCGCCGGACATGCCGGACCTGGGACGGGTGAGCCAGATCGACGGCTCGTCGTTCGATGGCGGCACCGCCTACGTCGCCGTGAAGAAGATGCTGCTCGGCGACCAGTCCCCGTACATCTTCCGTACCCGCGACTACGGCAAGAGCTGGACGAAGATCGTCACGGGCATCCGCGGCAACGACTACGTGCACACGGTGCGCGAGGATCCGGCGCGGAAAGGCCTGCTCTATGCCGGCACGCAGCACGGCGCTTATGTGTCGTTCGACGACGGCGATCACTGGCAGACGTTCGCCAGCGGCCTGCCCGACGTGCCGGTGACCGATCTGTGGGTCGACGGCACGGCGCTCGCCGCCGCCACGCACGGCCGCAGCTTCTACGTGATGGACAACCTGGGCACGCTGCGCCAGTTCGCCGGTTCGCTCGGCGACGTCACGCTGTTCGCGCCGCCCGACACGATCCGCGGGCTCGATCGGGTGCTCATCGACTACTACCTGAAGGCGCAGCCGAAGACGCTCACCCTCGAGATCCTCGACGGCAGCGGCGCCGTCGTGCGCACGTTCACCGGTCAGCCGCCGCGTCCGGCGGGTCAGGCGGCCGGCACCGACGACGAGGGTCCGCGTGGTCCCGCCACCACCGTGCCGATGGCCGCGGGCATGAACCGTGCCTCGTGGGATCTGAGCTCACAGCCGGTGACGTCGTTCCCCGGCATGATCCTGTGGGGCGCCACGCAGAACGGCCCGACCGTGCTGCCCGGCAAATACCAGGTGCGCCTCACCGCCGACGGCGTCACGCAGACGCAGCCGTTCACGCTCGTGAAGCACCCGAAGCGCAACATCAGCGACGCCGACCTGCAGTACCAGTGGGAGCTGGCCACGCGCATCCGCGACAGGGTGAACGAGGCCAACGCCTCGGTGATCAACATCCGCCGCATCAAGAAGGAAGCGGAGGAGAAGACCAAGGGCACGCCGAAGGAAGTGGTGGCGGCGGCCGAAGCGCTGGGCAAGAGCCTCACCGCGGTGGAAGTGGACCTCTACCAGGTGAAGAACCAGAGCGGCCAGGACCCGCTGAACTTCCCGATCCGCACCAACAACCGGCTGGCGTCGCTGCTGCGCGTGGCCATCACCGGCGAGGGCCGGCCGACCAGCAACGTCGTGCCGATCTTCGACGAGCTGCAGGCCGAGCTGAAGGCCGAGCAGGACCGCCTCGACAAGGTGCTGGCGAGCGAGCTCGTCACCCTCAACCGCATGCTGGCGCGCGAGAAGAAGGCGCCGATCAGCCCGAAGTAGTCCCTCACGGGTGGCGCCGCGCACCGGCGCCACCCGTCGTCACTCCCGCCACGCGAACTTTCCCGGCGGCGTTGGCGTCGTAGCTCTGTAGAGATGCTCGGCGTGCTGCGCGCGCTTCCGGGGCGGGCCCGGTGGTGGCTGGGAGTGGTGCTGGCGGTGGCGGCAGTCGCCGTCGTGGTCGAGCTGGGCCGCGAGGCGGTGGCCGTGCACGGCCTCACCCGCGGCGTCGGCGACACCTGGTTCCACAGCGCCGACGGCCGCCGCTGGTTCCGTCTCGACGCCACCCGCCACGACGTCCCGATCGCCGAGATCCCGACCAGCCTGCAGCAGGCGTTCGTGGCGGTGGAGGACCACCGCTTCTTCCATCATCCCGGCGTCGACCCGATCGCCGTGGCCCGCGCCACCTGGCGCAACCTGCGCGCGCCCGGCACGGTGGAAGGCGCCAGCACGATCACGCAGCAGCTCGCCCGCACGATCTTCCTCTCGAACAAGCGCAGCTACCTGCGCAAGGGCCGCGAGGCGGTGCTGTCGCTGCTCATCGAGGCCGAGCTCACCAAGGAACAGATCCTCGAGCTGTACCTGAACCGCATCTACCTGAGCGCCGGCGTCTACGGCGTGGAGGCGATGGCCGAGCGCGTGTTCGGCAAGCACGCGAAGCAGCTCACGCTGGCGGAAAGCGCGCTCATCGCCGGTCTGGCGCGATCGCCGGCCGGGCTGTCGCCGTGGTCCAACTACGACGGCGCGATCACGCGCAGCCACGTGGTGCTGGCGCGGATGCGCGAGAGCGGCTTCATCACTGCCGACGAGGAAGCGGCGGCCCGGCGCGCGCGCATCGTCGTGAAGCCGTACGCGAGCGACGGCGGGCGTCACGGCTACGCGCAGGCCTTCCTGCGGCAGCAGTTCCGCGACGAGTTCGGCGGCGACCATCCGCCCGACTGGCGCGTCGACACGACGATCGACCTGCGCCTGCAGGACGCCGCCGAGGCGGCCGTGGCGCGCGGCCTCGATCGCCTGAAGCGGCCCGGCCTGCAGGCGGCGCTCGTGGCGATCGATCCGAAGACCGGCGACGTGCTCGCCATCGTCGGCGGACGCGACTACGCGGCCTCGGCCTTCAACCGCGCCACCCGCAGCCGCCGGCAGCCCGGCTCCGCGTTCAAGCCGTTCGTCTTCGCCGCCGCGCTGGCCTCCGGGATGTCGCCGGTGACCGAGCTGACGAAGCTCGACGACCTGCCGCCGCAGGGGCCCGACGAGTGGACGCCGAAGAACGTGCACGACGACGCGCCGCCGGTGATGACGCTGCGCACCGCGCTCGTCGAGTCGAACAACCGCGCCGCCGCGGCGCTGCAGCGCGAGCTCGGAAGCAAGCGCGTGATCCGCCTGGCGTCCGACGCCGGCCTCGACGACCTGCCGGACGTGCCGTCGCTGGCCCTCGGCAGCGGCGTCGTCTCGCCGCTGGCCCTCACCGCCGCCTATGCGGTGTTTCCGAACGGCGGCCTGCGGGTGCAGCCGCGCGGCATCGTGCGCGTGCTCGACGAATCGGGCGGGGTGGCGGCGGAACACGACGTCGACGCCGAGCGCGTGATTCCGGCGCCGGTGGCGTTCCAGATGGTGTCGATGCTCGGCGATGTCGTGGATCGCGGCACCGGCGCCGACGCGCGGCGCCTCGGCGTGCGCTTCCCGATCGGCGGCAAGACCGGCACCACCAACGACTTCAAGGACGCGTGGTTCGTCGGCTTCTCGTCGTCGGTCGTGGTGGGCGTGTGGGTGGGCTTCGATCAACCCGAGACGATCGGCCGCGAGGCCTACGGCGCCCGGGCCGCCCTGCCCATCTGGGCCGACTTCATGCAGCAGGCCGCGAAGGTGAGAACGCCCGGCGCGTTCCGCCGCCCGGCCGGCGTGCGCGCCACGTCGCTGTGCGCCATCTCGCACCACCAGCCGGTGGACGGCTGCCCGCTCTACACCGAGTACTTCAAGGACGGCGACGACGTGCCGTCGGATCTGTGCACGCTGCACGAGGGCACGATCAAGCAGCGGTTCGTGCGGGTGATGGAGAGCCTCACCAGCGCCATCGGCGCGAAGATCCGCGGCATCTTCCGCTGACGCATCAGCCGCCGAGGCGTCGCTGCAGCAGCGGACCGGCGAGGTCCCAGTGCATCTCGCCCACGTACTGCTGGCAGCGGCCGGCCGACGCGTACTCGTAGCTGGCGGGATCGCGGGCGTCGTGGAGGCGCGCCGCCGGGAGCAGCTGATGGGCGAACTCGTGCACGGCCGCGCGGCCGACGCCGCGACCGATCGCCGACAGCATCTCCGCCCGCGACGCGCCGGCCGGCAGGCAGGACAGGGCGCTGGCGGCCAGCAGCGGGAAGTTCACGGCACCTTGCCCGCCCACGCCGGTGATCGCCCGCGATTCGCCCGCAACGAGCATTTCCGCGCGGAAGCGCGGGTCGCGGACGGCCTGCACGACGGCGACACGGTAGCGGCCGCGACGGGCGAGATCGAAGGCGATGCGGCGGCCGGCGAACGCGTGCGCCATCTCGTCGCGCGCGATCTGCTCGATGGTGCCGAGGTCTGCCGCGGCAAGCGCGCCGCCGAGCACCGGCGACGAGAACGACACCCGCTCGAAATACAGGCCGGCCTGCACCACGCGCGACCCGGCGAGGTCGCACCCAAGGGACGACGCCACGACGACGAGGGCGAACGCGCGCACCGTCGACATGGGCCGCACCGTCAGGGCAGCGTGTAGTCGAACGTGTAGTAGTGCGCGCCGCCCTTGATCTCGATGGTCATCGTACCGGTGATGCCCACGAGGTCGCCGGTGCCGGAATCGGGCACCACGGTGATCACCAGGCGCTGCGCGCCACGTTCCATGAGCCCCAGGTGGTGCACGGCGAACGACCCGCGCTTCCCCTGCAGCGTGCCGGTCACGTATTCGATGGCGACGTAAGCGCCCGAGTCCTTCACCTCGCCCATGTTGGCCAGCATCTGACCGAGGCCGCTGCCCTCGAGATCACCGTGGTACTTCTTGTCGATACCCATCCTGGCGATGGAGGCGTGCCCGACGCCCTCGTCCTTCTGCGGCGTGATTTTCACGTCGAACGTGCCGGCGGCATGGGTCATGGTAGCGAGTCCCTTCGGTGGCGTGGCGGTCTGCGGCGTGACGGCGAGCGTGAGCGACGCGAGAATCAGCAGCAGCGAAGCCGGCATGGATCGATTCTAGGCGCGTTCCGCCCAGCGGCGAATCTGATCGATGGTGGCGGTGGCGCCGCCGCACACGATGACCAGCACCGAGCCGAACGCCTCGAGCGCCTCGTGACGCAGTGATGGGCAGCGCCAGTGGGCATTGCTGCAGGCCGGCCTGACCAGCGTGCTGATGGTCCGCGAGGAAGCGCTCGTGCGCTGGCGCCGCGTCGGACACGCTGCGCACGCGCCGCTCGCGCGTCCACAAGTACGCGCGCTCGCACACGCGCTTGGCGCCGAGCGAGGTGGCCACGCTGGTGATGGCGTCGAGCGTCACTCGATCGCCGGCCGCCATGGCGGCGTTGAGTGACGCCGCGCCGTCCGTTTCCACGGCCACGATCGGCACCTGATCCCACCCGGCGCGCCGTATGCCGGCGGCCACGCCGCACAACAGGCCGCCGCCGCCCACCGACAACACCACGGCGTCGGGCGACGCCCGTGGCCGCGATCTCGTCGATCATCGACGCGTGGCCGTCCCAGACGAGCGGGTCGTCGAACGGGTGGATGAAGGCACCGTCTCGCCCACCCGCGACTGCGCCAGCTCGTTGGCTTCCTGCCACGACGCGCCGCACGATCACCTCCGCGCCCTCACGGCGCAGCAGCGTGATGGCGGTCTCGGTGGTGGTGGTCGGCACCACCTGCTCGTCACCGGCACCTCGAGCTGCCGGCCGGCGTAGGCCACCGCGAGCCCGGCGTTGCCGCCCGACGACGACACGAACTGCCAGCGCCGCGGGCGCGATGCGCCCTGCACGCCCGGCCAATGCCGCGCAGCTTGAACGAGCCCGGCGGCTGCAGCGCGTCGAGCTTGAGCCAGACGCGCGCCCGGCGGCGAGCTGAGCGGCAAGCGATCGATGAGGGCGTCGGTGTGCAGGGCATGCGGCCCTTCATTCTGACAGGAGCGACGTCAGCCGCGGACGTGCAGCGCGGCGAGCGCCGCGGCGCGGCGACGGTGCGCCGCCTGCCAGGGCGGCCTGGCGGTGCGCGACATCGTGGCCAGGACGGGTACAGATCGCGGCGTGGTCGAGCAACGCGTCCTTGTCGGCCCACGACACCGCCCAGCCCGCGATGGCGCGGCCGCCGCCACGGCCTCGCGATACATCACCGAGTCGGCCATCGTCTGCGCGCGATGATCGCGATCCGCGCCTCCTGGTCGACGCCGGGATCGCGCGCAGGCGCGCACGGGCGATGGCCGCGATCGGCGTCGGGATTGTCGCGGTGATCGCGTCGAAGGCCGCCCGGGCGCCGTCCTCCGCCGCCGCACGCACGCGATCGACGAGCGCGAGCGCCGAGCGGCAGCGGCCGTGCACCAGGCGTGGAGATATACGCCGACCGCCCACGATCCCTCGTGGTGATACGGATGCGTGGGCAGGCCGTGGTGAAAGCTTCGACGCGGCGGCGATCGAGCAGCGCGCCTTCGGACGTCACCGTCGTCGGCACCACGGCGCGCTCCCTGTTCGGTCACGCCAATCGCGGCGCGCTGTGGCGCCTCACGCGTGGTCGTGCGTCCAGCCGTCATCGCAGCCGCTTCCTCGCCGCGCAGGCGCGCCGATCAGATGGTCAGGTGCTCGGCGCGCGTCTCAAGCCGCTTCGCGCTGGTGACCCAAGGCGGAGCTGGCGCCGGTAGCCGGGCGGACAGGCCTCGAAGTAGCGCCAGGCCGCCTTCGCGGCCTTGAACGTGCGCGTCTCGGCCGCCGTGAGTTCCGCGTGCGAGTCCTGCTCGTAGGCGTGAGATACGCTGATTTCCTCGCCGCGCAGTGGCTTCGGCAACGCTGTTCGCCCGGCGCTCGGGTCATGCGCCCGGCCGCCTCGAGGGCGTGGAACTTGCGGATGTTGATGGCGCTCCAGGATCGACGTAGCCTCCGGCGTAGTGGAAGCGAATCTGGCAGGCGCGGTCGCCGATGCGCTTGCGCACGCCGTCGATCCAGTCGACGCAGAGCGCCTCGTCGACCGACTCGCTCCACGTCATCGACGGCTTCCCGCAGGCGACTTCTCCAGTAGCCGACGACCAGCCCGGTCGTCGCGGCGGCGTGACGATCGAGCCAGGCACGGGAAGGCGGCGGCTGTGGCGAAGAACTTCGGTGCGGACAATACGGGCCATGGTGCGCCGATGGTCACATAGTAGCCGTCGGAATCGCGCAGCGAGAACTCCAGCGTGCCGGTGTTCGGATTGCGATGCGGCTCCTCGGCCAGGGTCGCGCCGCTGGCCCGCGCCCGCGACAGCGCGCCGTCGTAGTCGTCGACCCGGAAGAACAGCAGCAGCCCGTTACCCGGCGCCGCGACCTCGGCCGAGGTGAGCGGTGGATGCTCGTGCGCGCCCCATGCGTGCAGGCACACCAACACCGTGACCCGGCCGCACACCATGCCGAAGTGATCGGCGCTGCCTGTCCACGGCGAAACCGAGCAGCCGCTGATACCACTGGTAACTCGCGCGCACGTCGCGCACGCCGAGGATGGTCCACAGTCGCGTCATGATCGCACCGCGCCGCCAAACGCCAGGAGCCGCCCGTCGCCGTCCTTCACCACGAACTCGCGCATGCCCCACGGCGTGTCGTCGAGCGCCCGCGCGAACGCGATGCCACGCGCCGCGAACTCGGCGTGCAGCGCATCCACGTCGTCGACGCGCAGATACGCGTCCAGCAGCTCGCCGCCCACGCCGCCGCCCGCGGCACATCCGCCAGCCGAAAGCGGATGTGCTGCCCATCGCGCACCACGATGCCGTAGACCGGCGGATCCAGCCACGTGCCCTCGATGGCGAATCCGAGCTGGTCGCGGTGGTACGCCAGCGTCGCCGACATGTCGGTGGTGAAGAACTGCGGCGCGATCTGCCGGATCATGCGCGGCACCTTAGCACGGAGGGAACAGCGGAGGACGTCGCACATCCCTGCGACAACGGAAGGTTTGCGGAACGACCTGCAACTGTCGGTTCGCGGCCCGTGTCTAGCCCGGCGGGTCCCGTCACCGGCGGATCACCTCCTGCGACCGTGCCGCCGACGCGGCTCCCCGCGGCCTGGGCCCCTTTTTCCTCCCCAACGCGACCACGCGTTGAAGCCCCGGGTTCCGCCGGCGCCACCGGCCGCAGCCTCGGCTGCCGACAAGGAAGCAGGGTCGACTGTTCGAAATCTAGGGTCGCTCCAGTACGAGGCGAGTTCGCTAAGGATTCGTGCCGTCGTCGCGAAAATGTGGATGCAGCATCCCTTCTGGATCCAGCAGCCTGGCCGTGCGTCGCGCGCCGATTGGGCCCTCTGCAGGACGAACGTCAGGTACGCGCCGGAATGCATCCAAAGTGGTAGCCAGGAAACTCGCGCGAGAGAGTGCTCACTGTGCCCTCCTGGTCGGCATCGAGAATGCCGGCAACCTTCTCGAAACCCAACTGCTGAAGCAACCCTCAGTACACCGGCATCTTGGGCGCGCCACCGACTCCCCAGCCGAAGAAGGAACCACTTAGACGAAGGTCAAGTTGCCTAGCGACATCCTGGGTAGCAAACGACGTCCTCTCTGGCCCTCGACGAGGATGACCTGCTCGTCCAAGAAGAACTTCGGCGTGCCGACAGGTCGGTAACGTGGGGTTGTTGCGGTCCCGGACAACGCCGCAAACTCCGTTGCGCTCATCAAGTTCCCGCAGTCGAGTCTTGGCCGCCACGCTGATGTACTCGAACAATCTTTGCACCAAGCGAGCGCTCAACCCGAACGAAGCAGGGAGAGTGCGTTACACGACAACCTGATGTCTGCAGCGAATTCCAGGAGAAGTACGGAGTCGCCGCTGAAAGCGCCGGATGCATTGACAGCTCTGCTCGTCAATGACCACTAGGTCACCTGGCCGGGCGTCGTAGAGGGCGTCCGCAACGAAGAAGAGAGCCAAGATGCCATCCCCGAGGCCCGCGCTCGTGAATTGACCGCTGTCTCCGAAGAACTTGAGATAGAAACGGCTATCCGCGGCTTTCTCGACGGTCCATTCGGGCAGCGTATCCAAGAGACGCTCAAGCACTGCGTTGCCAGCCAGCTTGTGCTTGACTGCATCGGATTCAGTCTCGCCGGGAAGCCCGCGAGCGTACCTTCTCTGGCGGAATAGCGCGTCTCTGTAGAGCGTCATATACCCAGATCGGTCCGCGTCATTGCCCCCAAAACGGTGTGGAAACGATCTGCGAGACGGTAGAAGCATCGCGCGCGCAATGCTCGCTTCAATCGCGACACATCGGACTGGACGGCAAAGGAACTGCCGGAGCCTTCCACCGTTCGCATCCAGCGGCGTCCCCCCGAATCGTTCCGGAGCTCCAACTGATGATCTGGCGAGTCGCAACGGCGCGGTGAGCCTCGTCGACCGAGGGCGGCCCATTGACGTCATTAGTGGACAACGCTTCAACCAGGGTCAATTTCTCCGCCATTCGGACCCACGACGACGGTGAGCCCACTACCGATGGTTCCATTTGGCCTCGCGAAACTCAGTGTCTGGGATTCGCCGAAGCTTCTCAGTCCGCTTTTATGGCCAGCGACGTTAGCGCCATGGAATTGCTCCTACCTGAGCGGCCGGGCCTGCGGCGGTGGCGCCAGCGGGAGGCCCAACCCGCGCAGCCAGTGGGCGAGCACGGATTGGGGAAGGGACCCGCTGGTGACATGGACCCGCCGGGTTGAAGAAGCGGCCGCGAACATACAGCCGTTGAAATCGTTCTTTATCCGTTGAGGCGGCGAGAAAACGGGCGGGATGGATGTCCACCCCGCCCGCATCGTGTTCGTGTTTCCTGATCAGTCAGTCGTTACGCGCAGCCTGACGTCGTACCGCAGTTGCTGCACTTGCAGCAGGCGCCGCTGCGCACCATGATCGAGCCGCACGTGCCGCACGGCGGCGCGTCTTCCTGGTTCTGCATGGCGGCGAACGACGACTTCGTCTTGGCCGGCGCCGGCACCGTCACCGGCATCTCGACCGACACCGACTTGGTCACCGTTTCCGTGACCGTCGCCGTGGCGGCAGTGGCCACCACCTCGTCGCGGTTGCCACGCCCACCGTACTGCGCCTCGGCGAGGAACTTCGACGCCATCCAGCGGAAGATGTCGACGATCATCTCGCCGGAAGCGGACATCCGGGTTGCGCGTCATGCCCGAGGGCTCACGCACGTGGCTGAACTTGTCGACCAGCGAGCCCAGCGGGGACGCCGCACTGCAGCGCGTAGCTGATCGCCTGGGCGAAGGCGTCGGCGAAGCCCGAGATCGTCGAGCCTTCCTTCGCCATCACCAGGAAGATCTCGCCCGGCATGCCGTCTTCGAACAGGCCCACCGTGATGTAGCCCTCGTGGCCGGCGATGTCGAACTTGTGCGATCGCCTGGCGCTCGTCGGGCAGCTTGCGGCGCACCGGCGTGCGGGCGGCCATGGCCGCGGCCACCGCCGCGTCGATGGCGTCTTTCGAGGCGCCCGTCGCCACCGCCGTCGCCGTCGTCTCCTTCGACGTGTTCAGCGGCTGCGTGCGCTTGCTGCCGTCGCGGGTAGATCGCCGAGGATACCCCGGCGCCCAGGCGCCAGCTCTCGAGGTAGGCCCTGCTCGATCTCCTCGACCGTGGCGTCCTTCGGCAGTTCACCGTCTTGCTGATGGCGCCCTCGCCGAGATGAACGGCTGCGTGGCGCCCATCATCTTGATGTGGCCCATAGTGGATGGACCGGCTCGCCGTTGGCCGCCTTGAAGGCGCAGTCGAACACCGGCAGGTCGCGCTCGCCAGGTGCGGCGCCCCCTCGATGGTCTCCTGCTCGTCGATGCATCGGACGCGATGTCGGCCACCTGGGCCTGCGTGTAGCCCAGCTTCTTCAGGGCCATCGGCACGGTCTGGTTGACGATCTTCATCATGCCGCCGCCGACCAGCTTCTTGTACTTCACGAGCGCGATGTCGGGTTCGACGCCGGTCGTGTCGCAGTCCATCATGAAGCCGATGGTGCCGGTGGGCGCGAGCACGGTGGCCTGCGCGTTGCGGAAGCCGAAGTCTTCGCCGAGCTCGATCGCCTCGTCCCACGACTGCTTGGCGCCGTTGTACATCTCGGACGGCACGTTGCGCTGGTTGATGCCCTTGATGGCGTCGCGATGCTTGCGCATCACGCGCAGGAACGGCTCGCGGTTGATGGCGTAACCGGCGAACGGCCCGCCGTGATCGCGGGCGATGCGCGCCGACTGCGCGTAGGCCTCGCCGGTCATGATGGCGGTGATGGCGCCGGCGTAGTCGCGGCCGGTGTCGCTGTCGTAGGGCAGACCGCGCGACATCAGCAGGGCGCCGAGGTTGGCGTAGCCGAGGCCGAGCGGACGGTAGGCGTGGCTGTTCTTCTCGATCGCCTTGGTCGGGTAGCTCGAGTTGTCGACCAGGATCTCCTGCGCCGTGATCATCGTGCGGCAGGCGGCCTTGAAGCCCTCGACATCGAACTCGCCGTCCTCGCCCACGAACTTCATGAGGTTGATCGACGACAGGTTGCACGCCGAGTCATCCAGGAACATGTACTCGGAGCACGGGTTGCTGGCGTTGATACGCGCGGTGTTGGGGCTCGTGTGCCACTCGTTCACCGTGGTGTCGAACTGCATGCCCGGATCGCCGCACACCCAGGTGCCCTCGGCGATGGCGCGCATCAGATCGCGGGCCTTGTAGGTGTCGACCACCTCACCGTTGGTGACCGCCTTGGTCTGCCAGATGCCGTCGTCGAGCACGGCCCGCATGAACTCGTCGTTCACGCGCACCGAGTTGTTCGAGTTCTGGAAGAACACCGACGAGTAGGCGACGCCGTTGAACGAGCCGTCGTAGCCGGCGTCGATGAGCGCCCACGCCTTGCGTTCCTCGTCGACCTTGCAGTTGATGAACTCGACGATGTCGGGATGCTCGGCGTTGAGGATCACCATCTTCGCGGCGCGGCGCGTCTTGCCGCCCGACTTGATGACGCCGGCGAACGCGTCGAAGCCCTTCATGAACGAGACGGGACCCGAGGCGGTGCCGCCGCCGGCCAGCAGTTCCTTCGACGAGCGGATCGCCGAGAGGTTGCTGCCGGTGCCCGAGCCGTACTTGAACAGCATGCCCTCGGTCTTGGCGAGCCCGAGGATCGAGTCCATCGTGTCGTCGACCGAGTTGATGAAGCACGCCGAGCACTGCGGCGCCTTCTCGAAGCCGCAGTTGAACCACACCGGGCTGTTGAAGGCCGCCTTCTGGTGCACGAGCAGGTGCTTGAGATCGTCGCTGAAGGCCTGCAGCGCCTCGGGGGTGGCGAAGTAGTCCTGCTGACGCGCCCACATCGTGATGGTGTCGACCACGCGGCCGATCAGCTGCTTCACCGAGCGTTCGCGCTCGGGCGAGCCGACGTGGCCACGGAAGTACTTCGAGACGACGATGTTGGTCGCCTGCTGCGACCACGGCTTCGGCATCTCGACGCCGCGCTGTTCGAACACGACCTTGCCGCGTTCGCTGCCGATGACGGCATCGCGCAGTTCCCACTCGACCTCGTCGAACGGATCGACGCCGGCGGTGGTGAAGTACCGCGGGAACTCGAGGCCCGAGATCGTCGATCCGGTACCGGTCGAGGCGTCGGTGTAGGTGCCGACTTCCTGCCCCGCTGCCCCCGCTGCCGCCAGCTTGTGCCCAGCGCCTTCCTGCATGCTTCCCCCGCGAACGTCAAAGACGGGTCGGCCAGGCCCCCATGGAGGGGCGGCCGGTGCCCATCGAGCTAGTCAGAATTGGTGAGTAGTGTTGAAGCGACTTACGGAATTTCCTGAATCTGCACACGCTGCCGTCGTCGCCAAACCGGCGAACCCGCCTACGCACGATGGTTGACTCACTGGCCTGACCCTATGTGGTAGGCGCGCTCACCGACCCGAACGGATCCGAAGGCTGGGAGACTCCAGAACCGGCCGGCGGCCTCACGCGCGTTGCCAAATATGCGCGCCGTCCCGCGCGTTGTCAAGCCTCGTAACCACAATATGTTGCGCCGGAAAATTAGGTCAGACGCAAGATGGTGGGTGTTTTCGGCCTGAATTGAAACATTCGCCGTATTTTCGTATTACACGGATGTGTACGCAAGCCCCGAGATGTGGGGGCGGGCGGGAACTAGCGCACCAGAACGGCCGCCATGGTGGCGGCTTTGTCGGCCAGCGTGCCCGCGAAACGGACGTTCCGGGCCTTCAACGCCTCGTCGGCCTGCTGCATGAACCGGCGGGCGGTGTCGTACTGGGCCTTCCCGTCGTGGTCGAGCATCTGGTAGTCGACGCGGCCCAGGTCGCGCGCCGCTTTGGCCAGCAGGCCACGCACCGACTGCTCAGCTGGCCCGGGCGCCGCCGGCGTCTGCAACGTGAGCGGCGGAGCCGCCGGGGTGGGCGCGGCGGGTGCGGCCTGGACGGGCTCTTCCACGGGCTCGACGCGGGGCGTCTCGCGACGCGGCGGACGCGCCGGACGGGGCGGCGGCGTGACGGCCTCCGTCGGCACCGGGGCGGCCGGCAGCGGGGGATCGGGCTCGTACTCGGCGACGACGCGCGGCGGGGCCTCGGGCGGCGCCAGCGTGGGCATGGCGGGCGGTTCGGAGGCGCGCGCCTTGGCGCATCCCGCGACGGAGCCAGCGACGGCCAGGACGCACACGAGCGCCACGACCCGGGGGAGCATGCCTCATTGTAGCGCGCGGCGTCGGCGGCGCCGTCGACGGTTACGCGGCTACGCCGGCCGTGGCAGGGCGATCGTGAAGGTGGTGCCGCGGCCCGGCGTCGACTCGACGTCGATGTCGCCATGGTGCAGCTGCACCGTGCGGAACACCATCGACAGGCCGATGCCGCTGCCGCCCTTCTTCGTCGTGAAGTAGAGGTCGAAGATGCGCGCCAGCTGCTCGGGCGGGATGCCGACGCCGGTGTCGGTCACGCGCACCAGGGCGCGGCCGTCGCTGCCGCGTTCCGACGAGAAGCGCAGCGTGCCGCCGTGCGGCATCGCCTGCACCGCGTTCACCGCCAGGTTCAGCAGCGCCTGCCGCAGCATCGACGAGTCGGCATCGACCTCGACCGGCTGCTCCGACGCCTGCACCTGCACGGTCACCTGCGCGGCGGCGGCTTCGGCGCGCACCGTCTCGGCGACGTCGCGCGTGAGGGCGTCGAGCGCGATGCGCTCGATGCGCATGTCCTCGGGACGCGCGAACTTCAGGAAGCCCTGCACCACGCCGTCGAGGCGCGTGATCTCCTGGCCGATGATGTCGACGTGCGGCTTCACGGCCTCGGCCGTGGCGCCGCTCGCGAGCTTCGAGCGCAACAGCTCGAGGTGAATCGTCATCGCGTTCAGCGGGTTCTTCACCTCGTGCGCGACGCCGGCGGTGAGCCGGCCCAGCGCGGCGATGCGCTTCGACAGCGACGCCAGCTCGCCCTTGGCGGCGCCGGCGGCCGGCAGCCGGCGCAACTGCTGGCTCACGGCGTCGAACACGCCGCGCAGGTCCTGCACTTCCGCTTCCTGCAGGTCGAGCGTGACGCCGAGCTCGCCGCGTCCGAGGCGCGTCAGGCTGCTCTGGATCACGTGAATCGGACGCAGCACCGCCTGGGCGAGGAAGATCGCGACCAGCACCGACACGAACAACGCGCCGGTGGCGGTGGCGAGCGACGGCGCGATGGTGTCCTGCAGCGATCGGCGCACGAGCAGCGTGGAGATGCCGATCACGATCTCGCCGAGCCGCTCGTCGCCGAGCGCCAGCGGCGCCCGCCATTCGAGCGTGCGGCCGCGCGAGGTCCAGATCTGCTGCAGCTGCGTCACCGCGTTCTCGGCGAGCAGCACGTCGAGACTGCCGGCCGGCGCCAGCGGCTGGCCCACGAGGCCGGGATCGCTGTGCGCGATGGCCACGCCCGAGGCGTCGATGATCGCCGCGTGTGTCACGTCCTGGCTGTAGATCGAGGCTTCGAGGATCGAGCGCACGCCGGCGTCGGCGGCCAGTTCCGCGTACGCCGTCTCGCGGCTCGTCACCACCTCGCGGGCGCGGTGGAACACGGCGTTCGTGAGCAGTTCGCCGCGGGCGCGGCTTTCCTCGAGCGAGAGGCGCGCGATGCGCCCCAGGTTGACGACGCTCAGCGACACCACCACCACGGTGACGAGCGCCGTGACGCCGAGGATCTGGGTGAGGCGGATCGACAACCGGGGCATGGCGCGCGGACCCGGTCAGGCCCCCTGCTTCATCCGGTTCAGCTTGTTGTGCAGCGTCTTCAGGCTGATGCCGAGCATCTCGGCGGCGCGCGTCTTGTTGCCCGACGCGGCGTCGAGCGTGGCGAGGATGAGCTTCTGCTCGGCCTCGTCGACCGTCATGCCGGGCGTGAGCATGACCTCGCTGCCAGGGGCCGGCGCGACGCTGGCCGGCCGCCGTTCCGACGACAGCGGCGGCAGGTGCTTCACCTCGATGAAATCGCCCTTGGCGAGGATCACCGCGCGCTCGATCACGTTGCGCAACTCGCGCACGTTCCCGGGCCAGTGATAGGCCTCGAGCCGGCGCATCGCCTCGGGATCGACCGCCTTCACGACCTTCTGGTCGCGCAGGTTGAATTCCTCGACGAAGGTCTGCACGAGCAGCGGCAGGTCTTCCTTGCGGTCGCGCAGCGGCGGCAGCGCGATGGTGAACACATTGAGGCGGTAGTAGAGATCCTCGCGCAGCTTGCCGCTCTTCACCGCGCCGGCCGGATCGACGTTCGTGGCCGCGATGACGCGCACGTCGACGTCCTGCTCGCTGCGGCCGCCGAGGCGGCGGAAGCGGCGTTCCTGCAGCACGCGCAGCAGCTTCACCTGCGTGGCCGGCACCATCTCGGCGATCTCGTCGAGGAAGAGCGTGCCGCGATCGGCCAGCTCGAAGCAGCCGGCGCGCCGCTCGTAGGCGCCGGTGAAGGCGCCCTTCTCGTGGCCGAAGATCTCGCTCTCGAGCAGCGTCTCGGGAATGGCGGCGCAGTTGATGGCGACGTAGGGCGCCTGCACGCGCGGGCTGAGCTGGTGCAGCGTCTGCGCCACCAGCTCCTTGCCGGTGCCCGACTCGCCGATGATGAGCACCGAGGCGGTGGTGGGCGCGGCCTGCTCCACCACGTTGTAGACCTTGCGCATCTCGCGGCTGGCGCCCACCATGCGGCCGAAGCGGCCTTCCTCGCGGAGACGGCGGCGCAGTTCGGTGTTCTCACGGCGCGCCGCGCTCAGTTCCGACAACCGCTCGAGCAGATGGCGCAGGCGCTGCGGATCGACCGGCTTGGTGAGGTAGTCCTCGGCGCCGCGCTTCAGCGCGTCGACGGCGGTTTCCACCGTGCCCTGCGCGGTGAGCAGCACGAAGTAGAGATGCGACAGGTCGTCGCCGAGCGACGACAGCAGCTGCAGCCCGTCCATCTTCGGCATCACGAGATCGCTCACGACGATGGTCGGCCGGAACGACGCCACGCGCGCCAGCGCCGCCTCGCCGTCGGCCGCCGCCTCGACGGTGAAGCCCCACGTCCGCACGAGCTCGGTGAGTCCGATGCGGGCCGCATCGTCGTCTTCGACGATCAGCACGCGCTGCGCGGCCACGGCCGCCTTTCCGGCGTCAGTCACGGGAGAAAGTGTACCATCGCGCAGGCGCCTGCCGATGTCCACGCCCGATCCGCTCGCGCTGCCCACGCCGTTCGACGCGCCACTCGACGCGCCACCAGACACGCCCGCGCCGCCGCTCACGCCGCCTGGTCCGCCGCCGCTGTCGCGGCTGCGCGCCGTCGGCGAGGTCGTGCTCTGCTCGAGCTACCCGACGCAGATCCTCGCCGCCACCGGGCTGGCGCTGGCCGGCGTGCGCGCCGAGACCGGCGGCGGCCTGAACCCCACGTTCGTCGTCGCCATGGCGTTCATCGACGCCGTGCTCGTGCTGGGCCTCATCGTGTGGCTGATGCGCCGGCGCGGCGAGTCGGTCTCGGCGCTGCTGGTCGGGCAGACGTCGTTCACACGCGAGGCGCTCTTCGGCCTCGGTCTCGTCTTCCCGGTAACGGTCGGCGTCGGGCTGGTGGTGGCGCTGGTGCGCGTGCTGGCGCCGTCACTGCACAACCTGCCCGAGAATCCGCTGACCACATTGATGACCGATCCGGCGCGCGTGGCGGCGTTCGCGCTGGTGGTCGTGTTCGCGGGCGGCGTGCGCGAGGAGATCCAGCGCGCGTTCCAGCTGCATCGGCTGGCGCCGGGTGTGCTGCCGCGTTGGCCGGCCCTGCTCGTGACGGCCGTGGCCTTCGGCTTCGGGCACACGGTGCAGGGCTACGACGTGGCGGTGGCCACGGGCCTGCTGGGAGCCTTGTGGGGCGCGCTGTTCCTGGTGCGCGGCAGCATCGTGGCGCCGGCCGTGTGCCACGCCCTCTTCAATCTGGGGCAGGTCGCCGCGGCGTGGTGGGTGTCGCGCGCCGGCGTCAGCGTGTGACGCCGCCGGGCGGCGCGAAGGTCACCACGTCCACGCGACGCCGCACGTCGACGAGCCAGTCGGCGATGAGATCGGCCCGGCGGGCGCGGGCGATCCGTTCCCGGGCGACGCGCAGCGCCTCGGCCGGCGCCAGGCCGGCGACGTCCGCCGGATGCGCGGCGACCCACGCGGCGAGGTCGGCCTCGACCGGCGCGCCCGCCGACGCGAAGCGCTGATCGAGATAGGCGGCCAGGCGGAGGTCGTCGCGCACCCACGCCTCGAGTTCGCCGGCGTCTCGCCCGGCACGCGTCAACGCCGCGGTCACGGCGACGTCGCCCCCGGCGCGCGTCCGTACGGCGTTCACGCGCGCCAGCACCGCCTCCACCAGTGGCTCGGCCGGCGCGAAGCGCGCGACTTCCTGCAGCATGAGCTGGCGATCGATGAGCCGCGTGAGCGTCGGCCCGGCCGGCACCGGGCTCTCGGCGAAGAGCTGCAGGGCGTCGGCCATCGTCACATCCGACCGCGTCACCACGGCGCCACCGACGATCGCCAGCGTGCGCTCGAGCAGCTCGCCGCCCGTCGACTGCGCGAACACCGGGCTCGACGCCAGCAGGGCCACACACGCCGACGCGACGACGACGCCCGGCCGCGACATCAGAAGGCCTGTCCCAGCGACAGGTGGTACACGGCCCGGCGTTCGGCGCCGCCGGTGAAGTCGCGTCGATCGAGCTTGAAGCCGATGTCGAAACGGAGCGGCCCGAGCGGCGAACGGTAGCGCAGGCCCAGCCCGGCGGTGGTGCGGAACTCGCCGGCGTCGATGTCGCCGGCGCGCAGGAACACGTTGCCCGAGTCGACGAAGGCGACGAAGCCGACGCCCTTCACGTGCGGTGTCCGGATCTCGGCATTCATCACCACGAGGCCGTTGCCGCCGGTCGGGAACCCGTCCGCATTCAGCGTGGCGCTGCTGCCGAGGCGATCGAGCGCGAAGCCGCGCACGGTGCTGTCGCCGCCGGCGAAGAAGCGCTCGCTGGCCGGCAGATCGGCGACCACGTCGACCACCGGCGTGCCCGAGGCGTCGAGCACCGGCTGCCCGGCGGCGTCGAGACGCTGCACCTTGCGCGCGAAGCCGCGCGCCAGGCCGAGGCGCAGTCCGGCCGCGGCGACGAAGTTGTGCGGACCGGGCAGTCGGCGATACACGAATGCCTGGCCGAACGACTTCGCGAAGCCCACCTCCGACCCGAGCGTGCGCAGGGCCAGTTCGAGATCCGAGCCGAGCACCGCGCCCTTCGTGGGATCGAGGACGTCGTCGCGCGAGTCGCGGAGCAGCGATCCGAAAAGCGACGACAGGTGCACCTGCGGAAACAGGCGGTCGATGAGCAGCCGATCGGCCACCGCGATCTTGGTGTCGAAGAGCGTGGTGAAGTCGTACTGGTAGCGGCCGAGCGCGGTGAGGCGGTTGGCGAACCGGCGCGCGTACTCCGCGCGCACGCCCTGCCGATCGAAGTTGAACGACGAGCGGATGCCGCGCTCGGTGAAGGCGCTCAGTTGCGCATCGCCGGCGGTGCCGAAGGCGCGCGGCTCGCGGAACGTGCCGACGACGCGGTACTGGTTCAGACCGTAGCCGCCCTGCGCGCCCTTCCCCGATTCGACGCCGGGGTCGGTGGGACGCAGACTGGCCGACGCGAACAGACTGAGCGACCGGTTCTTGCCGAACAGGTTCCGGCGCGTGACCTGGAAGAAGCCGCGCGGCGCGACCCCGAACTTGTCGGTGGCGGTGCCGGTGTCGCTGGTGCGCGCGAACGGCCCGACCTCGAGCCCGCCGCCGTAGGTGACGCCGGTGGCGGGCGCGTCTTCCACCTCGACCACCACGTCGCGGCCGTGCCCGGCGCCGCCATGCGGCGCCTCGGTGATGCGCACGCGGCGGAACAGGCCCAGCGCGCTCAGCTTCTGCTGGCTCTCGATGATCGCGTCGTACCCCAGCGGCGCGCCCGGCCGCAGGGTGATCTCGCGGCGGATCAGCTCCGGGTCGGTGCGCGTCGATCCGGTGACGAGCACGTGGTCCACCGTGGTCCGCGGTCCTTCGAGCACCGTGTAGACGAGCTCGACGCCATCGCTGCCATCGATCGGTGTCACCTGCGGCGTGACCGTGGCGCGCTGGAAGCCGGCGTTGCGATAGCGGCGCTCGATCGTCTCGCGATCGAGCACGTGCTGCGGCCGGTAGAAGGGCCGGCCGGCCTGCAGCCCGAGCTGGGCCAGCAGTTCGATGGACGACAGCGCGGCGGCGCCGTCGATGCGCACCTGCCGTACGACCGACCGCGGCCCTTCGGTGATGCGGAACACGACGTCGACCGGCACCCGGCCGTTCTCGGCCGTACCGCCGATGACGACGTCGGGCGCCACGCGCACGGTCGCGAAGCCGCGCACGCGGTAGTACTCGGCCAGCGCGGCGCCCACGGCGCCGGTCCGTTCGTCCACGTACGGCTCGCCCTCGCGCAGCTTCAACAGCGGCTCGAGCTCGGTGGCGGGCAGTGCGGCCACGCCGGCCGTGTCGATCTTCCGCAGCACGTGCAGCGGCCCCCGCGCGACCGTGAACGTGATACGCAGCTCGCCGTTGGCGCGGCCGCGCGTGGCCGGCGCGGCGGCGGCGCGATAGCCCTCCAGACGGAAGTGCTGCTCGATGTTGCGGCTGGCGTCCTCGAGCACCTCTTCCTCGATCGAGCGCAGGCGTTCGATCGGCACGAGCGTCCGTCGCCGATCGTCGGGCACGGGGTCGCCGGCGAAGACGACGCGCACGTGATCGCCGAGGTTCACGCGCACGGTGACGTCGGCGGCGCCGGTCGCCGGCGCCGGCTCGGCGACGTTCACGAGCAGCACCGCCTCGTAGTAGCCGCCGGCGCGAATCGCGTCGCGCGCCTGATCGACGCGGGCGTCGAGGGTGTCGGTGTCGAGCGGGCGCCCGCGCACCAGGCCCAGGCGATCCACGAGACCGCTGGTGACCGAGGGGGGACCGTCGACGGTGACGCCGCCCACGACGGTCTGCCGTCCCGGCGTGACGGCGATGGTGAGGACGGATCGGCCGGCCCGATCGGCCGGTGCCGTGCGCAAGTCCACCCGCGCGGCCGGGAAGCCGTGGGCGCGGAAGTAGGTGCGCACCACCTCGGCCATCTCCGGGAAACGCGCCGCCGCGGGCTCGGGCCCGAAGCGATCGAGCAGATCGGACCGCAGCGTGCGGGCGTCGTCGCCGGTGCCGCCCTGGATCACGAGGCGGGCGGCGCGCGCCACCGGCACCACGTCGTAGCGCAGGCGCACGGCATCGGCGCCATCGGCCTCGGCGAACACCCGAATGTCGGCGTAGCGGCCCAGCGTCACGAAGTGGTCGATGGTCTGGCGCACGTCGGCCATGCGCAGCGTCGATCCGAGTCGCGTCTCGATGAGCTGCACCACGGCCTGATCGGTGACCGGCTGCCCGTCGGCCACCAGCCGCACGTCGGTGACGCGGCGCCCGAGCAGATCGGCCACATCGGCCTGCGCGTCGCCGGCGGCGAACGCGACCAGCGCCAGTACGGCCGCCGCGATCCGCATCAGAATGCCACCCGCTTCCGCACTTCGAGCGCGTAGGTGCCGTCTTCGTTCTGCGACAGCACCCAGCCCAGCGTCTCGCTCTGGTCGTATTCGAGCAGGATGATCTCGTCGCGGGTCGACGACGACAGGCTGCGCGCGTAGGTGAGGTAGATGCGATCCGACAGCCGCTTGCCGATGGTGACGCGCGCCGCCGGGTTCACGGCGAGGCCCGCCGCCTGCTGGTAGGGATCGACGAGCAGGGGCGTGATCTGGAAGGTGTCGACGCCGAAGGTCTCCTGCACGACCTTCCCCACTTCCGCCGAGAGGGCGCCGGTGAGCGCGCGCGTGGCGCGCGACTGCAGCAGATCGACCTCGCGCTGGTTCGGCGCGTTGATCGACGTGACCTCGACGTCGCCGGTGGGCGTGCGATCCGACAGCAGCAGCGACAGCACGTCGGCCGACGGCAGCGGCGGGTCGGACGTGAACTCGGGCTGCAGGCGCTCGGTGGTGCCGGCGATGCGCAGCGTGACGCGATAGGTCTGGCCCGGCACGCGGACGCGCGTGTCGGCTTCGACGTCGAAGAACGGCTGGATGCGATCGGGGTTCGTGAAGTCGAGGCTGCCGCGCGTGACGAGATAACGGCGCCCCTCGAACCGCACCTCGCCGCGCTCGATGTCGGCGCGCCCGAACACCTGGGGCCGTTCGGGCGATCCACGCAAGGTCACGTCGGCGCTGGCGACGATGCGCGCCAGGTCGTTCTCGATGCGGAAGGTCGACGGCGCCACCAGGCGCACGTCGAAGCGCACCGGCGATTCCACGGTGGTGGCGACGGCGCCGGCCACGCCAGGCCCGGCCTCGAGCGCCGGCTCGCTGCTGCCGCCGCCGAACAGGTTGGTGGTGCCGTCGAAGGCCGGAGTCCAGACGGCATTGCGCACGAGCACCGAGCCGCCGACCACGGGCGCGGCGGCCGGGCCCTGGATGGTGAGCGCGGCATCCACCAGCGACCGCATGCCCTCGGGATAGCGCAGACGCAGGTCGTGTCCGGTGAGCGTGACGTCGTAGTCGGCCAGCGTCAGCGACTTCAACCCCATGCGGCCGCCGAAGAGCACGGTGCCATCGGCCAGGCGCGCCCGCAGGCCGTCGAGCCGTACCGAGGTGGCGTCGAAGTGCACGATGCCGTTGATGGCCTCGAGCGCGTGCGGGAACGCGAACGTGCGCAGGCGGCCATCGGTCACGAGCGCCTGTCCCGAGATGGTGGGCTCTTCGGTGGAGCCGCCGATCTGCGCCGCCAGCTCGGCGCGTCCCGAGCCACGCACGCCGGGCAGCATGCCCTGCAGCACCGCCAGGTTGGCATCGCCGTTGGCGCGCAGCGCCACGACGTCGTCGGCGAGGTCGACGCTGCCGCTGAGGTCGAGCGCCGTGCGATCGCCGGTGAGCGCGAAGGCCTCGACCTTCACCTGCTGCCCGTCGAGGCCGACGCGCATCTCGCCGCGGTTGCGCAGTTCGTAGTCGAAGAGGCGCAGGCGCAGGTCGTCGATGCGCGAGGCGACGTGGAGGCCGTCTGGCGTATACACCGCGCCCCACACGCGCACGCTGCCGCCGCCAATCGCGGTCGTGTAGGGCGACAGCGTCGGCGACATCACCCGTGCGTAGGGATCGAGCGAGGTGTCCGAGAGACGCATCGTCATCTCGATCTCGCCGGCCTCCGTGAGCGCGAACTGCCCCGAGCCCGACGCCGCGAGCCGCGCCGAGGCGATGTCGAAGCTGTAGAGGACGGTGAGGCCGCGCAGCCCCACCTGCGCCGTCATCTCGCCCACGCCCTCTTCGCCGAAGAAGAGATCGCTGACGTTGACCCGCACGTCGTAGCGCGGATCGTCGAAGGTGCCGCTGCCGGCGGCGCTGAAGTCGGCGTAGCCGGTGAGCGCCGGCAGGCCCGGGAAGTAGGTGAGATCGAGCGCGTCGACCGCGAGATGCCGGCCATCGGCATTGAACGAATACGTGCCCGCCCAGGCCACGTAGGCGGCGCCGGTGATGGTGGCGCCGGCCTTCTTCACCTCGAGGCCGTCGAGCCGTACGCCCGGCCCCTCGAATCGCAGGCTCGCCGAACCGGTCGCGAACGGCTCGTCGTAGGCGGTGCCGCGATCGATCGAGACGCGACCGAAGCCGAACGGCTCCTCGTACTTGCCGTCGAGACGGATCTCGCCGTTGATGACGCCGAACACCGGGTACTCGTACAGCTCGAAGGCGCGGCGGTAGTCGGTGATCGGCCACTCGGTGGCGCGGATGCGGGCGTCGATCTCGTCGCCGCCGTCCTTGCGCGGGTAGCCGAGCGCGAAGCGGCCGTCGATGTCCATGCGGGCCGGGCCCTGCGTGATGACGCCGTTGCTGACCTGCGCGTAGGCGTTCTCGATCACCGCCGAGCCGGTGAGGTCGCCCCACACGACGTTCCAGGCGCGCATCTCGTGCCCCGTGAACGAGCCTTCGACGCGCGGATTGCCGAGCTCGCCGGTGAGCACGCCGTCGAACTCGCCGACGCCGTCGACCGGCACCGACGCGGTGGGCGTGCCGAACATCGTCATCACGCCGGCGAGGGCGCGGTGACTGGCCTGCCAGTTCGTGCTCGTGACGTGCATCGGCAGGCGGGAACGATGGCCCCAGTCCGTCTTCCCCTCGAACGCGACGAACGTCTCGGCGGTCGCGAAGCGGCTCGGCGCGAACGTGACCGTGTCGCCGGTGAACGTGTACTGCACGTCGCCCGACATCGGCACCGGCGCGAACGCGATGTGCGGACTGAATGGCTCCTGGAAGGTGGCGCGATCGCGCGCCGCCGCCACCGCGTCCGCGGGCAGGTCACGCGCCGCCGGCGCCACGCCGGCCGGCATCGCCGCCGCGAGGGTGCCCTCGCCCGTGGCCTCGGCGAACTTGCCGAGCCGCCACTGCATCAGGTTGCGGCCGGTGGCACGGCCGGCCAGGCGCATGCCGCGCGTCTCGAGGAAGTCGGTGAGCCGCGTGAGATCGACGTCGGCGTAGTGCACGTCCCACAGGGCGTCGGCACGGCGCTCGGGGTTGCCGAGCGGATCGAGCGTGTAGGTGAAGTGCGTGGTGCCGCCGTAGAAGCCGGTGTCGCTCGTGGTGTCGAGCCGGGTCGGCACCCAGGTCAGCGAGGCGCGGTAGTGGTCGAGGTCGTAGCCGTTGTACTTCACGAGCGGACTGGCGAAGTCGCCGGTCACCTCGTAGCCGCCCTTGTAGAGCCGCGCCTGGCCGGTGAACTCGGCGGCGCCATCGAGCGTGAAGGTGTCGTTCGCGAAGAAGATGGCGCGCGTGCGCGGCAGCGCCAGCGCCGCCTTCAGCTGGTAGGTGGCGTTGGGGAACGACGGTGGATCGATGAGGCCGGTGGCGTCGAGCACGCCGCCATCGGCGGTCATGCGCATCGAGTCGAGCGCGATCTTGCCGTCGTGCACGTGGAACGCCACGTCCCCGTGCGCCCACATCGGCTCGTACTGCTGGATGAGCAGCGTGCCGCCGCGCCACGTGAGCGTGCCCGCGTAGTCCTCGCCCTTGGCCATGCGCAGCTCGAGGTTGGGGGCATCGAGGCCCCACGACGAGCCGTAGTCGCGGATGATCAGGTGGCCGCGCGAGAGTCGCGTGGTCGAGACGGTGGTGCGGACCAGGGCCGGACCGGTGCGCTTCGGCCGCGGCGGACCGGCGAACCGCGGCAGGTTGTTGACGGCGCCGGCGTAGCTCTCGATGAGCAGCGTCCAGTCGTCGACGATGGCGTCGTCGAAGAGCACCTCGCGGCCGAGCAGGGCGTTCCAGGTGAGGGCCAGTTCGATGCGACCGGCGCGCAGGAAGGGATCGTTGGCGGAGGTGCCGCCCTCGACGACGACGTCCTGCAGCACGAGGTGGCCGCGGCCGAGGTTCAGACCGAGGCGGCCGATGTGCACGGACCGGGCAAGCCAGTTCGACGCTTCGGCTTCGGCGCGGCGGCGCAGCACCGGCCCGAGATCCAGCGTGACGACCGAGACGAGCGTGACGGCGATGGCGACGGCGACGACCAGCCACACCCGGCGCACATGGGTGATCGCCGTCGCGACATGCCGCAGCACGGACCGGTCCACGCGCTTACTCCACGACGGCCAGCACCGCTCCCGCGTCGACCGACTGCCCTTCGGCCACCGACACGGCCGCGACCGTGCCGGCGCGGGCCGCGCGCAGCTCGTTCTCCATCTTCATGGCTTCGACGACGACCAGCCCCTGACGGGCCGCCACCGTGTCGCCCGGCTTCACCAGCACGCGCACCACCTTGCCCGGCATCGGCGCCAGGATGCGCTGCGGCCCGCTGCCATCGGCGCCGGCGCCGCTCCGCTTGCGCGAGCGCTCGGGCGCGACGACGCGCACGGGCATCGTACGGCCATCCACCGCCACGAGCAGATCGCCGGGCTCACGTCCCGGTACGACGATCGCGGGCACGCCGCGGCCGGCTCCGGCGCCGTCGCCCAGCACGAGCGACAGCCGCGCGCCGTCGACCTCGGCCGCATGCACGTCGATGGCCTGGCCGTCGACGGTCACGTGCCAGCCGGCGCCCTGCCGCTGCAGCACCACCTGGCGGGTCTTGCCGCCGATGACGAGCGAGTACTGCATGGCTAGCGCAACGCCTCCACGCGGGCCTGGCGCCGCCACGCGCTCTCGGGCGCGGCCGCGGCCGGCTGGGCCGTCTTCGGCGCGCGCAGCACGAGGTGCAGCGCCGCTGCCACGGCGGCCAGCGTCTCTTCGTCGGCGGTGGCGGTGTCGAACGGCGCCCCGGCGCGCTCGACCAGCTTGCGGTCGATGAAGGAGGTGTCGAACCGCCCGGCCACGAAGTCCGGATCCTGCAGCGCCCAGTGGAAGAACGGAATCGTCGTCTTGATGCCGTGCACCTCGTACTCGCGCAGGGCGCGGCGCATGCGCGCGATGGCCTGCTCGCGGCTGTCGCCCCACGTGATGAGCTTCGAGATCATCGGGTCGTAGAAGATCGGAACGTCGAGGCCCTCGGTGGCGCCGCCGTCGTCGCGCACGCCCGGCCCCTGCGGCACCTGCAGCCTCACGATGCGTCCCGGCGACGGCAGGAAGCTGTTGTCGGGATCCTCGGCGTAGATGCGGCACTCGATGGCGTGCGCGCGCGGGGTGAGCGCGGCCTCGGGATCGATCGTGAGCGTCTCACCGCGGGCGATGCGGATCTGCCACTGCACGAGGTCGATGCCCGACACCATCTCGGTGACGGGATGTTCCACCTGCAGGCGGGTGTTCATCTCGAGGAAATAGAACGAGCCGTCCTCGTCCAGCAGGCACTCGATGGTGCCGGCGTTCGTGTAGCCCACCTGCTTCGCCACCGATGCCGCGGCGCTGGTGATGCGACGACGCAGTTCGGGCGACACGGCCAGTGACGGGCTCTCCTCGATGACCTTCTGGTGCCGGCGCTGAATCGAGCACTCGCGCTCGACGAACGGGATCACCGTGCCCTGCTGGTCGGCCAGCAGCTGCACCTCGATGTGGCGCGGCCGCATGATGCGCCGTTCGAGATACACGGCCGAGTCGCCGAACGCCGATCCGGCTTCGGAACGGGCCGCCCGCAGCGCGCTCGAGAGATCGTCGGGGCCGTTCACGACGCGCATGCCCTTGCCGCCGCCGCCGGCGACGGCCTTGAGCATCAGGGGATAGCCGACCCCGTCGGCGATGCGCCGTACCTCGGCGTCGGACACGTCGGCGCCGAGGGGCTCGGCCGTGCCAGGCACCACCGGCACGCCGGCGGCGATCGCCGCCTGACGCGCCGCGGTCTTGCTGCCCATGAGCTCGATGGCCTCGGGCGACGGACCGATGAAGGTGAGACCGGCGTCGCGGCAGGCGCGCGAGAAGTCTTCGTTCTCGGCCAGGAAGCCGTAGCCGGGATGCACGGCGTCGGCGCCGCTGCGCCGCGCCACGTCGATGAGCTTGTCGATGCGGAGATAGCTCTCGCGGGGAGCGTTCGGGCCGATCGGGTAGGCCTCGTCGGCCATCCGGACGTGACGGGCGGCGCGATCGCACTCACTGTAGACGGCGACAGTGGCGATGCCCATGTCGCGGCAGGCGCGGATGACGCGCACGGCGATTTCGCCGCGATTGGCGATGAGAACCTTGGTGACGGGCACGAGACTCGCTGAAAATTCTAGCACTGCGGACCCATGCGCCCCGGCCGCAAAAGACGGACGGGCCGCCGATCCCTCCCGGACCGGCGACCCGCCGCGGATGTCGGGGAATGCCCCCGAGGCCGTGTCTCAGCCGCGCAACTGCTGCAGCTGCTTCTCGACGGTGGCCGCCCGGGCGACGATGCCCTCGGCCTTGGCTCTCAGCAGGCCGCGCTGCTTCGCCAGCCCGTCGGGCGTGGCCAGTATCGCCGCCTTGTTGTTCAGGATCACGAGCAGGGTGTCCGCCGTGACGCGGGCCCGCTCGAGAGCCGCCATCTGCTTCGACGTGAACGACGCGGTGTCGATGCGGTCGACGGCGTCCTTCAGCGACCGGGCGTGCTGGCCGATGACGTCCAGACGCTGCTGCAGGACCACCTGCTCGGCGGCCTTGTGCTTGAGCAGCAGCTTCACCTCCTCGGCCTCGGTCCGGACGGCCCGGGCATCGGCGAGGATCTGGTCGTAGTCACTGGCCGCGGCCGGAGCCGGGGCGAGGGCGAAGAAGGTGGCCGCGAGGGCGCTCAGCATCAGGGTGCGCATGGTTGATGTCCTCCTTGCGCTCCAACCTACCGCCGCCACGCGTGCTTGAAAACCAGATAATTTCACGCACGACGTTCCTGAAAATCTATGGATCGTCGCGGGCGTGGGCGGCCCCCGGCGCGGGCAGGACGGCCCGCGGCCCCGGGATCCGGCCCTTCACGCTACAGCGGGATGTTGCCGTGCTTCTTCGGCGGATTGCGATCGCGCTTGGTCTCGAGCGTGCTGAGCGCCTGGATCAGGCGCCGGCGCGTCGTGCGCGGACGAATCACCTCGTCAATGAAGCCGCGCTCGGCGGCCACGAACGGATTGGCGAACTTCTCGCGGAACTCGGCGATCTTCTCGGCGCGCATCGCCGCCGGATCGGCGGCCTTCTCGATCTCGCGCTTGTAGAGGATGTTCACCGCGCCCTCGGCGCCCATCACGGCGATCTCGGCGGTGGGCCACGCGTAGTTGAAGTCGGTGCGGATGTGCTTGCTCGACATCACGCAATAGGCGCCGCCGTAGGCCTTGCGCGTGATCACGGTGACCTTGGGCACCGTGGCCTCCGCGTAGGCGTAGAGCAGCTTGGCGCCGTGACGGATGATGCCGCCGTATTCCTGCACCGTGCCCGGCAGGAAGCCCGGCACGTCCTCGAAGGTGACGAGCGGGATGTTGAAGCAGTCGCAGAAGCGCACGAAGCGCGCGCCCTTCACCGAGGCGTCGATGTCGAGCGTGCCGGCCAGATACGCCGGCTGGTTGGCAACGATGCCCACCGGACGGCCGCCAAGCCTCGCGAAGCCGACCACGATGTTCTTCGCGTAGTGCTCGTGCACCTCGAGGAACGCGCCGTCGTCGGCGATCGAGCGGATGAGATCGTGCATGTCGTACGGCTGGTTCGCCGACGGCGGCACGAGCGTGTCGAGCGCGGCGTCCTCGCGATCCACCGGGTCGTCGGTGGCGCGGCGCGGCGGCTCGTCCATGTTGTTCGACGGCATGAACGACAGCAGCTCGCGCACCAGCGCGATGCACTCGCGGTCGTTCTCCACCGCGAAGTGGGCGACGCCGCTCTTCTCGTTGTGCGTCATCGCGCCGCCGAGCGCTTCCTTCGTCACGTCCTCGTGCGTCACCGTCTTGATGACGTCGGGCCCGGTGACGAACATGTAGCTCGAGCCCTTCACCATCACGTTGAAGTCGGTGATGGCCGGGGAGTACACCGCGCCGCCGGCGCAGGGACCGAGGATGGCGGAGATCTGCGGCACGACGCCGCTGGCCAGCGTGTTGCGCAGGAAGATGTCGGCGTAGCCGCCGAGCGAGAGCACGCCTTCCTGGATGCGGGCGCCGCCCGAGTCGTTCAGGCCGACGATCGGCGCGCCGGCGCGCATCGCCATGTCCATG
>JAXLRB010000022.1:0-71860 GCA_046331325.1 Vicinamibacterales bacterium | reverse complement strand
GGCGTCGCGAGACGCCGCGCGCGAATCTCGTCACCGCGATGAGCAGCAGACCGGCGACGAACATCGCCAGCGTGAGGGCGGCGGCGTTGACGAGCGTACGCGCGTATCCCAGGCGTGACGCGTTGATGAAGAAGTACGGGTACCAGTCGTCGACGGCGCCACGCCCGAGGGCATAGACGAGGTAGAGCAGGGGATAGCGGAGCCAGCGCGCGGCGTCCGTCCAGGCGAGCGCGGCCTTCGGCGTGAAGGCGATCCACCACGCCACGGTGGCCACCGGCATCACGTAGTGCAGCAGCCGATCGGCGACGGCCCACGCCGGCGTCATGGGCGGCACGACCGCCGCGAGGATCGTGTCGTACACCACGCCGACCACCGCGATGGCCAGCACCACGCCCGTGAAGGCGGAGGGCGCGAGGGCCACACCGCGCGCGAGGCGTGTGAAGGCGAACGCCACGCGGACGTTCGTGAGGATCGTGAAGTAGCCGACGAAGTGCCACAGGCCGATGGCCATCGGACGCCCGGCGTCGCGCGTGAGCGACAGCGACACCACGAGTTGCAGCGCCAGGGCGCTCCAGCCGGTGACGGCGAGCAGCGCCGCGAGGCGTCGCGCCAGGGGGCCGTCATGGCCGAGCTGTCATCGCGAGCTCTGACGGGCATGAACGTCTATACCCCACACGCAACGTCCTTATTCCCGGGCGCGTCGATACGGCGGCGGCGCGAGTTCTCGGCGCCGCCGGTTGTGACGCCGGCTGCATCCCCGGATGACGCGGCGTCGTGGACGTCCCCACAGGAGGCTTTCATGCGTACGATCACCGCCCTCGCGCTCGCGTTCGTCCTGACCCTCACCGCCTCGGCGGCCGAAGCGGCTCGCGTCTTCATCATCCACGGCATCCCCGGCGTGAACGTGGACGTTTACGCCACGCTGGCCGGCGCGCCGATTCCGGCGACGCCGACGATTCCCGGGTTCCAGCCGAAGCAGATCGTGGATCTCACCGCTGGCCCCGCCACCGTCGACATCCGCGTGTTCGCGCAGGGCGCGAATCCGCAGTCGGCCTCGCCCGTGATCGCGGTGCTGGGCGCGGCCGTGCCGGCCACGGGCGAGATCAGCATCCTGGCGCACCTCGATGGCAACGGCGCGCCGACGGCCACCATCTACCGCAATGACACCTCGGCGCCGCTGGCCGGCGCGGCCCGGGTCAGTGTGCGCCACGCGGCGCAGGCGCCGGCGGTGCAGCTGGCGGCGGGCGGCGTGCCGAAGCTGGCGGTGTCGAACCCGCTCTTCGGCGACCTCGAGGTGCCGGCCGGCGTGGCGATTCCGCTGCAGCTGCAGGTGCCGTTCAGCGGCGCCGCCATCACGCCAACGGCCACGCTCACGTTCACCGCGGGCCTGCGCTACTTCGTCTACGCGATTGGCTCGGTGAGCGGCGGCACGTTCGACTTCATCGTGCAGGCCGTGCGCTAGCGGCTACGGCGTGCGCAGCGCCTCGGCCGGGTCGATGGCCGCGGCGCTGCGCGCCGGCAACCACGACGCCATCGTCGCGAGGGCGACGATGGTCCCGCCGACCACGACGCGCGTGACCGCGTCGCCTGGCGTGACGCCAAAGAGCAGCGACGCCATGGCAGCGCTGGTCGCGGCGCTGAGCGTGATGCCGACGATGGCGCCGACGAGCGCGAGGCCGACGCCGCGGCGCACCAGCGCGCGCACGACGGCGGGCACCTCGGCGCCGACGGCCAGGCGAATGGCGATCTCGCGGCGACGGCGCTGCAGGTCGTGATGCACGACCGCGACGAGGCCCAGCAGCGCCAGCGCGATGCCCGTGAGGCCGATGCCCGTGAGCAGGCGGGCCAGCAGACGCTCTCGCGCGACGTTCGCCGCCAGCGCGTCGTCGAGCGCGGTGAGCGGGCCGAGGGGCAGGGCCGGTTCCACATCGGCCGCGGCGGCGCGGATGTCGCCGCCGAGCGCCCCCGCGCCTCGGTCCGTGCGCACCGCGACTTGCAGCTCGCGGCTGATCCAGAAGAACACGTCCGCCGGCGCCTGCGCGATCGGCAGCAACACCTCGGGCGCGACCGGCTCGCGCGGACCGCGGTCGAAGGTGTCGGCGGCGACGCCGACGATCCGCCAGGTGCGCGCGCCGTCGCTGCCGTTGAACACCGGCACGCCGAAGCTGAGCGCACGCCCGACGATGCTGCCCCCGCCGCCAAGGCGACGCGCCAGCGTCTCGTTCACCACGACCACCGGCGGCGTCGTCGCGCCGTCCTCGGGACCGATGTCTCGTCCCTGCGTCACGCGGACGCCGAGCGTTCGCAGGTAGTGCGCGCTCACGAGCCGCACTCGTGTCTGCAGGTCCACGCCCGGGGGCGCGGCTTCGCCCGCGAACCGCACGTCGGATCCGGCGCTGCCCCCCGCGAGGGGCACGTGCGACGCCACGGCCGCGTCGGTCACGCCAGGCACGGTCGCGACGCGGGTCACCAGACGATCGACGAGTGCGCCGATCTCGGGGCCGTTGCGATACGCCGGTGGCAACGACAGGCTCGCCACGGCCACGCCGCGCGACTCGTAGCCGCGTGGCGCCGCCGCCAGCGCGCTCGCCGAGCGGATCACCAGCACGCCGGCGCAAGCCACGACCACGGCCAGCGCCACCTGCGCGGCGACGAACACGCGCCGGGTGCGGTCGCTCGCGGTCAGCGAGGTCGAGGCGTGGCGCAGCACGGCCTGCAGATCCACGCGGGCGCCGCGTAGCGCCGGCGCGAGTCCCGCCGCGAGCGTGACGACGGCGGCCGCGCCGAACGCGGCCACGGCGGTGGTGGCATCCACGTGGGCGTCGGCCAGGCGCGGCACGTCGGCGGGCAGCCACGCGCGCAGCGCGTCGACCAGCCACAGCGCCGCGACGAGACCGCCGGACGCGGCGAGCGCCGCCAGCAGGCCGGCTTCAATCAGCAACTGGCGCACGAGACGCGGCGTCGACGCGCCGAGCGAGGCGCGCAACGCCAGCTCGGCCTGCCGATCCTGCGCGCGCGTGAGCAGCAGCGCGGCGACATTGCCACAGGCGATCAGCACCAGCAACGCGACGCCGCCGAGCAGCAGGAGCAGGCCCGGACGATAGCGGGCGGTGAGGTGATCGACGAGCGGCGTGACCCGCGTGCCGAGCGGCGTGCCGTCGTCCGCGGTGAGACCGAGACGCGCGCCGATGCCGGCCAGCTCGTCGTGGGCGAGCGCTGGCGTCGCGAGTGGGGCGAGGCGCGCGACGACCTCGAGATAGCGCGGGCCGATGTTGCCGCGTTCGGACGGCGCGAGCGCCAGCGGCGCCACCCACGCCGCGTCGGGCAGGATGGCATCGAGCGTCGCGGGCAACACGCCGACGATCGTGGCGGGACGTCCATCGACCGCGAGCGCGCGCCCGACGACGTCCGCGCGGCCGCTGTAGCGCGCCTGCCAGGCGGCGTGCGTGAGCATCAGCACGCGTGGTGCGCCGGGCGTATCGTCCGCGACCGTGATCGGGCGCCCGGCCACCGGCGTCACGCCGAGCACGTCCATCAGAGACGCCGTGACAAGGCGTCCTTCGAGCCGTTCGGCCACGCCGTGTTCGGTGACGGTGGCCACCACCGATCGCATCGCCGCCACGGCGTCGAGCGTGCGCGCTTCGTCGCGCCAGGTCAGCGCCGCGCCGGGCGACACGCCGTCGGCGGCGCCGCGCGAGTCCGACGCCACCCACACGAGCCGGTCCGCGTGCGGCACGTCGAGCGGCCGCCACACCACCGCCCACGCGATCGCGAACACCGCCAGCGCCAGGCCCAGGCCCGCGGTGAGCGTGAGCACCACCGCGGTGGGCAGCAGCGGACGCCGCGTCCAGTGACGCCAGGCGAGGCGGAGGTCGAGGGCGAGGTCGCTCATGGCAGGTCCTTCAGCAAGTGGTGTGCCGGTAGGACGCGCGGACGGTGCGCGCGGATGCCGGCGCCAGAAATGTCCGGAATCCCGCGCAAATCTTGGACGAACGCAGGCGTCGCGCGCGGCCCGGCCCACCCGCGGTCGTGTGTCTCTCGCGGACGCCGCGTCCCGGAACCGGACGCCGACGGGGTCCCGGGCCTTTCGATCAGTCGCCCCCGCGCGGGCCTGGACCGTGGCCGCCGCGGCACGCGTCCCACCGGTGATGGACGCGCCAGCCGCCCTGCTCGTGGTGCACGCGGCCTGCACGTGGGCGATGACCGGCCTGATCTGGTTCGTGCAGGTCGTGCACTATCCGCTGTTCGCGACGGTCGGTGCGGACGCGTTTCCGGCGTATCACGCGGCGCACACGCGGCTCACCACACTGGTCGTCGCGCCGTTGATGGTCGTGGAGGCGATCGCGGCCGTGTGGATCGCCGTGGCGCGCGCCGACGATCCAGGAATTGTGTGGAGCGGCCTGGCGCTCGTGGGCGTGGTGTGGCTGGCCACGTTCGGCCTGTCGGTGCCGCGGCACGACGCGCTGATGCGCGGCGGCTACGACGTCTCCGTCATCGCCGGCCTCGTCGCCACCAACTGGGTGCGCACCGTGGCGTGGACGTTGCGCGCCGGTCTCGCCGCATGGATGTTGCGCGGCGTGGTGCGCGCGTGAGCGCATCCGGCGAGCCGTTCCTGCGCGCGATTCGCCAGTTCGCGCCCTCGGGCGGCCGTGGGCCGTCACGATGGGTGCTGGTGCTCTACGACCAGTTGCGACCGGCGCATCCGCTGCTCCTGGACGGCGATCCCGCGGACACGGGCGTCCTCTACATCGAGACGTCGGCGAAGCCGGCGCGGCGCGCGTATCACGCGAAGAAGCTGGTGCTGCTGCTGAGCGCGATGCGGCACGACGCATGGGCGCGCGGACATGCAGGGCATCCCGTGCGCTATCACGTCTCTACGCAGTGGTACGACGGGGCGCTCGACGAAGTGCGCGCGCAGTACGGCATCGAGCGAGTGGAGGTGCTGGAGCCCGCCGAAGCGGAGGTCCGTGATCCGATTGCGGCGCTGCCATGGGTCAGGCGTCACGCGAACACGCTGTTCCTGACGGACGCGGCGTTCTATCGGCGCGTGTTCCCGAAACCGGGAGGGCGGCGCCTCGAGACGTTCTACCGCGCGGCGCGCAAGGCGACCGGGCTGCTGATGGACGGCGCCGAGCCGGTGGGCGGCGCGTGGAACTACGACGCCGAGAATCGCAAGCCGTGGAAGGGCACGCCGCCGGTGCCGCGTGTGCCGACGTTCGAACCTGATGCGATCACGCGCGAGGTGATGGACCTCGTGCGCACGCGGTATCCCGGGTCGCTCGGTAACGTCGACGGCTTCGCGGAGCCGGTCACGGCGGTCGATGCCGCGCGCGCCGCCGACGACTTCTTCGCGTATCGGCTGGCGTCGTTCGGTCCGTTCGAGGATGCGATGGACGACCGCGAGCTGGGCCTGTTCCACTCGCGCCTGTCGCCGGCGCTCAATCTCGGGTTGCTCGATCCGCTCGAGCTGTGTCGGGGTGCCGAGCAGGCGTATCGATCGGGCGCGGTGCCACTGGCGTCCGTGGAAGGCTTCATCCGGCAGATCCTCGGCTGGCGCGAGTTCGTGCGCCACGTCTACGAGGAGTCACGCGCCCTCTACGCCGCGACGAACGCGCTCGAGGCGAAGCTGCCGCTGCCGGCGTGGTATTGGGGCGAGGCGTCCGGTCTGCGCTGCCTCGATCTCACGCTCGCGCAGGTGCTCGACACCGGCTACAGCCATCACATCACGCGGCTGATGGTGCTCTCGAACATCGCCACGCTGCTCGGCGTGGATCCGCACGCGCTGAACCACTGGTTCTGGGTGGCGTACCTCGACGCCTATGAATGGGTGGTGACGCCGAACGTGGTGGGCATGGCGACCTACGCGGATGGCGGCTTGCTGGGCAGCAAGCCGTATGTGTCGTCCGGGAAGTACATCCAGCGGATGGGACCGAGCCTGTGCGCGGGCTGTCGCTTCGATCCCGCGAAGACGACGGGCGCGGACGCGTGTCCGCTCAACCATCTGTACTGGGACTTCCTCGAGCGGCACCGCGATCGGCTGGCGCGCAACGTGCGGATGAGCGTGCCGCTGGCGGCGCTGAGGAAGCTGGCGCCGGCGGTGATGGACGAGCATCGCGTCGAGGCGGCGCGGTGGAAGGAGCGAGCCGCGGGCGGCGTGTAACCGCCCGCGGGGTGTTCGAGTGTGCGACCGGCGCGATCGCGGCTGTGGGGCGCGCGCTCGCGAGCGCCCTACGCTTTGGCGGCGGCCGCGGCGGCCGCGCGGGCGGCCATGTTCTCCTGGCGCCGGCGCGTGAGGTGTGGCGTGATGCCGAGCAGGCGCTGGATCACCATCAGCTGCCCGCGGTGGTGCATCTCGTGTTCCTTGGCGCCGAGCAGCATCTCGAAGCGCGCCTTGCTCGGCGGCTGCAGCCCGGCGGGGAAGTGCACGTGCTCGCCGAGCTGGTCTTCCGTGAGCGTCTCGAGGAACGACGCGAACTGCTCGCCGCGCGTGGTCAGCGCCTCGACGATCGCGGCCTTCGACGTCAGCGACGCCTCGATCTGCTTCGCCTCGGCCATGTAGCCGCCGAAGTCCTCCATCGACAGCACCGTCTTCTTGTCCACGCCGTGCAGCTTCTGGTGGAAGTTCGTGCTCGCCGCCAGGTGCGCCAGCATCGCGCCGACCGTCATCGAGCCCTCGGCGGGCGCGAATCCGTACTGGTCTTCGGGGATGTCCTGCGCGGTCTGAATCGTGTTCGCGCGGACGGTGCGGAAGGCGTTCGCCAAGTCCTTGGCTCCGTAGTAGGTCATGCCCGCAATTGTAAGGGGCCCGGCCCGGGCCGGGCCCCTTTCGGGTCAGGGCCAGACTTCCTCTTCGGCCTCGGTCATCACCCCGAAGTTGTCGACTCCGTTCACGATGGCCGCCCACTCTCGGGGAAACGGCAGCGGCAATGGGCCGTCGCTGATTCGCTTGGGGGCCCGCAGGCGCTCATGGAGGCTCGACCATCGCCAATGTTCCGCCCTCTCGACCAGTCCGGCGCGCAACGGATTCGCCTCGATGTACCGGAGGGTGAGGAGGTAACGATTGTCTGTCTCGACCAGATGCGCTCGGTATCGACCCTGGTAGACGTAGCCCAGACCGGTTGTCTGAGAGTCCTTGCGAAAAAGTGCGGCGTGCCTTGACGTCACGCGGTGCATGAACTGCGACAGTCGCTCCGGCGTGGGCGTCTGGAGCAGCAGGTGCCAGTGGTTCGGCATGAGCGCGTATGCATACAGCCCGACCGGCGCTTTGGCCAGAGCCGCGTCCACCAGGCGCAGGAATCGCCCGTAGTCACGAGGCTCCGCGAAGAGCTGACGGCGCTCGACGCCGCGATTGACGATGTGGAGGATCGAGTCTGGGGGGAACTCCCGACGGCTGCGAGGCATGCAGCCGCCGGGGCAAGGTCCAGGCCAGCGTCAGAAGTCTGGCTCCGACTGGAAAAGGGACAGGTCGGGGCCGGGTCCGCACCCGGCCCCGCGCTATTCGGCGGTGCCGGCGAAGATGCCGTTGAAGAGGAACTTGAACGTGCCGTGCGGCTGCGCGCGGAACGTGATCTCGGGCCCGAGCAGGTAGACCGTGCCCTTGCCGACGCGCGCCTCGACGGCGGTGGTGCCGCCCTCGAGATAGTGCTGACCCCACGCCCAGCCGGATCGCAGCGGCTCCGCGTTTGGGAACCAGCCCACGGGACGCACGCCCTTCAGCGTGGCGTTCGGCGCCAGTTCCAGCACCGGGCTGTTCTCGAAGAACACGTCGACCTCTGGCTCGAAGCCGTAGGCGAGCGGCGACGTGTTGTCGACCGCCATCCGCAGGATCGATCCAGGCACGTAGTACTTGTCGCGCGGCAGCGCGCGCTCGCGGCCGTTGGCGCCGATCTCCACCATGTGGTCGCTCACCGGCAGCCCGAGCTCCTCGCCGAGCACCGCGGACCCGCCGAACGCCACGATGACGCCGCCGGCCTCGGCGAACTCCTTCAGTTTCGGCACCGTCTTCGCGATGGTCACCGAGCCGAGCGTGTTGCGGTACTGCTCGGGGATCTCGTTCGCGTTCGGCTGGCGTCCGAAGAACCCGCCACCGCTGCCGTCCCCTTCGGGGATGCCGCCATCCGGGAACAGCAGCACGTCGTACTTCGCCTTGAGATTTCCGGCGTCGAGCGTCTGCGGATACACGACGTCGAAGTCGAACTCGAACTGCTCGAGCAGCCAGCGGACGTGACCCGACGGCATCGAGCCGCCGTACTGATCCCAGAGGCCGATGCGCGGCTTGCGCAGCTTCATCAACGTGCCGCCGGGACGCGCGCTGACGCCAGTCGCGCTGATGCCGAGATCGGTCGCCGCCTTCTGCAGCACGGCCGCGGTGGTGGCCTTCGCCGGCACGAAGATCGCGCCCGTGCCATCGGCGCTCTGCCACGTGCGATCGGCGACGAAGTAGGCCTCTTCACCCGCCTTCAGCAGCCGGTTGATGACGATGAACGCGTCGTTCTGCCGGTGCGCGATCGCGTAGCCCGCGGTGCCGGACGGCGACGAGACGGTGCCGGGCGTCGGCTTCACGACATCCGCCAGCACCTCGAACGGACCATCGACGTTGTCGAGATGCCGATCGAACTTCACGCCCATCTGCATGGCCAGCGTCCAGCCGGCGTTGTCGTAGGGCGGAATCGGCGGGCCGCCCGGATACTGGAAGTCGTTCGGGTGATCCTGCGGCTCGAACATGTCGAGCACATGCGGCCGGAATGCCTGCGCGCCCTTCACGATGAACGACCCGGCCGGATACTGCTTGCCGCCGGCGCTGAACGCGGCCGTGGCGCGGTGCACGGTGACGCCCGACTTGATCAGCGTGTTCACGAACTTGGTTGACGTGAGGAAGTCGCCCTGGTTCGCCGGCAGCACGTAGGCGCGCGCATCGCGCCACTCGGGCTTGCGCAGCAGCTCGTAGTACTTGCTCGGCACCACCTGCACGCGGCCGCCCGCCGACATCCGCGGGTCGCTGGCGTCGACCTTCATCTCCTTGGCGATCTCGTTCTTCACCTCGGCGATGCGGCGCGGGTAGTCGGTCCACGAGTCCTGCGAGCCGCGGCGGATCGAGTTCCGCCCCATCACGTAGATGTTGTAGAGCAGCGTCTCGCGGTAGCGCTGCGCGAAGTCGAGCACCGCGTAGTTGGCGGTGATCGAGTAGTCGATCGACTGGCGGAAGTGCCACACGCCCGGCGGCACGGGCATCGGATAGTCGCCCTTGGCGATCATGCGGTCCGGCACGAAGCCAATCGTCTCCGGCGTCGGGTTGCCGATGCTCTCGGTGAGCAGGCCCACCTGGTTGTGGAAGTAGACCATCGTGCGCAGGCCGCCGTTCCACCACGTGGAGTAGTTCGAGCCCGAGCGCGTCGTCACACCCGGCTTGCCCTCGGCGTCGAAGCGCGCGTGCATCGCCGCGCCCACCTGATCCAGCGTGTTCACGACCAGCGGGTCGTAGACGTAGTTGAACGGATCACGGAACGGCGGCGAGAACATCACCGTGCCGGTGGGGCCGGTCTGGTGGTGGTTGTAGACGATCTGCGGATACCACTCGCGGTAGAGCACGCGGTTGATGTTCGTGCTCTCGGGCTGGTTCATCGAGTAGAAGTCGCGGTTGTTGTCGTGGCCGACGTATTTCTGGTACAGCCGCGGGATCTGGCCGGTGCTGCGCTCGGTGGGATTCGACTTGCGCATGTACCAGTCGCTCACCAGTTCCATGCCGTCGGGATTGGCGTGCACGGCGAGGATGATCGTGTCGCGCAGGATGCGCATCGTCTCCTCGTCGGTCCTGCTCGTGAACTGCCAGATGGTCTCGATGAGCTGCTGCGCGCCGAGCACCTCGGTGGCGTGCAGGCCGCCGTCGATCCAGATCACCGCCTTGCCTTCCTTCGCCAGCGCGCGCGCCGTCTCGTCGGTGAGGCCCTCGGCCTTCGCCAGCCGTCGCGCGATCTCCTTGTAGCGTTCGAGTTTCGCGAAGTTCTCGGGCGCGGTGATGATCGCCATCAGCTGATCGCGGCCCTCGGCCGTCTTGCCGATCGACTGCACGACCATGCGGTCCGACTCCTTGTCGAGCTGCCGCACGTACTCGGTGAACTTCGTGTAGTTCGGCAGCACGTAGTCGGCGCCGATCTGGTGCCCGAAGAACTTCTCGGGCGACGTCAGCTTCGGCGTGGCCACGCGGGCTGGCTGCGCGAAGAGCGAGACGGCCATCGCCACGGCGATGGCGGCGCTGGCGGTGGTGAGGATGGAGCGACGGAGGACGGTGCGCATCTGGGAGTCCCTTGAAAACGAGCGCATCTAGTGTGTCAGAAACCGCGCCGGCGGCACGCCGACAGGCGGAGACAATCTGCCGGGCTAGTAGGGAAGCGCGGCGGTCCAGCCGTCGGGCGCGCGCAGGCGCAACAGCGCCGACACGAGCTCGGGTGCCTGGCTCGTCCACGCCACCGCCAGCAGCGCCACCACCACGATCGCGGCGACGAGGCGGCTGGCGCCCGCGTTCGACACCGGGCCGTGCCCGAGGCTCGCCGCCACCGCCAGCACCGGGACGAGCGGCAGGTGGAAGCGGCTTTCACCGAAGCTGGCAACGTGCAGCAGGCAGGTCAGCACGACGAACGCGCCGAGCGCGACGTGTGTCGCGGTGAGCGGCCCTCGCGCCCGCGCCGCGCCGACGACCGCGACCACCACGAGCAGCGGGAACGACAGCAACAGCGCGACGCCCCATGCCGTGACGACCCACGACGCGCGCGGCCCGAAGTAGCCCTGTCCGTAGACCCAGGCGTGCTCACGGCCCTCGAGGCCGAGCAGGTACCCGGTCTTCACGAGCGCCAGTCGCAACGCTGCGCCCGGGTGCTCCATCGCCCACGCCGCACCGGCGCGCATGGCGCGCGCGTTCGCATCCGCCTCGCTCTTGGCGCCATTGACGAACCGCTCACGCAACGGCGCGTCGTCGGCCATCCGCAGGCGGCCGGTGGCGCCGTCGTGATTGCCGAGCAGCACGTTCATGCCGCTCGTGGTGTCGAGCAGCGGACCGCCGGCGATCCGGGTGGTGAAGCGCAGCCACGGCGCCAGCACGACGAGACACGCCATGACGAAGATCGCCACGCGACTCCACGCCACGCGCGCCGGTGCCTGTCGCGACACGACAGCCCACACGGCCACCAGCACCGACACGCCGACCAGCGAGAGACCGACGGATCGCGTGAGGATCGCCAGCGCCGCCACGACGCCCGCGGGCGCCGCGAACGCCGGCGCCCGATGCCGCACGAGCAGCAGCGCCAGCAATGCCAGCAGCGCGTAGAGCGCATCCGGCATCAGGTAGACGGACGAGAGCACCAGCGCGGGATACAACGCCACGATCGCGGACGCGATCCACGCCCGCGGGCCGGCGCCGGCGCGTGCGGCCACCACGCCCGTCAGCAGCGTGAGCAGGCCGCCCACGACCGCGTTGGCGACGCGTGCGGTCCAGAACGTCGGGCCGCCGAGCGCGTACGCCGCGGCCAGCAGTGCGGGATAGCCGGGGCCGCGCAACGCATCCGGCAGCGTGCCGGAGGTGAGCAGCGCCAGCGCGCGCTCGTGATACTGCGCCATGTCGGCGAACACGCCGGCGTTGGCGCTGGCGGCGCTCGCGCCGAGCCGCGCGGCGACGGCCACGATGGTCCAGAGGAGGACGCGCGTCACGCGCGGTCCGGCGCCTCCGGCGACGTGCCAGCCAGCGCGCCGATGCCACGCGCCACCAGCGGCAGCACCGCGTAGCCCAGCGCGGCGATCCAGAGATTCGCCTCGATGCCGAGCGTCATCGACACCATGACCGCCGCGATCGACGCCACCACGCCGGCGCCACCGTTGGCGCCCCACATCCACGCCAGCGCCGATTCATCGCGCGCCTGCACCAGACGCGCACCGTGCGGGAAGCAGAAGCCCATCACGAGCGACAGCGGCGCCACCACCGCGAGCACCGTGGCGACCCGCGCCGGCAGCGTCCACGCCACCGCAGTGGCGCACACGCCGGCGATGGTCACGCCGGTGACCGCGAGCCCGGCCGCCAGCACCCACGTCCACACCGCGAACCGCTGGCCGCGCGCACCGACGACCCGCTCCGACACGAACGAGCCGAGGCCCGCGAAGAGGATCATCGAGAACAGCACGACCACGAGCGCATACGTCGGATGGCCGAGCAGCACCGAGAAGCGCTGCAGGAACGCCACCTGCGCGCACATGAATGCGGTGCCGATCACCGAGAAGTAGGCGAGACCCGAGGCCAGGCTGGCGCCAGGCAGCGCCGGCCGGCCGCGCACCACGAGCGGCACGACGATGGCCGCGACGACGAACGCGATTGACACGCCGAGGATGGCCACGAGCGTACCCGTGGCGCGCAGGTTGCCGGCGATCACGCCGCCGTCGGTCGAGGCGATGCCGGTGAGCCACGCCGAGGGCTTCACCATGTTGAAGAAGAACGGCCGCGCGTCGGTGGGCGGCGTGTAGTCGAACACGGTGTCGGCGGCGGCGGCCGTGAGCTCCGCATCCGACGCGCTGCGGAGGATCGCGCGCAGGCGCGGATCGGCGGCCGGCACGTGCGGCGACGCCAGCACCGTGAAGCCGCGCGCCTGGCTCACCGACGCGATGGCCTCGAGGTCGGCCTGGCTGAGCGGCGACGGCGACACCAGCAGCGTGGCCACGTTGTGCCGGGCCACGAGCGCCACGTGCGCCTCGGGCTGCTTCACGCCGCGGTCCATCAGCGCGCTCACGGCCAGGGCGATGAGGCGACTGGTTTCGGACGCTTGCGCCGGCGAGAACCACCGCGACACGCTGATGACGCCCGTTGGTGTGAGGCGATCGAGGAAAATGCGCCAAGCCTCGCGCGTGTAGAGACCATTCTCGCTGAGCGTGAAGGCGCCGGCGCCGGTGGCCGCCCACGTGTCGACCAGCGACATCTGCAGCACGTCGAACTGCTCGGTGGTGCGCGTGAGGTAGGCGCGGCCCTCGTCGTGCACCAGCGTGACACCGGGGTGATCCGCGATCTTCGTGAAGCGGCGGTGCAGCGTGGTGAGCAGCGAGACGACGTTGTCGTTGATCTCGACGGCGGTGATCGCGGGACTGCCGCTCCAGATCGCCGACAGGATGTCGCGCCCGCCGCCGACGCCGACGATGCCGGTGCGTCCGCCCTTGCGCAGGTGATACGGCAGCGCCGTCACGTCGTACGACACCCAGTCGAGCGACGCCGGGTCGCCGTCCCACGACGTCATCGGCGTGCCGGCTTCGCCATCCACGAGCACGAACGACTGCTCGTTCCGGAACGCCGCCGTGCCCTCGCCGCCGCCCCAGTAGAACGCCGGGCCCACCGTGGGCAGGAACGCCAGGATGTGCGCGTGGCTGTTCCACAGGCTGTCCATCACCGGCTGCGCCCACGCCGCGCGGTTCTTCGGATACAGCACCCGGATGCCTTCGGTGCGTGCGTTGCCGGTCAGCGCCACCAGCGCGACGGCCATCGTCATGGGCGCCAGCGCGCCCGTGCGCAGCCCGGCGGCGCGCCGGAACGCGATCGCGCCCGCGGCGGCGAGCGCCGTGGCCGCGAAGGCGACGGCGCTGAGGTTGGTCGCGTCGAGCAATACGACGGCCACGAGGCAGCCCAGGGCGGCGCCCAGGAGATCCGCCGCGTAGAGGCGTCCGACCGGCGCGTGCGTGCGCGTGAGCGCCAGGGTGGTGACGACGCCACCGCACGCGAACGGCGCGGTGACCACGGCCAGCGACAGCGTCAGCACCACCAGATCCATCGCCGTCCAGTGCTGGCCATCGGGCATCGGGATGGCCAGTGAGAGCAGGTGCGACAGCGGAATCACCAGCGCGAAGCGCCCGGCCCACTGCGCCAGCTGTCGCGGTCCGTCGGCCTCGGGGAAGCGCGCGGGCGACACGAACACGGCCACGGCACCGGCCGCCGCGCCGAGCATCGCCACCGAGATGGCGACGAACGACAGGTGATACCAGGTGACGACCGAGAGCAGGCGGCTGTCGACGATCTCGACGAGCAGCGTCGCCAGCATCGTGAGGCCGAGGCCGAGGTAGATGGCCATCAGAAGAGCGCGTCGAACGACACGGGGGAGTGCGAGGCCCCGGGAGTCATGAGGAGACGAACGAACGGCATGTAGTTGACTGCTTGAGCGTACCACGCCGGCGCTAGCAGCGCGCAGGCCAGCGCGGTTGCCACGAGCGCACGTCGATCGATGCGTTTGGCATGAGTAGCGGCGATTGCGAGCAATGGCACGAGGGGCAGATGAAATCTCGGATCTCCGAAGGTGGCGATGTGCATCAGTACGGTCGTTCCCATCAACACGACAACGGGGCCGGCGAATCGCAGCGGGAGTTGTCCGCTCGTGAGTCCGCCGACGGCCCCGATCAGCAAGGCGGGGAAGGAAAGCATGACGGCAATCGCCCATGAGAGCACAATGTTCGAGGAGTGCTCGCCAAAGAGCCCAAGGGAGTAGAGGTAGGCGGTCTCCCGTCCCTCAACTGCGAGCAGGGCAGCAGTCTTCGCCGGCGCGAGTTTCAGCCACGCCAAGGGCGCTGCTCGGACGTAGTCGATGGCCAGCGCCGTCGCCCGACCGGAGCCTTCCGGTGTTGTCACGTCAATGCCGCGGAGATCGGTTGTCAGCAGTACTTCAACGTGTGACCAGTACCACCGCCCCGAGGCGTCAGGAGCACTACCGATCGCGAGATTCAGCCCGCTGGTGGTGTCCAGCGGAATGAACCGGCCGTGCAGGCGTTGGTTGTGGAGCCACCAGGGACTCAGAAGGAGAACATTGGCTGCGAGGAAACAGACCAACCGAGACATGCGCGAATGCGCCGAAATCGTGGGGGGGGGCAATGACCGCCGCCGCAATTCCTGCTGGGATCAAGGCGACGGAGGCGGGACGTACCAAAATGGCGGCCGCAGTCGAGATGCCCATGAAGGCCGCGCCCGCCCTCGTTGGTAACGTAGCGCCAAGCAGCGCGCCGAGAATTGGCAGTGCGACGAGGGTCTCCGAGGCAACCATGGACGTGTAGAGCAACAGCGTGGGATACACCGCCACGAAGCACGCGGCGATGAGCGCATCACGACGACTACCGACACGCCGACCGAGAAGGTATGTGGCTGCAGTGACCAGGCACCCAGTCACGACGTTGGATACCCTCGCGACGTCTAAGGTCGCGGATCCTCCTAGCGTGAAGGCAGAGGCCAACCAGATCGGAAGGCCGGGCATCCGCCAGCTGTCTGGATGCAGCGTCCCGTGCTCGAATAGGTAGACCGCTCGCGTCCAGTACTCGGCCATGTCCGCGACTAGGTCTACGTGTCCCGACCCGCGAGCTACCTCGAACCGCGCAAAGGCTGCGAGGCACAGGACAAGTGCCAAGGTGGCCCGGTGCCAAAGGCGCTCAGCCTGCGGCGGCCTTGAAGTGATCACGCGCCTAATTCTATAGGGGCATGGTCCTCAGCCGAGCCGCTCGGCGAGCGTGCCCACCGCGAGCAGACGCGCCTCGGCGAACGGCGACGCGACGATCTGCAGGCCCACCGGCAGGCCATCGGCGCCCGTGCCGCACGGCACCGTCAGGGCCGGCACGCGCGCGGCGTTGAACGCCCAGGTGTTCTGCAGGATCCGCATGCCGTCGATCGGGCCGTCGATGCGCGGTGCCACGATTGGCACCGTGGGCATCACGAGCACGTCCACCTGTTCGAGCACCATCTCGATCGAGCGCTGCAGGGCGTCGCGGGCCTCGCGGGCGCGCGCCAGCGCGGGCGGCGGGATGGGCGACCCGGCGAACACGCCCGCGAAGTCCTTCGAGAAGGCGTCCGGACGGGCCTTCCAATCCACGGCGTAGGTGGCGCGAATCTCGCTGACGGCGATCGGGTCGAACATCTCGCCGTAGATGTTCGTACGCACCGGCACGGCGATGTCACGTACGCGCGCCCCGGCCGTGGCCATCGCTTCGATGGCGCGCGTGACCGCGGTCTGCACGCCGGGCTCGAGGTGATCGAAGAAGTACTCGCGCGCCACGCCCACCCGCAGCCCGCGCAGTCCGGCCGCGACCGCCGCGCGATAGGCCTCCACGAATCGCTCGCCGACCACGCCCGCGCCGTCGCGCGCCGGCGCCACGGCGGAGAAGGCCAGCGCGGCGTCCTCGCAACTGCGGGTCAGCAGTCCCACGTGATCGAACGTCGGACACGCGCCCAGGACGCCGGTGGTCGGCAGCCAGCCGAACGTCGGCTTCAGGCCGACACAGCCGCACAGCGCCGCCGGAATGCGGATGCTGCCGCCTGTGTCGCTGCCCGTGGCCACGAGCGTGAGCCGCGCCGCGATCGCCGCCGCCGCGCCGCCGCTCGATCCGCCGGCGATACGGGTGATGTCGCGGGGGTTGTGCGTGGTGCCGGTGAACGGGTTGATCGTGGTGGTGCCGCCGCCGAGCTCGTGTGTGTTGGTCTTGCCGAGCATCACGGCGCCGGCCGCGGTGCAGCGCGCGACGAGATCGGCGTCGTCCTCGGGCACGAGGGTCTCGTACAGCCTGGATCCGCCCGTCGTGCGGACGCCGCGCGTGCGGACCAAGTCCTTGTGCGCCACCGGCACGCCGTAGAGCGGACCGCGCGCGAAGGTGCCGCTCGAGCGCAGCAGGCGGCGCGTCTCGTCCACGGCGCGATCGCGGGCCACCGTGACGAAGGCACCGAGGCGCCCGTTTTCGCGATCGATGCGGGCCAGATACGCGGCGGTGACGTCGAGCGGCGTCAGCGCGCCGGAGGCGTAGGCGCGCGACAGCTCGGCCAGCGACAGCGTGGTTGGATCGCCCGCGGGGCCGGATCCCTGCCCCGGCTGCCGCGCGGCCGCGCGTCGTCCGAGGGCCGCCGTGGCCGTGCCGCCGGCCAGCGCTCGCAGCCAGTGTCGTCGCGTCAGCACGGCCGCGATTGTAGTCCCGGGATCGCGGACACGGCCGGCTCAGCCGTGGGGTGGATCCCGGCGACGGCGAAGCACGTCCATGTATCTGATTCCGCTATCATCGCGGGCGGTCCGGCGCATCCAGCCCCGGACGAGGAGGATGTGATGGGGTGTAGCGCGCGCGTGCGCCAGGTGCTGCTGACGGCAGCCCTCGCGTGGATGACGACGGTGGGGCCGGCAATGGCCCAGCACGACATGAACATGGGCGGCGGCGCGTCCGCGCCCGCGAAGCCCGGCGCCATGCCGGAGCTGCCGAAGTACGTGGCCGATCCGATTCCGATCTACACCGTGGGCCTCGGGCCCTTCACGAAGACCATCACCACCACCAATCCCGAAGCGCAGGCCCTGTTCACGCAGGGCATGCAGATGATGTATTCGTTCGCCAAGCTCGACGCCGTGCGCTCGTTCCGCGCCGCGTGGCAGCGCGATGCGAGCTGCGCCATCTGCTACTGGGGCGAGGCGTGGGCGTGGGGCTCGTACCTGAACGGGCCGATGCTGGCGGAACATTCGCCGTTCGCCTACGCGGCCGCGAAGAAGGCGCTGGCGCTCAAGGCCAACGCGAAACTGCCGTGGGAACAGGCGTTCATCGACGCCATCCAGTCGCGCTACGTCGAGAAGTTCGATCCGGCGAAGCGCATGGATCAGGAGCGCGCCTACTCGGCGGCCATGCAGAAGGTGGCCGAGGCGATGCCGACCGACATCGACGCGGTGACGCTGTACGGCGACTCGCTGTTCCTGCTCGAACCGCGTCGCGGCACGCGCGACATCAACACGCCCAACGTGCAGCGCCTGCACAAGGTGCTCGAACAGGCGCTGGCGATGGACATCAAGCATCCGGGTGCGTGCCATCTCTACGTACACGCCACCGAGTCCACCGTGGTGCCCGAGAAGGCGGCGGCGTGCGCCGAGTTCCTCGGCAACGTGGTGCCCGGCGCCAGCCACATGAACCACATGCCGTCGCACACGTGGAACGAGATCGGCCGCTGGAACGACGGCGTGCGCGCCAACATCCAGGCCTGGCACTCGGACCTGAAGGCGGCGATCAACGAGGGCTTCGCGATCTATCCCGATCACAACCTGCACATGCTGCTCTTCGCGGCATCGAACGACACGCAGGGTGCGGTGGCGATCCAGGCGGGCAAGGACTACGCGAAGAGCACCGGCGACACGATGTACCACGTGCTCACGCTGCTGCGCTTCGGCCGCTTCGACGAGATCCCGGCGGTGACGGCGCGTCCCGAGCGCGAGATCCCGGCGGCGATGTGGGACTTCGCGCAGGGCTACGCCAAGCTGCGCGCCGGCGAGGTCGACTACGCGCGACTGTACCTTTCGCGCGTGCAGAAGGCCGCGCTGTCGAAGCAGAACTTCCGCAATCACCCGGCCGACACGCTGCTCGGCGTGGTCGGCAACATCCTCGAGGGCGAGATCGCGCGCTATGTGGGCGACACCAAGACCGCGCTGGCGAAGTTCGAGGAGGCGGTGAAGTGGGACGACAAGATCGAATACGACGAGCCCGAGCCGCTGCCGTTCGACGCGCGCCACTGGCTCGGCGCCATGCAGCTGCAGGCGGGGATGGCGTCGGCGGCCGAGGCCACGTATCGCACCGAGCTCAAGGAGCACCCGAACAACGGCTGGTCGCTGCTCGGCCTGCAGCAGGCGCTGAAGGCGCAGGGCAAGCCCACCGCGGACGTCGACGTCGAGCTCGCCAAGGCGTGGGCCCGCGCCGACACCTGGGTGCGCGCGTCGCGCTTCTAACCATCTGATCGCAGGATCTGCCACGGGCCCGGGGATGGATCGCCGTCCTCGGGCTCGAAGTCTGTACCCAGCTTGAAAGGGGACAGGTCGGGGCCGGGTCCGGACCCGGCCCCTTTCAAGGCGGAGCTAGAACTCGAGGCGGATGCCGGCGGACGGAATGCGGGGAAACAGCGACTCGGTGTAGCCCGACACCACGCCCGTCGTCCGGATCGAGCCGGTGGTGCGGCCGATGTTGTCGCGGTCGAGCGCGTTGAGCACCTCGGCGAAGAGCGTGATGCGACGCGACGACCACAGGAACGTGCGTCCCGCGCGCAGGTCGAGGCGCGCGTAGGCGGGCAGGCGCACCGCGTTGCGCGTGACGCCGGGGCGCAGCGCCTCCCACGACCCCGCGACGTAGGCGAGCAGCGGGAAGTTGCTGCCGTAGCGGAACTTCGCCCCGACGCTCGTGCGCGCGCCGAGCCGCGCCGACGCGTAGGCGTTCACCTGATGCCGCTGGTCGAAGTCGCCCGGGTAGCGTTGGCCGGTGGCGCGATCGGTGTTCCGCGTGGATCCGTAGCCGTAGCTGACCCAGCCGTTCACCACGCCCGCGGCGGCGCGCCTCACGGTGACCTCCACGCCGCGCGCCCGCACGTCGAGCGCGTTGAGCCACAGGTTCGTCGCCACCGGCGTGCGCACGACGCCGTTCACCAGGCGCGGCATGGCGCCGTCGAACCGCAGCGTGCTCCGCTCGGCGCGAGTGTAGGCAGACACCTGCACGCGCAGCCCGGCGGCCACGGCGACATCGGCGGAGACGTCGGCGCTCCGTGTGCGCTCGAGGCCGGGCATCGTGGACGTCGCGAGGATGGGCAGCATCTCGAGATCCGGCGATTGCCACGCGATGCCGGCGCCGGCGGCCAGCGTGACCCGCGCAGACGGCGACCAGCGCGTCAGCAGCCACGGCGATGCGCTCGTGGCCTCGAGACGCGAGTCGCGATCGGCCCGCACGCCGGCGTCGATCGCCACCGTGGAGGCCGGCGCGAGTCGCCCGCGCACGTAGCCGCCGGTGCGCCATCGGTCGTAACGCCATGCCGCCGTGCCGCGTAGCGCCAGCGTGGCCGCGCTGGTGCCAGCGAAAGCGCGCGTGCGGTAGCGCGCGTCGTCGCGATCGGCCGACACGCCGAGATCGACCGTGGCGCCGTGCCAGCCGCCCAGCGTGGCGTCGGCCCGATAGCCACCCGTCGACTCGGATCCGTGATCGAGTTCCTGATCGAAGTCGCCGCGATTCTGATACCGCCGCACGGCGCCGGTGAACCGCTGCGTGACGACCACCGACGGCCCGATAGTGCTGCGCCAGGCGGCGACGGCGAAGCCAGTGGACGCATCCGCCACGGCGAGGCCGTTGGCGCTCGGCGTCGTGTCGATGTCGCGGTAGCGCGAGCGTCCGGCCACCGCCGACAGGCGCACCTGCTGCGTGGGCGTCACGTCGTAGACCCACGTGGACTGCGCGTCGGTGAACCCGAAGCGCGAGTCGTCCTGCGTGTCGAGGTTCAGGCGGGAGATCAACCAGTCGATGTAGCTCTTGCGCGCGCTGACGAGCCACGCGCCGCGCCGTCCGCGTCCGAGCGGGCCTTCGATCACGCCGGAGACGCCCGTGCCCGAGAGTGATCCGGTGAGCCGCACCGCGTCACGCGATCCCTCGCGCATCGTGCTCTGCACCCAGGCGCCGGTGCGGTTGCCGTAGATCTGCGGCGACGCACCCGAGGTGAGGGCGATCTCCGACAGCACGTCGGCGTTCAGCATCGCCACGGTGCCGGTGTCGTTCACGGCGCGGGGACCGTGCACGAGCCACGGCGCCGGCACACCGTCCACCGCGAAGCCCATCTGCCGGAAGTCGCTGCCACGCACCGAGAACTCGGCGCGGAAGTCGTCGCCGGTGGCCACGCCGGGCATCGCCTGGATCGCGCGGAACGGATCGTCGGCGAGCACGCCGCGCAGCTCCTGCAGATCGGCTGAGCGCATGCGGAACTCGACCGGCGCGGCCGGGCGGCTCGCGGATTCGTTGCCGCGCACCGTGAGCTGCTCGGTGTACGCACCGGCTCCCGGCGAGAGCGGGATGACGAGCGTGTCGCCGCCCGCGTCGCGACCCGCACCGCTCGCCGGCACCACCACCTCGGGACGCGCCAGCGTGTAGCCGACGAGCGACACGACCAGCGTGCGCGGTCCAACAGGGAGGTCGGTCAGGGCGAAGCGGCCGTCGGCATCGGTGACGGCCCGGCGGTCGGGCTCCGCCGTGACCACCAGGACCGCGGCGAGCGGCACGCCCGTATCCGCGTCGACGACGCGCCCGCGGATGGCGCCAGTGGACGGCGCCTGGGCGGCCACATGCGTTGGCGCGAGCGCGATCGCCAGCAGCGCCGCCAGCGCGGTCGCCGCGCGCCGACGGCGGCGCATCAGCGGCATTGCAGGGGATCCGCGAACAGGCCGGCGCCCATCACCACGCGACACTCGCCGGCGGCGATGACCTGATCGTCCTTCGCCGTCAGGCGTCCCTCGATCACGCGGATCTCGGCGCCGCGGATCTGGCGTGTGACCGTGTAAAGCGCGGGTCCGCCGGCGAGCCGCAGGTCCGTGAGCGCGATCGCCAGGGCGGTGGGTGCGCTGGCGGTGTCGGTGTCGCGCGTATCGACCTCGATCGACCCGAACTGGAAGCGCACGGTGCGCGCGTCCGGCACATCGACGCGGCTCAGCGCGTCGACGTGGATCTCGACGCCGTCGCGGGTCACGAGCGTGAGGGCGCCCGCGCTGCCCGTGGGCACGTCGGCGCCCTCGCGCAGCACGTCGCCGCGTTGCACGGGCGCCCACGACGCGCCCGCGCCGAGGCGCGCCTCCACGCGTCCGCCCACGGAGACGACCGTGGCGACGGGCGTCAGGTCCGGCGTGGTATTGCGCGCGACGTAGCCGCCGGGGCCGAACGCCCACGCGCTCAGCATCACCACGAACGCCACGCCGGCCACGGTCACCCAGCGCCAGCCGCGCGCCGAGGCGCGCTCGCGGCGCGGTGACGACGGCGGCTGTGGATGCGCGGGCCCGACCGCCACGCGTGTCGGCACCGCGATCTCACGCTGCAGGGCCTCGACGGCGCCGGGCCGGCTGTCTTTCACGGAATACATCGGTGATGGGCGCGTCGAACGCGCCGCGCACCAATGATACGGTGTGGCCCAGCCGCCATGCCGCGCCCTGCCCTGCCCGACGCCATCGAAGACTTCCGCGATCGCCACTGGCGGCGCGAGGGCGGCCGCGAGGTGACCACGGCCGCGCAGGCCGAGCAGTTCGTCGAGGACGTCGGCTTCGCCGCCTGCCTCACCGACGCCCGCAAGCCCGGACCCTCCCTCTACGTCGCCGTGTGCGGACGCCGCGACGCGGTGATGCCGCGCAACGTGCAGAAGGATCCCGAGGCGTCGGAGGCGTGGCTGCTCAAGGACGAGGTGATCCGCCGCGGCAAGGTCTACTACGCGAAGCTCGCGCGCGGGAAGGCGATGTTCGTCGCGCCCCGGCTCGTACCGCATTTCAACGCGCTGTGGGGCGTGCGGCCGTCGCAGGAAGCGAAGCGGCTCAGCCGTCCGGCCCGCGCCATCCTGAAGGTGCTGCGCGCCGAGTGGGAGATGGCCACCAAGGACCTGCGCGAGGAGTCCGGTGTGAAGGATCGGGCGTCGTTCCTGCGCGCGATGGACGAACTGCAGGCCGCCATGCTCGTCGTGCCGAGCGAAGTGCTCTACGCGCCGTGGTTCACCTACATCTGGACGCTCGCCGTCGGCCGGTTTCCCGAGCAGCTGTCGATGAAGGTGCGGCCCGAGGAGGCGCGGCGCGAGATCGCACGCGCCTTCCTCTCCCGCGCCGGCATGACGATTCCCGGCGAGCTCGCGCGCGTGACCGGCCTGTCGCGTCCCGAGGCGGGGCTCGGCAACCGGGCGCTCGTCGCCGATGGCACCGCCATCTCGCCGGCGCGCGGCGTCTATCGCCTGGCCGCCTTGGCGTCCGACGACTGAACGGCGCCCGCCTCGGACTAAAATCGCGGCCACATGTCCGCCACCCGTCGTGTCCGTGTCGGCGTCCTCGGCGCCGGTGCCTGGGCGCTCGCCGCCCACCTGCCCGGCTTCCTGCGTGACGAGCGCTGCGAGGTCGTCGCCATTGCCGATCCCAAGCGCGAGCTGGCCGAGGCCGCCGCGCGCCAGTTCAACATTCCCCACGTCTACGACTCGCACGAGGCGCTCATCGCCCGTCCCGACCTCGACCTGGTCGACGTGTGCACGCCGAGCGCCACGCACTTCGCGCTGTCGTGGGCGGCGCTCGACGCCGGCAAGCACGTGCTGTGCGAGAAGCCGGTCGCCTTCGACTTCCGCGAGACCAGGCGCGCCGCCGAGTTCGCGCGATCGAAGGGGCTGAAGACCAAGCTCGGCTTCACGTTCCGCTACGCGCCGGCGATGCGCTACTTCCGGAAACTCGTGGCCGACGGCTACGTGGGCACGCCGTTCATCTTCAACGGCTACGAGCAGAACTCGCAGTGGCTCGACCCGATGAACCCGCTGCGGCAGGTCGATCCGAACGCCGACCCGAACATCCTGCACGTGTCGTCGCTCGAGGGCTACGGCGCGCCGGTGATCGACATCTCGCACCTCGTGGTCGGCGCCGACCTCGCGCAGGTGGTCGGCACCATGCGCAACTTCATCCCCAACCGCATGGTGCGGGCGACTGGGAAGATGCAGCGCATGAACATCGACGACGGCGACATCTACCTCGGCGAGTTCACCAACGGCGCGCTGTGCTCGATCCAGACGAGCTACGTGACCGTCGGCAACTACCCCGGCATCGAGGCACGGCTCTACGGCAGCGAGGGCGCCATCATCTGCCGGCTGGTCGAGGAACACGGCATCTGCGAGCGCATCTGGCTCGCCGACAAGGATCACGTGGAGTTCACGCGGGCCGAGGTGCCGGCGGAGTTCTATCCGCCGGGCGGCAGCCCGTCGGAACACTGGCGCACGCTCTTCTACGCCAACCTCGTCAGCAGCTTCATCGGCGAGATCCTGGCCGACGACGCCAGCAACGAAGGCAACTTCGACGACGGCGCGTGGGTGCAGGAGACGATCAACGCGGTGGAGCAGTCGTTCCGGGAGCGGCGATGGATCAACCTGCCGCTGGCGTAGGCGGCGGCCCGGACGCGCCGACCCCGTCCGCCGCGCTCGATCGCTTCTTCGACGCCTTCTACCGGCAACGGCCGGTGACGGCCACGTTCACCGGGCTGCACCAGTTCGACGATCGCCTGCCCGACTGGTCGCCCGAAGGGCTGGCCGACGCCCGCGCCGAGATGGCGATGGTGCGCGCCGACCTGCGGCGCGCCGGGCTGCCGGACGACGACGCCGTGCGGGCGTTCCCGACCGACGTCGACCTCGCGCTCGCCGATGCCACGCTCGAGATCGCGATCGCCGAGTACGACAGCGGCCGCTTCGTGCACAGCAATCCCACGCTGTGGACGGGCGAGGCGATCTTCGGTGTGCTGAGCCTGCTCACGCGCGACTTCGCGCCGCTCTCGACGCGGCTCGAGCACGCGCACGCACGGCTCGACGCCATCCCTCGCTTCCTCCTGCAGGCCCGCCACGCCATCCTGCGCGCGCCCAAGCGCTGGCTGGCCAAGGCCACCGGCGAATGCGCCACCGCCTCGACCTTCCTGCGCGAGGCGTGGCCGACGTGGGTGGCGCTGCGTCGTGGCGACGAGACGCCGGGCCGCGGCGACCGCACCAGCCTCATCGGTGCCGCCGAAGTGGCCGCGCAGGCCTTCGACGAGTTCCGCGCCTGGCTCGGCGAGTTCGATGCGCCGGGCTGGCCGGTGCCGTCGAGCGATCCCGAGTGGGGCGAGTCGCCGTCGCGGGAGCGGGTCGGCGAGGAGATGCTGTCGTTGCTGCTGCGACGCGGCCACTGGGTGACGACGCCGCCCTTCGACCTGCTGCGCGAGGCCGAGGACGCGCTCGACGATGCCACCGCGTGCCTCGGCACCCTCTGCGCCCGCTATGGTGGGTGGGCCGCCGTGCAGGATCTGCTCGCGGCGAAGCATCCGTCGGCGCATCGCTGGCTGGCGCAGTTCCACGAGCGCTGGCAGCAGTGCCGCGACGCGTCCGAGGCCTACACGCTGGTGACCTGGCCGGACGCGCCGCTGCGCTACGTGCCGTACCCCGCGCTCGTGAAGGACGCGGCGCCGCAGCTCTACTACCTGCACTATCGCTCGCCGGCGCCCTTCGATCCGATCGGCACCTTCGACTACGTGGTGCCCGGGCTCGACGACCTCACGCCGGCGCAGCTCGAAGCGCGTCTGCGCCAGTGGAACGACAGCGTGATCACGTTGAACCACGTGGTGCATCACGGGGCCATCGGCCATCACGTCCAGAACCACCACGCCTACCGCAGCGCGTCGCGCATCGGCCGCGTGGCGGCGGTCGACGCCGCCTGCCGCATCAGCATGTTCGTCGGCGGCAGCCTGGCCGAGGGCTGGGCCTGCTACGTGTGCGATCTGATGGACGAGATCGGCTTCCTGACGCCGCTCGAGGCCGTGGCGCAGCAGCACACGCGCGTGCGGCTCGCCGCCCGCGCCGTGGCCGACCTGCGCCTGCACCTCGGCGAGACCGACATCGCCGGCATCACGGCGCACTACGAGGACCGCGCCATGATGACGCCGGCGGCGGCCCGCGCCGAGGCCGTGCGCAACAGCATGTATCCCGGCGCCGCGGTGATGTACTGGCTGGGAACGCGCGAGATCCACCGCCTGCGCGCCGAGGTGGCGCGTCGCGAGGGCGAGGCCTTCTCGCCGCGCCGCTTCCACGACCGCTTCCTCTCGTACGGAGCCATTCCCGTGGCCTTGATCTCGAAGCTGATGCTCGACGAGGCGGCGTCGTGAGGCGCGCGTCGCGGCTCGCCGGCGCGAGTCTGCTCGTGGCGTGGGCGGCCGCATGCGGTGGCGGCTCGGCGCCCGGGTCCGACAGCGGCGCCGGCACACCTGCCACTCGCGGGTCGTCGTCGCGCCTGGTCGTCGGCTACGACCGCGAGCCCGACACGCTGAACCGCTTCAGCACGCACATCCTCGAGGACATCGAGACGTGTGTGGTCGAAGGGCTCGTGACGACGAACGAGAAAATGGAGGTGGTGCCGCTGCTGGCCGCCTCGATCCCGACGCTCGAGAACGGCGGCGTCGTGCTGCGCAAGGACGGCGGCATGGACGTCACATGGAAGCTGCGGCCCGAGGTGACGTGGCACGACGGCACGCCGCACACCTCGGCCGACGTGAAGTTCACGGTGGAGGCCATCAACAGCCCGGCCTACAACCCCGAGAGCACCGACGGCTTCGATCGCATCACCAGCGTCGACACGCCGGATCCGCTCACCGCGGTGCTGCACTACAAGGAGATCTACGCCCCGTACCAGCTGCAGTTCGTGCGCGGCACCCTGCCCAAACACGTGCTCGACGGCCGCGACATCGACACCGCCAACGACTACAACCGCGCGCCGCTCGGCACCGGTCCGTACAAGGTGGCCGAGTGGAAGAGCGGCGAGTACATCCGCCTCGAAGCCGTGCCGACGTACTGGCGCGGCACGCCGGCGAAGATCCCGACGCTGCTCTTCAAGTTCGTCGCCAACACCAACACCCGCATCAACCAGCTGAAAAGCGGGGAAGTGGACATGGTGGTGATGTTCCCCTGGGACAAGCACCGCGAGGTGGCGGCGATTCCGGGCGTGAGCGTCCATCGCATCGACGGCAACGGCTACGAGCACGTCACGCTGAACCAGCGCGCCTTCCCGGCCTTCGCCGACCTGCGCGTGCGCCAGGCGCTGAACCACGCCGTGGATCGCGATCTGATCGTGAAGGCGATCCTCGAAGGACTGGCGCCCGTCACCGCCGGGCCGGTGCAGCCGGTGTCGTGGGCCCACAACCCGAACATCCGCCGCTACGCCTTCGATCCGGCGCGCGCCAGGGCGCTGCTCGACGAGGCTGGCTGGAAGGACAGCAACGGCGACGGCGTCCGCGACAAGGACGGCCAGAAGCTCTCGTTCACGATGATCACGCAGGCCGGCTTCGCCGTGCGCGAGAACGTGGCGCAGGTGCTGCAGCGGCAGTTCAAGGACGTCGGCGTCGAGGCGGCCGTGCAGCTGCACGACGGCACCAGCATCAGCAAGTTGTGGTTCGAGGGGAAGTTCCACGCCATGCTGCACTGGTGGCAGCTGCCGGCGGATCCGGAGCTCACCCTCTTCTTCGCGAAGGACCGCATGCCGCCGGCCGGTCGCAACATCAACTACGTGAGCGACGACCAGCTGACGTCGCTGGTCTACGCCGCCGATCGCACCGTGGATCAGGCGGCGCGCGCGAAGATCCTCGGCGACGCGCAGGCCCGCATCGCCGATCTCGCGATCGAGATTCCGCTCTACGGCGTCACCAAGCTCGATGCCGTGCCGGCGCGGCTCAAGGGCTTCACCGGCAATCCCACCAACACGGGCCCGTTCTGGAACGTGCACGCGTGGACGCTCGAGTAGGACGGCTGGCCCGTCTGGCGGCTCGCCGCCTCGTGGAGGCCGTGCCGCTGCTGCTCGTCGTGTCGGCGGTGGCCTTCGGGCTGCTGCAGCTGGTGCCCGGCGGGCCGCTCGAGGTCTACCTCTCGAACCCGGGCGTGCGCCCGGAGGATCTCGATCGCCTGCGCCGCGCGCTCGGCCTCGATCGCCCGCTCGGCGAGCAATACGTGCGCTGGATCCTGGCCTTCGTGCGCGGCGACTGGGGCTACAGCTTCAGCGACGGGCGTCCGGTGCTGACACGCGTCGTCGAGCGGCTGCCGGCGTCGCTCGAGCTGCTGGGCGCGTCGTTCCTGCTGGCGGTGCTGGCGGCGATTCCATCGGGCCTTGCCGCGGCGGTGCGTCAGGGCCGGGGCGCTGACCGCGTGCTGTCAGTGCTGGCGGCGGTGGGCGTGTCGGTGCCGGCGTTCTGGCTCGGCCTGATGCTGCAGCTCGTGTTCGCGATCGGTCTGGGCTGGCTGCCGTCGTCCGGGCGCGCGGCCGGCGGCGGAGCCGCGCCGCATCTCGCGTCGCTGGTGCTGCCGGCGACGGTGCTGGCCGTGGTGCATGCGTCGGCGTGGATGCGCTACCTGCGCTCGTCCACCATCGAGGTGCTGCGGGCGCCCTTCGTGTCGGCGGCGCGGGCCCGCGGCGTCGATCGCGCGCGCCAGCTGCTGCGGCACGCGCTGCCGAACGCGCTGGCGCCGGTGGCCACGGTGATCCTGCTCGACGCGGCGCTGCTCGTGCCTGGCGCCGTCGTGACCGAAAGCGTGTTCGCGTGGCCGGGCATCGGCAGTCTGTTCACCGAGGCGCTCGGGCGCCGCGACTTCCCGGTACTGATGGCATTGCTGATGGCGAGCGCGGTGGCGGTGATCCTCTTCAACCTCGTGGCCGACCTGCTGCACGCGTGGCTCGATCCGCGGGTGACCGCATGAGCCGCGGCACGCGCCTGCTGCTCGTGGCGGCCGCGCTGGTGCTGCTGGCGCCATTCGTCGCGCCGTACGCACCCGACGCGATCGATCTCGCCAATCGCCGGGCCGCGCCGTCGCTCACCCACTGGTTCGGCACCGACGACCTCGGCCGCGACGCCTTCAGTCGCGCGCTCTTCGGCGGTCGTGTGTCGGTGGCGATCGGGCTGCTGTCGGCGATGGTGGCGGTGAGCGTCGGCGTGGCCGTGGGGGCGGCGGCGGCGTACTTCGGCGGCTGGCTCGACACCGTGCTGATGCGCGCGACCGATGCCCTGCTGGCGATTCCGCGACTGTTGCTGCTGATGGTGGCGGCGGCCACGCTGCAGCCGTCGATTCCGGCGCTCGTGCTGCTCGTCGGCGTGGTGGGCTGGATGGAAACCGCGCGCGTCACACGCACCGCCGTGCGCGGGCTCGTGAGCGCCGACTTCGTGTCGGCCGCGCGCGCCAGCGGCGCCGGCCACCTGCGCATCGTGCAGCGCCATCTGCTGCCGAACGTCGGCGGCGCCATCCGCACCGCCGCGGTGCTGGCGGTGGGCCGCGCCATCCTGCTGGAATCGGCGCTGAGCTTCTTCGGTGTCGGCGTCCAGCCGCCCGATGCCACGTGGGGCAGCATGCTCTACCAGGCGCAGTCGGCGATGTCGACCGAGCCCTGGCTGGCGCTCTTTCCCGGGGCGTGCATCGTGCTCACGGTCGGCAGCCTCACGCTGGCGACCGATCGACGCTGAACGAGATGACGATGCCAGCCACCCCCGCAACGTTCGTGATTCGCCCGATGACCGCGGTCGACGCGCCGGTGGTGGCGATGCTGCACGCCGAGAGCTGGCGCACGGCGTATCGCGGCATCTACGACGACCAGTGGCTCGACGAGCACGCGGGCGCGAATCGCCAGGCGCACTGGGCGCGCCGGTTCGCGGCGCCGAGCGCGACCGAAGCGGGGCTCGTGGCCGAAGCAGGGGGCCGCGCCGTCGGCTTCGCCTATCTCATTGCCGACGACGACCCGTCGCGCGGGGCGTTGCTCGACAACCTGCACCTCGTCGCGGCGGCCCGTGGCGGCGGCATCGGCGCGGCATTGCTGCGCGGCGCCGCCGCACTGGGCATCGCCCGTGGCTGGCCGCCTGGACTGCACCTGTGGGTGTTCGACGCCAACGACGGGGCGTGCCGCTTCTACGAGCGCCACGGCGGTCGCCTGGTCGAGCGCATCGTGTACGACGCCGCCGACGGCGGCTCGCATTCGGCTCGCTGCTACCACTGGGATGCCGCCGCCGCCGCGCGGTTGGCGGGCGACGGCGAGCGGCAGCCGGGATAGGATGGCCCCCATGTCACGCTGGACCGCCGCACTGATCGTGCTCGCCCTGTTGGCCGCGCCGGCATCGCTCGCCGCTCAGGCCCTGCCCAACGTGAACCTCACCCGCGTGCTCTACAACACGCGGAAGGCCACCGTGCGACCCGAGGGCGACCTCAAGGCGCAGATCGACGCCGTGGACGCCGCCATCGCCGAGGCCACGAAGCTCGGGCACACCGGCGAGGTGCGGCGGCAGATCGCGAAGGGGCTCACGCTGCTCGACGGACGGGCCTGGACGCCGGCGCTCGACTACCGGACGTCGCTCGTGCTGCGCAGTGAACGCACGGTGGTCGACTCGTCGCGGCCGTACGCGGTGCGGCTCGAGCAGATCTATCTGCCGGCCACCACGCTCAGCCCGGCGCTCTCGGTGGCCGTGCGCTTGAAGAAGCGCGCGCCCGGGATGCCCGCCGTGGCGGCCGTCGCGGCCTCGTGGACGGTCGTGCGCGAACTCGGCACCTTCGACGGCCTGAGCCGCGATCTGCGGGAGTCACCGTTCGCGATCGACCTCGCCCTCGATGGCGTCGCCGACGACGCCTACGCGGTGGAGGCCGAGGTGCGCGACGCCGGCGCGCCGCTCGGGACGACGATGCTGCCGGTGGTGCTGCTGCGCGGACTCGACCAGCGGCTCGACGCGCTCGCCAAGGCCGCCGCCACCGTGCCCGCCGCCGAGCGCGACGACGTCGGCTATCCGGCCGACTACATCCGCAGCGTGAACCGCGGCGCGGTCGGGCTCGGCACCTTCAACGTGGCCGCCGAACTCACCGCCGCCGAGGCGATCGTGGCGGCGGCGAAGGGCGGCAAGGATCCGTTCGCCGGACGCACCGGCGACTTCGAACGCCACTATCGCCTCGACGGCGCGAACGAGGTGATGCCGTATCGCGTTTACGTGCCGACCTCGTACCGTCCTGGCAAGGCCACGCCCCTCGTGATCGCCCTGCACGGTCTCGGCGCCACCGAGGACTCGTTCTTCGACTCGTACCAGCAGCTCACGCCGAAGCTCGCCGATCAGCACGGCTTCCTGCTGGCGGCGCCGCTCGGCTACCGCATCGACGGCTTCTACGGCTCGCCGCTGATGGGGGCCGGCGACGCGGCCTCGAAGCGCCGCACCGAGTACAGCGAGCAGGACGTGCTGCAGGTGCTGGCGCGCATGAAGACCGCGTACGCCGTCGACGCGTCGCGCATCTACCTCATCGGCCACTCGATGGGCGCCATCGGCACCTGGGCCCTCGGCGCCAAGTATCCGGACATCTGGGCGGCGCTCGTACCGTTCTCGGGCGTGGGTGCCACCGCGACGGCGTCGCGCATGAAGGCGATTCCGCAGTTCGTGGTGCACGGCGACGCCGATCCCACCGTGAACGTCAGCGGCTCGCGCACGATGGTGGCCGCGCTGAAGGCGGCGGGCGCCACCGTGACCTACATCGAGGTGCCGGGCGGCAATCACACCGACGTCGTGGTGCCGAATCTGCCCGCGGCCTTCGCCTTCCTGGCGGCGCAGAAGAAGCCGCCCGCCGCCGCCACACAACAACAGTAGGCGTGTCGGCGCGCAGCTCTCAGGCCGCGGCCGGACGCGCCGGCGAGACCGCGCGGGGAAGACGCAGGGACACCGTGGTGCCGGCGCCCTCCACGCTGTGCACCGCAATCGACGCCTGCAGCAGATCGCACAGCCGCTGCACGATGGCCATCCCCAGGCCGGTGCCCGCGTGGCGTCCCGGCCTGGCCGGGTGCGCCTGCGAGAACGGCGCGAAGATGGTGCGGACGAACTCCGCCGGCATGCCCCGGCCGGTGTCGACCACCTCGATGTCCACGCCGGCCCCGTTCGCCCTCGCCCGGATGCGAACGACACCCTCGTCGGTGAACTTGCAGGCGTTGCTCAGGACGTTGATGAGGATCTGACGGAGCTTGCCGGCGTCGGTGACGATCGGCGGCAGCGGCGAGAGGTCGAGCTCGAGGCGCGTGCGGCTGCTGAGCATCGGCCGGACGATGTCGGCCACCTCGGCAATCATCGCGTCGACTGGCGTGACCGCGGCCGTCACCTCGACGCGACCGGCTTCGATCCGGGCGAGATCCAGGATCTCGTTCACCAGGTGGAGCAGCAGCAGGCCGGCGGCCCGGATGCGCTCGAGATCGCGCCGCGCGTCCTCGGGTAGCCCGGGGGCATCCTCCTGCAGCAGCTCCGCGTAGCCGATGATGGCGTTGAGCGGCGTGCGCAGCTCGTGGCTCATGGTCGCCAGGAACTGGCCCTTGGCGCGCGCCCCGGACTCGGCGGCGTCGCGGGCCTCCATCAGCGCACGCTCTGACGCCAGACGCTCGCGGACGTCCTGCACGAGACACACGTAGCCCGCCTCACCCCGGTCCGACGTGAGCGGTGAGATCGTGAGGGCGATGGGCAACGTCGAGCCATCCACCCGCAGCAACGACACCATGGCCGAGGAGGCGGTGCCCGTGCTGGGCGCGGCGTCCGGCATGAGATCGGAAACGCGGCGGCCGGTGAGGGGGCCGGGTGTGGCCTCGCCAATCAGGGCGACCGCGGCGGGGTTGGCGCGCGTGACGCGTCCGTCCGCGTCGAGCACCAGGACGCCGTCGGGAATCGACGCGATGACGTCGTCGACGAAGCGCAGGGACACCGTCGTCGCCTCCAGCGCCTCGACCATCGACCCGTAGGCGCGCGCCACGGCGCCGATCTCGTCGTTGGTCGCCACCGGCAGCGTGACGTCGCGGCGACCGGCCGCGATCGCGGTGGTGGCGCGCTGCAGGACGGCGAGGGGGCGCCTGATGCTCGCCGCCAGGCCGAGTCCGGCCAACAAGGTCACGGCACTCGCCACCACCAGCACGAAGACGCTGACCTCCGCGTCTCTCGCCACCCGTTCCCGCACCGCCTGACTCCGGGCTCGAAGGTCGGCGGACGCCATCTCGACGCTCGCATCGATCAGCGAGAGGAAAGCCACCTCGGCGGCCTCGAATCGCTCCTTTCCTTCGAACAGGTCCGGCGCTGGGACTGCACTGTCGGCCAGCGCCACCACGGCGGCCGCCTCCATCTGGAGGCGTTGTCCACGCCGATCGAGCTCCGCCACGTCGAGCGTGAGGACGCGGTCAGCGAGGGCGGCCTTCAGGCGGACGAAGGCCGCCTCGTATCTCGCGGCGCCCGCTTCGCGCAGCCGGGCCTCGCCGTCCGCGGCGTCGCTGCCACGCTCGCTGTCGGGCGTCGGCGCGCCGGCGTCATCGTGCTTCAGCCTGCGAATCAGGGCGTACTCACTGGTGGACGCCACGATCCGGACGGCGGCGAACCGCAGGTCCTCCAGCGCGCGCAGGGTTGGCAGTGAGCTCTGCTCGACTCGTCCCAGTCCCTGTTCCACCGCCTGGCGATTGAGCACGCCGATCGAGCCGACGACGGTCACGAGCAGCGTCGACGCCACCGCCGCGGTGATCAGCCGGGCGTGGATCGTCACGCCGCGCGCCGGTGGCGCGGGGGGCTGAGAGGGCTCCATCACCTCCCATAGTCGGCACTGCAGCTCGACACTGAAGAGGTGCCGGGCGTTCACCGATCCCGTCTTGCCGGTTGCCGTGCCTGCCGCCCGGTCGCACGTCGCCGCGCTACGGCAGCCGCCGTGCCTTGAACACGGGATAGACCACCGGCCGCTCGCGGGCGCCGAGCTCCGTGAGGATGGCATCCATCACGCCCCAGCCGACGAAGCCGTCGCGTGCCTGCGGCTCCAGGTAGTAGAACGCCGCGTTGGCCATGGGCTGCGCCATGTCGACCACGAACGAGCCCGCCGGGAACGTCTTCGTGATCACGGGCGAGAACGACCCGTCGAGCGTCGTCATGTCGTAGCCGGCGCGCCGCACCGGGTACATGCGATCGATCGTGAACTGCTCGCCCGGCACCGTCGCCGGCGCCGCCAGCGTCTGCACGCGGATGTTCTGCTGGCGGAGCTTCGCCGCGACGGCGCTCATCGTCGGCGGCAGCACGTAGGCGCGCGGCACGGTGGCGGTGCGGGTGCCGACGGGTTTGGTGAGATCGTCGACCCCTCGCACGAGTTCCGGCGGGCCAGACGCCGTGCCCGGCTTCGTGCCGAGCACACTCGTGCCCGGCAGGTACATCGGTTCGTTGGTGCGATAGGCGAGCAGGTCGATCTTTCCGGCCGAGTGGTACTCGCCGTCGAGGAAGTTGGTGAGCGTGCCCGCCTCGGCGCCCTTCAACACCGCCGCCACCGTGTCGTCGTCGGCCTTCTTCGCGATCGCCTGCATCTCGGCGCCGTGCGCCGCCACGTAGTCGAGCAGCGCGGCGACGTACGCATACTGCGCGTAGATCCGGCGCTCGAAGGTGGGCTGCCCAGGTGTCTCGGTGATGATCGCGAAGCGGTTGCGGAGGCCGTAGGCGTTCACGAGCATCTTCGCCTCCACCGTCCAGGCGGCGCGGTCGTGGCTCCACGCCGTGGGCGGCCAGGTATCCGGCGTGGCGAGCGCGTGCGTGAAGACCTCGAGGCCGAAGCCGTTGCGCACCGCCTCGCGCACGGCGGGGAACAGCGTGTCGGTCATGTAGTCGCGCGGCCCGGGCGCCGCCGCCGGAATGGTCGCCGTGCCGTAGGTGTTGGCGTAGCCGTGGTTCACGCGGCTCATCAGGTGCCCGTCGAGGAAGAGCAGCGGATCCCACGCGTTCAGCGTGCGCACCAGCCCCTGCGACTCGATCGACGTGAGCTTCGCGCCCTCGCGGTTCAAGTCGAGCCCCTGCGAGTTCTCGCGCACGCCCTGGATGTGCGGCGTGACGCTGCCGTAGGCGCCGTCCTGGGTGACGAACGTGTCGGTGCCGTCCACGTTGTAGATCGGCGCGATCATCACGATCACCTTGTCGAGGAGGGCCTTTCGCTTGCCCAGCGCGAGATCGCGCGCCACGACCAGCAACGCCTCGGCCGCCTCGGGTTCCGGCGGATGGATGTTGCCGAGCAGGAACACGATCGGCTTGCCCGAGGCCTTGGCCTCGGCCGGCGTGGTCACGCGCGGATTGGCGAGGATCATCACCGGCGCCGCCTTGCGCATCGGGCTGATGAACATCGTCTCGACGTGCAGGAACTCGGTCTTCAGCTTGAAGGCGGCGATCCACTCGTGGAGCTGCAGCGTCGACATCGTGCGCGTGTAGTGCGTGCGCTCGGGCACGGTCTGCAGGTCGGGCGTCCACGTGCCCGTCCAGTTGGCGGGGACGTCGTCGCCCCAGAAGATCTTCCGGGGCTGGGCAGCGGGAGTCATGGTCATGAGCGTGAGGAGCGACAGCGTGACGGCGAGGTGGCGAACGGTCATCGAGTCACCACCGGAATCTCCACCCGCGACGGATACCGCGCCGACCGGTAGACGCGGTGCGTCGCCTTCACGAAGTCTTTCTCGGTCGCCTCGAAGATGCTGGTGGTGAAGGTCTGCGGGTTGCGATCGATCAGCGGGAACCAGGTGCTCTGCACCTGCACCATCACGCGATGGCCGGCCTTGAAGGTGTAGTTCTGCGTGTGCAGGCTGAACGTGATCGGCTCGACGATGTTGGGACGCATCGGCGTGGGCGTCTCGAGGCCGTTGCGGTAGCGGCTGCGGAACACCTCGTTCGACACCATCAGCTGATAGCCGGCCAGCGTCCAGTTGTCGGGCAGCGCTTCGGGATACACGTCGATGAGCTTCACGATCCAGTCGGCGTCGGTGCCGGTGGTCGACGTGAACAGCTTCGCCACCACCTCGCCGGCGATCGTCAGGTCTTCTTTCAGCACCGGCGACTCCCAGCTCAGCACGTCGGCACGATCGTCGACGAAGCGCTGATCCTCGACCAGCCACGTCGACCACTTCGAGCCGCCGGGGAAGTAGGTGGCCTGGATCGGGCGCTGGCGATACGGCACCGGATGCGCGGGATCCGACACGAAGCTGTCGGATCCGACCGCGCCGGCGCCCGGCGGCGTGCCGATGCGCAGCTCCTCGTTCGGTCCGAAATAGAGGCCGACGGTCTTCGTCTCCTTCGCGGGCGGCCACTGCGCCCAGCGCTTCCACGTGTTGGTGCCCGACTCGAAGGTGAGCGCCTCGGGGAAATCGCGGGTGCCCTTGTCCTTCAGGAAGTACGCGAAGAACGGCGCCTGCACCTGGTCGCGGAAGTACGCCGCGGTGTCGCTGCCGAACGTCACCGGCCCGAGCGACGTGCCGTCGCGCGTCCAGCCGCCGTGGTTCCACGGACCGACCACCAGATAGTTGAGGTTGTTCCTGTCGAACTTCTCGAGCGCCTGGTAGATCGTGACCGGACCGTAGAAGTCCTCCTGATCCCACCACCCGGCCACGTTCAGCGTCGGCACGGTGACCGAGCGCAGGTAGGGAATCATCGTCTGGCGCTTCCAGAACTCGTCGTAGTTCGGGTGCCGCACGAAGTCGTTCCACGTCGGGATCGACTCGCGCAGATAGCGGCGGTTGGCGGCGCTCAGCGGGCCGAGCGACAGATACCAGTCGTAGGTGTCGTAGCGATCGAACGCGAACTGCTGCACGTCCTTGCCGGATTCCATCATCGCCGCGTACTCGAACGCGTAGCTCAGGCGGAAGGCGCCGTTGTGATGGAAGTCGTCGCCGAGCCACATGTCGGCCGGCGAGGCCTGCGGCGAGATCGCCTTCAGCGCCGGGTGCGGCTCCACGGCCGCCATGATCGTCGTCCAGCCGTCGTAGCTCACGCCCAGCATGCCGACACGGCCGTTGTTGTTCGGCACGTTCTTGAGCAGCCAGTCGATCGTGTCGTAGGTGTCGGTGCCTTCATCGAGGCTCTTCGTGTCGCCGGGCGTGCGCGCCGGGCGCTGCATCACGAACTGGCCCTCGGACTTGAACTTCCCGCGGATGTCCTGGAAGACGAAGATGTAGCCCTCGTCCACGAGCGCCTTGTAGTAGCGCACGAACGAGCCGGCCGCGCCGTCGATGCCGTAGGGCGTGCGGCGGAAGACGAGCGGCAGCGGGCCGCTCTGGTTCTTCGGGATGAAGATCTTCGTGAAGAGCTTCACCCCGTCGCGCATCGGGATCATCTCGTCGCGCACGACGAAGCCGGCGGCGGGGTCGGGCGCCGGCTGCTGCGCCGTGGGGCGGACGATGACGAGGGCCGCGATCGCGGCGGCGAGGAAGACGGGGACCAGGAGCGTGCGGGCGCGCGTCATCGCCACACTATACGCGCGCTAGCGGGCGAGGGCGGGGTAGGTGAAGAACAGCAGGTGCAGCAGGTTCAGGCCCGTGTGCGCGAGGATGCTGGCGGCGATCGATCCGGTCATCGCGTAGATCCAGCCGTAGCCGATGCCGGCCAGTGTCGCGAGCAGCACGTAGGTCCAGCCGCCGGCGATGTGCGCCAGGCCGAAGAGCACGCCCGAGATCACCGCCGCCAGCGCGTAGCCGCGCGACGACGCACCGAGCCACGCCTGCAGCCCGCCCTGGATGAGGTGCCGGAACACGGCCTCTTCCGGCAGCGCAGTGAGCGTCACCATGCTCCACAGCCACACCGGCCACCAGTCGGGCAGCTTCGGATCCCAGCGCGCGTAGCCGGCCGCCACCGTGGCCGCCATCACCACCGCCGTCATCAGCAGGAACGTGGGCAGCACGCGCACGATCGGGATTCGCGATCGGCGCGGCACGCGCTGCGGCGCCACGAGTCCCAGCAGGAACAGGCCGAGCAGGCCCTTGTCGAGGTTCAGGTACTTCGTGAACGGCGCCGCGTCGGCGCTCGTGTGTACGCCATCGAGCACCTTCGGGTTCGCGAAGCCGGGGAATGCGTGAGCGAGGATGCCGCCGCTCAGCACGAGCAGCACCGCGATCGCGAAGCCCTTCAGTCCGCCGTGCGGCGCCTGGTGGACGATGCGGCACACCGCTACCAGCGCGAACAGCAACACGAGCGCGGGCGTGTCGAGCAGGTCCGTCATCTGCGCCAGCAGCAGCGTGGCGGCGAACGGCAACACCCACCACGTCGGCGCCTGCGGCGACGCCGAGACGCGCGGTGCCCACAGCGTCAGCAACGCGACGGTGAGCGCGCCGAACGTGGCGAGCGTGAGCGGCGGCAGGGCGGCGAGCGGCGTCATGCGAAGGCCGGCGAGGGCCGGCCCTGACCTAGCGTCCGCCGGGGCGCGCGGCAGGCTTCGCCGTGCGGGCGGTGGTGGAGGTCGAGCCGGTGGTGGTGAGGCCGGTGGGCGGTCCGACGATGGCCTGGTTCACCAGCGTGCGCACGCGGCTCGTGAGATTGGTCGTGCCGGCCGGCAGCAGCTGGCTCATGAACACCACCGCGAGGCGCTCCGCCGGATCCGCCCAGTAGGTGGTGTGATACGCGCCGCTCCACGAGAACTCGCCGGCGGCGCCGTAGCGTGGCGCGCGCCCGCGCTGTTCCACCACCTCGAAACCGAGGCCCCAGCCGAGCGTGCCGTTCTGGTACAGCGTGCCGACGTGGTTCGATGTCATCAGCGCCACCGTCGTGGGGCTCAACAGGCGCACGCCCTCGAGCTCGCCGCCGTTCAGCAGCATCTGCACGAAACGCGCGTAGTCCTGCGCCGTAGAGAGCAGGCCGGCGCCGCCCGAGAACGCCACGTGCGGGCCGTCGACGTAGGCGCCCTGGCCGGAATGCGGCAGGCCGACCTGGCCCGGATGGCCATCCGTCGCGCGCGAGATCGTGCCGTCGTCGCCCACCGCGTAGATGGCCGCGAGTCGCGGGGCCTTCGCCGCCGGCAGGAAGAACGCCGTGTCGATCATCTTCAGCGGCCGCGCGATGCGCTGGTCGATGAAGTCGGCCAGCGTCTGGCCACTGATGCGCTCGATGACGTTGCCGAGGATGTCGGTGTTGTAGCCGTAGACCCACCGCTCGCCGGGCTGCGATTCGAAGGGCAGCGTCGCCAGTTTGTCGATCCACGCGCTCATCGGCTCTCGGCGATCGGCGAAGTACCACTGCGTGAAGCCGGCGCGCGAGTACCACGGCTCCAGCGCCCCGGCGCCATACGAGATACCGGCGGTGTGCGTGAGCAGATCGCGGATGGTGATGGCGCGATTCGCGGGCACGACGGCGACGCGGCCATTCTGCGTCGCCAGCACGGTGGTCTTCGCGAAGGCCGGGATGTAGCGCGACACCGGATCGGTGAGCGACAGCCGACCTTCTTCCACCAGCATCATGATGCCCACGCTGACGACCGCCTTCGTCATCGAGGCGATGCGGAAGATGGTGTCGGGCCGCATCGGCGCGCCCTGCTCGCGATCGGCGGCGCCTTCAGCCTTGAAGTACGCCACCTGGCCGTTGCGCAGCACGAGCGTGACGGTGCCGGCCACCTGCTTCGCGTCGACCGCGTCCTTCATCGCCCGCGTGATCCGCTCGAGCCGCTCGGTCGACAGGCCCACGGCCTCGGGCGACGGCGCGGCCGGCAGCGTCTGTGCCGCCAGCGGCGACGCCAGCACGAGCACGCACACGCCGGTGGCGACGAGCGAAGTCCAGCAGGTGCGGATCGTCATGCCGTTCCTCCACGCCGATCGGCCACGAAATAGAGCGGCCGCTTCATCGACTCGACGAAGCTCTTGGTGAGATACACGCCCACGGTGCCGATGGCCAGGATGATGAGGCCGCCCAGCAGCACCAGCACCGCGGTGGCGGTGTGGATGGCCTGCACCGCGGCATCGGGATGCGGCGCGCCGAGCAGCGCGCGGATCAGCACCAGCGTGGCGATCGCGGCGATGGTGGCCCCCAGCATCACCACCAGTTGCAGCGGCACCTCGGAATAGCCGACCAGGACGTGGAACGCCATGCGGGCCGAGCGATACAGCGAGTAGCCGCTGGAGCCGCCGCCGCGCGGCTGGTGCTGCACGTCCACCGTAGTGGTCGGCACGCCCATGATCGCCATGATGGCGTTGACGTTCCGCGTGCGCTCGCGGTACTCGCGGAAGAGCGTCACGGCCCGCCGCGACAGCAGCCGGTAGTTGCCGACGCGGTGGTCGTACGAGACTTTCACGAAGAACTGCACCAGCGCGTAGAAGAGTCGCGCCAGCGTCCGTTTGAGGAACGCGTCCTGCCGGCGCAGCCGGCGGGTCAGCACCAGATCCGCGCCCGTCGTCCGCGCCGCCTCGAGCAGCGACGGCAGCGCCGCCGGATCGTCCTGGAGGTCGCACGCCATGATCGCCACGTGATCGGCGTCCACCGCGTCGAGCCCGGCGGTGATGGCGACGTGCTCGCCGTAGTTGCGAATCAGCTTGAGCGCCGTCACCCTGGGCGACGAGGCCGCCAGCCGCTCGAGCATCGGCCAGGACCGATCCGGGCTGCCGTCGTCGACGTAGACGATCTGCCAGTCGTCGGTGAGCGCGCCCAGGGCGGCCGTGAGCCGCCGATGCAGTTCGTCCAGGGTCGGTTCGCCCTGGAAGACGGGCACGACCACGCCGAGGGTAGGCACGGGGAACAACTATACCGGGGCTCGGGGGCCTGGGCTCGGTAAGATCGCCCCATGCGTCAGTGGACATGCGTGCTTGGGGCGCTGGGGATGGTGACGATGGCGGCGTGTGGCGGCGGCGAAGCGGGGAAGGGCGCGGTGACGAAGACGACGGCGCCGTATGGCGCGTGGGCGTCGCCGCTCTCGGCGGCGCGGGCCACGGCCGGGGCCCTGCGCCTGGGCGGCCTCTCGCTCGACGGCGACGACGTCTACTGGCTCGAAGGGCGCGCCTCGGAAGGCGGCCGCAACGTGCTGGTGCGGCAGTCGCCCGGCGAGCCGCCGGTGGACGTTTCGCCCACGGACTTCAACGTCCGCACGCGCGTGCACGAGTACGGCGGCGCGCCCTACGTCGTGCACCAGGGCGCGATCTACGCGTCGAACTTCGCTGACCAGAAGCTCTATGCGTTCGCGGAGGGACAGGCGCCGAAGGCGCTGACCGTCGACGGCTACTTCTACGCGCAGTGTCAGGTGGACGCGAAACGCCAGCGCCTGCTGTGCGTGCGCGAGGACCACACGAAAGGCGACGCGCAGCCGCCGGCGTCGATCGTCGCGCTCCCGCTCAACGCCGCGTCGCCGTCGGCCGGCGTGGTACTGGCGTCGGGCGCCGACTTCTACTCCGATCCGATGCTGAGCCCCGACGGCTCGCGGCTCACGTGGCTGCAGTGGAACCACCCGAACATGCCGTGGGACGGCACCGAGCTCTACGTCGCCGACCTCGACGCGCGCGGCCTGCCTGCGAAGCCGGTGCGCGTGGCCGGTGCGGCCGACGAATCGATCTTCCAGCCGCGCTGGTCGCCCGATGGCCTGCTCTATTTCATCTCCGATCGTTCGGGTTGGTGGAACCTGTACCGGCAGAAGGGTGCGGTGGTCGAAGCGGTGCACGCGATGCCGAACGACTTCGGCAAGCCGCAGTGGGTGTTCGGAACGACCACCTACGGCTTCCAGTCGGCGTCGAAGCTGGTGGTCACGTGGGCCGATCAGGGCACGTGGAAGATGGGCCTGCTCACGCTGGAGCCGCGCAAGCTCGAGCCGGTGGCCCTCACGCTCGAGCCGATGGACTCGATCGTGGTGACGCCGCGCGAGGTCTACTTCGTGGGCGGATCGCCCACCGAGGGACCGGCCATCGCCCGCATGTCGACCGGCGGTGTCGAAGCCGAGATCCTGAAGCGCTCGCGCGACGAGACGCTCGAGGCCGCGTACGTGTCGCGTCCCGAGGCGATCACGTTCGACAGCGCCGGCGAGGCGACGCACGCCTTCTACTATCCGCCGACGAATCCGGCGTTCGACGCACCGTCGGGGTCGAAGCCGCCGCTCCTCGTGCTGAGCCACGGCGGGCCCACCGGCGCCACCGACCCGGTCTTCGATCCCGAGGTGCAGTTCTGGACCACGCGCGGCTTCGCCGTGATCGACGTGAACTACGGCGGCAGCACCGGCTACGGCCGGACCTACCGCCGCCGGTTGAACGGGCAGTGGGGCATCGTCGACGTCCGCGACGCCGTCAACGCCGCGAAGTACCTCGTGGCGCAGGGCAAGGCCGATCCGGCGCGGCTCATCACGCGCGGCGGCAGTGCCGGCGGCTACACCACGCTGGCCGCGCTCACGTTCTTCGACACCTTCAAGGCCGGCGCCAGCTACTACGGCATCAGCGATCTCGAAGTGCTCGCCGGCGACACGCACAAGTTCGAGTCGCGGTATCTCGACTCGCTCGTCGGCCCGTATCCGGCCATGAAGGCTACCTACCGCGAGCGCTCGCCGATCCACTTCGTGGACAAGCTGAACTGCGCGCTGATCCTGCTGCAGGGGCTCGACGACAAGGTGGTGCCGCCCGAGCAGTCGCAGATGATGGCCGACGCCGTCAGGAAGAAAGGCCTGCCGGTGGCCTACGTCACGTTCCCCGGCGAGCAGCACGGCTTCCGCAAGGCCGAGAACATCGTGCGCGCCCTCGAGTCGGAGCTGTACTTCTACGGCAAGGTGTTCGGCTTCACGCCCGCCGGCACCCTGCCGCAGGTGGGGATCGACAACCTGAAGTAGCCCCTAGAACTTCACCGTCACGCCGACGCTGGCGCGCCAGAAGTCGAACTTCGGCAGCGGCAGATCGCCCAGGCTGCCGATGTCCTTCCACGTGACGTCGCCGGTCTGGAAGCGGCGCAGATCGCCGCGGATGCCGAGATGTTTGGCGGGGAAGAGATACACGCCGCCGCCGACGTTCCAGCCGACGTCCTTCGCGCTGGCCTCGAAGACGCGGCCCAGGCCGGGGATGGTCACGCTGCCGCTGGCGCGCACGACGCCGACGCCGGCCGAGCCGTACGGCTGGATGCGGCCGATCGGCGCGCGCAACACCAGGTTGCCCATGTAGGTCGTGATGTCGGTGTCGACGTCGACGATGGCGACGTTGTCGAGCAGGCCCAGCGGCGTACGCGCCGCCTCGAACTCGAGGCCCAGCAATCCGCCGAGCGCGACCGACGCGCCGAAGGTGCCCTTGTCGGATTCGTTGATGCGCGCGTAGCCGCCGAAGGCGGTGCCGCGCAGATCGGCGTACGACGCTGAGGGGACCAGCAGAGCGGCGAGGGTGGCCGCGAGGATCACGGTGGAGCGAAGGGTGGTGACCATGTCCCACTCTAGCCCACCACGCGGACGAGAACGCGTGGGGACGAACGGCGGAACCAGCCCGGCCGGGTCTTCGTAAGAATCCGCATGCAGGACCTGCGCCTCGCGTTCCGGCTCCTCGCACGTCAGCCCCTTACCTCGGCCATGGCCATGGTGGCGCTGGCGATGGGCATCGGGCTCACCACCACGATGTTCAGCATCCTCAACGGGGCGGTGCTGCGCGGCCTGCCGTTCGAGCGGGCCGACCGCCTGCTGCACGTGGCGCCGTTCGACACCGTGTCGAACGACGACGACGAGGCGCCGCAGTGGGTCTATGCGTCGTGGCGGTCGACGCAGCGGTCGTTCGAGGACCTCTCGGGCTTCTACGTGGCCAACGCCAACGTGGTGGGACCCGACGGCACACCCGAGCGCTATCGCGCCGCGTGGATCACGCCGAACACCTTCGGTCTGCTGCGCGCGCGGCCCGCGCTGGGCCGCGACTTCGCGGCGGCCGATGGCGTGGCCGGCGCGGCGCCAGCCGTGATCATCAGCGATCGCGTGTGGCGCGATCGCTTCGCCGCGCGTCCCGACGCGCTGGGCCAGACGCTGCGCGTGAACGGGCAGGCGGCCACGGTCGTCGCCGTGATGCCGCCAGGCTTCGCGTTCCCGATCACACAGGATCTGTGGCTCGCGCTCGCGGTGCAGCCCGTGCGGCAGACGCCCGACACGGCGCAGACGCTCGAGGTGATCGGCCGACTGCGCGACGGCCGCACACGCGCCGAGGCGACGGCCGAGTTCGCCGCCCTGCATCGCGCGCTGCTGGCGGATCAGCCGGCCGTGCAGCAGGTGACCACCGTCGAGATCAAGCCCTACGTGGAGGAGTTCATCGGGTCGTCCACCGTGCGCCTGCTGTCGACGATGTTCGCGGCGGTGCTGCTGGTGCTGGTGATCGCCTGCGTGAACGTCACCAACCTCATCCTCGCCCGCGCCGCCGATCGCACGCGCGATCTCGCCGTACGCACCGCGCTCGGCGCCAGGCGCGGCGAGGTGGTACGGCAGACGCTCGTCGAGGTGGGCGTGCTGGCGCTGGGGGGCGCCATCGGCGGCGCCCTCATCGCCTGGGCCGGCACGTCGATGTTCATGCGCGGCATCGCGGACACGAATCCGCCGTTCTGGATCGACATCCGTGTCGATCGCCCGGCCCTCGTGTTCGTGGGCGGCATGGCGCTGCTGGCGACGCTGGTGGCCGGACTGGTGCCCGCGTGGCGCACCTCCGCGGCCGATGTCTCGCCGCTGCTCGGCGACGAGGGCCGCGGCACGACCAGCCTGCGGATCGGCAAGCTCTCGCGGGGCCTGGTCGCCGCCGAAATCGCCCTGTCGTTCGCGCTGCTGGTCGTCTCGGCGTTCACGATTCAGAGCGTCCGCAACATCAACGTGTTCGATCCGGGGATCACCACGCGCGACGTCTTTTCCGCGCGGATCAGCCTTCCGGCGAGCGACTACGCCAACGACGCGGCGTCGTGGCGGTTCATCGAGCAGGTGCGCGAACGTCTCGAGTCGCTGCCCGGCGTGACGGCTGCCGCCGTGAGCACCGGCGTGCCGCCCGACCTGCCGCGCGAGGCGGTGGCCGTCGACGGCGAGACCTACGCCCGCGAGCGTGACTACCCGCGAGCGCGCCTGGCCGTGGTCACGCCCGAGTACTTCGCCGTCGTGGGCATCGCCGCCCGCCGCGGGCGCACGTTCGGACGCACTGATACCGCCGACAGTCCGGCGGTCGCTCTGGTGAGCGAGTCGTTCGAGCGCGCACACTATCCGCAGGGCGCGCTCGGCCGGCGCGTGCGCGTCGTCGACGGCGACCGCATCGCCTGGCGCGAGGTCGTCGGCGTGGTGCCCGACGTCCACAGCATCGATCTCGGCCCGACCGGCAGCGACGGCGTCTACGTGCCGCTGGCACAGGCGCCGAGCCGCTTCGTCGCCGTCCTGCTGCGTGCCGCGGGCGATCCGCTGACGCTCACCGCGGCCGTGCGGCGCACCGTGGCCGATCTCGATCCCAACCTGCCGATCTACAACGTCAACACACTGCAGCAGGTGCTCGAGGCCAACACCTGGGGCTGGCGGGTGTTCGGCACCCTGTTCAGCGTGTTCGGCGCCGCGGCGCTGTTCCTCGCCGTCGTCGGGCTCTACGGGGTGATGGCCTTCACCGTGGCGAAGCGCACGGGCGAGATCGGCGTGCGCATCGCGCTCGGCGCCGAGCCGGGCGACGTGATGCGGCTGGTGCTGGCACAGGGCGCGTGGCAGATCGGCGGCGGCGTGCTCGTCGGCCTCGGCCTGGCGGTGGCGCTCGGCAAGGCGATGCAGAGTTTCTTCTTTGGCGTCGGTCTGGAGGATCCGCGGTTCTACGCCGCCGTCGCCCTCGTGTTGCTCGTCACCGGTCTCTCGGCCGCGTTCGTGCCGGCCCGTCGCGCTGCCCGCGTCGACCCGAGCGAAGCGCTGCGCGCCACGTAGAGGCGCCCGTCGTCGCGCGTCGCTGATAGCATCGCGGCATGCGGAAGTTCGTGGCCGGCTGTCTCGTCGGTCTGTTCCTGATCGTCGCCGCCGCCGGCGTCGTCGGCTGGTTCGCGTGGGATCTCATCCGGCCCGTCGTCACGACGGTCACCGAGGTGACCGAAGGCGTGAAGCGACTGGGCGAGGTGACGGCCCTCGACGATGCGCTCACCACGACGACGCCGTTCACACCGCCCGAGAGCGGCGAGCTCACCGAGGCGCAGGTGGCGCGGTTCATCCGCGTGCAGACCACGGTGCGCACGGCGCTCGGCGCCCGCATCCAGCGCTTCACCGACACCTACCGCACCATCGGCCAGGCGCCCGACGGCACCGTGCGCATCCCCTCGCTTCCCGATCTGCTCGGGGGGGTGTCTGGACTGTCGGACGTCTACCTCGACGCGTGGCGCGCCCAGGTCGCGGCGATGAACCAGGACGGCTTCTCGCGCGACGAGTTCTCGTGGGTGCGGCTGCGCGTGTACCAGGCCGCCGGTCTCGACGCCGTGCGCTACGACGCCCGCGACCTCGAGCGCGTGTTCGACAGCGTCGCCCGCGGCGTGCAGCTCGAGGTGCCGGCGGTGACGCTGCCCGACGCGCCGGCCGTGAACAAGGCGCTCGTGAAGCCGCACCTGGCGCTGGTCCAGCAGTGGGTGCCGCTGGCGGTGTTCGGGCTGTAGCGACTCGAGTCGGCTTCTACGCCTCGCGGGCGTCGGGCTCCCACTCCACCGTGGCGCCCACCGCGATCGCGCCGTCGCCCACCACTTCGCCGAACGCGCCGCCGGCCCACGCGGGATCGAGCGCTGCCTGCAGACCGGGACACGCCTCGTCCATCTGCCGGCACGGTCGCGTTTCACCGAAGATGCGGATGCGCGCCTCGCCGATGCGCAGGATGCGGCCGCGCGAGTGCTCGAGGTCGATGCCCTCGACCAGCAGGTTGGCGCGGCGGATCGCCGGGTCGGGCGGCCCCGGCAGCGCGGCGGTGCGTTCGCGCCAGCGATCCAGCGACAGCAGCGTCACCTGACGCCGTCCGCCCTGCGTGGCGTCGCCCTTCAGGCCGCGTCCGGCCACGAGCTCGGCGCGGTCGGCGGTGTCCATCACGCCGCCGTGACTCCGCTTGATCCAGATCCCGCGAATGGTGCCCACCGCCGAATTGTAACGGGGTCTGTCACGGTCACCACGTGTCTTCGTGACAGACCCGGAGACATGTTGCACGCGCCACACGGCGTCGTCGTCGCAGCGTCACGTCGGCTGGATACCTTCACCGTCGAGGCGTCTGTCGAGGCGCTTCGGCGTCGGTCCGCCGGCTGCTTCGCGGGATGCGGAGGGCTCGCGGACCGGCTCCGTATCCTGCGCCCGCCCGTGCGTCCTCAGAGGACCAGCCTGCCATGCGATCCATCGTCCGAGTGTTCCTGTTCCTGGTCGGCGTGTGCCTGCCGACCCTTGCCGCGGCGCAATTCGAGACCGCGGCCGTCGTCGGCACCGTGCGCGACGGCTCAGGCGCCGTCGTCGCCGGCGCCCGCGTGTCGCTGACCAACGTCGAGACCGGCGTGACGCAAGAGCGCACGTCGGACGCCTCGGGCGGCTACGAGTTCGCCAACGTCCGCATCGGCCGCTACGTCGTCACCACCGACAAGGCCGGCTTCTCGGTGGCGATCGTCGACAACGTGCAGGTGTCGGTGGGGGCGCGGCTGCGCGTCGATGTCACCATGGCGATCGGCCAGATCACCGAGACCGTCGAGGTGCGGGCCTCCGCCGTCCAGCTGCAGACCGACTCGAGCGACCGGGGCCAGGTGGTGAGCGGCGAGGTGACACGCGCACTGCCGCTGAACGGTCGCGAGTACTCGCAGCTCACGCTTCTGTCACCCGGCGTGCGCCTGTCGGCACTGAACACCGGCGGCTTCACGCCGCGGGAGGGCTCGTTCAACGTGAACGGGCTGCGCTCGACCTTCAACAACTTCCTCATCGACGGCGTCGACAACAACGCCTACGGCACCAGCAACCAGGGGTTCTCGAACCAGGTGATGCAGCCCTCGCCCGACGCGGTGGCCGAGTTCAAGGTGGTCACCAACAACATGAGCGCGGAGTACGGACGCTCGGCCGGCGCCACCATCAACGTCGCCTACGCCAGCGGCACGAATCAGTTCCGCGCCTCGGCGTGGGACTTCCTGCGCCGCACCGACTTCAATGCCACCGGCTTCTTCAAGCCGGCCAACGGTCAGAAGCCGCAGTTCGACCGCGATCAGTACGGCGGCGTGGTCGGCGGGCCGATCGTGAAGAACCGCGCCTTCTTCTTCGGTGACGTCGAGATCTTCCGGCAGACCCGCGGTCAGCCCGCCATCTCGTCGCTGCCGACGGCGCTGCAGCGGCAGGGCATCCTGGGGCTCGACGTGGTGAACCCGTTGACAGGCGCCTTCTATGCCGCCGGCACGCCGATTCCGATGACCACGTTCGCGCGCAAGGTGCTCAACGACCTGCCGGCGCCGACCACGGCCGGCGCGTCGAACAACTACGTCGTCGACCAGATCTTCAAGAACGACACCGACAAGGCCGGCGGCAAGATCGACCTCGTCGTCAACCAGGCGCTCTCGGGATTCGCGCGCTGGGGCTGGCGCGACGTCGACATCTTCGACAACCCGTCGATTCCGTTGCCCTCCGGCGGCGGCGGCAACGCCTCGACCTACGTCACCAACAAGCAGCTCGCGCTCGGCGCCACGTGGACCGTGAGCCCGACGTCGCTCGTCGAGTTCCGCTTCGGCTGGTCGGACACGACGGCAGGCAAGGATCCCGCGGCGCTGGTCGCCGGGCAGGCCGGCGCCCTCGAGGCCTACGGCATCAGTGGTCTGCCCACCGACGCCCGCGTCGCCGGCGGTCTGCCGCCGCAGCTCATCACCGGCTTCTCGGATCTCGGACGTCAGGCCACCAACCCGCAGTGGCAGTATCCGACCGTGTTCAATCCGAAGGTGAACTACTCGCGCCTGCAGGGGCGGCACTCCCTGAAAGCCGGCTATGAGTTCCAGCGCATCTTCACCGAGGTGCAGGACGTGAACCCGCTCTACGGCCGGGATCAGTACGCCGGCCAGTTCACGCGTCCGGCGGGCGCCGCCGCCAGCAACACCTACAACCTCGCCGACTTCATGTTCGGCCTGCGCTCGACGTTCGCCCTCAGCAACATCCTGGTCGCGAAGCTGCAGCAGGACATGCACTTCGGCTACGTGCAGGACGACTGGCGCGTGAACGATCGCCTGACGCTCAACCTCGGTCTGCGCTACGAGTTCGCGACGCCGTGGGTGGAAGAGAACAACGTGCTGTCGAACTGGAATCCGTCGACGCGCACGATGACGCTGGCGAAGGACGGCTCGCTGAAGGACCGTTCGACCATCAACCCCGACAAGAACAACCTGGCGCCGCGCCTCGGCCTGGCCTGGACGCCGTTCGAGAAGACGGCGGTGCGGGCCGGTTACGGCGTGAGCTACGTGCACTTCCATCGCGCCGGTGGCGCCAACGTGCTGCCGATCAACGGCCCGCAGGTGATCAACGCCGTGGTGGTGCAGACGCCGGCGACCGCGGGCTTCCGCACCACGCAGGACGGCTATCCGGCCGGGCTCACCGACCCTACCCGGTTCAATCCGCTGGCCGCCAACATCACCTACATGCCCGAGGACTACCACGCCAGCCAGGTGCAGAGCTGGTACGCGTCGGTGCAGCGGCAGGTGCGCGACGGCCTGCTCGTCGACGTGGCCTACGTCGGCAATCGCGCCGACGACCTGCTGCTTCGCCAACTACAACCAGGCGGCGCCGAACAACAGCGCCGGCACACCGTCGCTGCATGGCGCGGCGGCCGATCCCCGAGTTCGCCGACATCACCTACGCGTTCAATGGCGGCAAATCGCGCTACCACGCGTTCCAGGGCAAGGTCGACTGGCGCGTGAGCCGCGCGCTCACGGCGCCGCAGGCGCTCACGCTGTCGAAGGCGAAGGACAACGGTCAGCCTGCTCGAGAACCCGAACGGCAACTTCCCGGCGCCGCAGGACTTCCGCAACCTCGACGCCGACTACGGCACCTCGGCCTACGACCAGCCGTACAACAGCACGACGACCGTGGTGTGGACCTGCCCATCGGCCACGCGCCGGAAGCCTGGGCGACGCGCTGCTGGGTCTCGACGTGCTCGTCGGCGGCTGGCAGATCGCCGGCGTGAACACGGTGGCGGCCGGTGATCCGGTGACGCTCACCTACACGCCGACCACGGCGGCGCAGGTGTCGGGCATCCAGCAGGACTTCCGCGTGCCAACTACCGGCCGAACGTGACCGGCACGGTGCTGGTGCTGCCGGGCAGCCGGACGCCGCAGAACTACCTGAATCGCGATGCCGTGGTGATTCCTGACCGATCCGGCGCCAGCCGTTCGGCAACGCCAGCAGGAACTCGGTGCGCGGGCCGCTGGTGTGGACGCTCGACGTGCAGGCGACCAAGCGCACTACCGATGCCGGCCGTGCAGGGCCGCCTCGAGCTGCGCATCGAGGCGTTCAACGTCCTGAACCGCACCAACTTCCGCGCGCCGAACGGCAACCGCAGCTCGAACGCCTTCGGCACCATCACCTCGACCTACGACCCGCGCATCCTGCAGGTGGGGATGAAGCTGACGTTCTAGGCGGGACGACGCGCGCGGGGAGCGGCCGGCGCCGCTCTCCGCCGCTTCCGTCGGCGTGCCGTGGCATGTGACCTGAACGCACGAACTGGGTCTATGCTAGGCATGCCGGTGGCCACCCCCTCGAGGTCCTCATCCGCACCACGTCGACCACGTGAGCGGCCCCGCGGCCCTGCCGTTGGTGGCGCGCGCTGGCGCGCTTCGAGCCCGCGTCGTGCTCACGTCCGACGGTCTCGGGTGCGATCCGCGGCGCGGCCCGACACCGCCGACGACGCCCGCATCTACTGGTTCCTCGCCGACGCCCGGTCGCTGCTCGACTGGGAATCGCATCGCCGGCAGGTGGTGACGCTCAGCTTTCAGAGTCCCGACGAGCGCGTCTACCTGTCGATCTCCGGCCGCGCCGAGGTGGTGACCGATCACGACGCCGCCGTCGGCATGTGGCGGCCGGCCTTCAAGCGCTGGTTCCCGGGTGGGCTGGGCGATCCGCGACTGCTGCTCGTGCGCTTCGCCACCTACGACGCCGACTACTACCAGACGTCGGGCGGACGCGTCTCCGCGCACGTACACGCGTGAGGCCCGCGGCGCCAGCCGGCGCCCACGGGCCCGTCGTCGAACCGCCGCTATGGGTGTCGAGCTGCACGCCGCCGTTCTGCGTCTGCACCTTCAGTAGCGGTCCGCCGCTGCCGAAGTGGTGCGCACGCTCTGGTGGCGTCCCTCGGGCAGCTGGATGGGCAGGTCGGACCGGAAAGCCGCCGTTGACGGTGCCCGACGCCGAGCGCCAGCGGCGGAGTAGTCGCGCGGCACGCGCAGCGTCACGCCGCCGTTGGTGGTCTCGAGCGACAGGCCGGCCCCGTCCCAGCGCGAGCCGCCCAGGCGCACCTGCACGCCGCCGTTGGTCGTGCGGCCTTCCACCCGGGGCCGCCACGTCGTCGAGCGTGAGGCCGCCGTTCACCGTCTTCAGGCGCGACTGGCCATGCATGCCCACCACCGACACGCCGCCGTTGACGGCGTTGAGATCGAGCCGTGCCGCGCGGCGCCCAGATGCGGAAGCTCACCGACCAGCCGCGATCACGGCGCCCGTCGCCGTTGTGCGGTCCGGGCCATCGGCGGACACCGACGCGCCGGGCCGCCCGCACGCGCGCACCCGGGGTAGCAGGTCGCGCGCCTCGGCGTCGGTCTCGCCCACGTCTGCACCACGGCGCGCACCAGCACCTCGTTCTTGTCCCACGCCTCGACACGGATGCCGCCGTTGGGCGCCGCGTCGAGTCAGAGCGCGCTGCCCGGGCGCGGGCAGCGGTGTCGCGCACCTCGCAGGCGTGGCCGTGATCGCGGTTGCCGGTTGTCGTCGCAGGGGTCGTCGGTGGGCGCGATCTCGCGGAACGCGCGGGCCTCACGGGCGGCATCGCGTTCGGCGACCCGGGCGCCGCGCTCTGCTCGCGGGCCGTGCGGCTGGCGGCGCGGCGGCGGTGCGAGCCGCGTTGTGGGTTTCACGCGCGGCCCTCGCCGCGCGCGCGTCGGACTTCACGCGCCTGGCCGCTGTCGGCTGCGCCACCAGTCGTCGTGGTGGTCGATGTCGCGCACGACGTCGCGAATCTCACGCCGCACGTCCTGCATTTCCGATGCACGGCGCGCTGCACGTCGCGGGCGATGCGGTCGGCGTCGATGGTGACGTGGCGCGCCGGGGACTGATCCGCGGCGAGGGCTGCCGCGCCCAGCGCGAGGGTGGCGACGGCGAGCAGGGCGGCGAAGGTGCGGCTGGTCACGCAGGGGCTCCGGAAAATGGATGGTCGGGAGCTTGGACGGGCCGCCCGCCCGCAGGGTTGCAGGACGCCATGTCGCCGGTGGCGCGCGGACGGTCGGGGTTGGCGCACCACTCGCTCCACGACCCCGGGAAGATCGCGTGCCGGCGAGGCCGACATGCTCGAGCGCGAGCAGGTTGTGGCAGGCCGTCACGCCCGAGCCGCAATACATCACCACCCGCGAGGCGTCCGTCCCGCCGCAGATGGCACTCCATTCCTCCCGCAGCGCCGCCGGCGTCTTGAACGTCTTGTCGGCGTTGAGGTTGAGCTGGAAAAAGCGGTTCACGGCGCCGGGGATGTGACCGGCCACCGGATCGATGGTCTCGTTCTCGCCGCGGAAGCGGTCGTTGGCGCGCGCGTCGACCAGCACCCGCGACGCATCGCCCAGATTCGCCAGCACGTCGGTGACCGGCACGCGTCGATCGTCGGCCACGCGCGCTTCGAACGGCACCGGCGTCCACGTGGGCTGGTCGGTCGACACCGGCAGGCCGGCGCGTTGCCACGCCGCGAAGCCGCCGTCGAGCACCGCCGCCGCCCGCTGCCCCACCCAGCGCAGCATCCACCATGCGCGCGCCGCGTACATCCCGGTGTCGCCGTCGTAGATGACGACCTGCGTGCCGGGCCGATGCCCAGCGCGCCGAAGCGCGCCGCCGCCACCGGGCGCCGGCAGCGGATGGCGTCCGTTGTGACCGGTCTTCTGCGCCCGAGAGGTGCGCATCGAGGTGCACGTAGCGCGCGCCCGGCACGTGGCCCTCGCGATACTGCGTCTCGCCCTTCGCCGGATTGGCGAGGTCGAAGCGCGCGTCGAGCACGACCCACGACGGATCGTCGAGATGGGCGGCGAGGGTGGCGGCGTCGATCAGGGTGGTGTGCATCGACACTATCCTCGAAGGGCGACGGCGAGCTGGTGCAGGAACAGGCCCACGTCGGTGACGACGCCGACCGTCTGCGTGGAGCCGCGATCGCTGAGCTTGGTGACGACGGCGGGGTTGATGTCGACCGACACCACCTTCACCCACGACGGCACCATGTTGCCGACGCCGATGCTGTGCAGCATCGACGACAGCATGATCACGACGCCGACAATATCCTTCAGGGCCGCCGAGCAGGGTTCTGCGCCTCGGTGAGCGTCCATCACCGTCTCGCAGCGGACCATCGTCGCGGATCGAACCCGCCAGCACGTACGGCACGCCGTGCACGTGGCAGGCGTGCATCACGCCGCGGGTGAGCAGCCCCGACGCCACGGTAGCGGCGCCGATGCCGCCGGCGCGGCGGATGGCGTTGATGGCGCGCATGTGGTTACGGTGCCCGTGTTCCACGGGACGGCCGGTGTCGAGGTCGATGCCGAGCGAGGTGCCGACCAGCGCCACCTCGATGTCGCACGGCCAGCGCGCGTTGCCCGACAGGGATCACGTCGACGTAGCCGCCTCGATGAGCCCGCAGAGCTTACTCGGTGCCGCCGGTGTGCACCACCACCGGGCCGGCCACGAACGCGATCTTCCCGCCGGCCTTCGTGCGTCGCGCAGCATCGCGGCCACGCGGCCCACGGCCACTTCCACGCGGCGCTCCGATGAGACGTCGTTGCCTGCGAAACCGAAGTCGGCCTTGTCGCGATCCTGCAGATCGGGCTTCACGCGGATGCCCTGCATGCCGCACACCACGCGGTCGCCCACCTGCAGGTCGCGCAGCTTGCGGCAGAAGGCCCGCGGGCCGTCGACGACGATCGCGGCGTCCATGCGCTGCGATTCCACCGTGACCCAGGCGCCGCCGAGCAGCACCTGCGTCTGGTGATTGGTGGTGGAGTAGAAGTCGACCGGCGCGGCGCCGGCGATGTCGTTGTCGCGCACCACGGCGTCGGGCGCGCCCTTCACGTAGCAGCCGAAGGTCGAGAGCGTCGACAGCAGGTGGTCGAGCGACTCGCGGGTCTCGGTGGCGACGCGCATCGAGAGGCGCGAGGCGTCGGCGTTGGTGCGGCCGACGTCGAAATGGAGGATCTCGTACGTCGCGCCCTGCTCGACGACGGTGGTGAGGATGGCCTGGAGGTCGCCCGAGTCGATCAGGTGACCTTCGGCGTCGATGGTTTCGGCGATCATGGCGGCACCGGCTCCCGTGCCGGTGCCGCCTATTCTATGTCGCCGGGCCGGGGCGCCTAGCGCAGTTGCTCGAGCGCGGCGATGCGCTGCTCGAGCGGCGGGTGCGTCGAGATGAGGGCGGTCCAGGCCGGCACGCCCGCGATCTTCATCGTTGCCAACGCTGGCTCGCGCGTGTCGATGAGCCGCGGCGTGCCCTGCAGTCGGCGCAGGGCGGCAATCATCGGGCCGCGCCCTGTGAGGGTTGCCGCACCGGCGTCGGCGCGGAACTCGCGCTGCCGTGAGAACCAGCCGACGACGACCATGCCGAGCAAGCCGAACGCCATCTGCAGCACCATCCGCGCCATCAGCTCGATCATGAAGCCGCCGCTGTCGTCGCGGTCGTCGCGGCTGTTGCCGCGCAGCGCGCTGCGGATGACGCTGGCGAGCACGATCGATCCGAACATGACGAACGAGTTCACCACACCCTGGATGAGCGTCATGGTCACCATGTCGCCGTTCTTGATGTGCGACATCTCGTGTGCCAGCACGCCTTCCACCTCGTCGCGCCGCATGTTGTTCAGCAGGCCCTGCGACACCGCCACCAGGCTTCGTGATTCGCTCGGGCCGGTCGCGAACGCGTTGACCTCGGGCGACATGTACACGCCCACTTCCGGCATCGGTAGTTGCGACTGCTGAGCGAGGCGCTGCACGGTGCGGTATACCCAGTCGGCCTCTTCATTTCCGGTGCGGCCGTCGACCAGGCGCATACCCGGGATCCGCTTGGCCATCCAGCGCGACAACTGTAGAGAGATGAACGATCCCACCATGCCCCAGAGCAGGCAGAACGCCATCAGCGACGTGTAGTCGAAGCCGCCGCGGATGCGGACGCCGGCGACGCCGAGCACCGACAGCACCAATGAGATGCCGAGCAGGACCGCGATGTTGGTGGCGACGAACAGGACGATGCGTTTCATGATGACGAGAAACCCAGATCAGCGCCGGGACGACGGCGCCGTGAATCCAGCATAGGGGTGGGGTGGTGCCGGATCAAGCGGATCCGGACATCTCGACCGTGGGGAACTTCCGCGGAAATCGTGCGTCTAACGCGCGGCGGTGTAGCCCTTGGCGAGCTTCTCGCGCGCCGCCGTCACGTCGCGGTGGAACACGAACAGCTTGTCGGCGTTGGTCGCCGCCTTGTCGGTGAAGTTCCAGGTCTTGCCGCCCTTCTGCTTCACCTTCAGGTTCTTCTCGAGGTAGTTCACCTCGAACGACTCGATCTGCGCGTACGTCAGCGTGAAGGCGTCGCCCTTGTTCGTCGTCTCGTACTGCAGGCCGTCGATCGTGGCCTTCAGCGTGCCCTCGCAGCCGCCGCCCAGGCCGTGCTTGTGGGCCACGCCGACCGACGTGTTCAGGCGCACTTCCTTGAAGCGCATCGTGACGGTGTTCTCGCCGGGCGAGATCTCCACGGAGCGCTGCACGCCCTCGAAGCCTTCGGCCGAGAGGTTGATGCGCTTGGTGCCGGGCGCGAGGTCCTTGAGCGTGACGGGCGCGGTGCCGACGAACTCGCGATCCACGAACACCGAGGCGCCGGGCACATCCGACTCGACCACGAGGGTGGCGGCGTCGGCCTTCGGTGCGGCCGGCGCCGGCTCCGCGGCGGGCTCGGCCGTCTTCTTCGCGGCGGCGCGCTTCGGGGCCGGTTCGGCGACGGGTTCGGCGGGCTTGGCCGCCTCGGCTTTCTTCGGGGCCGCGACCGGCTTCTTCGGGGCCTCGGCCGGAACCTCGGCTTTCGGCGCCTCGGGGGCGGGGCGGGTCAGATACCAGGCGGCGCCGCCCGCCAGCACGAGCGCCACGAGCACGCCGGCGACGATGGGCGTCCGGCTCGGCGCCGTGGGTTCCTGTGGGGTCTCGTCGTAGACGCTCACGCGGCAGATGGTAGCATGCAGCCCGGCCGTCATCCCGGCCCTCCCCATGACCGAGCCCCTCACGATTCTCTGCCTCGCGTCGTACCACAAAGGCCAGGCCTTCCTGCGCGAAGCGAAGCAGCAGGGCGCCCGCGTCTTCCTCGTCACCTCCGAGAGCCTGCGCGACGCCGACTGGCCGCGCGAGGCCATCGACGAGATCTTCTTCGTCCACGACGACGACAAGAAGTGGAAGCTCGAGGATCTGATCCTCGGCGCCAGCCACCTGGCCCGGCGGGCGGCCATCGACCGCATCGTGCCGCTCGACGACTTCGATCTCGAGAAGGCGTCGGCGCTCCGCGAGCACCTGCGGGTGGGCGGCATGGGCGAGACCACGACGCGTTACTTTCGCGACAAGCTGGCGATGCGCCTGCGCGCCCAGGAGGCCGGCCTGGCCGTGCCGCGCTTCGTGCACGCGTTGAACGAAGCCGCCATCCGCCGCTTCTGCGCCGAGGTGCCGGCGCCGTGGGTGCTCAAGCCGCGCATGGAGGCGGGCACCATCGGCATCCGCAAGGTGCACGACGAAGCGGCGCTGTGGGCGGCCATCGACACGCTCGGCGATCGCGCGTCGTATCACCTGATCGAGCAGTTCATCCCCGGCGACGTCTTCCACGTCGACAGCCTCGTCGACCACAGCCGCGTGCTCACCGCCATCGCCAGCGGCTACGGACGGCCGCCGTTCGACGTCTCGCACAGCGGCGGCGTCTTCACCACGCAGCTGCTGCCGCGCGGCTCGGCCGACGATCGCGCGCTGCTCACGACCAACCGCGCGGTGCTCGCCGCCATGGGCCTGGTGCGCGGCGTGTCGCACACCGAGTTCATCAAGGCGCACGACGGCACGTGGTACTTCCTCGAGACGTCGGCGCGCGTCGGCGGGGCGCACATCGTGGAGCTGATCGAGGCCGCCACCGGCGTCAACTACTGGGCCGAGTGGGCGAAGATCGAGCTGGCCGGCGGCAAGACGCCGTACGCGCCGCCGCTGCTGCGCGGGGACTACGCGGGACTCATCACCTGCCTCGCGAAGGACGAACACCCGGACCTCTCGGCGTTCGCGGATCCCGAGGTCGTGTGGCGGATGCCGAAGGCGTACCACGCCGGCGTCATCGTCGCCTCGCCCAGCCACGCCCGTGTCAGCGCGCTGGTGGCCGACTACGCCGCCCGGTTCGCGGCGCAGTTCAGCGCCTTCATTCCGCCGGGGACGACGCCCCGCGACTGACGGACACCAGGACCAGGGACACCTGCCCGGTGGACCGCTGCCGGCGGCGGGGCGTGTGCGGCATCGTGCGGCCGCGTGCGGCGAGCCCGTCTTGACTAATCTCGTTAGCTAAGTCTACGCTCGCTGGATGAAGGTGCGGCAAGTCAACGTCCACCAGGCGAAGACGGAGCTCTCCAAGCTACTGCAGGACGTCGAGCGTGGGCGCGAGGTGGTGATTGCCCGCAACGGCGAGCCCGTGGCCAAGCTCGTGCCGTTCCCATCCCCTGGGGCCCGGCGGCTTCGCCTCGACACCTGGAAGGACCGCATTCAGGTGGCACCGGACTTCGATGCGCCGATGAGCGACGACGAGCTCGCCGAGTGGGGCGCGTGACGTACCTGCTCGACACGCATTGCTGGCTCTGGCTGAAGACAGACGCGAGCCGGCTGCCGTCTCCGGTTCGGCGGCGGATCCTCCGGCACCCTCGCGAACTCGTGCTCTCGAGTGCCTGCGTGATGGAACTCGTGGTCAAACAGGCCACCGGCAAGCTCACGCTTGGTGTCGGCGGCGTCCGGGCGTTCGTGGACGAGCTCATCGACGACGGCGTCGCCGTGCTCGACGCCAATGTCGAGCACATGCTGCGCATGGGACTGCTGCCCATGCGCCACCGCGATCCGTTCGACCGACTGCTGGTCGCCCAGGCACTCGTCGAAGGGTTGACGCTCGTCACGGCCGACGCGCAGGTGCTCGGTTACGACGTCAGGTCACTGGACGCGCGGAAGTAGCGGCCGGGGCGCGTGGCGCGCCACGATGTCAGCGCGCCGAGCGCGGACAGGGCGTGTCGCGGATGAACGCCAGCGACGCCGGCCCGGCGGTTTTGTCGGCCCGGCTCAGCTCGAGGATGATCCGCTCGTGACTCGATCCCCGCACGACGACGCGGGTGGTGGCGATGCCGGCCTTGCGCAGGGCGGCGTCGAAGAGCGCGGACTGACGGCGCAGCCCTCGGGATTCGCCCGTCGCGTTGACGACGAGGAACGGCGGGTCGCCGGCGTCGAGCCACGGCAGCACCGAGGCATCGTGCCACCACGTGCCGTCGAGGCGTGAGCCGCCGAAGCGCTCGGCGAAGTACAGCGGATCGAAGCCGTCGCGATACGTCTCGATGTCGCCGAGGTCGTAGCCGGCGCCGCTCACCGCCACCACGCCGCAGATGCCGGCCGGATCGCCGTGCTCGCGCTCCAGCCACGACGGGTCGGTGGCGACACGGGCGGCGAGCTGCGCGCCGGCGGAGTGGCCCATGAGGAACACGCGACCGGGGCGTCCGCCGTACTCGGCGGCGTGTGCCTGCACCCACGCCACGGCGCGGGCGACGTCGCCCACCTGCGACTGCCAGTCGAGCGGCCACACCAGGCGATAGCCGACGACCGCCGCGCCGATGCCGCGATCGGCGAGGAAGCGGCCGATGTTGCGATAGACGTCGGCGCCGCCGAAGCTCTGGGTGCGATCGCCCCACGCCCAGCCGCCGCCGTGCACGAAGACGACGAGCGGGAAGTCGCGTCCGGCGGGCAGGTAGAGATCGAGTTGACGTTTCGGGTCGTCAGGCGCGGTGGGGTCGTAGGAGAGCGCCAGGAGCGTGCGCGGCGGCGCGGGGGCCTTGTCGTACAGGAGCTTCGCGCCCACCCAGTAGACCGGCGCGCAGGCCGGGGCCGTCAGGGTGAGGACGGCGGCGACGAGGAGACCGGCGAGGCGTCGGGTCGGGCGCATGCGGATGGAGATACGGCGGCCGGCGCTGGATGGATGTCCGGCGCCGGCCGCGACGGCCGCGGAACGGGCGCCTAGTTGCCCGCGCTCGACGGCGGGACGATCTTGTTCAGGCGCATGTACGTCACCAGGTTGCCGTAGTGCTCGTAGCTGTGCGCGACGTTGAAGGCCAGCACGAACAGGCGGGGCGTCGGGCCGGTGAAGAACTTGATCACCTCCATGCCCTTCTGGTCGTTCATGCCGTCGATCACCTTGTTGCAATAGGCGATCGAGTCGTTCAGCGCCTTCGAGAGATCGGCCTTCGACGACTTGCCCTTCTCGATGCCGCTCTGCGGCGCCTGCTCGCCGGCGGCCGCGGCGCACATCGAGAACTGGCTGTCGGCGATGTGCCCGATCAACTGGCCGATCGAACGCACTTCCGGCGTGGCCTTGAATGAGTAAAGATTCTCGGGCACCTTTTCAGCGGTCTTGGCGAGGGTGCCGGCGATCATGCCGAACTGGGCCTTCGCGGCGGCCGTGGCGGGGTTGGACTGGGCGAACGCAGACGACGACAGGGCCACGCCCAGCAGCGCGACTCCGAGTGACCGGGTGAACGACATCAGCACTCCTTTGAAGAAGACGAACCGTCTGAGTCTAGCGCCATTCGCGGCCCTCGTCGCCCTGACGCTCGTCACCGGCGCGTGCGCGCCGAGGAACGGCCGTCCGGCGGCGGCCGCGCGTCCGGCAGCACGGCTGCTCGGCGTGTTCGCGGCGTGGGCCAACACGCTGCCGCCCATCGACGGCCTGCCGGTGGGCAGCCTGTCGGGCCTTGCCTACGACGCCGCGCATCGCCGCTGGGTGGCGGCCAGCGACGAGATCCAGAAGCCGCGGCTGCTGTGGTTCGATCTTGCGCTCGGTCGCGACATCCGCGTGGCCACGACGGCGGTGACACCGCTCACGCTGGCCGCCGGCGTGCCGGACGACACCCTGACCGCGCTCGACATGGAAGGGCTGGCGATCTTCCCCGACGGCTCGTTCGCCGTGTCGCACGAAGGGCACATCGATCGCAGCGGCGTGGCGCGCCAGCCGCGCGTGCTGCGGGTGACGCGCGACGGCGTGGTCACGGCGGTGATTCGTCCGCGCGACCACTTCACGATCGATCCGGCGGATCGCACGCACGGCGTGCGGCACAACCTTGGATTCGAGGGCCTGACGCGCACGCCCGATGGCCGGCTCGTCGCCGCCATCGAGCAGCCGCTGGCGCAGGACGGGCCAGTCTCGTCGACGAGCGAGGGCGGGCTCGTGCGCTTCGCCGAGTTCGTCGAGCGCGACGGCGCGTGGTCGCCCGGACGCGAGTGGACGTATCGCCTCGACCCGACCCGCCTGCAGACCGGCTACACGAAGCTGTGCGAGGACGGCGCGAACGGGCTGTCGTCGATCCTCGCGCTCGATGCGACGCGGTTCCTGGTGGTGGAGCGCGCGTGCCTGCTCGGCGAGCCGAAGACGCCGGCCTACAACACGGTGCGCGTCTACGAGGCGACGTTCGCCGACGCCTCCGACGTGTCGGCGATGGCGTCACTCGCCGGGCAGACGCCGACACCTGCCACCAAGCGCCTCGTCGTCGATCTGGCGTCGTGGATCCCGTCGTTCCCGCCGTCACTCGCCACGCTGTCGAACATCGAGGGGATGTCGTTCGGTCCGCCGGGACCGAAGGGCGAGCGGACGGTGATGCTGGTCAGCGACGACAACTTCCGCGCCACCCAGACCACCGCCTTCATCTGGTTCGCCCTGCCGTAGCGAGTTGTCACGGGCCTGCCCCCAATGGCAAGCCTGTTGCGCGGCTTCCGTGCCAGACGGGGCAGGGGCGTTACAACTGTAGCCGGTAGCCGACGCCGCGCACGGTCAGGATCAGCGACGGACGCGCCGGATCGGCTTCGAGGTAGCGGCGCAGGCGGACGATGAAGTTGTCGATGGCGCGGGTGTCGGTGTCCTCGTGCAGGCCCCAGACGTCCTCGAGGATGGCCTTGCGCGACACGACCTGCCCGGCGTGGCGCACGAGATAGGCCAGCAGATCCGCCTCCATCACCGTGAGGCGATAGGCGCGGCCGTTGGCGTGCAGCTCGAGCGCGCGCAGATCCAGGCGATGCCCCGCGAACTCGACCACTTCGGCGGGCGTCGCCGGCGGCGCCGGCACCCGCGCGGGTTCGGTGGGACCACGCAGCCACTCGCGGCGCCGCAGCAGCCCGCGGATGCGCGCCAGCAGGATCGCCAGCTCGAACGGCTTCGGCAGGTAGTCGTCGGCGCCGCTTTCGAAGCCGAGCAGCACGTCCTCGGGACGCGAGCGCGCGGTCAGCATCAGGATCGGCACGAAGTCGCTCTCGGCGCGCAGCGTGCGGGCCACGGTGAAGCCGTCCACCTTCGGCAGCATCACGTCGAGCACCACGGCGTCGAACTGCCCGCGTTCATCGCGCAGCAGCTGCAGCGCTTCCGCGCCATCCGACGCCACCCGGGCGTCGTGGCCGTCGGCGTTGAGGTTGAAGCGCAGGCCGTCGGCGAGGTGCCGCTCGTCCTCCACGATGAGGATGCGGCTCACGCGGCGCCCCGAGACATCTTCGGCAGCTCCAGCGTGAACGTGGATCCGAGGCCTTCGCCGGCGCTTTCGGCGAACACGCGCCCGCCGTGCTGCCGCGCGATCGATCGCACGATGTAGAGGCCCAGCCCGGTCCCCTTCACCGTGAGGCCACGCGCCTGGAAGCGGTGGAAGCGGTTGAAGATGCGCCGCAACTGCCGTCGCGGGATGCCGACGCCGCGATCGCGCACCCGCACCCACAGCGTGTCGGGCGTCGGTGTCGCCAGCTCCACGGTGATCTTCACGCCCTCGGTGGAGTACTTGACCGCGTTGTCGAGCAGGTTGCCGATCGCGGTGCGCAGCTCGTCGACGTCGCCGTCGACGATCATCGCGGTGTCGGGGGCGTGGCCCGCGAGGGCCACCGCGTCGGCCGTGAGGTGATGACGTCGCCGCACCGTCTCGATGCACTCGAGCGCCAGGGCGCCCAGATCGACAGGTGCGCGGTGCGCCAGCTTGCGCCGCTGGCTGGCCACGCCGGCGCGCAGCACCTGCTCCACGGTGTACTGGAGGCGCGACGTGTCGTCGAGCATCACCTTGTAGAACTCCTGCTTCTGCGTCTCGGAGAGCTCGCGCGCCTGCAGGGTCTCGAGGTAGAGACGGATCGACGCGATCGGGGTCTTCAGCTCGTGCGTGACGGCGTTGAGGAACGAGTCCTGCTGTTCGGTGCGCCGCAGCTCGCGTACCAGGAACACGGTGTAGACGATGATGCCGGCGATGATCAGCGCGAACGCCACCACGCCCAGCACCAGCGGGAACACCTCGCGGCCGGTCGTCATGATCCAGCCGACGTTCAGCGACACCGCCGCCGCCACGAGGACGACGCACAGCACGATGAAGATCACCGTGGCCGTTTGGCGGCGGGTCATAGGGACATTCTAGGGGCTGGAGGCTGGGGACCGGGCGTGTACAACGAAAAGGCCCGGGGATGTCCCGGGCCCTTCGTCGATCTGCAGATTCCTGGCGGCGCCAGCGTCTCCGCGCTTGCTAGGCCACCGGCTCCGCCCCCGTGATGTCCACCGCGTCCGGCGTTTCCTGCGGCACGATCTCCGAGGCGTCCTTCGGCATGCGGGCCACCTTCAGATCCCACGCCAGGCCGACCATCTCCAGGAACTTGATCTGGATGTAGTTGATGTCGAACTCCCACCAGGCCAGGCCGTGGCGCATCGACACGGGGTGCGCGTGGTGGTTGTTGTGCCAGCCCTCGCCCCAGGCGAGCAGGCCCACCCACCAGAGGTTGCGCGAGTCGTCGCGGGTGCGGAAGTTCTTGTAGCCCCACATGTGCGTGGCCGAGTTCACGAGCCACGTGGCGTGCAGGCCGAACGTGGTGCGGAAGAACACGCCCCACAGCACGTACGGGATGCCGCCGTAGGCCAGCAGGCCGAGGCCCACCACCACCTGCGGCACCCAGTGCCACTGCGTCATCCACACGTGGAAGGGATCCTTGCTCAGGTCGGGCACGTAGCGGCGCAGCACCTCGGTGTCGTGGTGCATCGCCTTGCCGAACATCACCCAGCCGATGTGTGCCCACCAGGCGCCTTCCTTCGGGGTGTGCGGATCGCCGTCCTTGTCCGACAGCTGGTGATGGATGCGATGGGTGGCGACCCAGAAGATCGGACCGCCCTCGAGGGCGAGCGCACCGCAGGTCGTGAGGAAGTACTCGACCCACTTCGGGCACTTGTAGCCGCGGTGCGTCAGCAGGCGGTGGTACGCCATGCCGATGCCGAGGCTGCCGGTCATCCACCACAGGACGGCCGCCGCCAGCATGGCGCCGGAATCGATGTAGAAGAACGCCGCGACGGCACCGATGTGGTACACCGTCATCGCCACGAACGTGATCCAGTTGAGGCCGTGCGAGTTCTTGCGGCCGTAGATGGAGGAGATGGGCTTCATACGGGAATCGATGCTACGCGCTTCCCGCGGGCCGCACTGTAATACTTGTGTCGCTGCCGCAAGTGATGGTCGATCAATCACTTGCGGCAAAAAAACGGTGACACCCGACGCGCCGCCGGGTGCGGGCTACGAGCGGCCGCCGCGCCAGGATCCGGGCGCGAGCGCACCGACGAGCGGCGTGCTGGCGATGGCCGCCGACATCCGGCCGAACAGACCGGCCTGCTCGACCTTGGCAGGGGCCGGACGCGGCGTCACGTAGAGCGGACCGCCGGCCGGATCGGCCAGGCGTTTCCACGCCACGATCGTCCGCTCGTCGGTGGCCAGCAGCGAGGCGCCGCACTGCACGGTGCGGTTCGGGCCCGCGGGCGCCGACTTCAGCCACACGCGCTGCACCGGCACGCCCATGCGCAGCGACGGCACGTGCACGACGAACTGCGGGGCCAGACGGCGCGCCGCCGCCGGCGTCGACACCTCGAGGCGCAGGCCCTCGTTGCTCACGTCGAGCAGCACGGCGTTCTCGCCTTCGACCGTGGTCGCGAGGCGCGGCACCACGCGACGCTCCGACCTACGCAACGAGCGACCTTCCACCTGCGCCAGGCCGACGGCGAGCAGCAGCGCCTGCTCGTCGAGCGGGCGGAGATGGAACTGCACATCCTTGCGCCGCAGCATCGCTTCGTTGGGATCGTCCGCGTCGCCGATGGCGATGACCGGGCGATGGGGATCCCCACGCCGCAGCGCCAGCAGGAAGTGCGGAGTGAGCAGGCTGGCGTCGGCGACGACCAGCAACAACGGCGGACCGGTGACCTCCGTGGTGACGAGGCAGGCATCCACGAGGAGCACGGGCTCACATCCGGCCGTGCGCAGCCAGTCGCAGATCGCCGCTCGTTCGCCGGTGCGGGGGCACGCAACGCCGACACGAGGTGTCGAGGGCATGACGGCCTGACGAGATTGCAATCGGATTGCCACGTTGCGAGGCAGCGAGTGACGGGCATTTGCCCCGCGTCGCCGGAAGAACGACACGTTCTGGCTGACGAATTCGTGGAACGACTGACGATTCTCGTACCTGTGAGGCGAGGCGGGGGCCCGCACGTCTAGTGCTACCATCCCGCGCATGCGGAGACTGCTGCTCACCTCCTTCATCGCGGTCACGGCCGGGGTCGTCTCGGCCCAGGGCCCCGCGTCGATCGACTGGACGGCCGTGGACGCCGAGACCCTGAAGCACTTCCAGGCGGTCGTCCAGATCGACTCCACCGACCCGCCCACCACGCCGCCCGGCATCGAGAAGCCGGTGGTCGAGTACCTCAAGTCCGTGCTCGAGGGCGCCGGCATCTCCACCGAGACCATCGCGCTCGAGGGCCACCGTCCCAACCTGGTGGCCCGCCTCAAGGGCAACGGCAAGAAGAAGCCGCTGCTGCTCATGGCGCACACCGACACGGTGAACATCGACCCGAAGAAGTGGTCGCTGCCGCCCTTCAGCGCCACTCGCAAGGATGGCTACATCTACGGCCGCGGCACCGTCGACGACAAGGACAACGTGACCGCGACGCTGATGACGTTGCTGTTGCTCAAGCGGCAGAACGTCGCCCTCGATCGCGACGTGATCGCGCTGTTCGAGGCGGGTGAGGAAGGCGCCGTGAAGTTCGGCATCGACTACATGGTGCAGAACGAGCGCTTCCCGAAGATCGAGGCCGAGTACTGTCTGGCCGAGGGCGGCAGCTTCAATCGCGAGAAGGGCAAGGTCACGTTCGCGTCGATCCAGACGCTCGAGAAGATCCCCCGCGCCATCACGCTGACCGCGCGCGGCACCGCCGGCCACGGCTCGGTGCCGCTGCGCAGCAACGCGGTGGTGAAGCTGTCGGGGGCGGTGTCGAGCGTGGCGAAGTGGAAGCCGCCGATCAGCTTCAACGAGACGACGGCGGCCTACTTCAAGCGCTTGGCGACGATCGCGCCGAAAGAACAGGCGGATCGCTACCGCGCGATTCTCAGCACCGATCCGAAGGTGCAGGACGCCGCCGACGAGTACTTCCTCGACAACGAGCCGCGCCACGCCTCGACGATCCGCACCTCGATCTCGCCGACGATGATCCAGGCCGGCTATCGCACCAACGTGATCCCGTCCGAAGTGCAGGCCACGCTCGACGTGCGCATGATGCCGGATCAGGATCCGGCGGCCTTCCTCGAGATGGTGAAGAAGGTGGTGAACGACCCGAACGTCGAGGTGTCGTGGGGCGCCCGCGACGTGCGGCCGAGCGGCACCTCGAAGCTCAACACCGAGATGTTCGCCGCCATCGAGGCCAACGTGAAGAAGCACTACAACGTCATCACGCTGCCGACCATGAGCACCGGCGCCACCGACATGGCCTACCTGCGCGCCAAGGGCGTGCAGTGCTACGGTGTGGGTCCGGCCATCGACGTGGAAGACGGCCCGCTCGGCTTCGGCGCGCACAGCGACCAGGAGCGCATCAACGAGTCGGAGCTCTACAAGTTCGTGCGCTACTACCACGACGTCGTGCTCGACGTGGTCCGCGCCCGCTGACAACGCGAAAGGATCGTCCGTGAACCGTCGCACGCTGCTGAGCAACGCCGGCCTCGCCCTGGCCGGACTGGGAATGGGCGCCTGCGCCCCGAAGACCGCCGCGTCCGTCGCGCCCGCGGCGCCGCCGGTGCCGAAGCGGCCGATGGTGGTGCTGCCGCCGGTGCGCGTGTCCATGGACCGCGTGATCCGCACCACGGTGGGCCTGCGGCCCTTCCGCCCCAGCGGCTTCGTGCTGAAGGCGACGAAGCTCGACCAGAAGACGCTGATCCACAACTACGGCCACGGCGGCTCGGGCATGTCGCTCTCGTGGGGCACGGCGTCGCTCGCCGCCGACCTGGCGATGGATCACCCCGAGCGGCGCGCCGCCGTGATCGGCTCGGGCATCGTCGGACTCACGACCGCGCGCACGCTGCAGCGGCGCGGCTTCTCGGTGACGATCTACGCTGAGCGCATTCCGCCCGACGTCACCTCGAACTGGTCGCTGGCGGCCTGGACGCCCACCTCGGGCCTCGTGGAGTTCTCGAAGCGGACGCCCGAGTGGAACACCCAGCTCGTGGCCGCCGCCGAGATCGCCTACCGGCAGCTGCAGTTCATGGCCGGGCCGCGCTACGGCATCTCGTGGATCCAGAACTACGCGCCGACCGACTTCGCGCAGGCGGCCAGCGGCGAGAACGCGCTGCTGCCACGGCACCTGATGCCCGAGCAGACGCTGCTCGGCCCCGGCGAGCACCCGTTCCCCACGCAGTACTGCGTCGAACGTCCCGATCTGCGCATCGAGCCGAACATCTACCTGCCGGCGATGATCGACGACGTGCTCCGCTTCGGCGGGCAGATCGTCATCCGCAAGTTCGAGTCGCCGAAGGATCTGCTAGCGCTGCCCGAGAACCTCATCGTCAACTGCACCGGTCTCGGCGCCAAGGCCCTCTTCGGCGACGACGAAATCACGCCGGTGCGCGGCCTGCTCGTGCTGCTGCCGCCGCAGAGTGAAGTCACCTACGCGACGAGCGGCGGCGTGAACATCCCGCAGAGTCAGCGCAACCTCTTCGTGCATTCGATGCCGCGCACCGACGGCATCGTGCTCGGCGGCACCACCGAGCGCGGCATCTGGACCACCGAGGTGAACGAAGAGGAGAAGAAGCGCATCGTCGAGACGCACATCACGCTCTTCGCCTCGATGAAACAGGCCGGCCTGCCCGCCGTGCCCGCGCGCAAGTGAGCGACGCCGGACGGCCGCGCGCCGCGCTGGCGCGCGAGATGGGGCTGCTCGGCCTCACCGCCACGGGCATCTGCTCGATGGTGGGCGCCGGGCTGAACGTGCTGCCGTTCATGATCCAGCGCAGCGTGCCGGGCGTGGGCCCGTGGGTGCTGCCGGCGTTCGTACTGGGCGCCGTGCCGGCGGTGTTCGCCGGCCTCGCCTACGCGATCCTCGCCTCGGCCATGCCGCGCGCCGGCGGCAGTTACATCTACGCCAGCCGATCGCTGTCGCCCTATCTCGGCTTCATCGCCTCGTTCTCGCAGTGGTTCTCGCTGTGCGTGGCCACCGGCGTCGTGTCGTACCTGATCGCGCCGTTCCTGCGCGACATCGCGCTCGCCGTGCAGTGGACCGGCGCCGCCGCCGCGCTCGAATCGGGCGCCGTGCGGCTCGCGGTGGCGCTCGGCTTCCTGTGGACCGCGGCCGCCGTGAACCTGCGTGGCGTGAAGGCCTACGAGCGGCTGATGGTGCCGCTGATGTTCCTCACCTTCGCGCTCGGCGCCGTCGTGATCGTGGCCGGCTTCGCGCACGACCCGTCCGACTTCCTCGCCGCCATCGGCCACGGCACCACCGTCGCGCCGCCCGTCGCCGTGGCGTCGCCGATGTCGGCGGTGCTGCTGCCGGCGGCGGCCACGCTCTTCGCGTCGTTCATCGGCTTCGACTCGATCGCGCAGGCCGGCGGGGAAGCGCGGCACCCGAGCCGCGACCTGCCGCTGGCCATCTTCATCGCCGTGGGCTCGGTGGCGGTGTTCTATTTCCTCTTCACCGCGGCGGTGTATCACACGGTGCCGTGGAGCTACATCGCCGATCAGGCGCGCACGCGCGATCTCACCGCGCCCGGCCTGCTCGGTGAGGTGCTGCCGCCCTTCTGGACGGTGGTGATCGTGTCGAGCGCCGCCATCGCGCTGATCAAGGACCTGCCGGCGATGCTGCTCGGCGTGTCGCGTTTGATGTTCGCGTGGGCGGAAGACGGCATCTTCCCCTCGGCGGTGGCCGCCGTGCATCCCACGCTGCGCACCCCGCACATCGCCATCGTGGCCAGCGCCGGCATGGCCACGCTGGGTGTCATCGGCAGTCACGTGGCCGGCGACTTCTTCCTCGGCGTCGACATCCTCGTCACCTCGATGCTGATCAACTTCCTGCTCATGGCCGTGGCCGTGCTGGCGCTGCCCTCGACCAACCCGGCGCTGGCCGCGCGCGTGTCGGTGCTGCCGTCGCGATCGCAGCAGGTGCCCGTGGCCGTGCTCGGTGCGCTGGTGCTGGGGCTGTTCCTCGCCGTGCACACGTGGAAGGACCTCACCGGCCCGGCCGCGGCGTGGTACTTCCGGTCGACGCCGCTCTGGATCATCGTGATGGCGATCGGCAGCGTCGTCTACGCCCGAGAGATGTCGCGGCTGCGGGCGAGCGGCGTCGACGTGGCCGCGCGCTTCGCCGAGCTGCCGCCCGAATAGGAGATCGTGTCCGTGTTCAGCGTGCCCCGCATCGCCCTTGCCCCCGGCCTCGAGATCTCGCGGCTGGTCACCGGCCTCTGGCAGATCGCCGACATGGAGCGCGACGGCCGCACGGTGGATCCCGCGGCCGCGGCCGCGGCGATGGAGCCGTACATCGCGGCCGGCTGCACGTCGTTCGACATGGCCGATCACTACGGCTCGGCCGAGATCATCGCCGGCACTTGCCGCGCTGCCGGCGATCCCGCGCGGCTGCAGCTGTTCACGAAGTGGGTGCCGAAGCCCGGACCGGTGTCGCGCGACGACGTGCGCGCCGCCATCCAGCGCTCGCTCGACCGTTTGCGCATGCCGGCCATCGATCTGCTGCAGTTCCACGCCTGGAACTACGCCGATCCGTCGTGGCTCGAGACGTTGTTCCATCTGCAGGACCTGAAGCGCGAGGGCCTGATCCGCCATCTCGGCCTCACCAACGTCGACGCCGCGCACCTGCGCGTCGTGCTCGCCAGCGGCATCGAGGTGGTGTCGAACCAGGTGAGCGCGTCGCTCATCGATCGACGCGCCGCCGGCAAGCTGGCGGCGCTGTGCGCCGAGTACCCGGTGTCGCTGCTCGCGTATGGGACGGTGTGCGGCGGCTGGCTGAGCGAGAAGTGGCTCGGCGCCGAGGAGCCCGACTGGGAGCGCACCGGCACGTGGTCGCAGATGAAGTACGCCCGCTTCATCCGCGAAGCCGGCGGCTGGCCGGCCCTGCAGCGCGTGCTGCGCGCGGCGAAGGACGTGGCGGATCGTCACGGCGTGTCGCTCACCAATGTCGCCACGCGCCACATCCTCGACCAGGAAGGCGTGGCCGGCGTGATCGTCGGCGCCCGGCTCGGCGAGCGCGCGCACGTCGAGGACAACCTGCGCGCGTTCTCGTTCACCCTGTCGGCCGACGACCGCGCGCATCTCGAGGCGGCCATCGCCACGCTCGCGCCGATTCCCGGCGACTGTGGCGACGAGTATCGCGTGCCCCCGTTCCTCACCGCGTCGGGGGATCTCAGCCATCACCTCGAGTCGTTTCCGCCGCCGTACGAGGTGCGGCCGGGACCGCACGGCACGACGAAGTGCTTCAGTGGCACACCGTGGGAGCCGATGGCCGGCTATTCGCGGGCCACGCGGATCGGCGATCGCATCCATGTCAGCGGCACCACCGCCACGCTCGGCAGCCGCGTACTCGGCGGCGCCGATGCCGCCGCGCAGACGCACGCCGTGATCGACAAGATCGCCGGCGCGCTGCAGTCGCTCGGCGGACGGCTCGATCAGGTGGTGCGCACGCGCGTCTTCGTGTCGGACCGTGCCCACTGGGAACCCGTGGCCCGCGCGCACGGCGAGCGTTTCGGCGCGATCCAGCCCGCCAACACGCTGGTGGAGGCGCGGCTCATCGGCGACGAGTACCTGGTGGAGATGGAAGCGGACGCGGTGGTGCAGGGAGACGTGTAGCGGCTAGCGCCTGGGGCTGGCTGCTGCACGCGCAACACGTGCACGATCCGGAACGCGCGCGGGGCCGGACGCGCGATAGGATCACGTCCATGCAAATCGGTGGCACGCCGCTCGTCAAGCTGGAGAAGGTCACGTCGGACAACGGCGTCGAGATCTGGGTGAAGTGGGAAGGCGCCAATCCCACCGGCAGCATGAAAGACCGCATGGCCCTCTCGATGGTGCAGGGCGCCATGGCGCGCGGGGAACTGGCGCCGGGCGGGCGGCTCATCGAGTGGACCGGCGGCAGCACCGGCAGCTCGCTGGCGATGGTGTGCGCGATGGTCGGCGTGCGCGCCCACTTCGTGTCGTCCGACGCCTTCTCGGAAGAGAAGCTGCAGACGATGCGCGCCTTCGGCGCCACGCTCGAGGTGCTGCCGTGCGAAGGCGGCAAGATCACCGCCGGCCTGATGCAGCGCATGGACGCCCGTGTGCGCGAGCTGCACCGCGAGGCCGGCACGTTCTGGACCAGCCAGTTCACGAATCCCGACAACCCCGGCGGCTATCGCGGCATGGCCGACGAGGTCGTCGAGACGCTTGGCGGACGCGTCGACGAGTTCGTGATGATGGTGGGCACCGCCGGTTGCTTCTCGGGCAATGCCGCACGTCTCAAGGCACGGGTGCCAGGCGTGCGCTGCGTGGCCGGTGAGCCGGCCGAGAGCCGCACGCTCTCGGGACTGGCGCCCACCGGCGGCCATCGCATCGAGGGCACGGGGCCCGGCTTCGTGCCGGCGAACTTCCAGGCCGACCTCGCCGACGCCATCCTGCCCGTGACCGATGCGGACGCGATGGCCACCGCGCGCCGGCTCGCGCGCGAAGAGGGCATCTGGGGCGGCACGTCGTCGGGCGCCAACGTGTGGATGGCGCTGCAGCGCGCGAAGTCACTCCCGCCTGGATCGCGCGTCGTCACCGTGGTGTGCGACTCGGGCCTGAAGTACCTCCGGGGCGAGCTCTACCGCGACTAGGCGCGGGGCCGCGATCGCCCGTGACGTCCACGCTCTGGCTCTCGTGCCACGTGCACTACGCCTGCCGCCACAGCGGCGTGTGCTGCACGGCCGGCTGGCCGCTGCCGGTCGAAGACACGGTCGTGCCGGCGATCGACGACGCGGTCACGCGCGGCCGGCTCACCACCATCGATGGACGCACGGCGTGGCTGCTCGAGAGTGCCGAGGCGCCGCCGGGGATGGCGGGCACGCTGCGACAGCGGGACGGCGCGTGCGTGTTCCATCGGCCGAGAGCCGGTGCACCACCGGAGTCCGCGTCGCACGAGTGCGCCGTGCACGCCACGCTGGGCTATGCGGCGTTGCCGTCCACGTGCCAGCACTTCCCGCGCGTGGCGCTGATCGACGATCGTGGCGTCCGCGTGTCGTTGTCGCACGTCTGTCCGACGGCGCTCGATCTGCTCGCGTCGCAGGCCGGGCCCGTGACGATCGTGCCCGGCCCGTCCGCCGTGCCGGGGCGCGAGACGCCGGAGGGCCTCGACGCGCGTGGCGAACTGCCGCCGGCGCTGAACGATCGCGTGCTGATGGATCTCGAGACGCTCACGCTCTGGGAGGCGCACGTCGTCGAGACGCTGGCCGGGCCGGACGCGGTGGAGGCGGCGATCGATGACGTGGTGGCGGCGCTGATGCACCAGGCGTCGGTGCTGGCCGCGTGGACGCCGCGCCGCGGCTCGCTGGCCGAGTCCACGCGCGAGATCCTCGCGCGTCCGCTCGCGCTCGCGCGTGTGTCATCGTCGCCCGGCGCTGCCGAACGGACGCACGCGCGCGTGGCCGCCACCTGCCGCCCGCCGTGGACGTGGGCGCCGTCGCCGGACCTCGTGCCGGTTCTCGATGCGTGGTGGGTCGAGGCGGAACGGGGCGCCTTCTCGCCGCTGATTCGGCGATACCTGGCGACCCGCGCGTTTGGCGCGTGGGCGCAGTATCAGGCGGGGGGACTCGTGGCGAGCGCATCGTGGCTGCGCACGGTGCTCGACGTGCTGCGCGTGGAGGCCGCGCGCGCGGCGGCTGCGGCCGGACGTCC